>CAVOVZ010000010.1:0-647500 GCA_963699985.1 Terriglobia bacterium
TTCGCGCGACAACCGACAACGCGCTGGCCCACAACAATCTCGGAACGGATTCCCACGCGGCCGGTCGTTGGCTCGAGGCCGCGGCTCACTGGCGGGAGGCGCTCCGCATCACGCCTGAGTACCCCGATGCTCGAGCCAACCTCGCCGGCGTTCTCATCCGTCAAGGACAGGTGAAGAGGGCATCGCGTCGTGTCTCGAGGCCCTCCGCCTCGAGGCGGATCATCCGGGAGCGCTGTCCAATCTCGGCTTCGGGCTCATGCGCCAGGGGAAGCTCGACGAGGCTGTTTCGAAGCTCAGGGATTCGCTCCGGGTCCGCCCCCGGCACGCCGGCACCCATCTGAACCTCGGCACGGCCCTCGCCCTGCGGGGATGTCGGCGCGGGCATCGCGGAGTACGGGGAGGCGCTCCGGCTCGACTCGAACCTGGTGGAAGCCCACCTCAACCGAGCAACGCTCCTGGTCCGGGAGAGGCGAGTCGCCGAGGCGACGGCAGACTTCGAGGCGGCGATCCGAATCGATCCGAACAACGAGGCGGCTCGGCAGGGCCTCGATCGCCTGCGTCGAGGCGCCGAGGACGCCGATCCATGCGGGCCGCACTGAACGGAGCGGATCGGGATACGGCGGACGTCACCCCGCGATGATCCGACCGCTGCCGGTTGGCCTTCGGGAGAGGCGGAAGACGTACTCCCGATCGCGCCCACCGGTTCCTTTCCAGACGATCACGTTGCGGTGCACGCGACTTCCGAATCGTTCGCAGTAGATTCCGTCTTCCACGACCGCACTTCCGTCGGACGGGAGCGTCAACTCGATCTCGTCGCCTCCCACTCGCGCCACCGCGCGCGTGGAGCCGGCGATGACCGACGCCTCCGGCACGAGCCCGACGCGCACCGCGACTGGAACCTCTCGGGGAAAATCCACGCGGTCGGACCAGACGACATCCCCTCCGCCTTCCCAGCGGACGACCCGCCTGTGGACCCCGGCCGATCCGAAACCGTCGTGCTCGCCCGAGACGGTGGCTCCGTCGATTCTGCGGCCCCGGACCTTCGGTCTGCGGCCCATCCGGAAGCCGCCGAACGGCTCCCCCTCTCGAGGTCCCCGATCTGAAGCGTGGCGTGAGCGGAGGTGCTGCGCTGGAAGTCCCGGTCGGGACCGCCTCGTAGCGATCCACACCGGTATCCACCACGACGCGGCGCCCCCCCAGACTCAGCTCGAAGCAGCGTGTCGCATGGCGGAGCCGGTAGATGGTCGGGACCGAATCGCCCCGCGTCGAGGATGAGGGCGTTGGCGCCGCTTCCAAGCCGGAAGTAGCCCGCGTCGGGGAGGTCGAGGCCGACGCCGGATCCGCGAGCGACGCCCAACCCCGCGGCTAGAGCCTGGAGCGCCGGAGGCGGGGCGCAGATTCCGAGAGCAGAATCGTTGAAGAGGGCGATCTCGCCGTCCGGGTGCACGACCGTGGGGAGCGCGTCGAGGAGGCGGGAGCACCACCGAGCGGCCTCCTCGGCCAGCTCGGGCGAGGCAGGGCAGGCGAGGGAAGAGAGCAGGAGGTCCTCGAGCGCGAGGCAGTGGTACATCGGGCTGCGCTCGTAGTGGAAGCCGTCGGGCAGGACCTGCTCCGACAGCTCGCGCAGGAGAAGGCGCCTGCCGAGCGCGGCCCAGGCCGCGCCGTCGGGGCCTTCGAACCACGCGCCCGCGGCGGTCAGCGCGGACGCATTCCGCAGGAGGTGATTCCCGCCGATGTCCCGCTCGAGCCACCGGCTCAGGAAGAGCGCGCTCGACGCACCGAGCGAGTCGAGACGCCTCGCGAGGTCCCGCGCCTGCGGGCCCGAGACGGGCAGGAGAAGAAGCCGCGCGAGCCACGCGTTGAGGAGCCTGGTCGAGACGGCGTAGCTCGACCACGCGTCGGACCAACTCCCGGGATCACCCGCCGGGCACGCGGCACTCCAGTCATCGAGGAGAAGAATCGCACGGCCGAGGATCCGGCCGGCCGATTCGGGACGACGGACTGCCTCGACGGCGGCATCCACGAGGAATCGATGGTAGTGAAGGTTGAACCTCCACAGATGCGAGGCGCAGCCAGGCCCGCGGAAGTTCCACGCGGGCCGCTCGCCGAGGTTCCGCGTCGCGCCGAGGAACGTGAACTTCCCGGCGAGCAGCTCGTCCGCCCTCGAAGGGGGTGAGACTCTCGCATCGAGCGCGAAAGCCGGCAGGGCGTCGGATCGGGCGAGCGGCCGTACCGGCGGCGGCGCGTTCCGCAGCGCCTCCAAGCGCGCGCGAAGCGCGCCCGGCGCGAGGCTCGTTGCTCGCCGTCTGGCCACCACCAGGAGGCGGCGCGCGATCTGGCCGGGACGGTAGTGCGCGAGCGCACGGACGTCCCGCGCCCCGCGTGTGAGCCATCCGGGAGCGCGACGGGGGAATCCGGGCGCCAGACCGTCACCTGGAGGTGCGTTCGTCACCGCATCGACGTCCCGCGTTCTCCGGGCTTGCGGCGCCCTCCGCGTCCGAGCGCCCCGGGTGCGCGGCGTTTGCCTCGTCGCGAGATCGCCCTGCGTCGGCGAGATCTTGCGGATGCTCGTGGGAGCGGGAGCTCAGGAGGCATGATGACGGAACGTACCACAGCGGAAATCGGCGTGGCAAGCGACGACGCGCGCGCGGGGGTGTGCGTCTGGAAAGTGAGGCGACGATGCTGCGAATCGGGGACAGTCGTTCATGACGCCCCGAGGCGTCACCCGAAAGCGATGAGAACCCGCGGGAGGTGCAGGCCGGTTGCCAGGCTACGCAGATCATTCACGAAGGACCTACTGCGACCGCGAAGCTGCCCATCCTGCTTGACGTCCTCGGGCCTCGCGCCCTGCGACGTACGGTACAGTACGTCTTCGGCCCGAGTCCTGCGGGCGCCAAGCAGGAGGGCATTTCGCGACTCGACTGAGTTCGCCGAAGTCGGTCTCGCTACGGTCCTTCGTGAATAATCCGGGCTAGCAACCGAAGCCCACGAATGCCCCGTGGTTCGAATGAGTTGCCTGCTGAAGAGTTTCGGTTGCTGGACTGAGAACATCGGGGTCATGCCCCCGACCCCCGTCCCGCGTACGTTCAGTCCGGCAGACCCGCCTGCACCTCCCGCGGGACGTTTTCAGCATTTCAGGGTGACGCCTCGGGCGTCATGGACGACGCCCCCGATTTGCTTCGATTCAGCTCGTCCTCACTTTCCGTCGTACACCCCGCGGACCGCCGCGGGGCAGGCGCGGGCCCATCCCGAGGCGATCTGGCCGCTTCCGGAGCGGCTCGGCGATGGGAAGGCAGTCAACTCTCCGATTCCCGGGGGCCCGGCGCATCTGCACCTTTCGTCGTATCTTTAACGAGGCGTGACTTCGCGGAAATCCATGAATGGCCCGCGGTTGAGGCGACCGCGGTTCCGGCGGCGTATCCCTGGGGCTCTCGCCGGGAAAAGCGCGGCGGATGCGCCTTCCGGCTTTGAGCCCCAACGGTGGACCGTCGTCGCGGCTGTCTCCGCGATCTCGCGACGCATCTTCGAGCATGAGGCGGAAGAGTGCTCTCGGAGGCTACGATGACAAAACGTGTTGGGAATCGCACGCATCATTCGGGACTCTCCGGTCGTTCGCGTGGAGACGGTTCCGTTCTCGATCGATCGTCCCGGGGGCGGATCATGAACGCGGTACGGGCGTGCAGTCCGACACCTCCGGAAGAAACAGGCCCAACCGGAGCGATGCCGGTCGCCGGCGTCGTGGAGGGCGGGAGTGGGGTTCGGGGGCGAAGCCCCCAAGCATCTGTTTCCTAAGAGGGTCTCCTGGCGCTTCGTTTGGCTCGGAGTCGCTCTGGTCGTGGTCGGGGGGCTCGGACGAGAGCCGCCTCCGAGCCTGCGATTCGAGCGGTCGATGAAGCGAAAGACGATTCCCGGTTCACGTTCCGGGTCACTCCCCCGGACCTCGCTGCGTCCGGCTCCCCCGAGGCGGCGGCCCTCCGGCTGGACGGCTTCGATGGGCTCGACCGCCATGTCGGCGCACCGGAGCTTCCCAGGAAGATGGTCCGCGTGACGCTGCCTCCCGGAGTGACACCGCGAATCGAGATTCGCGGACTGGATGAGTTTCTCGTTCGGGGATTCGGCCACGGGCGGTCGCTGGATTGAGGCGGATCCGGCGGCCGCTTCGACGAGCTTCGAAGGGACTGCCGGCCAGCCCGTCGCCGGGGGCGAGGATCTCCTCCAGGCCTTCCCGGCGCAGCTCGACGCGCACCGAAGACCCGGAGGCCTACGGCGGCCGCGAGACCTACCCGCGTGAGGTGGCCTGGCTCGGGAAGATCGGGATTCTGCGCGATCAGCGCTACGTGGAGGTCCACATGGCGCCGATCCGGGGGACCCCGCCTTGGGCGGAATCCGGACGGTGCGCTCGTTCGAGGTGGTGGTTCATTTCGACGGCGACAGCGGCAAGCGTTTCGTGTCGAAGCCGGAGCGCATGTTCGAGTCGGTATACCGGAACGCGTTCCTCAACTACGGGCAGGGGACGACGTTTCGCCTGAGCGCGGCGGCCGAGCGGGAGTACCTCGACGGAACCGGCGGCGCCTCCCGAAACGAAGCGCTGGCCAGCTCGCCGCGGTATCGGATCAAGACTCGCCAGAACGGGATCGTGCGCCTCGACTATGCGACGATCTCGGGGACGCCGTTCGTCACCGAGAACCTGTCCGCGTGGAAGCTCAGCAGTCGCGGCGTCGAGGTCGAACTCCAGGTCACGGACGACGGCGACGGGATCCTCGAGCCCGGGGAGTGGGTGCAGTTCTACGGACAGGCGCTCGACGACGAGCCGAAGGCGGTCTTGAACACGGAGTCCCCGGGGCGGATCCCGACCTGTTCGAGGCCCGCGATTTCACCGACGAGAACGTCTACTCCTCACGATCGAGCCGGGCGCTCGCGCGCGGATGGCAACCCGAGCGTCCGCACCGATCAACGCGACCCCGGCGCTCGACTTCGAGGCGGTCGCCCATCTCGAGACGGACGACTCGTTCCAGCCGCTCGGCGGCGCCGACCCGTGGTACTGGGGGCTGAGCCTCTGCGTCTCGGGCTGCGTCGGCAATCCTCCGCCGGCCACGTTCCGGACCGTGGACGTGAGCCTGCCGGGGCTTCGTTCGGGGTCGCTTCCCGTGCGGGTGACGGTGAAGGTGCGCGGCGCCTCGGAAAACGCCTCCGTCAATCCCGACCACAAGGGCACGGTGACTCTCCTCGACGCGTCGAGCCAGCCTCTCGCGGTGAACACGGACGACGGCACCTGGGATGGGCGGACGCTGTACACGCACGACTTCATCTACTCGGGCGCCGGGGCCCCAGTCACCGATCCCGTGAAGGTGAAATGGGAGCTGGTGCCGACGGTCCCGGCGGTGAAGAGCGAGGCATACCTCGACTGGGTCGAGGTGCGCTACCGCAGATCGTTCGCCGCCCTGGGCGATGTTCTCGTGTTCGACTGGCCCGATGGCGACTCCAGTTCGTCGTGAGCTCGCTCGGGACGGCTTCTCCTTCGATCTACGAGGTGACGGGGCGCGTGGGATCGTCCGGGATCGTCAGCCCGGTGCGCCTGACGGGAGCGAACCCGGCGCAACGGGTCCGTTCAGTATTCGATTCCGCATCACGAACGACCCGGCGTTACCGGACGGGACGCTGCGGCGCTTCGTCGTGGCGGGGACGGGGGCGTGAGCGTTCCGTCCGTGGCGGACTTCGCGGCGGCCGCGGTGTCCGACTTGCGGAGCACTGCGAACCAGGCGGACCTCATCGTGATCGCGCACGAGAGCCTCCGGTCCGCCGCCCAGCTCGCGAATTTCCTGGCGCGCCGAGCCTCGCAGGGGATCACCTCCAAGATCGCGCTGATCAGGGATGTGCAGGACGAATTCAACGACGGCCTTGCCGGGCCTCTCGCCATCGAGAAGTTCCTGGCGTGGGTGATGTCCTCGAATCCCGGTGAAGGATGGGCGCTTCCGAAGCCCGAGGCCGTTCTTCTGCTCGGGGACGGGTCGTTCGACTACGGGGGGCACCGCGTCGGGCAACCTCGTACCCACGCAGGTGATGTTCAAGGACGTCTACGAGCTCGGTCACTACACCAGCGACAACCTGCTCGCGGACGTGCTGGGCGACGATCAGCTCCCGGACCTGATGATCGGGCGAGTCCCCGCCCGGACCCTCGGCGAAGCGAACATCATCTTCCAGAAGATCGTGCAGTACGAGCAGAGCTTGCCCGGCCAGCCGTGGCAGCGCCATGCGGTGCTCATCAACGACCGCGGGAAGGATTTCTCGATCGCCGAGTCGAACGCGTTCCGCAAGGTCAGCAACGACTCGGCCGCGTTCATGAAGACCCCGCCCCACACCGTCCGCTTCCTCGACTACTGGATGGATCCGGCGTTCGCGAACCAGAACCCGACGCGATGCCCGGAGCCTGCCGCGACCGCCATGCGCTCCGAGATCAAGAAGGCGGTGAACGGATCGGACACGTTCTCGGATGGAGCTTCGATCGTCCAGTACACGGGCCACGGGAATTTCGTGCTGTGGTCCAACGACTTCTTCTTCAATCAGGCACAACAATTCCCCGACGTGAACGGGCTCTTCAACGGAACGAAGCTGCCCTGGCTGATCGCCCACAACTGCCTGACCGGCGCCTTCCACACCACGCTGACGTACTCCATGGAGAGGACTGGCTCAAGAGGAACGGCGGCGGCGCCGTCGCCGTGCTCTCCCCGTCCGGTCTCTCCAACACGTTCGTCGGCGAGCAAACGGTCGCGGTCCTGTTCAAGAACCTGTACGGGCCCGAGAAAGGAGAGGATCGCTGGGATCCCGGTGATGAACAGCCTCGCCTACTGGTGCGGCCGGGGATCCGTCGAACCCTGCCAGAGCTACGTCTACATGGGCGACCCGTTGCTCCACCTCGTGATTCCGGCGGTCCCCCCCCGAGCGGCCTCCAGGCGACGCCGGGGAATGCGCGGGTGAGCCTCTCGTGGAACCCCAGCGCGCTGCCGGGAGCACTTTACGACGTCTATGGCTCCACCGGTCTCGTGCCTCCGGACTACCAGAAGCTGACCGGATCGCCGCAGACGGAGACGACGTTCGAGCATGCTCCGGCCGATAACATGCAGACCTACTACTACTTCGTCGTCGCCTTGGACGCGGAGGGGTTCGAGAGTCGGTGGTCGAACTTCAACTCCGATTGCGCCGTCGACGTCCCGACTGCGTCAAGGCGACTCCGTCCAACCCGAATCCTCCGCCGCCACCCCAGGGCGTGACGGTGGTCGACCCGGAGACGGGGGGAACCTCAGAGTGTCCTGGTCGTCCGCCGGGGCGCCGGACGATCTGAAGAATTACACGGTCGTGTGGGTACCGCGCCGGGGGTGTATACGCAGTCCGTGAACGCGGTGAACAAAACGGCGTACCAGCTCAGCGGTCTCACGAACGGCGTCCGCTACTACATCGCGGTCACCGCGACGAACACGTCGAATCGGACCTCGGGGTTCTCCACCGAGGTGAGTTGCGTGCCGACGTTCGTCCTGGGGGTGCGCTCTCCCGCGTTCATCACCTCGCTGCGCCTCTCGAAGTCCGGCACGAGCGCGGTCCTGACGTGGGACCCGGTCACCATGGACATCTACGGAAAGCCGGAGACGATTGCCTCGTACGAGATCTTCCGCGGAGAGACTCCGGGTTTCCTCCCGTCTCTGTCCAACCGGATCGGCACGTCGACCTCGCCCACGTTCACGGATTCGGGCGCCCTCGCCACCGCGGCGCCGTATCATTATCTCGTGCGAGCGGTGGATGTTGACGGCAACGTGGGTGGCCTCGGAAACCAGCTTCCGAGCGGGATCCTCACGCTTCGCGTCAACCGGGGCTCGCCGTCATCGACCGTGGTCCTTTCCTGGACGGCCGTCGGGACGGATTCGACGGACGTCCGACCACCGTGGTGAGCTACAACGTCTACGTGTCGAGCCAGCCGTTCTCCCGCGACGCGATTCGAGCGGGGACTGTCGGGGTGTTCCAGAACGTCTCGGGAACCTCGCTCGAGCTGCCCAATCCGCCTCCCGGGAACCAGTACTACTCGGTCCTGGCGGTCGACAGGCGAGGAAATCTGAGTTCGTTCTGACCCTGGATTTCCTGACGCGGCGCTCGGGTAGGCGCCGACGAGATCCGACGCTCCGGGTTCGCTGGTGGCGAGGCAGCGCGAGCCGATCCGCTGCCCGGACCGGCCGCGGGGAGCGTCGGGTCCGGGCGCGGCTCGGACCGATGGATCACTGTCTCGTGTACACGATCTGCATCGTGTGGAACTCTTTCCCGTTCGGATCGGGCCCATGCATGTCGAACGTGAAGCTGTTGTCCCCGTTTCGCGTCAAGACCTCGCGCACTGCGGACGGTTTCCCCGTGATGGGGTCGATCATGCTGCCGGTCAGGGTGCAGGTTTTTGCCCCGGCCGCGCACTTTCCGCGCGTCATCATGGAGCCGGTGCTCATGCTGTCGACCCACATGCCCCACCGCTCCTTGCTCGCGTTGTCGAATCCCTCGATCCCCATCCCTTCGAACGGCTGACCTCCCATGTCGCCATGGACTTCCTGCTGCATGTAGCGGCCGCCCAGAAGCGGCTTGAACTCCGCGGTGGCCGTGCTCTTCTGCGGCGGGGCGCCGGGGCTGGCCACGAGGTGACGTCGAGCTTCCAGCTCCCCGCCAGCTTGGCCATTTCCTGGTGCTCGGGTCCGGGCGTCGCCGCTTTCATGTACGCCTCCATCATGGCCCTCTCATCCATCGCGGGCTTTGCCGCGCTCTTCTCAGCCTTCGGAGCGGCCAGGATCGCGTGCGAGACGAGAAACGCAGCGGCGGCGAGAAGCGCCGCGAGAGACGAAACTCTCCGTGCCTTCATGGAATCCTCCTTATCGTTCCGAAGCGAATCGGTCGCCACATCGAGTCGTCGGCCATTGTACGCGATTCACGCCGCGCCTCAAAGTCCTCGCTGTTGCAGGGATGTACGACAGGAAAGTGAGGAGACGATGCTGCGAATCGGGGACAGTCTCTCATGAGGCCCCTGGGGCCTCATGAGAGACTGTCCCCGATTCGCTTCGACTCAGCTCCTTCTCACTTTCCTGTTGTACACCCCGAGCGACCTGCGCCCGCGGGGAGCCTTCCTCTCGGGACCCGCGGGATCGTCCGTGTCACGTGCCGGCGCGGAGCGACATCGAGGATTTCGGTGTCGGCATCCTCCGAGACGATCGGCGGACGCCGGCTTGCGCTATCGATCGGGCGGCCGCATGTTCTTATCGGTAAGATGGAGGGCCGAACGCTCGGGAGCCGCCGCAACGACGCGGACGCCCCTTGTCCCCATGATTCACGAAGCTCCTGCTGCGACCGACTTCGGCGAGCTCATTCGAGCCGCGGATCCGGCCATGCTGACGGGCATCCTCGGGACTCGGGTCGTGCGAGGTACTGTTCAAGTAGGTCTCGGGCCCTCGCCCCTGCGGCTGCCCGTCATTACCGCCGTCTCCGCGGCTCGACTGGGCTCGCCGAAGTCACTCTCGCGACGGACCTTCGTGAATCACCCGGGCTAGAGGACGGAGGGGTATCCCGGAGGACGTTCGCGATTCGGTCGGCATCGAGGTCGGTGTCCTGTCCGTCGTCACCGGGGACGGTGACGCCGTCGTCCGCAAGCGAACGGCCGTCCCTGCGAGGGGAAGATGAGTCCGATACTCCGCGACGCCGTCTATCCCATCGCGTTCGCCCCGCCGGCGTCCGGGCCGGGCACGGCGGCGTATCTCGACGACCCCCTGGTCCGACTCCTCGTCGGCTTCTTCGAATCGAAGGGGCTCGACGCGCTCAAGACCGAGGACCGGCAGGAGGAGTGGTACACGGACTGGATCGAGTTCCAGGCAGCGCACGGCATGTACGCGAGCCTTCTTTCTCCGGCGCGCTTCTCGAGCCGCGGCAACCGGCTCGATCTGCGCAGGCTGGCGCGGTTCCTGGAGGCCGCGGCGTACTTCAGCCCGGCCCACGCGTACAGTCTCCACGTGTCGTTTCTCGGTTTCTTCCCGATCTTGATGAGCTCGAACGAGGCGCTGAAGGCAGAGGCAGTCACGCGCCTGGAGGCCGGAGGGCTCTTCGCGTTCGCGGTATCGGAGAAGGCCCACGGGTCGGATCTCTTCGCGAACGAATTGACAGTGGAGCCCGCGGGCCCGGGGCGGTGGGTCGCGAACGGGTCGAAGTACTACATCGGAAACGCCAACGCCGCGTCGATCGTGTCCGTGCTGGCCAGACGCAAGCCCGGTACTTCCGGCGAAGGGCGGAGATCCCCGTTCGTTTTCTTCGCCGTGCGGCCCGGCGATACGCCGGCGTTCCAGGCCGTCCGGAAGATCCGCACCATCGGGATCCGGACGGCCTTCGTGGGCGAGTTCGACATCCACGACCACGAGTTCCCGGACGGCGACATCATCTCCGAGGGTCGAGAGGCCTGGGAAGCGGTGTTCGGGACGGTGGACCTCGGGAAATTCTTCCTCGGATTCGGTGCGATCGGGATCTGTGAGCACGCCTTCGCCGAGAGCTTCGAGCACATGCGCTCCCGGAAGCTCTACGGCCGGCGTGTCACCGAGCTGCCCCATCTGCGCGTAACGCTCGCGCTGGCGTTCGCGCGCCTGGTTGCGATGAAATTCTACGCGAGCCGCGCGCTCGACTACCTGCAGGTCGCGGGACCTGACGAGCGGCGCTACCTGCTGTTCCACGCAGTCCAGAAGGCCCGCGTGAGCACCGAGGGAGTGAAGGTGATCGCGCTGCTCTCCGAGTGCATCGGCGCCCGGGGCGCGGAGTCCGAGACCTACTTCGAGACCGCCCTCAGGGACGCGCAGCTGATCCCCGGGCTCGAGGGGAGCACGCACATCAACTTCGGGATGACCGCCCAGTTCGTCCAGCCGTACTTCGCCGGTCTCGGCAGTGGACTTGCGCCGCCGGAGCCGAGTGACGGCGAGCCAGGCGAGAACGCGTACTGGACCGGACCCCACGAGCGCAATGCGAAGACCGTGCGGTTCGGGCACTTCCTTGCGGCGTACGAATCTCTCCGATCGGTGGCGAACGTGCGGCTGTTCGAGTCCCAGGTGGACGCGTTTCGCCGGTTCGCGGAGAGCGTCGCGGTGCCGCCCGAGGCGCTGCAGGACCCGTGCGTTCTCCTCGGAGTGGGCAGATGCTTCGCGATCGTCGTCTTCGCCCAGTTGGTGGCGGAGTGCTGTGCGGCAACTGCGGCCGCGCCGGCGATGGTCGCGCTGGTCTTTCACGGTCTGATCGAGGATCTCGCCGCTGAGACCCTCCGACTGTCCGCGACGATCCCGGCCGGGAGCCCCCGAAGAGCCCTGCTCCGGCGGGTCGTCCGGGTTCCGGAGACGGCGGCCGAGGACTACGAAGAGGTGTCCGCGCTCATCGCGGCGCGCTATGGATCCGGGTGACGCCGCGCGCGGGAGCGAGCCGCCGCTACTTCCGCGCAGCCGAGGGAGAATCGGCGCGGCGCCGTCCTGCACGTCGGCGTCCGATGCGCCCGCGCCGCGCGCCCAGGCAAGATCGTACCGGTACGATGGAGGGCGGAGTCATGGCAGCGGTCGCGACGACGCGAATGTCCTCGAAAGGGCAGGTCGTCATTCCGGAGGAAGTCCGCAATGCGCTGGGCCTCACGGTCGGCGCCCAGTTCGTCGTCATGGGGGACGGAAACACCGTCATCTTGAAGCGAATCGCCGTCCCAGCGAAGAGCGAGCTGAGGGCGCTGATCGGCAGGGTTCGCTCGCGGGCCCTCCGCCGCGAAACCAAGACTTCACAGGTCGCGGAACCGATTCGCAGGTCCCGCCGGGAGCGATGACGCCCGCCGGCGTCGGCCCACATGGGGCACGGATGGGGCCGCGGATGATCCTGGTGTTTTGATCCGCGACTGCCACGCAGAGTGGCAAGACCTGGAACGGTCCTGCCGCGGCGTAGCGCGGCGATCGCCGGACCGACCGCCGGAGCTCCCCGGCGCAAACCACCCAGTCGCTGATTTGGTGGATCGCTATCGATCCCGAGACCTGGGGACGACCAACGCTCGGTGTCGAGAAGACGAATTCCGAAGGATCATGAGGAATTCTCCAGGCGAACTTCGACGTTCTGTTGGGATTCTCGGGAGCGGCCGCACGGGGCGGGCGCCCCGACACCTCAGGAAGAAACAAGCCCAACCGGAGCGATGCCGGTCTGCCGGCGTCGCGGAGGGCGGGGATTGGGGGTTCTGGGGCGAAGCCGCGCCGCTGTAAGAGCGGCCGCCGGGGCGGGCGCGACACACGGAAGAAACAAGCCCAACCGGAGCGATGCCGGTCGCCGGCATCGCGGAGGGCGGGAGGGGGTTGGGGGGGCCCCCGCGCCGCTGTTTCTTAAGAGATCGAGGAACTCGTGAATCGTCGGTACCGGCGGCGGCTCCACCTAAATCCGTGCAGCCAGCAAATGATTCAAAACAGGACTTTTATCTCGACTGATGCACGCACTCCCGAGTCGCGAATTACGGAATTGCCATCCCATTCATCATCTTCGTGCGGAGCAACAATGGGCAGAATACCAGTAGGCACCCAAATGCAGAGCTTCCGAGAAACTCGAGCGCTTCGGCGGCCATCGCCATGAGACCTTCGCTTTGTTATCGTCTATTGACAACAAAAAGTAGATTGTTCTTAGAGTAGCTACGGCCCCGGAGGCTCTCTCGGAGGAGAGGTCGAGCAATTCAAACCGTTCCTCGCCCTGAGCATGCAGGGAACGGGTGTGCTCGCCGGCTTCAATCGCGTCGTCAACATGCAGGTGATGTGCGAAGCGCACACGGCACCGCGCACTCCGGGGGATCCGCTCCAATCCTTCGCCAACGACATGTTCATGCTGCAGGGGCAGCTTCCCCCCGGCGATCCCGATTTCGATCTCCTCAGGATCACGGCCGGTACCGGATTCGGCATGCCGAGCCCGGGCCATACCACGCTGACCCAGCTTCCCGGCGGGCTACGACGTCGTCTGCGGGGATCTGCGGACGCTGCGGAACTCCGGCGGCGACTTCACCGTCTCCACGACCCAGTGCCTCGAGAACGACCAGCCGTCGACGTCGGCGCCGCTCGCCGCGATCCCCTCCCAAGGAATTGGAATCTGGTGCGTCGTGCGGGCCGAGAACATCTCGGGGAACGGCACCTACGACGCCGGCGCACACCAGGTCGGGTCTCGGGATGCCGAGATCCAGGCCTCCGGTTTGGGCTGCCCGTGAGCCGTTGACCCGAATGTTCGGTCGTAGCGAGAATGTCCCCGGACGAGGGCGGGCTCCGATGCCCGCCCTCGTCGTTTCCGGAGCTCGCCTGGCGACTTCGTGACGGCGATTCGGGAAGAAGCCCCCGCCCGAGACGGTCCGGCCTCGGCGGCCGTCTGAGGGAGCCCCGTTCATCGCGAGACCTCGACGTCGCACGCTGCCGTGACGGCCGTAGCCAGGCCACGGCGGCGCGACAGGGCCGGCATTCCCATGAGCTCGCTCACGGGCTATCTTCTCCTCGGCGCGTGAACCGGCCCGGCCATTCAGGACGGGCGGGCACGATCGCCGGGAGGGCGGTTCGTCGTCGCATCGAAGGGAGCTCCTTCAGGTCGATGGCGGGATCGGGATCCGCGGGTCCACGCCGGCGTTGCCTCCTTCCGGGCCGGTGCGGACTCCCGAACAGGGAGATCGAGAGGATCGTGATGCACGGGCGTGGTCTTCGAAGGAACCAAGCATGATCTGCGCGGACCTGGTGTGCCGATGAGGGTCCTCGTCACGAGCGCCTCGCGAAAGGTAGGGCTCGTTCGAGCGTTCCGGGACGCGCTGTCGGCCGAGGGAGGCGGCGCCGTCCTGGCGGCGGACGCGAGTCCGCTTTCCGCCGCGCTGTACGTCGCGGACGGGCATGTGCTGCTTCCGCGGAGTACCCACCCCGAGTTCCTGGACTTCCTCGTCGATTACTGCCGGCGCGAGGCGGTGCGCCTCGTCGTTCCCACCCGCGACGAGGAGCTTCCGATCTTCGCGGCGCACCGGGAGCGGTTCACCGAGGTGGGGACGGTGATGCTGGTGCCCAGTCCGGAGGTCGTGAGGGTCTGTCAGGACAAGGCGGCCTTTCTCGACGCCTGCGAGGCGGCGGGGCTCGCGACGCCGCGGCGTGTCGATTTCTCCATCCCCGGTCTGCGGTTCCCGCTCTTCGTGAAGCCGCGTTTCGGCAAGGGAAGCCGCCTCACGTTCCGCGCGGACGACGCGCGGGATCTGGATCTGGCGCTGGGCAAGGTCCCCGATCCGATCGTTCAGGAACTCGTCGAGGCTCCCGAGTTCACCATCGATCTGTTCGCCGATCTCGACGGCAGGGTGCTGTCCGTGGTTCCTCGCGAGCGGATGCTGGTTCTCGGGGGGGAGTCGTTCATCAGCCGGACGGTGAAGAGCGTTCCGTTGATCGAAGCGGCGATCCGGCTGGCCCGGGAGCTGGGTCTCACGGGACACAATACGATCCAGTGCTTCCTGGACGGAGCTCGCATCCCGTTCATCGAGGTCAACCCACGCTTCGGCGGAGCAGCAGCCCTCAGCTTCGCCGCGGGCGCGCCGTCGCCGCGGTTCCTCGTGCGGCTCCTTCAGGGGAAGACCGTCGCGCGGGCGGTGGACGACTTCCGCGATGGTCTCGTGATGCTGCGCTACACCGAGGACCTCTTCCTCGAGCCCGGGCGTCTCGGCACGCGAAGCGTGCCATGAGCGGCGTTCGTGCGGTCCTCTTCGATCTCGACGATACCCTGTTTCCGGAGATGGATTTCGTCCGGAGCGGATTCCGAGCGGTCTCCAGACATCTGTCGTCGCGGTTGGGCGTTTCCGAGGGCGTGATGTTCGAGAGCATGCTCGGCGTCCTGGCGCGGGAGGGGCGCGGTCACGTGTTCGACTCGGTGCTGCGCTCCCTCGGCGCCGAGCCGACCGAGCTCGTGGATGTGTGCGTTTACCTGTACCGATGGCACCGGCCGGACATCGTCCCGTACGCTGATGCGATCCCCGTCCTGCGACGCCTCCGCGACGCAGGGGTGCGCCTGGGGATCGTGACGGACGGGATGGGTGCCGTGCAGCGAGGCAAGATCGAGGCGCTCGGTCTGGATCCGCTCGTGGACGCCGTCGTGTGCAGCGATCTGCTCGGGCCCGAGAAATGGAAACCTTCGGGCGAAGCGTACCGCGTCGCGCTGTCTCTCCTGGGCGCGCGTCCCGAGGAGTCGGCGTACGTCGGGGACAACCCCGTGAAGGACTTCGTCTGGCCGAACGCGGCGGGGATGCTGACGATCCGGATCCGGCGCGGCACCGGCTCGAGCGCAGACCTGGAAGGAGTTCCGGACTCCGGCCGCGCACGGCTCGAGGTCGAGAGCCTGGCAGCCATCCCGCCCTACCTGGAAAGATGAGTACGATGCGAGGACCGAACCCCACGATCCGGATCGGCGCGCGGGAGATCGGGCCGGGCAGGCCCGTGTACGTCGTGGCCGAGCTCTCGGCCAACCACCGAGGCAGCTTCGACGAGGCGGTGAAGATCGTGGAGGCGGCGAAGACCGCGGGGGCCGATGCGGTCAAGCTCCAGACCTACACTCCCGACACCATCACCATCCGCTCGGATGCGGAATCGTTCCGTCACGGGAGCGGCTCGCTCTGGGATGGACGCACCCTCCACGACCTGTATGCGGAGGCGTTCACGCCGTGGGAGTGGCAGCCGCGACTGAGCGAAGTCGCCCGTGGGATCGGCCTCGATCTGTTCTCGTCCCCGTTCGATCCCAGCGCGGTGGAGTTCCTCGAGAGGATGCACGTGCCCGCGTACAAGATCGCGTCGTTCGAGCTGGTGGACATTCCGCTCGTCCGCCTCGTCGCCGGCACCGGGAAGCCCTTGATCCTCTCCACGGGCATGGCGACACTGGACGAGATCGCGGAGGCGCTGGACGCAGCGCGAAACGCCGGTGCCGCGGAGATCGCGCTTCTCAAGTGCACGAGCGCCTATCCGGCGCCGCCCGAAGAGATGAACCTCCGGACGATTCCGGCCATGGCGGAGCGCTTTGGAGTGCCGGTGGGGCTCTCCGACCATTCCCTCGGGATCGCGGCGCCGGTCGCCGCCGTCGCGGTGGGAGCCGCGATCGTCGAGAAGCACCTGACGCTGTCGCGTGCGATGCCGGGGCCGGACGGCGCGTTTTCCCTCGAGCCCCGGGAGTTCGGGGAGATGGTTCAGGCGATTCGATTCGCCGAGAAGGCGATGGGGGAGGTGCGCTACCAGCCCACCGAGCGAGAGGCGGCCAGCCGCCGCTTTCGGCGCTCCCTGTTCGTCGTGGCGGACGTGAAGGCGGGCGAGCCGTTCACCCAGGACAACGTCCGTTCCATCCGGCCCGGAGACGGCCTTCCGCCCAAGCACCTCGACGACGTGCTGGGCCGGCGGGCCGCTCGCGATGTGGCGCGCGGAACGCCCCTCGCGTGGGAGCTGGTGGAGCGACCGTGACGGAAGGCCGCCGAACCGTGGGGGAGCGGTATCGGGTCATCGAGGACCCCCGCCTGGGCTACCGCCGGCTCGACCCCGTGCCCGACACGGATGAGCTCGCGGAGTTCTACGAGAGCCGTTATTACGACCTGGTCCGCAAGGGGGGCCGCGGCTGCGATCTGGCTCGCTTCCTGGCCGGCGGCGACGAGGCGGAGCGGGAGCGATCGTGGCTTCGGCGCTCGCTCTACGCGGATCTGCGGCACATCCTCGGCGAATACGCACCCGGGCGTCGGGTCCTCGATATCGGGTGTGGCACCGGCGATCTGCTGGCGTTTCTCGTCGCGTCCGGCTTCGAAGGAGAGGGAACGGAGCCCTCCGTCCAGGCCGCCGCCGTCGCACGATCCCAGGGCTTGAACGTCCACGGACTGTCGTTCGAGCGATTTCTCGACGAGCGCGAGGCCAGCGGATCTCCGGCTGCGTTCGACGCCGTGATGCTCCTGAACGTCCTCGAGCACATCCCCGAGCCGGCGGACCTCCTGCAGCACGTCCGCCGCGTCCTCGGGCCGCGCGGGATCGTCTGCGTCCGCGTCCCCAACGACTTCAACGAGCTGCAGCGGATCGCCGTGAATTCTCTCGGTCTGGCTCCGTACTGGATCGCCGTGCCCGACCACATCAACTACTTCGACTACGCCTCCCTCGACCGTCTGCTCCGGCACGTCCGATTCCAGGCGGTGTATGCGCAGGCCGATTTCCCCATGGAGGTCTTCCTCCTGATGGGGGACGACTACGTGACCGATCCGGAGGTCGGGGCCCGATGCCACGCCAGGCGTCGGACACTCGAGGAGGCGATGCCCGAGGATGTCCGGCGCCGGCTCTACGCCGCGCTGGCGCGGGAGGGGCTGGGGAGGAACTGCCTCATCGTCGGACGGAGGGAGTAGCGCCTGCGGGACCGACCAACATCTCCAGGCGATTCTCCGAGCCAGAGAGTTCGAGGATGAGGGGAACCCGCTGACCTCGACGATCGGTGGGAAGTCACGTGCGAAGGGGCGCGGAAGCAGTTCCTGATCGGGGCGTTGGCGTTGCCCCCGCGTCGCCCGAGACACCCTCGGCTCAGGACGGGCGATTGCGCGATTCGAAGCGCTTTATCCAATTCAGGGCGAAGGGTCCACACGTCCCGGCGCCGCGGATCTGCTCCTCCCGTCTGGCGAGCTCCCCGCCCCGAGCTTCCTCGGTCGCTCGATGCTCGATGGGTCTTCCGGCGCGATTCGCGGGCCACCTGCCGATCCGCCGCGGAACGTCGGGACCGTGGATCCTCTTCATCACCGTCCGGCGATCCTGTTTGCGCCCCGGTGAAGAGGGTGACCCTGCGTCGGGTGCGATTGCGTCGAACGCGTGCCAGGCGTCACCGCCCCTGCTCGCCGAGATCGCGAGCCGACACGCTCTGCATCGCTCGCTGACCCGTCCTCCGAATCGACGACGCTGCGCGATCGTTTCGGTGCCAGCTACCGAGATCGGGCTGCTTCGCGGATCCAACTGGTAGAATCCCATCCGGAACACCATGACGGACGCCCAGATCGCCGCGAGGCTGGAGCGCGAGCGCGTTGACTACGTCGCCGCGCTTGCCGACACGCTCCGGAGGGCTGTCGCCCTTCTCCAGCGCAAGCCCGCCGTCCGGAGCGTGATCCTCTTCGGATCCTACGCGCGCGGGCGTCGGGACTTGTTCACCGATCTCGACTTGCTGGTCGTCATGGAGTCGGACGTGGGCTTCGTGGAGAGAACGATCGAGCTTCGGCGCGAGATCGCGGCACAAGTGGATCTCGATCTTCTCGTATACACGCCCGGGGAGCTGGAGAAGGTCCGTCATCGAGGGTTCGTCCGCGAGGCGATCGAATCGGGGGAGGTGCTCCTTGCACGGTGAGCCGAAAGAAGAAGGTCGGCGCTGGCTCGCGCAGGCAGGCGAGGATCTGAAGTGGGCCGACCACCTCGCGCAGCACGGCGGGTACCACATCGCGTGCTTTCTGGCGCAGCAGGTCACGGAGAAGGCGATCAAGGCCTTCCTCTATGCCTCCGGCGACGAGATCGTCCTGGGCCATTCGGTGGAACGGCTGTGCGCCGCCGCCGCGCGAAAGGACCCGCGCTTCGCCGAGAAGGCGAGACGGTGGAGTCTTCTCGACGCCTACTACGTCCCCACTCGCTACCCGAACGGGCTTCCCGACGGGATCCCGGCTGACGTGTTCACGCGAGAGGCCGCCGTGGGAGCCGTGGACCTGGCCCGGGATGCGGTCACGTGGGTGCGGGAGGTTCTCCACACCTGAGGGTCTCGATGCCGGTCACTCGTGCGGGGTTCGGTTGCCGGCATGGAGACTCACGCTGCCGTGACGCAGCGAACGCGCCCGGACAGCGTCAGGGGCACGCCCCCGTGCTCCGCTCCACGATCGGCACGGGGTCTGGATGACGGGCCGGACAAAGGCCCCGACGGAGTCAACCCCGGTCGCGAGGACCGGCAGGGCGTCGGATCGGCCACGATCCGCGCCGGGCCATGACCCGAACTGGTTCCGGCGGACGAGCAGGTCAAGGGCAGGGCCAGGCTCAGGCGGACGGCCGCCTGCGCGACTCGAAGCGCTCGATCCAACGGAGGGCGACGGGTCCGAACCTCCCGGCGCCCCGGAGCTGCTCCTTCAATCTGGCGAGGTCCCGGCTCCGAGCTTCCTCCGTCGCTCGATCCTCGAGGGGTATTCCGGCGCGATGCGCGAGCCACCTGCCGATCCGCCGCGGAACGTCGGGATCGTGGATCCTCTTCACCACCGTCCGGCGATCCTGCCTGCGCCCCGGTGGAGAGAGCGTCACCGCGTCGGGCGCGATCGCGTCGAGCGCGTACCAGGCGTCACCGTCACCATCCCTGCTCTCCGTGATCTCGAGCCGACACGCTCTGAACCGGTCGCTGACTCGCCCTCCGAAGCGACGCCGCTGCGTGACGCTGCCGACTCCGATCCGCCATTCCAGACGGCCGCGTGCGAGCCAGGCGGCCCCCCAACCCATACCGGCGGCGGCAGTGCACGCCATTGCGGCAAGGGGAAGGAGCGTAGGGTCCTTCCAGCTCTCGAGGACGAGCACGAGCGCGACGGCGCTCGCCGCGAGAGCAACCACCGTCGAGACCCGCGCCTGCTTGCGCCGCGTCCCGAGGTCGGGCACGAGAGCGATTCCGACCTCGGGATCCGCGATCTCCTGCCAGCCGTCGGGGAGCGCCATTGCTCCGTGGTCCGCCGTGTCGCGGTCCTCGAGGCGGAGCTCGGCCCGCAGAGCTGCGGCGATCTCCTCTCTCTCCCCGGGCGTTCCGAGGCCGGACAACGAGACCGAGCCGGTGCGGTGCTCGGCGGTCAGGACGCCGGTGCGCGGGACGAGGTAGACCCGTCGCAGGTCGTCGCGGGGGATCTCCCGCGTCGAGCGGAAGGGGCCGAGCCGGTGGAGCACGGTCAGACCGGCCGGCCCGGCGCTCACATGGTCCCGCGCGACGGTGAGCCGCAGGAGCTCGTGCATCGCCGCGATTCCCCCGACCGTCCAGAGCGCGAGCCAGACCAGCAGGAACGACCCGACGGCGAGCGCCGGGCCGAGTCGGAGCGGAGCGTGTCCTGGGCCGGGCGGCGCTCCGCTGAGGAGCGACATGGTCCCTCGCGTCAGAATCCACAGCACGATCCCTTCGCCCGCCGTCCAGAAGCACAACCACACGGCGAGGAAGCCGGCGCTGAGGAATCGACCGAACCCGCGCGGTCGTAAGAGGAATTCACGGCCGAGCTCGGTGCGTTGCTCGATCAAGGGATCTCCGTTGGATAGGCCGGAACGAAAGGTGGTGTCCCTCCGGGGATCGTGTCAAACGGGGCGGGGTGCTCGGGGGTGTACGACAGGAAAGTCAGGAGACGATGCTGCGAATCGGGGACAGACATCCGTGACGCCGCGGGGCGTCACTCAGACGCGATGAAGACCCGCGGGAGGTGCGGGCCGGTCTGCCGGACTGCACCGTACGCGGGTGCGGCGCATTCCGATGTGCACGTGCCGTGTCACGACCTTTGCGCCGAGAAGTCAACCGGTTTCTGTGCTTGGGAGAGCCTCGCACCCGACGCATGAGCTCGGTCCAGGAGTCGTTGGGGAGCCGCGGGCGGCCCCGTTCGCGGTCTCCATCGGACCTTCACGACGGATCCGGGCCAGGCGGCTCGATTCCGCTCGACTCACGACGGGACGGCGCTCGTCCGGGGAGCGCGCAGCGATTCGAGCGCACCGACCAGGGCGGCGAGACGGCGGCCGCCGCGCCCGGGGAGGCCGAGCCGCACGGACGGCGCGCCGAGGTAGGCCATGGAACTCTCGATGCCGCCGAGGCGCCGGCGCAGCAACCGGGACGCCTCCGTGCGCAGGTCGATGGAAGGGAAGGCGAGCGGCAAGCCATCCGCGGCCGCGAGATCTGGGTAGAAGCTTCCCCAGAAGACGAGGATGTCGTCGGGCCGGATATACTCCTGCCACGCCTCTCGCCACCCCTCCACCGTGCCGCCGGCCAGAATGCTCTCCGCCGGCAATTCGACGTGTTCGTGCGTGGCGGGCCCGAGCGTCTGCCGCGGCGCGACGACCGCGTTGAAAGACTCCCCCGTCGCGGGTCGGTGCGCGACCCAGTGAATCGTCTCCGGCTCGGGTCGTGCGGCACGATGACGCGGCCACGCGTTCGCCTCGCCGTGGATGCAGACGAGGCGAGGCCAGTCCGCGGCGAGGCGGTCGGAGAGCGAAACGCGAGACGAGGCACGCGCGCGGCGAGAGGAGAGGCGATGACGGCTCGAGCGGATCTCCGCCTGGAACCACAGCTGCCGATCGACCATCGCGTGAAAGGGATCGAGCAGCCGTTCGAACCGTCCCCCCTCCGGCTCGAGCACCTCGAGCACCTCAGCGAGCGCTTCGATCGTCGACACGCAGTGGTCCGCGGGCTCCCGACGAATGAGATACGCGCTGGCCGTTCGCGGACGGAACGCGACCCGGGGAAGAGCAGCGATCGCAGGGTTCAGACGGAGGAGCTTGCGGGCTTGCCACCACGTGCCGTCGAGCACGACGAGCGTGACCGGACGGTCGCGCGGCATCCGGTCGACCGGCAGGGCGTCGGGCCCGGGAAAGAGGACGTAGGTCGCCATGGAAGCGTCCAGATCTGCCCGCACCTCCGGATCGTGGTTGAAGTCGAGACCGATCCGCAGTCGCGAGTTCGGCAGGGCGAGGTGGGCCATCCGCGCCGTCCCGATCGCCAGATGCCGCTCGCGCGGATGCTGGAGGAGGAGGATGCGGGTACGCGTCGTGAGCACGGTCCGTCGATCGCAGAAACAGGTGCCGGCGGTCGCGACCCAGGATGGGCCACCCGTCCCTTCCACGCCGGCCGCCGTCTCGCCGCGATCGGCCGGGACCCACGCCACCCGAGGGCGGCCGCAGTCGCGACAGGCCGGGCGCGGCTCGAAGTTCCTTCCCTCGCGACCTCGCGTCCCTTCGCTCTCGGGCGAGTCGCCTTTGGCCAGGCGGGCATCGGGTCGACCGGGCACGGGCTTCATGCAAGCGACATCGTAGCCGCGATCCTCTGGCCCCGCCCGGGTGGGACGGGTCTGCCTGACTGGCAGCGAGAAGGGTCGCGCTGCCGGCGAGCCGGTCGCGGATGTACGACAGAGAATTGACGAGGAGGTTCGTCGACGCGAATCGGGGAGGAGGCTGAGGAGCCGGACGTCGGCTTCCCGCACAGTCATCTGATCCAGATCGAGAAGGAGGGGCCCTCCACGGATGGCTCGTTCTTTCGAGAACTCCTCGCAATGGAGACCCGGATCCCTATCCCACTTCGTGCGCTCTTCCAGTCGGTTCCGATGTCGACCCCTTCGAAGAGCGTCGACGCTCCCGCCGCGACCAGACGTACCGCCCCGTGAGGAAGCAGGCGGTGGCGAGCAGCAGGAGGTCCTTGGCGCGATGAGGGCCGTAGCGAAGGGCGACCGAGTGGCGTCCCGCGGGTACCGGAATCGCACCGTAGCCGGGGATGACCGGGACGGGCCGAACGTCCACGCCGTCCACTTCGCCCTGGAGCAGTGGGTGGTAGGGAACAGGAAAAACGACCGCACCCGCGACCGGTGCATCCACTTCGATTCGCGAGGCGTGGACGCCGCGGGCAACTCGTGAGAACGAGTGGCCGCTGACCGCGACCGGCGCGAGCGGCGCGTCGTAGGCCCTGGGAAGGGATCCGCCGACCGGGCGTCGGACGAGGCCGAACGGCAGGAATACATCGTGGCCGCGGGCCTCGAGGATCGCGCTTTGCGCCGCGAGCACCTCGTCCCGGGTCAGCGGCCGCGGCTCTCCCGCGGCGACAGTGGAGAAGAAGGCGAGCGGGGGCTGCTCCGCCCCGCACCGATGCAGATCCCCCCACCGAGCGGTCGAACAGAAGCGCCAGGCGGAAGGTCGCCCGCCCACCCGCAGGGGACGAGCCAGCTTCCGACACCCAGAAGCGCCTGACCCCACTCGCTCCGCCCGTCCCACAGGTTGGAGAGCTGCGCCGCGATTCCCGTTCCCAGAAACACGCGACCGACGAGTGGCACGTCGTGTTCCGCCAGGGCGATGTCGATAAACACGTGGTCCACGTCCAGCTCGCTCGTCCGCAATCGCGGTCGGCCGATCGACGTTCGCGTCGATTCGGCGGACAGAAGGCGCGCCGCTTCGCGCACGAGCGCGACGCCGCGCCCGGCCTTCGCCTCGGCCGCGTATTCGTGGCTCGCCAGGGCCCTCCTCGCGGGCGCCTGGGCCAGGAGCGTCGCGGCGACGACCGCGGCTCCCGCCGCGAAGATCTGCAACGTGTCGCTTCCACGTTTTCGGGACCGGGCCAGCAACGCCTCGGCCGCGTCACGGATTCCGATGGCGGCGATGACCGTGGCGAACAGGCCAATCATCCCCTCGAATCTCGCCCACTGGTAACTGCCGACGACGGGTAGCGCGTACAGCACGGGCCCCCAGACGTGGCGGCCGAGGGCGAGGCTGAACCAGAGCGCCGAGCCTCCGAGCAGGAAGATCGAGGCGGCGGGGAACTCCCGGGCGCGCCGTACGACGGCAAATGCGCCCAGGAAGAACAGCAGGGTGAAGATCGGCAGGCGGGCCAGACGAGCGAAATCGTCGCCGTCGAGCAGCGTCCCGCGCAACAGTGCGGAGACCAGCAGCTTCGGCGCGAATCCGCCGTTGAGCCATGGCAACGTCAGCGGCGACGGGTCGTGGATCCATGGCGCGTCCGCGACGAACGGCCACCAGAGGAAGGTCGTCAGCGCGGCCACGCCGGCAAAGTACACGCCGAGTCGAAACAGTGGAGCCGACCGCCGGAGCAGCACAGCCTCCACGATCCCCCGAAAGGCGACCGCCGCTGCGAGCCAGAAACCGACGATGAGTGACGTTCCCCACGTGAGGACCGCGAGGCCGAGAGCCGGCCACGGCGATGCGGACCCGCGCACGTGGGCGACCGCCGCCGCGAGCGCGGGGACCAGGAAGACCGTGGCCCAGGCCTGGGTCACCAAGCCCTGCCGGGTCCAGATCGATTGGAGAGGATCGAACCCCAGGCCGTCCGGGCTCATCGCGACGGCCCCGAGCAGCGCCGCGATGGATGAAACCCAGCGCGCATCGTCCCGGCGCATTCCTTCGGCCCGTAGCCAGGCGGCCACGCCGAGGAAGAGGGAGAGCGGAATCGCGACGCCGAGGGCGATCCCCAGAACACGAGCCCACCCGGGCAGGCCGAGCAGGTGCCCGCTTGCTCCATCGGCCAGCGCCAGTGTCAGATGGTAGAGAGGCTGGTAGACGCGCAGAAGCGGGTATCCGAGGTCGGACGGCTGCCAGAAGTCGAGCGTGCGATTCTGGGCGAGGCCGCGGGCCAAGGCGAGGTGGAGTGCGAGATCGTTGGAATTCGCGCCGAGATCCGGATTGCCCGACCACAGGAGCGTGGTGAGAAACGCCGCGGCGACGACGACGAGCGACACGGGTCGCACGAGCGTGCGTTTCACGAGCGAATCACCACGATCGACCTTGTCCGTCGGATCGTGCAGGGAGTCGGTCCAAGTGGGCCCTGCGCGCCCAACCCGCGGGAATCCGCGTCCGACACGTCGTCTTCCCGCGATTCCCAGGTCCGGCGTTTCCCGGGGTCTCGGTGGCCGCCGGCCGCCGTTGCTGCCGAACCGATCCTACCGGAGTGCCGGCTCTGCGGCCCCGGAGCGCGGTCTTGACCCACGCCAGACTGCGGAGGGAATCCGCATCCGCGGGATTGCACCGGCGCGTCTCGCGCAGGTGTGAAACGGCGCCGCCGAGATTCCCCGCCCGGGCCAGGAGAAGCGGATGGACCTTCCGAATCGCGTCGTGCATCCCGTCTCGCGCACGGACTCCTCGTCGAGAGGTCCGATCCGATGCAGTATGTCCGTTCCGGTCCCACTCGGTGCAGGTCGCGCTGGCAGAATATACCCGACCCGGTGTCCCGCAGGTAGAGAGGTCGGTTTCACCCCCTCCGCAAGGCCTCCAGGATCTCCCCCCCGGTCTCTCGAACCGGCGAGGCGCCGGTCAGTCCCGACCTTTGAGTGGGCTTTGTCCATCGCCCCATCCGGAATCGGAACTCGTCTGGACATCGAGGCGCCAAGCGGACACAATAGAGAGCAAGCGTGGGGAGGAGGTGTTTCATGACCTCGATTCGCATCCTCCGCTTCGCAGCTGGACTCGCTGCAACGGCGCTCGCAGCGTCGGTCCCGTTACCCGCACGCGCGCCCGCCTCCGTTTCGAGATCGGGAGAAGCCCTCGCGGTCGCCGCCACGGGCGGAGTGATCGCCACGTTCTTCCGCCTGGTGGACAACGGGGACCAGGACGGCTTCGCGGACACGAACGAGACCGTGGACGTGTTCTTCACGCTATTGAACAGAACGGACACCAACCTGACGGGAGTCCAGGCGAGGATCATCGCCAGCGACCCGAAGATCGATTGCGTCGATCAGGTCGTTGCGGTCGGTAGCGTCGCCGCGCACTCGAACGCCGCGCCCGTCTCCTTTCGCTTCAAGGTCGACTCGCAGGCGAACCGCTCGGCGCCGACTCAGGATTACGCGGTGACCTTCGACCTGCTCTTCACCTCGAACGAGCTGACGAACCCGTTCTCCCAGACGCTCACACTCGACCTCGACCTCGATGTCCTGGGCCCCGCGGCGCCGACGAACGCGTTTGCGGAAGGGTTCGAGGCCGGGTTCGGGAGCTTCACGTTCCAGAACATCGACGACAGCAGGGCGTCGAACTTCTCGTCTCATGGCTACCGGTGCCAGTACAACTCCCCGGATTGGTTCCCCTCCAGCTCGTACGGCGAGACCGGGTGCTACCTGGGGTTCGCCGCAGGCCAGACGCCGCTCAACGCGTGGCACGTCCACAGCACCTCCGCTCCCGACGGGGGCCGGGCGCACTCTGGAACCCGCTCGCTCCACTACGGGATGCACACACCCGGGAACCCCAACCTCGACACCTACATGCTCAGCCAGCTCGACGCGATCCGGACGACAGCGGCCATCCACCTCGCCGCCCGCATCTGCCAGTCCGATCCGGCTCCCGACGAGAGGTCCTGCGACTCCGTCGCCGACTGCGTGGGCGTGGGCGGGGGACCGTGCGTTCCGGCGAGCCCCGAGCTCTCGTTCAAGCACCAGGTCTCGACCATGGACAGTCGCGCGACGTCCACGTCGCCCGGGGAGGCGGCGGACCGCGCCGTGGTCCAGGTCCTTCCTTCCGGTTCCGCGACCTGGCGGACGCTCCAGCCGTTCCTGAACGTGTACGACGCCCAGGGAACGGACGACTTCTCGAACTGCACCTTTGATCCGATCGACGACGGCAACGACGAGGACAGCTACTTCGACCCCTCCGATCCGAACCGCTACTACGGGCCCTCTTCGACCTGCATGCCCGCGTTCGCCTTCTCCTACCTGGGGGACACGGACGAGCCCTTCGCGCTGGCGAACACGGGCCGTGCCTCCGACGGCCCCGGCCTTGCGGGAAGCCTCGGCCCCGGGACCTGGGTCGAATCGACGTTCGACCTCTCCGAGTACCGGGGGCGCTCCGTGCAGATCCGGTTCGTCTTCACGTCGATCAAAGTCTCCGACCTCATGACCGCTGAGGACGCCTTCCAGTGGAACCCCGTGCCCGACGACGACGGCTGGTACATCGATGACGTGCGGATCACACAGACCCTCGGCAGTGCCTCCGCAGCGCTCGCCGTCGATGCCGCGGACAACAGCGGCCTCTTGGCCTGCGACCTCGATGGCGACGGAATCGCGCACGACCTCGACAACTGCCCGTATCGAGCGAACCCCGGCCAGGAGGATGGGGATGCCGACGGGGCCGGCAACCCGTGCGACAACTGCCCGACGATCGCGAATCACGGGCAGGAGGACTACGACCACGACGGCCTGGGAGACGCGTGCGATCCCTGCTGGAACGATCCGACGAATATCGACCCCGACGAGGACGGCCGATGCTCGCCGGTCGACGACTGCCCGGCCGTGTCGAACCCCGTTCAGGAGGACGCGGACGCCGATCTCGTCGGCGACGCTTGTGACAACTGTCCGACGATCTCGAACCCGCTCCAGGAAGACGCGAACGGCGACGGATTGGGCGACGCGTGCGATCCGTGCTCCCAGGGCGGGGATGATGTGGACGGCGACGGGGTGCCGTGCACCTCCGACAACTGTCCCACGAACTGGAACGCGGATCAGCCGGACTACGACCGCGACGGCGCGGGGGACGTCTGCGACCTCTGCCCCTTCGATCGCCGGAACGACGCGGACGCGGACGGGTTCTGCTCCAACGCCGACAACTGTCCTACACTCTGGAACCAGACGCAGGATCCGAGCGTCCGCGTGTCGGCGCCGCTCTCCCCCGGAAGCGATGTCACCGCGTTCGCCGCGGCCTCGGACGACCGGACGGTCGTCTACGAGACCCGGCTCGGCGCCGTTCGAACGCTGTACCGTCTGTCCAGGACGACGGGGACGGTGAGCCGGCTGAACCCGCCGGAATCGACCGAGTCGTTCGCGATCGCGCCCGACGGGTCGACGGCGGTCTTCCAGAGCGACGAGGAAGGCGACGGGCGGTACGACCTGCGGGCCACCTCGCTCGCCGACGGCGCGACATGGCTCTTGACGGGGCATCGAAACAGCTCGATCTCGTTCCAGATCAGCCCCGGTTCATCCTGGGTCGTCTCCTGGGCAACCGACTACCAGCTCTACTCCGTCCCGATCTACGGAGGGATTCTGAGGAGGATCAGCGGACCGCTCGCGCTCGGCGGGCAGGTCCTCCCGGGGTGGCGGATCACCCCCGACGGCTCCCGCCTCGTGTATCGCGCCGACCAGGACGTGAACGACGTCGTCGAGCTGTACAGCGTTCCGATCGCCGGCGGGCCCTGGGAGAAGCTCAATGCCCCGCTCGTGGGGGCGCAGGATGTGGTCGCGTTTCTCTCGAGCCCCGACGGCTCCCGCGTCGTCTACCAGACGCTGGACGGCGCCGGCCGAACCCTCTACTCGGTCCCGGCCGATGGCGGGCCCGCAGTCCGGCTCTCCCCCGTGGATACGGATCCCCTGGAGTTCTGGATGAGCCCTGACGGCTCCCGCGTCGTCTACCGGACGCCGCAGCTCTACAGCGTCTCGTTACACGGTGGGGCGCCCGTGAGCCTGGGAGGGGTCGCGCAGAGCCTCCAGTTCACGACGGACGGTCACACGGTCGTCTTTCGGAACTCATCCGGGCAGCTGTTCAGCGTCGACATCGACGGTGGCAACCTCCGCGAGATCGCGCCTCGCTCCGGGACGTTCGCCCCGACGCCCGACGGCTCGCGCATCGTGTTCACCGGCGATCTGATCACGCCGGGCGTTTTCGATCTGTACCACGTCGCGACCGGTGGAGGGCCGATCACGAAGCTCAGCCCTGTTCTCGTCCCCGGGGGCAACGTGCAGTCGTTCGCGATGACGCCGGACGGCTCCAGCGTGATCTACCTCGCCGATCAGGAGGTCGACGACCGGGACGAGCTGTACGCAGTTCCCCTTGCGGGAGGTTCACCTCTCGAGCTCAACGGTCCCCTCGTCACGGGAGGCGACGTCTCGGACGGCTCGTACCGCTCCAGCGCCGACGGCTCGGCGGTCTACTTCCTCGCCGACCGCTTCACCGCCGGAGCAGACGAGCTGTTCCTCCGTTCGCTCGTTCCCGATGCCGACTCCGACGGTGTCTTGGACCTGTGCGATCTGTGCCGCGGCGTCGCCGATCCCGCCCAGACCGACGCGGACGGAGATGGCTTCGGCGCCGCGTGCGAGTGCGACGACGCACACGCTGCGACCCATCCCTTTGCCGTCGAGGTCAACGATGGTCTCGACAACCAGTGCCTTGGCGAAGTGGGCTCCGGTCTCGTGGATGAGATTTCGGGGATTGCCGGCTTCCTCGACTCCGGCGACCGGACCGTCTTCTCGTGGCCCGAGCAGGCCGGGGCGACCCTCTATCAGGTCGTCCGGGCAACGACCGCGGGATTCACCTCCGGGTGTGCTGCCGGCGAGACGGCGGCGCCGCGCTTCGTCGATGCGATGGCGCCCTCCTCGGGCCAGACGTTCTTCTACTTGGTTCGTCCCCTGCTGCTGCACACCGGGAGCTTCGGCGCCGACTCCGAAGGCCGGCTTCGTACCGTGCCTTGCCTGTGACCTCGGCGCGAACCGCCGTCCGTCGCCGTTGCAAGAATCCGGGCAGCTCGGGCGAAGGAGAGCCGCGTCGCGTTCCTGAGGGACGGCAAGACCTCGCCGGGGAGCCGCACGGGCCATGCGAGGCTCCGGGCTCTGATGCCGGGGGAGCCGCTGCGATGTCTCGCCCTGAGCACGACCGTGGATCCCGAGATCGTCGAGTACCCGGACAGCGGGAAGTACGGCGTCATCGCAGGGCGACCTGTCGGCAGCGGGATCGGGGACGCGAAGTTCCACGCCTTCGCGTTCAAGAAGGACGCGGTGGACTACTGGGCCGGCGAGGAGTGACGCTCGGCCGAGGCGGGCAGGAGGGGGAGCCATTCATCGCACGAGAAGCTATACTCGCCGTCGCGTTCCGTGGAAGGTCCACGGAGTCGAGTTTGTCGTCCGGCCTCCGCGACGACCGAGAGTAGGAAGAAACACCATGCTGAGAAACAAGCAGATCGCGATGCTCCTCGCCGTCGCCGTGCTCCTGTGCGCGGGCCTGGCCACGCGCGCGGAAGCCCCCTCCACGACGGAGGCAACGAAGACCGCGCCTGCCGAGCCCGACAAGTGGAGCGGCATGAAGGCGGACGCCAAGCGCCAGAAGATCGACGCCGTCGCCGGGGAGGCCATCGAGACGCTGTTCAAGGGAAACCCCAAGGCGAAGGAGCTCTTCAGCAAGGCGCACGGGTACGCGGTGTTCGACAGCCTCAAGATGGGCTTCTTCCTCTCCGGCTCCGGCGGAAAGGGCGTGGCCGTCGAGTCGGCAACGAAGAAGCGCACCTACATGTCGATGGGGAGCGCCGGCGTCGGACTGAGCTTCGGCGGCCAGAAGTCCCAGATCGTCTTCTTGTTCCAGGACAGCGCGACGTTCAAGAATTTCGTGGAGAAGGGCTGGACGGCGGACGCTTCGGCCACCGCCACCGCCGGCGACGAGGGTGCGGGCGCAGGAACGAGGTTCGTGAACGGCATCGCCGTCTATCAGCTGGGCGAGAAGGGCCTGATGGCCAGCGCCGACGTGTCGGGCACGAAGTTCTGGAAGGACAAGGACCTGAACTGATCGCCCAACGACGGCGCCGTTCCGGCACACCTCCTGTGCGTGTTTCCTGCCGGTTCTTCACCACCAGGACCGGGGTGTACGACGTCTCCGTGCTACGTCGGGCGCGGCTGCAGCCGCGCGCCGGTGGCTCGGGTCGTCCGAGCCAAGGGGAAGTCCATCGTCCTCGGCGATCGGACAGCCGAGCCGTTCCGGGTCAAGCGGTGGCGTCGATCAGCACGTACGGGATCACGACCTTGTTCCAGCGACTCCCGTGGAAGCGCTTCGCCTGATCCACGGCGAGGGCGATGAAGCTGTCCCACTGGTCGGGGTGGATGGTCTGGCAGCCGAGACTCGACGTCGTCTTGTACCCGCCCTTGTGGATGTTGATCCCGAAGTCGCCGGTGTCGAGGTACGGCGGGTCTCCGTCCCTGGTGACGGAGACATGGCCGAGCAGCTGGCACAGCGCGAGGTACTTGCCGCGATGGAGGCCGAAGCGGTGGGCGTAGCAGACGCCCGGGTTGATCGAGGCCATGCCTTTCTTCTCGCCGATGCCCTGTCCCTTGCGATATGCGGAGGGATCGGTGTTGCCGTTGAACGACGTGAAGGTCTCGACGGAATCGATGAAGAGAGCGTCGTCGTAGATGCCGCGATCGTTGACGCCGGGCGCGCCCATCGTGTCCTTGTAGTAGCCGCGGATGCCGACCACCACGAGAGGGTGGACCGTGCGGTCGATGTCGAGCGCTTCGAGCCGCTCTCGAAGCTCGGCGGGGGTCATGCGAGGTCGAGAGTCGGGAACGATGCCCTTGCCCCTGGCCCGTCGCGCGACCGAGGTCCGACGCCCGCGCGCCGCGGGAGCCGCTTTCGCGGGCGCGCCCGCCGGGACTCCGGCGAGGACGCGGCCCATCTCGTTCTTGGCCCAAGCGGTGAACACCTGGACGTTCTCGGCATACTGCGCGGCCTTGGGGCCGCTCCCGTTGTAGGCCTTGACTGCGGCCCATAGCTCCCCTCTGGCCGCGAACTTCCTCGTGAGCTCGCTCATGGCGCGCCGGAGGCAGGCGTCGAAGTCGCGCCAGAGCCGCTCGCGGAAGAACCGCTCGTCCTGCGCCACGTACTGCAGATCGTACTGGAAGATGCCGTAGCCCTTGTACACCCACGGCTTCGGTCCCATGCCGCGAAGGGCGCGCGTCTCGTTCGCCTCGTCGACGAGCATCCGGGTGAACGCATCCCCATACGCTGCGCGAAACGCTGCGGTGTCCTTCGGGAAGGCGCTGCGCGCGGTGCCCGCCGCGTCGCCGGACGCGTCGAAAACGCATCGAGCCAGCACCTGGGCCGGAGTCAACGTGTCCAGGTGCCGGACGAAGAAACAGGCGGTTTCCTGACAGACGATGCCGCACAGCACCTCGACGCTGAACGGAGTTGCGGGGGTCTCCTCGATGATGGCGTGCATCGGCTCGCCGAAGTGCTCGAGCAGCCAGCGGGTCGTTCGGCGGGCCTGTGACTCGTTGATCGGGAGAGTCGCTGCCATGAGGATCCTCCTGTTCTCGGCCGTCTGTGCTGCTGCCTCGCGCGGGCCGATCTCGCTGCCGGGGAACGACGGCGAGAATCGCTTCGGCTGATGGGATGACCAGGATGCGCTCGAGACCTCGATGATCTTACACGAATCCGTCCACGGCTCTGCCTGGTGCGGACCTCAGCGACGGTGCGGTGGGGCGGTCCATCACACGAGGTCCGCGATCGCGCTCCCCCGATGCGTCGGCGAGGCGCGTCGCTGCGGAAGCGGATCCAGGAGCTTTCCTCGGGCAGCAGGACGCCGCCCGCCGCAGGGGCCTACCGCCGCGCCAGCGGATTCGCGAAACGCGCCGCCGCCCCCAGCTCCGCCTCGATCTCCAGGAGACGGTTGTACTTCGCGGTGCGCTCCGAGCGGCAGGCCGAGCCGGTCTTGATCTGACCGCCTCCCATGGCGACGGCGAAGTCGGCCATGAACGCGTCCTCGGTCTCGCCGGAGCGATGGGAGATGACGTAGCCCCATCCGGCCTCGCGGCACAGGTTGATGGCGTCGATCGTCTCGGTCACGGTGCCGATCTGGTTGAGCTTGATCAGGACGGCGTTCGTGGCCTTCTCCCGGATGCCGCGTCCGATGAAGCGCACGTTCGTGACGTAGAGGTCATCGCCGACGATCTGGACCTCGTCGCCAAGGGCCGCGGTGTGCTCGCGGAACCCGTCCCAGTCGCTCTCGCCCAGCCCGTCTTCGATGGACACGATCGGGTACTTCCGAACCCACTCGGAGTACAACGCCGTCATCTCGGCGCTCGTCTTCGTGCCCTGGCCGGATTTCGCGAGCGTGTAGACGCCGTCCGTCATGAACGAGCTGGCCGCCGGGTCGAGCGCGATGGCGATGTCCTTCCCCGGAGCGTATCCGGCCTTCTGCATCGCGTCGACGATCACGTCGCAGGCCTCCTCGTTGCTCCTCAGGTTCGGCGCGAACCCGCCCTCGTCGCCGACGCTGGTCGCGTACCCCTTCTTCTTGAGGATCGCCTTCAGAGCGTGGAACGTCTCCGCGCCGCAGCGCAGCGCCTCCGCGAAGGTGGGTGCGCCCATGGGCATGATCATGAATTCCTGAAAATCCACGCTGTTGTCGGCGTGCATGCCGCCGTTGAGGATGTTCATCATGGGCGCGGGAAGGCGGTTGGCGCCCGGCCCTCCCAGGTAGGCGTACAGCGGCCAGTGCGCCGCCATCGCGGCGGCCCGCGCGGTCGCCATCGAGACGCCCAGGATCGCGTTGGCTCCGAGATTCGCCTTGTTCGGAGTGCCGTCGATCTCGATCATCAGGCGATCGATCTCCGCCTGCCCGGTGGGATCCATCCCCAGGATCTTCGGGGCGATTTTCTGCTCGACGTTCGCCACCGCGTTGCGAACCCCTTTCCCCCCGTACCGAGCCGGCTCCCCGTCCCGCAACTCCACCGCCTCGTTCTCGCCGGTGGAAGCCCCGGACGGGACGGACGCGCTGGCGGTCGTGCCGTCGTCCAGCGTGACGTACGCGCGAAGGGTGGGGTTCCCTCTCGAGTCGAGGATCTCCATGGCGCGAACCGATGTGATCTTGCGATTCATGACGACGCTCCTTCGACGGAAGATGGGGTACGCAGGCCGATCACCGCCGTACCCGCGAGTTGGAGGCTCGATGCCGCGAAGAAACCGATTGCGGGAGAAGTGGGGAAGACGGACCACAGAACCCCGACGAGCGTGCTCGAGATCATGTCTCCGACGCCGTTGGTGGCCGCCAGCAACCCGAGTCCGGTTCCCCTCGTGGCGCGCGGCAGCAGCTCGACGGCGCATGCCTTCTCCGCGACCTCCTCGCAGGCGATGTACAGTCCGGACGCGACGAAAAGGAGAACGAGAACCGTCGGGGTGGGAGGTGCGAGACCGAAGCCGGACGTGGTCAGGGCGGCGAACGCGTACCCCGTCACGACGACCCGTCGATGGCCGACGCGATCGGCGACGGCTCCGAGGGGAAATGCCGCAAGGGCGCTCACCGCGTTGTGCAGAACGTACAGACCGATGGCGAGAGACGCCCCCTCGAGCGAAAGGATCGATCCCGCGCAGTGCTGCGTGGCGTACAGGATCAGCAGCGTGCGGGAGAAGTCGCCGCTGCCGAACAGCAGGATCCCCGCAAGGTACCGTCGAAACGGGAGCCCCGTGCCGGCGAGACTCGCACCGAGACTCAGGCGCGCTCCGACGGCGGGCCGGGGACGCTCCGACACGATGAACCCCATCGACACGAACGCCAGGAGGCCCGGAAGCAGCGACCAGATCATGATGTCGCGCGGATGCGCTCCTCTCGAGAGCAGCACCAGCGCCACGAGCGGCCCAACCACCGCCCCCACGGCGTCACCGGCCCGCTCCATGCCGAACGCCTTCCCTCGCGCCGAGGGGTGCACCGCCTCGGCCATCAGGAAGTCGCGGGGAGCGGATCGGCTGCCGCGGCCGATCCAGGCGGCGACGCGGCACGCCAGGACCTGCCACGCCTGGGTGCAGAGGCCGATCGCCGCCATGCCGACCGCCGTGACGAGGTAACCGATCGAGGCCAGTGGCTTGCGCCGGGAGACCCGATCGGTCATCACTCCGCCCCAGAGCTTGGCCGCGGATGCGATGCCGTCCGCCGCACCTTCCACGACGCCGAGTGCGGCTGGGCCCGCGCCGACCGCCATCAGAACCGCAGGGAGCACCGCCGTTCCCAGCTCGTGAGAGACATCGGAGAACAGGCTCGCAAGCGAGACGCCCACCGTCGAGCGGTTGAGCCATCCGCTCGTCTCGGACGTCGGAAAGCCGTCGGTCTCGCGGATGGGGCTGTCCACGATCAATGCGCCACGAGCAAGGCGTGGCGGTCAACCACCCGGAACGAAGCCGTGCGGGGCGCAACGCAGGCCGGCCATCTGCTCTGGGCGCTCACGAGCGAGAAGCTGCTCCACGTCGCCGCGAGAAACCACGAATCCTGCACGCCGAACTCCGACTCGCGGCGAGTCGCGACATGTTTCGAATGGGACTCATCACCACGCCGGCGAGCGTTGCGGTTTGGGCGGACCCCAGCGCCGAACGAGAGACAAAACTATGCAAGGCGTCGCCTCACGTCAAGTCAACTCGCGCTACGGGGTGCACGACAGGAAAGCGAGGAGACGATGCCGCGAATCGGCGACAGTCGTCCATGACGCCCGAGGCGTCACCCTGAAATGCTGAAAACATCCCGCGGAAATGCACGCCGGTCCGCCGCGTGCATTTGCCGCGGGAGCCGGGGGCGCCGGCGCAGAGCCCCCGTGTCTGCATACCAGTTCCCCATGAAGCTCGTGGCGTCACCCGAAAGCGATGAAAACCCGCGCGAGGTGCAGGCCGGTCTGCCGGACTGCACCTCACGCGGGTGCGGGGGTCCGGGGGCTGGCCCCCGGTATTTTTACTCCAGTTCCCCATGAAGCTAGTGGCGTCACCCGAACGCGATGAAAAACCCGCGCGAGGTGCAGGCCGGTCTGCCGGACTGCACCTCACGCGGGTGCGGGGGTCCGGGGGCTGGCCCCCGGTATTTTCACTCTAGCAACCGAAATTCGCACAATCCCCCGTGGTTTGAACGAGTTGCGTGCTGGCGAGTTTCGATTGCTGTCCCCGATTCGCTTCGATTCAGCTCCTCCTCACATTCCCGTCGTACACCCAACGCTACGGGCCGTCCCGAGCGACGGCCGCGCGAGCGGCTGTGGCGTCGGTCGCCGACACCTTCACGAGCCATGGCTCGAATCTTCGACCGAACGCGACGACGGCGCGGTAGCGCGGCGGCGCAGGTGCGGGCCAGGACGCCGGCGTCGAGAAGGGTGCGTGCCGGTCCTCGTCTCCGACAGTGGCCGGAGGCAGCAGCTTCCGTACGGGTGCGTACCACTCCACCGGGACGTGGATGTCCGGCATCTCGGGGATCGCGATGGTACCGACGAGCAAGGCGGGGCCGCCTTCCGTCCGGCTCAGCGTCACGCCCACGACACCCGGCAGGACCAGGTGGCGTCCGGCCTCCGCGTACCACCGCTCGAGCGCATCGGCATCGGGTCCGGCGTCGACCGGGAAGAGCCTCGAGCGCATCACCCGATCGATTTCGAGAAGCGCCTCCGCGTCTTCGAGCTCCAGGGACAACTTCGCTCCCTCCTCGACCTGCCGTCGCAACCGTGCGACCCGCCGCTCACGTTCGGCGAGCCATTCCCGGAACGCCGGTCCGTCGAGCTCGAACGCGACGTACATCCGGCGCGGGGCCATCCACCCGTAGTGCTCGGTCGCAGCCGGGTCTGCGGGATCGAGGTCGACGGCGATGCCCAGATCGCGCATCTTGGCCCGGTCGAGCCATGGGTACTCCACGGGTGGGAGCGTGTACCGTCTCGACCATGCCGCCCGCCTCAGGCACGGGGGTGGCTGGCCGGTATGCAGCAGCGTCAGCGAGATCCCGGAATCGTCACTCTCCCGAGACGCGGGCATCGAGATCTCCCGCTCCGTCAGCTCCAGTCTCGCGTGCGCCGAACCCCGGAGGTTCCACGCGGCTGTGCCCAGGATCGCCGCGTCGGCGATGGCGATGATGGCGCATCCGAGCGCCAGGGTCCTGTCCCAGGCGATCCCTCTCACGGACGCTCCTCTTCGGGCTCCCGGCCGGTGGCGCCACGGAGTCGCTTGAGTGCGAGAAGCACGGCCATCGCCGCGATGGCGACGATGAGGAAGAACAGGTACTTCGGCACGGAGTTCCACCACCAGTCGAAGAACTTCAGGTACATCAGCGTGACCAGAAGCGATCCGCCGAGGTAGATCGCGTCCTTGAAGCGCCGCACGATCCCGAGCCACATCATGCCGGCGCCCCCCGCGAAGCCGAGCAGCTGATACGCGATCGCCACGCCGTTTCCATCGAAGGGGAGGTAGCTGAGGTGGCCTTCCCGGCCGAGCACGAGCACGGCCACCAGGGCCAGGAGAGCACCGAGAGCGCGATACACGAGGGGGAAGTGGGGGTGGCGGCCTCCGGCGGCACGGTATCCGAAAAGGAACGCGGCGAGGCCGGTCACCAGGACGCCTTCGGGCGGCACCAGGTCGTACGGCCAGTACGCGCCGATCGTCAACGGAACGAGGGATGCCACGAAGTAGGCCAGGAAGACCAGGCTCGCGATCAGGAGCAGCCGGAGACCGTACCCGTACGCGAGGATCATCGCGAAGAGCGCGAAGAGCAGAGCGGCGACCGGCGATTCTCGGAGGTTGAGGACGGTCGAGAGCGCCGCGATGTTGAGGACGAAACTGGACAGCGCGAAGAACGCGGCGATGTTCGTGAAGTACCCCGTCCGCTCGCGAGCTGCGATGGTTGCCGTCGCGGCCAGCGCGAGGACGGGCGCGGCGACGAGGATCCCGAACTGTGCCGGAAACGAAATCAGGCCCCAGATGCGGTAGAAGAAGTGAAAGGAACTCGCCCCCAGGCCCAGCGCACCCACGAGAGAGACGATCCGCATCCCGAGAGACAGCTGCTTGCTACGCTCGGTGAGGTCGATGTCGAAATGCTCGACGAGATCCTCGAGCAGCCCCTGGTGGTATTTCTCCACGGGCGCCAGGTCCGCCTCGGTCAGGTGTACGACACCTGCGCGGCGCAGCTCGGTCAGCTCCACGCGGAAAGCCGCGATCCGATCGGCGCGCTGCTGCCCGACTTGGAGCGCTGCGGCCAGCGACCTTCCGCCCGGCAGGGCGGCGACGACGGAGCGCGCGGAGCGTGGACGCCGCGACGGGTCGGGGTCGAGACACCGGAGGACGAGCCGATCCACCGCCGTGTCGATGCCCGACGCATTGCGCGATGGCGGCGGCGGGAGATCCGCGCGCTGTCGCCGTAGTTCCTCCGCCGTCTCGCCCGGGAATGCCGTTCGCCCGGCGAAGAGCTCGTAGAGGATGAGGCCGAGCGCGTAGATGTCGCTCTGCTGCGTTGCTTCCACCCCGGCGAGCTGCTCCGGCGCCATGTAGCGCGGCGTTCCCTCGTGTGCGCGCGCGCCGAGAACCGCCGCCGATGCCTCGGCCAGGCCGAAGTCCGTGATCCGGGCGACGCCGCGCCCGTCGATCATCACGTTGGACGGTTTCAGGTCCCGGTGCAGCACGCCGCGCTCGTGGGCGGCGGCCAGCCCTGCGCTGATCTCACGGGCGATGGCCGTGGCCTGGTCCGCGGTGAGCTTCTCCTTTCGAGCGAGCAGGGCGGCGAGAGTCTCCCCTTCGATGTACTCCATGGTGAGGAAGAGACGACCTTCCGCCTCGGCGACGTCGTACACGCGGCAGACGAAGGGGTGCGAAACCTGTCGCGCGACCCGAACCTCGCGGAGCAGTCGTGCGAGCCTCTCCGGGTCCCGGGAGATCCGACCGGGGAGAGTCTTGAGCGCCACCGTCTGATCGAGCTTCAGGTCGAGGGCGCGGTACACCTCTCCCATCGCACCCCGTCCCGCGAGTGAGAGGACACGGAAGCGACCACCGAGCATCGTGCCCGGCTCGACGGAACCTTCGAAGGAGGCGGCGGTGGACGTCGCCGCGCCGGAAGTGGGAGGTCCCGGGAGGGCCTCGGTGGGATGATCCTCGGGATCCGGCCAGAGCGCTCCACAATGCGGGCATCTCATCGATCCTCTCCTGCATTCGGCGGCAGTCCCCGGGATGCCCCTGGGGCGTCATGAAAGACCGTCCCCGAGTCTGCTTCGCGCGGCCGGCGGCTTGCCCGCTTCATTCACAAAGGTCCGTCGCGAGACCGACTTCGGCGCGCTCCGTCGAGCCGTGGAGACGGCCGTGATGACGGGCAGCCGCAGGGGCGAGGACCTGAGACGACCTTGAACAGTACGTCGCAGGGCCGAGTCCCGAGGACGCCCGTCCACATGGCCGGATCCGCGGCTCGACTGAGCTCGCCGAAGTCGGTCGCAGCAGGAGCTTCGTGAATCATGCGGGCAAGCCTCCCGATCCACCTTCCTTGTCTCCCGTGATCGGCTCGAGCGTAACTCCGGCTGCAGCCTGGGAGCGGGAGATTGCGAGGCGCCCCTCCTCGTACAGCGCGCGCTGCACGCGGTACGGCTCGACTCCCTTCACGGCGCGCGCGCGACGGTAGCTTCCGTCGGGCTGGAGCCAACGGCCCTTCACGTTGTCCTGGAACATGGCTTCGACGGCGCGAAGCACCTTCTGCCGGCAGTCGGGCGATTCCACGGGAAAGAGCAGCTCGATCCGGTGGTCCAGATTGCGCGGCATCCAGTCGGCGCTCGAGAGGTACACCTCGTCGTCTCCCCCGTTGCGGAAGTGGAAGATCCGGGAGTGCTCGAGGAAGCGATCCACGATGGAAAGGACTTCGATCCGCTCGCTCACTCCGCGGATCCCGGGGCGCAGGCAGCAGATCCCGCGCACGTTGAGGCGGATCCGAACCCCGGCGACCGACGCGTCGTACAGCGCCCGGATGATGTCCTCGTCCACCAGGGAGTTCATCTTGGCGCGGATCTCCGCGGCCTGCCCGGCCTCGGCGCGTCGCTGCTCGCGGCGGATGAGGTCGAGGAACCGGTCGCGGAGGACCGTGGGCGCCATGGCGAGCTTGCGGAGCTTGGGCGGATCCGAGTAGCCGGTCAGAGCGTTGAAGAAGGCCGAGGCGTCCTCGCCGATGGCGGCGTCCGAGGTGAGCAGTCCGAAATCGGTGTACAGGCGCGCGGTGCGATCGTTGTAGTTGCCGGTCCCGAGGTGGACGTACCGCCTGATCCCGCGGGTGGTGCGGCGCACCACCAGGCAGATCTTCGAGTGCACCTTGTACCCGCGGATCCCGTAGATCACGTGCGCGCCGGACTCCTCGAGCCGGCGAGACCAGGCGATGTTGGAGCGCTCGTCGAACCGGGCCATCAGCTCCACCACCACCGTCACCTGCTTCCCGGCGAGCGCGGCGCGGGCGAGAGCGCGCACGACGGGAGAGTCGCCGCTCGTGCGATAGAGCGTCTGCTTGATGGCAAGCACGTCCGGGTCGTCGGCGGCTCCGGCCACGAACTCCACGACGGGATCGAACGAGTCGTAGGGGTGGTGGAGGAGCACATCCCTGTCGTCCAGCACCGCGAAGATCCCCTCCTGGCCGCGGGCCTCGAGGACCGGGAGGGGCTTCTGCGGAGGATCCCGGAGGTCGTCGAGCGCGGGCAGATCGAGGATCGCCGTGAGGGGGCGCGGATCCACGGGGCCGGCGATCCGATAGAGATCCTCATCGGATGCCTCGATCCGGCTCTTCAGGCCGCGCAGGAGGTCCGGTCCGATTCCCGCATCGACCTCCAGCCGGACGATCGGGCTCCTCTGCCGCTTGCGCAGCTCCTCCTCGATTTCGCGAAGATAGTCGCGCCCGCCCTCGTCGTCGAGCTCCATCTCGGCGTCCCGCGTGATGCGGAAGACCGCATGATCGAGGATCTCCTGCCCGGGGAAAAGCGACGGGAGCTCGCCGCGGATCACCTCCTCGATCCAGACGTAGGCGACTCCCTCGCCGCCCGGAAGGCGCAGGAGGCGCGGGAGCTTACCGGGCACCTGGACCACGGCGAGTCGCGGCTCGGTTTCCTCGCCCTGGGGAGAGAGCAGAACGCCCACGTTGAGGCTCAGGTTCGCGAGCATCGGAAAGGGACGAGACCAATCGATGGCGAGGGGGGTCAAGGCCGGCGCCACGTCGGAGCGGAAGATCCTCGTCGCCGCGGCGCGCTGGCCGTCGCCGAGATCGTCGAGCCTCAGGACCCGTACTCCGCGCGCAGCCAACCCCGGGAGGATCTCGCCGGTGAGCACGGCGTACAGCGACTCGATCATGCCGTGGGCCCGCTCGGAGACGTGCAGGAGCTGCTGGACCGGAGTCAGACCCGCGTGATCCGGCTTGGTGCGGCCGTCCTCCACGTCGTGCTTCAGGCTCGCCACCCGGACCATGAAGAACTCGTCCAGGTTCGAGGCCACGATCGTCACGAACTTGAGCCGTTCCAGCAGGGGAGTGGACGTGTCCCGTGCCTCCTCGAGGACGCGACCGTTGAACTCGAGCCACGAGAGCTCCCGATTGAGGAACAGCTCGGGTGTTCGCTTCTTCTCTTTTCGGACGGGAGGGGTCACGTGCGCTCCCCGGCCTCGCGGAAGCCCAGCTTGCGCCCGAACACCTCGGCGAACAGGTCGGCCCGGGCTTGCGTTGCGAGACGCTCGAGCGTGAGGTCGCCCGCGCCACCCGCCTCGAGTAGCCAGGACTCCTCCCCCTTCACCACCCGCACGTCGCGCACCTTCTGGAGATGGTCGGCGTCCAGGGCGTTGGCGATTCGGAGGATCGCGGCCAGCTTCGCGATCGTCACCCTTGTATCGCGGTCGAGCGTCATGTAGGGCAGGTGGGATTTCTGGGGAAGCCCGCGACGGTGGTAGCGGGCCACGTTGGCGACGACCTCCATGTCCTCCCGACTCAGGCCGAAGATGTCCGACACCGAGATCAGGTACTGCGTGTGCTTGTGATGGGCGCGGATCCCGACGTACGCGCCGATGTCGTGGAGAAGCGCCGCGACCTCGAGGAGCAAGCGGTCCCGCGGGCTCAGACCATGCTCGATTTCCAGGTCGTCGAAGAGCTTCCCGGCGAGCATGGCCACGTTTCGCGCGTGCGGCTCGTCGTAGGCGTACTTCTGACCCAGGGCCGCGGCGCTGGCCAGCACTTGCGGTCGGTGCCCTTCCATTTCCCGCCCCTCGGCGGTCATGGCCAGATCCAGCAGGAGACCCATCCGCAGAGACGCTTCCGGAACGGCGATCTCTCGCGCCGCGGTCTCCGAGATGAGCTCCCGGTACGCGAGGAGAGCGGGAACGAGCGTCTCGGCGTCGGCCTGAGGCAGGTGGTGGCTCTCGGCGATCGTCTCCAGATCTTCCTGGGCAATCGTGTCGCAGAACGAGACGAACGCCTGTTTCGAGATCGTCCGCACCCGATCTCCGTCGCCGGCGCCCACCGAGATCCGCGAAGCCGCGAAGCGGACGTCCCCCCCCAAGGCGATGAAGTGGGTCGCGTCCTTCAGGGGAAGCTCGCGGCGGATGTCGTCCACGACGTTGCGAATTCGCCGCCGGAGGAGGCGGAGACGCGCCTCGTGGGTTCCGTGCCAGGCGGCGAGGTTCTGGAGCAGTCGAATCGCTCCGAGGGCGTACGTTCCCGAGAGCACAGGGGCCCCGCCGCGCAGGAACGAGATGTCGGCGCTTCCGCCGCCGACCTCCACGAGGAGAGAGTCGCCCTGGATGAGGGCGGGCTGCTCCGCGAGGACCTCCTGAACGGCCAGCCACGTCAGCCGGTTCTCCTCGGAGCCGTCGATGACCTCCACGTCGATCCCCGTGCGCAACCGCACGCGGTCCACGAACGTGTCGCGGTTGGCGGATTCGCGCACCGCGCTGGTCGCCACCGCGCGGCACTGGACGACGTCGTAACCCGACATGATGCGGCGGAATCCCTCGAGCGCTCGGAGCGCGGCGTCCATGGTGGGCGCCGTGATCCGGCCGTGGGTGAACGTGTCCTTGCCGAGGAGCACCCCGCGCGATGCCTCCTCGAGAATCCGTATCGTCGAGTCCTCGGCCACCTCGGCCACCAGGAGGCGGATCGAGCTCGATCCGATGTCCACCACCGCCACAGGGCGCGGGGACGCGTTCTGTTCGTGCGAAACGGAGGGGCGGGCGGCCGATCGGAGCCTGGATCGATGGTCTTCGTGCATCAGGCGATCCTCGCGACGCCGCGCCGCGCCGCGACCCGTCCCTCGGCGGCGGCGATCTCGACACGTACCGGCAGACCGAGAGTGTCCTCGAGGAGGTCGCCGTGGCGGCGGGCACCCCACATCTCGAGTTCCACGTCTCCCGTCGCGTGGCATCGAAGCACGACCCCTCGCGCGCGCGGGGCGCGCACTACGGAGCGGATCCTCTGCCGATGGCTGCGGTCGAGTGCCTCGGCCAGCCGCAGAATCCCGGCGAGCACCAGCACCCGCTTGCGGTCCGCCCGAGACAGCGAGCCGAAGGCCACGTGTCTCCTGCTGGGGCCTCCGCCTGTGTGGTAGCGGGCCACGTTCGCCATCACCTCGATCTCCGTCGGGTCGAATCCCCGGAGATCGCCGTGCTTGATCAGGTAGTAGCTGTGCTTGTGATGCTGGCGGTGCGAGATGTGCTGCCCCACGTCGTGCAGCATGGCCGCGTACTCGAGGAGCGCGCGGTCCCGCAGCTCCAGCCGGTGCCTTCCGCGCGTCGCGTCGAAGATCTCCACCGCGAGCCGGGTCACGTGGCGGGCGTGGGGCCTGTCAAAGGAGCACCGCTCCGCGAGGCGAAGGACGCTCCTGCGTCGGGGGTCGGGATCGGCTTCGGCCCGGGCGAGCGTCGAGCGCTGACGCGAAGCGAAGTCGAGGAGAATTCCCTCTCGGAGCGCCCACTCGCACAGGATCAGCTCCCGGATGCCGAGCCGGGAGAGGATCTCGTCCAGGAGGATCGCTCCGGCCGGAAGAAGATCTGCCCGCCGCCGGTCGACCCCCGGGATCCTGAGGCGACGCTTCAGGTCGGCTTCCGTCAGCCGCTTGCGCACGGCGCGAATCGCCTCTGCGGCGACGGTGGCGTGATGCAGGGAGACGGGACGCTCGGCGGTTCCCGAAGACAGGGCGAGACGGCCGAGCGCGAGAATCGTCCCCGAGGTCCCCACGGCACGGACGATCCCCAGCTTGCGGACGCGGGCCGCGAGAGGAGCCAGAGCGCTCCGCACGTACGCGACGACCTTCTTTTCGTCGCGTGCAGAGACGGGATCGGATTTCACGAACCCCTCCGTGAGACGGATCACGCCGAGCTTCAGGGACACGGCCTCGTCCACGGAGCCTCCTCGGCCCAGGACGATCTCGACGCTCCCGCCGCCGATGTCCACGACGAGGGTCCGCCGCCCTTGCAGGTGAACGGCGTGGAGCGCGGCGGTGTAAACGAGGCGCGCTTCCTCCTCTCCGGAGATGGCTCGCGGCCAGATCCCGATCGCGCGTCCGATCCGTTGCAGGACGTCCTCACCGTTGCGCGCCTCTCGAATCGCCGACGTGGCGAGCGAGACGACTTCCTCCACCTTGTGGCTCTGCGCCAGACGCTTGAACGTCCGCAGGATCCCGATGGCGCGGTCGACCGTGGGCGCGGGGATCTCGCCCGTGGAGAGCGTCTCGGCACCGAGGCGCACCATCTCGGTCTCGCGGTCGAGGACGTGGAATCCCCCTGTGGAAGTCAACTCCGCGACCACCATGTGGATCGAGTTGCTCCCCAGATCGATGGCGGCAATTTTCAATGGTTCTCCGGGGGCCTTGCTCCGCCCACGCAGAGTCTAGCGACCTTGCGGCTGCCTCGTCGAGGGGCGTGAACCCGGGGGTGTACGACAGGAGCAGCCTCACGGGCGTCCCCCCGACACCTCCGGAAGAAACAAGCCCAACCGGAGCGATGCCGGTCTGCCGGCGTCGCGGAGGGCGGGAGTGGGGGTTCGGGGGCAAAGCCCCCGAACATTTATTTCTTAGGAGCGGCCGCACGGGGCGGGCGCCCCGACACCACCGGAAGAAACAAGCCCAACCGGAGCGATGCCGGTCCGCCGGCATCGCGGAGGGCGGGAGCGGGGGTTCGGGGGCAGCGCCCCCGCGCCGCTGTTTCTTAAGAGCGAGGAGGAGCTGATTCGAAGCGAATCGGGGACGGCCAGCGAAACTCGCCAGCACGCAACTCATTCAAACCAAGGGGGGTTGTGCGAGTTCCGGTTGCCAGAGTGAAAATACCGGGGGCCAGCCCCCGGACCCGTGCACCCGCGTACGGTGCAGTCCGGCAGGCCGGCCTGCATTCCCGCGGGACGTTCTCAGCATTTCAGGGTGACGCGTCGGGCGTCATGGACGACTGTCCCCGATTCGCATCGTCGCCTCCTCGCTTTCCCGTCGTGCACCGCCCCCGGGGGGCGCGATGCGGAAGGTCGCCGATTCCGTGTACGATCGTCGTGACGGTGCCGCGGCGAGGCCGACTCCGAGCCGCGCGCGGGGCAGTCGATTCCGCGCGGGTCGCTCGCTCCGGACGGGGGCAAGGCTGCATGGATGCCACGGAAGCAAGAGGGGGAGTGTCCGCGCCCCCGAGGGGGATCGGCCCCTGGATGCGCCGCGTGCTCGAGGAGTGCGACCGGGCGGAGGGCGGTTTCGATTCCGAGGCGGTGCACGACCTCCGGGTTGCGCTCCGGCGCTGCCGCTCGATGGCCGACAGCATCGAACGTGTGGATCCCGAACGCGGATGGCGCGAGCTGAGAAAAGCGGGCAGGCGACTGTTCCGTTGCCTGGGCGATCTCCGGGACGCCCAGGTGACGATCGACTGGGTGTCGCGTCTCGGCTCCCCCGAAGATCCGGTGCGCATCGCGCTTTTCGCGAGGCTGCAGCCGCAAGAGGACGTCCTGAAGCGGAGCGCGCGCGAGGCGCTCGATGGGTTGGACCGAAAAGCGTGGAGAAAGCTCTCGCGCCGGCTCGCGGGACGCCCGTCGCGCCTGCCGTCCGCCGGCGCGGTGTTCGAGTCGCTCGCCCTCGAGCGCCTTCTGGAAGGGCTCGATCTTCATCGCCGTGCCCTCCGGAGCCGCAGCTCCGTCGCGTGGCACCGCTGCCGGATCGGAATCAAGCGCTTTCGATACGTGGTGGAGAACTTCCTGCCGCGCCGGCACGCGGCGTGGGGCGCGGACCTCAAGCGGCTGCAGGATCTCCTCGGGGAGGTGCACGACCTGGACGTCCTGAAGTCGGAGGTTCTCGCGGTGCGAGCGGTCGTGCCCACGGAGGATCGGGCGCGCTGGAACGGCACGATCGCCGGCGAGCGCGCCTCGCGGATCGCCGAGTACCGCGGGCGGACGAGGGCGCGCGGCTCGCTCTGGCAGACGTGGCGCGCCGAGCTGCCGGACGGGCAGCGCCTTCTCGACTCCGGTCTTGCCCGGCTCGCGGCCTGGGCATCGTGCCTGGATCCCGAGCCGGCGCGGGCGCGTCAGGTCGCCCGGCTGGCGCTCGAGCTCTTCGACCGGCTCTCCGCGCTCGAGATCGACGCGGTGCTTGCCGACCCTGCGGCGCGGCGCGCGCTCGAGGCCGCGGGACTGGCGCAGGACGTCGGGAGAGCCCGGAAGAGCAAGGGACACCACAAGGCGACGTACGCAGCTCTCCTTGTCCTCGAGGCCCCGCTCGGGTGGACGGGAGAGGACATGCGTCGCGTGGCGCTCGTCGCCCGCTACCATCGCGGCGCCGAGCCGGCGCCTCATGACGAGGAGCTCGCAGGGATCCCCGAAGAGGAGCGGCACCTGATCTTCCTCCTCGCGTCCCTGCTTCGCGTGGCGAACGCCCTGAATCCCGGGCGCGAGCAGGAGGTGACGCGACTGCGGGTGGATCGACAGGGGGAGATCGTCCAGATCCGGGCGGCCGGCTACCGCGAGAGCGCCGAGTCCGCCGCGCGCGTCGCCGCGGCGAAGCACCTTCTCGAGTCGGTCACCGGGAACACGTTCGTCGTGCGGCCCTGGGCCGAGCGGCCGAGGCTGCACCTCGTGTCGGGCGGTGCCGGACCTATTTCCTGATCTTCCGGAGGGTGGCCGGCAGATAGAGCCAGTGCAGCGTACCGGTGCCGGGTTGGTCCGGATCGACCTCCACGCAAGCGGCCCCCGCCTTCTTGAGGGCGGTGAACGCCCCTCTCGCGCCCACCGCGTGGGCGAGGACCTCGTCCAGGTTCGGAGCGTGCCCGCAGCACGCCACGCACGCGACGGAGATCTTGCCCAGCTCGCCGAGAAGGTCCGATGGATCGGCGCCGGGGAGCAGCGCTTCGGTCCTTCGCACCTTCCTCTCGGGGATCTGGAACGCTTCCGCCGCGAGCTTCGCGGTCTGCACCGCGCGCACGTACGGACTCGAAAGGATCACCTCCGGCTTCACGTCGAGCGATTGAAGCCCCAGCATCGCTTCGCGAGTCCGCGCCGTTCCCTCCTTCGTCAGGTACCGATCGGGGTCCGGCGGGCAGCCGGCGTCCTCGCGATCGACCGCGATCCCGTGCCGTATCAAGATCAGCCGCATGCTCTTCCTCCCGGTGACGTTCGGATCTGGTCTTCGATTCTCGTACACAGAAGGATCCGGAGGCCAGGACAAACGCGAGCACGATCTGCTCGCCTGCGTCCTGCCCCCCGGAGAGGCTCCGGCCACGCTCGGACGAACCGTCGTCGGTCTTTCCATTCCACGCGCCGGACGGAACAGAAACGGAGATTCCGCGGGAGTCCGGAATGGAATAACATCTCCAACTCGGACGTTGGCCGGCGGGACTCCGTTTCGGACCGGCTCGAGGGTGCGCAGTCGCTCGCCGTCGACCTGATTTTCGGCCCTTCTTCTTCTCGCCCGGCCCGCCAGAGCATTGACACCGGCGCCCGGAGCTTCGGTTTGTTCGATTCGAGCGCGACGTGAAAAGGGCAACACGGTCCCTCCCCGAACCCGAACCCGGCCGCCTGACCCGTGCGCTGCGTCCCGCTGCCTCCGGCGTGCAGCGATGGCTGCCGGCGCTGCAGATCCTGCGCCGGTACGAGGCCGCCTGGCTGCCGAACGACCTGATCGCCGGCCTGGTACTGACCACGATGCTGGTCCCTGTCGGGATCGCCTACGCGGAGGCATCGGGGGTTCCCGGCATCTACGGACTGTACGCGACGATGATCCCGTTACTGGTCTATGCGCTGTTCGGTCCCAGCCGCATCCTGGTGTTGGGGCCGGACTCCTCCCTGGCCGCGGTGATCCTGGCGGTAGTTCTGCCTCTGTCGGGAGGCGACCCTGCGCGGGCCGTGGCGCTGGCCGGAATGATGGCGGTGGTGTCGGGCCTGGTGTGCGTCCTGGCCGGCCTGCTGCGCTTGGGCTTCATCACCGAGTTGCTGTCCAAACCGATCCGCTACGGCTACATGAACGGCATCGCGCTCACGGTGCTGGTCAGTCAACTGCCCAAGCTGTTCGGGGTGTCGATCGAAAGCGAAGGGCCGCTACGTAACCTGTGGCAGGTCGCCCGATCCGTACTCGGCGGCCAAGCCAACTGGGTCACGTTCGCCGTGGGCGCGTGCACGCTGGCGGTGATCCTGCTCCTCAAACGCTACGAGCGCATCCCGGGCATCCTGCTCGCGGTGGTGGCCGCCACGACCGTGGTCGGGGTCCTCGACCTCGGTGCCGGGGCCGGGGTGAAGGTCCTCGGTCCCCTGCCGCAGGGCCTTCCCTCGTTCGCCGTGCCCTGGATCGGGCTCGCCGACCTCGGCGCCGTGGTGATCGGCGGTTGTACGGTTGCCCTCGTGTCGTTCGCCGACACCAGCGTCCTCTCCCGCGCGTACGCGGCCAAGACGCGAACCTACGTCGACCCGAACCAGGAGATGATCGGCCTGGGGGCCGCCAATCTGGCCGCCGGGTTCTTCCAGGGGTTCGCGATCAGTAGTAGCTCCTCGCGCACTCCGGTTGCGGAAGCCTCCGGCGCCAGGACTCAGCTCACCGGCGTCGTCGGCGCCGTGACGGTCGCCCTGCTGCTCGTATTCGCGCCCGACCTGTTGCAGAACCTCCCCTCCAGCGCGCTGGCGGCGGTGGTGATCGTCTCGGCCATCGGATTGTTCGAGTTCGGCGACCTTCGTCGCATCTTCCGCATCCAACGCTGGGAATTCTGGCTTTCCATCGGGTGTCTCGTCGGCGTCGCCGCTTTGGGCGCGATTCCCGGTATCGGCCTGGCGATCGTCATCGCCGTCATCGAGTTTCTGTGGGACGGCTGGCGTCCGCACTTTGCGGTCCTTGGCCGAGTGGACGGCATCCGCGGCTACCACGATCTCGCACGGTATCCCGACGCCCGGCTCGTGCCCGGCCTGGTTCTCTTTCGCTGGGATGCTCCTCTGTTCTTCGCCAATGCCGAGCTGTTTCAAGAGCGAGTGCTGGAGGCCGTGGCCGACTCGCCGACGCCGGTGCGGAGAGTCGTTGTCGCCGCCGAACCGGTCACCAGCGTGGACGTGACCTCGGCGGATGTGCTCGTCGAGCTCGAGCAGACCCTTCGCGCATCCCGCATCGAGCTGCGGTTCGCCGAGATGAAGGACCCGGTCAAGGAGAAGCTGAAGCGGTTCGAGCTGCTCGACCGGTTCGGCACCGACATCTTCTACCCGACGCTGGGCGCCGCCGTCGACGCCTACCTCGCGGACCACGAGATGGACTGGAAGCCATGATGGCCCTCGCGGGGCACCAGACGGGATTGTATCGCCGCCCGGTTCGGAACCGGCCGCGCCCCCAACACGCCGAACTGGAACCGCGCCGAGTCGTAGACGCGATCGTTGTGCGCCCCGCCATCCAGAACGCGGTCACCCGGTAGATCGAGAATGACCCCCTCCCCTCGAGTCGGCGCCTGGCAAGCCGTTTGGGCCCTCGTGCGGAGGATTCCGCGGGGGCGGGTGATGACCTACGGTCAGATCGCCAATCTCCTCGACGGTCGCCTGTCTCCTCGCGCCGTCGGGTGGGCCATGCGCGGATGCTCGAAAGGGGTCCCCTGGCAGCGCGTCGTGAATGCGTCGGGTGGCTGCTCGACCGATCGGCTCCCCGGCGTTCTCGAGGGACTGCAGCGGGTCATGCTGGAGGCCGAGGGGGTGAAGTTCCGGAGCGACGGGACGATCGACCTCGCGAAGGTCCGATGGGTGCCGCGGACATCGAGTCGCAAGAAGGGGTGTGCACGAAAGGGGGGCCGGTAACGAGGCCCGCCGGCACGGGTCGCGCACGATTCAGCGAGGCCCGAGCTGTCGCTCCTTCAAGGATGCGAGCGAGACCACGTCCAGCGCGTTCACATGCGTCGCCTCGAGCACCACGGGCGGAGCGCAGCCGGCCTCGTACGCATCCTTCCACCGCGCCGCGCACACGCACCATCGATCGCCCGGCTCGAGGCCGGGGAACCCGAGATCCGCGCGCGGGGTCGACAGATCGTTCCCCTGGGCCTTCGAGAATTCGAGAAACTCCTTCGTCATCTCTGCGCACACCACGTGGAGGCCGAGATCCTCCATCCCGGAGTCGCAGGAGCCGTTCCGAAAAAAGCCGGTGCGCGGCGAGGCCGAGCAGGATTGCAGCTCGCCGCCCAGCACGTTCAAGGAGGGGTATCGCTGCATCGCAAGCTCCCGGAGAAGAGAGGCATGATACATCGCCCGGATCGTCCCGCGAGAGGAAACGCTCCCGTCGGGGTGTACGACAGGAACGTGACGAGACGATGCTGCGAATCGGGGACAATCGTCCATGACCCTCGTGGCGTCACCCGAAAGCGATGAAAACCCGCGCGAGGTGCAGGCCGGTCTGCCGGACTGCACCTCACGCGGGTGCGGGGGTCCGGGGGCTGGCCCCCGGTATTTTCACTCTAGTACACCCCTGCGCAAATCCGTCGGAGATTGGGGACACGGCGTAGGCCTCCTATCAATTGCCTTTGGCGGCCGCAGGCGGCTCCAGGGCGACTCCAAGAGAAGGGGCTGGACACACCGGGCTCGAGCAGCTACCCTGCGTTCGTGGGTTTCGCTGCGTCGGGTGTCCATGTCCGGTACTGCGGACGAGAGTTCACGGCCGGTGAGCTGGAGCGGATTCGGCAGCTCATCGCCGAGGATCCGTCGAGGAATCGGGCCGAACTGTCGCGCCGGGTCTGCGACGAGCTGGGCTGGCTGCGAGCCGACGGCCGGCGCAAGGCGATGTCGTGTCGGGTGGCTATGCTGCGCATGGAGCGCGATGGGCTGCTGCGGCTGCCGCCCCCCGAGCGGGGGAATGGTAATGGCAGGAATCGACCTCGGTTGACCGCAGCCTCCGACCCGCAGGCGCCCATCGATTGCGTTGACACGCTGGGTAAGCTGTCGCTGCGGCCCCTGGGCAACGCGGTTGAGTCGGCCCTGTGGAATGAGCTGATCGAGCGCTACCACTACCTGGGCTACAAGCCGCTGACCGGTGCCCAGCTGCGTTATCTGGCTTTTGCCGGTTCGGAGCTTGTGGCGTTGTTGGGCTTCGGCGCCGCGGCGTGGACGTTGGCCCCACGGGATCGCTTCATCGGCTGGAGCGTTGAGCAGCGTCGGCAGAACCTGCAGCGGGTGGTCAATAACGCCCGGTTCCTGATTCTGCCCTGGGTGCGCTCGCCGAACTTGGCCTCGCGCGTGCTCGCCGGAACGGCTCGGCGCCTGCCACGAGATTGGGAGCAGCACTACGGCTACCGGCCGGTGCTGCTGGAGACGTTCGTCGAGCGCGCGCGCTTCCGCGGCACGTGCTACCGCGCGGCCAACTGGATCGCGGTCGGCCAGACCCAAGGTCGAGGCAAGATGGATCGACACCACCGGCAGGCTCTGCCGGTGAAGGAGATCTTGCTCTATCCGCTGCATCGCCGATTTCGGAGCGTGCTCTGCAACTCGCGGTAATCACGGACTTCGCGGGACTCGCCGAGGAACTGCCGGCCCTGCAGCCTGGCCGCAAACCTCCCACAATCGAGCTGTCCGCGGAGGACCGCCCATTCCTCCGGGGGCTGGCGCGCGGGGCGACCACACCGCAGCGCGCGGCCTTCCGCGCACGGATCATCCTGCTCGCTGACCAGGGTCGCAGCAATCGCGCAATCGCCCGGCAGCTGGGTTGCGACGAGGACACGGTCGGCAAGTGGCGCACGCGCTTCGCCGCGCAGGGCCCGAAAGGTCTACGTGACCTGCCGCGAGCGGGCCGGCCCCGCACCTTCTCGGCCGAGCAGACCGCGCGAGTCCTCCAGCTGGCGACTCGAACGCCACGGCAGAGCGGAGTCCCCTTCAGCCATTGGGATGCCCCGGCGCTCCAGCGACTCGCGATCGCGGCCGGCATCACCGAGTCGATCCACCCCTCGACGATCTGGAGGTGGCTTCAGGCGGCCGATCTCCAGCCCCACCGCGTGCACTACTGGTTGCGGAGCACCGATCCCGACTTCGAGGTGCGGATGACCGAGGTGACCCAGCTCTACCGGGCAACCCCGGCGCTGGCGCGGCAGGGCATCGCGGTGTTTTCGGTGGACGAGAAGACCAGCATCCAAGCCCTGCAGCGGCTGTTGCCGGACCTGCCGATGATCCCCGGCATCCCCCAGCGCATCGAGCACGAATACGTCCGCCATGGCACGCTCTGCCTGACCGCCGCCTTCAACGTCGCCACGGGCGTGGTCCACGGCTCGTTGACTCCAGATCGACCCAGCCCCGTCTTCGCCCGCTTCATCGATGCGTTGTGCCGTGACGGCGCCACGGACGCGCCCGAGATTCACCTGGTCATGGATCAGCTCAACACGCACTGGAGCCACGACCTGTGCCAGGTCGTGGCCCAGCACAGCAACCTCGACTATGACGCTCAAGCCCATCCCACGGGCGACGATCGGCGGAAGTTCCTCATGCGCGACGACAAGCGGGTCGTCGTCCACTACACGCCCAAGCATGCGTCCTGGCTGAATCAGATCGAGATCTGGTTCAGCGTCCTGGTCCGCAAGCTCCTCCAACGAGAGACCTTCGCCTCGATCCAGCAGCTCGAGAAAGGCATTCTGGCGTTCATCGCCTACTACAACCGCTACTTGGCCCATCCCTACCGCTGGACCTATACTGGCACCCCTTGTTGTGCATGACGGGTCGATCACGACCCTGAAACGTGACAAGGGGAGCAACCGTGGCGTCTCAGATCGATGCGGCCCGTGATCGACTCCTCTCGCTGCTCGAGCAACACGAGACGACCCGTGGCCTCTACGTCAACGTCCGCGGCAAGCAGCTGATCTTGGGGCGCCGAGAAGCGTTCGGACCGGCCCACCCGCCCGAGGATGACGACCGGGTGCGCCTGACCCAAATCAGTGGGGACTCCTTCGGACTCAGCGTCATGCGGCACACCGGAAAGTGGGAGAAAACTCCCTTCTCGGGCACCCTCGAGCAGCTGGTCGAGATCATGACCGGGCCGATCCAGCACCTGCTTGCGGACTGGCCTTGACTTCGGCCGATCCTTCGGTTCGATACTCCGACGCTCTTGTGCAGGGGTGTACTAGTTGTCCATGAAGCTCGGGGCTTCACCCGAACGCGATGAAAAACCCGCGGGAGGTGCAGGCCGGTCTGCCGGACTGCACCGTACGCGGGTGCGGGGGTCCGGGGGCTGGCCCCCGGTATTTTCACTCTAGCAACCGCAACTCGCACAACGCCCCGTGGTTTGAATGAGCTGCGTTCTGACGGGTTTCGGCGGCTGTTCCCGCTTCGCTTCGATTCAGCTCCTCCTCGCTTTCCCGTCGTACACCCCTCCCGTCGCGCGCGAATGCGTCGTTGTCCCCCCCAACACGACCGCGTACACTCATCATCAGGAGGTGAGTCATGCGCTCGCTCCGGTTGCTCGCCGTCCTGCTTTCAGGGACCCTCGTCTGCTCCGTGGAATCTCCCTCGCGCGCCGGCGCGCCCGACAGGCCGGCGGCGGCAGGGCGCGCGTTCGCCTCGCACGCCGAGACTCCTCACGATCCCCCCGCGGCGTGGAACCCAAGCCAGGACCTTCTCGCGCGCACTCCCGGTTTCCGGCCCCAGGCGGGTCCGTACGCGAGCGTGCAGGTGAACGTGGACGCGCTCGGTCAGAACATCGTCGGCGACGCCGCCAACGAGCCGTCCATCGCCGTCAACCCCCTCAATCCGTCGAACATGGTCATCGGGTGGCGGCAGTTCGACACGATCCTGTCGAATTTCAGGCAGGCGGGACACGCCTACACGTTCGACCGAGGGGTCACGTGGACCTTTCCCGGCTCGCTGGATCCGGGGTTCTTCCACAGCGACCCGGTTCTGGACGCGGACGCGGACGGGAACTTCTACTACGCGAGTCTCCAGAGCACGACGCGCATGTGGGTCTTCAAGTCGGCCGACGGTGGGGTCACGTGGATCGCCACTCCCGCGGCCGCCGGCGACAAGGAGTGGTTGGCGGTCGATCGATCGTCCGGGCCGGGCCGCGGTCATGTGTATGTGGTTTGGCAGCCGTTCGCGGCCTGCTGCGGCTTCCGGACGTTCTCTCGGTCGGTGGACGGCGGCGGGGTCTTTCAGGTCCCCACCGCAGTCACCCGCAGCCCGTACTTCGGGACGATCGCCGTGGGGCCGGACGGCGAGCTGTACGCAGCTGGATTCGACGCGACGTTCGGCTCCGGAGACCGTTTCGCGGTCGCGAAGTCCGTGGACGCGCGGAACGCGTCGGTATCGCCCACGTTCACCGCGGTTCCGATCGACCTCGGCGGTCGTGCGGGCGACGGCGATCCCAACCCGGGCGGGCTCGTGTGCCAGACGAGCGTGGCGGTGGACACCTCGACAGGCCCCCGGCGCGGAAACGTGTACGTGGTCGGGTGCGTCACGGCTCCGGGCTCGCCCGATCCGCTGGACGTGGTGGTCGTTCGGAGCACCGACGGCGGCGCGACCTGGAGCGCCCCGACCCGCATCAACGACGACATCTTCCAGGAGAACTGGCAGTGGTTCGCCGCCGTATCCGTGGCGCCGAACGGCCGAATCGACGTGGTCTGGTACGACACGCGCAACAGCGGCGAGGCCAACATCTCCCAGCTCTTTTACGCCTGGTCGTACGACGGTGGGGTGTCCTGGTCGCAGAACGCCGTGGTCAGCCCGGCTTTCGACAGCCACGTCGGCTACCCGCAGCAGCAGAAGATCGGCGACTACATCACGATCGTGTCCGACGCGACGGGCGGCCACGTCGCGTACGCGGCGACGTTCAACGGCGAGCAGGACGTCTACTACGTGAACGTCTTCCCCGACTGCAACGCGAACGGGGTATCGGACGTGACGGACATCGCGACGGGATCCAGCGTCGACACGGACGCCGACGGTTACCCGGACGAATGCGAGCTGCTGGAGGAGTGTCAGGCGGCCGGAGCGGTACCGGACGGTGCCTTTGCCCCCGGGACGCCTCTGACGCTCGAGAAGGCAGCGGGCGACGCCGTGCGGCTGTCTTGGGGCGCGTCGTGCGCGGACGATCCCGATTTTTCGCTCTACGAGGGGGCCATCGGGAGCTTCGCGGGACACGTGCCGCGTCTGTGCTCGACGGCGGGGGCGAGGTCTGCCGATCTCGTTCCTTCCGTTCCCGCGGCCTACTTCCTGGTCGTTCCCGCGAACGGAATCTGCGAAGGCTCGCACGGCGTGGACTGGAGGGGGCGCGAGCGGGAGCAGGGGCCGGCACCGTGCCGGGCGCAGAACGTGCGGCCGTGCCCGTTCGCAGCCCGACCGGACGCTCGATCCGCCGCTCCCTGATCCAGTTCGGTGCGCTCCGTGCCGGCGGTCCGCGCGGCTTTGCCTTTTCCGCGCCGTGGTCCGGACCGGGCGATTCCATCCGGTTCGGAGAGAAAGAAGGCTCACCCCTTCACGACGAGTCCCTTCTTCTCGAGGAGCTCGCGGACCTTCTCGCGGCAGTCGCCCTGGAGCTCGACTGCGCCGTCGTCCGGCGTGCCGCCGGTTCCGCACGCCTTCTTGAGCTCCCGCGCGAGGTCCCGAAGAAAGACCGTGTTCCTCGGCAGTCCGTCCACGACCGTCACGGTCTTGCCGGCGCGCCCCTTCTTCTCGATGCGCAGCCTGGCCACGACCTTCGTCGGGACGGGCTCCTCCGGCGTCGCGGAGCACCGGCACTCGCACTCCGGCCAGCCGCAGCCGGGGCATCTCTGGCCGCTCCCCGTGGAGTAGACGACCCGGCGAGAGGCTCCGCTCAAGACTGGAGCCACCGGACGATTTTTCGCGGCACGGAACGGGGGAGCAGCCGGACGAGGAAAACGCCGATCTTGTTCCGGAGACCCGGCACGACGAGCGAGCGGCCTGCGCGGAAGCCGCGATGGCCGGCGCGCGCGACCGCCGAAGCGGCCATCGAGCCGGATCGAACCAGCCTGGTACCTTCCATTCCCGCCTCTTTCTGGAATCCTGTGGTCGTCGGGCCGGGCGCGAGGCAGCAGATCCGGACACCCGTGCCCGCAACCTCGTCCGACAGCGCCTCCGAGAAGGACAGGACGTAGGCCTTCGTCGCGTAGTACACCGCCATGTTCGGGCCGGGCTGGAACGCTGCGGTGGAGGCGACGTTGAGAACCCCGCCGAGACGACGCTCGATCATCCCCGGCAGCAGCAGTCTGGTGAGGTGCGTGAGGGCGGCCACGTTCACCTGAACCATCTCGAGCTGACGCTCCAGTGGAAGCTCGGCGACCGCTCCACGCGCTCCGAATCCGGCGCAGTTGACGAGAACGTCCACCGCGATGCGGTCGCGACTCAGTTGCTGAGCGATCCGACCCGGCGCCTCCGGCCTCCCGAGGTCCTCGGCGAGAATCCGGATGGGCACCTCGCGCCGCGCGCGGATCTCCCGCGCGAGCCCCTCGAGCTCGTCGGCGCTGCGCGCGACGAGAATCAGGCCGGCGCGGTCCGATGCGAAGAGGTGGGCCAGCTCGAGTCCGATTCCGGACGAGGCGCCCGTGATCAAAACCGTTTCCGCCGCCATGCGCCGTATTTTACGATTTCTCGTGACCCGGGTGGCAGGGGGGCCGGCGAAGTGCGCGGGGCGGAAGGTCCTCGACGGGATCGACGGTTGCGTTCGTCGTATCCTGTGTCCGAGACGGTTTGATCCGGCGACGGCCGGCCGCGGAGGCTCCGACATGGTACCGAACGAGGAGAGCTGCCGATGAGGGAAGGAACTCGCACGAAATCCATCCTCGTCCTCGCGTTGCTCGCGGCGCTGCCGGTCGCCGCCGAAACACCGGCACCCGCGCCGCCGGCAGCGAAGGTCCCGACGATCGACGAGATCATGACGGGGTACTTCGATGCGATCGGTGGGAAGGAGAAGCTCGAGGCCGTCCGGACCATGCGCATGACCGGCACGATGATCATGGGACGGGGGATGAAGGCTCCCGTGACGATCGAGATGAAGCGACCGAAGTCTTTCCGCTCCGAATTCACGTTTCAGGGGCAGAAGGTGATCACCGTCTTCGATGGAGCCAACGGCTGGGCGGTGGTTCCGTTCCTCGGGACGACGGAGCCCCAGCCGATTCCCGCGGAGCAGCTCGAGGACGTGCGGCAATCGGCGGACATGGACGGTCCGCTGGTCGACTTCGCCGAGAAAGGGTACGCGTTGGATTTCGTCGGCAAGGAGACTCTGGACGGTGCAGGAGTGTACAACCTGAGGATCGCCGCGAAGAACGGAGACGTGCAGAACGTGTACCTCGATGCCGAGAGGTTCCTTCCCGTCCGCGTCGTCGCACGGCGGAAGATCGAGGGGAAGGAGATGGAGATCGAGGTCATTCTCGGCGACTACAAGGAAGTCTCTGGGCTGAGGCTCCCGCACTCCATCGAGAGGAAGCTGAAGGAGCTCCCGCAGGGCCAGCGACTGACCTACCAGAAGATCGAGCTGAACCCCGAAATCGACGATGCGCGATTCAAGAAGCCGTAAGGCGCGGATCCTCTCGCTCGCGGCGTGCGCGCTTCTGGCCGGCGCGGCCGTCGCCGCGCCGAAGGGCCTCGATGCGGACGAGATTCTCCGCCGCGCCGAAGCGGTCCGGAGTCCCGACCTCGGCTACTGCGCGGAGCTGACGATCCGCGCAGCCTGGTCCGCCGAGATGCCGGAGCGCGTGACCTCCTACTCCATGGTTGCCGGGGGGAAGGACCGTACCTGGATCCTCATGCGATCCCCCGAGGCGTTCTACGGCGGCTTGCTGCTGATCGAAGACGGGAGGTACTGGATGCTGCTCCCGAAGGCCTCGAAGCCTTTCGAGCTTTCCGGGGCGCAGCTGGTGAGCGGGGACGTGTCGAGTGGAGTCGTGGCGCGGGTGAACCTCGCCCGAGGCTACACGGCCCGGCTCGTCGGGGAGGAGCCGGTCGAGGGAGAGGATTGCTACCGTCTCGAGCTGCTCCCGTCCCCCTCCGCCGCCATGTACTCACGCGTCGACTACTGGATCGTCAAGAAGAAGTTCCTTCCCCGCAGGCTCGACTACTACGGACGCACCGGAAACGTCCTGAAGACCGTGTGGTATCGCGAGTACCTCCGTGGCGCCCTCGGGCTGCGGCCGGCGAGACTGGAGATCAAAAGCCAGAGTGCAGGAGAGGGGCGCAGCGTGCTGCTGTTCTCGGATCTGCGGCGCGTGAGTCTCGCCGGAATGCCGTTCTCCATGAACGAGATGACGGACTTTCGGGATGCGGTGCTGGCCGGGCACCGGCCGGGGAAGGCGCAGGTGAGGATCGAGGAGATCCTCGCCGCGCTGAAGTCGAAGGCTCCGGCTCGCCCGGGCAGGTGATGGAGAGCATTCCCCGCGGGTCGGCGCGTCGTCTCCTCGCGCTTCGTTCGCGCGCTCACGCCGCCGCACGCTTGCCCGCTCGGGGAGGCTGGGGTAAGGTCCCGTCGAAGATGGCAACGTGCAACATCAGCCGCAGGGAGCGTCGGTGATCCGCCTGGAATCCGTCGGGCGCGTGTACGGGAGCGGGCCCTCCCGTTCGGTCGCGCTGGACCGGATCGATCTCGAGGTCGCGGCAGGGGAGTTCGTGGCGGTGGCCGGCCCCTCCGGAAGCGGCAAGACGACGCTTCTCAACCTCATGGGGGCCCTCGACCTCCCCACGACCGGAAGGGTGCTGATCGACGGCAGAGATCTCGCCGGCATGACGCAAAATCAGCTCGCCGAGCTGCGGCTGCACCGGCTCGGCTTCGTCTTTCAGCAATTCAGCCTGATTCCCGTCCTGTCCGCCGAGGAGAACGTCGAGCTCCCTCTGCTCTTCCGACGCGACCTCGCGCGGCCGGAGCGGAGCAGATCGGTCGGACTGGCCCTCGAGCGCGTCGGCCTTTCCCACAAGCGTGGCCGGCGACCCGCGGAGCTGAGCGGCGGCGAGCAGCAGCGCGTGGCCGTCGCCCGGGCCCTCGCCGGAAGCCCGTCGATCGTGCTCGCCGACGAGCCGACCGCCAATCTCGACCACGAGACGGGAGGGACCGTGATTGACCTGATGCACGACCTCAACCGGGAGCGTGGAACGACGTTTCTTTATGCGACGCACGACGCCGAGTTGATCCGCAGGGCGGGCCGGGTCGTCACGCTGAGGGACGGTCGTGTCGACGGGGGGGGCGCGTGAGGCTCTTCGTCCTGCTGGCCCTGCGGAACGTCTTCCGTGACCGCACGCGCACCGCGGTTGCCATTCTCGCCATCGCGGCCGGCTGCGCCGCGCTGATCGTGAACGGCGGGGTCATCTTCAATATCTTCCGGGAGCTCCGGGAGGACGCGATTCGAGGCCGGCACGGCCACCTCCAGATCTATCGCCGCGGCTACACCGAGGGGCACCTGCGCGATCCCGGGCGATTCCTCGTTCCGTCGGACGAGGCCGATCGGGCGATCGCCCTCGTCCGCGGCCTGCCTCACGTGGAGTGGGTCACGCGCAGGCGCGAGTTCTCGGGGATGATCTCGAGAGGCGATCGCTACGTCGCCTTCGTCGGCATCGGCGTCGAGCCGGACCAGGACCCCCAGTTCAGCCGGCACATGACCTTCCGTGCCGGAAGGGCGCTCTCGCCGGACGACCCGTACGGGATCGTCGGCGGCATCGGGCTCGTCCAGCGTTTCGACGGGGCGCCCGGGACCCTGCTGACTCTCCTGACCAACTCGGAGTCCGGCTCGCTCAACGCGGTGGATGTCACGCTTCGAGGGGTGTTTGAGGGGGGCCTGAAGGAGTACGACGACTGGACCCTCAAGGCTCCACTTCGCACGGTGCAAGAGCTGCTGGTGGACGACCGGACGGAGCAGATGGTCGTCCTTCTGGACCGGACCGACAACGTCGCGGCGGTCCAGACGGACATCGAGAGCGCGTTCGCGCGCGAAGGGCTCGACCTCGAGGTCAAGCCGTGGACGCAGCTGGCACTCTTCCACAACCAGGTCGTGAGTCTGTTCAACCGCGAGCTGGACGTCATCAAGCTCATCATTGGCACGATCGTGATCCTGGGCATCGCGAACACCATCGGGATGTCCATCGTCGAGCGCCGCCGGGAGCTGTCGACCTTGCGCGCGCTCGGCCTCGAGCCCCGTGTGGTCGCCGGCCTCCTCATGACCGAGGCACTCCTGACGGGGCTGCTGGGAGGCGCGATCGGCGTGGTGCTGGGAATCGTCGTCGCGAAGCTCGTGACCCTCGTCGGGATCACGTTTCCTTCGCCACCCGGGGCGACGCGGCCGTTCGTGGGAGGGGTGGACATCGTTCCAGGCATCGTGGCGTTCTCGTTCTGCCTCTCGGTCGTCGCGACGCTGGTCGCAGCCGTCCTCCCCGCGTGGAAGGCCGTGCGCCGTCCCATCGCCGAGACCCTCCGCGGCGCGTGACGCACACGGAATCCCGGAGGCTACCGTCCCTGAATCTCCACGGTCTTCCAGGGATCGGGCTCTTGGCGGCTGCCGCCGAAAACGCGACGGAACAGAGGGAGAGCTGCGCAGAACGCAAAAAGGGCGAAGAACATCGAGTAGCGGACCTCGAGATAGCGCAGGATCCCGTCGGTCACCGCGATCCCCGCGCCCCAGAGGATCCGACCCTTCGGAGTGTGGGGCGAGGTTTTCGGATCGGGGAGCATCGAGAAGGAGAACAGCGCGAACTCGCCGCCGAGCATCGGTCCGAGCGTGAACACGGCGCCTCCCTGCCCGAGGAGCATGCGTAAGAGAGCCATCGTCACGTATCCGGCGAGCCAGGTCCCCACCAGGTCGAGCCGGCGTACGCGAACCATCATCGTCGTGCCGAGGATCAGGATGACGATGGCGATCCAGAGATTCCCGCCCCACTGCGACCCGGGCGCCACGGTGGCCAGCCCGTGACTGAGGGCCAGTGCGGCCACGATGGCGAAGTTCGACGGGTTGAAGAAGTGTCCCTGCCGGTCGCGGATGAAGTACTTGGACGCGACACCCCAGAGGGACGCGAGAGCGAAGACCCTGGCGTCGTAGCTCTCCAGGATGAGCCCGATGCTCAACCCGGTGATGTACGCGGAGATCGGAACGATGATGGTCCGGGTCGTGGCCCACCCGAGGACCATCTCGGTGAGACAGGCGATGAGGGTGGCGAGGACGAGCTGCCGAAGATCCCGGTTGAAGTACAGCACGGTCTGTCCCAGCACCGTGTAGGTCGTGAGGAAGACGCAGAGGGTGATCCGCGGGTCCTTGAGCCGCGGGACCACGAATCGTGTGCCCAGGCGGGCGGTCGCGGTCGTCACGAGGGTCCCCTCGCTCCGTCGCGCCACAGGAACGACAGGTCACCGACGGAATCGTCCATGTCCGCCATGCGCTCCTCGAGATGGGCTTCCAGCCTCTGTGGAACGTCCCGGTCGGGCCACCCCATGCGGACGGCGATCCCCTCGCGAACCGCGGGATCGTCGCTCGTCTCCCGGGCGAGCATCCACCAGCTCCTCGCGACTCCCACGTCTCCGTCGTGAGCGCACGCGTCGCCCAGGACCGTGAGCAGGATCCCCTTCAGGCGCGGAGACGCTCCACCGACCTTCGCGCCCACGGCCGCCGCGAGGGACAAGTCGCGCGTCGCCGCGTCCCTGGGCGGTGCCGGATGCTCGGGCCAGGCCAGGCTCGCGGGGCGGTAGAGGTAGTTGAGTCCGCGACCGACCAGGGCCGGGACGTAGTGCGCGTCCGCCTCGAGGATCGCCGTGAAGCGCCGCACGGAATCGATGCTTGCCGGTGCCTTGATCTCGAGGGCCGGGTTCAGGATCATCCGATCCACGTAGGCCAACGCCACCTGCAGCCGGATCTCGCGGGACGGCGCGGCCTCGGCGATGCGCTCGAGAGTGGCGAGCGGCTCGGGGCCGAGCCACTCGGGCACGGACGGAGTTCGCTCCCCCCGTGACTTCGCCGCCGCGAGCTGTCTCCGCTTCAGACGATGGACCGCCATCCGATAGGCGTTTCCGACGACGAGATCCGAAGGATCGCGTTCGAGCGCCGTCGCCAGCTCGTGCAGCCCTCCGGTCTCGTCTCCCCTCGCGATCCGGTCCTGACCCCAGCGCGCCATGTCCAAAGGCTCTCCGGGCGGCGCCGCGGAGAAACGTGCGTGCTCGTCGTCGCTCAACGCCCGATCGAGGAGTCGGGCCTGGTCGGCGTAATGTTTCAGATCCTCGAGTCCTGCGTCCCGGGCGGAAACGGACGCGGGTACCGCAGGAAGTCCCGTCAGGCGCGAGCATCCGAGGATCGGAATCGAGACGACGGCACACACGAGGAGGCGCGCCGTCGGCCCGGAGAGCGCCGGCGCGAAACGCCCCGGCGAGCCGATTCTCCACCGCGGGATCGACTCTCGAACGCGACCATCGGCCTTTGCGATGTCGATCACGGCTCCACCTTCGGGGACGAGCCCTGGACCAGGCTGGTCATGCGGTCGGTGAGACGCCTCGCCTCGTCTCCATCGAGCCGCTGCACGCTGCCGTCGGGCCAGACGATCTCCACCGAGTCGACGGATGGCGCCGCGCCCAGGCCGAAGAAGATGCGGCGGTCGCTCTGCGAGGCGAATCCCACCCCGCCCGAGACTTCCCTTGACTGCTCACGGCCGCCCGCCTTCAAAACGACCCGCGCGCCCACGCCGTCGCGGGTCGACGCGAGGCGTTGTCCGCTCGCGGGATTCCCGGCGAGGTCGAGCCCGAGCCAGTGGCTCGGGGGGGAGTGATCGGGTCCGTTGAGGAGGTTGCGGTAGAACGTCCCCACCGTTCCCTGGTTTGCGATGTAGAGGTCCAGGTCGCCGTCGTTGTCCGCATCGAGGAGCGCCGCGCCGCGCCCATTGTAGAGGTCGCGGATGCCGACCGACCCTGCGACCTCCTGGAAGCGCAACTCACCCCCCGTGGGAGGGAGCTGGAGCCAGAGCCGGTTGGGCTCGTACCCCGAAAGATCCCGGTCTCCCATCACCGGCCAGTCGGCCGCGTTCGAAGTGACGTTCCGGAGCTGCGTGACCATCTCCTGGAGATCGTACCAGTAGGTGCGTCGAGGATCGGGTCCGGTGACGAACCCGTTCACCTCGAGGATGTCCAGGAGACCGTCATTGTTGAAATCGCCAAACTTCGCCCCCCAACCCCATCCGCCGTCGTGGGTTCCCGTCTTCCGTCCCACGTTCACGAATCGGCGGCCGTGGGGGGCGGAGGGGTCCGAGAGGTTCAGCCAGAGCATGTTCCCCTCGTCGGATTTGAAGTGCGGGGCCAGGATGTTCGTGACGTAGATGTCAGGGAACCCGTTGCCGTCCACGTCCCCGAAGTCCACGTTCATCCCCTTCCACCAGTCGTCTCCGATGGCCGGGCGCCCCGAAGCTCCGATGTAGGGGAGGAAGCGTGGCGGGCTCTCGGAGGCGCCCGTGTTGAAGTACAGCTCGTCGGGCCCGAAGTCGTTGGCCATGTAGAGGTCGGGCCAGCCGTCCTTGTCCAGGTCCGTCGCGCCCACCGCCAGCGTCCATCCGGTGTACGTGAGGCCGACCTTCTCGGTCACGTCCTCGAAGCGGTTCCCTCCGACGTTTCGGTAGAGGACGTTTCGGCCGCCGTTCGCCGCGTGGGTGAACGAATCGTGCATGATCCGCGTGGTGAACGGGTTCCACAGGTCGATAGGCCGCATCTTCCCCGTCTGGGGGTCGGGCAGCGCTTCGGGGAAGTAGTTGCCGACCAGCAGGTCCAGGCGGCCGTCCCGGTCGAAATCCAGGAACGTTGCTCCGTTCCCGTAGCCCCAGAACCCGACGCCGGCTTCTTCGGCGATCTCCCGGAAACGCCCCTGTCCGAGATTCTCGAACAGGAGGTTCGTCGTTCCCCACATCACCACGTAGAGGTCGGGATCCCCGTCGTTGTCGATGTCGCCAAAGACCGCCGCCATGGAAGCCCCCACCGAGTTGCCCACACCTACCCCGGCGACGTCGGTGACGTCCTCGAACGTCCCGTCTCCACGGTTGCGGAACAGCCGGTTCGGGTCGCCTGGACCGCTGGATGTCACGTAGAGATCCGTCCATCCGTCTTCGTCCACATCCGCCGCAGCGACCGCAGCTCCCACCGACGTGAGCCACGGAAGGATGTTCGAGAAACGATCCGAGAGGCGACAGAGGGAGTGGGTGTGGCGAAGCCCCACTCGATCGGCGCACTCCTCGAAGCGAAGGTCCAGGTCCGTGGGGGACGTAGCCACGGGGCGCAAGAGGACCGAGCCTCCGACCAGGAGGACGATCATGAGACCGGCGCGCACGAGCCCGCTCATCGGCTCACCTCGATCGCCACGCCACGGTCGGCCTCAGGCTCTCTCGCATCGTCCCGTCGCTTCTCCGCCGCTCACGTGTCTCCATGTCACCTCCTGCAGAATCGAGGCTCAGTTCCGCTTTTCCGGAGCTGCGCGGAGAACGATGGCCGCATTCTGTCCCGCGAAGCCGTTCGTGCATTTCAGCATCACCCAGTCCCTGTCGAGGGTGGGCCCGGAGATCTTTCCCACGGGCAGCGTCGGATCGAGATCGACGACCCGGGCCGCCGAGGGGATCTCTCCTCGATCGAGCGCGAGGAGAGCGCCCACGGTCTCCACCAGGACGCACCCCCCGAGCGAATGTCCGATGGCTCCCTTCAGGGGCATGATCGCCGGCCAGGCGCTCCCGGCGTCGCCGAAGGTCTTCGCAAGGGACATCGTTTCGTAGCGGTCGAGTACGTCCGCCCCGATGCCGTGCGGTGAGATGAGGGTCACCTTCTCCGCGGCGACTCGCGCGCCCGTGAGGGCGCGTGCGATGACCTGACCGTACCGGCCGCTGGCCACGTCGGGCAGGGTCACCTTCCAGCCGTCGGAGGCGAAGCTCCCGCCCAGCCACTCCGCCCAGATGCGCTTGCCTGCCGCGCGCGCCTGATCGAGATCCTCGAGCACCAACGCCGCGGCCCCCGAGCCGAGCACCAGGCCGTCGCGCCGCGCGGAGAAGGGGCGGCACTCTCCGCTCACGGAATACAGACCGCGATCGCGGAACCAGCGGTACTTCGTTCCGTCCTCCGGGACGTCGCCTCCGGCGACCACCACCGCGGAGGCCTCGCCCCGGCGGATGCGGTCCGCAGCCACCTCCAGGGAGAACGCGCCGGAGGAGCATGCGTTGTTGTTGTAGAGGGTGAACCCGTGACACTGGAAGAGCGCCGAGAGACAGTGGACGTAAAGGAACGAGTGGAGGCGGTAGACGCTCTCGCTCTGCTGCCGGTAGAGGAACTCCGGAGGATTGAAGCGCGCGGAGGATCGCAGCCACTCCCTCGCGGTGCTTCCCCACTTGAAGAAGCTCTGGACGTGCGGGGCGAGCCCCGGGCTCTCGTGGGTGACCACGATCCCCACGTCGTTGTTCTGCGGGTCGTAGGTCAGCCGGGCGTCCCCGATCGCCTGCCGGACTGCGTCCGCGATGGCGACCAGATCCACGTCGTCGGCGATCTGGTTCTCCTGGACGAACGGCGCGTTCGGCAGATCGGCAGCCATTTCGTTCGCGGTCTCGTGGAGGGGTGCCATCCGATAGGACAGCCAGTCGCGTTGGCCCATTCGCGCCCGGTGCTCTCGAACCGCGCTGCGTCCGGAGGAGAGTCCGTCGAGAAACGCCCCCACCCCGCGACCGTAGCCGGTCACGACTCCCATTCCGGTGATTCCAACGCGACGGTCGTTCAAGATCCGAGCCCCCCATCCACCACCCACGTCTGACCCGTCACGTAGGCGGCCTGATCCGAAAGGAGGAATGCTACCAGGTTGGCGACTTCCGACGGGGTCCCGAGGCGCCGCATCGGCACCCGATCGATCAACGCCTTGCGCTTGCCTTCGGGGAGCCCGTGCAGCATGGGAGTGTCGATGTACCCCGGGGCGACGCTGTTGACCGTCACGTTGAATGCCGCGCATTCCTGGGCGAGGGAGCGAGTGAACCCGTCGATCCCCGCCTTCGAAGCGGCGTAGACCGCGTGTCCCGGGAATCCTCGAACGCCCGACACCGAGCTCACCAGGACGATTCTGCCGAATCCGGCCTTCAGCATGGGTGTCAGCGCGGACCGCGTGAGGGCGATCGTGGCGGTGAGGTTCGTCGTGAGGATCCGCAGCCACTCATCCTCCGGTAGCCGGAAGAACGCCGACTCCTGCGAGACGCCCGCGCACCCGACGAGGTATCGAATCGGTCCGAGGTCTCGTGCCACCGCTCCGACCAGCTCGTCGGCATCGGCCGCGGAAGACGACGACCAGCGGTACGCGTTGAGGGCGGGCGTCCCGGATGCACGATGGGCCGGATCCTCCAACGGGGGCCGGTTCCGATGGAACGTGAGCCCGACCGCCACGCCCGCGGAGGCCAGGGACTCGACGATCGCCGAGCCGATCCCGCCCGATCCTCCCGCTACCAGAGCCGCCCCCCCCGCGTACGTGAGCTTCACAGCGCACCCACCGCGAACGCCAGCTCCGCCTCGGCGATGGAGGCTCCGTCGACGCGCGCAACGCCCCGGAAGATGCCGGCGGTCTGGGTCATCTTCACCGCGTGAACCGTGAACTCGATGGTGTCTCCCGGCCGGGCCGCGTCGAAGATCGACGCATCCAGCTGGCCGAGGAGCGGGACCCGTCCGGGGGCGAGCTTCGCGTAGCTCACCTGGAACAGGAGGGCCGCGCTCTGGCTCAACCCCTCGAGGACCATGACCGACGGGAACGACGCGTTTCCCGTCTCGCGAGGCTGGGCCACGGGATCGCCCGCGGTCACGCGCTTCATGGTGACGACCCGGTCGTGAGGCACGCAGTCCAGCACGCCGTCCACCATCAGGAACGGGTGGCGCCACGGAAGGAGCGAGCAGAGATTCTCAGTCCGCATCCGTTTCCTCGCCCGGCGCCTCCAGGAGAATTGCGATGTGATGACCCGTCGTGGACACGTCGATGACGAGCGCGGTTCTCACCATGCGCCGCAGCGAGCTCGGCGGGAGGTTGAGTCCGACGAAGCCCGGATCCGCGACGAGGCCGTGCGGGGTCCCGGGCACCTCGCCCGACCGCATCGCCTCGAGGGCGGACACGACAGCCAGCGGCCCCGACGCCCCCCAGGTTTCTCCCAGGATCCCCTTGGGGATCGAGACGACGGGGGCCTCGGGCCCGATGCCGAAGACTCGGAGGGCGGCTGCGGCCTCGAGCGCGTCTTCTCGGACGCGACCGCCGGCCGAGAGCACGAGAAGATCGATTCGGCGCGGCTCGAGAGCTGCGGCATCGAGGACCTCGCGCATCGTTTCGGCGATGGACTCGCTCACCGCGTGTTCGGCGGCGCCGGCGACCGGGAAGAAGCGCGAGGCGAAGCCCCGAACGAGAGCGAGGGGAATGGCGCCCCTCGATCTGGCGTGATCGTTCGATTCCAACGAGAGAAAGCAGGATCCTTCGCCGCTGACCGGCCCCGACCGGTCCTTCGAAAGCGGAAGCGAGCCGGCGGCTCCGAGCTCTCCTCGAAGTGCCAGGGATCGCAGGAGGGGCGGATTCAGCTCGTCTCCTCCTCCGGCCAGCGCCACGAGGCCGCGACCCTCGTCGAGGAGCTCCAGGGCCCTCGAGACTGCGGCGAGCCCCGAGGCCGAGCCCGCGGAAACCGTCGCGTTGAACGCCGACCATCCGAAGAAGATGGCCACCTGACCGGCCGGGACGTTCGCCACCGTTTCCGTGAACAGGATCGGGTCGACGAAACGAGGCCCCTGCGTGTGAGCCTCGCGCTCGAAGTCCACGATGGTGTGGAGACAGCCCCACGCCGATCCGAACACGACGCCGACGCGGTCGCCGGGGAGCGTGGCGATCGACGGCGCGATCCGGGATGCCGCCGCGCACGAGAGCTGCGACAGGCGAGAGAGATCCTTGACCCCCTTCCGCGGAAGGTAGCCGTGAGCGTCGAAGTTTTCGATGGCCGCCACCGGGTAGTCCGTATCGGGACGGGGCGCGGCCAGTGGAGCGCCGGCGACGAACGCGGAGTGGAGATGCCCCGGCGTATCGCCCGCTGCCGTGACGAGTCCCGCGCCGGTGATCACCCGATGCTCGCTCAAGGGATCGCTCGAACCTCAGGCCGAGGGCGAAGTGAGGACCACGCTGGAGTTGTTGCCGCCGAACGCGTACGAATTGGACAGCACGTGCCGCAGCGGAGCTTCGCGGGGTTCGTTCGGTACGCAGTCGATGTCGCACTCCGGGTCGGGCTCGAGGAAGTTCCACGTGGGCGGGATCACCCCGTGGCGCAGGGCCAACAACGATACGATGGCCTCCAGGGCTCCGGCCGCGCCCATCGTGTGCCCCGTCAACGCCTTCACGGAAGACACGGGCACCCGGCCGGCCCGCGCTCCGAACACCCGGTGGATCGCGAGGCTCTCCATCTTGTCGTTCAAGTGCGTTCCGGTTCCGTGGGCGTTGACGTAGTCGATTCGCGACGCATCGACCCGCGCGCGCGCCAGAGCGTCCGCCATGGCACGGTTCGCACCCTCTCCGTCCGGTCGGGGACCGGTGATGTGGTAGGCATCGCAGGAAAGGCCGAAACCGTCCACGAACCCCAGAATCTCCGCGTCGCGCTTGCGCGCGGAGGCCTCCGATTCGAGCACGAGCGCGCCCGCTCCCTCGCCGAGGAGAAGTCCCGGACGTCCTCGGCTGAAGGGGCGGCACGCGTCGGGGGACATCGCGCGCATCCTCGAGAACCCCACGAACGCGAGGCGCGAGAAGGCCTCGCACCCGACCGCCAGTGCCGCCGTGGTCTTCCCTCGCGCGACCAGCGAGGCGGCGAACCCGACCGCGTAGTTCCCGGCCGCGCAGGCCGCGGGAACGGTGACCACGTGGCCGCGAAGCCCATAGATCCGGGCGATGGAGCGTGCCATCACATCCAGCGGCCGGCTCGCCAGAAGATCCACGTCCGCCTCGTCCGCCTCGCGCTCGGGATGTGCCGCGCGACTCTGCTCGAACTGCGTGACGTCTCCCATGGTCGTCCCGACCACGACTGCGAGGTCTCTCGATTCCCGATACGTCTCCTCGATTCCGGCGTGACGAACCGCCTGGTCGACGGCGACCGCGGCCAGCTCGGTGCAGCGGCCGGCGCACAGGTGCGTGAGCGCCACATCCGGCACACGATAAGGAGCGACTTCGCAGCCCACGTGGTTCGGCATCTGCGTGGTGTCGAAGGAACGGACCGCCGCGGCTCCGGACCTTCCCGACAGGAGCGATTCCCAGAACGAGCGCGGATCGCCGCCGATGGGCGAGATAACCCCCATCCCGGTGACGCAGACCCTCGATCGTCCTTCGGGCACCGATCCTCACTCAGGGGGAGGTCTTGCCTTCCACCAGGGCAAAGATGTCCATCACGGAGCGGATCTTACCGATCTCGGACTCGCCGATGACGATGCGGTAGCGCTTCTCCACCTCGGCGACGATGCGCAGGCCGCGGAGGGAATCGATGTCCAGACTCGCCAGCACCGCATCCGGCTGCACCTGCTCCACCGGGATCTCCGCGACGTCCGCGACGATCTGCATCACTTGCCTGCGTACATCTTCGCTCACGGTTCGTCACCGCGGGTCATCCCCGTCACTTTGTCATCGGCCGCCATCGACTCTCGTGGAAGGCCACGCTCTTGCGCCACATCACTACTTGCCCAGCGCTCCGCACGTGTGTCGAAACTCCACAACTATACTTGCTGGAACCCGCGCTGTCATTGGGGGATGCGACCCGTCCAAAGGAAGGGTACCCGAACAGGTTCTCGGCCGGGTCGGAGAGGCCGGCCCCCCCTGCGTTTCGGGCCCCGGGAACCGAGGACTGCCGCTCGCCCCGACCGTCTCTTTCCCTTTGCGCCGAACGGGGGGAAACCGGTGAACGGCGGAACGACGCGAAAAGCGGCCGAGTTTGGGCTATCCTTTGCGAGATGCCGACGAGCACCGTCGAAGACTACCTGAAGTGCATCTTCCTCGAGCAGGAGAACGCTCCGGGGTCTCTCGTCCCCACCGGCCAGGTCGCGGCGGCGCTCAACGTCGCGCCGGGAACCGCCACCTCGATGGTCAAGACCCTGGCCGAATCCGGGCTGCTCGTGTACGAGCCGTACGCCGGCGTGCGCCTCACGCCGGCGGGGCAGCGGCTCGCCACCCACGTGCTGAGGCGGCATCGCCTCATCGAGCTCTTCCTCGTCCGCTTCATGTCGATGAACTGGAGCGAGGTGCACGAGGAAGCCGAGGTCCTGGAGCACGCCGTGTCGGAGCATCTCGTCGAGCGAATGGACGAGATGCTCGGGCGACCGGCCACCGACCCCCACGGGGACCCGATCCCGAGCGCAAGCGGCGATCTGCGTGGCGGGACCGGCTTGCCCGACCTGCTCGCGTGCCCGGTGGGTGCGTCGGTTCGCGTCGCTCGCGTCACGGACCAGCGGACCGATTTCCTGAGGCTGCTCGAGAGGCACGGCCTGATGCCGGGCCAGCGGCTCGTCGTCGCATCGAGGGACGAGTTGGCGGAAACGGTCGAGGTGCAGCCGGTGGAAGGCTCGCCGATCCAGCTCGGCTTCCGCGCGGCCTCGCGGATCTTCGTCGAGGCGGGAAGCGGCATGCCGTTCGAGTGACCGACCCGCGATCGCCGCGAGGGGGGGACGGTACGGTCACTGCCCGCGCGAGTCCTGTGGACACGGAGGTTTGGCCGGCCCCTAACTGCGGGCGATCTCCCGCCGGATTCGTTGTTTCCAGACCTCGTATGCCGGCTCGCGTTCGGTGCCCGTCAGATTCTCGAGCGCCTCGTCCGTGAGGCGCGCGGCCGCCGCGGGAGGGAGATCGCAGATCGCGCGGCAGGCCCGCTCCGTGTACTCCGTGGGGTTGCCCGCACGCTGACGGGCCTTGGCGGCGAACGCCGCGCCCTGGGCGAGATGCGGCCAGTACTCCCCAGCGGACCGGCGCAGCGAGCGAAGATCGTCCTCGCTCACCGAGCCGGCGTACACGCTGGCCAGCCCCACGCCGCTCCACAGGTCGCCATGACGGTCGACGTGCAGCCCGGCGATCGTGCGAGGGATGCGCTGCGCATCGCCGCCGTCCACGAACCACAGGCTTCGGCCCAGGCCCTGATCGAACGCGCGGCGCGCGTAGCCTCGGAGCCGGGAAGGCTGGGGGGCGCCGGCGACGTACTTCGGCCAACGAAAGTAACCCTCATGGAAGCCGTAGCCGTCGACCAGCAGCCAGCGCAGCAACGGATCGAACCGTGCCAGGAAAGCGTCCACGTTGGCCGGCACGCGGGCCATGGCCCAGCCGGCCCCGACATGGACCATGTAGGCGTGGGCGTCTCCCGCGCCCTGAAGGAGCGATCTCACGCGCTGACGCCGCCACGGCGTGAGGTGGTCGAGGAGCGCCAGCGCCATCGCCGCCCCTTCGTACACGAACCCCCGTGCTTCCGCGTCCGTCTCGTCGAGGCGAGGGACGAGATCTGCCGGATCCGTGGTTTCCAGGGCGGCGTGATAGCCGTGCGTGAAGGCCTGTCCGATACTCTCGAGACGCGCACGCATCCCGGCGTGGTCCCCACGAAACCCGCGCCGCTCGAAGCTCGTCTCCCCGGCGCGGATTCCGAGCAGCTTTCTCCGGATTCTGCCGGGCCACCGCGTCACGTTTCCCTCTTCTCCGACGGCGTGCCGTCGGGCATCGTCACCGATTCCCCGGATCGCCTCCTCACTTCCCTGTCGTACACCCCGGGAGGCGTCCTGGCTGCGAGCGTGTTCGGCGTTACGGTCAGAAGTCCCTCGTCCTCCAGGTTGAGGAAGAGGCCGGGGTTCGAGCCGGCGCCGCCGTCGCCCTGGTCGTTGTCACAGTAAGTCCAGCCCACGCCCTGATCGAGGCTGAATCGATCGACGTACCGGTACGAGCCGACCGCGGGCGCGACCGGCGTCCAGTGCAGGTAGCTCCTTGCCCCCGCGCAGCACTGGACGTTCGTGACCTCGCCCGGCGCCGCCAGGGCAGGAGCCACCGCCACGGAGGCGAGAAGAGCGAGAGCCAGGCCGGCTCTCGATTCCAGGAGCATGGAGACGGTGGTGCGCATCGGCGAACCCCCATGACACCGAGAACTCGATGTGGAGACGAAACGCGCACGCGTTCCCCGGTCGTGGGATCGCACGTGAAAGGGCCTGCGGCGCGAGCCCCGGAGGACAACCGTGATTGTGCGACGCCGTTCGCCAGTGCGCAAGAGCGGCTCGACGACGTGGGGACGGAGCCGATGACGGCAACGGAGACTCGCGCGAACGTCATTTCCTCCGCACGTCCACGCCGATCAGCTTGGCGACCTCTTCCGCGGCGTCCGCCAGATCGGGTTCGTCCGCGGACTGGGCCAGATACACCTTCCGGCCGTCGCGCGTGACCAGCGAGAGCCTGAACTCGCACGTATCGGAATCTCCCGAGACGGTGAGCGCGATCCGCCGGAGCTGAACGGCCTCTACCTCGTCGAAGCGGACGAGCGCTCTGCCGTTCTGGAGCACGACTCCCGTGGCGGAGTCGAAGGAGAAGATCCTGCCGCCGTACCACACGACCAGGTCGCGCCAGGTCTTGATCACGAGACCAGGCAGGAACACGAGGAGCGCCAGCGCCGCGAGAAGCCAGGTTGCAATCTCCGGCCGGCTCTGCCTGACGGTGAGGTCGACGAGCGCCCACGCCACGACCACGGCGGATCCCAGGTGGACGAGAAGCGAGACCCCCGCGCTGAGCCGAGACAGAGACAGGACGACGGTTCCCTCTCTCTCGCGGCGCAGTCCGATCCGGTCGGTCATGCGGAGAGGGCAGAGATCCGTGCAGGGAGCGATGCCGGCAGGCTCATTTCTCGGCGGCCTCCGTGATGGCCGCGACGATCCGCGTCAGACGCTCTGCGGAAGCCGGCTCGACGACGAGAGACGGATCGATCAACGGCCTCCCCCGGCCCGGTTCCACGCTCCATTCTCCGTCCACCAACCTGAGTGCGGAGTCGGCCAGGTGATCTCCGTCGGTGTCGTTGAGGACGAGGTCGGCGACGCCGTCGTCGTCGGTGTCGTAGAAGGTCCGGGGCACGGGGAGCAGGTGAGCGGCGAACTCGAAATCCCAGGTGGAGCCGAAGCTCGGCTCGGCGAGGCCGCCCGCTTTCAAGATCTGGCTCCCGTTCTGGTCGAGGTCGACCATGAATCCGATGGCCGGCCCGCCGGGACGGGTCCCGAAGAAGACCGTCTCGGGCTCGCCGTCCTGATCCAGGTCCGCCGCCGCCGCCAGCGCTGCGGCGGGCCATGGATCGGGAGCGGCGACCCGCGGCGCAGGGGGTCGGGCTGCGAGAAAGTCGCGAACCTCGTCCCTGTGGACGTGGTAGCTGAACTTGTCCAGGTTCACGCCCGGGTCCTGCGCCTCATCCGCCCGCGGGATCGCGAACGTGACGGCGATGACCTGTCCTTCACGGTCCAGAAGCGGTCCGCCGGAATCGCCGGGGCTGATCCCACACGTCGAAACGACCACCTTGCGGTGCGGGGCGTTCCGGAGCGCTGCGTCGAACTGCGCCTTCTGCTCTCCGGCCAGCGCCAACCGCCTCAGGACCACGTCGATCATCCCGCGAGGCCAGTCGCCAATCCCCGCGATCTGGCACCGCCGCACGCTCCAGAGCATCGCGGCCTTGGGGTGTCCGATCGCCACGCATTCCTCTCCCGGACGCGGTCCCTCCCCCGCGAACGCCAAGGGTCGGAGCGCGAGCCGTGCGTGCGGCTCGGCGAGCTCGAGAAGCGCCAGGTCCTTGTCTTCGCTCGTCGCGTAGACGAGGGCCCGCATCCCCGACTCCGACATGACCATCAGGTCGTCCTCGAGCGTGCCGAAGTGCACCGTGACCACCTGGGCGTTCGACGCCGGGTCGTACGTGGCGCCGCGAATCACATGCTGGTTCGTGACGATCCATCCGGCGGAGTCCACGACGAAGCCGGAGCCGATGCTTTCGTCCGTTCGGATCACGACCACGGACGGAGCGACCCGAGCGTAGATCTGCGCGACCTCGCCCCGGGATCCCGTCGCGTCCGAACGGTGGCCCGACTCCGAGGACGGCGAGACGAGCCCGGACTCGCTCCTCGGAGCGCCGGCCGGCTCCGGAATCTGCAGAAGGCGCAGCACCTGGGATGGACCGGCAGGGATCGCGGCCCCGTCGGGCATGCTCGCAGCAGGGAGCCGCTGGAGCGGAACCCCGGCGCTCTCGTCGCGGCCGCCGCCGCATGCGGTCAGGGCGAGGACGGCGGATACGGCGGCGAGACGGACCCGGAGTCGCCCGACGACCCCGGACTCCCGTTCTTGCGAGAACGTCGCGAGCTCCATGGCTTCTCCACGCGCCGGCCGAGCCGGCGGATTGAGCAGGATTATAGAGCCATCCGAGGCGCTCTCGAGGGTCGAAACCAACCCGGCCGTCGCGGAATCTTCGCGGCACTCGCACGATTTGCGCGGCCGGAAGCCAGACTCCGCCACCGTCGAAGTCCGTCGCGGCGCCGCGGTTCCGGGAGGGATGCGACCGACTCCGAATCCGGGACCGACGGAACCACGGTCGACGCGACCGTTCCTGGGGGCGCGTTCCGACTCCGCCGGGTCGGCAAGGAGGCGGTCGTTCTGCTAGGCTTCCGCTTCCGGTACCCCGGAGAAGGGAAGGGCTCCCATGTCGAAGGACGAGACGAACACCTCGGAAAACCCTTACACCCAGACGTACATCGTGAAGAAGGGCGATACGCTGTCGAAGATCGCCGAGGAGTTCTACGGCGACAAGATGCTGTACCCGAAGATCTTCGAGGCCAATCGCGACATCCTGAACGATCCCAACAAGATCAAGCCGGGTCAGAAACTGCGGATTCCGTGACGCCGAATCACCGAGAAGAGGAGCGAAGGATCATGATGAAAAAGCCGATGTTCCTGGCGGTCGTTGCCGCGGTCCTGCTCGTGGCGGGATGCGCGAGCCAGAAGGAGCCTGCGACGCAGGCGATCGCGGCTGCCGAGCGTGCGCTGGATGCGGTCAAGCAGGATGCAGCGAAGTTCGTCCCGAACGACCTGCGGTCGGTCGAGTCCACGATCGGCTCGCTGAAGGACAGTCTCGCCAAGGGCGACTACAAGGCGGTGCTTGCGGAAGCGCCGGCGCTGATGAGCTCGATCGGCACGCTCGAGGACGGGATCGCCTCCAAGAAGGCGGAGCTCGAAGCAGCCGTTGCCGCCGCCGCCCAGCAATGGCAGGGCATGGCGACCGATCTGCCGAAGATGGTCGAGGCGATCCAGAGTCGCGTGGACATCCTCTCGAAGTCGAAGACGCTGCCGAAGAGCCTCGATCCGGCGTCGTTCGAATCGGCGAAATCCGGTCTCGAGATGATGAAGTCCACCTGGACCGAAGCGACGAACGCTTTCACCACGGGGAACGTGCAGGAGGCGGTGAGCAAGGCTCAGCAGGTGAAGGACAAGGGCGCCGAGGTCATGAGGATGCTGGGCCTTTCGGCCAGCTGAGCGCTGCTCGAGAGACCGAAGGGGGGCGCGAGGTACCGCGCTCAGCGCACCTTGAACGAGCGAACGTAGCTCACGAAGGCGTTCTGGAGCGCGGCCGGCTCGAGGCCCAGGGTTTCGTAGAAGGCGTCCGCGTCGGCTCCCGCCGATCCCTCGAACGCGAGAAGCCTGGCGAAGGCGGCCGCGCGGGCGCCTCCGTCCCCGTGCAGGAGGAAGTGGACGAGGAGCCAGGACGCCGCGTAGCGTCCGTCGGCTCCCGGTCCGAAGAACTCCTGGCGGTTCCGCATCCGGACGAGGGCGTCGACGTTCCACGCGGGATCCGACTTCAGCAGACGACGTAGCGTCGACAATCGTTCTTCGGCCAACGAGGATCCGTCGGTGCTCGGTCCTTTCACGAGCCGCGCGGATTTGCCCCCGACCTTTCCCTCGCGGAAGCGGCCTTCGCCGTCCCGGGCCGTGGCGCCGAAGTACTCCGCCAGACCCTCGTCCAGCCATGGAGCGTCCGCGGTCCCGTTCGGGCGGAGGCGCATCGTGACGAGCTGGTGCGCCGCTTCGTGCACCAGGACCTCCCCCAGCTGACTGGGCGGCACCGCATCGGCGTGGATCACCACGACGTTCGTGACGGGTCGGTAGTGCCCCGCCGGACGGAACTCGGCGAACCGCGGATTGCCGGTGAGGAGCTCGTTGTACTTGAAGAAAGAATAGAAGAGGTAGATTTGCGAGGGTCCCTCGGCGGGACGGAGCGTCGCGCGGCGTGACCAGAACTCGGTGAAGAAGGCCTCGAACGATTCCAGAAGCTGTGCCGCCGCCTTGACATCCACCCTGGGGTCGTCGGTTTTCACCCGATAGTGCTCGGTTGAGGTCGAGCGGTAGTTCTGGTCCCGGATCAGCTCGTCCGCCGCGGCGACGTACTCCTCGACCAGGGTTCGGCGCTCTTGCTCCGAGTCCAGGACCTTGCCGGCTTCGGACTGCTGCTTGGCCTTCAGGAGGCGCTCCAGGTAGAGCCGATCCTGCCTCTCCTGCTCTCGGATCTGCTCATCGCTCTGGGCGCAGACCGGTAGTCCCGTCGCCATCACGGCGAGCAGGAACAGGAACGAACGACCGACGGAACTCACCGATTCCTTCTCCGACGGGCTCGAGGCCGCTCGACACGAGATCTCCCCCGGTCCCGAGGCGATCCAGAGCCGCTTCCGAGTATACCCGGCCCAGGTCCCTCCCACTCCGCCGCCACGAGAGTCGGGCGCGGTGCGTCCTACAGGAGAGGCGGTCCGAGCCGTGCGACCGGCCTGCATTTTTTTCGGCCCGCGTCGGCGCTCTGCGGTCCTTTTCGCCTCGACGCCGCCTGAAGGCGAGCTGCGCCGGTTCCGATTTCGCTCCACTCCACGAGTTTCTCGCAAAACGCGTTTCACCTCACCGGGCACCTGAATTGCTAGAAAAAAGACCTAGTCCGCACTTTTCGTGAAGGCTTGTGGCGAGACACCTGCGATGACCTTCTTGCGAGGAACCGCGGGACCGACGGTCCGAAACAGGATCGACCCGCACGTCGGCAGGCGGGGCGCACGGGGCCGCTCTTCGGCGCCGCAAGATCCCACGCAGTTCGAGCGCCACGCATGAGCCTTCGCTCCGCCGGTCCGTCTCGGCGAAGGGTCTGAGGATCGGAGCGAGCGGCTCGTCGAGGGAGAACGCGATGAAGCAGGCCACGGCAACCGGCGTCGAGGAGATCTGCCGACGATTCGGGAACGACCGGACGCGCATGATGGACATCGTGATCGCCGTGCAGCGGCGATTCGGGTGCGTCTCGCACGACACGATGGAGGTGATCGCTCGCGCGGTCGGGACGCAGCGCGTGGAAGTCGAGAGCGTGGTCACGTTCTACGCGTTTCTGTCGGTCGAGCCGCAGGGCAAGATCGTCATCCGTCTGTGCAACGACATCGTCGACTGGATGAAGGGCTACGAGGCGGTCGCCGACGCGATGGCCAAGGAGCTGGGCGTCACCATGGGGGAAACGACGGCGGACGGGGCCATCACCCTCACCCACACGCCGTGCATCGGGATGACCGATCAGGCGCCCGCGGCGCTCGTCAATGACGTCGTGGTCACCCAGCTCACCCCCGACCGCGGCCGCCGGCTGGTGCGCGACCTGAGGCGCCATCTCGACCCGGGGCAGCTGGTCACGATGGTCGGCGACGGGAACAACTCCCATCCGCTGGTGCGCGCGATGGTGCGAAACAACATCCGGCGTCGGGGCCCGGTGCACTTCGCCGATTTCGAGCCCGGATCCGCATTGCGGCGGTCGCTGGCGCTCGAGCCCGACGCCGTCATCCAGGAGATCAAGAACTCGCGGCTACGAGGTCGAGGCGGGGCCGGATTCCCGGCCGGACTGAAATGGGAGATCGCGCGCAAGGCTCCGGGGGCTCGACGCTGGGTGTTCTGCAACGCCGACGAGGGCGAGCCGGGCACGTTCAAGGACCGGGTCCTCCTGACGGAGTGTCCCGATCTGATGTTCGAGGGGATGACGATCGCAGGGTACGCGGTTGGCAGCGACGCCGGCATCGTGTATCTGCGCGGCGAGTACCGCTACCTCCTGGAGTTCCTCGAGGGGGTGCTCGAGGAGCGGCGGCGCAACGGGCTTCTCGGGCGAGACATCCTCGGAACGCCGGGGTTTCACTTCGACGTTCGCATCCAGCTCGGAGCGGGCGCGTACGTCTGCGGCGAGGAGACGGCGCTCATCAGCTCGTGCGAGGGGCTGCGCGGCGACCCGAAGAACCGCCCCCCCTTCCCTCCGCAGAAGGGGTATCTCGAAGGTCCGACGATCGTGAACAACGTCGAGACGTACTGCTGCGCATCGCGGATCCTCCTCGAAGGCGGAGAGTGGTTCGCCGCGATGGGGACGAAGCGAACCGCCGGAACCAAGGTCCTCAGCATCGCAGGCGACTGCCGCAAGCCGGGGGTCTACGAGGTCCCGTTCGGGATCACGCCGCGCGAGCTGCTCGAGGCCGCGGAGGCGGACAATCCGGGTGCGATGCTCATCGGCGGCCCGTGCCGGCAGATGATCGGACCGGACCGTTTCGACGGACAGATCTGCTACGACGACCTCGCCACGGGCGGCGCGATCATGATCTTCAATCGCGCCCGGAACCAGCTGGAAATCGCCGAGCACTACCTCGACTTCTTCATCGAGGAGAGTTGCGGGCACTGCACGCCGTGCCGCGTCGGCCTCGTCCTCCTGAAGCAGGCGGTGCACAAGGTGGTCAGCGGGGCGGGCGAGCCGTACGATCTCGACGCCATGCGCGACCTCTCGAAGTTCATCATCGACACGAGCCGCTGCGGCCTCGGGCAGGCTGCTCCCAACCCCGTCCTCGGCGCCCTGGAGAATTTCAGCCAGCTCTACGCCGGGTTGGTGGCGGAGCGCAATCCCGGGCTCCTCTCGACGTTCGACCTGTCCGCTGCGGTGGTCGACGCCGAGTTGCGCGTGGGCCGCCAATCGAAGTACGTCTGAGACCGGGAGGCAGACGATGAGCACGATTGAGTTCCTCCTCGACGGCCGGACGATCACGGCCGAGCACGGGCAGACCATCCTCAAGGCCGCGGAGGCGGCGGGGAGCTACATCCCGCGGCTGTGCGCGTACAAGGACCTCATCCCCCACGGCAGCTGCCGCGTCTGCTCGGTGCGCGTCAACGGACGGCTACAGGCGGCATGCGTGCAGACGGTTGCGCCGGGCATCGTGGTGGAAAGCGACACGCCGGAGATGCTCGAGTACCGGCGGAACACCATCGACATGCTCTTCGTCGAGGGGAACCACTACTGCATGTTCTGCGAGAAGAGCGGTCTGTGCGAGCTGCAGGCGCTGGCGTACCGCTTCGGGATCATGGCTCCGAAGTACACGCTTCTCAATCCCCATCGGGAAATCGATCTCACCCACCCCGACGTGTACCTGGACCACAATCGGTGCATTCTGTGCGGGCGCTGCGTGCGCGTGTCCCAGGACCTCGACCACAAGAACGTCTTCCAGTTCGTCGGCCGCGGTCACGAGAAGAAGCTGCAGGTCAACGGCACGGCACTCGCGGCCACCGATTTGCGGGTGACCGACGAGGTGGTCGCGTCGTGTCCGGTGGGCGCCCTGATGAGAAAACGGGTGGGATACGCGGTGCCGATCGGCCGGCGCCCGTACGACGAGGCGTCGATCGGGTCGGATGTGGAGGCGGGCGGGGGAAAGTAGCATGACGAAGAAGCCTCGGATCGCGACGGTCAGCCTTGCGGGTTGCTTCGGCTGCCACATGTCCATCCTCGACATCGACGAGCGGATCCTGGAGCTCGCGAAGCTGGTGGACTTCGATCGCTCTCCCATCAACGATTACAAGGAGTTCACCGGCCGATGCGATCTCGGCATCGTCGAAGGGGGGTGCTGCAACGAGGAGAACGTCCACGTTCTGGAGGGTTTTCGGAAGAACTGCGACGTTCTGATCTCGCTGGGGGACTGCGCCATCAACGGCGGCGTTCCGGCGCTGCGCAATCACGTTCCGCTGCGCGAGTGCCTGGAAGAGGCGTACCTGAACTCCCCGGGCGTCTACAACCCCGGCGGAGCCATTCCCAACGATCCCGAGATCCCCCTTCTCTTGCAGCGAGTGTATCCCTGTCACGAAGTGGTCAAGATCGACCATTTCATCCCGGGCTGTCCACCGCCGGCGGACGCGATCTGGAGCGCGCTGGTCGCGCTCTTGACGGGGAAGCCCGTGGAGATCGCCTACGACCGACTGAAGTACGACTGAGGAGAGCGCGACCATGCGTCTCGGTGAGAGCAAAGAGCGCAAGTACACGATCCTTCCCCTGACCCGTGTCGAGGGCCACGGCAAGGTCACGATCCGCATGAACGACCGGGACGAGGTGGAGCAGGCCCGCTTGCACATCGTGGAGTTCCGCGGATTCGAGCGGTTCATCGTGGGCCGGCCCTACTGGGAGGTCCCGGTCATCGTGCAGCGGCTCTGCGGGATCTGTCCGGTCAGCCATCACCTCGCTGCGGCCAAGGCGATGGATCGGATCGTCGGCGGCGAGCAGCTGACGCCGACCGCCGAGAAGGTCCGGCGACTCATGCACTACGGCCAGATGTTCCAGAGCCACGCGCTGCATTTCTTCCACCTGTCGAGCCCGGATCTGCTGTTCGGGACCGACGGCACGGCGACCAGCGCGTTCGCAGCGCCGGTGGAGCAGCGCAACGTCCTGGCGGTCGCGGCGAAGTTCCCGGAGCTGGCGGTCCAAGGCGTGATGATGCGCCGGTACGGCCAGGAGGTGATCCGGGCGACGGCGGGAAAGAAGATCCACGGGACGGGCGCCATTCCGGGAGGGGTGAACAAGAACCTCTCCCTGGCCGAGCGGGACGCGCTGCTCCAGGACGTCGACAAGATGCTGGTCTGGGCGCGCAGCGCCCTCGCGCTCGCCCGCGATTTCACCACCGAGCACCTCGTCGAGCTCATCCCGTTCGGGTCGTTCGACTCGAACCATCTCTCCCTCGTGCGGGAGGGGGACGGAGCGCTCGATCTGTACCACGGCGTGCTCCGTGCCGTGGACAAGGACGGCAACCGGATCGTCGACGACGTGGACTACCAGCGGTATCTCGACGTGGTGGGCGAGGAGGTCCGCCCCTGGTCGTACATGAAGTTCCCGTTCCTCAGGGCTCTCGGTCCGGAGCACGGCTGGTACCGTGTGGGACCGCTGGCGCGCATCAACACGTGCAGCTTCATCCACACGCCGGAGGCGGAGGCGGCCCGCAAGGAGTTCCTGTCGCTGACCAAGGGGAAGCCGAACAACGTCACGATGTGTTACCACTGGGCGCGCATGATCGAGCTCCTCCATTCCATCGAGGTCATCCGTGACCTCCTCCACGATCCGGACCTCCAGGGGGACGATCTGGTGACCAGCGGTCCGCGTCGCGAGGAGACGGTGGGGCTGCTGGAGGCGCCGCGAGGAACGCTGTTCCACCATTACCGGGTCGGCCGCAACGACGACGTCACCATGTGCAACCTGATCGTGTCCACCACCAACAACAACGAGTCGATGAATCGGGCGGTGACCAAGGTGGCGCGAGATCATTTCACCGGGAAGAGCGAGATCACGGAAGGTCTCCTGAACCACATCGAGGTGGCCATCCGCGCGTACGACCCCTGTCTGTCCTGCGCGACCCACGCCCTGGGCCGCATGGCGCTCGTGGTCGAGCTCGAGAACTCCGAGGGCGAGGTCATCGATCGGCGGGCGCGTGCAGAGGTGTGACCGATCGGAGACCGGACGCCGGCCTTCGGGGCCGAGTCCGGAATCCCGGCGCCGCGCGATTCCTCCAGTCGAGTTTGACGATGCGCGACGAGAAGCTCCTGGTCATCGGGTACGGAAACCCCGGGCGGGGCGACGACGGCCTCGGGCCCGCTCTGGCGGAGAGGCTCGAGCTCCTGCGGATTCCCGGCGTGACCGTCGAGACGGATTACCAGCTTTCCATCGAGCACGCCGCGCTGGCGGCGGAGCACGACGTGGTCGTCTTCGCGGATGCGGCCACGGACGCATCCGCGCCGTTCTACTTCCGGCCGATCTCCGGCGCATCGGGGGACGCGTGCACGTCGCATGCGGTGACCCCGGGCGAGGTTCTGTTCCTGGCCCGTTCGTGCTTCGGCGCGACCCCGCGGGGCTTTCTGCTGGGGATGCGGGCGCAGGCTCTGGACCGCTTCCACGAGGGTCTGACCTCGGACGCGCAGGCGGTGCTCGATTCGGCGCTCGAGCACCTGCTGCGCTTCATCGCGGAGCATCCGCGGGAATCCGTGACGCAGGGTTGCCGGTGACCCGCAGCGGTCCGCAGCCGGGCCGAGGGGCTCTCGCGGGAGGGTGGGAGCGGCGGAGGATGGGAGCCGGGACGGCTACCGCGAGAGGAAGCCGGCTCCTCGACATGTCGGGAATGGAGACAAGCGATGCAAGACGGGAAACAGGTCATTCTCTGCATCGATGACGATCCGGACATCCTGGCCTCGTTGCGGGTCGTCCTGGAGTCCAAGGGGTATCTCGTCGTCACCGCCGAGACCGCGGAAGCGGGGATCCGGGCGTACGCGGAAAGGCGCCCGGACCTGCTCATCGTCGATATGATGATGGAGAAGATCGACACGGGAATGCGGTTGGTGGAGGAGCTGCAGGCGCTGGGCAACACGGCGCCCCTGTACATCCTGAGCTCCACGGGCGACTACCTCCAAGGGGCGACGGACCTCAGCGACATGGGGGTGACCGGCGTGTTCCAGAAGCCGCTCAATCCGGGTCTTCTCCTGTCGCTTCTTCAGCGGAAGCTCGGAAAGACGGACGGATCGTAACGACATCGAGTCTTTCAGCCGGGGGAGAGGGCGAGCGCGCCGCTCGTCGTTTCCCCGCGGGGCCGTGCCCCGAGTGAACATGCGAGCCTCCGGTCTTTTGCGCCTCCAGGCGAACGTTGCCCGTGCCAGGCCTGCGATGAGCCAGGAGACCTGGAATCTCGCCCTCCTCCCGCTCGAGAAGGAGCTCCAGGAGCGACTGAGCTGGCTGGTCCGCCTCCGCTGGGTCGCCGGGTTCGGGCTGGTCGTCGGGAGCGTGGTCGGCCTGCCTCTCCTCGAGCATGGGGTGCCGCTCGTCCCGCTGATCCTGGTGGGAGCCGCGGTCCTGACGTACAACCTGGTTCTCTATCGGTTCGGGGACCGGGTCGTCGCGTCGCTCCGTTCCCTGAGACGAACGGTTCATCTTCAAATCGCCCTGGACTGGGCGGCTCTGACCGCGACGGTCTATCTGACCGGCGGGATTCGAAGTCCGGCCAGCGTCGCCTTCGTGTTCCACCTCATCATCGGCTCGATTCTCCTGTCGCGACGTGCCTGCTACCTGCTGGCCGTCTGCGCGGTCCTCTTGATGGCGTTCCTCGCGCCGCTGACCGCGGCGGACCTGATCCGGCCTCTCAACCCGGCGGCGGCTCGCGTGGCCGGGAGCCGCGCCATGGCGGTGGAGATCTGGACCGGATTGACGTTCCTGTTCCTGGTCACGACCTACATGGCGACGTCGATCACGGCGCGCCTCCGGGAGAAGGAGGCGGCCCTGTCCGGGTCCGAGCAGTCCCTGGATCGCGCGTACCACGAGATGGAGTCGCTCTACCAGCTGGGCCAGCTGGTGAACTCCACCCTGGACGTGAACGAGGTCCTGACCCTGATCGCGAAGCACGCGACCATCCTGTTCAACGGACGCGCATCGTTCATTCGCCTACTGGACCGGAGCGGCAAGAGCCTGTACATCGGCGGCTCCTACGGCCTGAGTCAGGCGTACGTCAACAAGGGGCCGGTGGATGTCCAAAGGAGCCTCGTGGATTCCGAGGCGCTTCGCGGAAACGTCATCCAGGTTCTGGAAGTGGCGGAGGATCAACGGTTCCAGTACCGGGAGGAGGCCCGCCGCGAGGGGCTCCGGTCGATGCTGTCGTGTCCGATGCGCGCCCGGGATCGCACGCTGGGACTGATCCGCGTCTACACGGCGGAGCCCCACGTGTTCGGCGAGCAGGAACAGAATCTCCTGATGAACCTGGCCAATCTCGGCTCGGTGGCCATCCAGAACGCCCGGTCCTACGGCGACCTGCAGGCTCTCGACGCGGAGAGAGTGTGGTTCGCCCGGACCACCCATCATCAGCTCCGGTCCCCCCTGGCGGCCGTGCAAGGCGCCATCGACGCCCTCCCGTTCGCGGGACCGCTGAACGAGTCGCAGGCGGATCTGGTCGCCAGGGCCAGGCGTCGGATTCAGGATGCCTTCGACACGATCCGGGACCTTCTGGACCTGGCAGCCGTCCAACGGGTGGAGGGTCCGGCCTCTCGCGAGTCGGTCCGCCTGGACGAATGCCTGGCGCGAATTCTCGAGGCGGTCGACGAGCGGTGTCGGACGAAGGGTCTGGCCTTCGTCGCGGAGATCGACGAGACGGCGGACCCCCTGCGGGTCGACCCGGCCGACGTCGAGCGGATCTTCACCAACCTGCTGGACAACGCGGTGAAGTACACCCAGAGCGGGAAGGTCCGCATTGCAGCCAGGAGCGCGGATGGCTGGCTCGAGGCCGTCGTGGAAGACACCGGGATCGGGATCGGGAGGGATGACCTGGAGCGGGTGTTCGAAGGCTTCTTCCGATCCGTGGCGGCGAAGGCGACCGGTGAGGTGGGCACGGGCCTGGGTCTGTCCATCGTTCGCAAGCTCGTGGAGAGGCTGGGTGGGACGGTGTCGGTCGAAAGCGAGCTCGGCCGGGGGACGAAATTCACCGTCCGACTCCCCACGTCGCCAGACGGCGACGATGGCTCCACGGGGGCCGCGGCGATCCCGCCCAGATACGCCTCGTAGGAAACCGCGGCGCGGGGCTTTGCCTCCGAACCCCCGCTCCCGCCCTCCGCGACGCCGGCGGACCGGCATCGCTCTGGTTGGGCTGGTTTCTTCCTGAGGTGTCGGGAGAACGCCCGTGAGGCTGTTCCTGAGAAACCCCGCTGGCGCTAACTCACTCCGGCGCACTGCGGTGCCAGTCGCAAAGTATCGGCGAGTTGCCTCGTCGCTCGCGCAAGTGCACCGGCGGATCGGCGCGCCTCGAGGAACTCGGTTTCCTGCGATCTCCTCGTACGAGGAGTACAGGCGAGGTGGCGAAGGAGCTCTCGTGCGCGTTGGAGACAGTCACGAAGCTGCCACGGGTCGAGAATCTGGATTCGCACGGCTTGACGGAGGAGGCGTTGGATTCTCCACACGGAGGAAGGGTGTTGGTCCCCATCGGTCTTGCCGCGGGCTGCCCCGCCGGGTATCTTCCCCGATGGAGTACGGAGCGCATGGTGGTGCGGGATCGACGAGTCGCCAGGTCGTCCGGAGGTTCTATCGCGGCACGGTCGCGAGACGGGTGACACGCTCCGCCGGGGTGAGGCTCGCGCGCCGGCGCCGTCGCCGACGTGAAGAAAGAGAGCTGGCGGCGTACGCTGGCGATCACGACCCTGCAGGACACGGAGGAACGGCGTGACGAAGGGAGCATCCACGATGACCCCGACACGGCTCATCGCGTTCCTCAACTCGCTGAGCTTCGGCGACCTGGGCGCGATCACGACGAAGCTCGAGGAAGCGCGGGTCGCGTGTCTGAATCTGGAGCAGCCGGAGCTGGCCGCGAAGATCGACGATGCGTCCACTGCCTTGCGGTCGGCGGACGTGAAGACCTATCGACGGAGTCTCGAGACGGTGGTCTCCAAGCTGGGTCATCTCAAGTAGACGGAAAAGGGGACGCAATCCATGGGCAACGGAGGGATGTTGGCGCTCGAGATCGCCATGGGGATCGGCCTGGCGGCCTGCGCAGGGCTTCGCGCCTTCCTCCCTCTCCTGGTCGTGGGGCTGGCGGGGCGCATGGGGTGGGTCGGCCTTTCCGACTCGTTCCGCTGGCTCGCCTCGTGGCCGGCCCTCGTGGTGTTCGGGGTCGCGGTTCTGACCGAGATCCTCTCCGACAAGATCCCCGTGGTGGATCACATGCTCGATGTGATCGGCGGTGCCCTGAAGCCTGCGGCCGGCGCTCTCCTCGCCGCGTCGGTCTTGAGCGATCTCGGGCCGCTCCAGGCCACGGTTCTGGGGATCCTGGTGGGCGGCAGCTCGGCGGGTGCCGTGCATCTCGTGAAGGCCAAGGTTCGGCTGTTCTCCTCGGTGACCACGGCGGGCCTCGGCAATCCGTTTCTCTCGTTTGGGGAGGACTTGGCGGCTCTCGCCGGCTCGGTGATCGCCATCGTCTTGCCGGTCCTGCTCCTCGGAGTCGTGATCGCGACCCTCCTTTTCTTCCTCGTGGTGCGCCGCCGATTCCGGCTGCGCGCGGAGCGGCTCGGACGCTGACATTCCGCGGCGGGGACCGGCGGCCGAGGGACCGGCCCGTGATTCCGGTATCGCCCCGAGCGGCCTGGCAGGACCGCCTGCCGGGTGACCCGAGAGAGAATCAGGCTCAGTCGGACCCGTACACGATCTCGGTGCGACGGATCTTCCAGAACGCGATCGCCAGAGCGGCGGCGGTCAGCGCGACGATGCCGGGAACCGCAAGCCACGCCGGAACGGGCTCGGACAGGATCGCGAAGGGTCCCTGGGGAACCGGAATCGGGCACAGAGACAGCAGGTAGTGGATCACGCTCAGCTTCTTCAGCAACGGGGGCAAGAGGAAGTGAATCGACTCCCATCCCAGGACCACCACCGCCGGAATCATCGGGTTGCGGACGAGCAGGCCGGCGAGAAGGAACACAGCGCCGTAGCCGAGGCAAGCGAGTGCCGTGACCGCGCCGTAGGAAAACAGAGGACCGAGGCCTCCTGATGCCAGATGGTCGACCGCCCCGGAGATCCCGCGAGGCACGAGGAGAATGAGGTAGGAAACGACCGTCGCGCCTCCGAACACCAGGATGGCGGCGGCCAGGCCGGAGAGGAATTTGGCCGCGACGAATACGTCCCGGCGGATCGGGCAAAGGAAGTAGTAGTGCAGGCTGCGATCCAGGACCTCTCCTCGGTACAGGTTCGTGAAGATCCACGCGCAGCCGAAGAACACCACGAATCGAAGGACGAAGTTCTGGTAGATCGTCGCGAAGACGAGCGCGGACCCCGCCAGAGTTTCCCTCGACCAACCGCGGTACAGGGCGAGCGCCATCGCGGAGGTCAACAGCATCGGCATGCAGGCGAGGAGGTAGCTCGGCACCGCTCGCTTGCCCAGGAGGTTCTTCCGGATCTCGATCTCGACCACCGCGAGGATCTGGCGCGTCCACAGCTCCCGCCGTCCTGCGGCGGGGAGCGAGGCGGTGCTGGGGAAGGGCGGGATCATGGCGACTCCGCTCCGTCCCCGCCCACGAGGTAGCGATACACCGCCTGGACGTCCTCGTCCGCCGGGGTGACGGATTCCACGCGCAGCCCGCTCTCGACGACGATGCGGTTCAGGAGAAGGTAGAAACGGTCCGCGTCGCGCGTGTGCACGAGGAGCCCCCGGTTGTCGTCGACGATCCGGGCTTCGACGACGTGGTCCTGCTCGAAGATCCGTGAGGCGAGGGCCGCGGGGCGATCGCAGCGCACCAGGATCTGCATGGGGTGCGCGACGATCTCGCTCCGGACGCTCCGGATGTTCCCCTCCGCCACCACGTAGCCCTGGCTCAGAAGAACGACACGGTCGGAGATCAAGTCGACCTCCTGGAGGATGTGGCTCGACAGGATCACGTGCCGGCCTTCGCGGGCCATGTCCTGCAGGAGCGCGATCACCTCCGCCCGAACCATGGGATCGAGCCCGTTCAGAGGCTCGTCGAGGACCAGCACGGGCGGGTCGTGCGCGATGGCCTGGGCAAGCTTGACGCGCTGGCGCATCCCCTTGCTGTACGCGGCGACCCTGCGGTTGGCGGCGTCGGTGAGACGAACCCGCTCGAGGGCGCGCCAGGCGAGGTCTCCCGCCTCGGCCCGGGTCCGGCCGTGGACGCGAAGGTAGGCCTGGATGAACTGGAATCCCGTCATGGCCGAGGGAAACGAGTCGTACGCGGCGCAGTAGCCGATCCGGTGATGGAGCTCGTCGGGGCGGTCCGGCGGGATCCCGAGCACGAAGATGCGTCCACGGGTCGGCCGGAGCAGTCCGGTCATGAGGCTCATGAGCGTCGTCTTTCCCGAACCGTTGGGGCCCACGAGGCTCGTGATGCCGGGGGGAACGGCCAGCTCCACGCGGTTGACCCCCAGGACCTCTCCGTAGAACTTCGACACGTTCTCGAAGAGGATCTCTCCGGCGCTCATCGGACGACCTCGTACGCCCGCACCTTCTTCGCGAGGAGGAGCAGCGAGACGGCGCACACGGCGAGGAGGCACCCCCACGCCGCCCAGAGGGGAACCGCCGACGGCGCGGCGAGTCCGAAGAGCCTCGACCAGACGGTCTCCACCATCTGGCCAAGGTTGAGCAGGCTCCCCCAGTCGGTGCCGAACATCGCGTTGAAGGTCGTCCCGAGCGCAGCCGCGATGAAGAAGATCGCGATGAGGGCGGCGCTCGCCAGCGGACGCCACTTCACCGTGGCCGACACGGCCAGCGCCAGCAGCGAGAGGAGCAGGATCCAGAGCCAGGACGCGACGAACAGCGCCGCGCCGATTCGCAGGTTCGCGACCAGCCACCCGAAACCCTCGAGGGACCCCTGGAAGACGAACAGCAAGATCCCCGGAATCCAGGTGATCGACGACAGGAGCAACGCGAGGACGCCCATCTTTCCGGCGACGTATTCGGTCCGGGTCAGCGGCCGCGACAAGTACAGGGCCATTCCGTTGTTCCGCAGGTCGGGCGAGACCAACGAGGGTCCGACCAGAAGAGCGATGAGAAACCCGAGGAACGTGCCTTGCACCCGCAGGAAGACGAGGAAGAAACGGGCGTCGATCGCCAGCAGCTTGGCCACGGGGATCTCGAGCACCCGAAGGGCGCTCGCGTTGTGATGCAGGTAGATCAGAACCGCGCAGACCACCGGCCACAGGAAGCAGCCGGCGAAGAACGCGGTGAACAGTCGGGATCCGAAGACCCCGCCCAGCGCGTACCTCGGCAGAACGAGCACGCGGGACCGCTCGGGCATCTTCGGCCCCTCGTAGGCGTGGTATGCGCGCTCATTCACCGCCACGGCCGGCCTCCATCGCATTCAGGAAGATGTCCTGGAGCGAGTCGCGCTTGCAGTTCAATCGGCGGATCTGTACCTGGCGCGCGCCCGCGATCCGGTAGAGCTCCGCGATTTCGACACCTTCGGGGAGCACCATCTTCAACCGGCCGCCGCCCAGGACGACCAGCTCGCACCCGAGTTTGCCCGCGTCGGCCGCGAACGCGCCCTCGCCGCCCCGCGTCTCGAGCTCGAGAAACCTCCGGTGCGTGCGGCGCTCTTCGGCGAGGTCGCAATGGGCCGCGATCTGGCCGTCCTTCAAGATGAGGACCTCGTCGCAGCACTCCTCCACGTCCCGGAGCAGGTGGGACGACAGGATCACGTGCACTCCCCGGTCGCGGATCTCGCGGATCAATCGAAGCATCCTCTGCCGATGCGGTGGATCCAACCCGTTCGTCGGCTCGTCGAGGAAGAGCAGGTCGGGGCCGTGGACGATCGCCTGGGCCAGCTTCGCCATCTGCTTCATCCCGAGCGAGTAGGTCTCGATCCGCCGGTAGCGCGCTTCGCCCAGGCCGACGAAGAAGAGCGCCTCGTGAGCTCGCTCGAGCGCGGGTCTGGGAGGCAATCCGCTCAGCTCCGCCATCATGCGGACGAACCGAACCGCGGTCATCCCGGCGATGAACGAGTCGGATTCCGGCATGTAGCCCAGTCGGCGCCGTACGTCGCCGCCCTGCGTCCGGATGTCGAGGCCGAACACGCGCGCCGTTCCCTGCGACGGCGGGTGGAAGCCGAGCAGGGTATGGAGGAGAGTGGTCTTGCCGGCTCCGTTCGGGCCCAAAAGCCCGATGGCTCGCGCGGACAGCCGGCCTTCGAGCCCTTTCAGGATCCGTTTGGTCCCGAAGCAGACCTCGAGCCCCGAAAGCTCGATCACCGGGCTCACGGTCAATCCGGTTCTCCCTCGGGGAGCGCCGCGCCTTCCGTCGCGCGCGGGAGCGCAAGCCCGGGCTCCGTCCTGATCCGCAGAAGGCCACCGATCCGAATCAGCGTGTCCAGGTCCGATCCGAAGAGTCCCCCGGGGCGCGTGCTGGCCGCGACGACGCGGTCCGGCTCGCCGTAGGCGTAAACCAGACTCGCGGGTGCCTCGTCGAGGGCCGTCGCGATTTGCCGCCGCTGGTCCGCCGAGAGCGCATCCGGGGAGGTCGGTACGACCTTGGCCAGCGGAGCGAGGAGGTGCCCCACGTTCTGATACGCCACCGCGGAGAAGTTGGCGTTTCCATCCTGCGGGAGCAGCGCGAGAAAGCGCGAAGAGGACGGGAGCGAGACGCCGGACGCCCGCGTCAGGATCGCAGCCTCGACGAGGGCTCGCGTGGGACCTGCGACGACGTACCCGTCCACGAAGGTGTAGTGTACCTCTGCGGGCGCGCACTCCGCCCGGAGCGAGAACCAGGTCCGTCCGCCGGATTCCTCGGTCTCCAGTCGCACCGGCGGGGCGTCGCCCGCCGGTTGGCTCCTCGCGATCTCATCCACCGCCCAGCGAATCGTACGCTGCAGCCGCTCGGGGTCGTAGACCTCCGCCACGATCTTCCACGAGGGAACCGGCACCACCGGACCGTCGAGCGCGATGGCAAACTCGCCACCGAGAGGCGCGGCGAAGTCGTTCTCCACATCCACCCCGTGGACTCGCTCGAATTCGGCGAGTCGCTCCCGGAATCCCGGCTCCGAGGCACCGAGCATGTCGAAGAGGTCCCGGGTCATCGCCACCGGGTTCTTCGTGACCACACCCACGGCGAGCGCCGCGTCGGGCGAAACGAAATCCAGCGCTCCCATCGGCCCGGGCGCCGCGAGCCAGGAGGCGATGCCGCGGCGAGGCTGGTCGAAAGTGAGAACCGCGCGGTAGCGGGTCGCCCCATCGACGTCCCTGCCCTCGACGACCAGGTCGCGAGCGTCGAGAATGCCCGCACGGCGCAGCATCTCGTCCTGGATCGGTTCCGTGTCGTGATGCCGGGCGTGCCTCATGATCCGCTTGACGTCGACTCCCACGAGCCAGGTGGTTCCCTCCCGGTATGCCCGCTCCATGCTTGCGTGGAACGGAGAGCCGGCGAACGGGTTCGCAGCGCGCCCGTCCAGGACTCCTTGCAGGCGGCGCAGCTCGCCCAGCGACGTCGACGCCGCGAACAGGTCGCCTCGGATCCAAAGAAGCAGCGGCGTGCCCTCGCTGGAAGGCGGTGGAACGGCCACCGAAGGATCTTCCACGATCCGGATGTCGGCGCCGGCATCCGACTGAGCGCGTAGCGTCCGAACCTCCTGCTCGAGGAAAGGCCGAAACGCTTCGGGCCGCGCGAGCTCCGCCAGCACGAGGAACCCCTCGAATCTGCCGTCGTCCCTCGACTCGAGAGTGAACACGATCTCGTCCTTCAGATGATCGCCAAACGCTCGAATCCGGGCGATGCTCTCCTCGAGACGAGTTTCTGCGCCCGATGGAGCGATCGTCTCTCGCCACCACTGGCGCAGCACGGGGCTCTGATCCAGACGTTCCCGCAGAAGGCGGTGCGCCTCGCCCAGCGTGTTCCCCACGTTGGGAAGTGCCGCGTACACGACCGTGTCGTCCGACGCGAGGTTGAGCAGCCGGATGTCGTGGCGGGGCTTCGGATGGGGAAGCCGGTCGATGTCGCGTCGGAGACGAGTGAGCTCGGCCAGGATCGCGAGATGCCGATCCACGTCCTCGCTCCACGAGATCTCCGAAGCGAGGGAGACGGCCTCGAGGCTCGGGTGGGTCGAGATCTGGTCGCCCGGGCGCAGGACCGCCTCGGTCCCGGACTGCCGGACTTTCACCTCACCCTCGATCACGGACACCCGTGAGCCCTTCGTCCCACGATTGACCGAGAAGATCGTACCCGTGACCGCCACGCGGCAATCGCCGGACTCGACGAAGAGGTGCTTTGCGCCCTGCTTCGCCGCTTCGACGATGATGTTCCCGCGGGTGAGGTGGAGCGTGGTGTCGGCTCGACGAGCGGAGACCGACAGCTCGACTCGCTCGTTCATCTCGATACGCGATCCGTCGGAAAGGGCCACCACGGCACGGGATCCCTTCGCTGTCCGGAATACCTGGCCGCCCGGGATCTCGTCCCCTGCGGCCACCGAGATCGACCGGTTCTGGGCGACCCGGAAGAGCACGCCGTCGACCTCCTGGACCCGGGCTGCCGAACGGGATGGGGCTGCGGGCAGGAACTGCCAGGCCACCGCTCCGGCGATCGCCGTGACCAACAGCAGCGAGGCTGCGATGGCCCATCGGCGCGCGGGGGAGAGGGACGTGACCGCCCGTCTCGGCGCGGCGGGGCGGGGGAGCGCGCCGGCAGCCTCGAGTAGCGCGCGCCGGCAGGCGACGCACTCCCGGGTGTGGTCCGCCACCAGCAGCGCGCGCGCCTCGGCGAGAGTGCCGGCCCGGTACGCATGAAGCAGCGCCTGCACGTCGGTGCAGCTGCGAATCGTGTCGATAGGCTTCGGGTCGGCAGGCATCTCGGTCGTCTCCTGGGAAAGTCGCGCCAGAACGCGCGCGCGGGCACGTTCCACCGTCGCGGGGTCCGCCTCGTCTTCGCGCATCCGCGCGAGGGTCTTGTCGAGGAGCTCGTCGGAACGTCTCGTTCGGAAGCTCATGGCAGTTCTCCTGCGAAGGTTCGGATTCTGTTCTTCAACCGGCCGCGCGCGCGGTGGAGTAGGACCGCCACCGTGCTTCTCGACGTCCGGAGCATCCGGGCGATCTCGTGATTGTCGTACCCCTCGAAGTAGCGAAGCACGAAGATCTCGGCCATCTTCGGGCTGAACTCGGCGAGGACCTCGCGCACCCGCGCGCGCAATTCCTGGTCCTGACGCCCCCGCTCCGGGCCTGGCTGCCGGTCGGCGACGAGGCGGGGAGCGACCTCCTCGAGCGGCGTGGACCTCCGCGCTCGTCGGTCGCGCACCACGTCCAGCGCGACGTTCACCGCGGCACGGTGGAGGTACGGGCCGGGGCTCTCGGATAGGGCTCCGCCTCTTTCGAGCTGGAGCAGCCGAACGAAGACGGTCTGCAGAACGTCTTCCGCGTCCGAGGCGTCGCCGGTGATCCGGTAGGCGGCACGGAAAACGACGGCGTGATGTTCGTCGAAGATTCGACCGAGTTTCTCGGGAGGGCCTGGTATCGACTGCTGTCGTGCGACGGCCTCCACGGTTTCCTCCTTTGGCTTGCGCTCGGTCATGAATACGCCTCCCGAAGCAAACGATTAACCCCGATTCCCCGATTCTCGTCGATTCGCGTTCTCGTCGCATTGCTCTCGTACCCCCCCCGGCCCCCGCTGGTTGGATCTCATGACCCGGCGAGAGTATGCTCCTGCGCGCCCCCGCCAGCAGATCCCCTTCTGGGGGCCGCGGAACCCGCCGTACCCTTAAAGACCGCGGGAGGTGCCGATGGGTCGAATCCTCCGTCGATGGCGCGTGAGCGCAGTCCAGATGACCTCCACCGAGAACCGAGACAGGAACCTGGCGATCGCCGAGCGGCTGGCGCGACGTGCGGCCGAGGAAGGTGCCGCGCTCGTGGCGTTTCCCGAGAATTTCTCTTACCTGAGGCTTCAGCCTCGAAACCGCCACGCCGATTCATTCGACGGCGAGCTCGTGATTCGCTTGAGGGAGCTGGCACGCGATCTGGGGATCCACCTGCTCGCCGGGTCGATCCCGGAGAGGATCCCGGGCAATCCGCGGGTGTACAACACTTCGCTGCTCCTGTCCCCGCAGGGGAGAATCCTCGGCGCCTATCGGAAGATGCACCTCTTCGACGTGAACATCCGAGGGCGCGCGACCTTCGAGGAGTCCCGTCTCGTCGAGCCCGGCGAGGGCGCCATGCTCGTGGACACGGCGCTCGGTCGCCTCGGCCTCACGATCTGCTACGACCTTCGATTTCCGGAGCTGTATCGGAGGCTCGCCCTGGCCGGGGCCGAGGTGCTCTTCGTCCCGTCGGCCTTCACCGCATACACCGGAAGGGCCCACTGGGCGCCGCTGCTTCAGGCGAGAGCCATCGAAAACCAGTGCTGGGTCGTGGCGCCGGCCCAGGTCGGCGTCCATGGCCCCCGTCGGGAGTCCCACGGCCACACCCTGGTGATCGACCCGTGGGGAGCGATCGTTGCGATGCGGGAGAAGGGGGAGGGAACCGTAACGGCAGAGATCGACCTGGATCGGCTCGCACGGGTCCGAGCGGGTCTCCCGTGCCTCCAGCACGTGCGGCACGAGCTCCTGGGTACGATGGGGCGAAGGCGAGAAGGCGCCGCGCGGCGAGCTCGCGATTGAACGTGTTTCCGCCCTCGCGATGGCCCGAGCCGAGGCCCGCCCCGCTCCTCCTCACTTTCCTGTCGTACATCCCCCGCCGCGTGTTTCTTTGACACCCCGGGACGCGGTCTGGTAGCGTCTCGGTCGGTTCCGCGGCTGGACGCGGGTGACCGTTCCGCGAGGGGACCATTCCTCATGTTCTGCCCGACCTGTGAGGCCGAGTATCGCCCCGGAATCACACGCTGCCCGACCTGTGAGGTCGATCTGGTCGAAGACCGATCCGCAGATGCGGCCGACGCGTCGATCCGCTCGCGGTCTCAGACCGCCGAAGAAAGCGAAGTCGATCAGGACGTGATGGTCCCGTTCTGCGGATTCGTGTCGCTCGAGGACGCCCGCCATGCGCGGGATCAGCTCCATGACGGAGGCGTCTTCTCGGAGATTCTCATCCGTGACGCGCGCGACGGCGATCCGGGAGCCGGGGTCCGCGAGGAGTACTTCCTGCGGGTTCCCGCCGGGAGATTTCGCACGGCGTCCGCGATCCTGGGTGACGACGAGGAAGTCGAGACGACCCCGGCGACACCGGGCGAGGGTCTGGCGTGCTCGGAATGCGGCAACGCCGTCCAAGAGGACGAGACGTTCTGCGCGCGCTGCGGGGCGAGGTTCGACGAATGACCGCGACACCTGCCCGGCCCGCGCGAATCGAGACCGTGCTGCTCGACGCGGGAGGGGTGCTCCTCGACCTCGATTACGGCTACCTCCGGCGCCTCCTCGCGGCCCGCGGCCACGATCTCGGTGAGGACGTCCTCGCGCGAGCCGAAGCGGTCGCCCGGACCGAGGTGGACCGGAAGGTTCGCAGCGGAGGGCGCGGCTCCGACGCCTGGCGGGACTACTTTCGCATTCTCCTGAGTCGCGTGCGCTTTCCGGCGCGAGAGCACGAGCCCATCATCGATTCTCTCTGGGAGGCTCATCGGCGGTTCGGCATGTGGACCGTCCCCATCGATGGCGCCCCCGGGATCATCCGCGTCCTGAAGGGCCTCGGTTACCGTCTCGGAGTCGTCAGCAACGCGGAGGGTCGCGTGGAGCAGGATCTCGAATCCGCCGGTTTCGCGGAGATGTTCGAGACGGTGGTGGACTCTTCCGTCGTGGGTGTCGAGAAGCCGGACCCGGCGATCTTCCGGATCGCCCTGGACAGAATGGGAGTGTCGGCCGCAACGGCGATGTTCCTCGGCGACGTCCCCTCGATCGACGTGGAGGGGGCGAAGGCTGCGGGGATCACGCCGGTTCTCCTGGACCGATTCGGGCTCTATCCGGAGACACTCGTCCCCCGTTTGCGGTCGATCTCGGAGTTGCCAGACTGGCTCGCGACGGCCGAGTAGTCCGGTCTTCCCCCCCAACCTCGCTTCCGAAGGGCACCACGATCGGCTGACCCGATCGGTCGTTCCGTCAAAACGTGATCGCGTACCCGATCGTACCCTTCGCGTCCGGAGCCGCGTCCGTGAACCCGACCGTGATCGACCCTCTCAAGACGCCGCGGGAGAACGGCTTCCAATCGATGCCGCCCAGGATCCGGAAGTCCGAATCGCCGCCGTCCTCCCTCGCGCTCTCCATCCGCACCTCTCCCACGAGCCGAACCACGTCGGACATCGGGACGATGGCGCCCGCACCCAGGAACGCGGAGTTCGAGCCGGAGTAGGGCTGCCCCCCGACGCTGCCGTCGCCGTTGAGCCGGAATCCCAATTGGACTCCGATGATCGTCCTCGACGTGCGGTGGCGCAAGGAACCGAACGCCTCCAGGTCGAAGGCGTCCCTCCCGAGAGCGGCTGTGTCGTCCCCCGTGGGCACGGTGAACAGAGCGCCGGCTGCCAGCTCGGTGTCCTCGCCGAACGTCCCGAAGTGGTACTTCCCCCACACGTCGAGGTCCGTGGCTCCGGTTCCGTCGGGAGATCCGGCGGGCGCGTCCGAGCTGCCGAAGCCTCCCCGGCCGCCGAACTCGAGGTTCTTCCATGGCTGCATGGCGATCACGAACTCGGCGGCAAACACGTCCACCGGGTCCCCCGATGTGAAGGCGAGACGTCCCTCCCACCACTGGGCCTTGGCCAGCGCGGCTTCTTCGGCGAACCCGAGGAAGAATCGCTCGGCGGGGGCACCGGGAAGGCCCGGGGAAGACGATCCGGCCGCAGCGACCGGGTCCGCGGCTCGGACGGGGATGCCAGGCGAGGAGAGGAGGATCGTCGCGGCAGCCGCGACCCCGAAGGCCAGGAGGCGATGACTTCGCATGAGGAGATCTCCAAGACGTGAACGGCGCCCATGGTGTCCGCGAGTTCCGAATCGTGCAGCACGCGCACAGCGTGTCACTCGCGGCGAAGAACGCCCATTGTGTGCAGGATGGGAGATGCTGTCAAACCGAGTTCGCCGCGCGGTGTACCACAGGAAGGCGCCGAGAGTGGCGGTGCGCGGGGGGCTCGGGGCGGCCCTTCCCGACGTCCCCGGGCGACGTTCGGAAACGATGAAGAGCCGCGAGCCACGCAGGACCGTTTCGCCGTCGAGACGATCGTCGCTCCGGTTTCCATCGTGCAGCGACACGACTCTCAGCGTGCGTCGATCAGCTGCCGTGCCTTCTCCTCGTACACCTCCGCGGTTTTCTCGTCGCGCATCATGTGCCGGTAGGTCGTCGCGAGATTCCGCAGGGCGGGAAGGAGCGCAGGGTCTCGATCGAGAGCCGATTCGTACATCCGCACCGCGGCCTGGAAATCGCCTCGGATGGCGTAAATTCTTCCCATGTTGTTGTACGGCTCCGCGAGCTCGGGGCCGCTGCGCGTGGCGCGTTGGTACAGATCGATCGCGCGGTCCTGTTCCCCTCGATTCTCGTAGAGCATCCCTAGATCGTTGAGCGTCTTGGGGTCCTCCGGCCAGCGGTGGAGAACCGCCTGGAAGGCCGACACGGCCTCCTGCGTCCTTCCGAGCGCCATGAGCGCCGCGCCGACACCCACGTGGGCGTCGCGGTATGCGGGGAGAATCCGTACGGCTTGGCGGTAGTGCTCGAGCGCTTCGTCGAGGCGGCCCGTGACCCGGTACTGGTCGGCCAGGGCCTTGTGGGCCCGAGCGCAGGACGGGTATCGATCGACCGCGCTTCGCCACACCGACTCGGGGCTCGCCCATGCCTCGTTCCGGCGGACCGTCGCCGCGGCGAGCGCCGTGAGGAGCACGGCCACCCCGACCATGGTCGTACGCGAAAGGCGGCGGGACCGCAGCGCCTTCACGAGGATCGAGGCGGAAGCCAGGTAGAATCCGATGGATGGAAGGTAAAGAAACCGCTCGGCGAAGATCTCGTGCCAGGGGATGATCCCGGAAGTGGGGAGGTAGAAGAGGACGTACCACGCTGCCCCCGCCCCCACGAAAGACCGTGACCGGATCCCGAGGCAGGCCACGAGCACGGCTCCGGCCAGAATCGCCACGTCCACGGCCGCGATGAGCGAGAATCCCGATCGAACGAGACCGAGCGCGTCGTACGAGTAGTCCAGCGATTGACCCACCGGAACCAGGAGGAGCCGCAGGCCGAGCCCCGCGATCCGCGCCCGGTCGAGAAGCGTGAGCCCCGTCCCGGACGTCTCGTAGAAGCTCGGCGAGCCGCCGATCCCCGCGGGGTCGTTCGACAGGAAAAACCTGGCGGCGGCCGCCGCCGCCATCACCGCCGCGAGTCCGGCGTAGGCCCCGAAGCGCATCCGGGCGGTGGAGAGCAATCGCCGGATGGCGCTCCCGATTCCGGGCGGGCCGGATCGCTCGTCCTCCACGCGCCCGACGGGAGCGAGCGCCTCGATACAGAAGAACGCCAGAGGCGCCATCACGGCCATCTCCTTGGAGAAGACCCCCAGGTAGAGGCAAATCCCGGCCGCTCCTACCCTCCAGGCCCCACCGCGCTCCCTGTGGGCCTGGAGAAACAGCGCGACCGCCAGACAGAAGAGGGTTGCCAAGATCTCCCGGCGGCCCGAGATTTGAGCCACGACGTCGGTGCCGATGGGATGGAGGACGAACAGCGCCGCGGTCAGGCCTCCGAGCCAGCGGTCGCGCGCGAGACGGGATACGAGCAGGAAGAGAACGATGCCTGCGCACGCGTGAAGGAGGATGTTCGAGACGTGATACAGCGGCGGCCGAGGACCGGCGATCGAGTACTCGATCGCATAGGTGACGTCCCGGGTGAAGCGCGGGCGCGCGACGAAGCCGTGATCGCCGAAGCCCATCAGGCGTGGGATGTTGGAGAGCGATCGGATCCAGGGATTCCTGAGGACGAGCGGGAGGTCATCGTACTGGAACGGGTGGAAGACGGTGTTCACGTACGCAAGGACCGCGAGCAGCGTGAGCACGAGAGCGGCAAACGAGATTCGGATCGGGGGGAGATCGCGTTGACGCTCCCACGACGCGTTGTTACCATCGCCCAGGTCCAATGATCTCACCTTCGCGCCGTCCTGCGGGCTGCGGTCCTGAAGAAAGGGAACACTCCGTGAAGTACTTCCTGGGACATCTCGTGTGTGCCTGTTCCCTGGCCGCGACGGCATGCGGCGACGGCCCGCCTTCCAAGTCGGTGGAATCTCTGGTCCCGAGCAACTGTCCGACGTTCGTTCCCGCGTCGAAGGGTCTCCCCGAGAAGGGCGAGTGGAAGTCGTTCCCCGCGGTGGGCGACGTGAACGAGGACGGGCTGGTGGACTTCTCGGTGCTGCCGCGAAAGGAGAACGGCCCGCGCGTGTTCCTCAGCGATGGGGTCGGAGGCTGGACCGACGCATCCGAGGACTTGCGGTATCCCGCGGAGATTTCCTGCGGAATCGGCACTCGACTTCGAGACATCGATGGAGACGGGCACCTCGACCTTCTCGTCGCGGATCATTGCCAGGGGCTCTACGTCTTCCACGGCGACGGGAAGGGGCACTGGGCTCCGGCCTCGCAGGGAATCCCACGCAACGTCCAGGGCTTCAACGACGCGGATGCGGGCGATCTGGACGGCGACGGTCTCGTCGACATCGTTGCCCTCTCGGCGTTCAGCAGCGGCTTCCTCGTCTTGAAGGGGCAAGCCGACGGGACCTGGGTCGTGCGACCGGACACGGGACTTCCCGCCTCGGGCTTCGGCATCGCCGTCCGACTCGAGGACGTCAACGGGGACCGGCGACTCGATGTCGTCACGACCTTCCAGCCCTCAGCGGGCGAACGGCGGACCATTCCGCCGCCCCCGGCGAAAGTATGGCTGCAAGAGGATACAGGCAACTTCCGCCCCGCGACCGGCTTTCCTACCCGCGGTCGATTCTTCGGCCTCACCATCTGGAAGCGGCCCGATCGTGCCATACCGGATCTGATCTTCGCGATCAGCGGAGCGCGGGGTGGACTGTGGCGGTTCGAGTCGGCGAACGGGCTGGACTGGGCCGAGGTCGGCCGGGTGGATCGCGCGGGGTTTCCCACGGAGGGAGCGCTCTTCGTCGGCATCCGGGCCGTGGACGTGGACGGAGACGGTTGCGACGATCTCGTCACGAGCGAGGGATCCTCCGGCAAGGCCCGGATCGCCATGGGCGACTGCAAGGGAGATTGGCAGTTCTGCCCCGAGTCCACCCTCTTTTCCGAGCGTCCTCTGCCCACCTGGGGGGTCGAAACGGCCGACTTCAACGGCGACGGGCGCCGCGATATCGTGGCGGCCTTCGGCCGAGGCTCGCTCGGTGCGGTGAAGGTCTGGTACCAGAAGGGGACGCCGGCCTCGAACCCCACCCGGTGAGACGACCGCTCTACGGGCAGATCGGGGCCGCGTCGAGACCGGCACGGCCGACGCCGTTCCCGAAGGGTCCCGTCCCGCAGGCGTTCTGGCTGCGAATCAGGTAGAGGAATCCGGCTCCACCCGGCACCGGTCGAGCATCAGAGAGCGTCGCCGGAGCAACGTTGTCTTGAAGGCAGCTGGCGGCCGCGAACGGCTGGGCCGATGCCAGATCCGAAAGAAGCTCGCTGACGACGTCGTAGACCGTTCCGGACCCCGCCGCCGAGGACTGGCTCGTCCACGAAATGCTCGTTGCCGGCTGGTTGGAGACGCGCACTCCCTGAATCTCGGTGGGGGCGGCGAACGCGCCCGGATTCGCCGGAGCGCAGTCGCACACGTCGCCACGGGCGTCCGCGTCTGCGTTCTCTTGCGCGGGGTTCTGGATGCTGGGGCAATTGTCGCAGGCGTCCCCCTTGCCGTCGCCATCCTGGTCGCTCTGGCTCGCGTTGTGGACCGACGGGCAATTGTCGCAGATGTTCCCCTTCCCATCGCGATCCTGGTCGGCCTGATCGGGGTTGGAATTCGCGGGGCAGTTGTCGCAGGCGTTGCCCTTTCCGTCCAGGTCGCCATCCGCCTGATCCGCGTTCGCGACGAACGGGCAGTTGTCCACGTTTCCGCACAATCCGTCGCCGTCGCCGTCGTTGCCGGGGTCCTGCGGGCAGGCGTCGCAAGGATCGCCGCGTCCGTCCAGATCCCCGTCCTCCTGGCCTGCGTTCGCCACGTCGTAGCAGTTGTCGCGGAGATTCTCGAGGCCGTCCCCGTCGAGATCGACCGGAGCCGAAGCGACGGCAATGTAGTTGAGCGGAGTGAGCCCGCCGGATTCGCCGATCGACACCTCGAGCGCGCCGTCGAGAACGGGAACCGCTCCGAACACGGTCAGCGTCTGACCCGCTAGCGTCGACGCGCCCTCGAGCCAGGGGAACCCCTCCACCAGAACGGTCTCGTGGCTCTGCGCGTACGAGGCATCCCCCACGCCGAATTGCACCAGGTAGTAGTCCGGCGGTACGTCGATCTTCCACGTGCGGGGAACGACGTCCTGGAAGACGAACGTGTCCAGCAGGGGGTTCCCCAGGGCCGCCCGGTTGCGGGTCGGGAGAATCGTCGTACCGTCCCAACCGTATCCTCGCGGGGTCGTGTAAGGATCTCCGCTGTCGGGTGCCCAGCCGGCCGGAGTCGCGGACCCGGACGGCTGGAAGTTCACGTAACGGGAGAAGAACGGCGGGGGTTGGGATTCGGTGGCCGTGACGTAGTTGAGCATGGTGTTTCCCGCGAGCCCGCCGATCTCGAGCGTGAGCCTGCCGTCGCCGACGAACTGGGTCGAAAGCAACTTGACCTTGTTGTTCGCTCCGGCGACGGTATATTCGTTGTCGAAGAACGTGGCTCCTGCCGGGGTCCTTTCCGCGAGCACGACTCGCTGCGGACCCTGCGGGTTGGCAGGGTCGCCGATGGCGGTCTCGATCTCATACACGCCGCCGGGAAGGACCGCTTCCCACGTTCGCTCCGTCGAGGAGAACGCGAACGTGTCGAGTTTCTGATCCGAAAGGATGTTGCGGTCACGCGTCTGGACGGTCGTCGACCCCAGCCAGCCCCACCCAGGCGAGGCGCTGAAGAGGAGGCCGGAGTCGGCGGAAAATCCAGCAGGGATGGGCGCTCCCGCCGGCTGGAAATTGATCTTGAGTCCGTCGCACGCGTTTCCCTTGTTGTCCCCGTCCACGTCCCCCTGATACGGATTGTAGGCGTTGACGCAGTTGTCGCACGAGTCGCCGACCCCGTCCACGTCCGTGTCGATCTGCGACGCGTCCGGCGTGCTCGGGCAGCGGTCGATGGCGTCCTGCTTGCCGTCGTTGTCGAAGTCCCGTGGCTCGATCCGGGCCTTGAGCACGATCTCGACGATCTCGCAGTCGACGATCGTCCCGGAGCCTGGGCCGATCCGCTTGCGTCCGACGAGCGTGAGGTTCCCTGTCGCCGGATTCCACGGCGACCCGAGGCACTGCGGACTGGCGGGACTGAAGATGCACAGATTGAATCCGAAGCAGTCGGACGCCACGGGAATGCCCGTGGCGAGTCGAATCGGCAGCTCGAACCGGTTGCCCAGGTGGTCCACGAGCCAGAGCGTCAGATCGAGCGTCGTCGCACCCGAGACGACGTCGAGCACTCCGCTGCCCGCGTGGTACTGGTACACGTCCAGGTACTCGGAGAAGGCGAGGCTGATCCTCGGGAAGCTGAACACGGAGCTCGTGCGGAACGAGTTCAAGGCCGGAGGCGCCGGAGAGATCGGAGCGCTCTGGACGACGACCGTCCTGTTGGCGCCCTGCACGGTGATGGAACTTCCGCTCGAGATCTCGAGTTGCGCCGTCTGGGCGTCCCGGGAAGCGAGGAACATCAGCGGAAGGAGCGAGATCCAGCCTGCGAACTTACCGATTCGCGTCATGGTCTTTCTCTCCGGTCAGGGGCGGTTGGGCTCCGCCCGCGCAGCATCGCTCGCCGATCTTCCCGTCACGGTCTTCGCCCATCCTGAAGCCGCGCGAATCGATCGGCATCGGGATGTCCTCGGTGCACGAATCGCCCGGTTGCTCCTCTGCGCGGTGCCCTAGCACGCGTTGTCGGGATCGGCCGGGCAGGGATCGCAGGCGTCGCCGAACGCGTCGCCGTCGGCGTTGTCCTGGCTCGGATTGCTGACGGCGGGGCAGTTGTCGATGCTGCCACAGACGCCGTCGCCGTCGGCGTCATTGCTTGGGTCGTTCGGGCAGGGATCGCAGGCGTCGCCGAGGGCGTCTCCGTCGGCGTTGGCCTGGCTGGGGTTGGCGACTGCGGGGCAGTTGTCGATGCTGCCGCAGACGCCGTCGCCGTCGGCATCGTTGCTCGGATCGTTGGGGCAGGGATCGCAAGCGTCGCCGAGGGCGTCTCCGTCGGCGTTGGCCTGGCTGGGGTTGGCGACCGCGGGGCAGTTGTCGATGCTGCCGCAGACGCCGTCGCCGTCGGCGTCATTGCTTGGATCGTTGGGGCAGGGATCGCAAGCGTCGCCGAGGGCGTCACCGTCGGCGTTGGCCTGGCTGGGGTTGGCGACCGCGGGGCAGTTGTCGATGCTGCCGCAGACGCCGTCGCCGTCGGCATCGTTGCTCGGATCGTTGGGGCAGGGATCGCAAGCGTCGCCGAGCGCGTCACCGTCGGCGTTGGCCTGGCTGGGGTTGGCGACTGCGGGGCAGTTGTCGATGCTGCCGCAGACCCCGTCGGCGTCGGCGTCATCGCTTGGGTCGTTGGGGCAAGGATCGCAAGCGTCGCCGAGGGCGTCACCGTCGGCGTTGGCCTGGCTGGGGTTGGCGACCGCGGGGCAGTTGTCGAGGTTTCCGCAGACTCCATCGCGATCCGCATCGTTGTTCGGGTCGTTGGGGCAGGGATCGCAAGCGTCGCCGAGGGCGTCTCCGTCGGCGTTGGCCTGGCTGGGGTTGGCGACGGCCGGGCAGTTGTCGATGCTGCCGCAGACCCCGTCGGCGTCGGCGTCATCGCTTGGGTCGTTGGGGCAGGGATCGCAGGCATCGCCGAGGGTGTCTCCGTCGGCGTTGGCCTGGCTGGGGTTGGCGACTGCAGGGCAGTTATCGAGGTTTCCGCAGACTCCATCGCGATCCGCATCGTTGTTCGGGTCGTTGGGGCAGGGATCGCAAGCATCGCCGAGCGCGTCGCCATCGGCGTTGGCCTGGCCCTGGTTCACGACGAGCGGGCAGTTGTCGTTGGTGTCGGGCACGCCATCGGCATCGTCGTCGAGATCGCACGCGTTACCGAGAAGGTCCCCGTCGGTGTCGAGCTGGTTGGCGTTGGAATTCACGGGGCAGTTGTCGGCTCCGTCGAGAACGCCGTCGTTGTCGTCATCGGGATCGCAGGCGTTGCCCAGAGAGTCTGCGTCCGTGTTCAGCTGATTCGCGTTGGAGAGGAGCGGGCAGTTGTCGCTTCCGTCGAGCACGCCATCGTTGTCGTCGTCGGGATCGCAGGCATCCCCCTGCGCGTCCGCATCGTTGTTGGCCTGGGTCGGATTGGCGTTCACCGGACAGTTGTCGCTACCGTCCGGAAGGCCGTCGTTGTCGTCGTCGCCGTCGCAGGCGTTCCCGAACTGGTCTCCGTCGGTGTTCAGCTGGTCCGGATTGGCCACGGCGATGCAGTTGTCTGTGCCGTCCAGGATGCCATCGTTGTCGTCGTCGGTGTCGCAGGCGTCCCCGAAGGAATCGTTGTCGATGTTCGACTGCGTTGGGTTCGAGGTGCTCGGGCAGTTGTCGCAGACGTTCCCGAACCCGTCGCGGTCGGTGTCCAGCTGGTTGGAATTCGGAATCGACACGCAGTTGTCGCACGGATCGCCCTGGGCGTCGCCATCTTGGTTCGCCTGGGTCGGGTTGGGGATCGCGGGGCAGTTGTCGGCGGAGTCGCAGATCCCGTCGTTATCCGTGTCCGGGCTGGCCGGGCACGAGTCGCACGCGTCTCCGATGCGGTCGCCGTCGGTGTCGGTCTGGGTCGGGTTCGCGACGAGAGGGCAGTTGTCGTTGGTGTCGGGCACGCCGTCGTTGTCGTCGTCGGTGTCGCAGGCGTTCCCCTGGGCGTCGCCGTCCGTGTTCGCCTGGTTCGAGTTGACGACGAGAGGGCAGTTGTCGTTGGTGTCGGGCACGCCGTCGTTGTCGTCGTCGGTGTCGCAGGCGTTCCCCTGGGCGTCGCCATCGGTGTTCAGCTGGTCCGCGTTTGGGATCGCGGGACAGTTGTCGACGGCTCCGCAAATCGTGTCGCCGTCCTGGTCGTTGCTCGCGTCGTTCGGGCAGGCGTCGCACGCGTTTCCCATGCCGTCCGCATCCGCGTCCGCCTGATCGGCGTTCGGAGCGAGGGGACAGTTGTCGGAGGCATCGAGCCGGCCGTCGTTGTCGTCGTCGGTGTCGCAGGCGTTCCCCTGGGCGTCGCCATCGGTGTTCAGCTGGTTCGAATTGGCGACGAGCGGGCAGTTGTCCGAGGAGTCCGGCACGGTGTCGTTGTCGTCGTCGCTGTCGCAGGCGTCTCCCTGACCGTCGCCGTCCGTGTTCGTCTGGTTCGAGTTGGCGACGAGCGGGCAGTTGTCCGAAGAGTCCAGGATCGTGTCGTTGTCGTCGTCGCTGTCGCAGGCGTCCCCCTGGGAGTCGCCATCGGTGTTCAGCTGATTCGTATTGGACACGAGCGGGCAGTTGTCGGAGGCATCGACGATCGTGTCGTTGTCGTCGTCGGCGTCGCAGGCGTCTCCCTGCGTATCGCCGTCCGTGTTGGTCTGCGAGGCGTTGGCGTTGAGCGGGCAGTTGTCGGAGCCGTCCGTCACGCCGTCGTTGTCGTCGTCGGTGTCGCAGACGTTGCCCTGTGCGTCGCCGTCCGTGTTCAGCTGGTCCGCGTTCGGCGTGGTCGGGCAGTTGTCCACGTTGCCGCAAACGCCGTCACGGTCGATGTCGTTGTTCGCATCGCTGGGGCAGGCGTCGCAGGCGTTCCCGAGCCCGTCCCCGTCCCCATCGGCCTGATTCGTGTTCGCGACGGTCCGGCAGTTATCCGCCGGGTCCAGGATCCCGTCGTTGTCGTCGTCGGGGTCGCAGGCATCGCCCAGCGTGTCCGCATCGGCGTTCGCCTGGTCGGTGTTGGAGGTGTCCGGACAGTTGTCCGTCGCGTCGCCGACTCCGTCCGAGTCGCGGTCGAAGTCGCAAACGTCGCCGATTCCGTTGCCGTTCCCGTCGATCTGCGAGGCGTTGGCCACGAAAGGACAGTTGTCCGCCTCGTTGGCGACTCCATCGCCGTCCAGGTCGGACGGGGCCGTGGCGACCGTCACGTAGTTCAGAGTGGTATTGCCGCCTCCGCCGCCGATGTACACGCTCAACCGCCCGTCCGTGACCCTCGCGCCGGTGCGCCGCTCCAGGAACTGGCCGGAGGCGGTGGACTCGTTGTTGACCGGGAGATTGCCCTCGACGATCACCCGATGCGGGCCCTGCGCGTTCGATGCGTCGCCCACGGAGAGCCACACTTCGTAGAACCCGTTCGGGACCGCAAGATCCCAGTTTCGGATCGCGGAGCTGAATGCCAGCGTGTCCAGCACCTGCGGGATGCTCCGGCCGCGCTCGCGAACCTCCACAGGGACGTTCCACCCGTACCCTCGCGCCGCGTCGTACGCCAGGCCGGCGTCGATGCCGAAGCCGAACGGTCGCGTGGCGCCGGCCGGCTGGAAGTTCACCGATCGCAGGAACGCGGGACCGCCCACCTTCTGGATGGCTGTCAGGAAGTCGATGCACGTGCTCCCGGTCGTGCCACCGATCTGGAGGTCGAGGCGGCCGTTGCGCACCGAAACCGGTACCGTAGTCTCCGAGAAGCTGCCGGCGGAAGTGCTCACGTTGTTGATCGCGACGATGCCCTGGGCCACCACGCGGTGGGGACCCTGGGCATAGCTCGCGTCTCCCACGCTCAGCCGGACGTCGTACTCGCCGTTCGGGATCTCGGCCGTCCACGTCCGGACCGGCGTCGTGAACGCGAAGGTGTCGTACTCGAGAGGCGCCGGGGTCGTCCGTTCTCGGGTGTCGACCGAGCCGCTCCATCCGTAGGTTCGCGCAGCAGAGAACGCGGCACCGTCGTCCCTCTTGAATCCGTTGGGCACCGCGGAGCTCGTCGGACTGAAGTTGATTTTCAAGAAGTCGCACGGATCGCCGAGGCCGTCGCCGTCCGTGTCGGTCTGCGTCGGGTTCGCGAGCGAGGGGCAGTTGTCCACCAAGCCGCAGACGCCGTCGGCGTCCGGATCGTTGAGCGGGTCCGTGGGACACGAATCGCACGCGTCGCCGACACGGTCCAGATCCTGGTCTGCCTGGCTGGCATTCGACTGCAACGGACAGTTATCGAGGGCGTTCTCGATCCCGTCCCCGTCGCGGTCCGAATCGCACGCATCCCCGATGCCATCCTGGTCGGCGTCCTCCTGGCCCCCGTTCGCCGCGAACGGACAGTTGTCCGACTCGTTCGCCCGACCGTCGGCATCCGCGTCCGCGCCGGCAGTCGCCACCACGACGTAGTTGAGGGCGGTCGTCGCCGTCCCGTTCCCGATCTGGATCGTGAGCCGTCCGTCGGTGACGCGGGCGCCGGTACGCCTTTCGAGGAATACGCCGGCTGCCGTGTTCTCGGCGGAGACGACGGGATTCCCTTCGAGAACCACGCGGTGGGGTCCCGAGGCGTACTGGCCGTCGCCGACCGCGAGCCATACGTCGTAGTATCCGCTCGGGAGCGCGAGCTCCCAGGTTCGCGTCGTCGTCGAGAAGGCCAGGGTGTCCAGCACCTGAGGGATCGCCCGGGCACGCTCTCGGGTCGCGACCGCGACATCCCAACCGTATCCGCGAGGGGAGCTGAACGTCTGTCCGCTGTCCGGCTGGAACCCCGGCGGAACGGCCGCCGCGGCCGGCTGGAAATTCACCGCCTTGAGGACGGCGGGGCCCCCCGAGACGGGAAGCACCTCGAGGTAGTTGATCAGCGTATTGCCGCTCGTGCCGCCGAGCAGGACGTCCATCCTGCCGTTGCGCACGCTGACCCGCTTCGTGGCCTCCGCGAATACGTTCGTCGCCGTCGGGACATCGGCCAGAACCGCCACCGCCTGCGCGGCGATGCGATGCGGCCCCTGGCTGGACGTTGGATCTCCCGCCATGACGTGCACGTCGTACTCGCCGTTGGCCATCTCCGCCGTCCAGATTCGTTCGGCGGACGTGAAGGCGAACGTATCGAGCTCGAGGGGTTGGGCGGTCGTTCGCTCGCGGGTGCCGGGAGCGAGGTTCCAGCCGTAGCCGCGGGCCGCGGCGAACGTGCTCCCGTCGTCCTTCACGAACCCCTGAGGAATCGCCGACGTCGGCGTTCCGAAGTTCACGCGGAACGGATCGCACGCGTCGCCGACACGGTCGTTGTCCCGGTCGTACTGGTCCGGGTTCGGGACCGTGGGGCAGTTGTCCACGCCGCCGCACACGCCGTCTCCATCCACGTCGTTGCTTCCGTCCCCGGGGCACGTGTCGCATGCGTCGCCGATGCCGTCCGAATCGGAGTCGGCCTGACTCGGGTTCGCGACGAGCGGGCAGTTGTCGGAGCCGTCGGCTCGGCCGTCGTTGTCGTCGTCCGGATCGCAGGCGTCTCCCAGAGCGTCTCCGTCCGCGTTGGCCTGGTCCGCGTTTGCTACGAGCGGGCAGTTGTCGGAGCCGTCGACTCGGCCATCGTTGTCGTCGTCGGGATCGCAGGCGTCGCCCTGAGCGTCGCCGTCGGTATTGGTCTGACTCGCGTTCGCGACGAGCGGGCAGTTGTCGGAGCCGTCTGCCCGGCCGTCGTTGTCGTCGTCGGGATCGCAGGCGTCTCCCTGGGAGTCGCCGTCGGTGTTGGTCTGGCTCGCGTTCGCGACGAGCGGGCAGTTGTCCGATCCGTCGAGGATCGTGTCGTTGTCGTCGTCGGGGTCGCAGGCATCGCCCTGCGAGTCGCCGTCGGTGTTGGTCTGGCTCGCGTTCGCGGTCGTGGGGCAGTTGTCCACGTTGCCGCAGATCGTGTCGCCATCGGCATCGTTCTGCGAGTCGAGCGGGCACGGGTCGCAGGCGTCCCCCAGGGAGTCGCCGTCGGTGTTGGTCTGGCTCGCGTTCGCGACGAGGGGACAGTTGTCGGAGCCGTCGGCCCGGCCGTCGTTGTCGTCGTCGGGATCGCAGGCATCACCCAGTGCGTCGCCATCGGTGTTGGTCTGGCTCGCGTTGGAAAGGAGCGGGCAATTGTCGGTCGAGTCCAGGACGCCGTCGTTGTCGTCGTCGGTGTCGCATGCGTCGCCCTGGGAGTCGCCGTCGGTGTTGATCTGATCGGAGTTCGGCGTCGTGGGGCAGTTGTCGCAAGCGTTTCCCTGGGTGTCGCCGTCCGTGTTGGCCTGGTCGGGGTTGGACACCGACGGGCAGTTGTCCGTTGCGTCCGGCACGCCGTCGGAGTCGCTGTCGTTCGACGGGAGATTCCCGAGGATCTCCTCGAACAGGATCGCTCCCGAGCCGAGCGTGTTGCCCCCCACCGGGATGTTCACGATGGCGACTATGCGAAAGTCGCCGACACCGTTGCGGCGCGTCCCGGTGCAGACCGAGGGGTCGCTGCCGGCGTATCGGCAGATCGGGCCACCGTCCGTATTGATCCCCTGGGTCCGCTCCGTGGTCAGGGCGATCGTGAAGGTCTGCTCGCTGCCCCGGGAGTCCCGCAAGCGGACGGGCACGTCGAGCGTGACCACCCCGTTCGCCTCGAGGTCGCCCGAGGCGGTGCCGTTCTGAAAGATGTCGATGTACTCCCCGAATCCGAGGCCGGTGCGGGGAAAAACGATGTTGCTCAGAGTCTGCCATTCTTTCGGGGGCGTGCCCGGACCGACGCCGATCTGCTGCTGCGCGAGGTGCCCCTCGTGGCCGAGGAGGGTCTGCTTGCTCGATGTGAAGATCGTCCAGAACTGCGACAGCGTCGATTCGCCGCCGGCCGCAAAGGCCGCTTCCGCGCCGGATTCCTCCGCACCTGCCCGCGAAAAAGGCGGCGAAAAACAGCGGTCCATGATCCTGCCGACCGTATCGTCGCCCGAAGCGGCGAGCACGACGGGAAGGTCGAACGTGATCACGGAGCCGGCCAGAAGCGTATGCGAGTGCTCCGGAACCGGCTGGACGGCCACGAGACGCATGGCGCCGGTGCCGGGATCCCACGAGGATCCCGCGCAATACCGCGGATCGTCCGGGTTGCCCCGGCACTCGGGAGCAGCCGTGATGCCGGTGGTGAGCCGGATCGACAGGGTTTCGGCTCGTCCTTCCGAGTCGGCCGCCAGGATCGTCAGGGGAACGTCGATGCGCCCGAGCGCGGCATCGCAGGCCACGATTGCGTCGCCGACCTGGGTCAGCGTGACGCGTGCTCCGCCGTCGAGCGTCACGCTCGGCAGGACGATCGGCGCAGCGAGGCGAACCGACCTCGATGTCGGGTCGGCGGCGACGCGGAGCATCTGGGCTGCGACCGGGACGTCGCCGGAAACGGCCGACGTGAATCCCGTGGTCGAAGGCCCCATGCCCGTCGCCACGAGGGGCAACGTCGAGGCGCACAGCACGAAGGCGAAGCGCGCCCACCGATGTCGGATCGAGAGGCGCTGCCCCTCGGCTCGCGAGGCCACGCCCGACCCACGAACGGTTTGTCTTCGTTCTCCTTCGTTGCTCATCGGACTCCTCACGGCCGCGTCGAACGCAGCGGGAAAAGACAGGGGGACCGGAAGAACCGGGGCGGCGGCTCCTCCGGCCCCCCTCACCTGTCCGGTCCCGGGTTCTTTGGGAATCCCGGGATTCGGAAGGCATCTCTTTCTGAAGGAACGCGTCGCTCGTGGCGCGCGCGTCCGCACTATTTCGACTTGCCACCCTCCGGATTGGGATCGACCGGAGGCTTCCATTTACCGAGTCCCTGCTGGAGGATCTCGCCGAAGCTCGTCGGGTGCAGCTCGTGGTACCACTCACCCTTGTATCGAACCCAGCGGTCCTCGTGCTCCATTTCGCGATCCACGTTGGCGACCCGCGCGAGCTTGACCCTGTGCTTCGCCTTGACCGCTACGGTTGCGTGGTCGCCGTTCACCGTCACGCCCGCGATCTCGAACGAATCGGTGAGGAGGACGTTGTTCTCCTGGATCGACTTCTGCAACGGGTGCACGTAGGGAGCGATGGCCTTGAGGTCCCCTGCCACACGGGCGTTCCAGTACCCCTCCGCGCGCTTGCGGACTGCTCGTTCTTCGCCGAGGCCCAACGGGCCGAGCCACCCGGGTTTGAGCACCGCGACCGAGACGGCGCAAAGGCCAAGGACGGCGATCGCGACCAGGAGGAGCTTCTTCTTCATTTAGGCCTCATCACATCCCGCCGCCCGAGCCGGACGGGTCCCCTGTGCCCGAGCTCTCGGGTTGGGGGAAGCTCAAGTTGCCGACGATCTCGATGGTGACCCACTGCTCCTCTGCTGAGTTCCCGTGGTTCGTAGGTACCTTCGCGGCCCCGACCAGGCGAAGATCTCCTGACGGCAATCGCGGGCTTCCCGAGACCGAGACGTAGGCCCCGCTGTTGTTGCGGAACGGGAACGAGGCAGTGGTGAGGCTCAATTCCAGTGGCGCAGCGCGACCGTTCGAGTCGATGGCCTGAATCAGGAGGTGCAACTGCACGAGGCCGGAGCCCGGGTCGAAGGTTCCGACCGCCGATCCGGACTGAGCGAATGTCATGGACTGGCCGAACCCAAGGGCGATTCTGGGAAGCTGGAGACTGCCACCCAGGCTGAATGTCCCCCCGTTCGGCGAGCCGAAGACGAGTAACTGCTGCGGGTAGAACTGGTTGACCGATCCGAGAATCGAGAGCGTGCTCGCCGCCGACACCGCAAGCCCCGAAGCCCCGCGCGGCCGGGACGTGTCCTTCTTTCGCTCGAGATCCGAAGGGTCCTTCGAGGTTTTCACCGGAACCGGATCCTCGTCGTCGCCCGAGGGACCGCCTCCGGCGGTCGGCTCCGGGCGATCCGCCATGCTCCGGGACGGACGGGACGAAAAGTCGAACGGGACCACGATCGCGCCAGGAGGCTGCATGCGCGCTCCGAGCGCAGCCCGACTTTCGTCTCCGCCGATCCCGCCGCTGGCCGCCGACGTGCGTGTGACCTGCACCGAGCCCGGGGCCAGAGCGGACGCCGAGCGACCAGCGTCCGAGCCCGGCGCATCATCGGGCGACGGCCCGCCCCCCGGCAATGTCTCCCCGGCCGAGGAAGCCGCGACGCCTCGTTCCGCTCCGGGTTGATCGGCACCGGACGGCTGCGAAGCGGACGCGGAGACCGCGACGCTGGATCGTGCCCTGCCTTCGAGCACTACGACGAGGGGATCGAGAGACCTTCCCTCCGCATAGATCCGGAGCTCGTCGCGAAGCGCCCCCGGCTGCGCCGGGCTCGCGACGACCGCGACGTGCGAAGACTTTCCGGGATCGAGCGAGATCTCGCGTGGCTCCACGCGAAAGGTCGGCGAGCCCTCGAGGCGCAACCGGACGACGTTCAACCCCGTGTTGCGAAGCACTAGCTGGCGGAGGACCTCACGGTCGAGAAGGACATCTCCGAAATCCAGATGGTCGCTCGAGAGCAGGATCCCGTGGGAGCCCACCGAGCGAGACGACTGGTCGGATCCGCTCGTGAGCGGTACATCCGGTCCGCGGTTGCGAAAGAACACGAAACCGCCACCTACTGCGAGACCGGCGATGACCAGCAGCAAGATCAGACTGAAGGGATGTAGAACCAGCCTCGCCCGCTGATTCGAGAGCATGAATCCTCCCTGCGTCGTTCAGGGTTGTGTGTGCGTTGTCGAGTTAACATATACGGACTCGCAATGCCTGAGTCAACCCGAACAATGGCACAATTCTGCTGTAATTCCTTGCAAAAGTCAACGTTAGACGACTTTTCTTCGGAGTCCGGCTGCGGTCCGCGTCTGCCGCGATCGCACTGCGATCTCATCTTTCAATTCCGTCATTCCCGTCTTTCCGACATCGATCATGTTGATTCTCGAGAAACGCCGTGACGAGAGTCCTGTCAGTTCGCCGAAGACTCTCTTTCGGCGGAATTCCGTTACGATCCTGGGCTGGGGAACGCCGTGCGAGAACCCTGAGCGGAATTACTCTCCGTCGAACGGATTCCGCGGACGCGAGGACGGATCCGTCGCTGCTTTCTTTTTCGCCTCTTGGAATTTCTGATCGAGCACGTCCTCGATGCGGCGGGTTCGGTCGAACGCCTTCGTGAAAGCGTCCTCTCGTCGCTGGCGGCCCTGCTGCACGTCGCCCATCGCCTGTTCGAAGCTCTTGGGCTCCCGCGTGGGCTCCTCGAAGCTGAATACCTCGCCGCTGGCCGGATCCAGAGCCAGCTTCGCCCCGCAGCAAGGACACTCCACGCGGATCGGATCACTCATCGGATCACCCCCCCCACCCAACAGACATTGTCGTCCAGGCGCACGACGCCGTCAAACCTCCACCGGAAGCCGGGTGTACGACAGGAAAGCGGTGACCAGACAGATCGAGGCAAATCGGGGGCGTTTTCCCGTGACGCTCCGGGGCGTCCACCGGAAACGACAGAAACCCGCGGGAGGCACAGGCCAGTCCGCCGGCCGGCGGCGCCCGCGGGGCCGGGGGGCCCGGGAAGTGCCCCCGGTACTGTCACAACGGTCCGCCCGAAGACCGCGGGGTGTCGCGCGCGAAGGCCCGGATTCACGTCCGCAACGGAGATCAATCGGGCGTTTTCAGCCGCACGATCGTCGCTCCCCAGCCGCCGCGGTCGGGCGGTGCGTCGCGAAATCCGGCAACGGAGGGATGCGTTGCCAGGACGGACCGGACGATCTCTCGCTGCGCGCCGATTCCTCGGCCGTGAATCAGCCGTACTTCGCTGAACCCCTCGGAGACGACCGACTCGAGGTAGCTCTCGACGATCGACCGCACGTCCTTCGGGCGAAATGCGTGCAAGTCCAGATGGTCTTCCGGTGGGATCCTCACGGGCTCCGGAAACGGTCCCGAGTCCGGCGACTCGCCTGACGGAACTTCACGGTCAGTCATTCGGGAGGATCTCCACGCGGACGTGGTCGGGGTGAACGGGGATGACTACCGCACAGCCGCCCGGAGAAGAGAGAAACTCAGACGAGGGCGTCCGCAGGAGAATCAGCAGTTCCTCGGGCTCCGAGACCACCCGCGATCCCTTGCACGAGAACGGCCCACGACTGCGAGGGCCGACGATCGCCACCCGTTCGACTCCGAACCGGGGATCGAGCAACGTCAGCGCCGTGCGGGCGGGTCCCTGAAGCAAATTCCTCCAGGCCTCGTCGGCGCGCGCGACGACCGCGAAAAAATCTTCCGGAAGTGCTGCGGAGGGCAATGCCTCGCATCGCAGCGGCGGACGATCGGCGAGCCGACTGGACGGGGTTCGATGATCGGCTTTCGTGAGTCCCCGATCCGGCGCCTGGGCGAATCCTACGTCGATCGGCGCCGGACCTTCCTCCCTTCTGTCTGAGCCGTCGGCGACGGCGATGCGGGAGGAGCCTCCCGGGATCCCCGCCAGCTCCGCGCCGGCGGGCACCGACGAGGTCGTCGGCGTCTCGGCACCGGAAGCGACAGCGCCTGCCGACGCTGGCTGCTGGGCGCGCAGCGGGCTCTCTCTTGCCGGCGACGCGGCCCACTGCCGATCGGCAGGCACGTCGGGAGCCTCTGCGGCGTTCCGTTCGACCGGGGGCTGGGATCCGACTTCCGGCCGGACTCGCCGGTTCGTGTCCGTGGCTGGGGCGGGCGACGGTGTCGAGGTGTCCTTGGCGCTCGGGCGGAGATCATCGAACGCCGAGCGATCGGTAGATCGTCCTTCCGTCGAGCCCCGAGGAGGCGAATCCGTTTCCGGCGGGCTCTCCGTGTCCACCCGAGTGGTCCCGAAGCGCGGAACGAGATCCGAGAGCACGAGGGCCGCGACGAGAACCCCGGCCGTCGCAAGTCCTGCCACCTTCCACGGTCCCGGCCACGACGCGAAAAGCCCTGCTTTTTTCTCCTGAGCATCCTCGAAACGGGAGCGGGCCCGGGCAACGAAGCCCGGGGGAAGCTCGGCGGAACCGTGCCGCAGGACTTCTCCCACGCGCCGAAGGAAAGCGACGCGAGCGGCGAGATCCGCGTCGGCGCGCAAGAGTCCCTCGAACTCGGCCTTCTCCGCCGCTCCCAGCCGTCCGTCGAGGTATTCGTGCACGAGGCGATCGAAGTCGACCGGCTTCATGGGCGGCCTCCCAGGATGCGCCGCAGATCTTCCCGGGCTCGGGCCAGGCGCGAGCGCACGGTCCCCACCGGGATCTCCATGACCGCGGCGATCTCCTCGTACGGCAACTCTTCGACCTCGCGAAGGACCAACGTCATGCGGCGGTCCGGACTCAGACGGAGTACCGCGTTTCGCACGACTGCGGCAGCCTCGTCCGCTTCGAGCGTCGCGAGGGGCGATCGGGCCGGATCGGGAGGATCCAGCGGCGGTCGATCCTCCGCGTCCCACCGGTCGGACCTGCCGGAAAGCCACTGCACGATGCGAGACCGCGAGCGGGAGCGTAGCCGGTTCTTCCAGACGTTTCCCAGGGCGCGGATCAGATACGTGGAGAGTTGCGCTCGTCCCTCGAACCGCCGCAAGGCCGGGAGGGCCCGTACCAAGGTCTCCTGCACCAGGTCCTCCGCCTCGTCCGGACGGCCGGTCAAATGAAGCGCCGTTCTGTAGAGCCGAGGCGAGACCTCGCGGGCGAGCGCCTCGAACGCCTTGCCGTCCCCACGTCTGATCCCCGCAAGCAACTCCCGGCCTTCATCGGAGTCGATCCTCTGCGCATGCAGGGAATCGACACCGGCGGCGGAAGCCGGTTCCGCATTCTCCGAGCGGCGTGGTTGCTCGTCGATTCTGTGAGGCATTCGAGCCGATCCGGAATCCCGAGTCACTGAGGAGGAGCGGGCGAGGGAACCTCCGATGTGGACGTCTTGAAGAACCGGTAGTCCTCGTACACTCGCACCGACGCGAGCCACGGTACCGACTGCTTCGCCCCGGTCGCTCGAAACGTATCGTACCGAAGCTCCGTGGGGAAGCTCAGGCGGTCGCGCCGATATCCGAAATGGACGCGGCACCGGTAGCCGAATGGGCGCGGCGCGAGCCTCATCCCGAGGAGGTTGAAGGACTGCGACCATTGGTCGAAGATCGCGCGAATCCGCTCCTTCTGGGCGCTCGGCTCCGCCCGGATCTCGACGGGTGAAAGTGTGACCGCGTCCACGAGCACCGTCCCTTCCCACTGCCGAATGTCCTTGCCGTCGGCGAACGGGGAGGCGCCGCGAAACTGGATCTCGTGAACCCAATCGAATCCTTCGAAGCGGTCTCCCAGGAGGCGGTACATGAAAAAAGGCTGATGGGCCCGACTGAACAAGAACACCCACGCATAGGCGGGGGGGAATTTCTCCTCGTCGTCGACCTCTCGGCTGCCGGCGGTCGATCCTTCACCGCGCGATCGGCGGCGGAGCGCTTCGCGATATTCGCGTATCGCTTCCCCGTCCGGAGAACGCTCGAGAAGGTACGCGTACTTCCGAGAGGATTCCCGAGTCGCTTCGTTCGACTCGTCGTAGTGCGCGACGCGTGCGTTCTCGGTGCAGCTGAACCGCAGGGCGAAATCGCGGTACACCTCGGCCTGCCGGGCGAGGGCCTCGAGCATCGGCTTGGGCAGTCCCCATTCGGAATCCTTCTCGGAGACGGCGCTCCCAGGGACCCCGGCCTCGGAGGTCGCCGGCGGAGCTTCCTGTTCGGCCGAGCCGAAGGAGCGGGGGGCGACGAGGGCGAGAACCGCAACCAAGGCTGCGGTGGCGAGCGACAGATCCCTCACCCGTGACGCGCGTCTCAATCCAGGCCTCACCCGAATCATTGTATCGGAAGCCCATCCGTTCATGTGCGCATCGGTGAAGCTCGCCGAAAGGGCTTCGAGCGAGAATCCCACGGACCCTCTTCAGCCGCTTGACAGTAACATACTCAAATCCTATGGTCTCGCCTGGCTCGGTAATCTGGCCGGGGCACGATGGGATTGCGTCGAGCGGTCGCTCCGTACATGCAGCAGAAGAAAGACTATTACGAGCTTCTCGGAGTTCCCCGAACCGCCTCGCACAAGGAGATCAAGGCGGCCTACCGGAAACTCGCGCGGAAGCACCATCCGGACGTGAACCCCGGTGACAAGAGTGCGGAGGAGAGATTCAAGGAGGTCGCCGAGGCATTCACCGTGCTGTCCGATCCGGAGAAGCGCGCCCGTTACGACCAGGGAGGGCACGCCGCGTTCGGGCCCGACTTCAACCCGTTCGAAGGATCAGGCGTCGACTTCCGGAACTTCGAGTTCGGGGACCTCTCGGACCTTTTCGAGCTGTTCACGCCGGGTTCCCGTCGCGGTCGGAAGCGCCCGCGGCACGGCTCCGATACCCAGATGGAAATCCGGATCCCCTTTCTCGAAGCGGTGAAGGGGACCACGGTCGAGATCCCGCTGCCGCAGCAGTCCCCCTGCGCCGCTTGCGGAGGCACCGGCGGCGCAAAGGGCGCTCGCGAGGTCACCTGCCCGGACTGCAGCGGCTCCGGACGACGGACGCAGAACCGGAGGGGAGTCCAGGTCTCCCTGACCTGCGGTCGCTGCCACGGGGCGGGACGGCTGCGCGGGGCTGCCTGCCCGGCCTGCGGGGGCAGCGGCGCGGTCGAGTCCCGCGATCGGCTCAAGGTCAGGATCCCGCCCGGAGTGGAGGACGGCGATCGCGTGCGCGTCGCGGGCAAGGGAGAGCCGGGAGTAGCGGGCGGTCCGCCCGGCGATGCGTTTCTGGTGATCCATGTGGAGCCCCATCCGGTGTTCCGGCGCGAGGGGAGGGATCTGGTCTGCGAGGTCGTCGTCGGAGTCGCGACGGCGGCGCTGGGCGGGACGGTGGAGGTCCCGACCATCGACGGGGAGGCGGCGATTCAACTCCCGGCGGGAACCCGCAGCGGCCAGAAGTTCCGACTCAAGGGACGCGGAGTGCGCCCGTCGTCGGGAAAGGCCGGCGGCGACCTGTACGCCGTGATCCAGATCGCTCCTCCAAGACACCTCGATCCACGATCGCGCGAAATCCTCGAAGAGTTCGCGCGTCTCAATCCCGTCCCCTGAACGGGGCGCTGGTCCGACGATCCGGTGATCCACCTTCTCCATCCGGTGTTCGTTCACTTCTCCGCGGCATTCCTCGTTGCAGGGGGCATCTGCGAGGCGTGGGGACAGGTCGGCGGCCGGCCGCGACTGCGCGCCTTCGGAACCACGCTCGTGGTCGTCGGCACGATCAGCCTGATCCCCACGATCGTCACCGGTTTCCTCGCTTCGAACACGGTGGAGCTGCCCCAGGCGGCGACGGAAGTGGTATCCGACCACGAGAGAACAGGAATCGCGATTCTCTCCGTTTTCCTCTGCGTCCTTCTCTGGAAGGGATGGACGGGAGGCGAGATTCCGCACGCGCACCGCTGGCTCTACGCGGCGCTGCTTCTCGTCGGGGTCGCCCTCGTCGCGTACGGAGCGTTCCTGGGAGGAGAGCTGGTCTACCGGCACGGGGTCGGCACCCTCTCCCGCTGACCGCACCGGCTCGGCGACCGCGGGCTCCGAGGCGCCCGAACCCTACGTTGTGCGGAACATCGCGCGCAACGCGTACCCGGCGATCTGCGGGTTTTCGCGAAGGCGGCGCACGGAGTACGGGTACCAGTGCTCGCCGAACGGCACGTAGACGCGAACCCGGTGGCCTTCCGCCAGGAGAATTCGCCGCAACGGCTCGTCCACGCCCAGCAGCATCTGGAACTCGTATCGCTCGCGCTCGAGTCCGGCCTGCCTCACGAGTCGCACCGCCTCCCAGACCAGGATCTCGTCGTGCGTCGCGATGCCGACGTACGCGCGATGGCGCAGCATGAGCTCGAGGACGAGAACGAAGTTCCTCCGGATCACCTCCGGATCGGTGTAGGCGATCTGTCGCGGCTCGAGATAGATCCCCTTGCAGAGCCGGAAGTTCGCCGGCTCGGCGCACAGGTCTTCGGTGTCGGCGACGGTCCGGCGCAGACGGGACTGCAGGACGATTCCGACGTGGCGGGGGAACTCGCCGCGCAGCGTTCGATAGATCCCCAGCGTCGCGTCGGTGCAGCGCGCGTCTTCCATGTCGATGCGGACGAAGCTCCCATGGTCGGCTACCACCCGCATGAGTTGTCGCATGTTGCGCAGGCAGAGCTCCTGGTCGAGCAGAAGCCCCATGCCCGTGAGCTTCACCGAGACGTTCGCCTGGGGAAGGCGCTCGGCGGAGATCTTGGTAACCAGGTCCTGGTATGCGCGGGCATTCGCTTCGGACTCCTGCTGCGTCGTGATGAACTCACCCAGGATGTCCAGCGTGCTCATGGCGCCGCCCGCCGCGAGCTCCCGCGCCACGCGGAATGCATCGGTGGCAGACGGACCGGCGATGTAGCGACTCGAGAAGTAGCGAACGATCGGTTTCGGGACGGCGGGCAGCGCCAAGCTGACCGCCCGATCGAGCAAGCTCATGCGACCCTCGTCGATCCGGGCGCGGCGAATGGACGCGACGCGCCTCGCACACGCGGCCCGCCCCGTTCACGGACGAGCCGAACGGATGAGTCCGAGGACTTCCCCTTCCTCCGGAAAGCGCCCGCTGGCTTTCTTCGAGAAAACGAGTTTGCCATCCACGCTGACCTCGAAAACGCCCCCGCGGGAGGCGACCAGCTCCGTGTGGACGCCCGTGGCCTTCCTCAAGTCGGCCGCCAGACCGGCGGCCCTCGGCTTGTAGTTTCACTCGGTGCAGTATTCGATGCGGATCTGCATGACCCCCCCTCACGACTCGAGTCCCGATCGGAGCGAAGCGGACTCGAGTCCGCGAACGGGCATTCTACCAGGGTGCCCGCGACCGCGACCATGGCGGGTCCCCGGGCTCCAGGACCGGAACGAGACCCGACGGGGATGCCACGGGCCGACCAACGGGCCCGCGCGGCCGCCTGGCGGTCCCGGATTCGAGCCGGTCATGGGCGTGGTACGATTCCTCCCCGATCCCGCCAACACGGGTCGCAAGGGGCAAGGACGATGGCCACTCTCACTTTTCTCGGTGCCACCGGCACCGTCACGGGATCGAAGTTCCTATTGGATCTGGACGGATTCCGCATCCTGGTGGATTGCGGTCTGTTCCAGGGGCTCAAGGAGCTTCGACTCCGGAATTGGGATCCACCTCCGGTCGACCCGAAGGACATCCACCTCGTCGTCCTGACCCACGCGCACCTGGACCACACGGGGTATCTGCCGGTGCTGGTGCAGCGTGGGTTCCGGGGCCCCGTTCTGGCGACGGCGGCCACCTGCGATCTGTGCGGCATCATCCTGCCCGACGCGGGCTATCTGATGGAGGAAGACGCGCGTTTCGCGAACAAGAAAGGGTTCTCGAAGCACAAGCCCGCTCTGCCGCTGTTCACCGAAGAGCAGGCGCGCAAGACGCTGGGGTTCCTTCGACCCATGCCGTTCCTCGAGGAGCATTCGATCCGGCCCGGCGTGAAGTTGCGGTTCCTTCCTGCGGGGCACATCCCCGGGGCGTCGTTCCTGGAGCTTCAGTTCCCCGGCGGCGGGGACTCCGGTCGACAGGTCGTGGTGTTCTCCGGAGATCTGGGGCGCGTCGACCAGCCTATTTTCCCGGATCCGGCGCCACTTCCCGAGTGCGACCACCTTCTGTGCGAGAGCACGTACGGGGACCGCGAGCACCCGGACGAAGATCCGAAGGACCGACTCGCGACGCTGATCGAGGAAACGTTGGCGGAGGGAGGCTGTCTTTTGATCCCGTCGTTCGCCGTGGGACGAACGCAGACACTCCTCTACCTCCTCCGCGAGTTGCAGCAGGAGGGCCGCCTTCCGACTCATGTCCCGATCCACGTGGACAGTCCGATGGCGATCCACGCCACGCGGATCCTGATGAGCCACCCCGAGGCGCAGGACCGCGAGATGCGAACCCGCGAGGCGAGGGGAGACGATCCTCTCGGTCTCGACAACGTCCACCTGGACTGCAGCGTGGACCAGAGCAAGGAGTTGAACGACCTCCCCGGGCCCGCGATCATCATCTCCGCTTCCGGCATGGCGGAGGGAGGCCGCGTGCTGCACCACCTCGCCCGCAAGCTTCCCGAGCGGCGCCACACGGTGCTGCTCGTCGGCTTCCAGGCCGTCGGGACGCGCGGCCGCGCGCTGCAGGAAGGGGCAGCGAGCCTGAAGATCCACGGACAGATCGTGCCGGTGAAGGCTCGGGTGGAGACCCTGGACAGTCTCTCGGCGCACGCCGACCGGCGCGAGATCCTGCGCTGGCTCTCCGCCTCGTCTCATCGGCCGGGAACCGTGCATCTCGTCCACGGTGAGCCGGCGGCGAGCGCGGCCCTGGCCGAAAGGCTGCGTGAGGAAGCCCGGCTTCGAGTGCACATCCCGAAGTACCTGGAAAAGAACAAGCTCTGATGCCCCTGTACGTCCGCACGTTGCTGCTCACGGGGCCGCTCGCCGAAACGGAAGCGGCCACCGAAGGACACCGCCGGCATCTGGACGGCCTCCGGGCGGACGGCCGACTGAAGGTGGAGGCGTCGTTCCGTCGAGACGAGGGGTTTCTCGAGATTTTCGAGGCGAAGGACCTTCTCGAGGCGGGCGAGATCGCGCGCACCAGCCCCCTCGTGGAGCAAGGCCTCGGCGCGTGGATCCTGCGCGAGCTTCAGGACCTTCGGGTCGGCTGAGCGGTCGGGCTCAGGCCTCCCCGGCCGCCGGGGACGGCGGAGCTACCCATTTGCCGTGCCGCTGGATCAGTTCCACGAGGCGCTCCTCGGCGTCTTCGGTGGCGACGTCCTTCTCGACCATCTCCTTGCCCACGAACAGCGCGATCTTGTCGTTTCCCCAGCCCACGTACCCGAAGTCCGCGTCCGCCATCTCTCCGGGGCCGTTCACGATGCAGCCCATGACCGCGATCTTGAGCCCCTTGAGGTGCCCGGTGCGTGCTTTGATCCGAGCGGTCGTCGTCTCGAGATCGAACAGCGTCCGACCGCACGACGGGCAGGAGATGAACTCGGTCCGCGTCATCCGCACGCGCGCCGCCTGGAGGATGCCGAAGGCGAGCCGCCGCGCCTCGTCCGCTGCTCCGGCTTCGATCTGGATCGCGTCGCCGATTCCCTCGCAGAGGAGGCCGCCCAGGGAGGAAGCGGGGCCGAGAAGCGCGTCGGCGGCACGATCCGCCGCGCGATCGAGCAGAACGACCGGCGTCGCCACGCTCGCGTCCGCGAGTCGTTGGGACAGCAGTCGCGTCGTCCGTATCGGAGAAGGGGGCAGCGACGGATCCATCGCAAGGAGCAGCCGGCTCATGGGAAAACCAGCAGAGGCTCGCGCCGCCTCCACGCCGAGGGCGGCCGCGTCTTCCGCCGATCCCCTGTCGGAGCCGGCTTCGAGCAGCAGGGCCGCCCGAGACGTCGCGGTCAGCGCCAGCATCGCGTCGACGACCCGCCGGGTGTGGTCGGTGGGCTCCGCGAGCCGAACGTGGACCCGGTGCGCGGCCGAGAAGAGCCGCCCGAGGCTCCCCTCGCCCGCGCCCGTCAGCGGCCCGACGAAGCGGACCGACAGCGAGACCCGGGGCGCCACCATCTCCATCGCGGCTCGGAAACGGTCGAGGGCGTCCACCCCCTCCCAATCATCGAGGCGGACCGACACCAGCTCGGCCCGCGTCTCCTCCGGGACGCGGACGCCGGCCTGCGCGTCGAGCTCCCGGCGGATGGCGTCCCGGTCCGAAAGGGGCGTGACGAGGGGAACCTCGACCAGCACGGGGGCATCCCCCCCGATCTGCCGAGGGCCGACTCGCACCGGATCGGTGGCGCGGCGGCGCGACTCGAAAGGCTGGCGAACCTCCAGCGTTTCGCCGCCGCGGGCGTGCGGGGCCGAGCCGTCCCGGGTCCGCATGGATTCGAACGGGGCCACGATCGCTCTCGCCACCGGGATCTCCGCGACAGGATCCTCGGTGAGCGAGACCCGAACCGTGTCTCCGATCCCGTCCCAAAGGAGCGCCCCGATGCCGATTGCCGACTTGATGCGCGCGTCCTCGCCAGCGCCCGCCTCGGTGACTCCCAGATGGAAGGGGTAGTCCATTCCCTGCTCGGCCATGCGAGCGGCAAGGAAACGGTACGCCTGGAGCGCCACGACCGGGTTGGAGGACTTCATGGACAAGACCAGCTCATGGTAGCCGTACGCTTCGCAGATCCTGACGAACTCCAGCGCGGATTCCACCATCCCGTCGGGCGTATCTCCGTAACGGTTCAGGATCCTGTCGGACAGGGAGCCGTGGTTGGTCCCGATCCGCATGGCCACGCCGAGCTCCTTGCATCGCTTCACGAGCGGGGCGAAGACCCCCTCGATCCGTTCGAGCTCCGCCGCGTACTCCACGTCGCTGTACTCGCGCACGGCGAACTTCTTCTTGTCCGCGAAGTTCCCGGGGTTGATCCGGATCTTCTCCACGTGCTCGACGGCCCGCATGGCGGCGGCGGGCGTGAAGTGGATGTCGGCGACCAGGGGCACGCGGACACCGCGGGCGGACAGCTCTCTCCGGATGTTCGGGAGGTTGTCGGCATCCGCGGTGGTCGGAACCGTCAGTCGCACGATCTCGCAGCCGGCCTCCACGAGCCGAGCGATCTGGGCCACGGTCGCAGCGGTATCCTTCGTCGGCGGCGTGGTCATCGACTGGACCACGATTCGGCTGTGACCGCCGATCGTCACGTCGCCCACGCGAACGGGTCGCGTCGCACGGCGGCGATAGGCACACGGATCCGAAGTCGATGTCATCGATTCGCTCTCCGGAATACGTCGGAACGAGCTTACGGTGGGATTCTACCAGCCGGACAGGCCGTGTCGAATATTCGTAGTGGCGCCGAGGGGAGGTTCGCCGGATATAAGCGGATCGAGGGAGCGGATGCAAGCCATGAGTCGTCGCCAGGCCTGGATCAGCGTCTTCTTGGCGGTTCCGGGCGTGCTCGTGTGCCTCACGTTCCTTTTCGGCTTCCTCCAGAGGATCTTCACGAACGGCCTGCCGTTTCACACGCAGCTCGGAGCGGGGGAGTACTACCACGCCGTGGGCGGGGCGTACAGCGACGGCTTCGTCACGGGGTTTTTCTTCTGCTTCTTCCTCGTGGTCGGGGTTTTCGCGATTTCCTCCATTCTCGGCGAGCGTCGGCGCCTTCGGATCATCCGCGAGCGGAAGCAGGAGCGGGCGCCGGTTCCCGCTCCGATTCGTTTCCCGAAACGCTACGCCTGAGCCCTTCGCCGCTTCCGCGCCGTCCTGTCGGGAAGGCCGGCCTCCCTTCACTCTACCGCACCGGTTCACGCAGGACGCGTGTCAGGCTTCGGGCGACGGCTGCGGCCAGACGCGCGCGCGTCGCGATCTTCGGCTCGAGCAATCCTTGGTTCACCTCGAGCTCGAGGCAGCGCAAGTGGAGGTGGGAGGCGTGTCTCTCCGCCGAGTAGATCAGCCCTTCGAGCCCCGAGTACGGTTCGTTGAGGCGGACCGAAAGCCCCTCGCGGCGCAGAACGGCCGCGAGCCTCCGGGCCAGCGCTTCGTGACCATTCCCGTGCAGCACACCGGCGTCGAAGTCCCTCCTCTCGCCGTCGAGGTCCGGAGTGAAGGTGTGGACCGACAGAACGAGAGGACGCACGGCGCGGATGACGTGGCGAGCGATCCGCCGGTCCGCCTCTTCGTGGTACGGGAGGTAGTAGTCACGGACTCGACGCTCGACCTCGGCGGTCGTCAACCGGAGGTTCCACGGCAGATCCGCTCCGCCGGCGGAGCGCCGCACCAGGTCCGGGGCGTCCGGGGCGCGGTTCAAGTCCACGACCAGGCGCGACCACCTTCCGCCGACCGCCGAGACGCTCAGGCGGCTCGATAGCTCGCGGGTCAGACTCCACGCGCCGATGTCCCAACCCCAGTGCGACGAAACGATCGCCCTGCTCGCCGCGGTTTCCTCCCCCTTCCTGTCGGAGGGAATCCTGCGTCCGGCGTGCTCGCAGAGAAGAACGACCGGGCCGACGGCTCGCGGCCGAAGTGACAGGAACGGTCGCGGTGGCGAGGCAGGGCGGGCCTTCATTGCAACCCCGAATCGTGGATTCGCAGCATCGTCTTCGCTGCCCCTCGTCGCGTGCCCTCGTCGTCCCGTCGCCGGTGCGCCCGCGTCGATCGTGTTACCCTGTCGCCGAGCGTCGCCTCTCGTCGCGCGCGTCTGGTCGTCGAGGCGGTGGCAGTATCGTGGTCGGGTGTGCGGTCGTCAACGCCCGAAGCGGTGCGTGGGTGGCCGGATCGCGATTCGACAGGACAACGATCATGAGAACGCGCTTCATCCTGTTTTTCGTCGCGGCTTTCGGAATCGGTTTCGCGGCGGGCCAGTCGGTGTCGGGCGGACGGGTGAGTCGTACGGTCGCCCCCGGGCCCCCCGCGCCGGGCACCGCCGCTCCGGGAATCGAGTCTCCGGAGCCCGAGGCGATGCCCGAGGGCCTGAGCCCCGAAGAGCGGCGGGACATCGAAGTGTTCCGAAGCGCATCCGCTTCCGTCGTGTACATCACCAGCGTCGCGCTGCGAAGGGACTTCTTCTCCCTCGACGTCCTGCGAATCCCGCAGGGGACCGGAAGCGGCTTCGTCTGGGACCGTCGTGGCCATATCGTCACGAACTACCACGTGATCGAGGAGGGGAACGCCTTCTCGGTCACGCTGGCGGACCAGAGCGTCTGGGAGGCCACGGTCATCGGCGCCGCGGCGGACAAGGACCTGGCGGTGCTCCGGATCGAAGCGCCGTCCCGGCAGACCACTCCGATCACGCTGGGCAGCTCCCAGGGCCTCGTCGTGGGGCAACGCGTGCTCGCCGTGGGAAACCCGTTCGGCCTCGACCACTCGCTGACCACCGGGGTCGTCAGCGCGCTGGGTCGCGAGCTGCGGTCGCCGAACGGACGGACGATTCACGACGTGATCCAGACGGATGCGGCGATCAATCCCGGGAACTCCGGAGGGCCGTTGCTGGATTCGAGAGGCCGGCTGATCGGGGTGAACAGCGCCATCTACAGCACGAGCGGGTCGAGCGCAGGCATCGGCTTCGCCGTGCCGGTGGACACGGTGCGGCGTCTGGTCCCGCAGCTGATCGAGCACGGCCGGCCGATCCAGCCGGACATCGGCGTCACGTGGCTCTCCGACGGGGTCGCCGGAAGGCTCGGACTCCGGGGCGCGGTGATCTACGAGGTGCGCGAGGGCGGCCCCGCGGAGCGAGCCGGATTGCGAGGAATCCGCGTGAGCCGCTGGGACCGGATCTTCGTTGGTGACGTGGTGGTCGCCGCGAACGGCCAACCCGTTCGATCGAGCGACGAGGTCCTGCACGTCTTCGAGACGCTGGGCGTGGGGAAGTCGGTCACCCTGACGGTCGAGCGCGACGGCAAGCGAAGGGACGTTCCGGTAGAGCTGATCCCCTCGGGCTAGCCCGAATCATTCATGAAGAACCTACTGCGACCACGAATCTGCCCATCCTGCTTGACGTCCTCGGGTCTCCGGCCCTGCGACGTACTGCGCAGTACGTCTCGGGCCCGAGCCCCTGCGGGCGCCAAGCAGGACGGGCATCTTCGCGGTCTCGCTACGGTTCTTCATGAATGATCCGGGCTAGGCCGAGATCGGGCGGAAACGATTCGAGGGATTGAGCGATCGCATGGGCGCCGCGACCGTGCGCCAGGGGAGGGAAGGGCGGTGTCCACCAAGCCGAGCCGGCGGCTCGAGACGTTTCCGAACCCGGAGGTGGGCCGGGACTACACGATCGAGTTCGTCTGCCCCGAGTTCACTTGCGTCTGCCCGCGGACGGGGCAACCGGACTTCGCGACGCTCACGATCTCCTACGTGCCCGACCGGCTCTGTGTCGAGCTGAAGTCTCTCAAGCTCTACCTCTGGTCGTATCGGCACACCGGGACGTTCCACGAGGCGGTCACGAATCGCATCGCCGACGATCTCGCCGAGGCGATTCGTCCAACTCGCATGAAAATCGTCGGAGACTTCAACGTCCGGGGCGGGATCCACACGACGGTGACCGTGGAGATCCCCGGAAAGCAGCGTCGCCCAAGACGTCAGCGCCCCAAGGCAGCCTCCGAGAGCCTCGCGATAGACCGCGAACGCCTCTTCCACGAAGAGACAGACGATCACGAGCCTGGGCTCACCACCGAGTCGAAGGTGGGCGATCGCCTCGTCCAAGAGAATCCGTGCGGCTCGATCCAGAGGGAACCCGAAGATCCCACTGCTCAAGGAGGGCAGCGCGACGGACACGAGTCGCAGCTCGGCGGCACGGGCGAGGGCCTCGCGGCACGCGGAGGCCAGCAGGCGGTCGCTCTCGCCGGGGGACTTCTCTCCCCAGACCGGTCCCACGGCATGGATCACGAACCGGGCCGCGAGCGCCCCTCCCCCCGTGACGACGGCGCCACCCACGGGACAGTGCCCGATCCGGTCGCACTCTTCCTGAATCGTGGGCCCGCCCGCGCGACGAATTGCGCCGGCGACGCCCGCTCCCAGCAGCAGCGCCGAATTCGCCGCGTTCACGATGGCGTCCACCTGGAGCGTCGTGAGATCCCCCTCCACCAGCTCGAGAGTTCCGGGGCCCACCGCACGGCGAACCTGCTGGCTCATGACAAAGCTCCTGGCCCGATCGGCCGCGCATCGCGGATGCGGCGAAGCGGCCCGCCGGGTGCTCTCCTCTGGGCCGGGAGTATATGTTTGCCGAGCATGGAATCGGTGAGAATCCCCCACGATGCCCCGGGGCGTCACCCTGCGCATCGGGGACAGTCGGCCATGACGCCCGAGGCGTCACCCCGAAATGATGAGAATGTCTTGCAGAAATGCACGCCGGTCCGCCGGCGTGCATTTCCCGCGGGAGCCCGGGACGCGGGGGCATGCCCCGACGTTTTCACTCCAGCAACCGAATCTCGCGAGCCCGCAAGTCATTCATACCACGAGGCGTTGTGCGAGATTCGATTGCTGTCGCCGATTCGCTGCATCGTCTCGCCACGTTCCTTTCCTACACCCTCCAGCTCCCGCCGGTTTGGTCGTGGCCGGAAGCGGTGGTATATTTCGTCCGATTCTCGCGGGCGGGCAGAGGTGCCCTTCGCAACGACACAGGAGGTGGAGAATCGACGAGAAAGTTCGCGTCAATAGCCAGATCCGGCTGAGTCCCGTCCGACTGATCGGCGCCGACGGCGAGCAGGTCGGCGTCATTCCCCTCGAAGAAGCCCGGCGCGTCGCCGAAGAGAAAGGCCTCGATCTCGTCGAGGTTGCCTCCGAGGTTCGCCCGATCGTGGTCCGCATCATGGACTGGGGCAAGCACCGCTTCGAGCAGGCGAAAAAGACGCGCGAAGCGCGAAGAAAAGAAAGCCGGATCGAGGTCAAGCAGGTCAAGCTGCGGCCGAACATCGACGACCACGACCTGGACACCAAGCTCAACCACGCCAGGAGATTCCTGAGCGATGGCGACAAGGTGAAGGTCACGATCATGTTCCGCGGGCGCGATTTGCGACGCCCGGAGAACGGCCGCAAGCTCTTGGACCGCGTGATCGCGATGTTGAACGAGGTCTCGATCGTCGAGTCCGCACCGGGACCCATCATCAACCGAGACCTGAGCATGGTGCTCTCGCCCAAGCGCTGAGTCCAGGTTCCGCTGGCCGCCGCGGGGCTGCCGCGCATCTCGATCCCGACGTCGAGGGTTGCCGGCGGGTCGAGATGCAACGGCAGCTTCGGGCCCTGACCGCGGAGCAGGCGACTTCGGCGGTGCGCAGGCACCTGCAGGTCACGAACGCCTTCGTGGCGATGGTCGACGACCCGGAAGACGCGGGCCGGTTCGTCGAGCGGCAGAAGAGCAACGCTCCCTCTCCCGGCACCTACGCCACGCCGATGCCGGCGGAAGCCCTGGAAGAGTTTGGTACGAGCGCCGTGTAGTCTCTCGCCGTGGCTCCGGCGCGCATCCGCGACGTTCCCGCCTCGGAGATGTCCGAGCGATCACGCGCTACGACCGGCGGACCGGATCGTTTCTCGCGTTCGAGGGGGACGGGACCATCCGAACGTTCTTCCGTCCGAGGGACGGGGAATCGTATTTCCATCGACAGAAGCGGAGGGGAATTCCATGAGCGGAGCGGACGCGGTCCGTCGATTTCTCGAAGGGCGCAGATGTCCGGTCTGGATCCTGGACGCGGGGATCGAAGGGCTCGTCGAAGGCTGGGAGAGAATCGTGGCCGAAGTCGAGGTCGGCTACGCTCTCGGTCTCGACGACTACCTCAACGGCATGGACACTCGCCAGCTCTTGGAGGAGGCGATCCCGTGTTCGGGCGCCGACGAGATCCCGGGGCTTCCCGAAAGGACGCGTGCTGCGGACGAGCGCATGCGCGCGCTCGTCGTTCCGGCGGCCCGCTGCCTGTGGGGGGACGATCGTGCGCGGCAAGAGGGTTGGTCCGCCGACCGCAACCGGTGGTACTTGCACATCCCGAAGCACTCGGGTACGGAACTGTCCGGCGATCTCGGGATCCCTCGAGATCGCCCTCCGGAGACCATGCGCGCGAAACTCACGCGGCGGGATCAGGCCCGTCCGTCCGCGCCCGCCTTGTGTCGTTTCAAGACGTTCAGTGCCGAGCCGGCTCGGAACCAGCCGATCTGCTCGTCGTTCAACGTGTGGCGGAGCCGAAGCCTCCGATCGGATCCGTCCTCGTGGTGGAGCACGCATTCCACCTCTCCGCCCGGCGAAATCCCGGCGAGGCCGAGAAGGCTGATCCGGTCCGTCTCCCGCACCGCGTCGTAATCCGCCGGATCCGCGAAGGTCAGGGGCAGAATCCCCTGTTTCTTCAGGTTCGATTCGTGGATTCGCGCGAACGACCTGGCGAGAATCGCGGCGCCGCCCAGATGCCGCGGTTCCATCGCCGCGTGCTCTCGGCTCGACCCCTCGCCGTAGTTGTCCTCCCCCACCACGATCCAGCGTAGGCCCTTCGAAGCATAGGCGCGTGCGACCGTCGGGATCGGAAGATCGGTTTCGCCTGTCAACAGATTGCGCGTCGATCCGGCCTTCTCCGTGAATGCGTTCAACGCCCCGAGGAGCAGGTTCTCCGAAATGTTGTCCAGGTGTCCCCGGAAGCGAAGCCAGGGACCCGCGGGCGAGATGTGATCGGTGGTGCATTTCCCCTTGACCTTCAGGAGGAGCGGGCACCGCTCGAAGTCCTTCCCATCCCACGGCGCGAAGGGGGAGAGTCTCTGGAGGCGCTTGCTTTCCGACCGGATCTTGATGTCGACGCCACTCCCGTCCGACGGGGGTTGCACGTACCCTTCGGTGTCACGAACGAAGCGCTCTGCCGGGAGGTCCGGCGCCGGGCGGGGCGCCTCGAGCCGGAACGAGGTGCCCTCCGCGGAAGGGAGGGAGTCGGTCAGAGGATTGAAGGACAACCGTCCGGCCAGGGCGAGCGCTGCCACGATCTCCGGGCTCCCGATGAACGCCAGGGTCTCCGGGTTCCCGTCGTTGCGTCGCGGGAAATTCCGGTTGAAGGAGGTGACGATGGTGTTCTTCGTGCCGGACTGGATCTCGTCCCGCTGCCACTGTCCGATGCACGGGCCGCAGGCGTTCGCGAGAACCTGCGCCCCGACCCCCTGAAGGTCGGCCATCAACCCGTCGCGGACGATGGTCGCCCGGATCTGCTCGGACCCGGGCGTGACCAGGAAGGGGACGGCCGCCTCCATCCCCCTCGACTGCGCCTGGCGCACCACATCGGCGACGCGGGAGATGTCCTCGTAGGAGGAGTTCGTGCAGGAGCCGATCAGCGCCACGGAGATCCGATCCGGGTAGCCCTCGGTCCGTACCGCCTCGGCGACTTTCGAGATCGGCCGCGCCAGATCGGGCGTATGCGGTCCCACCAGGTGTGGCTCGAGAGTGGATAGATCGATCTCCACCACGCGGGAGAAGAACTTCTCCGGACTCGATTCGACCTCAGGGTCGGCGGCCAGGAGCTTTCGGAAGCGCGACGCGAGATCGGCGAGCGCGGGCCGATCCGTTCCACGAAGGTAGCGGTCCATGGAATCGTCGAAAGGGAACACGGAGGTGGTTGCGCCGAGCTCCGCGCCCATGTTCGCGATGGTCGCCTTGCCCGTGCACGAGATGGAAGCGACCCCGGGGCCGAAGTACTCGACCACCGCGTTCGTTCCGCCTTTGACCGTGAGGATTCCGCAGAGGAACAGGATCACATCCTTCGGCGCTGCCCAGCCGCGGAGGCTTCCGGTGAGGCGGACTCCGATGAGCTTCGGGCATTTGACCTCCCAGGGGAATCCGGCCATCACGTCCACCGCGTCGGCGCCCCCGACCCCGGAGGCGAACATCCCGAGACCGCCGGCATTGGGCGTGTGCGAGTCGGTGCCGATCATTAACCCGCCGGGAAAGGCGTAGTTCTCGAGGACCACCTGGTGAATGATCCCCGACCCGGGCTTCCAGAACCCCATGCCGTAGCGTCGAGCCGAGGTCTCGAGGAACTCGTACACCTCCTGATTCTCGCTGAGGGCGTGGAGCGTATCTCGCTCCGCCCCCTCTCGTGCACGGATGAGATGATCGCAGTGGACCGTGGTCGGCACCGCGACGCGGGCCAGATTCGCCTGGTCGAACTGGAGGATCGCCATCTGGGCCGTGGCGTCCTGCATGGCGACACGGTCGGGCCGAATCAGCAGGTAGCTTTCCCCGGGACGCAGGTCCGCGGACTCCGGCTGGTGCAGATGGCCGTAGAGGATCTTCTCGGAGAGTGTCAGGGGCCTTCCGAGACGGCGACGGACGACCTCGAGATTGCGCTCCATTCGGGCGTAGATCCCCGACACGAACTCTGAAGTGCTCTCGATCGCGCTCATGACTGGCTTCCCTCCGTGAAGGTACTCGGAACGGCTTGCGGAACGCCGAAATGTACCCGAACGCTCCCCACGTCGCAATTCTCCCTGCGTTTCGGGGAGGGAGATCGAGGACTGCGACAAAAACTCGCGGGTGCGCAAACCCGTCGACCCGCCGGAGGCGTTGCGCGAATTCCAGTTGCCGTCCCCGAAACCCCGAAACCGAGCGATCGCGGCGACGGTCCTACGATCGAGTGATCGTGCCCCCGAAGAAGCGGATTCCCGGGAGGGGATTCCCGGAGGGACCGGCGACCGTCGAGGTCGAGAACGAGACAGGCGCGGCCCCGCGCAGGAGGACGTCGAACGCGAGCTGCACGAGCCGTGGCGCCGTGGCATCGGCCGACACGTCGCCGACGGTGGTCCGCCGAGCGACGACGTGAAGAACGCCGGGCGTCTCCTCCGCGACGTCGTAGTCGATGAAGCCCCCTCCCTGCTCGAGGATCGCGCCGGGTGCGGAGCTCCGGAAGAGGACCCGCGCCGGATCGTAGGTCAGGCGCAGGTCCGCCGCGTGGATCCCCGAGAGCTCGCGGACCCGAACGGAAACCACGACGGAGAGGCCCGATGCTCCGTCGAAGGAGAGGTACACCTGGCTCGATCCCGGTGACCGAGCATCAGGCGCGAAACCGGCGAGGGGTGCCACGGAGTCGTTCTCGCAGCTCGAGGCGACGAGAAGGAGCACTCCGAGCGCCGCGAGAACGAGAAGAAGGCTGAAGCGCATGGTCATCCTCGAGATCCGAGCCTCGAAGCGAGGCCCAACCGCCGGATCATAGCGTGACGAGGTCGCGAGTTCTCGCCGACGGGGCGCGCGAGGAGGCGCGCGAGGAGGGAGTGCGACGGAGTGGTGGGCGGAAGAGCGTCGGATCGAACGGACCGGATGCACCGGTCCGTGGGTGCCTGGTAACGGATCGAGCGACCGCTAGATGGGGGAGGGGCCGTCCTGGATGATGCTGCAAGGGCCAACCGACGTGACGGTCCCGGAGAAGGTCACCGAAACCGCCGAGCTTCGCCTCGCTGCGACTTCGAACGACGCGTAGCCCGTGGTGACCACGCCGTCGACGACCGCTTCGACGGCGACGGTTCCGGCAAGTGGCAGACGGGTCGGGTTCGCGATCGTGACGCTCACGACGTTCGGGCCGGTGACACCGGCCGAAATCGTCACGTCGGTCTTGAAGCTGGTCGCGCCCGAGGTAGCGACGCTCGACGCGGCGAGAATCAGTACGGCGATTGCGATCGCGATGTGGGTACCGTTCCTTCGGTTCATTGGTCCACCTCCGCTTGGTCGATCATCCATTGAAATTCCCGAAAGCGCATTTTCGGATTCGCAACGTAATGTACTCGTCTCAAACTGAGATTCAAAGGCTAGCGTTCACTTTCCCCGAGGCTTCGTTCCGTCCGGAGGTCCGAAAAGTCGGCACGGTCCACGGAGAACGTCAGGAAAGCGCGAAACGGCCGGGAAATCGAAGCACCAAAAAAGGACTTTCCCCGTGATGTTAGTAGGACTCGAAGTGATCGCCAAAACCGCTCGCCACGACGGCTCGCCACACGTGGCGTGATCGCGCCGCACGAGGGAACGGACGGCAAGCCGCGCTACATCCCCGCCCCGTATTCCCTGATCTTCCGGTAGATCGTCGCCCTCGAGATCCCCAGCAGTCGCGCTGCTCGGTCCCGGTTACCGCCCGCCGCCGCCAACGCTCGAGCGATCTGCTGGCGCTCGCTCCTCTCCAGGGAGAAGGCCGACTCCCCGGAGCCGGGCGGCGCGAGGAGTGACCGAGCCAGCTCCGCGTCCGACTCGATGACGGAGCGCGAGATCGGTCGATCCCCCGCGAGCAGCGCGAGTCGCTGGAGGGAGTTCTCGATCTGCCGGACGTTGCCCGGCCACCCGTAGCGCTCGAGGAGCGCCATCACGTCCTGCTCCACTCGGGGCGCGGGACGGCGTCGCTGCTTTGCGATCCGGTCCAGCAGGTGACCCACCAGAAGACGGACGTCGCCGGGCCGCTCGCGAACCGGCGGAAGCTGGATCATCAGGACCTGCAGGCGGTAGAGCAGATCCTGGCGGAACCGTCCCGCCGAGACTTCGGCGTGAAGGTCCTTGTTGGTCGCCGCGATCAGTCGGACCTTCACCCGGATCACCCGTTCTCCGCCGACCCTGCGAATCTCGCCTTCCTGAAGGACTCGCAGGAGCTGGGCCTGCATTCCCGGGGACATGTCGGCGATCTCGTCGAGGAACAGCGTCCCTCCGTCGGCCAACTCGAACAGGCCTGCGCGGTCCCGATCCGCTCCCGTATACGCGCCACGGGTCACTCCGAACAACTCGCTGGCGAGCAAGGTCTCGGTGATCGACGCGCAGTTCTCCGAGAGAAACGTCCGTCTGCGAAGCGGGCTCAGCGCGTGGATCGCCCGCGCGACGAGCTCCTTGCCGGTCCCGCTCTCGCCCTGGACCAGCACCGGAAGATCGCTCGATGCCACCTTCTCGATGAGGTCGAATACTCGCTGCATGGCCGGTGAGCGACCCACGAGGCTTCCCAGCTGGACTCGCTCCTCCACGGCGGCGCGGAGGCGGCGGTTCTCGTCCTCGAGGTTCGCGCGGGCGCGGACGTTCTCGAGCGCCAAGGCCGCGTGGTCCGCGAACGCCTCGAGAAACCGCAGGTCCTCGGGACTGAACAGCGCTCCCCCGCGCCGCGTGTCCAGGTAGACGGTCCCGATGATCCGACCCCGCGAGCGCAGCGGGACGCAGAGGAGGGAGTGGATTCCCAGGAGGCTCACGCTCCGTGAGTCCCGGAACCGCTCGTCGTGACCGGCGTCCAGCGCCAGCACCGACCGGCCCGCCCCCGCTTCCGCCACGATGCTCCGACTGTACTGCTGGGCGTCCCGCTCGGTTTCCGTTTCTTCCAGGTTGCGGGCCGCGCAGACGGAAAACGTGTCGCTTTCGGCATCGCGGAGCAGGATGATCCCGCGCTCGGCTCGCACCTCGCGGATCGCCATGTCGAGCATCGTCTCGAGGAGCGCGTCCGGATCGCTCTCCGAGTTGAGGACCCGGATCATCTCGTAGAGCGCCGACACCCTGCGTTCGCCGGACGGAGCCCCCGCGGCGGGAAGCTCCGTGAGTCCGCGGAACTCCGGGCGATCCACGAAGTCCCGGCGCATTGCGAGGTCCTCGATCCGCTCGGCCGCCTCCTTCAGGATCTCGCGTCCCCGCTCGAGCACCCGTGCGTGCTCGTCGTAACGGCCGGCTCGCTGCGCCGCCGTCGCAAGCAGCGCTCGAGCCTGCGCGCGCAACGCGAGGAGGTGGGTCCCATCCGCGATCTCCGCTGCTTCCGCGGCCGCCTCTCGAGCCCCCTCCGGATTGCCGCGCTCCAGCAGCCACGCGGCGCGAGCGAGCTCCACCCTCACCCGCATCTCGGGTTCGACGGCCTGCCCGGCGCCCTGCGCGGTCGCATCGAATTCGATCTTCACAGGCTCGAACGGGTCCGAAACGCCGGGACGCGCCCGGCGCTCCATCTCCTGAACCAACGTCATCAGAAGCGCCCGTTTTCGTCTCCGTCTCCGGAACCCGTCGAGGGCCTTGTCGAACAGCGACTTCACCGTCGCATCGTGATCGGCTGACGCATGGAGAAGCGCGTGGCCCAGGACGACTCGCTGGTAGTCCCAGGCGTCGGCGTCCAGATCGCGGGGAGGGGCTTCCACCGACTCCCGCAGGAGGGCGGCGGCCTCCGACGGACGCCCGCAGGAGATGAGGATCTCGGCCCGCACGCCGCGGCTGCGGGCGCTCTCCGCCGGCTGGCCGAGGTGAAGCGCCTGTTCCTCCGCCGCCACGGCAGCCGCCAGGGCGCGGTCGTACGCGCCGAGCTCGAACTCCACCAGCGCGATCCAGTGGGTCACGACCTGCACGAGCTGAAGCTGACCGGCCTGTTCGGAGAGCGGCTTTGCCTCGAGGAAGCTCGCCCTCGCCTGCTCGGGGAGTCCTGCCCGAAACCGTGCGACGGCAAGTCCGATCAGAGTCCGAAGCCGGCGGTCCTTCCTTCCGGCCGCCTCGTACAATTCCAGCGCCCGGAGGAAGTCCGCCTCGGCTCGCGGCATGCGTAGCTCGCTCTCGAAGATCGCTCGCATGTGGAGAGCGTCGGCCTGGCCGGACGCGTCTCCCAGCTCCGCGAGGATGGATGCGGATCGCTCCAGCAGCGCCAGCGCGTCTTCCGGGCGGCCCTCGCGGCCGAGCGCTCCGCCTTCCGCCATGAGCGCCGCCGCCTCGGCGTGTCGCGATCGAGAGCCTCGGGCCAGCCGCCTGGCTTCCCGAGCTGCGCGCAGCGCTGTCGTGTTCCTCCCGGCCCGCATGAGCGCCAGGCTCTGCCGCGCCTTCGCCTGTGCCCGCTCGGACCGTTCCCGCGAGAGGGTTGCCACGCCGCCGAAGGCGCGGGCCGCCGCTCGATACACGCCCGCCTCGTCGAGAGCCTCGGCCTGACGCAGCCGCAGAGCCTGTCGCCGCGCGTCGCGCCGGTCGAGGTGTCCGATGGCAAACGCGGCGCGTTCGGCCGCTTCCAGGGGATCGCCGTGACGCTGGCTCTGCTGTGCCGCTCGCATCGCGGACTCGACGGCGCGCTCTCGTTCTCCCGCGGCGCCCCACACCTGCGCCAGATGCCAAGGGTCGGCCTTTGCACCTTCGACCTCGACGAGCGCGGCCCCGGCCTTTCGGAACAGCCGCGCCCGATCGTCGGTCGCCATTCTCGCGAGGACCAGCGCCGCCGCTGCCCTGGATTCCACAGCCCAACGTCCCTGGTGCTCCCGGGCCAGGCCGGTCGCGGCGACCTCCTGCGAGGCCTCCCGTGTAGCCGCGATCCCCGTTTCGAGCAGCCGGACGACCGTCGCTTCGCTCGCATCTCCGAGAGCGGCGACCACCTGGAGCCAGGACCGCGCGCTGTCGGAGAGCAGCTCCAGCCGTCCTGCGGCCGAGGCGTCCGCCGGAGGCGGCAAGCCGCTGCGCCCGCCTTTTTCCCATGCGCCGGCTACCAGGAGCGCCTCCGCACGTGCCGGATTCCCTTCGGATGCCTGGAGAAGCCACCGGACGCGCGCCTCGGAGATGGCCGTGCTCCCGACCGCCCGTTCCGCGATCGCGCGCATCGCAGTCGAGTCCAAGGACCCGAGGTCGACCCGGCGGAGCGTCGGGACGATTCCCACGTCGCGGAGGAGCTTCCGCAAGACCTCCTGTCGGGCCTCCGCGGGGCGCACCGCGGCGATCACTCGCACCGGCGCCGTCGATCCCTCGCGAGCCACGCGTTCGAGAAACCGCATGACGCGGCCGTCGGCGACCTCGACTTCGTCGAGGAGAGCGAGCGTGGGGTGCCGGGAGGCGCTCTCGCGAAGTCGATCGACCAGGGCCACAGTCGGATCCGCCCCACCCGGTTCCGATGTCGCGGCAAGACTCGCACCGGGGCGGACGACCTCCCACCCTCGGAGCACCGCCTCACCGGCAAGCCAGTGGAGCAGTCGGGTCTTGCCGGTGCCGGGTCCTCCACAGAGGAACACCACCCGAGGTCCTTCCGAGGGCGCGAGATGCTCTCCCAGCGCCCGAAGCTCGGGCTCGCGGCCGGGCAGGGGACCCGATCCCAGTCTCGCGGCGCGACTGGCGGGAACCTCCGGGGGAAACGAGGTCTCGCAGGCCGCGTTGAGACGAGCGAGGGACTCGGAAGCCTGGGACGGCCGAAGCGCCGGGTCGGGTGAGAGCATCTCGCGGAGCCAGGCGGCGAGTCCGGGCGGGTAACCGTCGGGAAGAGACGGCACGGATCCGAGTCCTGCGGCGATCGAGTCGCGGAAGCCGGCGATATCCCGGCCGTCGAACGAGAATGGTGTTCGTCCGTGAACCGCCTCGAACACCACCGCCCCGAGAGCGTAGAGGTCTGTTCGGCGGCTGGGAGGCGCGCCTCGGAGAATCTCGGGGGCCAGGTAGGGGATCGTTCCCGCCGCTCCGGCCGCGGACACATCCTCCGAGTCGTCTCGAAGGGCCAGCCCGAAGTCCAGGACCACGAGGCGACAGCCGAGCCGGGGACGCTTTCGGACGAGCAGGTTCCCCGGCTTCACGTCTCGGTGGATCAGCCCGAAGTCGTGGAGGAATCCGAGGGCCCGAAGAGCTTCCGCGGCCGCCTCGAGGAGGAGTCCGGGGCCTTCTACCCGGACGGCCGAGACGAGATCCTCCCCCTCCACGTACTCCAGCGTGAACCTTGGGAGTCCGCTCTCGGGGGACACATCGAGCTCGAAGACCTCCGCCAGGTTCGGATGGCGAAGGCTGGCGAGGGTCGCGAACTCCCGGCGAAGGCCCGCCTCCCGTCCTCGGCTTCCGGCGGTCAACTCCTTGAGGGCGAGGTTGAGGCCTGGCCGCAGTCGGTCTTCCACCAGCCAAACCACGCCGGATCCACCCTCTCCGAGTTTCCGCACCCGGACGTACCGGTCGACCGTCCCGTCCGCTGCCCTCATAGTGATATTTATACGTCGAAAAATGATGGAATTGAAAGAAATAAGTCTCACTGTGAGACTTCTTTCAGCGGCCGGCACCCGGGACCGCCACACGACGAGCGCGATCGCACGCAACGATCGACCTCGTTCCACCGCCTGGCAGCGCCACCTTCGAGGGAAACGATGCGGGGCGAGGACCTTCGGCCATACTCAGGGCGACCGGACGAGCCCGAGCCGCATGGACGTGTGGCGCCCGCGGCGTTCGCACCAAAAGAAAACCCCTCGCCCCGATGCGGGGCGAGGGGTCCGAGAAGCGAACTCTACGGAGCGAGCCCTGGTCTTACGGGCAGACTCCGCTGCTGTCGTGGATCCGAGGCCCGGCCGTCGCGGGACCCGCCGGACCCTCACCGGCCGTGTTGGCCGCGCGCACGAGCCACCACCAGAACGAATTCGCCGACGGGTCCTCGACGATTCCGCCCGTGGTGAGGTTCGCCGTCGTTACCCGACGGCACGAGTCGACGTCGCCCGTGATCACCTTCGGCATGTCGATGTCGGTGCCGCGGTAGACGCGGTACTCGGTCGCCAGAGTCGCCGACGTCCATTCCGCGGTGTCCTTGGCGCTGAACAGCATCTGCGCCACCTCGCCCGGAGGAAGCGCGATGCCCGCGCACGTCGTTGCATGCATAGCCGGCGGGAATCGTCAGCTGGAGCGACCAGCCGAGCAGGTTGCCCGAGTCGCCGCCGGTGTCGTCGGTGATCTCCAGCGTCCAGGCTCCGATCGCGGGGATTCCGTTCAGCGTGGCCAGCGAGCCCTCGGGCTTGAAGGTTCCGGTGAACGGCGCGGTTCCCGCCGTGATCGAGGTAGCGGCCTGGTCGTCGAAGACCGTGTTCGTGTAGTTGTCGCTCGAGCTTCCGTTGTCGGTGGTGAGCTCGACGCGGGTGCCGTTGGGTCCGATCAGGAAGATGTCGAGATCGGAGTCCCACGTATGGGTCAGGTTGATCGTCACGTTCACGTCGCCGAGGACGCCGGGGTCCGGCACGGCGATGGTCGACGTCGTGGGAGGCGTCCGCACGTCCACGATCGGCTTCGGCGTATCCAACGAAGAGTAGCTCACGTTCGTGTAGACCGGGGCGCCCACCCGAACCTGGAACGAGCCGGACCAGGTCCCCTGGCTCGCCACCATGTCCACCTGGAACTGGATCACGGTGCCGCACGCCACGGAACCACCGACCCGGACGGTGAACGGCTGACTGCCGAAGGCGGACTGCCCGATTCCGATGTCCGGGTAGCCCACGGTCGGCAGCGTCACCGTGACGCCGGGGGTGAGCGTCGAGAGCGTCGCGGATACGGCGGTGGCCGCGCCCGCGCCCACGTTCACGAGCTGCACGGGGATCGAGAGGTCCTCGTCGGGATCGATCACGCCGTCGCCGCCGCTCCCGGTTCCGCTGCACGACTCGGTCACCGAGTGGGACTGCTTGCTCAGGACCGGCTGCCCGCACGGGACCGGCGGGAAGGCCATCTGCATCTCGAAGCCGGTGAGGTTGCCGGTATCGATGCCGGCCTGGTCGACGACCTTGAGGGTCCAGGTCCCCGCGGCGAACTTGCCGTTGAAGGCCGAGAGCAGCCCCTCCGGTTTGAACGACCCGGTGAACGGGGCCACACCGGTCGTGATGGACGTGGCGGCCTGGTCGTCGAACACCGTGTCGACGAAGTTGGCGCCGCTGCTGCCGCGCCGGTTCGACAGGGTCACCGTGGTGTTGTCCGGGCCGATGAGCTCCAGAACCAGGTCGCCGTCGAAGGTATGGGTGATGTTCACCTTGACGTTGAGGTCCTGGATCTGGCCCACGTCGGCGACGTTGATCTGCGCGAGCGCTCCCGCCGGGCTGTTGTCCGGAATCGCGATCGGGCCGCCGGTGTACGTGTAAATCGGGGTGGTGTTCGCGCCGGTCGTGAACGTGTAGTAGTTCCCGCCGTTGTCGGCCGAGGCCGAGTTGCCCGCCGCGTCCGTGGAGGCCACCCGGAAGACCCAGTTGCTGCACGGCACCAGCCCGGTGATGTGAACGCTGTGCGACGTCACGAGTGTGGGGCTCGTCGCGGTGATCGACGGAGGACCGGGAGCCAGAGCGTAGGTGGCGGCGCTGTTCGCCGGCTCGTTGGTGTCCCAGGTGAGGTCCGCGCTGTTTCCGGTGACGTTGACCGCCTGGACGTTCGTGATGATCGGCCCGACGCAGTCGACGACCGCGGTGTCGGTCCGCGGGACGTTGACTCCGCCGGCGCCGTCGTCGGCGTCGATGTAGGTCACGGTGATCGTGTCGCCGTTGAGCACGGAAAGGATGCCGTCCGCGTTGACCGCTGGCGGCGGGCCGGCGGCAATGCTGCCCACGAACACCCCGGAGCCGGCGGGCGTCTCGGTGAGGGTGACCGTCTCGGCGACGGCCTCGGTGGTCGATTGGATCGTAACGGTCAACGACCCGGTGCCGATCAGGCTGTCGTCGCGCACCTCGATGTTGATCGTGGAGACGCAACCGTACCGGTCCTTGTCGAGCTTCACCGTCCCGGCGGGATCGAACACCGATCCCGGCGGCAGGTTCGGCCCCAGGGCGGTGATGATGTTCGGGATGGGAACGCCGACGTTCGGATCACCGCCCGTGGCGGTGCACCCGGCAGTGGACCGGCAGTGGTGCAGCGAGACGACCTTGTGGTCGACGTATGAGATCACGGGAGAACCCGAGCTGCCTCCCTGCGTGTCGCAGAAATACCCGACGTCCGTGTAGGTGGCGCCCGCCACGCACGGGGGCTCGGACGTTCCGCTGATCTCGCAGAACCCGGAGCCGTCCACGGGATGGTCGGATGCCGAGACGATCCGCTTGCCCCAGAGCGCGGGGTGGCCGGGCAGGTAGATCCGCTCGTCCGTGGCCGGGAGCGCGTTGCGCAGACGCAGGAAGCCGTAGGTCGCCGAGGCGTTCACGGGCAGCAGGACCAGCGAGAAGTCCAGGTTCGCGTCGACCTGGACCAGCGTGGCCGAGGTGGCGACGATGGGCCCCGGGCAGGCGTTGCCGGTGGCGCAATTCGTGGCGCACGTCAAGCCCTCCGCCATGAACTCGTAGTCCGTGTTCGCGGCGTCGGCCGCGCTGGTGATGCAATGCTGGTTCGTCATCAGGTGGCCGGCGTTGCCGATGAGCCAGCCAGTGCAACCCGAAGTGCCGTTGATGTTGAGCCGTGCGACGGTGCGGGACTTGTCGTACATCTGCGTCTCGCCGGCGTCCAGGAGGCACTTCGCCTCCTGGGAGTCGTCGTTGCCGCAGACCATCTCCTGGCTCGATTCGGGAGTCGTGATCCCCATCTCCTCGTCCCGGTAGCCGCGAGCGTACTTGTCGATCGTGTAGCCGAATCCGGACTGCGGATTCGAGCTGAACAGCTCGACGATCGCGGTGTCACCGGCGATGTGGATCCCCCAGAATCCTCCGGCGCTCTCGCCCATCGTGCCCTTGCCGAGGCCCTCGTACCGCCACGACCTCGATCCGTCCGGCGAGCGGACGATCACGTAGTCCCCCGGCGCGAGGTTGAAGCGCGAGAAGTGGGGCGCGATGTACGCGGCCCCGGGGTGCGTGATCACGTCCTTCCACACCAGGTCGATCGTCCCCTCGCGGGCGGCGGCGTACGGGTGCGGAGTGTCGAATCCCTTGAAGATCTCCTCGCCGATTTTCATGGGCGCCGCGTGTGTCGCGAATGCCACGCAGGCGACGGCGAGCAGGATCAGCCATGTTCTCCTCATTCCCATCCCCCTTGTCTCCGGCGGAGCGCTCGTTGGCGCCGAGTCGCGAAAGCCTCGGTCCGTCCGGCCCCCGGGGCAGGGGACCGAAGGCCGCGGCATCCGCTGCTCGGACGCCTGGACGCAACGCTCCGGATCAAAAGAACGCCTCGGAATCGTCTCTAGCTGAGGATCCGGCAACTCCTGAGTGTGTTCTGTATGCCCCTGTCTGCGCCTGCACGGATCCCCCTCTGATTCGCTACGTATTGGAATACTCGAATCGCGGTGCGCCGACAAGAGAATGTTGAGGGTGAGACGAATCCCGCGCATTGCTCGTCGAGGTCTTGTCCAGGACCAAAAATGGGAGTTCGGCTGCGGGGCACGGGCGATTGGGTTGCGGTTACCGTGTGCCGTCCCGGGGCAGGTCGGAGGCCGCCGCAACGTCGTCTGCCGCGCCGTCACGAAGCCGGGCGTCCCGGTCCGCAGGGTGCCCAGCGACCAGCGATCTGGGAGCGCCCGTCGATAGCTGCTCCAGGATCCAGCTGCGGGCGACCTCGTAGGTTGCATCTCGATGGGCTCGGATGTCCTCGACGCTCTTCTCGATCCGGACATCCGGCTCCATGCCCGTTCCGAAGAGGCCGGCGCCGAACGAGGGGCGGAAATCGGCCCAGCTCACCCGGGCGACGGCGCCCGGGAGATCGAGCCGGAACACGCAATCGGTCTCGCCCGCAGTGGCGGTTCCGAAGCAGCGGCCGCGCCCGCTGCGGCAGAGCGCGTATGCCGCGATCTCCCCGGCGCTGAACACGTTCTCGTCGATCAGGACCGCGACCGGCCCACGGTAAGTGCGGCCCCGAGGCTCGATGCGGTGCTCGGTGCATCCTCCCGCTCCCTGCCCGGGAGCGCAGTGCTCCCCGATCGTCAGGGGCTCTGGGACGAGCCGGCCGAGCATGCGGAACGTGTGGTCGAGCACGCCGCCGTAGTTGTCCCGCAGATCGAGGATCAATCCCGGCGCATCCATCGAGGCGTCCACGATCTGGTCGAACCGGCTCTCGATCCCGTCTCCCTCGAACCCGTCGACGTGGACGTAGGCGATGTCTCCCGCGGTGGTACCGCCCTGCACCTGCGATCCGGCTCCCTCCTGGTCGTCCTCGGAGATGTCCCACTCGTACCTCACCAGCGGACGCGCGAGCTCGACCACCCGAGTCTCCCGGCTGTTTCCCCCCAGCGTCACGCGGACGGGGCGGCCGGGCGGGCCTTCGAGCAGAGCCTGGTAGCCCACGTAGGTCCGCATCCGCGGCGAGGTGAACGCAACGCGCCAGGCCGGGACGCGCCGGAGCGCCTCCTCGATCGACATGCCGTCCACCGCGACGATCTCGGCGCCGACCTCGATCCCTTTCGACTGCGCGTCCGAACCGGCGTCGACCTCGGCGATCACGGCTCGACCTCGGATCGGCTCGACCCGCACCGCAGGGCTTCCGGTCGACTGCTCGATCAGGATCTCGGTGTGTCCGTTCTCGAGCTCGGCGAACATGTCGCGGAGCGCCTGGAGGTACGGGAGGCACGGATCGTCCGTGTCGCCGCACAGACGGTCGGCGAACTCGAGGCGCGGACGGTAGCGGGACCACAGCTCCTGCGGCTTCACGCGGGCCTGGGTCCAGTGCGGGTAGTGCTCCCACAGCTGTCCGTAGAGCTCCGCCGCGAGCTGCATCCGATTCATGTGCTCCAGGGAGCGCGGCGCCATGTGGAGTCCCCAGAGTGCGGTGAACGGCACGACGACGAAGACGGGAACCGTCCGGCGCAGCCAGCGATGACCGTCCGCATGGGCGCGCGCGGCGATTCCGATCCGGAGCGACGAGCCGCAGCAAGCGGTGAACGCGACGGCGAGAGCGAGCACACCCCATGGACCGCCGATCTGCCGGCTCCACGGGACGAGCAGCTTCTCCGAGATCGGTAGCAGAAGCGCGATCGGGACGAGGAGACCGAACACGAAGGTCCGGCGTGTCCATCCCAGCCACTCCGGAAACGCATACCCCGCCAGCGCGGGAAGGACGATGCCCGACGACGCGATGCCCAGCAGGCTCCAGAGTCCGGTTGCGTCGTGAAGCGTCACGACCGCGAGGAGACAGAGGAGCACGCCCAGCGCCGCGGCGGACACCTGCTCGGCAACGCGTGCGACCCGGGTCGCGAGGAGCGGCGCCGCGCGCGGCATCGGCGCGAACCGGTCTGTCTCTCGTGATGGCGGTGTGCTCACGAGTTACGTATCCGAGGAAGTGGGAATCGCGGCAGCCTCGAAAACAGTAACGTTCCCGGAGAGCCGCCGCGCATTCCGGCTTGTGCCGAATTTCCGGCTTCGGGTTGTGCGGGATTTCGGGGACGGTCCTTCATGACGCCCGAGGCGTCACCCTGAAATACTGAAAACGTCCCGCGGAAATGCACGCCGGTCCGCCGGCGTGGTTGTCCGCCGGAGCGGGGGTGCGGGGGCAGCGCCCCCGCATGCTCATCCCGGAGTCGAATCTCGCGCCTGCGATTGCTCGAGCCTACGGATCGCCGCGCGAGTTTCGGTTGCTGGGATGCAAATCCGAGGGCTCCGCCCCCGCGCACCCGGCTCCCTTGAGGAATGCACGCCGGTGGATCGGCGTGCATTTCCCAAGGGAAGTTTTCAGGATTCCAATGTGACGCCCCGAGGCGTCAGGGGAGACTGTTCCCGAAATTCGGGTGGAGACAGCGCCCGCTTCTTGCGAGACCTCAGACGCCGACCAGCTCCACGCGCCATCCGTCGTCGTAAAGGGCCAGCAGGGCCTTTCCGTTTCGGGCCTCGGTGCGCGCCAGCGCGTCGATCCGGATCCCCGCATCGAGCAGACGCCGCCCGAGGTCGTTCGGGACGACCCGGTAGGTGAAGGTGACTTCCTTCGAATCCTTGCGCCCCGACAGGTCGGTCATCGCGGCAACGCCGACCAGCTCCCGGTGGCCCACCGCGAAGTAGTACACCGGCACGCCGGTCATGAACTCCTTCTCCGCGGCCACGGCGGCCGTCCCCTTTTCGGTGGGTGCGAACTTCACACGCCCCTGCTGCGCCGGCGCCAGGTAGCCGAGCTGCTGGAGCGCCTTGCCGGTCAGCGATTCGAGATTCGAGGGAACCTCGAGGAGGACGGCCTCGCGAAGCTCGTCGCGGCTCGAGAGAAGCTCCGCGGCTTTCGGCTCGGTCAGGATTCGAGGATCCACCGGCCCCCCCGTGCACCCGAAGAGCAGCAGACCCAGCGCGCAGACGGTTCGCACTCGTCGCATCACGTTTCCTCGTCTCTCGACGGCGTCGCGGGCAGGACGCCGGATCGCGGCCTCGTTGAAACCTAATCCCCGAGACCGGCGAATGCACGCTGCCCCGCGAAAGTCGGCCGCGCGCACGCGGACCCTCGTCTCGGGCTGGGCGACATCGGACGTCACGCCGCGTCGTGCCGAACGCCGCGGAGTGTCGCAGGATCGGGCGAGGTGCGCCGCCGCGTCCTTGGATCGTCTCGTCGCTTTCCGTGGTGCGCTTCCTGCCATCGACCGCCGCGCATCTCGAGATCCCTCCCGTCGGTTCATCGAAGTGCGTCCGCGGTCGAAAGGCGAAATGGGGGTTTCCGCATTCGACCTCGCATGCGCAGCGGCGATCGAGCGTCGCTGCGGCCCGCACCGCGCCGGATCACGAGAACGTAAAGCGGTGTGTCGAATCGCACCGAGGTCTCCGGCTCGTGCCCGGCTTCTCGTCGAGGTCAGGCCGGTTCCATCGCGATTGTTCCCTGGCTCCCGTCTTGCAGCCGAAGCCGGCGGATCCGCATCGCACAAACGGAAGAAGGAGGAAGAGGATGGTGTGTTCTCCGGGCACGCGGTCGGATGGGGTTGCGGCGTCCCGTCCGGAACGCTGCGGGGGGGTCACGATCACGGAGATGCTCGTCCTCACGGCGATCCTGGGCATCGTTCTTCTCACCGGCATGGCGGGCTGGCAGACCTACCGGCGGAAGACCGACATCAGCTCGGCCGCACGAACGCTCAAGACGACGATCCACAAGGCGCGCATGCTGTCGGTCTACCGTCGCGTCAACTACTTCGTCGTGATCAACCCCGCGGCGAACACCGTCGCAATCCATGAGGACTCGCACGCGCCCGTGGGGAAATTCGATTCGGGCGATCCCAGGATCTCGTTCGAGGCGCTGCCGTCGTCGGTACGCATGCAGCTTCCCGCGCAGCCCAGTCCCCTCGCGAACCCGCTGGGAGGAAGCGCGCTGAGCGACGCCTGGTCCCTCCCGCTTCCGGACACCTCCGCAGCCTGGGGCTCCGGCCTTCGCGGAGTCATGACGGTTCCGTCGGGGAGGGTCCAGAGCGGCGAGGCGACCCCGGCGACCATCGCGTCCGGCGTCGTCGTGTTCAGCGACAACACCGGCCGGACCTCCTCGGTGGGTCTGCGCGGACAGGCCGGCTCGGTGCGGGCGTTCGAGCTGCTCGACTCGGGATGGAAGGAGCTATGAGCGAGTTCGCCTCGCCTCAATCGGTGTTCATTCCGGCGACGGGTCGCCCCGATCGCCGGGCCGGGTTCTCGCTGGTGGAAGTTCTCGTGTGCGTGGCGATGCTCAGCTTCGTCGCGCTCGGGGTGGCTTCTCTCCTGACCATCGTGGTGCACCAGAACCGACTGGCCCGCGAGCGCAGCATCGCGACGAGTCTCGCCTCGGAGCGCATCCAGAAGATGCAGTCCATGCCGTTCCAGGCGGTCGCCGACTACGCGAAGTACAAGCTGCCGGAAGAGACCGCGGCCAGTGGGACGCCGAAGACGTTCACTTCGAACTACGGGATCATCCCCGGCTTCCCCGGGTACAAGCGGATCGTCGAGCTCACGTACGACACACCGGTGACGGGGATGCTGCAAGTCAAGAGTCGGGTGTACTGGAAGAACCTGCGCCAGGGGGAGAAGAACCACGAGATGGTCACGCTCTTCTATCCGGGACTGGAGTGACGCGCATGCATCGATCGGCAGATCGTGGATCCGGATCGACGGCCGCCGGGCGTCGCCGAGCGTCGGGATTCAGCCTCATCGAAGCGCTGGTTGCTCTCGCGATCTTCGCGGTGGCGACGGGGATCGTCCTGACGTTGTTCGTGGACTTCGGCCGCTCCGCCAACACCGAGACCGGCGTCCTGGACACCCAGCAGGCCGCCCGCGGCGTCGTCGACGAGCTGGGCCGCAACATCCAGCAGGTCGGTTACAACATCGGCCGTCTGGACCCGACCAATCCAACGCACTGGCAGCGCGACGTGGTGTTCGCAGGGTCCCACGCGCTCGCGTTCAACGCGGACATCGAGCCGAACGTGGGGGTCCTGGGCCCGACCGTCACCCTCACGTTCCCGGGTGGGGAGACCTACGTCGGAGAGGGGAACGTGGGGTCGACCCTCGGCGCCGAGACCTACGTGTACACGATCGACGCCAACGGGGACGACGCGATCACCACGGCGGACCGGACGGGTGCCGCGTCGGGGAGCTACAACCCCGCGGCGGATACCCCGAACCCGCTGGACTACGCGCTGATCCGCCGCGTGTACGGCTACGACGGATCGGGAACCGGCGGGACTCCGGTCCCGCTCGCGGCGAACCTCTTCACGAACGCGACCAGCACCGACAAGTACGGAGACAGCACCAGCCCCAATCCGCTCTTCACGTACTGGCTCACCGAGGACCTGAACGCGAACGGCGTCCTCGATGCCGGGGAGTGCGTGAACGACGCGGTCGCCGCATGCCCCCCGTCGACCACGCGCACTCCGCTCGTGTACCTGTGGGGCGACACGAACTTCGACGGGAAGCTCTCGGAGGCCGAGAAAGACGCGCTGCGGAGCTGCCCGGTCGGCTGCACCGCCTGGTCGAAGAACCGGCTGGTCTCGTCGGGTACCTACAAGTCGTCCACCCTGTCGGCCGCGGTCAACCCCGCCGTGAGCGACGCCTACATCCTGAGCGTCGCCGCGGCGTCGAGCTTCGGCCCGGGAGACTACGTTCGGGTCGGAACCGGTGCCTCGGCGGAGACGTTCGTGGTGGACACGATCGACACCACCGGAAACAAAGTTTCCGTCATGACCGATCCGACGCTCGCCCACGCCTCCGGCGAGACGGTCACGGTTCTGCCCCAGACCTTGCTGCGGGCGATCCGCACGATCCAGGTGAACTTCGACTCGATCCCCGGAAACGCCGACGCGAAGGGAGGCGTGGCCGTGGCCGGGCGCATGGGCCACGCGGGCACCCGCGGGCTCGACTACCAGGTCGTGTCGCTGCAGAAATCCGTCGACCTGGCGAACTCTGCAAACGGAGGCGCTGGTGGGCTCGACGACGGGCACCCCACCCAAGTGCCCGCTCACGATCGCCGGGGTTTGCGGCACCACGACCATCACCTCGCTCCCCGCGTACTTCCCCGGAGGGACCGCGACGACGCTGACGTTCAAGGCGACCGACTTCACCACCGGGGTGCCGGTGGGCGGGGTTCCCATCGACTTCACGCAGTCGAATCCCTCCCTCGGCACCCTGTCGACGACCACGGGCAAGACGGGGGCCGACGGCAAGGTCACCGTGAACTTCACGCCGAACAGCACCATCGGGAACACCACGGTCACCGCCATGGGCACCTGCGCCGACGCGAACTACGTCAAGAAGCAGGACGGCGGAACCATCGTCGTGAAGGTCTCGAAGGTGAACATCGCCTACACCAACGACTGCCTGGCGACGGCCAGCGCGTACGTGTCCAACCCGTTCTCGAACTACACGCTCCAGGTGCAGGACTCCGGGGGAGTGGTGCCGAACGTGGACCTGGATCTGAGCCTGAGCCTGCCCACGGACTTCCTCCCCCCGTCCCCGAACTACTCCCAGTACGAAGCCGAGTTGTTCGTGAGCGGCACGTCCCGCGGGACCACCGACTCGAGCGGGAGCTTCACCCCCTACCGAGCCTCCACCGGGGGGAGCGGAGTCCTCAGCGGCAAGGTGCAGCTCAACCGGGACACCCCCGGCAACGGGCTGCAAGTGAAGCTCGAAGCCCGTCCGGTGGCGACCGGATGCGCCACCGGCACGGGGACCGCGACGGGCGGCGTGACGTTCTACAAGCTGATTCTGGATTCCGAAACCCCCACGACGGGATGCTCCGAGGTGAGCGCCTGCACGATCCCCGCGGGAAGCACCGCCCCGTCGGTGGCCGCGACCCTCACGCTCAAGGGCACCGCCGTCCAGAATGCGCCCGTCACGTTCGCGAAGACCGACGTGCACTACGGGAGCCCGCCGGGGCATTCGATCCTCATCCCGAGCACCCCCGTGAGCACGGATGCCAGCGGGAAGGCCCGGGCGTTCGTGGCGAACGACGGCGCCGCCGGGATCACCTCCGGCACGCCGCTCCAGACGACGGTGGGGGCCACCAGCACCGGCGATCCATCCCTCTGCTCGACCGGGAGCATCGCGCTGGCAAGCCTCAGGTCGTCGTTCAACTTCCAGGGATACGCGGCGGGGTGCAGCGCGCTCGTGCAGGACTCGTTCGTCAAGAAGAGCGCCAACGATACCCTCTGCCTGGACGTGAAGAACGACATGCCCACTGGCGGGTGCCCACTCCTGCCCACCGGCATCTCGGTCAAGCTGTACAAGTCCGACGGCACTGCCGACAGTACGATCAAGATCGAGACGATCGAGGGCGGAGCGATCTACCCCACGGCGCAGTCGTGCGACACCACCGGCAAGAAGGTGCTCTTCGTCAAGGACTGCAACGGGGGCTCCACGCTCAACAACGGCCAGCGGTGGAATTTCGTGAACTACTCCAACAAGTGCTACATCCCGACGGCCACCGACGCCGCCGGCAGTTTCTTCGTCTTCAACAAGATCAAATTCAGCGCGAACGTGACCGGCCTGGGCAAGAAGGCGGAGGTGACCGTGTACTACACCTGCCAAGGGAGCTGTCCTTCTTCCGTCGCCGTGCAGAAGACCTTCACCGTGAACGTTCCGTAGAGGTGCGACCCATGACCCGGAATCCATGCGCCGCGTCGGGCCGCGGGGACAGCCCGGAGGAGGGATCGGCCCTCCTCGTGGTGATCCTGCTCACCCTCATCGTGACCGTGCTCGGCTCCACTCTCCTGTTCATGAGCAACGCCGACCATCTGATCGCGGCCAACGAGAAGGACGCGGAGCGCGCGTTGCACGCGTCGAAGGCCGGCCTCGAGTACGGCTACTACCTCTTCAGCCAGGGGCTCGTCACGCCCTCCGCCGCGGGGGCGAGCTTCGACTCGCTCTCGACGGCGGTCAAGGCGTCCCTGGGCGGGGGCTCGTTCGCCGGGAAGATCTACGACCTGTCGGCCACCATCGGACGCGGCCAGCTCTACCGTATCGAATCGTCCGGGGCGTACAACAAGGGGACTCGCACCACCGAGATCGTGGTGGAGGTGGTTCCCGACTCGTTCAAGTTCGGCTACATGGGGTTCACCCAGACGAATCTCCACAACCACAGCGGCCTGTCGGGTCCCTCCTTCCGGATCGAGTCCACGATCTTCTCGAACGGCAACGTGAGCGTGCCGGACGAGATCACGATCGACGGCGCCATCGTTTCGGGCGGCACGGTGACCATCGACACCGCCTCGACGATCAAGCACGATATCTTCGCCAACGCGGTGGTGAACAAGGGCACGATCGAGGGGCGCGTGAAGAGGCTCTGCGCGGTGCAGGAGATCGACGCGAGCGCCCTCGCGTGGAACCGGCTGGACAACAAGGGAATCAAGTACAACTGGTACAATGGAAAGAGCGCTCCCGGAACTTCCTCCGGAACCGGGACCATCGTGGGGGGGTCGACTTCGTACGCGATTCTCAACGGCGACGAGTTCCGGGCCGACATCTTCCGCCGCGACGGGCGACTGCAGGCGAACCCCGACCTGAACGTGGTCAAGTACATCGGTCCGCCGAAGCTCGACTACCAGGCGATGAAGAAGGAGGCGGACAAGTACGACCCGACCTACTTCACCTCCATGACCGCCGCAATGACCTACCTGGCCGGCAAGAAGGTGACGGAGACCATCGGGGGCAAGACCCTCACCACGATCAAGGTCGGTTCCGACGTGTTCCCGGAGTTCCTCTACGTCGTCGGGGATTTCTCGCTCACGCTGGACCCGGACGCGCCGTCCGACAGCCCGAGCTCCGGAGTCCTCAAGGCCGACGGCTTCCATCTGGAGGGAGGGATCTACGCCTCGGGCGACGTCGCCCTGGCGGGTCCCACCTTCGACCCGGCGAAGCACCCGACGCCGCCGGACTGGTACGAGATCAAGATCAACGCGCTTCCCTATTGCCTTCCCGCGGTCGTCGCATACAAGCAGCCGGGCTACGACACCATCGCGACCTGGACTCCCGACGACACCCCAGCCATCGGAAGCGGATCCAAGTTCGACATGAAGGGCAGCGGCGACGAGGGGTACGTCCTGTTCCACGGGGCCACGTACTCCCAGGACGAGACCCACATGCACCACGCGGACAGCGCGACCGAGCTGATCCGGTTCATCGGAGCCGAGCTGGCGGAAACGATCCACAACTGCGACTTCTTCTGGTTCACCTACGACCCCGCCGTGCGGTGCACTCAATTCCTGGTGCCGTCGAGCGGCACCGCGCAGGTGGTCTCGTACCGGGAGGTGCGCTGATGTCCCCGGTGCAGGAGCCGCCGGGAGGCGGAAAAGGCCCGTGGGTTCGTCGAGAGGGGAGCGCCCCCGATCGGGGGTATCCGGTCCGATTCGGTCCTGGGTCCGCGCCCGGAGCGACTCCCGGTCCAACCACGTCCGCTCCGCCGACCGACAGCGATAAGGTCGTGCGGCCATCTCCGAAGTTCTTCGTCTCCGCCGCCGGCTCGTCCCCCGCGAAACGACAGAACTCCCTGCTCGTGTTCGCGATCGTGCTGGGCGCCGGAGTGCTCGCGTTCGCAGCGCTCCGGGCGGCACATGGGCCCGATCCTCACTTCGCCAAGGCGCAGCGGATCATCGCGGACTACGAGCTCGGGAGGGAGGAAAACGTCCGGGACTACGAGGACCCGGCCTACCAGCAAGCGCTCACCGAGCTCGGTCTGGTCGCGGCCGATTCAACCTCCGCCGATCCCGCCGGACGCCTCGCAGCCGACATTCGTCGGTGGATCGACGAGCAGCGCGCCAGGGTCGCCGCCCGTGAGTCCGAATTCGCCAAGATCCGCGAACGCAACCGGGCCCGCAATCAGGAGATGGCTCGCCGACAGGAGGTCGCCGTCCCCATCCCCAAGCACACGCCGGAGTGCGAGGAGCACTGACCCGGGCGAGCGTCCTTGCGCGTCGACCGCTGCGGCGTGACATCCCCGTGCCGTCCGTTCTTCCGCCACCGCGATCGGTCATGTTCGCGGCCGACGCAACGGTCGCTCGACGCGTTCTCGTGGTTCATGCGGACTGGATCGGGGTGCTCCCCTGCAAGAACGCGCCGAGGGCGCGCGTCGCACGGTCCACCTTGCGGAAGCAGGGAAGCCCGGACCTCTTCATCATCTGCACGCACTCCTCGTACAGCGGCCCCGAGTCCACCGAGAACACCATCGGCTTGGTCGTGGCTCGGAAGATCCGGATGAGCCGGGAGGGGAGGCTCGACTCGCGGGCCACGTCCTCGCCGTGGCCCTCTCCGCGGGCGAGGTTCTCGAGGTAGGGAGTCGCGGGTACTCCGGCGACGACCACCGCATCCACGCTCGGGTCGTCGAGCACCGCCTCGACGCACCCGGCATAGAGGTCCGTGGGGGTAATCGGCGTGGTGTCGATGGGGTTGTGGACGTCCACGATTCCCGCCGGGAGAAGCTTTTTGAGCCGGTCGCGGGTCTCGGGAGCGAACTCCGCGATCCGCAGGCCGTAGAGCTTGTCCGCGGCGGCGGTGCATTCGAAACCCGCGTTCGAGACGATCGCGGTCCGCCGGCCCGCGACCGTGCGCCCGGCCAGGAACGAGAACGTCATGAGGTAGTCCTCGAACATGTCCAGGGTCGCGCACTCGATGATTCCGGCCCTGCGGACCAGGTCGCGGCAGACCTCGTAGTCGCCGACGATGGCCGCCGTGTGGGAGGCGGCGGCTGCCATGCCTTCGCGGGTGCGCCCGGCCTTGTAGAGCAGGATCTTTCGGTCGGCGGCGGTGATGCGCCGCGCGATCTCGAGAAACCGCCTCCCGTCTCCACGTCGGAACCCCTCGAGGTAGACCGCGAACAGGTGTACCTCGGCGTCGGACTCCAGGAACTCCAGATAGTCCGAGACGGTGACGTCCACCTGGTTCCCGAACGAGATCGCGTAGCGCGGTCGGACCGCCCGGTCCAGGTTCGAGATCTGGCTCACCAGGTACGCGCCGGACTGGCTGATGCTGGCCACGTTCTGGCCGGGCGCATCGCGGAACGGGAGCTTGTACGGCGGCAGGAAAAACGTGTTGTAGCCCCCCGGGACCGAGATGATGCCGAGGCAGTTCCCCCCGTTCACCAGGACGCCGCCGTCCGGGTCGCGATGGGAGCGGTCCACGCACTCGCGGATTCGCGCCTCGGCGGCCTTCCCTCCCTCCGTTTCTCCGAACCCCCCGGCGATGAGCGTGATCGTGCGCGCCAGGCGGCGATCGACGAGGTTCGCGACGACTGCATCGGCCCCGCGGTCCGCGGGTACGGAGACGACGGCCATGTCCGCCGGCTCGGGCAGGGCGTCGGGAGAGGGGAACGCGCGGCAGCCGTCGATCTCCGTCGCGCGAGGGTGCACCGCGAAGATGCGCTCCGGCGGGATTCCGCCTCCTCGAGCCAGGTTCCGTAGGATGATCCGGCCGGCGTTCACCGCGTCGGCGCTTGCGCCGATGACCACGGCGCTCCGGGGAACGAGCAGGTGCCTCAGATTTCCGACGGGCCTGGGTGCCGGCAGCGGCTCCGGGCGGTGGACTCTCGCGAGGCCGTCCAGGGCTACCAGTCGCCCGTCGCTGGTTGCGACGAACGGATTCACCTCGAGCTCGAGCAGGCCGATGCCGCCGGGTGGGGCGAATCCGGCCCACCGCTCCGCCAGCGCGGCGATGGCCAGAACGAGCCGGACGAGCGCCTCCTCGCCGACCGCGGCGGTGCGGGTGCTCCTGAGGCCCGAGCACAGTGCGGCGTGGACCACGGTTTCGCGCAGGGCGGAGCGGACCTCTCCCTCGTCGAGTCCCGCGGGCGACAGGATGGCCTTCGCGGCTTCCGGTCGCAGCGTCTGGAGGAGGAACTCGGTATCCAACCCGCCGACGCCGACGAACACAACCGGTCCGAATGCGCGGTCGTGCCGGAGGCTCCCGAGGATTTCCCGGCCGAGGCCCGGTAAGAAGGCGACCTTCTCTGCCACGAGCGCGCCCCTCACGGACGCGTGCGGCGCCGCGTTGGCCGCGGAGGCCAGGACGCCGGCGACGGCGTCGCGCACGGTTCCGGGTGCATTCGTACATACGCGGACCCCGCCGATGTCGCTCTTGTGCGTGATCTCGGGCGCGATGATCTTCACGACCGCTTCGCCGGAGGGGAGCGCTTCGCAGAGGGCCTCGTCCACCTCGTCCGGAGACGAGACGACCCGGTGCGCGGGCACTCCGATCCCGGCGTCCGCGAGAATCGCGTAGACCTCCGGCTCGACGAGGAGGCTCCGCCCTTCCGAGGCGGCGCGGGACAGGACGGCTTCGGCTTCGATGGGAGCGGGAATGGTCACGCGACAGCTCCTTCGTGAGTGTGTTTCGGATGGTGCGCAGCGGCGACGGGACGACGCAACGATCCGCCTTCCCGTCCCCGATCTCCCGCACGCCTCGTTTTCTCCGCCCATAGTATGCCCGGAGTTGGCCTCGAGGAGCACGCGACCGGCGGTCCTCCGCGAAGCGATTCCGCATGAACCGGCGGCTCCGTCGGGTGACCCGCAAATATTTTCGTTCTGCAGCCCGTAGGGGAAGGAAATCGGCCGCCTCGAAGCCCTCCGGCGGGAACGAATCCTGCTTACCAACGCACGAATGATCCCGTCTCGACGTGGCCGCACCGGCCCGCCCGGGAGGGTCCCCAAAGGAGTCGCCACGATGGCCAAGGAAGATCCCACCCCGACCGCCCAAGAGACCCTCCCGCTGACCTACGAGGGGAAGACAATCCAGCTTCCGATCGTGCGCGGGACCGAAAAGGAAACCGCGATCGACATCTCCCAGCTCCGCAGCCAGACCGGGCTGATCACCCTGGACAACGGCTACGGGAATACCGGCTCGTGCAAGAGCGCGGTCGCCTTCATCGACGGCGAGAAAGGGATCCTCCGATACCGGGGGTATCCCATCGAGCAGCTCGCCGAGAAGAGCAACTTCCTCGAGGTGTCGTGGCTGCTGATCCACGGCGAGCTCCCCACGAAGCGACAGCTCGACGCGTTCACCTCCAACGTGACCTGCCACACGATGCTCCACGAGAATTTCCGGCGGTTCTTCGAGTCGCTCCCCATGGACGCCCATCCGATGCCCGCGTGCGCCTCCGCGGTGGCGACGCTCGCGACCTTCTACCAGGAGCCCGAGAGCGACGAGCGGATCCAGGAGTCGATCATCCGGCTCATCGCCAAGATGCCGACCATCGCCGCGTACTCCTACAAGCATTCCATCGGGCAGCCGGCGCTCTTCCCGCGGAACGACATGGACTACGCGTCGAACTTCCTCTACATGATGTTCGGCAACCCCTGCGAGCCGTACAAGGTCGAGCCCGCGATCGCCCGGGCTCTCGACCTGCTGCTGATCCTCCACGCGGATCACGAGCAGAACTGCTCCACCAGCACCGTGCGCCTGGTGGGAAGCTCGCTGGCACCTCTCTACGCCAGCATCTCCGCGGGCATCAGCGCCCTCTGGGGCCAGCTCCACGGTGGCGCCAACCAGAAGGTGATCGAGATGCTGGATCAGATCGTCGCCGACGGCGGAAACGTCGACCGGTTCGTCACCCGGGCCAAGGACAAGACGAGCGGCACGCGTCTGATGGGATTCGGCCATCGCGTGTACAAGAACTACGATCCGCGGGCGTCGATCCTGAAGAAGGCGTGCGGCGAGGTCCTGTCCAAGGTGGGCGGTCAGAGCCAGCTCCTCGACATCGCCATGAAGCTCGAGGAGGTCGCGCTCAAGGACGAGTACTTCGTCAGCCACAAGCTGTATCCGAACGTGGACTTCTACTCCGGCGTCATCTACAAGGCCATCCGCATCCCGGTGAACATGTTCACCGTCATGTTCGCCATGGGCCGCGTCTCCGGCTGGATCGCGCAGTGGCTCGAGATGCGGAAGGACCCGGCGTTCAAGATCGGCCGGCCGCGTCAGGTCTACACCGGAGCCACGACGCGCAACTACGTTCCCTTGAGCCAGAGAGGCTGATTCCGCCTCGGCGGCTCGCGTTCCGCCCTGCAGGCCTGCGGCGCGGGGGGCGGGGGCTCTGCCTCCGCCCCTCCGCGGGATGTCTCCGGACCTCTCGGGGTGGTGCTTCTAGCGTCTCCAGGGAGGCTGTCCCGGGCCTCCGATTCGAGTGGCCGTCCCCGGTCCGCCGATGCAGCGATCTCCCGACGACCCGCCCATGACGAACGAGCCAGGATTCTGGTCGTTTTCCCTGGACGTCCCGCGATTGGGTTCGGATCGTCTTCGATCCGAACCCAATCGCGGGAGCGGGGGTCCGGGGGAGACCCCCGGATGCCCGGTAGGTCCGAGGCACGGTTTCTCCGTGGTTCAGTTGCCAATGAGGAGCGCGCGAGGAAGCCGGGCATGACCGACCGAGTCGGACGCTTCGGCAGCCTCATCCACGTGGGCACGTGGACGTTTGCGGTGCGGGCGGAGTCGCTCACCGTGAGCCCCGACGCCGACCACGAGAGGGTCTTCAGCTTCGATCTCGAAGGCCGGCCGATCTCCTGGTTCGAGAACGAGTGCCTCTACAAGCGTTCCCTTGCCTCGGAGGTGCATGGGCGCGAGCAGTTCCACGGCGCTCGGCGGCGGTGGCGAGTCGGGCCCGAGGAATCCGGAGAGATGTTCGCGAGGATCCTCCAAAGGATGGCGGATGCGCCGGTCGCGTCCCTCGACGCCCCGATCCGGGCGCGCATCGCCGACATCCTTCGTCAGACTCCCGAGTCGCTGCTCGCCGAGCGCGCGCGCTTCGATGCCGCGTATCGGCCGATCAGCATCCTCCCTCCCGACCAGTATCTCGCGATCGTGCTCCAGGCGACGTTCGGATGCTCATGGAACCAGTGCGCGTTCTGCGACTTCTACCAGGACCGGCCTTTTCGCGCACGCAGCCTCGAGGAATTCCGGGACCACGCTCTCGCGGTGAACGCGCTGCTCGGTCGTGCCGAGAATCTCCGCAAGCGGATCTTCCTGGCGGACGGAAACGCGCTGGTCCTGTCCAACGAGCGGCTGCGTCCGATCCTGGATGCAGCGCGGGCCGAGTTCCCCGGCCGCCCGGTGAGCGGCTTTGTGGACGTGTTCACCGGTGAGCGCAAGGACGCGACCGCATGGCAGGAGCTGCGCTCGCTCGGTCTCGAGCGCGTCCACATCGGACTGGAAACCGGCCACGATCCGCTTCTCCGCTTCATGAACAAGCCGGGGAGCGCCGCCGAGGGTCTCGATCTCGTCGCGATCCTCAAGCAGGCCCGAATCGCGGTCTCGGTCATCTTGATCTGCGGCGTGGGCGGCCACCGCTTCGCCGAGGCCCACGAGCGCGACACGATCGCGCTGCTCTCCGACCTCCCGCTCGGAGCCGAGGACATCGTCTACCTCTCGCCGTTCGTCGAGCACGCGGACTCCGGCTATGCCCGCAAGGCCGCCGACGACGGGGTCCGCGCGCTCACCTCCGAGGAGATCGAGTCCCAGTACGTCCGTCTTCGGGACGGGACGCGCCGCTTCCATCCGAAGTGCAGGATCGCGCGTTACGACATCCGCGAGTTCGTCTACTGAAGAGAACCCCGGCGATCGAGGCCCGAGAACGAAAAACCCCTCGCCCCGCCGGGTCGGCGAAGCGAGGGGTCGTGTCGATCGAAACGACGAAGCGGCCGAAGTCTACGGGCACACTCCGCTGCTGTCGTGGATCCGAGGCCCGGCCGTCGCGAGACCCGCCGGACCTACGCCGGCCGTGTTGGCCGCGCGAACGAGCCACCACCAGAACGAGCCCGTCGCTGGGTCTTCGACGATGCCGCTCGTGGTGAGGGCCGCCGTCGTCGTGTGCTGGCACGAGTCGACGTCGACCGTGAGCACCTTCGGCATGTCGATGTCGGTGCCTCGGTAGACGCGGTACTCGGTCGCCAGAATCGCCGCCGTCCACTCCGCGGTGTCCTTGGCGCTGAACAGCATCCGCGCCACCTCGCCCGGAGGAAGCGCCGTGCCTGCGCATGCGTTGCACGAGTACCCGCCGGGTGTAGTGAGCTGCAGCGACCAGCCGAGAAGGTTCCCGGAGTCTCCGCCCGTGTCGTCGGTGATCTCCAGCGTCCAGGTTCCGTTCGCCGGGATTCCGTTCAGCGTCGCGAGCGAGCCCTCGGGCTTGAAGGACCCGGTGAACGGAGCGGTGCCTGCCGTGATCGAGACGGCGGCCTGGTCGTCGAAGACCGTGCCCGTGAAGTCGTCGCTCGAGCTGCCGTTGTCGGTGCTGAGCTCGACGCGAGTTCCGTTGGGTCCGATCAGGAAGATGTCGAGATCAGAGTCCCACGTGTGGGTCAGGTTGATCGTCACATTCACATCGCCGACGACTCCCGTGTCCGCGATGACGATGGGCGAGGTCACGGGAGGGGTGCGGACGTCCGGGATGGGCTTCGGCGTGTCGGTGGACGGATACGTGTTCGAGAAGAACACCGGACTTCCGACGCGCAGCGAGAACGTCTCGTTCCAGGTTCCTTCGTTCGAGACGATGGCGACCGCGAAGCTCACCACCGTCCCGCACGGCACGCCGTCTCCGATCCGGGCGACGAACGGCGCGGCGCCGTACGCGAAGGCGCCGATGGGCATGTCGGCGTAGACCGAGGTCGCGGTCGTGACGATCACGCCCGGTGTGGTGGTGGAAAGAGTGGCCGAGACTCCGGTGGCGACTCCGGCGCCGGTGTTGACCAGGCGGTACGGAATCGAGACGTCCTCGCCCGGATCCACCACGTTGTCGCCGCCGCTACCGGTGCCGCTGCACGATTCGGCCACCGAGTACTCGTACCGCCTCAGGAGCGGCTGGCCGCACGGCACCGAGCCGTACTCGAACGTCAGCTCGAATCCGTTCAGCGTCCCCACGTCGATGCCCGCCTGGTCGGTGACCTTCAACGTCCAGGTCCCGTTGGCGAACTTGTTGTTGAAGACCGACAGCGCCTCCTCCGGCCGGAACGATCCCGTGAAGGGAGCCGTGCCCGTCGTGATCGAGGTCGCCGCGGCGTCGTCGAACACCGTGTCGACGAAGTTCTCGCCGCTGCTCCCGCGCCGGTTCGCGAGAATCACCTTGGTTCCGTCCGGACCGGTCAGCTCGAGGACGAGGTCGCCGTCGAACGTGTGCGAGATGTTGACCTTCACGTTCACGTCGAGGATCTGGCTGATGTCCGTCACTGCGATCGTCGCGGAGGCGCCCGCCGGTGTGTTGTCCGGGATGGGAAGCGGCGCGCCGGCGTACGCGTAGGTCGGCGTCGAGTTCGTCCCCGTGGTGAACGTGTAGTACGCGCCGCCGTTGTTCTCCAAAGCGCCGTTCCCGGCGGTGTCGGTGGATTCGACCCAGTAGTAGTAGAGAGAGCAGGGGACCAGGCCGGTGGCGCGGAGGCTGTGCGCGACCACCAGCGCCGCGCTCGAGGCGGTGCCGCCTCCCGGAGGCGCCAGGCCGTAGTGGATCACGGAATTCGCAGGCTCGTTCGTGTCCCATGTGATCGTGGCCGAGTTTCCGGTCACGTTCGACGCCTGCACGTTCGTGATGACCGGGCCCGTGCAGTCGATGGCCGCCGTGGTGGTGCGGGGGATGTTGACCCCCCCGCCACCGTCGTCGGCGTCGATGTACGTGACGGTCACGGTGTCGCCCGCCGCGACGGACAGGGTGCCGTCGCCGTTCACCACGGGCACCGCGGCGACGGGGAAGGTCCCCAGGAAGCGGCCCGGACGTCCCGGATCCTCGGTGAGCGTCACCGTCTCCGGCGCCGGTTCGGTGGTGGACTCGACGGTCACGGTGTACGTGCCGAGACCCCGGAGGTTGTCGTCGAGCATCGTGATCGCCAGGGTGTCCGTGCATGCGTACAGCGACCGGTTCAGCGTCAGAGAGCCCACGGCGTTGAAGAGGCAGATCGAGTGATCGATCCCGTCCATGGCGATGGCGCCCGTGCCGAGCGGGTCGAGCCAATCGCTCAAACGGCTGGCCGCCGTCCCGCCGCCCACCCAGGAAGCGTCCACCTTGCCGTACTCGTCGTAGTCGATGACGGTGCATGAGGCGGCGCCGCCGTGGAGCTGGCCCACGATGCGATGGTTCTGGTCGAACAGCGGCGAGCCGGACGAGCCGGGCTCGGTCGTCCCTTCCTCGTACTGGGCGATCCGCCAGTGGTTCGGGCCCCAGTTCGTCCCGTTGAACGGAGCCTGGTCGTCACGGGTGATCTTCTTGGCGTCGCCCCGGGGGTGATGGATCGCGATCGTATTCGTCGCGGGGAGGGTGTCCCGGCTCCACCCGTTGAAGTACGCCGCGAACGACTCGGGCGGTGGCCCGCTCATCTGGAGGAGAGTGAAGTCGCTGGACGCGTAGTTCGCGAGCACGGTCGCCCCCGTCACGACGTAGGTCGTCTCCGGAGGCGGGATACCGCTGTTGCACGCCGGCCGCTCGAAGTTGAATCCGAACACGGTGCTCACTCCCGCCGTGCAGTGCGCCGCGGTGAGCACGTAGGGCCGGCAGTCGTCGGCCGTCGTGTTGATGAGCGAGGCGGAGCAGAACCCGCTCCCACCGCTCAGGAGGATCACGACGCCTCGCTTCTCGTCCTGCCAGTTTGCCCCCAGCGGGCAGGCGACGTCGACGTTGCACGCGCCGGAGTCGCCGAACCCCTCGGTCGGGTCCGATACCAGGGACGCGCCGATCGTTCCGAACGGCTTGTACCCGTGGGAGACGGTTCCCAGGTGAATCCGCGGGTCCTCGGCGCGCAGCTTGGCGGGCCAGAAGAGCTCGACGACCAGCTCGCTCCCCGCGACAGGCTGGAACCACAGCTCGCCATGGTCGCGCGTGTCGGCTGTCGTGTGCGGGCCCAGCACGGTCTTCGCCGCAGGGTCGTAGACCCAGAGCTTTCCGCCTTCCTGCAGGCGGAAGACGTCGAAGCCGAGGACGACCCACAGGGCCCCCTCGCTCGAGACCCGAAGACGCCACAACCGGTCGCCGCCGGGAAGCTGCTCCCAGGTTCCGCTGTTCTTCGGCGACAGATCGGTCGACATCGGGAAGCCGATGCGGTACGGGATGTCGAATCGCCCGCGGTTCGCCTCGTCTTGACGGCGGAGCTGCTGGACGTCCACCCTCGGCGAAGACCAGGCGGCCACGCGATCGAGCGACGTGAGTCCGGTTCGCGTCAAGGAGACCGGTTTTTCGGCGGCCGCGGCCTGCGGGACGAAGGTCACGCAAGCGACGGCGGCGCAGAGAAGCAGGGCAGAGGTGCGCGTGCGTCGTGAGGCAGAATTAAACATGTCCCCCCCTTTTAGAGGATGATGGCGGTCTTTCCGCTAGTAGTAAAGCATACGTCGAAACAGGGAGGTCTGGCCGAGGAAAGTTCGGCGCGAGGAAAAGCGCCGAATCGTCGTCACGAGGCCCGCAGCGCGATGTTCGGTTGGCCGCGTGAAGACGCCGGCGAGCATGCCCCCTGCCCCCGCGTACGGTACAGTCCGGCGGACCGGCCTGCATTTCCGCGGGACGTTTTCAGCATTTCAGGGTGACGCCTCGGGCGTCATGGACGACTGTCCCCGATTTCCGATCTCGCGGCTTGACGGGCTCCACCGGCCTCCCTTGTTGTATTCTCGGGCTCGAACGTGGCTCGTTGGGTCCGATCGGGGAGCGGAGAGCCGCTCCCGAGGACGGAAGGGATGAGCGATTCCCTGGTTCGCGACCTCGCCGCGGAGAACGCGAGGCTCCGTCACCTGCTCGAGACGAGCCCATCCACCGTCTACTCGCTGCGCGTGCAGGATGGTCGCCTCGTCGTCGACTGGGTCAGCCAGAACGTGGTCCGGGTCCTGGGCTACACGCCGGAGGAGACATCCGCCCCCGGATTCTGGGCCGCGCGGGTTCATCCGGGCGATCGGGATGCGGCCACCGATGCGATCTCGGCGCTGTTTCGCGAGGGCGAGGTCATTCTCGAGTACCGATTCCGCCACCGCGACGGCAGCTATCGGCACCTCCGCGACGGGCTCACGCTGGTCCGGGATGGGGAGGGCCGACCCAAGGAGGTCATCGGCTCCTGGGCGGACATCACCGAGCGTGTGCTCATGGAAGAGGCGCTCCGGCAGAGCGAGGATCGCTTCCGCCGCGCGTTCGAGAACGGGCCCGTTGGCATGGCGGTGGTCGGTCTTGACGAGCGGTTCTTCCAGGTCAACCAGGCGCTCTGCGAGATCCTGGGCCGGACCAGCGAAGAGCTGCTCGCGTGCACGGTCCGGGACGTCACGCACCCGGACGACCTGGACGCCGAGCAGTCGAAGAAGGGCCGGATGCTCCGCGGGGATGGGACCGCCTTCCAGATGGAGAAGCGGTATCTCCACGCCGACGGGCACGTCGTGTGGGGGCAGCTGAGCGTCTCCGTGGTTCCGGACGCCGACGGCCGGCCGCTGTACTTCATCGGACAGCTCGAGGACGTGACGGAGCGCAAGCGGGCGGAGGCGACGCTCCGGGAGAGCGAGGAGCGCTTCCGGAGCCTCATCGAGAAAACCACGGACATCCTCACGGTCTTCGATGCGCAGGGGACCATCCGCTTCGCGAGCCCTTCGCTGGGCGAGGCGCTCGGACGTCCCCTGGAAGAGATCGTGGGAAGGACGATGCTGGAGTTCGTCCATCCCGAGGACCTCGAGCGGACGAGGCGGCGGTTCGAGGAGATGCTCGCGGACCCGGGGGCCACGGTCCGGCACACGGCCCGCGTCGGTGCAGGCGACGGCAGGTGGCGGATCTTCGACTCCGTCGGCAGAAGCCTGTTCCACGTCCCCGCGGTGGGCGGGCTGGTCGTCAACTCGCGCGACGTCACCGAGCAGAGGGCGCTCGAGGATCAGTTCCATCAGGCCCAGCGGCTCGAGGCGGTGGGCCGGCTCGCGGGAGGCGTGGCGCACGACTTCAACAACCTGCTGACGGTGATCCTCGGCTGCGCCGAGCGTCTCGAGCGCTCGGAGGCCCGCTCCGAGTCCGACCGTGTGTCGATCCGCGAGATTCGACGGGCGGGGGAGCGGGCGAGGGACCTCACGCGGCGGCTCCTGGCGTTCGCCCGCCGGGAGATCATCGCGCCACGGGCCGTGGACCTCAACGATCTGGTGCGCGACGCCGAGAGGCTGCTGCGTCGCCTGATCGGGGAGGACGTGGAGCTGACGACCCGACTCGCGGACGGCCTCTGGCCCGTGAAGGCGGACCCCGGGCAGATCGAGCAGGTGATCCTGAACCTGGCGGTGAACGCGAGGGACGCGATGCCTCGTGGCGGGCGGCTCGTCCTCGAGACCGGAAACGCCGATCTCGACGGCGCGGCCGCCGCGTCCCATCCGGGCGCGGCCGCCGGCCCTCACGTTCGTCTGGAGATCGCCGATACCGGCACCGGCATCCCTGCGGAGATCCTGCCTCACGTCTTCGAGCCGTTCTTCACCACGAAGCCCGAGGGTCAGGGAACCGGCCTCGGCCTCGCGACCGTGTACGGCATCGTGACGCAGAGCGGCGGGCACGTGCGAATCCGGACCGAGCCGGGTCGGGGCACCACCGTCGAGATGCTGTTTCCCCGAACGTTCGAGGTCCCGCGAGTGGACGCAGGTGCCGCGCCGGGGCCCGTTCGCGGGGGACACGAGACCATCCTCGTCATCGAGGACGACCCGAGCGTTCGAGACATCGCCTCCCTGACTCTCGAGGCTTCCGGGTACCGAGTGCTCCAGGCACAGAACGGCCGAGCGGCTCTCGATCTGGCCGCAGGGCACCGTGATCGAATCGATCTGATCCTGACCGATGTCGTCATGCCCGGAATGAGCGGACCCGAGGCAGTCGCCGAAATCGTCCGTGTCCGGCCAGCGTCACGGGTCCTCTACGTCTCCGGCCACGCCGACGAGACCATCAGCCGTCAGAGGGTGCTCGACCCCGGGGTGGAGTTCCTTCCGAAGCCGTTCACCGCATCGACGCTTCTCGCGCGAATCCGAAAAGTGCTGGACGGTCGGTAGCGCCGAACCGGAGCCCCGTGCCCCCGAGGATCTCGGGCGAATCGGGGACGGTCTCCGATGACACCTCGGGGCGTCACCCTGAAATCATGAAAACATCCCGTGGGGAATGCACGCCGGTCTGCCGGCGTGCATTCCCCACGGGAGCCGGGCGCGGGGGCGGAGCCCCCGGATTTGCAAACTTGTTGTTCATGACGCCGCGGGGCGTCACTCGACAGCGATGAAAAACCCGCGGGAGGTGCAGGCCGGTCTGCCGGACTGCACCGTACGCGGGTGCTGGGTGGGGGCTGGCCCCCGGTCTAGGGTAACGCCTCGGGCCTCATGGACGACTGTCACCGATTCGCATCGATTCGCCCTCTCGTCCCTTCTCCGCCGCACATCCGAACCGAGAGGAGCGTACCCGCGACCGCGCATCCGGGTGTATCGTCTGGATACAACGTGCCGCGCGAGCCGGGGAACCGGTCGTGCACGCGGGTCGAGGGGGGAGACATGAGTCACCGAAACGCTTCGTTGCATGCAGTCGTCCGGTTGTCGGCGATCGTTCTCGTCGCGACGTTCTGGATCGCGAGCCGCGCGGACACGCCGGAGATCGTCTGGAGCTGGTCGTTCGTGCCGAGCCCGACCAACGACAACGTGGAGACGGTCCTGGGGGTCCCCGATCTGAACGGGGACGGGTATCCGGATGCGCTGGCGGCATGCGAGGACAAGACGGTCCGGGCGATCAGCGGGCACTCTTCGGGGGCGGCGACGCTCATCTGGACCTACGGCGGATTGGACGAGAAGCCGGTGGGGGATCGCACGCTCCATCTCTTCCGGGATCGAAGCGGCGACGGGATTCCGGAGATCCTGTACACCACCGGCGCGGCCGACCATTCGGTCCACCTCATCCGCAGCCAGGACGGCGTCGAACTGTGGTCGTTCGACGTGCTCGGCGCGGCGACCGGATGCACGGGGCCTGCGCCCGTCACGGTCCACATGGCGGTGGAGGCCGGCGACCTCGACGGCGACGACGTCCCGGACGTCGCCGCGGCGGTGGGCTCGCCCTGCAACCGGATCATCGCTCTCAGCGGGAAGACCGGATCGCTCCTCTGGCAGTACCTCGGCGGCGACGGGTTCTGGTCGGTCGCCGCGCCCGGCGACCTGAACCTGGACGGAGTTTCCGACGTTCTCGCCGGTTGCGGCAGCAACACCGGCGCCGATACCCGTTTCCTTCTGCTCGACGGCAGGGTCAGCCCTCCGGGGAGCCGGGTCGTCTGGGAATACAGCGCCGGCCGGCTGGTCTCGGCCATCACGACGGTCCAGGACTTCACCGGGGACGGTGTCGAGGACGCGGTGGGAGGGTCCTGGGGCAGAACCTTGTTCGCCATCAACAGCGCGAGTCGCGGGACCGTGACGACTCCGGCGTGGACTCAGTCGGTGAGCGGCGGCACCGGATGGGTCAGCCATGCTCTGAGGATGCCGGACATCGACGGCGACTGCGTGGACGAGGTCGCGGTCGGTGCGTGGACCCCGCAGGCGTACGTCCTGTCGGGGCGAACCGGTGCCGTGATCTGGAGCCAGCCGGTCTGGACGGGCTCTCCGTACGGGTACGCGGCTTCGCTGATTCCCGACGTCACCGGCGATTTGCAGTGGGACTTCATCGTCGGCGGGCAGCAGGTCAGCGGGAGCCCGGGTCCGGGTTTCCTGAACGTCTTCTCGGGTGCCGACGGAGTGAAGCTCTGGGAATGGCCCTCGCCGAAGAACGTTCGGACCGTCTCCTACACAGCGGACATCGACGACGACGGTCTTCCGGACGTCATCGCCGGCCTCCAGGATGCGGCGACCGTGTACGCGTTCTCGGGCCGCAACACGGGGGCCTGCGTTCGACCGACCGCCGAGGTCGCGGGTCTCCGCGCCGACCGACTCGATCCCGCCCGGATCCGGATCACGTGGAGCGCGTCCGCCGATGTCTGTCACGGAGACTACCGGGTCTACGGGGTGCCCTCGAACGTGGCCGGCTGCTTCGCTCGCCTGGTGGACATCACGGATCAGGACGAGGACGGCGACGGGACGAACACGACATGGAGCGGCCCCGGGGAGTTCCTCGGGTACCTCGTGCTCGATGAGTCGCCGGGTGGCGCGAAGGGACCCCTCGGGCACTTCCGGCGCTGAGAGCTTCCGCGAGCCGGCAGGGTTCCACCGGAGGGAATCGGCACGCATCCTTCCCGACCCGCCGCGCGGAACGTCGGAGGTCGTCTCCGAGCGCCGGGCGCGGGGGAGCCCCATCCGGACCAGCCGATCGGTGCGGTCCCTCGGTCCGCAATCTGCTCCGCGGCTCGTCGACCTCCCGGCCGAGTCGGCGTAAAAGACCCCCAAAGACTCGTGTGGCGGGAGGGGTTGATGGAACGGACAAAGGTCGTTTTCGTATCCGTCGTCATGTCCATGTTCCTGGGAGCGTTCGCGCACGGTCAGCTCCGCATCGAGGACCGCGGATCCGGCTCGCCGCTGGATCGCGTTCCGGCGGATTCCGGAGCGACCTCGATCTCCGAAGGGGCGGTGCCCGGGTCGACCCCGGCGCTCTCGTTCGAGTCGAACGAGGACGTCACGGCGACCCTCGTCCGTGTGAACGACGTCCTCGGAGACCACGACGGCTTCCCGGACACGAACGAGACCGTCGATCTCTACCTGCTGATCTCGAACCAGACCCGGTCGACTCTCGACGACGTGGTCGTTGAGATCGCCACCGACGATCCGAAGATCGACTGCATCGAGGTGTCCAGTGTCGTCCTCGGCACGCTCGCAGCGGGCGAGGAGAGGATCGTGCCGAGCCCGTTCGTGCTCCACGTGCACCCGCGCGCGGAGCGGAGCGGGCCGGCGGTGACGTGCGTCGACCCGGGTCCGGACGGGAGGTGCTCGAACTTCGTTCGCGTGCCGGGGGGCTGCATCGCGGCGGCGGATTGCGTGAGATCGGTCGCGCAGGACTACGCGGTGGTTCTCCAGGTTCTCGTGGCGTCCGACCCGCCGCTTCCGGCTCTCGACTTCCCGCGGCGACGGGAGATCGTGCTCGATCTCGACCTCGACTCCGCACAGGCGGCGGGCATCACCACGACGTTCACGGAGGGGTTCGAGTCGGGTCTCGGCGTCTTCACGCTCCAGACCCTGGACGGCGGCAGGGCGACGAACGCGCTGTCGGACGGGTACCGGTGCCAATACAACGATCCCGATCTGTGGAGTTCCAACTCGTACGGCGAAGCGGAGTGCTATCTAGGGTTCGTCGCGGGCCAGTCGCCGCTGAACGCCTGGCACTCCCACACGAATGCCGCGCCCGACGGCGGTCGCGCGTATCTGGGCACCCGGTCCGTCCATTACGGCCTCCACACATCGAATCAACCGGATCTCGACACCACCCCGCTCAGCCAGCTCGACGCCCTGAGGACGAGCTCCCCGGTTCATCTCGCCGCGCGCGTGTGCCGGGACGATCCCGCCGCGAACCGCGCGAGCTGCAATTCGGCCGCGGATTGCGCCTCGGTGGGCGGAGGCCCGTGCGTCTCCGCCACGCCGCGGCTCACGTTCAAGCAGCAGGTCTCGCTCGTCGATTCCCGCAGCACGGGTACGCCCTTCGGCCAGGCCGCGGATCGAGCCGTCGTTCAGGTGAAGCGCACCGCGTCGACCGCATGGCAGAACCTCCAGCCGTACGTGAACATCTACGACGTGCAAGGGACCGATTGGTTCACGAACTGCATGTTCGATCCCATCGACGACGCCAGCGACGAGGACGACTACTTCGACCCGAGCCAGTACGGGCGGTTGGGGCCTTCCTCCACCTGCATGCCGGAGTTCGTCTTCGCGTATCTGGGCGACACGGACGAGCCGTTCGACCTCGGGAAGATCGGCCGTGCCAGCGAGGGCCCCGGCCTTCTGGGGAGCGTCGGGATCGGCACGTGGGTGGCGAGCGAGTTCGACCTCTCCCGCTTCCGCGGCCAGTCCGTGGACCTCCGATTCCTCGTCACGACCATCAAGGTCTCGGACTTCGTTAGCCACGAGGCGCTGTTCCAGTGGAACCCCGAGGCGAGCGACGACGGCTGGTACGTGGACGACGTCCGGATCACCCAGACGACCACGACTCAGACGACCCTGGCTCCGGATCTGACGGACAACGCGTCGCTTTCGGGCAACGTGGACGGGGATCTCCGGGGCGACGCGTGCGACTGCGCGCCGGCGGACCCTTTGCTGGCCGGTCCGACGTTCGAGCTCCAGGGCCTGCGATGGCAGAGCGTGAGCTCGTTCCAGTGGAAGCCGTCGTTTGCGAACGCGGCGGACGTGTACGACGTGCTCCGCGGCATCCTCGCGGAGCTTCCGGTGGGAATGGGGGCCTCCGAGACGTGCCTTGCGAGCGATGCCGCGTCGGCGAGCGCGATCGACGTCACGAATCCCCCGGCCGGCGCCGGCTTCTGGTATCTCGTGCGTTCTTCGAACTCGTGCTCCACCGGAACGTGGGGGTTCGAGTTCTTCGGCCGAGAGAGGACGAGCAACGCCTGTCCGTAGGCGGCCCCCGATGCGTTCCGCGAACCTACGGCCCTGCGGCGGAAACGGGGGAAACGGGGACAGTCCCCATTACAAAGGGGGACTGTTCCCGTTAGAAGCGGACGGGAAACGCCGGTCCGTAGGTAGGTCGCCGATTCGCTGCGCGATCCGACGGTCCTACGGATCGGAAGGGGCTTCCACGCGGAAGGGGTACCGATAGTCCCGCGCTGGCGAGCCTTCCTCGGTCACCACGACGGCGTAGTCTCCCGGGCTCGCAACCAGCTCTGCCGGGATCGGGTAGGTGCACCTTCCCAGCGCATCGATCGGCGGTAGATCGAGACCCTCGGTCAGGTTGTGCCCGTCCCGCCCCTGGAGCCGGACGACCAGCCGCGCCTGAGGGACGATGGGAGCGAAGAACTGGACGTCGACCCACGCGGCGCCGCGAGGCAGCGTGAGGCGGGGCGCTCCGCGGCCGTCCCGCATGGTTCCCGACCGAAGATCCAGGCTCGCTCGTAGGCCGCGCGTATCCGCGTTCGCCGCCGGCGTGTGTTTCGCCGAAGGGGTCGCGGGCGGCGCGTTACCGATCCGGAATCCGTGCAACGTCCAGAACGCACCCGCCATGACGATCAAGACGACGGACGCAGCCCAAGCCCACACTCGGCCCACGTGCGCCGGTTTCCCCTTCTCGTCCCCGCGCAATCTGCGCCGGGATCCCGCCTCGTCGATGGCGACGGCGATGGGCGACAGCTCGTCGATCTCGCGGGCGCAGACCCAGCACGCCGCGACGTGCCTCGCGACCGCAGCCTCCTCCTCCTTCTCGAGAGTGCCGTTCAGATACCAGGGGAGCAGCGCGTTCGCGGGGTCGCTGCACGACTCGGACGTCATGGCGCGTCCCCCCGCTCGAGCAGCTGACGGCGCCGCGCCAGGATCCGGTCCTTGCAGCGCGACATGCGGGACTTGACGGTGCCCAGGGGAATGTGGAGACGCCGGGCGACCTCGGTGTAGGAGCAGTGCTCGACGAACACCATGTCGAGCAGCTCGCGGTCCCGGTCCGGAAACCCATCCAGGAGCTTCTCGAGGAGATCGCCGGCGACCCATCCCGACAGCGGATCGCCGGGAGACCGCACGATCACCGCGACCGAGGTCGGGTCCGGATCGAGCCGGCGGCGCAGGCTCGCCTTGCGGCTCAGGTCGATGCAGACATTCTTCGCGATCCGGTGCGCGTAGGTTCGCAGCGTGGAGCGGCCGCTGAACGATCCGCCCGCGAGGTTGCGATACAGCCTGGTTCGGACCTCCTGCTTCACGTCCTCCCATTCCGGGAAGAGCGAGCGACCGTTCTCGCGGAGCGCCACCTCGATCCATTCGTCGACCACGCGGAATACCTTCGGGTCACCCCGGAGGAACCCCTCGATGAGCTGCCGCTCCTCGGTCAACGATCCGGCCGGCACGCTGTCTCTCGTTCCGTGAACCCGAAGCGTGAGCATCGGCTCGAGATGAGCATTCGACCCTCCATCCCCGGACGACATGTCACCCTCCGGCCCCGGCGGCAACAAACGCGCCCCAGAAGAAAGGGTGGGTGACGACTTTCATTCGACGACGCGTCTCGACGATCCGGAGGGACGCCTGTCGCACCGCCTCCGCCGTGGTGAGACCCGACAACCGTCCTTCGTACAGGTTTCGGACCCACAGACGGGCGTCGTGGTCGGACACGGACCACAAGCTCAGGATCAAGGTGCCGGCGCCGGCAACCTCGAACGCGCGCCGAAGGCCGAGGACCCCCTCTCCGCTCTGGATGGGCCCCAGACCGGTCTCGCACGCGGACAGCACCGCCCAGTCGACGCTTCGCAAATCGAGGGATGCGATCTCCTCGGCGGTGAGAATCCCGTCCTCGCCCTCTCCGCCGGTGGGAGTGTGTCGGTGCCGATTCGCTCCCGCCAGCGCAAGACCCGAAAGGAGCAGCGGGCTTTCGCCGGCCCTCGCGGTTCGCGCAGCGGAGTTGTCGAGGGAGGACCGGCAGCGGTTCGATACGAAGAAGCCGTGAGTGGCCAGATGGAGGATTCTCCGGCCCGGCGCGGCGTCCTTGAACCTCGCCTCGCTGGCTTCCGCCCCGGTCAGCGCGAGAACCTCGCGTCGGGGAGGGGTCGGCCGGCTGCTCCTGAGCGCCGATGCGACATCCTCCGCCTCGGCGAGCGAGCTCGGGAGCGGCTCGAACCGGGACGACAGGAAGCCGTCGCAATTCGGCGCGGGTCCCCGGTAGATCGCGCGGCGGGAGTCGGTCGAACGGATCTTCTCCCGGGTGATCGCTGCGCGCTCGTTCTCGACCGGTGCGGGATCGGACGCGGCATCGAAGTCCACACCTCCGACGATCAGCGCGTCCCCGGACGCAGGATCGCTCCGAGCCCGACGCAGCAGATCCCGCTCGGCGGAGAGGTACTGGATCTCCGGACCCGTCTCGACCAGGTAGCGGCCTCTTCCGGCCGGCAGCGTGGCGAAGCTCACGGCGTGGAGATCGCCGTCCGGCACGATCAGGACCCGCTTCGTTCCCCGCAGCGCCTTGGCGAGCGGATCCCAGATGGCATTCCTGAGGCTCGATGCCACCTCGCGGAATCGCGATTCCGCGCCGTCGTCGCTCGGCGCCGCGGAAACCTCGCGACCGTAGCGGCGCACGAGAGAGTCAATCCACTCGGAGCTGCCCAGCGGGACGGCAACGACACGCCGGTCCGGTGCGGTTGCGACCAGGGCCATGTACGACGGAACCGCGCCTTCGCGGACCGTGCCGTGCGAGGCGCCCGAGCGTGGCGAGGCCGGCAGCCGATCGTACAGCACGTACGCCACCAGCGCGGAGCTCTCCGGCAGCGCATCGAGAACCTCCGCGAGTCCCGATCTGTCGGCGGCGCTGCCTCTCCGGGACTCCTCGCTCTTCACTCCCAGCACCCTCTCGGCGCGATCCATCTCTGCACGGGCTTGCTTCAGCTTCTCGCGGTAGTCCTTCCTCGGGGATTCGCCCGGACCGGCGACGAGAATCCTCGCCAGGCGGTTGCGCGCCGAATCGACCTCCAGCACGAGCGGAGTCAGAGCCGGATCGCCCGCGTCGAGGACGGTTCTGTGCCGCTCCGCCATCTCGTCGAGGACCAGGGCGCGGGAGCGGACCGTCTGGTCCCAGACCCGGCGAGCCTCCGATTCCGGAAGACGCCCGGCGCTCCTCGACGAAAGCACGGTGTAGGCTAGGTCGAGACCGGATCGTCGAATCTTCTCGAATCCCAGAGCCTCGCGTTCAGAGAGGCTCCGCGCGGCTCGGCGTACGGCCTCGCTCGCCATCGCCTCCGCGCGCAAGGCGTCGTCGAGCGCCGCGTCGGTCTCACCCGCGTACCAGCGGGTCCGGGCAAGTCCGGTCACGCTCTGGGTCAGCAGGGGATGGTCCGGACCCACGGCGGGCTCCAGGATGCGAATGGCCCGGTCGTACGCGGAGCGGGCCGGGGCGATGTTCCCCCCTTCCTCGAGGATCTCTCCGAGGGTCGCCCAGCCGGTCGCGACGTCGGGATGGTCCTCGCCCAGCTCGCCCTCGAGCGTCCGGATGGCGCGCTCCAGGATTTCCTGGGCTTGCGCTCGCTCCCCGGACGCGGCGAGCGCTTCGGCCATGTTCCCCTCGGCCCGCGCCACATCCGGATGGTCTTCCCCGAGAAGGTCTCGAAGGATGCGAATCGCCCGCTCGTGAAGCGCCCTTGCACCCTGGAGATCGCCGCGCTCTTGCAGGAGCAGGCCGAGATTGCTCGCAGCCATGGCGACCGACGGGTGATCGGGCCCGTTGGCGGTTTCCGCGATCCGAAGGGCGCGGCGGTAGAGCCTCTCCGACTCGTCGAGATCTCCGATGTCCGACGCCACGTTCGCGAGATTGACGAGGATCGTCCCGGCGCTCGCGTGATCGGGCCCGAGCTTCGTCTCCACGATCCGGAGCGCTCGCTCGTAGTACGGGCGAGCTTGCCGGAGGTCCCCCTGCACGTACAGGAGGTTGCCGTAGTTCAACAGATTGGGAGCGAGTCTGGGATCCTCGGGGCCGTACGCCCGCTCGGCGGACGAGACGGCCTGTTCGAGGTGGGTCCTCGCCGCGGCATAGTCTCCGAGATCCCGATGCACGTTGCCGAGGCTGCTCAGGACGGGGATCGCATTGAGGCGGAGCGCGCCCGGGGATTCGTTCCAGATGGCGAGGGCCTGCTCGAGCCGCCGTTTCGCCTCGGCGTACTCGCCGAGCTGCTGGAGGACCGCTCCGAGGCCCATCGCGGTCTCCGCGACGGTCCGGTCGTGCAGGCCCAGCGCCCTCTCGCGAATCGCGATGGCCCGATCGTAGAGGTCACGCGCCTCGGCCAGGTCACCCCGGCCCTGGAGCACCCTCGCCACCATCGTCAGGCTTCCTGCCGTCGCCGGATCGTCCGGACCGCGGGTCGCCTCGTCGATCTCGAGGGCCCGGCGCGCGAGCTCGAGCGTCTGGGGCTCCGCGGCGCCTCCTCTCAGGACAATCGCCCGGACGATGATCCTCAGAAGGTCGGCAACTCCAGCCGAGCTGGTTCCCGTGGCTGCCTCGACCTCGAGCAACCGATCCCGACCGAGCTGCTCGGCATCCGCGTACCGCCCCGCGTTGAGAAGCGCCTTGATCTCGGCGACCGGGTCGGCGGTTCCGTCCCGCGCCGGCCCCTTCTCCGGGACGCCGGCCGCCCGCGATACGGGACGCTCGCCGGATCCGGGGAGCCCCGACGCCACTTCAGCACGAGCGGGCGCGGAGGCGCACGCCAGGAGCACGCCGAGTGAAACGAGCCGAATGCTCGAGCATGCGCGCACGTTCCATCGGGAAGCCGGTCCGAACATGGAGTTCTCCGCCACGCTCGCACGAGAGGTGGAAGGACGTCCTCTTGTATACGTCAATCGTCTCCGCCGTGCCGACTCCGCGAGTGGATCTTCAGGCCGGGGCCGGCCTCAACCTGCGGATGCATCGTCCGCTGGGATCTCGGGTCTCGCTCGTCGAAACGAGGCGCCGCACCGCATCCCTTGCTCCGCTGGAGCGGAACGCCGAGGGCACGAGCGCGGGCGCCTACTTCCCGTAGCCGGACAGGAGCGCGATGTTGAATCGCGTGCAGAGCTTGACGTCGCGAAGGAGCGCGAACGCCAGCGAGAGCGGGTTGATCCGGTGGAGGCGGCCGCGGCGGAGCTTTTGGACCGTCTGGCGCCAGAAGGCGTCGAGCGGTGCGCGCGTGGCGACGTGGACCGCGAACGGGTTGAGCCGCCACGCGAGACGGCTCCAGACGCTCCGGTGCGATCCCGCGGGCCCTCGCAGAACGTCGATTCTCGCCGCGAACCCGCTCGCCGCTTCGCGCCGTGCGCGATCGACCCCCTGCCACGCCTGAGCCGCGCCGTGGCGGACGTCCGCCACCCTGCGACCGATCGCCTCGGCGGCCCTGGCTTTCGATCCGCCGACCCTCGCCTGGATGTCCGTGTAACGCTTCCGGATCCCGTCGAGGTTGTCCTGGATCTGGGCGCGGCCTCGCGTGGCGAGCCAGACCTCTTGCAACTCGAAGTACAGAGCCGCCATGCGACGCGCCCAGCGCACGGTCTCTCGAAGGCGCGCGCGCGCGTGCGTGACGACGGAGTCGACCTGGTGTCCGGGTCGCCGATCCCGCCTGTCCTTGATGCGGAAGAACCCGCAGAGCATCGGGTGGGTTTCCTCGACGAAGAGGGAATAGCGATACCAGGCGAAGTTCTTGAGGAGGCCCCAGTAGGTCCGGACGTTGCTGCGAGCCAGGACGGCGATCATCGAATCCACCGAGTAGAAATCCTGCCACGACTTCCGGTATGCCCCCATCCACTCCTCGCCGGTCATCCCGGGATGGTGCGTGGTGACGTGGAACGAGTCGTAGCGGTTGAGGTCGCCCTCCATCCACTCTCCCCGGCGAACGAGGTCGCGATGGTCACGCGAGCCGGGGATCGGGGTGAGAATGAAGAAGGACGCCTGGTCGACCCGGATCTCGTCCCGAAGCCGGCGGATGTCCGCCGCGACGCTGTCGGGAGTGTCGAACGGGAAGCCGACGATGTACCCCACGTGGCAGGCGATTCCGCTCGCTCGCCACGCGTCCACCATGTTCCGGTAGTCCTCCACCCGGTTCTGGCGCTTCCCGGCGGCAGGGATGTTCGCGGGGTTCAGGGTCTCCATCCCGATGAACACCTGGGTGCACCCCGCCTCGGCGGCTTTCTCGACGAACCGCGGCAGCCGGTAGGCGAGCACGTCCACCTGCATCATGAACTCGACCCGGATCGCCTCGTCCCGTCGCAGCTCGATGATCGCGTCGAGGATCTCTTCCCAATGGGGATTCCGCGCGAAGTTGTCGTCGGTGAAGAAGTAATAGTCGATGTTGAGCGCGGCGTTGTTCCGGATCCCGTCCCGAATCGCCGAAGGGGATCGCGTTCGCATCCCTTTTCCCTGCACCTGGATGATCGTGCAGAAGCTGCAGTCGAAAGGGCAACCGCGACTCGCGTCGACGGTGGCCATGCGCGGGTAGGCGAAGCGTCGCAGAAGCTCCCGATCGAGTCGCGGCAGCTCGGAGCCGTCGAGCTCCGGCGCCTTCACGACGTCGTAGAAGCCGCGGAGCGCTCCGTGCAGCGCGTCCCGCAGCAGATCCCCCCAGCACGCCTCCACCTCGCCCTTGACCAGCGTCACTCCCGCATCGAGGAGGGCGGCGCACTCCGGGGGCATCTTCCCCTCGCTCATGGCGATCGCGCCGGAGACGTGGAAGCCTCCGATCATCGTGGGGACGCCGGCGGCGCGAAACCTGAGCGCGAGGTCGGCCGCGCGCGGGAACTGATTCGTCTGGACGCCGCAGAGCGCCACCACGGGACGGATCCCGCGTCGCAGGTATCTCCGCAGGAGATCGCGGACGTCGATCCGGTGGACGTGCTCGTCGAGGACCGTGATCCCCACCGGGACCCCTCCGAGCTCCCCGCTCCGGGTGACCTGCTCGGTCAGCGCCACCAGCGCGGCGAGCGTGTTGCTCGGAAGCACCCCGCGCACGTACCGCATCACGTACCCGTCGTCGTCGTACTTGCTCGGATGGATCAGGATGACCTGAAGGCGGCGAACTCCGGCCGGCGCAGGGGTTCCGCGAGGGATCGCCCCCAGCATGGTCGACGGCGATTTGGTGGTCTGCGTGATCAACCGGCCCTTCCCCTTTCGCGCGATCGGGAATTCAGGACCCATGTTTCCATGGAATTCGTCCACACGGTATCACAGTCGCGGTGACGGATGTCGCAGGGAGATTCTCCCTTTCGCGGAGGCCGCGGGCTCGTGGGGAATCAAGGGTGTTGGCGTGAAGCGTCCGGGGGCCGGTCCCCGAGCAATTCGGGAATCACGGTTGCAAGAGTGAGAATTCCTGGGGCATGCCCCCGGACCCCCGCACCCGCGTAGGTGCAGTCCGGCAGACCGGCCTGCATTTCCGCAGGACGTTTTCATCATTTCAGGGTGACGCCTCGGGCCTCATGACGGACTGTCCCCGAAACTCGGGTTTGCAACGTGGGGCTCGCTCTGTGGGTGGGGGGAGCAGGGTGCCCCACCATCCGGGCGCCACCGTCTCGAGCGCGACGCCGCGGTCGCGCGCGATCCTCTCGAGATACTCGCGGCCGTGGTCTCGCGAAAGGACGTACGTGTCGCCACAGCGGGATGCGAGCCATGCGGGGCGTTCGCTTGCCGGAACGATGGTCTCGGGATAGGAGCCGCTTCGCTGGAGCGTCCGCATGACGTAGTTGCTGCGCAGCGACTCGCCGTCGTCGCTCAGAAGGGTGAGAGTGCGACCGAGGTAGAACGAGAGGCCCGACGGGTAGCTGTCCACGGATGCGATCTCGGGAGATCCGTCGAGACGCGCGATCCGGCTCGCGATGGGAAGTGCCGATCGGCGCTCGGCGTATGCCTGCACTGCGCCGGATCCGAACGTGAGCAGGACGAGGGGAAAGACCGCGAGCCCGGCGAAGGCGAGTCGCGCGTCGCGTCTCACGGCCGCGAGAACGCCGAGCGTTCCCATCGCGGCGATCCCCACCCGCGCGCCGAGGATGGCGGGAAAGAGCCAGTTCGCGTCGTGCGGCTCGAGCCCCGCCGCGCGCGCGAGCCTGTCGGAATCGAGAAGGGCGATCCCGAGGAGGATCGCGAGCGGGGCGAGCACCGCGGATGCCCGCCACGCGAGCCTCGCGGCAGGCCCCGTCGGGTCGAGACGCGCGAGGCCGAACAGCCTGCCGACGAGACAGCCGAGGGGGATCACCGCCGGGAGGATGTACCCCGGGTGCTTCGTCCGGGTGATCGTGAAGAAGACGAGAACGGTGACCGACCACGCAACGAGCAGACGATCCGTGCGGGACCAGCGAGAGCGGGAGCGCCACGCGGCCAGCGCCGCGCCGGGGAGCAGGACGGTCCAGGTCAGAAGGCCCAGCGGCAGGATCCGGGCGTAGTAGTACGGCGGCCCTCCTCGGTCGAACGCCGGCTTGGTGAACCGCTCGATCGTTTCCTCGACGAGACCGTAGTGAAGGAAGTCGGGGCGGGCGCGCACGAGGGCCAGAAACCACGGGAGCACGACGGCGAGGAACACGGCGAGGTTCTGCGGGGCGAACACGCGTCGGAGCGCCGCGGGCCTGCGGTCGATGCAGAAAAACGCCGCGACGACCAGCGAGGGAATGACGAACCCGACGGGGCCCTTCACGAGCGTGGCGAGCCCCGCCGCAGCCGCGCCGCACAGGTGAAGGCCCACCCTCATCCGACCCTCGCGCTCCTCGGCTTCCACGGCGAGGACCACGGCGGCGGTGACGAAGAACGCCAGCACGATGTCGAAGATCACGATTCTCGCGTGCACGAACACCATGGGTGAGGTGGCGAGGATCACCACCGCGAACGCTCCCGTCGCGGCATCGTAGCGGGACCGTAGGAACGCGAAGACGAGCGCGAGAAGCGCCAGCCCGAAGAGGGCGGACGGAAGCCGCGCCGCCCATTCGTTGGTCCCGAAGGCGCGCAGCGACACCGCGACCAGAGCGAAGTAGAACGCCGGCTTGTCCAGGTACGCGTGCCCCTCGAGCGTCGGGACCAGCCAGTCGCCCGACTCGGCCATTTCCCGGGCGACCTCCGCGTTGCGCCCCTCGTCGGGCTGGGTGAGCGCCGGGCCGCCGAGCCTCCACAGCACCATGACCGCGGCAACCAGGAACGCCGCCGCGATCCATGTTCGGTGCCGAGCCATCCCGTTCTCTCTCGTTCCCTGCTTCAATCCACTTCCCTCACGACGGGGCGACATCATAGCCTCGCGGCGGCGGGGCCGGTGGGACGACCGATTCGTGGGAGCGACCTCACGCGGAGATCTCGGTCGTCCGACGCGGAATCGCGGCGACCCTTCGCGACCGTGGTAGATTTCGGGCGCGCGCGGATCCCGCTCGTTTCTCCGGCAGACAGGAGGATCTCGGAATGCGAAGACTCGTGTTGCTCGTCGCTCTCGCGACTGCGGCTCCCACCGGGGCCGGGATCGACTTCCCCATGCGGAGTGTCGTGCCCGAGAGGGGTTTCGTGACCCGGGACTACGAGACTTCCACGTATCGCTCGTTCTCGCGAGCCAGGGAGATCCTGCTTTCGGCACTGGCGGCGCACGGGGCGTCGGACGACGTCCCGGCCTTGGCGGTCGAAGCCAGAGGCGATCAGTGGGTCATGGGGAACCACTCGCGGCCCTGGGAGAACCGGGTCGTTCCGGCCGAGAAGCGCTGGATTTTCCTGGCGGAGGGCGTCGCCTCCCAGGCGGAGGCCGTCTTCAATCCCGTCGCCGGGCGCCTCTCGGCGCGCTCCGCGGTCGCAGGGGGCAAGGGCATTCGAAAGACCGCCTTCGACGTCGCTCCGACCTCCGTGACCGGAACGGATGCCGACGCGCTCCTCGGGTCTCTGGAAGAGTCCATGCCGCACCTGCTCCTGCGGCGGGCTCGTCGCTCGATGGCCTCGCTCCGCCACGCGGGAGAGGTGCGGGAAGGGAAGCGGACGCTCGATCTCCTGACGTTCGCTTCTGCCGGCGGCCAGGTACTCACGCTGTTCGTGGACCGCGAGACGAAGCTCGTTGCGCGCGTCGAGAAGCTGGTGGCGGACCCGTACTACGGCGACGCGGTCCTCGCAACGGCGTTCTCGGACTACGCGGACGTCCTGGGCATCCGGGTTCCCCTGCACCGGGTGGACACGCGCCTCGGCCGGACCGAGATCGACGTCCGCTACGTGGTCTCGGCTCCTACCGACGCCGACCGGGCGGCGTTCGAATCGGCGGGTCTGTCCGTTCCGCCTGCACCGCAGGACGATCCCGCAGCGGCGGTGCGGGTGGATCCCGTGGCACCGGGAGTCTTCGCCCTCACGCTCACGAAGCGAGGCATGCGCGCGTATGCGGTGGAGCGCAGCCGCGACGTGGCCGTGCTCGAGACGCCGCTGGACGATGCCGCCGGTGACGCCCTGCTCGCCGCGATCCGCAAGGCGATCCCAGGAAAACCGATCGGCCTGGTGGGGTTCAGCCACGAGCACCGTCACACCGCTACCGGAATCGCTCCCTTCGTTCGGGAGGGGGCCGCCGTGATCGCCACGGAAGAGACGGCGCGGTTCGTCGAGGATCTCCTCGCCCTGCGGCATGCGCAGTCGCCCCAGTGGAGCGCGCCGCCACGTCGTCCCCCGGCGGTCCGGCTCGTCCGGGAGCGCCTCGAGATTCCCGATCCCACGAGCCCCATCGTCGTGTTCAATGCCGGCGCCACGAACTGGACGGATCCCTCCCACGGGCGCGACGCAACGCTGCCCCGGCGCGACTACCTGCTCTTCTACCTTCCGACCCAGGGAGTCTTCTTGACCGGGTGCCTCAGCTCGTTTCGCGGCGACGACGACGAGCCCGTCGGCTCGGACAGGCAGGAGCGCCTGCTGGGGACGATTCGCTCCCTCGGGATCGAGCCGAAGCTCCTGTGCAACGCCACCGGGGCCGAGGACGTGCGACTGGCCACGACGCTCGACGATCTCGCCAAGGCGGTCGCGAGGCGCGAAGCCGCCCGTTCGCTCCTCGACACCCTCGAGACGTGCGACGCGTCTTGCCTCGCGGCTCGGCGCAGCGAGCTGACGAACGAGTGCCGCGCTCGAGGAGTCGGAATCCACTATCTGGACGGAGCCGCCGAGACCATTCTCCTGAGGGACCCTGCGATCGGTCGCGAGTGGGGTCGGCTGATGACCGAGCTCGCGCCGGCATCCGAGCTGGGATGGCTTCGGCTCTCGGCAGCGGAAGAGGGGCTCGGAAATCTCGCCGCCGCGCTCGAGGCAGCGCGGACCGCGCGGCTGCGCAAGCCGGCCGATCCCGAGATCGAAGCGCTCGTCACCCGTCTCGAGAGTCTCGCCGTCAAGCCCTCGCCCCCTCCGGGCTCTTGATCGGACCGGGCCGGCTCCCGACACGATCAGCGAGTGCGCGACCCTCGCGCCGGGAGGTACTCCGCAAGCTGTCGGTCCGCGGTACGGATGTGGCTCACCAGCCACTCGCCCAGCGCCTCGATCGTGGCGGCGCTCGAGGACGCGTCCCCCGCCTTGCACCGAGCCTCGAGCTCGCGAAGCATGAGCACCGCCCGATCGTGCTCCTCGATGTGGGTTTCGCGGTCGGGGTAGGCGCGCTCCCGCATGACGATCTGCTCGGAAACGAAGTGAGTCTCGAGGTACCCCACGAGATCCTCGATCGCGCGGCCGATCTCGGCAGGCGTCCGCCGCTCCGCGATGAGATCCTGCACGCGGCGGATGCGCTCGAGCTGCTCCTCGTGCTCGGCGTCGAGCCAGGCCAAGCCGCGCAGCATCGCCGCGTGCGCTTCCACCCGATAGCCCATGCTCGCCTCCGAAGACAAATCAGATGGTAGCCCGATCCCCCAGGGGACAGAAACAGGCACCAGCCCCCACGATCGCAACAACCCAAAGTAATGTAGCGCACCCACGCTCGAGACGCGCCGGTCCTCCGGCGTGTCTCGAGCGTGGGTCCGGGGGTCAGGGGGCGGAGCCCCCTGATGACCGGCGTTGCAACGCCTGGACGCGCCGCGCGCGCGAACGCAACGACCGGCAGGGGGGCAGAGCCCCGTGCGCCGGTCAAAACCGGCGAGGTGTAGTGGATGAAAGAGCCATACGGTGAAGGAGTAGCGACCCACACCGGCCCCGAGTCATGCGCTGCCGGCCGTGAGACCGGAGGCGAAGCGTTGACAGGGGTACGGACGGGCCGGGCACTGAGCCGCGAAAACCCCCAATCTACCGGGTGCCGACGCCGTGGGGCTCGGCGGAAGGTCACACTGGGTGCGCCGAAAGGGAGTAGCGAGGCGTACCTGGACCCGGCGCGGTCGAAGACCCCGAGCACGTCCGGAAACACCTCGCACGGGAGCCGGGAGATCCCGCGCCCGCCTGCCGCTGAGGGGCGAGCAGGTCGCACCGGGAAGTCCAAGGACGCACGCCGGTGATGAACGGACGCGGGAAGTCGGACAGCCCCACTGTACCGAAGAAGCTGTCGAACAAAGCCGAGGGACCGGCTGCGGAGACGGTGGAGGGAAATGGGCTGGCCAAGGGGAATCCGGCCGAGTGCAACGCGCCCCGGACACAGAGCCGGGACGGCGCGCCCAGCGCGCTCGAGCGGATACGTCAGGCAGCAAGGAGGGACAGGAAGCAGCGGTTCACCGCGCTCCTGCACCACGTGTACGACGTCGAGCGGCTGCGGAAGGCCTACCGCGAGATCAGGCCGGACGCAGCACCGGGTATCGACGGCGAGACGTGGCGGCATTACGGGGAGAACCTGGATGGAAACCTTCAGGATCTCTCGGGAAGGCTGAAGCGGGGAGCGTACCGAGCGAAGCCGGGTCGGAGAGCGTACATCTCGAAGGCGGACGGGCGGCCACGGCCGCTCGGTGTCCTCGTGCTGGAGGACAAGATCGTCCAGCGCGCTGTCGCCGAGGTGCTTTACGCCATCTACGAGGTGGACTTCCTCGGGTTCTCGTACGGTTTCCGGCCCGGGCGCAGCCCACACAGAGCGCTGGACGCACTGGAAATCGCGATCGTAACGAGGAAGGTGAACTGGGTGCTCGACGCAGACATTCGTGGTTTTTTCGACACCCTCGACCATGGATGGCTCGTGAAGTTCGTCGAGCACCGCGTGGGGGACCAGCGCGTCGTGCGGCTCATCCAGAAATGGCTGAACGCGGGCGTGCTGGAGGATGGCGAGCGGACGCAGAGTGAGGTGGGGACGATCCAGGGTGGAAGCATCAGCCCTCTCCTGGCAAACATCTACCTTCACTACGTGTTCGACCTCTGGATCCGGCGATGGAGGACGAGGCAGGCGCGGGGCGAAATGGTCGTCGTGCGCTTCGCGGACGACTTCGTCGTGGGATTCGAGCATCGCGCCGAAGCCGAGAGTTTCCTGGAGGAACTGCGCGCGCGGTTTGCGAAGTTCGGCCTGGAACTTCATCCTGACAAGACGCGTCTGATCGAGTTCGGCCGGTATGCGGTCGAGAGGCGCGACAAGCGGGGTGACGGCAAGCCGGAGACCTTCAACTTTCTGGGATTCACGCACATTTGCGCGAAGACCAAGAGCGGTCGGTTTACGGTGCTGCGGCAGACGATGCGAAAGAGGCTGCAAGCGAAGCTGAGGGAAGTGGCAGTTGAGCTTCGGCGGCGCATGCACGATGCCGTTCCCGAGCAGGGAGCCTACGTGAGGGCGGTCGTGGCGGGGCACATCCAGTACTACGGAGTGCCGCGGAACGGACCCGCCCTGCGGGCTTTTGCTCGGCAAGTCGCGGAGGCCTGGCGGCGAGCCCTTCAGCGGCGCAGCCAGAATCACCGCATCACCCGCGCCCGGATGCGACGGTATGCGGAGAGGTGGGTACCACCGATCCAGATCGTCCACCCCTATCCCTCCCAGCGTCTTGGCGTTGGTACCTGAGGCAGGAGCCGGATGCGGGAAATCCGCACGTCCGGATCTGTGGAGGGGGCCGCGGGCGACCGCGGTCCCTACTCCGACCTGATGACCGGCGTTGCAACCGCCCAACCCGCTCCATTTCGACCACGTGAGCCCCGCGCAGGGACGCGCTACCATTCCCGCCGATGCGCCACGGACTCCTCGACATTTTCGGGTGCCTCGGTCCGGTTGCCACCGAAGGCGGGCGCCGTCACGTGGCCGACGGCCATGTCTCGGTTCTCCAGGCCATGTCCGACGGGGGGACGATGTTCGGAGTGGTCCGCGTCGGAAGCAAGACCTGGCAAGTAAGCGCCCGCGCCGCAGTCGGTCCCGGCGGGGCCGTGCGCGTCTCGGGCGAATGCTCCTGCGGGCAGCGTCCGGCATGCTCGCACCTCGCGGGGGTCTTGTGGAAGGCGGTGCCGCCGGAAGCGCGGGAACGGGATCTGCGCCAGTACGACGACCTCATCCTGGCGACGTCGCGAACCTTGGCCCTCGCGCCTCGATACACCGGACCTCCGACAACAGAGGATCTCGAAAAGGCGACGCGGGAGCACGCGGTCTTGGAGTGGCTGAACCGACTGTCCAGGACGGCGAAGCCCGCCGGTCCCGCGCCGGCGCCCGCGCCGGGATCCAGCGTCCTGCTCTACGTGATCGGTGATTGGAAACTTGGCATGGCCGGGGCCGGGCTCTCCCCGAGCGTGGCCGTGCATGTGGCCACGGCGCGAATCCTGAAGCGCGGTGGGTATGGCGTCCTGCAGCGATTCCACTTCGAACCTTCGATGCCCCCTCCCGAGTTCGTCACGCGAGAGGATCGCCGACTGGTCACGTCGCTTCGAGCAGCGTCGGCCGACCCCGGATGGGGCTACAGTTCGAGATTCCGTATCCGACCGGTGGAGGGGTCCGAGATCCTCCCCGGCCTGCTGGCCACGGGCCGATGCCACTGGGAGGATCATCTCGCGCCGCCGCTGCGGCAGGCAGAGCCCGCGCGGGGCGTCCTCGAGTGGCGGCTCGAGAACGACGGCACGCAGCGTCCCGTCCTCCGGATCGATCGGGACTCCGCGATTCTCCTCCCCCTCGAGCCCCCGTGGTACGTGGATCCCAGGTCGTACGAATGCGGACCCGTCGAGACGGGTCTTCCGCCGGAGCAGCTCGCGTCGTTCCTCGCCGCTCCGCGGCTCCACCCGGAGCAGACGTCGCTGGTGCGGCGGAGGATCCAAGCCGAGCTTGCCACGACAGCCGTCCCTCTTCCGACCGAGATCCTCGTCGCGGACGCCGAGGAGGCCGGCCCGCCGGTTCCCCACCTCCTCTTGTACGTCGAGAGCACGGATCCCTCGGGAGACTTGCCGGCCGCGTCGTACGGCGCTGAGTTCGATGCGCCGATGGCGCGACTGTCGTTCGCGTACGGCGATCTGCGCGTGGGAGCCGGGGACCCGAAGCCGGTCCTCGAGACGCTCCGGGACGGAAAGCTGGTCCGCGTGCGGCGCGACCTGGCGGCCGAAGCGCGCGCGCTCGGGCGTCTCGACGAAATCGGGATCTACCCTCCGGGGGATTTCGACGACTTCGGCCCCGGGCTCCCGCGGCAGAGCGATTTCGTCGTCGGCGTCGATGCGGAGGATCTCGAGCAATACCTGCTCGACCTTTCCTTCGAGGAAGTTCCCCGTCTCGAAGCAGAAGGCTGGCACGTCGCAATGGACCCGGACTACCCGTACCGGCCCGTTTCCGAGGTCGGGCCCTGGTACGCGGACGTTCGTCACAGCCGGGGAGAGGAGTGGTTCGATCTCGATCTCGGGGTCGAGATCGAGGGGAAGCGGCAGAGTCTTCTTCCGGTCCTCCTCCGTACGCTCCGGGATCCGAGGACTTCGCTCTCGGCCGAGCAGCTCGCCGCGCTTCCCGACGACCAACGCGTCCTCGTGCCCCTGGACGACGGGCGGGTCTTTCCGATCCCCATCGCGCGCCTGAGGGCGATCCTCTCCACGCTGATCGAGCTGTACGCCACCGACTCGCTGACGAAAGGGCACGCGCTGCGGCTCTCGGCGCTCCAGGCTTCCAGTCTCGCGGAGCTCGAGGAGCGGACCGAGCGGGACGGTCTGTCCTGGTCCGGCGGAGAGACGATCCGGGAGCTGGGACGGAAGCTGCGAGACTTCCAGGGAGTGACCGAGGTCCCGGTTCCCGCCGGATTCCGCGGGACGCTGCGCGACTACCAGCGACGCGGCCTCGACTGGCTCCAGTTCCTCCGCGACCACGAGCTGTCCGGGATGCTGGCGGACGACATGGGGCTCGGCAAGACGATCCAGCTCCTCGCGCATCTGCTCGCCGAGAAGGAGTCCGGGCGGATGGACCGGCCGAGCCTCGTCGTGGCTCCGACGAGTCTCATGCCCAACTGGCGGCGAGAGGCCGAGCGCTTCGCCCCGGAGCTGCGCGTCCTCACGTTGCAAGGCGCGCAGCGGAGGGGACGGTTCGGGGAGATCGAGGGGCACGACCTCGTCCTGACCACCTACGCGCTGCTCCCCCGCGATGCGGACGAGCTCCGGCGAACGCAGTTCCACTGCCTCATCCTCGACGAGGCCCAGTTCATCAAGAACCCGAAGACCAAGGCGGCGGTGATCGCCCGCGAGCTGCAGGCGCGCCAGCGGATCTGCAGCACCGGCACGCCCATGGAGAATCACCTCGGCGAGCTCTGGTCGCTCTTCCACGTCCTCGCGCCGGGGTTGCTGGGAGACGAGAAGCAATTCCGCCGGCTCTTCCGGACGCCCATCGAGAAGCACGGGAGCAACGAGCGGCGAGGGCAGCTCGTCGCTCGGATCCGCCCGTTCCTCCTGCGCAGGACGAAAGAGCAGGTCGCAGCCGAGCTTCCGCCCAAGACGGAGATCGTGCAGGTCGTCGATCTCGAGGGGGACCAGCGCGACCTGTACGAGAGCATCCGTCTGGCGATGCACGAGAAGGTGCGGAAGGAAGTGGCGCGCAAGGGGCTGGCGGCCTCGGCCATCGTGATTCTCGACGCACTCCTGAAGCTCCGGCAGGTCTGCTGCGATCCGCGGCTCCTGAAGCTCCAGGCCGCGGCAGGCGTGCGCGAGTCCGCGAAGCTCGATGCGCTCCTCTGCCTCGTGGAGGAGGTGGTGGCGGAGGGGCGCCGGGTCCTCCTCTTCTCGCAATTCACCAGCATGCTGGCGCTGATCGAGCCCGAGCTGCGCCAGCGAGGGATCGCGTTCGTGCGGATCACCGGCGACACGCGCGACCGCGAGACCCCCGTCCGGAGATTCCAGGCGGGCGAGGTCCCGGTCTTCCTGATCAGCCTCAGGGCAGGCGGGACCGGACTCAACCTCCCCGCGGCCGACACCGTCATCCACTACGACCCGTGGTGGAACCCCGCGGTCGAGAACCAGGCCACCGACCGCGCCCACCGGATCGGTCAGGACAAGCCGGTGTTCGTCTACAAGCTGATCGCCGCCGGGAGCGTCGAGGAGAAGATCCGCGCCCTCCAGGCTCGCAAGAGCGCGCTCACGGGAGGGATCCTCGGCACCGAGACCCAAATTGGCCAGATCTTGACCGCGGAGGACCTGGAGGGGCTGTTCCGGCCGCTCGAGTGACGGTCCGAGGGGGTCTGCGAGGTGACGCGAAGCCCGTGAAGCCCTCGTGATTGCACCGTCTCCCACGATCGCCAACGGTCGACCGCAGCCATCCCGGACCCACCAAGGCCCCCCGCAAACCCGTGCCCAGTGATCCGCGCCACCCACGTTCGATGCACGCCGGTCCGCCGGCGTGCATCGAGCGTGGGTCCGGGGGGCGGGGGGCAGCGCCCCCCGATGATCCGGGTAGTTTCTCTTCCCGCACCGACACGGAAACGCGTCAGTGCACCCACCCCAGCCGCCGACTCAGCCCGTCGATCCACTCCTGCGCAGCCGGGTGAATCGTGTCTCCCCCTTCTTTCTGAAAAAAGAACGGCTTCCGCGGAACCGCCTCGGGCGCGACCTGGCTCATGGTCGCGGCATCGTAGAGCCTCCCGTTGATCATCGTGTAGGCCACGAATTCGGACCGCCGGAGATCGAGCAGCGGGTTCCCGTCGATCACGAAGAGATCGGCGAGCTTGCCGGGCTCGAGCGACCCGATGTCCCGATCCAGGCCGAGGTATCTCGCCCCGTCGATCGTCCCCGCGCGCAGCGCCTCCCAGGGGGCGAAGCCGCCCTGCTCCATCATCCACAGCTCCCAGTGCGCCGCGAGGCCGGCCCGCTGGCCGTGCGCGCCGATGTGCACCGTGACCCCGCGATCGCGAAGCTGCTTCGCGAAGCGTCCCACCTCGAAGTGGTTGTAGTGCTCGTCGGGGGCCGTGGGGCGACGGATCGATCGCGGCTCGACGACGAAGCGCGGACTGAAGCGCATCAGCCGCTCGTTCTTCCACACCTCGGTCCGGTCGTACCAGTACAGCTCTCCCGAGAGGCCTCCGTAGGCGACGACGAACGTGGGCGTGTATCCGACGGCCGTCCCGGACCAGAGCTGCGTCACGTCGTCGTACGCGGTGGCGAGCGGGATGGCGTGCTCGATGCCGGTGTGGCCGTCCACGATCTCGGTCATGTTGTGCTCGAACTTCGCGCCTCCCTCGGGGACGACCATCATCCCCAGCTCGCGCGCGGCGGCGATCACCTTCTGTCTCTGATCCCGCCGGGGCTGCTGGTAGCTCTTCACCGAGATGGCGCCCGCGTCCTTCAATCGCCGCACGTGGAAGCGAGCGTCGTCCAGCGTCTCGATCTTCGCCCGGTAGGCCGGGTGGTGGGCGCCGTACAGGATCGTCCCGGTGGAGAAGATGCGCGGCGCGAGGATCCGTCCCGCCCGCTGCAGCTCGGCCGCGGCGAAGATGCTCTCGGTGTCGTTCGAAGGATCGTGGATCGTCGTGACGCCGAACGCCAGATCGGCGCAGTGCATCCAGTTCTGCTCGGGGGTGAGGCCGTCCATGGCGACCGCGCCGTGCGCGTGGGCGTCCACCAGCCCCGGAACGATGGTGCGGCCCGACACGTCCACGCGCCGTGCGTCGGCGGGGATGACGACCGACGCGCGCGGGCCGACCGCCTCGATCCGGTTGCCGCGGACCACGACCACGCCGTCCTCGATCACCTCGCGCTGCCGCTCGGCGTCGCGCATGGTCACGACCCGGCCTCCCACCAGGGCGATCGTCCCACGAGGCGAGTCCGGCACCGTTTCGAACGCCAGATCGAGGCCGCTCTCCACCGGCTCGGGCGCCTTCTCGGGGCCTCCCGCGAGGAAGGTGAAGGCGTCCTTCATCTCTCGGGTGTAGAGCGTGGCCGCGTGCGACCAGTGGAGCTTCGTGCCGTCCGCCGACCAGTGCAGGAACGACCCGCTGCGCCGGGACACGCGCCGCACCGGCACCGACTTGGATTCGGATCCGATCTCGGCGACCCGGCCGGTGGCCGTAAACGGCGCCACGTACGCGTCCCAGTTCTCGGTGAACGCGAGCCAGCGGCCGTCGGGCGACACCCGGAACTCGGTGGCGGCCGCCCCCTTCAGGTGCGTGATCGGATCGAGACCTTCCAGGTTCACGCTCTCGAGGACGAGCTTGGTCTCCTCGACCTCGTCCGAGAAGTAGACGCGGTCCGCAGCCGCCGCGAAGTGGGCATCGAAGCCGGACCTCGAGATGCGCTTGGCCTCGCCGCCCTCCGCGGTCACCAGGTAGATACCCGGCTCGGCTCCGCCGACCTGCGAGATCAGGTATCCCCCGGAGAGCTTGCGGAACACGATCCGGGTGCCGTCCGGCGAGAAGCGCGGCTCCACGTACGGGCCGGGCGCTTTCAGCAGCGTGCGTCCGGCGCCCCCCTCGGCGGGAACGATGCGGATCGACCCCTGCTCGTCGTCGTCCCACGTCGCGTACGCGATCCACCTGCCGTCACGAGAGAACGAGGGGTGCGACTCGAAGTGGTCGGTCTGGCTGGTCAGACGGCGCGCGGTTCCCGCCGCGAGGTCCTTCACCCACAGTACGCCGAGCGCCTGGAACACGGCCCGGTTCCCCAGCGGGGAGAGTTGGGCCCAGCGGAGCATCTTCACCTTCATCGGATCGGGGGCGACGGCGACGGGAACGCGCAGCGCGGGCTGGACCTTCATGCTCGCTCGCACGCGCACCGGGACCACCTCGGCCTTCCGCGTGGCCACGTCGAGCCGGCGGATCTTCCCACCCGCCCAGAAGACCAGCGACGAGCCGTCGGGCGTCCAGGCGAACGCCGGCGCGTTCCCGTGGCTGCCGTTGGTCTCCTGGAGGTCCCGGTCGAGCCGATCGTAGACCGCCCATTCCCTGCCGGAAGCCAGATCCCTGAGGTAGATCGCGCTCGCGAGGCCGGGAAGCCGCTTCACGAACGCCAGCAGCTTGCCGTCGGGGGAGGGGACGGGGCGCACCGCCCCGCCGGGCCCCCCCGCCACGACCTCGGTCTCGCCGGTGCGGCGATCGAGGCGCTTGATCGCGAAGATCTGCCCGGTCGAGTCCTTGTTGTACTCCCAGGTCAGCCCCGCGGTGGTGTCCTGGGTGTAGTAGACGTAGCGGCCGTCGGGCGAGAACGCCGGGTCGGCCATCGTCTTCTGATCGCGCGGGCCGTTGGGCCGCTCGGTGAGCTGGAGCCCGCCGCCGCCGCCGAGGTGGAACAGCCAGATCTCTCCCGCCGGGATGCTGCGCGTCGAGGTGAAATCCTTCTTCGCGACGAGGTAGTCGCCGTCGGGGCTGAACCAGGGCTCGTGGACCAGGTTGTCCTTCTCCTCCGTGAGCGCCCGCGGCTTCGACCCGTCCGCGCCCATGATCCACAGGTTGTCCCCCCCGCCCGATCGCTCACGAACGCGATCTTCGACCCGTCGGGGCTGAATCGCGGCTGAAAGTCCCAGGCGATTCCTTTCGTCAGCGCCCTCGCCTCGCCACCGCCGATCGGAACCGTCCAGATGTCCCCGAGCGCGTCGAACAGGATCGTGCCGCCGTCGGGACTCACGTCCACGAACGACCAGGTGATCTCGTCGGTGTCGATGGCGATCGAATCCGACGGCCCCGGCGGCGCGTCGACGTTCCACGTCTCGCCTTTCTTCTTGGCGTCGGACCGGGTCGGATCTTGGCTCTTCCTGGACTGCGCGCCGATCAGGACGACCGAGCAGAACGCCAGTACGACCGCAGCAGCAAAGACAACCCCAACCCGCCGCAACGTCTTCGTCATCATGGATCGAGTCTCCACTATTGAGGAACCCTACAGGATAGCGGATCGGAGCGGACGGCAACCGCAGTCCAGCGACATCCAGCCCAGCGACATCCCCGATCCCCGAAACACCCATCGAACGGGGGCCCCCGATCCTCGGCCGGTCCGGTGCAACCCACGGTTCTTGCAGGCCGGTCCCCCGGCCTGCAAGAACCGTGGGGGCGGGGGTCCCGGGGAATCCCCCGGAAACCCGCGAGAATCACCCACTCCTCATCAACCCCTCACCCCCCGGTCAGGCCGCAACGATCCCGGCCAGGTACCTTCCGCGACGAACCCAATCAGCTGCCCGGGCGCAGGACGGGCCCAAGGCGGCAGGAGGCAAACCGGCCATGGAACCGACCCTGGAGATACCGCAGGAATCGACCCCGTTCCGAGTCCACCACGCCGCGATTCGGGCCCGGACGCGGCAGAGGCTCCAGTTCATCGACCTGACCGACCGGATCCGCGGCGAGGTCGCGCTCTCCGGGATCCGCGACGGCCTGGTCAACGTACAGACCCGCCATACGACCACCGCGATCGTGATCAACGAGAACGAGCCGCTCCTGCTCGAGGACCTGGCGGTGCTCCTCGGGCGACTCGCCCCCGAGGACGGCGGTTACCGCCACGACCGCTTCGACCTCCGGACGGTGAACGTCGAGCCCGGCGAGAGGGTCAACGGTCATGCCCACGCCCGCGCGGTCGCGCTCGGCACGTCGGAGTGCGTGAGCCTGACCGCCGGCGAGCTGGATCTCGGCCGCTGGCAGCGGATCCTGCTGGTCGAGCTCGACGGCGGGCGCGAACGCGGCGTGGCCGTGACGATCCTCGGAACCGGAAGCCGGCGCAATGGCGCCGCCCGAACGTCACCGGTCGTGAGCCTCCTGGTCGCCGCCGCGAGCGGAACGTGAGAGGCAGCGCCGCAGGTGACGATTCGCGGCAGTCGCGACGAGGGATCGGTCGCGTACGCCCCTCACTTCCAGATCCGCTTCCACCACGGCTCCTCGGGCGGCGTCACCGCCGGGATTCCCGGCGTGGGCCCGATCTTCTTCCGGATCCCGGTGATGTCCCAGCCGGTGAGCGTGGCCAGGCTCTGCGCCTCGCGCTCGCGCCGCTCGCCAAGCTGACGGAAGTACCCCTCCGCCGCCTCGCACTTCGACTCGCCCGTCCACGGGTGGCGCAGGACATACCGTCCCTGGAAGTTCTCCCTGTCCCCCGTCTCCTGGAAGACCAGGTCCTCGGGGAAGTGCTCCCGGTCGTAGCGGACGTGGAGGCGCGTGACGAAGGCGTCCACGGGGCCGCCGGGCATCGGACGTCTCGGGGGCCCCGGCGGCCTGAGCGCCGGCGCGTCGCCTCCGTCGCCAAGCCAGAACACCCCCAGCTCGCGCAGCTCGTCCGGCGAGAGGGGATCGGCGGCGCACGGGTCGCACCAGCCCATGTCCCACGCGTACTCGACGAACACGCCCCGCATCCCTTCCTTCGCCACCTGCGTCGAGAACATGTCCTTGTAGAACCGGGCGAACTCCTCCTGACCCTTGAGGAACACCGGCAGGTCCATGCCGGTGGGCAGCTTCACGGTGCGGTAGTTCGTCGTCTCGACCCGCCCCTTCCTCGTGATCGTGTAGATGAACAGCTCCTGCGGGCCATCGGCGTTCACGGTGCCGAGACGGATCGGCAGCATGAATTTCGGCGACTCGTAGGCGACCTGGATCGGCCGCAGGTAGGTGAAGCCGAGCTTCGATTGCTCCTTCAGGTTGACCTTGGCGACGAAGAACTTCATCCCCTGCTTGATGTAGCTCGACAGGACCGCCGCGGCGCCCTTGGGCGGTTGGTAGCCGTTCTCGCGCAGCCACGTCTCGAGCCCCTGGCTCTGCGTGGCCGACAGGATCAGGATGTCGTACTCGCCGACCGTGTACTGCGCCTCGATGGTGACGCCGAGGCTCTTGGCCCGCTCCATCGCCCCCGCAGCGGCCGGGGCGGCGCTCTGAAGCCTGTCCATCTCGTACTTCCGCCGATCGCACGGGTCCTCGTCGAAGTACTCGACCAGTCGCGGCGCCGTGTAGGCATCCAGATGGTCGAGCAGCGCCTTGTTCGCCACGTGGATCTGCTCCTTCGTGATGAAGGTCGGCACCGGGATCACCAGGGCGAACTCCTTCGGCTCGCCCTTGAAGTCGTTCGCCATGCTCAGGACGGTCCGGTCCGCGTCGCGGACGAGGACCACCTGCGACGACCGGTTGAAGATCTGGGCGCCGGCCTTCCCGACGTAGAAGCCGCAGAACGCCTCAGCGTCCCGCAGGCAGAGGAGCAGGAGCGCCGAGGCGCCGAGGGCGAGCGTCGTTCGTTTCATGCTTCGTTTCCTCCGAAGGCCCGGGCGGCTGCTCGCGGGCGGATCGAGTCCAGGAGTATCGGCTGCCCGGCAGGATCCGGTCCAGGACCGGCACCAGAATCGAGCAGCAGGCGAGAGACCAGAGAAGACCGTTCGTCCGATAGAGCACGAATTGCACGAGTCCCGCTCCCAGCGCGACGACGAGCGCGAACACGATCCGCCCCGCCCGCGAGTCGGGCGTCGTCCTGGGATCCGAGATCATGAAGAACGCGAACAGCAGGAGCGCCCCGCTCTGGATCTGCTTCAGAGGGATCGCCCAGGGATCCCCGAGCCACAGCGCCCGTCCGAAGAGGACCGCCCCGTGAAACGCGAGGAACGCCAGCGTGACGTCCGCGCGCGCGGCGCGGAACACCACCAGGCTTCCCAGGCACGCCATCAGGAAAGCGAACCACGCGAGGCTTCCCCACTGTCCCGCCGAGACCCAGACCCGGTCGGTCAGCAGCAGCCCCAGCACCAGCCCCAGGTTCGTCGGATTGAACACGTGCTTCCCGTGCCACCGGATCAGGAACTTGCTTCCGACCGCGACCAGCGCCGCGAGCGCCGCAAGCCCGGCGAGGTTCGTGCGCAGGAGCAGGCACAGCGAGAGACCCGAGATCAGCGCGCTGCGAGGATCGAACCGAGGCAGCCGGCAGAGCCGAGTCCCCACCCACTGGGCCGCGAGCGCCGACAGCAGGATCGCCACCACGTTGGTTGGAAGAACCTCGAAGTCGAGCCGCCCGACGCCGTACAGAAGCAGGCCCGACAGGACCGCCATCTGGTAGTACCGAGGATCGATCGAGTGGGAGTCCTTCAACGCGTTCCTTTGCCTCCGGCCGGACGACCGACACTTCCGAGTCGCCAAGGTTCCCGGAAACTCTCCGTCCGTGCGGCGCGAGATCCGGAAGTCCTCCCGCGATCGACTGCGCGGCCAAGCGTCGCCGTCGCGGGGCTCGTGGATTCTACGCGGATCGGGACGGGGCGACGAATCAAGGATCTCTCCTTCCGCCTGCCGCCGAAGTGCAGCCAACCGGAGCGATGCCGTTGCGACGGCGTCGCGGCGGCGAGATGTGCGCTGGCTTCGCACCGCGCGGGCCTGGCCGGCCCGTGCCGGGATTCGCCGGTCTCCAGGCTACGAGGACTCCGCGACTCTCGGAGCCACGCGCCGCGGCGGGAGCTTCCGCGCCAGTGCGCCGAGGTCCTCCACCGCGGTGTACCAGACCGGTAGCGCGAGCAGCGTGAACAGCGTGGAGGTCGCGAGCCCGCCGAGCACGCCGACCGCCAGCGAGTCCACGTACGCCCCGGCGACGGTGAACGCGGAGAACGCCAGCGGAAGCAGCCCGAAGATCGTGGTGATCGCGGTCATGAGCACCGGCCGGAGACGGTCGCCGCACCCCTCGATCAGGGCGTCCGCGCGCGCGCGTCCCTCGCGCCGGAGCTGGTTCACGTGGTCCACCATGACGATCCCGTTGTTCACGACGATCCCGATCAGGATCACGATCCCCATGAATCCGACCGAGTCGAGCTCGTAGCCGAGCAGCCACAGCGCCCAGAACGCGCCGAAGAACGCCAGCGGGAGCGTGATCACGATCGCGAAGGGCTGGAGGAACGACTCGAACAGGGCGGCCATCAGCAGGACGACCACGAGCAGGGACAGCGACACGCCCTGCAGCATCACTCCGAGCCCCTCGTCCCGGTCCCTTCCCCACTGTCCCCAGTCCCAGGCGTAGCCGGCGGGGAGCGCGAAGCCCTCCATCCGCTCCGCCACGCGCGCCTTCCCCTGCTCCGTCGTGACCTTCTCCTCGTCGAACTGCACGCTCACCCAGGTCGTGGTCCTCCGATCCTCCCTCCGGATGGAAGGGGCCGTTCGGGCCATCGACACGGACGCGATCGACGCGAGCGGCACGGTGCTCCCTCCCGGGAGGGGAAGAGGGAGGTCGGCGAGCGTCGCGAGCCCGGGTCGCGCGTTCTCCGGGAGGCCGACGAGCACCTCGATCTCCCCGCTCGTTCCCTCGAAGCGCCGGAGCCGCTGCCCGCGGAACGCGAACGCGACCGCGTCCGCGACCTCCCTCGGCGCGAGCCCGGCGGACGCGGCCTTCTCGACGTCCACGCGCACGCGGACTTCCTTCTGCCCCTGCACGCTCGGCCCGAGCACGTCGATCGAGTCCGGCAGGCCGCGCAGCCGCTCCTCGACGTCGGACGCCAGCGTCTCGAGGTACTCCGGGTCCTCGCCGTGGAGCGCCACCGCCACCATGCGCCGCCCCTCGGCGCCGCGCCGCCACCACTCCCGGTCGCCCACCTCGAGCTTCACGCCGGGGATCGTCGGCAGCCCCTCCTGGAGCTTGCGCCGCAGCGCGCGATCCCCTCCTCGTTCGCCTCGTCCCGCGGCAGGTACACCTGCGTCATGCACCCCTGGTTCTCGCTGTACCAGGAGTAGAGGTTCTCGTAGCCCAGGTCGTCCTTGCGCGTGGTCAGCCACGACTCGACCTGATTCACGTACCCCTCGAGGACCTCCTTGGTGGCGGGGTCGTGGACCTGGTACACGATGGCGGCCGCGCGCTGCTGGAACTTCGGCTCGCCGGATTTCTCGATGAGCGAGATCGGGATCGCGGCGCTCGAGGCGAGCAGGAGCAGCATCGTCAGGGTCGCCAGGCGGTGCCGCAGCGTCCAGCCGAGCAGGCTCCGGTACCCGGGCACGAGGCGGGCCATGCAGGAAGCCGGGCCGCACCTCGCGGTGCGGCGCGAAGCGGGCCGCGGCGAGCGGGATGAACGTCACCGAGATCAGCAGCGAGCAGGCCACCGACAGGCAGATCGTCAGCGCGACCTGGCCCATGTAGATCGTCAGCTCGCTGCGGCCGATGACGAACAGCCAGGACCAGACGATGATCGTCGTCGCGGTCGAGGCCAGCACGGCGAGAGTGACCTGTCGCGCCCCGACCCGCGCCGCCCGGGCCGGCGGCACGCCGAGCCCCTCGAGGCGGTGGATGTTCTCCACGACCACGATCGCGTTGTCCACCAGCATCCCGACCCCGAACATCAGGCCGAGCAGGGTGAGCACGTTGAACTGGGAACCGAGCAGGTACATCGCCCCGCAGGTCACCAGCAGCGAGAACGGGATGGCCGTGGACACCACCAGCGTCGTGCGCACCCGGCGCAGGAAAAAGAACAGCACGCCCGCGGCGAGCAGGCCGCCGGTCATGCCGGAGTTGCGCAGCCCCGCCAGCGACGAGCGGATCTCGTCCCCCTGGTTGAGCCAGACCAGCAGCTGGATCCCGGCCAGCGCCGGGTCGCGCTCGATCTCGCGGATCCGCTCCATGAGGCGGTCCACCGTCTCCACCGTGTTCGCGGTCGGCTCCTTGGAGACGTCGATCCCGATCGCGAATTTCCGGTCGAGGTGGCGGCCGTAGTCGAGCCGCGGCTCCTCGAGACTCACCCGGGCGACGTCGCGGACCCGCGCGCCGGCGGGGCCCAGCGGTAGGTCCCGCACCGCGCCGAGGTCGCGGAAGCGGCCGACCGCGCGCACGCCGTAGCGGATCACGTCCCCGCGTACCGCGCCGAGGTCCAGGTCGAGGTTGGCGGCGTCCACCCGGCGCAGCAGATCGTCCACGCGGACGCCGTGGCGCCGCAGCGCGTCGAGGTCCAGGTCGATCCGGACCTGCTGGGCCTCCACCCCGTACAGGCTCACGCGGGCGACCCCCTTGATGCGCTCGAGGGGGCGGCGGATCCGGCGGTCGAGGAGATCCCAGGACTCGGAGAGGTCCCGCTCGGCGGAAATCCGGCCCTGGAGGATCGAGCCGCCCTCTCCGGGCCCGCCCGTGTCCCCCTCGACCCGGATGTGACCGATCCCCGCAGGCAGGCGCGGCCGCGCGCGCTCCACCGCCTCGCGAACCTCCATCTTCTTGAGATCGATGTCCGCCTCCCACTCGAACTGAACCTCGACGAACGCGGAGCCGGATTGGGCGTTCGAGCGGATCCCCTTCACATCGGGGATGGTCGCGACCTCTTCTTCGATCGGGAGCACGACGTCCCGCAGCGACTCGAGCGGATGGCTGCCCGGGAAGGGGACCTCGACGTCCACCTGGGGCTCCTTCACGAGCGGCATGAAGTCGAGCGGGAGCTGGAACAGCGCGACGATTCCCAGCACCGTCAGGCTCGTCAGGAGCACGACGGTGGACACCGGCCGGTCGAGGGCCAGGTCGGAGAGCATCAGCGAGCGACCTCCTCGGTTGCGGGGCGGGGGAGGGTCAGGGCACGCGCGTGCCCGCGGCTCGCGATCCTGTAGAGGGCCGGGATCACGACGAGCGTGAGGAGCGTCGCGCAGGACAGGCCGCCGATCACGGTGACGGCGAGCGGCGCGCGCAGCTCGTCCCCCGCGCCGAGCCCGAGGGCCATCGGGAGCAGGCCGAGCACCGTGGTCGCCGTCGTCATGAGGATCGGGCGCAACCGCTCCGTCCCCGCGCGGACGATGGCCGCCTCGACGCTCGGCGTGACGTCGAGCCGCCGGTTCACGGTGTCGACCAGGACGATCGCGTTGTTCACGACGATGCCGGTCAGCATCACGATCCCCATGAGGGCGAGCACCCCCACCGGGTTGCCCGTGATGCCGAGGGCCAGCACCGCTCCCGTGATCCCCAGCGGAACCGAAAGGAGGATCACGAAGGGGTGGAGGAGCGACTCGAACTGCACCGCCATCACGACGTACACCAGGAAGAGCGCCAGGGCCAGCGCCAACCAGAGGCTGTCCAGCGAGACCTTCATCTCGCGGTCCTGCCCCGACATCTCCGCCTGCGCGCCGGCGGGAAGGGGAAGGGAGCGCAGCATCTCCCGCACCCTCGCGAGCGCCCGCCCGAGGTCCGTGGCCGCGGCCTTCCCGGTCACCTCGGCCATGCGCGCTCCTCCCGCGCGGTGGATCGCCGCGGGACCGCGCTCCGAGATCACCTTCGCGATGGCGGACACCGGCACCGGGCTTCCGCCGGGAAGGCGGACGCGCAGGGCCTCGACCTCCGACGCGCGGTCGCGCGCGCTCTCCGATGCGCGCAGCCGGATGTCGATCCGCTCCTCCCGCTCGCGGAACTGGCCGACGATCTCACCGCGGATCTGCCGGCGCAGCGAGCGGCTGACCTCCTCGGCCTGAAGCCCCAGGGCGGCCGCACGCTCGCGGTCCACCTCGATGCGGATCTCGGGGCTTCCCGGCTCGATCGTCGTGGCGACGTCCTCGACGCCCGGGACCGCGGCGAGGGACTTCGCCACGCTCGCGGCGGCCGCTTCCAGGTCCGCGAGATCGTCCGCGAAGACCTGCACCGCAACGGGAGGCTTGATGGTCAGGACCGAGGGATGGACCAGCTCCGCCTCGACGTCGGGGAAGAGCTTCAGCACCTCGCGCACCCGCTCGATCGCCGCCTCTTCTTCTCTTGCGCGCGCGCCGGGCGGGAGCATGAGGTCCACCTGCGCCAGGTTCTCTCCCAGGGTCTGCCGCCCGGAGGCGGCGGAGGGGAGGCTACCGACCACCGAGAAGACGCGGGCGAAGCGGGGATCGGCGGCGAGAGGCCCCTCGATCCGCTCGACGACGTCCGCCGCGGCCTCGATCGGCGTCCCCTCGAGAAGCCGCAGGCGGAAGGCGAACGCCCCCTGGTGGAGGTCGGGCACCAGCTGCGTCCCGAGGAGCGGAACGGCCGCGACCGAGAGCGCGAACGCGACGAGCGCCGCGGCGATCACGGTCCGCCGGCGCCTCAGGGCCGCTTCGATCCAGCCGGGATAGCGCGCGGAGAGTGTCTCGTACGCCCAGGCGAGGGGCCGCGTCGCGAGATCGAACGCGACCGTCGCGGCGCGCCAGACGCCGGCTACGAGGGCGATGGCGGCGAGAAGGACGAGCCGCAGCGGGAGCAGCGCCCATCCGAGCAGGCGCGTCGCGCGCCGCGACGGATCGCCGAGCGGCGGCAGCACGAGCGGGCCGATCCTCAGGCCTCCCGCGGTAGCGGCGGGATCGTCTTCTCGCCTCCGGCTTCCGAGCGGGTCGATGGCCGCGAGGGACGGGGTCAGCGTGAGCGACACCGCGAGCGAAGCGAGGAGGGACAGGCACACGGTGACGGCGAGGTCGTAGAAGAGCTGGCCGGCGATCCCCCGCACGAACACGATCGGGAAGAACACCGCGACCGTCGTCAGCGTGGACGAGGTCACGGCCCCCGCCACCTCGCCCGCCCCGGAGACGGCGGCGTCGCGGCGCGCGGCCCCCTCCTGCCGCTTCCGGTCGATCGCCTCCAGCACGACGATCGAGTTGTCCACCAGCATGCCGACCCCGAGCGCGAGCCCGCCGAGGGACATGATGTTCAGGTTCACCCCGGCCCGCTCCATCGGCAGGAAGGTGGCGAGCACCGCCACCGGGATGTTCACCGCGACGATCGCGGTCGAGACCGCGTCCCGGAGGAAAAAGAACAGCACGAGCACCGCCAGGATCCCGCCGAGGATCCCCGCGGACCATACCTGGGACACGGCCTCGGAGATGTACCGGGACTGGTCCGCGAGCACCTCGAGGCGCATCTTGCCGCCCATCTCGCCGTTGAGCCGCTCGATCTCTTCCCGCGCCGCGGCGGCCACGGCGACGGTGTTCGCCGAGCCCTCGCGGTGGAGCGCGATCTCGACCGTCTCCCGTCCTCCCGCGCGGGTGATCTCGTCGCGATCGCGGTGGCCGCGCCAGACGCGGGCCACGTCCTCGACCCGCACCCTCCCCTGCGGCGACGCCCGGACGACGGTGCGGCGGATCTGCTCGAGGTCGTCGAACTCGTTCAGCGTGCGGATCAGGTAGACCGTCCCCCAGTCCTTGACGACGCCCCCGGGGCGGTTCACGTTCTCGGCGGCGAGCGCGGTCGCGAGGTCCCCGAGCGTCAGCCCGTAGGCGGCGAGACGGTCCTCGTCCGCCTGGACCTCGATCTCCGGGTCGAGCCCGCCGCGGACCTTCGCCGCCGCGACCCCCTTCACGGCCTCGAGGCGCGGCTTGACGAAGCGCTCCCCGACCTGCCGCAGCTCGTCCAGCGGCCGCTCGCCGGAGAACGACAGCCGCATTACCGGATCGAGGGAAGGATCGAAGCGCAGCACGCGCGGGATCTCCGCCTCGCGCGGCAGCTCGACCAGGCCGAGCTTCTCGCGTACGTCGAGCGCCGCGATGTCCATCTTCTCGTCCCACTCGAATTCGAGGACGACCTCCGACAGGCCGGCGCGGGAGGTCGAGCGCATGTCGCGCACGCCGGGAATCACGCCGACCGCCTCCTCGACGGGGCGCGTCACGAACTGCTCCACGGACACGGGCGCTGCGTCGGGGTAAACGGTCTGGATCGTGAGCGTCGGGTAGGACAGGTTCGGCAGCAGGTCCACCGAGAGCCGCCGCGCCGCGATGAACCCGAACACCACCGCGGACAGCGTGCAGACCAGGACGGTGACGGGCCTGCGGACGGAGGCGGCGGGGAGCGACACGTCGCGTCCCCGGTCAGGAGCTCGGCGCGGAGGGCAGGGACGCCGAAGCGTCCGGCGGGACGACGCGCACGCGTGCCCCGTCGGAGAGCGCCGGTGCGCCGGTCACGACCACGGAGGTTCCCGGCGGAAGCCCCGCCGCACCCGTGCCGAGGATCTCCACGCGGTCCCCCTCCTCGAAGCCGATCTCGACCTCGACCTGGCGGACCTTGGCGCCCTCCTCGTCCAGCCGGAAGACCTGCCACCTCCGCCCTTCGGCGACCAGCGCCGATCGGGGCACCACCAGCGCCCGCTCGTGGGTGTCCGTGACGATGTCCACCCGCGCGAACGCGCCGGGCCGGAAGCCGCCCCCACCGGCAACCGACAGCGTCACCTTGACCGTGCCGGTCGCCGGATCGACGCCCGGCGCGATCCGCTCGATCCGCGCGCGCGTCTCCACGCCCGCCGCGTCGGTCGTCAGCCGGACCTCTTGTCCGGGGGAGAGGCGAGCCACGTGGCGCTCCGGCACGTTCACGTCCGCATAGAGCGGGTCCACGTCGGCCAGGTCGTAGACCGGCGTCCCGTCGCTCACCGTCGCCCCGACGTCCACGTGCCGCTTCAGGATCGTCCCCGAGAACGGCGCGCGGACGATTGTGCGCGACAGCGCCAGCTCCGCCAGCTCCGCCGCGTGCCGCGCGTCGTCCGCGTCGCGGCGCGCCGTCTCGAACGCCTCGACGCTCAGAAGCTCCTGGCCGTGGAGCGCCTGCGCTCGCTCGTACTCCCGGCGCTTGGTCTCCGACGTCGCGCGCGCCCGCTCGTTCGCGATCCTCTGCTCGTCGTTCTCGAGCACCGCCACCGGCTGGTCGGCCGCCACGCGGTTTCCCTCCTCGACCAGCAGCTTCCGGATCACCCCTCGGGTCCGCGCCGTCACCGTCGCGCTCTTCTCCGCCCGCAGCGTGGCGCTCGTCGAGTAGAGGGAGGACAGCGACTCGCGCCGGACCGGGGCGACGCGGACGGCGATCGCGTCCGCGCTTCCTTCTTTCTTCTTGGACGGGTCCTTGGAGGCCGCCGCCGCTTCCTGAGGCGAGCGGTCCGAGCACGCCGCGAGCACGAGGGCCAGCATCCCCAGGGCCAGCAGCGCCGGCCGCATCGGTGGGACGCACATTCGACTCGGGACCGTCCGCACGTCGGGGACCTCCGGGCGAGAGCGAGCGTGTCGCGGAGCGGCGATTATAGCCTGCGGGCACGGAGCCCGGCTCGGCGGTTCCAACGCGCCGGATTCGATGAGCGGCCGCCTCGGCTCCCCGGGGATCGCGTCCGGGCGAGGGCGCGTGGGCTGGTGTGTCGCGAGCGCCGCTTCTCGAGTGGTCGGGGAGCTCGAGCGGCATGGGGAGGTGCCGGCCGGCGCGAGACCGGCGTCCTTGACTCATACCGCAGAGGCAAACATACTCATTCCATGAGTAAGTCCCATCGACTCCAGGTCCTCCTCGACGAGGTGGAAATGCAGAGCATTCGAAAGACCGCTCGGCAGCAAGGCCTGACGGTCGCGGAGTGGGTGCGCCAGGCGCTCCGGGCGGCCCGGAGGGATGCGTCCGCCTCGGATCCCGGCCGCAAGCTCCAGGTCGTTCGTGCCGCGACCCGGCACGCGTTCCCGACCGCCGATGTCGACGTGATGCTCGCGGAGATCGCCCGAGGATACGGGCGGGACGAGGCTCCGTGATCTTCGTCGACTCGAACGTGCCCATGTACCTGGTCGGCTCCGACCATCCGCACAAGGCGGACGCGCGCCGCCAACTCGAGCGCCTGATCTCGGAGGGAGCGCGCCTGGTCACCGACGTCGAAGTGCTTCAGGAGATCCTCCACCGCTACGTGGCGATCGATCGGCGGGACGCGATCCAGCCGGCGTTCGACGCCCTGCTCGGTGTGGTCGACGAGGTTTTCCCCGTGGACCTGCGCGAAGTGGAGCGGGCCAAGACCATCGTGCTCGGCCGCCGACACCTTTCCGCACGCGACGCGATCCACGTCGCGGTGATGGAGCGCGAGGGAGTTTCGAGGATCCTCAGCTTCGACTCGGGATTCGACGGCTATCCCGGGCTGACCCGGCTCGCCGGGTAGGCCGTCGGAGTTTCCCCCGGACCGGTGCAGAGGTCTCGAGGGATCCGCGACGATGCGAAGGTGCGTCGCAAGGGGTGTGCGCATCCGCGAGCTCGCTGGCGATCCTCGGCGGTACACCCGCTGGTGCGAGCCTCGTTTCGGATATCGCAACTCTCGGACGCGCTTCAGAAGACGGTAGTCGAGCGGACAGCCGCGACGATTCGCGATCGCCGGGACGCCAGGGGTGCGCGCATCCGCGCACGGCGACCCTCCGCGGGAAACAGCCGCCGGCGGATCGCCTCCCGCCTCGTTTCGTGAGTATCTCGGGCTATGACCATGAGCCAGCGTCGCCGCCTCGTCCCCAATCTCCGCCGCGCCTGCCTCGCCGCGCTTCTCTTCGCCGCCGCCCCGCCCGCGCCGGCCGAGACCTCGCTCCTCATCGACGGCTTCGACTACGCCGACAGCGCCGCCGCGCGCGCGGTCTGGCAGGCGTACTGGGGGACGCCGATGGTCGAGATGGCCGACTCGGGGGCGTGGGGAGCCGAGCGGGTCATGCGGATGCCGTGCAACTACAGCGCCCAGCCGTATCGGTGCGTCTGGGGCCGGCCAGTCAGCCTCGACCTGTCGGGGTACGCCACCTTCGCGCTCGACGTCTTCGTCGCCGACAGCACGCCGGTCGGCGATTTCACGCTGTACTTCCATTCCGGCGGCGGGTGGTTCGCGAAGAACGCCGAGGTCACCCAGTCGGGATGGCAGACGCTCCGCTTCGACCGGATCGGGTTCTGGACGGAGGGAACCCCGGCGGGCTGGAACCAGGTCGATTCCATCCTGCTGTCGCCGTGGAAGGAGTTCGGCCGCGACACCTACTTCGCCGCCCGCGATCTGCGCGCGCTCACGCCGGACCTGCTGATCCTGCGCGACGTGCAATCCCTCGATCCCGGCACCGTCGAGCGGACGACCGCGCTGCTCTTCGACCGGCTCGGGTCGTGGGGCATCCGCCCGGCCGCCGTGGACGGTGCGTTCGTCTCGGCGGGCGGGCTCGCCGGCGCGCGCATGGTGATCCTGCCGTACAACGAGACGGTCCCCGATGCGCAGATGACTCGCATCGAGGAGTTCGTCGCCGCGGGCGGCAAGCTGATGGTGTACTACCGGCTCAACAGCCGGCTCCAGCAGCTCCTCGCCATCGACCTGGTGACGTGGCTTGCAGGGGAATTCGCCTCGTACACGCTCGCCGACGCCGCGATCCCGCACCTTCCGCCTCGCGTCGCGCAGGACTCGTGGAACATCATGGTCGTCGCACCCCGGGCCGAGCGAACGCGCGCGTGATCGGGGAGTGGAGGAACGGCGCGGACGTGCCCACCGGGAAGCCCGCGTGGATCGCCAGCGACAGCGGCCTCTACATGTCCCACGTCCTCCTCGACGGCGATCGGGAGAACCAGCGCCGCATGCTGCTGGCGCTCGTCGGGCACTACGTCCCGGCCACCTGGCCGATCGCCTCGGCGACGACCTACGACGGCATCGGCCGCATCGCCGAGTACGCGGCGTACGATCAGGCGGTCGCCGACATCCGCGGCCGCGCGGCCGCGACGCCGCGCTCCGCTCGGGTGGAAGTCGAGCGCGCCGCGGCCTGCGTCCGCGGCGCCGTGCCTGCCGGCGCACCCGCTCGCGTGCCCGTGACGCCGCGGTCGCTCAGCGCTCGAGCACGGCGGCAACGCAGATCGAAAGTCCCGGCAGGACGTCCTCGCCTTGGAGCAGCTCGCCGGTTGCGACGCGGCGCGGGGCGAGCAGCGAGCGATAGACGGAAACGAACCTGCGAGCCGGATCGACGACCCACACCAGCGTCGACCCGGATGCCAGGTAGTCGGCGACCTTCGCGTGAATCTCGCCCGGACGATTCGAGGCCGAGAGAATCTCGATCGCCAGGTCGGGCGCCCCTCGAAAGAACGCACGTTCCGCCTCGTCCGCGTCGAAGCGATCGCCCCGCACGAACGCCACGTCCGGGGCGCGCACCGTATCCGGGTGGCGCGAGAGGAGAAAACCGCCCTGGGTCAGAACGACGCCGAGCCCGCGAGGCTCGACGAAGTCGAGGAGCATCCGGGACAATCTCGCCTGGATCTGCGCGTGGCGCGGGAACGGCTGCGGCTCGGCGATGAGGATCCCGGCTTGCAGCTCGAGCCGCCGCCCGTCTTCCGGAAGCTCCGCGTACTCGTCGACGGTCACGAGCCGATCCTTGGCGGCCGGTTCCATGCCGGGAGCATACGACTGCACTGCGCAGGGGACAAGCCGCGCAGGTCGTGCTCCGTTGCGGGGGTGGCACGAGGAGCACGACCCGTGGCCAGAGGGCCCACGGCGAGTGCTCGGACTCCAAGGGAATCATGAGGTTGCCTCAGGGGGCTGCGCCCGACACCTCGGGAAGAAACAGCCCAACCGGAGCGATGCCGGTCCGCCGGCGTCGCGGAGGGCGGGAGCGGGGGTTCGGGGGCAGAGCCCCCGCGCCGCGGTTACGTGGGAACGATGCACGCAGATGCACCTGCGTACATGGGCACGACGATCCGGTCACCCAAGCGCGAAAACGTTTTTCATACCAGGGCGTGCACCTCGTTTCAGCCCAAGGTCCAGAGGAGCTTCGGCTTGGCCCCGGGCGGAACTCTGCTCGAGGAGGTTCTGAACCCGCTCCGCCTCGTAGTAGCATCCCCGCTATCCGGAGGAGGTCATGGAACTCGCTGCGGTATTCGGGGAAGTTCGCGGGTTTCTCGATCGGGAAGGAATCCCGTTCGCCATCGTCGGGGCGTTGGCGCTTCACACGTACGGCTATTCGCGCGCTACGAACGACGTCGATCTGCTCGTCGGAAACGAAGCGCAGGACCGCCTGATCGCGTTTTTAGAAAAACGCGGCTTCGAAACGCTTCACCGATCCGACGGGTACTCGAACCACTTGCACGCCGATCCGTCCCTCGGACGTCTCGACGTCATCTATGTGGACCAGGACACGCGCGGCAAGATCTTCGCGGAGGCTCGGCTCGCATCGCTTGCCGGCATGAGCCTGGTGGTGCCGAAGCCCGAGCATCTCGCCGCAATGAAGATCCACGCAATGAAAAACGACCCGAGGCGCACCTTCCAAGAAATGGCCGACATCCAGTTCTTGATGCGACTCCCCGGGGTGGACCAGGACGAGATCCGCGGGTACTTTGAACGGTCCGGGCAATTGGAGCGCTTCCATGACCTCCAACGATCGCTCTGAGCCGCTCGACCTCGAGCGCGGGTTGCCGACCACCGAGCGGGACGTCGAAGCACTCCGGGCGTTGCGCTACCCGAGAATGACCGACGCCCAGTACGTGCGCTTTCTCGCGACCCTCGCGGCGCCCGATCGTGCGTCGCTTGCCGCCGAGCGCGGACCTCGTGGAGAGGCTTTTTCGCTTATCCGTACCTGACGCCCCTCGCCTGCGATGCGATCGCTCGCTGCGGCGGGTGCAGTGGGGGCGTGAACCGGCCCTGGCTCGCCCGGAGACCGAATTGGCCGAGTCCGGACACGGAGAGGGCGGGCGTGAGATCCTTGGCAGCGTGGACACCCAGATGGCCATCTGTTGATGCACGGCGTTCTCGGAACGGAAGCCGGACTGCCGCCAAAATATCGAGAATGCGACAGAGCACGCGCCGCGCCGGAGTGGCGGAATCGGTAGACGCCGGGGACTTGGAGCCGAGGAGCGCCCGACCCTCCAAGCGGTTTGGCCGCCCGGAGTGCAGGTTCTCGAAGCGTGATCTGCCCCCCGATGCGCCAAACACCTGAGCTCTGTTGTTGCGCTTCCGCCGCGGTTCATGGACGCCGTGCGGGATCAGCTCGCGACGCGGTCGAACGACTGCGGGTCGTCTTCCACCAACTCCGGCGTGCCCGATCGCGCGATCCCTGCGAGACGGCGCTCCCCAGGCAACCGATCGTGCCGGGCCGGGACGCCGCCATCCGGCGTCCGGTCGCAGGTGTTCGCAGGATTCCTCGGCCGGCCTCCTCAGGTTCTCTTCTTCTTCGTTTTCGCGGACTGCAGCAGGTTCGGCAGATCCGCCACCGCGAGCGCGCTGACGCCAGGCAAGAGCGCCCCCGATTGATGAGCACCGGCCGCTCGCCGGTAGATGACCGCGCTTTGCACCTCGTACCGGTTCACGGCGCGAGCGAGCCGGAGCAGCGACTCGCCCATGCGCGGGAGCACGGTGGCTGACGCCTTGGCCTCGAGCAGTGCAAGCCGGGCGCCCCCGAGCGGCACGAGGAAATCGACTTCGAGCCCCTGCTGATCCCGGAAGTAGTAGAGCTCGCGCCTCCGGCCCAAACCGGCCTGCAGCTTGACGATCTCCGATGCGACGAAGCCTTCGAAGACCGGCCCGTAGAAGCTCGATCGGCGGAGTGCCGGCTCTGACTCGATGCCCAGGAGATGGCAGGCAAGGCCGGAGTCCACGAAGTAGACCTTGGGCGACTTGATCAGCCGCTTGCCGAAATTCTCGTGGAAGGCCGGAACGAGGATGATCTCCCCCGTGGTCTCGAGAATGCCGAGCCACTCGGTGACAGTCGGGACGGAGATTCCGAGCGGCGCGGCCAGGTCCGTCTTGTTCAGGATCTGTCCGCACCTGCTTGCGACCAGACTCACGAATCGGCGAAAGGTGGCGAGGTCCCGAATGGAGCTGATCGCGCGGACATCCCGCTCGAGGTAGGTTTGGACGTACGATCGGAACCACGTCTGCGCCGCCGCCGGCCGGGAGACGACCTCCGGGAATCCTCCGTTCAGCAGCGATACCTTTGCGCTCTCCGCAGCGGCCAAGGGCAGCAGCTGGAATATCGCGGCGCGGCCGGCCATCGACTCGCTGACTCCGCGCATGAGGGGTGCTTCCTGCGAGCCCGTCAGCAGCCATCGACCCTTTCTCGAGGGCGCCCGGTCGATCGCAGCCCGCACGTAGCTCAGGATCTCGGGAGTGTTCTGGATCTCGTCCAGGATGACCGGTGGGCGGAGCTCCGACAGAAAGGTCCGCGGATCCGCGCGGACCCGGGCCACCGTGTCGGGGTCCTCGAGCAGACGGTAGGTGGCGGTGGGAAAGGCGCGTCGCAGCAGCGTCGTCTTCCCGGCGCACCGGGGACCGGTGAGGATCAGGGCCGAGAAGTTCCGGGCGGCCGCCAGGAGCTCCGCTTCGATCAGGCGAGGCACGTACCGCATGTGAGAATCCTAAGATGAAAACTTAGAAAACTCAAGGACCGGCATGGGCCGTCTGGCGGCGGGGACCCCGCGCACGAGTGAAGCGACCAACCTGCGCTTCACCCGCAACCTCGTGGACGGCGTCCGTCTCGGAACGGTCATCGGACGGGCGGCGGCGCGGTGGGCCCTCCGTCGGTTGGTGCGATCGCCGAGAGGAAACGGAGATCGAGATGCATGCCTGTCGATGCCCCGGGGCTCTCGGAGCGGGAGCCCGACTCCCGCCAAGCCAACGGGAATGCGATCGACTCCGCCCCGTGCCGGAGTGGCGGAACAGGTAGTCGCAGGGGACTCGAAAGATGGGAGGAAGGAGCGGCAGATCAACGCCTTCTCGATGCGCCGTCTTCGGTGACGGTGGTCCCCTCACCGGCGTGTCGGTGGTGGACCCTCGGTTACCGTTTGTGGGCTGTGGATCTGCCGGGCAGCTTCGCAGCCCTTGGAAGAGCTTCGCTCTTCCACAGCTCCACAGCCCCTGCTGCTAGCCGCACCGACCGGAAGAAGAACAGCACAGTTGCATTCCTGCCTGAAGTTCCCCGACCGGGCGATCGCTCCAGAGCCCGAGGAGATCAACCCGACTTCGTGGATGCGGCGGGGATTGTCGCGGAGGCCTCGGGCGTCGACGCCGATTCAGGCAGCGCAGGCACCCTGTAGGTGAAGCCGCGGAACCGTCCCACGGGGATCGGCGGTGCGATCTCCGTCCACGTCCGCGTGTCGAACAGGAGCGCGTAGCCCGCGGTGGGATCGTTCCGGTTCACGAGCGCCTCGTCCGCGAGTGCGAAGTAGCCGCGCCAGGCGCCCTCCGAGGCCACGAACAGCCGGTTCTCCTCCCCTTCCACGAAGCCGCTCGGCCAGCGGTAGAGATTCCAGGCGCCCTCGGGATTGCGCTCGCGACGCAGCGCGAGCTTGTCCTCGAGCACCTCACGACGCATCCACACCCCGATGTCCATGGCCGCTCGTTGAGTGCTCCCCGTCCGCGCACACGTTGCGATGGTTCCACTGTGCCTCCAAGCGCCCCCTGTTGTCCAGACCCCGGGCGAGAAAAGGAGGAACGACCGATGAGCAGCTTCGCCATCCGTTTCCAGGTCAGCGACTTCACCGAAGCCCTCCCCAAGGAGGGCTACCATCCCTGCACCATCCACTCGGCACGCCCGCGCACCAGCGAGCGCGGCAACGGCACCGTCCAGGTCGTCTACCACCTCACGGGCGTCGATCCCACCTGCGACCGCGTCACCGAGTACTTCGTCGTCACCGGCGCCAGCCCCGAAGCACTTCGCATCGGCCGACGGCGCCTGCTCGCACTCTGTCAGGCGTGCGGCCTCGACCCGCGCGAGGGCAATGAGCTCGATCTCGCCAACCTCGTCGGTTGCGAGCTGCAGATCCGCATCGGTCACGACACCTACGAGGGCAAGCCCCGCGTCCGCGTCCTCGGCTACCGGTCGGTGTGATGGCGACCGCTCTTGCTGCGACTCCCGCGCCGGCCCCGGAATCGCCGATTCCGAGGGCCGGTGCGGCTCCCGAGCCGCCGCCCGATTCCGGCCCGGTGCTCCGCCTGTCCGTCGAGCGCCTGCGCACGAGCTGGGCGCCTCTTCGCGCCGGCGTCGCGCGGGCCTCGGCGGACGAGCCCCTCGCCGAGCTTCCACTGCGGGTCGTTCCACAGCACGACGGGTCCTTCGAGGTCGTCGACGGTTTCAAGCGGCTCGCTCGCTGGGTCCGCTCGGGTGCAACCGAGGTCCCCGCCGTCGTCGAGCACGCTCGATCCGCGCCCGAGAGCAAGGCCTTGCTGCTGCGCTCCAACGCGCCACCGCGGACCCTCACGGCCATGGACGAGGCGCGGGTGATCGATTCGCTCGTCCGCGACGACGGTCTCACGCTCACCGCCATCGCTCGTCTGCTCGGCCGTCGCAAGGCCTGGGCCGTGCGGCGTCACGCCCTCGCGACCCGCCTGGTGCGTGCCGCCCAGGAGCAGCTCGACCAAGGGCAGATCAGACCGACACTCGCCTATGCCGTGAGCGCCCTCCGCCACGATGCCCAGCGGGCACTGCTCGATGTCGTGATCCGCCATCACCTCAAAGAGCGCGAGTCTCTGGCTCTCGTCTCCGCCTGGCGCGCGGCCGGCTCCGAGCGCGAGCGCGGCGCTCTTCTGCACAACCCCCTCGCCACCGTCCGCCCTCAGCCCGATGGGCCCTCGCCCCTCGGCTCCCTCGCCACACGGATCGAGGAGCGCCTCGAGCGCATCCGTCAGGCGCTCCTCGACCTCGACCGCTTCGATCTGCCGCCCTCCGGCCTCACGGATGCCGAGCGGCGTCGCCTCGAAGCCCAGCATCACGCCCTGCTCCATCAGCTCCAGAGGACTGCTCAGTCCCTGGCTCCACTCGACCCGTTCGAATCCATGGAGGACCACCGTGAGCGACGAGACCCAATCGCCTCCGAACTCGGAGGCACCGCAGAACCCGACCTCTTCACCACCCGACCGAGCGAAGGCATCCCCGGAGCAACGCCGCCAGATTCTCCACCTCCACCAGCAGAGCTATGGCACCAGGGAGATTGCCCGCCGCGTCCTGCTCAATCGCAAGACCGTCCGACGCATCCTCCGCGAGGAAGGCCACGACCCGGCGCCGCCGACCTCCCCGGCGACGAAACTCGATCCTTTCCGCGAAGCGATCCACGAGCGGGTCGAGAAGCGTCTGACCACCACCCGCATCCTGCGCGAGATCCGCACCCTGGGCTTCACCGGCGGTCGCACGATCCTGGCCGAATACGTCCGCTCCCTCGACGGGCCTCTGGCTCCGAGGAAATCGATCAAGCGCCGTTTCGAGACTCCACCCGCTGAGGAGATGCAGGTCGACTGGTCCGTCTACACCGTCCCGATCGCCGATTCGTCCCAGCGCGTCCATTGCCTCGGCTGCGTCCTCGCCCACTCCCGCAAGCTCCACGTCCGCTTCTACCGTGACGAGCGCGAGAGCACGCTCCTCGAAGGGCTCGCGCGCGCTTTCGAAGCGTTTCAGGGCGTCACCCAGCGGGTGGTCTTCGATAACATGGCGACGGTCGTCCTGGGTCGCATCGGCCGCGACCGCAAGCCTGTCTGGCACCCGCGGTTCCTCGACTTCGCGCGCCACCACGGCTTCCAGCCCTTTCTCTGTCGCGTGCGGGATCCGGACCGAAAGGGAAAAACCGAAAGAATCTTCGACTTCCTCGAAAAGGACTTCGTCCGCGGCTCCGTCTTCTCGAGCTTCGAGGATCTCAACCACCGCGTCCAGATCTGGGCCGACCGAGGTCGCCAACTGTCGCATCCACGGCACGACCGGGCTCGTCCCCGAGGAGGCCTGGCTCGCCGAGCGCGACTTCCTCATCGGACTCCCCGACGCTCGCTTCCCGGTCTTCCAGGAATCCGTCCGCGAGATCGACGACGACGCCACCGTCTCCATCGGCGCCAAGCGCTACACCGTCCCCGCTTCGCTCGGCCGCGGCCCGGTCGCCGTCCGGCTCTACGCCGAGCACTTCGAGATGGTCGACCGGCGCGGCGCCGTCGCCTTCTCGCACCGCTACGCCGATCCAAGCGACCCCGCCCGGCTCCAGCTCGACCCGGCTCACTACGCCGACGCTACCACGACCGGGGCCTGCCACGACCGGCCGCAGGCTCGACGAGCAATTCCTCGAACGCTTCCCCACGCTCGCCGATCTCGTCGCCGGGATCGAGCGACGCATGAAGTCGCTCGCCCCGATTCACTTCCGCGCCCTATGGCGCCTCGCCGACACCTACGGTGAGGAGGCGTTCCTGCGCGCGGCGTCCCGAGCCCAGCACTACCATCGACACGACTCCCAGGCCGTCCGCCGTCTCCTCGAGCGCGAACACCCACTCCGGGATAGCACTCCGCCCGTCCTGCCCGTGGGCAATGCCGCTCGTGTCCAGGCGTTGCTCGGTGAAGTCGACTCCGGCTCGCTCGACGGCTACGCCCACCTCGACACCGCACCCGACCGAACCACCTGACCGCGATGTCCCTGCAGCCCCGGGCAGATTTGCCCGAAGGCAACGACGAGAAGGGGAGCAAACCATGAAGCGTAAAGAACCCCGCGATGTCCTCCCATCCCACGCCGGAGGAACTCTCCCGCCTCGCCCTCGATCTCGATCTCACCGCGATCCCAGAGGCCCTGCCCGACTTGCTCCGCCGCGCCGAGCAGGAGGCCCTGTCCTACTCCGACTTCACCCGCGTCCTGCTCCAGGTCGAGCGCGACGCTGCGCCGCGCCCGCAAGCTCGACCGCGGACTCAAACGCTCGCACCTCGGCGCCGTCGAGGGGCTCGACGGATTCGACTTCGCCGCTCGGCCTCAGCTCGAACCTCGCGTCGTCAAGGAGCTCCTCAACTGCCGCTTCGTCGAGGAGCGTCGAAATATCCTCTGCATGGGCAAACCAGGCCTCGGCAAAACCCGTGTCGCGAAGGCCCTCGCCCACGCCGCCTGCCTGCAGGGCTACTCGACCCTCTTCGTCGTCACCGCGGAGATGCTCGAAGACCTCCACGCCTCCCTCGCTGATGGCAGCTTCCATCGGGCCCTGCGTCGCTACACCAAGCCCCGCGTCCTTCTCGCCGACGAATTCGGCTACGAACCCTTCGACACCAAGGCCGCTTCCTACCTCTTCCGCGTCGTCTCCGCTCGGCACGGCCAAGGCTCCACCATCCTGACCGCCAACACGGGCTTTTCGAAATGGTCGAGCTTCTTCCCCTCCGAGGCACAAGCCATCGCCACGGTCGACCGCCTGCTCGACCGCGCCACCATCCTCCGCTTCACCGGGAAGACCTTCCGCAATCCCCGCGATGTCCAGGGTGCACCGCTGGACGAGTAGCCTGCTCCGGGAGGGGACCACCGCCGTGGTCCTCTCCCATCTCCCACCTACCCGATCGTCCCTCGCCGCACCGTCAGGGGACCACCACCGTCAAAGCGCACCGTCTACGCGGAAACCGGGGGACCACACCGGCAACGGCGCTCCCGCGGATCCGCAGCGTCCCGCGGTCTCGCCTCTTTCTCCTCTGATCGGCAAACGCCCTCAGGGGTCCACCGGCAATGACGGCCGTCGTTGCCTTCTTCGAGGATCCCGAGGAGCACCAAGTTCTCCGAGTGCTCCGGACACCCAGGTGGACACCTGCGGGGGGCGAGCGACCTGAACGAAGTCGTGCTCCTGTGCGAAACCGGGAATGCTGCATCGCTTCTCTCAACCGAAGGGCTTGCGGGAGGTTTGTTGCGGGGGGGGGCCCCATGACGGCGTCGCTGGATTCGAAACGAGACAGGATCGACGCGTTCTGCATGAAGTGGAGAATCCGCGAGCGGGCGCGCTGCGGGTCGGCAGCGCGGGACGACGTTCGACCGGACAGCGACTTGGACTTCCTCGTGGGCTTCTCGCCGAGCGTCGCGTGGGGACTGCTGGGCCACCTGGCGATGGAGCGAGAGCTCGCGGAGATCGTTGGACGCCCGGTCGATCTCGTTTCGCGCAAGGCTGTGGAGCGGAGCCACGACTGGATTCGGCAAAAGGCCATCCTCGAGTCCGCGCAGGTCCTCGATGCGGCGTGACGACACCGAGAGCATCTCCAGCCTGTGGCGGATGGAGGGGCTCGACACGGTCGCTCTGGCGTAGACCCAGGGCACAACCTTGACACGGTTTAAATTGTCGTCGATTATTTAAACCACGTATGTTGTTGAGGAGATCGATCGAGCCCGAGATCGCCCGTCACCTGGCCAGGGGGAAGAGCATTCTGCTCCTCGGGCCCAGGCAGACGGGAAAGACGACTCTCCTCTCCGGCCTCGGCGCCGATCTCGGGATCTCCCTGGTCGCTCCCGGCATCCGCCAACGGTACGAAAGGGACCCATCCCTTCTGGCCGGTGAGATCCGGGGTCTGGCATCACCCGGGCGACGCAAGCGAAAGCCGCTCGTCACCGTGGACGAAGTGCAGCGGGCGCCCGCCCTCATGGATGTCGGACAGGACCTGATCGACGGCGGCGAAGCGCAGTTCGTCTTCACCGGGTCCTCGGCCCGGAAACTTCGTCGCGGTGGAGAGATCAACCTTCTACCGGGCCGTGTCGTGGCCATGCACTTGGATCCGCTGACGATCGAAGAGAGTCGTCCTAGCAGTCTGGAAGAGGCGCTGCTCTTTGGTTCCCTGCCGGCGATCCGGACGGTGGACGAGAAACCCGACAAGGAAGCCGATCTCGCCTCGTACGTCACGACCTACCTCGAGGAGGAGGTCCGGCAGGAGGCGCTGGTGCGCAACGTCGGCGCGTTCGGCCGTTTCCTGGAGCTCGCGGGGCAAGAGTCCGGCCGCATCGCGAATTACTCCAAGATTTCCGAGGGCGTTGGCGTCTCATCGGTGACGGTTCAGGCGTACTACGAGATCCTCTGCGACTGCCTCGTGGCCGAGCGCGTGGAGCCCGTCACCCGCAGCGCGTCCAGAAAGAAGCTGACCAAGGCCAGCAGGTACCTCCTCTTCGATCTCGGGGTTCGTCGGCTTGCTGCGGGCGAGGGAACGCGCCTTCATCCGACGCGGATGGGCGAGCTCTTCGAGCAGTTCGTCGGTCTCGAGATCATACGGCTGGCGCGCCTTCGGGGGCGCGGGTGGCGTTTGAGATTCTGGCGCGATCCGGACGGGCCGGAGATCGATTGGGTGCTCGAGCGCGAGGGCAAGTACCTGCCGATCGAGGTCAAGCTCACCGACCGCCCATCCCTCAAGGATGCAAGGCACCTCCTCGTCTTCATGAGAGAGTACAAAGCGAAGAAGGGGCTCGTTTTCTGCACGAGCCCGCGCGCGGTCCGTCTGAACGAGGCCGTAACGGCCGTTCCCTGGCAGGCCCTGGCCGCGGCGATCGGCGCATCGTCGGAGTGATGGACACCCCGATCGACGCCTGTTGTTCCTCGGAGACCTCGGAGGCGAGGGTCCGCCTTCTGCTGGGCCACGGATATGGCGATAGAATCGCACACGCGCCGGAGTGGCGGAACTGGTAGACGCAGGGGACTTAAAATCCCCTTCCCGCAAGGGAGTGCAGGTTCGAGCCCTGCCTCCGGCACCAACGGTTCACTAATCCCCTGCGATCGCTCCGGGGATTGGCCTCCGGGTCTGGTCCCGGGGGTGGCGCCGGCCCAATACACGTACCTCGTGGACGTCCTTCAGCGGGTCGAACGTCGTCCGTTTCTACGCGGCGAAAGGGGCGAAGGCAAGAATGCCGTTGCGTGTGGGGATTCCGGAGCAAGCTGAACGCCGATTCCGGGCGAAGGTGAACACCCGTTCCGGCGGAAGGTGAACGCTCATTCCGGGATGGTGAACAGCGATTCCGGCATGGTGAACACGGATTCCGGGCATGGTGAACGCTCGTTCCGGGATGGTGAGCGTCCGTTCCGGGCAAGCTGAACGCCCCGCCGTTCCGGCCTCATCGGTAGCGATCTGGTATCCCGGGGACCCTCTAAAGGAGGACTCCCTGGATGGCAGCGAAGAGGCTACGGATGAGACAGCTACGAGAGATTCTGCGGCTGAGGTTCGAGGCGGGTCTTCCGCACCGGGCGATCGCTCGGGCCTGCACGGTCGGCTTGGGGACCGTCAGCGAGTACCTCCAGCGCGCCACGACTGCCGGCCTGAGCTGGCCGTTGCCGGACGGTCTCGACGACGCGACCTTGGAGGCGCGTCTTTTCGCCAAACCGGGTCGGCCGGACACCCCGCGGTCGCTTCCCGACTTCTCCTGGATCCACTGCGAGCTTCGTCGGCCCGGGGTGACCCTGCAGTTGCTGTGGCACGAGTACGTCGAGGACCACCCCGAAGGTTTCCGTTACAGCCAGTTCTGCGAGAGGTATCGCCGGTGGTCCCGCAAGGTCGCGCTGTCCATGCGCCAGGTGCACCGCGCCGGCGAGAAGACCTTCACGGACTACTCCGGCAAGAAGCCCTCGATCGTGAATCGGATCACCGGAGAGGCGACTCCGGTGGAGCTCTTCGTCGCGGTGCTCGGGGCGAGCAGCTACGTGTACGCGGAGGCGAGCCTGTCGCAGGAACTCGCCTCCTGGATCGGGTCGCATGTCCGGATGGTGGAATTTTTCGGCGGCTCGTCGTCGATCTGGGTGCCGGATAACCTCAAGAGCGGGATCACGACAGCCTGCCGCTACGAGCCGGAGGTCAACCGCACGTACGCGGACCTGGCGGAGCACTACGGTGCGGTCGTCATCCCGGCGCGACCCGGGCGCCCGAGGGACAAACCCAAGGTCGAGGTTTCGGTCCAGGTAGCCCAGCGGTGGATCCTGGCCGTGCTTCGCAATCGGGTCTTCTTCAGTCTCCCCGAGTTGAACGAGGCGATCTGGGAGAAGGTCGCCCAGGTCAACGCGCGACTCATGAAGAAGCTCGGCGCGAGCCGCAAGGAGCTGTTCGAGCGCCTGGACCGGCCTGCGCTTCAGCCCTTGCCTTCGAGCCGTTACGAGATGCGTCAGTGGAAACCCTGCGGCGTCAACATCGACTACCACGTCGAGGTCGACCACAACTACTACAGCGTGCCATTCGAGCTGCGTCACGAGAAGCTCGAGGCGCGTTTCACCCAGCTCACGGTCGAGGTCTTCTTCAAGAACCAACGGGTCGCCTCTCACGCGCGACTCTTCGGTCGCGGTCGCTACTCCACGCAGCTGGAGCACATGCCGGCCGCACATCGGGCCCATGCAGAGTGGAGCCCGTCGCGACTGATCTCTTGGGGGGAAAAGACCGGGCCGGCCACGGGGCGGGTGGTCGCCGAGATCCTTCGATCCTACCCGCATCCGGAGCAGGGCTACCGGTCCTGTCTTGGGCTCCTGCGACTATCCAAGTCCTACGGCCTCGAGCGTGTCGAGGCGGCCTGCGCGCGGGCCGAGCACCTGGGGTCCGCTCGGTACCGGACCGCCAAGAACATCCTCGCCGCGGGAACCGACCGACTCCCCTTCGAGGAGGAAGCGTCCGTTACCCCCTCGCTCCCGTTTCACGAAAACGTCCGCGGCGCCGGCTACTACGCCGACAAGGAGATCGAATGCTGAACCAGCCCACCCTCACGAAGATGCACGCCATGAAGCTCTCGGCGATGGCCGATGCCTTCCAGCGCCAGATCGGATCGAGCGAGCACGCACAGCTCGCCTTCGAGGAGCGGCTCGGCCTGCTCGTCGATGCGGAATGGATCCGCCGAGAGGAGAGCAAGCTCACCCGCCGGCTCCAGCAAGCCCGACTGCGTCACACGGCCTCGATCGAGGACGTGGACTTCCGCGCGCCGCGCGGACTCGACCGCCAGCTCGTGCTGTCGTTGGCGCAATGCGGCTGGATCCGTGAAGGACTGAACCTGCTGATCACCGGCCCGACCGGCACGGGCAAATCCTACCTCGCCTGCGCCTTCGCCGAGCGCGCGTGCCGGTCGGGCTTCTCCGCGCACTACCTCCGGACTTCGCGGCTCGTCCACGATCTGGCCGTCGCCCGCGGCGACGGATCGTACAGCCGCGCGCTCTCGCGGCTCGTCAAGACCGACTTGCTGATCCTCGACGACTGGCTCCTGACCTCGCTCAAGGAGTCCGAGCGCCGGGATCTCCTCGAGATCATCGAAGATCGCCACGAACGAACCTCGACCCTCATCACCAGCCAGCTCCCGATCAAGGCCTGGCACGATGCGTTCGGCGAGCCGACCATCGCCGACTCGATCTGTGATCGACTGATTCACGGCGCTCATCGAATCGAGCTGAAAGGCGGATCGATGCGCGAGACTCGCGCCGCGGCGCGGCGCGACGGCAAGGCGAAGGCATGATGGCCGTCGCTTCGCTCCGAAAAAGGAAGACCGAAATCCGGGGGTCCTGCGGGTCGCCCGAGGTCGAGATCTTCGATCCTCGTCGATCCTGCGCGGTCGTCTCCTCTCCCGGAAGCCTGTGGATCCTGCCGGGACCGTGGAAAACGCACACGACGCGTTTCCCACCGCCCCTTGGACGGCGCAAACCACGCGCCGCCCACAAGGCTCCACAGGCTCTGCGACACCCCTTCCCCGAACAGGAAACCGGGTACAATCCCGCGCGACCGTGACCAAGGAGGCGTGACCGAAAGTCAGACCAACGTCGCTTCGCTCCGATGAGGTGATCGGAATCCCCGGAATGGGCGTTCACGATCCCCGGAACGAGCGTTCACCTTGGCCGGAATACGCAGCGTGACCGCTTACATCCTGCTCGCGACGTCGCCAGCCTTGCGCCGCGGCTCTGGAAGGAGCGGTTTGCCCCCGACCCTCTCCGGTCCGCGATCGACCGCCTGGGCAGGAACGCCGTTATTTGACTGGTTACGTTCGGGACGTCGAGCAACTGAACGTCGAGCATCAACTCGGGGCATCGACGGTTGCCTATTGACGGGAGCCTTCCAACGGGCGACCGGTTACAAGACAATGTCTGTGCCAGAAACCGGCCCATGCCTCCGAGCCCCAGGTGAAACCGATCCCTGGTCCGGTTGGGGTTCTCCATATCCACTCGTCAGGGGATTTGCGAGGAAGTCGTGGCTCAGCCTCCCGCCGTCTCGATGGGAAGTTCCGGCCGGCTGGCCCATTCGGACCAACCGCCGTCATACCAGCTGACCCGGCGATAACTTAAGAGGTGGCGCAGCACGAAGTAAGTCTGGCTGGCTTGATGCCCGGTGCGACAGCTCACGACCACCGGCGAGTCTTTGGATGGAATCAACTTCGCATACGCTTCGGCCAGTTCGCTGAGTTGTTTGAACCGAATCACCGCGTTGTTCGTGGACACGTCCAGAGTGAATGGCCGGTTGACCGAGCCCGGGATGCGACCGGCACGCGCTTCGTCCGACTTCTTGCCGCTGAAAAACTCACCGGGCCGAACGTCGAGCAGCACGGCGCTCCGATTCTGGGAAAGGGCCAGGACTTGCTGGTAGTCCACGGTGAACGTGTCGGCACCGGTTGCCACTGGGTACTCCGTCGTGGCGATCGCTGGCAGCAGCGTGTCCGTCGGCCGCTTCTCCGCCACCCATTGCTCCCAACCGCCGTTGAGGATTGCGTAACCCATGTGTCCAACCCGCTCCAAGGCCACGCCCACCAACGTGGCGTCCTGCAGCTTGTCGGTGGGCACCAGAACCACTGTCGTCTGCGGAGTAATCCCCAGCAGCCCCAAGTGGCGCGCGATCGTGTCCGCCGGCAGGAGCATGGACGAGACACCGCCCACCACTCCGCGGAAATGCTCCACATCCATCCGAACGGAGCCTGGAATGTGGCCGCCGTTGTAAGCGGGTTGCGGACGCAGTTCGATGATACGCAGGTCAACCCGGCCCAGATTCTCTTGCAGCCATGATGTCTCGACGAGCCGTGGAGTGTCGCTCGCTGTATTGATGGCCTTGGCGGCCTGAGTTTGCTGTCCACTCAGGAAGAACGTCCGCCACGCGTTGACCTTGACCGCCTGGGCTTCTGAGAGCGGCGTGCCGCGCAGGGAAACCGGTTTCAACACCTGCTGCATGAAGCCTTGCAGGCCGTCCGTCAGTAGATAGGCGTTCGCAAATCCCATCCTGGCCAGGGCATCCCGGGCCTGGGCCGGGTGGGTCATCCCGTTGGAGTAGAGCACAATCGTTCCCTTGTTCTCGCGGGACTCGAGAAACTCAGGAAGGTCCGCTGCGGCGACGTTCACTGCGCCTCGGATATGAAACGCGTCGAACTCGGCCGGCGTGCGGATATCCACCAGCAACAGAGTGGCGTCCCCGGCCATCAGGCGGTCAGCGAGCTCATCGGGATCGATGTGATCCTCACCGGCCTCCATGGCCTGGAGCATGCCCGTTTCGGAGAGGGCGGCAGAGGCTGCCACGGTGGTCAAGGGCATAGCTGGCGGAAGCAACGCCACGGCCAGCGCTCCCACCAGGATCGTCACACTGAATGCCTTGAGGAACGGACTCCCCAAGTATGGGCCGGCACCTGCCGCCCTTTTCTCGATCCATTCCGAGCCCCAGAACGCCGCCACCGCTACCGCGGAGAAGAGGAGCGCGAACACCGGACCCGGGACGCCCAGCGCCGCCCACACGAATTTGACGCCGCTGTCACCCCAGGCTGCCAGCGGCCCAACGATCCCGTAGAACTCATTGAAGAGAATGCTGCCCAGAGTGAGCGCGATCACGGTATCTGATGGCCCAGCGTTCACGATCATTGATGGACTGGGGCTCTGCCCCAGGCCCCGGGATTTTCTGAGGCATGGCTCCGGTGCCCGATGGCGTAGAAGCAGGCCCCTGACGGGGTGAGCCGCCAGGGGCCCCGATGCACCATCGGCGCACCGTCGGCCTGGCTATCCCTTGTCCGGTTGCGTCCCCGCAGAGCCGGACTCTGTTTCACCAGGCAAGCTCTCTGTCGTAGGGTCGGCCGTTTCCCGTTTCCGGTTCCCGTGCACTCTATAGAGAGCGGGAAACGGGAACGGACCCTTCCGGATCGCCATTGCCGAGGAGGTACCCGTCGTGGGATCGGAGGATGCGGCCCTGGGATGCGAGGGTCGCGAGGGCCGTGCCCAGCGTACTCATCCTGACCCGGCACGCTCTTCGCAGTTCATGGCGCGTTACTGGCGTGGACGCGACCGCGAGAGCCTGCTCGACGCGTTCGAGGATCGTAGGGTCGGGGCGTTTCTGAGCGAAGGGGTTCGCCTCGGGTTCGACCAGGTGCAGAGCGAGCGCTCGACCTTCGTCGCGCAGTTCCACTGCGAGGCCATCGGTGGAGGGCGCGGCACGATGCTCGATGGTCAGACGCAGCGCGTCGCCCTTGCGCCGGAGGTAGAGGTTGGAGTCGCCCCACGCGTGAAGCTCGGAGGATCCCCGCAGCGCCTGCCCCGCTCGGGCGCCGGCGGCTGCCTTGCGCGCGTGGTGTACCAGGAGCACCGCAAGGCGGAAGCTGCGCTGGAGTTCTCGCAGATAGCCGAGCACGGGGGCCACTTCGGCGGCGGCGTTCTCGTCGATCCGGTGTAGCCGCACGAAGGGATCGAGGACCAGGAGCTTGGGTCTGAGAGCCTCGACGGTCTCCCGCAGGCGGTCTTGATCTTCCCTGCGATCGATCCTGAGGCTTGGCGCAGTGATCACATGTACGTCGAGCCCGTCGAAAGGGACCCCGGCGGTCTGGCAGATCCTCTCCAGACGGCTCCGCACGATCGAGGGCGCGTCCTCGGCGGCAAACAGGAGGACGCGGCCGGTCTGCGCGACGGGGAAGTGCCGCAGGCACGGGGCTCCCGACGCGACGGCCACCGCGACGTCGAGGGCCAGGAAGGACTTGCAGCACTTCGGTTCGCCACCGACGATTCCCACGGCCTCCCTCGCCCACAGCCCCTCGATGAGCCAGTGCTGCTCGGGCGCTGTAACTTCGAGATCCTGCGCTCGAAGGACGGGAAGCGCGCTCACGATCGCCTCGCCGCCACGACCTGAGGCTTGCGGGCTTTCGCCGGCGATGGGTCGAAGACCTCGAGGTAGAGCTTCTCGTCGAGCAGGACCGCCTCGCGGTCGGCGGCGGCGGTCAGGAGATCGGCGGCCATTCCGGTGAGCACGCGGTAGTTACCTGCGGCGTGATCGCACAGGGTGGCCATCAGCTCGGCGGTCATGAGTTTGGAGTTTCCCGCGCTGTGGAGCAGGTGTCGCAAGCAAGCCAGCAGATCATCGCGGCTGGCGTAGTCGAGCAGGAGCCGGGGCCGAATGCGGCTGCCGAGGGGGAGCAGCTCGTCGCGCCGGAGCGCCTGCTGCAAGCGCCCATCGCCGGCGAGCACCACGCTGAGGATGGACCTCGAGTCGAATTGCGTGCTCGTGAGCAATCGCAACTCGCCGAGGACCGTCGGGCTCATCTCCTGCGCCTCGTCGATCAGGAGCACCGGCCGGATGAGGGTGCTCTCGAGATGAGCGAGCCACCGCTCCCGGAGGACCTTGAATCCGCACCATCGGTTGTGCGGTCGGAGCTGCACCGCGAAGATCTCCCCCATCTCGCGGTAGAAGTCTGCGAGGTTGCACTGCGGGTGGGTCAAAGCACCGACGGTGAGATCGCGGAGACTCCCGAGTCGGTCGGCCAGGAGCCGCAGCACGACACTCTTGCCGGTGCCGGGGTCGCCCGTGACCAGCGCGAAGCCTCCCTCGCGCACCTGGTGCTGCTCGATGCGCCGGCAGAAGCTCTCCACCTGGGGCGTCACGTGGATCGCCTCGACGGGGATCTCCGGAGAAAACGGGTTCCACTTGAGACCGTACAGGGACAGGAGTTTCTTGTTCACGACTTGGGCTCCTCGTCGTCGGGTGGAGAAACAGGCAAGTAGGCCGGCGGCAACCCCGTGGCGGCGTAGTCCGCCATGAGCTTCCGCAGGAGGGGTGCGATCGGGGAAGCGGAAGGAATCGGCACCGTGGAGTCGGCGATCGGCTCGGATACGGGGTCGAGCCGCCGCCTGCACCCGTCGGCGTTGCGAGTCTTGTCCAGGGGGTAGAGCGCGCAGAGGATCGCTCGGCTGTGGGGATCGACCACGTCGACCGAGCGCAGGTCCCACCGGGCGTAGCGGACGTGCACCTTCTCGAGATGCCGGTAGCGCCCCGGGACCTCGAAGCGCCGACCCTCGACGCTGATCGTCCCGTCCGAGCGGCGCTGCGTGCGGGTCGCCGCCATCCGGAAAGCCCGCCGTAGCTCGTCACTCGAGGGACTGTCGCGGCCGACATCCGGCCCGGCCAGATACCGATCGAGAGGCGAGCAGCCGAGTTCCGAGTGGAGCGCCCGGTTGTATCCCATCTCCACCCAGGCCTGCGTCGCTTCGTTCAGCAGGTCGAGCGTCAGTTCCTCGACCCCCTCGAGCATGGGCATCAGCCTTCCTTCGACGAGGGCCCAAAACACTTCCTGTTTCGCGTTCTGGTAGGGCGAGTACGGGAGAGTGGTTTCTTGCACGATGCCCAGGGCTTCCAAACCGCGCTCGAATTCGGCGGAGGTCATCGCGCTCCCGTTGTCGCTCATCACAGAGCGCGGAAGCCCTCGTTTCTGGATCCCCTGTGACAGTCCGTGGACCAGGGTTTCCGTGACCTCGTCCAGATACCACTGGATGTGGCAGGCCAGGCGCGAGCGGTCATCGAGCACGCCGAAGAGCAAGGGGATCTTCCACTTCGCGTCGCGGGTCACCACCTTGCGCGAGCCGTGGTGGAAATCCAGATGCCACAGTCCGTGGACGTACTCGGCTTCGTAGCTGCGGACCTCCAGGCGCTCGAGCCGGTTCTCGGCCTCGATCGCGCCCGGGGTGTTGCGCGACCGCCGCCGCTTCCGGACCCAGCCCTGGGCCTTCATGAAGCGCCGCAAGGTGGAGTAGGAGGGCGGCCTGCCCAGGGTGGGATCCTCGTCGGCGAGGACCGCGAGATTGTCGGCGTGGAGCTGGAAGGACCAGCCCGGGTGATCCCGGTACTGTGCGTGGAGCGCGAGACGGAGGCGATCCGTCAGACGGCGGTGTCGGCCCGCGTCCTTGCGAGGCCGTCGACGGAGTCGCGCGACCGGATCGCGTCGCTCGTTTCGGGCCGCATAGAGCCACCGTTCGATCGTCGACACGCCGAAGCGCAGCGGCTCGCCCGTCATCGGGTGTCGCCAGCTCCGCTCGGCGAGCTGCACGAGCTCGGCCCGGAGCTCGCCACGCTCCGGAGGCTCCGCCAGCAGGCGCCCCACGATGGCGAAGCGCAACCGCGCCCAGCGATCCCGACTCCCGCCGTCCATCTCGTCGCCCATGGCCCCTCCATCGACGCGGCGAGCCCTCGAAACCGTTGCCCGCCGTGTCGAGCCATGAAGCTACGAGCCCTCGAAACCTCCCACCAGATGCATCTTCTGCGGGTCCCAACCGTCCATCGACGAGCCGGCCGAAGTCGTGGTCAGCGGAGAGACGAATGCCAGGGCTTGGATCAGTCTCGATCGATCGTCTTCGCCGGAGAATCGTTCGACCAGGGAGGCAGGGAGAGCACTCACCTCCACCGGCGGGACGAATCTCCCACGCACGCTCTTCCAGAACCCACCCGCGGCAAACGCCCCCCGCCACCACGCGCGCCAGCGCCGCAGCGTCCGCCGGCCGACCCCCAGACGATCCCGCAGGTGCTCCGTCCTCTTCGCCGTGATCCCATCCCGCATGGCCGACGCGAGCACCACCACCACGCCGAGGTACACGCGACGCCCCAAAAAACGCACCGACGGCGGAGTCGTCCGCTTCCTGCAGCCCTCGCGCGCGCAGCACAGGCTCAGACGGCTGCCGTACTCAGGATCCAGATCCGTCAGAGCCCCCCTCGGCTTCCGGGGGTAGCGGGCGCTGTGAAGCACGCCGCCGCATCGGCAACCCCGCCTTCGTGCTGCGAGGGCCAGATCCTGGTCGAGCCGGAACAGGAATCTCCAAAAGGTAGAGTCGGACAGAAGGGCGTGGCACACTTGCTTCGTCTCCTGGTCTTGGCGGACAAGGAGACGACCCTCTCGGGGGGCTTCTGTCAAGCTCCCCGAGGGGGGACTTCGCAGTCCATCGTTCTATTCGATCAGGATGTGGGGGGAAAGACCTCAGAGTTCACGCCCGCGCTGACCCAGAGCCGCGCCGCCGAGAAATATCAACGCATCGAGGCGTCCGCTGGCCAGCCCGACTGCGGCCGTGCCGGGGCACCACGAACTCAAGACGAAGCCCACGCCAAAGATCAGGCCGCCGACGATCTGTGCGCCGTAAATGGTTGGCAGGAAATAGATCTGTTCCGGGCTGACCACGCCCAACGCGAACGCCACCTGCAAGCCAAGCATCGCCGTGACCATCGCGGTGAACATCACCCGCAGCACGGTCATGTCGCGGAAATAGAAAATGCCCGCCAGCCGCCGCGAACTACCGAAGCCGGCCTGTTCGAGCGCGAACCCAAACCCGAATCCGAGCACCAGCGACAAGACAAACGCCGCACTGCTTGCCAGTCCTTCCTGGCCAAAGAAGGTCGTGATCATTGCCATTGCCTCCGGACAAACCAAGCCATGGCGTAACCACTGACAAACATGGCCCCCAGAAACAACAGGCTGCCGGTGGCCAGCATCGCCCCTCCGGTCAATGCCTGACCCGAGGTGCAGCCCGAAGCCACCCGGCTCGCGAACCCCACCAGGATGCCACCCGCCAACGCCAACACAATGCGACGACCGCGCGACGCCGTCGGTCCGCGCTCCAGCTGGGGCTGAATCCGACGTCCCACGATCGCCGAGACCAGGCCGCCCAGCAGTGTGCCGACGAACATGAATACCAGATAGTACCGGAGCGGGTCCTTGCCCCAGGCCCCGAAGTAGGCGCTGTTCGCCACATGCTGCGGCATGATGCAGCTCTGCGCGAAGGCGCCGGCTCGCGCGATGCCCGCCGATGCCCCGAGCCCAACGCCCAAGGTCAGAAAGCTCGCAAGCAAGACCAGACCCAGCAAAACCCCCGCGAGATAGGGATTCATATGAGGTCCTGGGCCGGTCGACGGAGAGTTGGAGTTGGAATTCACAGCAGCGTTCCTCCTGGGCTCGATTCAGCAACCGGCCGATTTGCGCCTCGTCGGCGTTGGGGATGAAGGCGTGGGCGCCGGGGCAGCCCGGCGAGGAGCGCTGCCTGCGCCCCGCATGCCTTGAGGACCAGCGCCGCCGCTGGGCAACGGTACGGCGCGCACCGCGCCCTTCAATTCGTTTTCCTCCCAATACGCTTCCAACCCGCCGTGCAGGGCCTTGATGGGGCGCTTGGTCTTCTGCGAGAGAATGCCGGCCGCCATCATGGCTAGCGAACCGTCGCGATCCACGATGATCAAAGGTCCGGCGCCAGTGAGGTAACCGGGATTCTCCAGGACATCCGCCAACTCGGCCTGCCGCGCGCCGGGCAAGGCGTAGTCCTGAAACGCCTCGGACGGGCGTATATCCACCAGATCGAACGTATTCGGAAGATCCTTGATCAGCCGGCCCAGGTCGGCGGGTGAAATCCGCTCTGCGATCTGAATCCGGCGCTGAGGTGCGGAGGCGGTGACCTTCTTTTCATTCCCATGCACAGGATAGCCCGCGTCAATCCACGCCGCGCTGCCGCCGGCCAGACTCGCCACGTTTTTGAATCCCCTTCGCTGCAGGATTCCCACCGCCAGGCTCGACCGGTAGGCGCTGTTGCACACGGCCACCACGGGCAGGTTCGGATCGAGTTTGGCGGACAACTCAGCCAGGTGGTTGATCGGCAGGTTGACTACCGTGCCGATCCGCAATGCCATCCACTCGTAAGGCATCCGCACGTCCACGATGATCGGCGCGGTGCCGTTTTTCATCTGTTGATAGAGCTCGGCAGGCGTGATGGTTCCGCTCGTCGCCACCGGCAGCCCCGTTTTGGTCCAGGCTTCAAAAGGCAACACCGCTCCCTCGTAGGCGACACGATGCAGCCGGAACACCGCCTCTTTCAACTCCGCCTCCGAGCCGATCAACACCAGCGGCGCCTTCCACGGCACCATCGTGCCGACCCACGTCTCCAATCGACCCCGCAGCGCGATATTCACTGAGCCTGGCACATGCCCGGCGGCGTAAGGCTTGGCGTCACGCAAGTCGACCAGCCACTGCCCTGTAGTCTTGGCGATGGACTGCTCTGCTTCGGCCGCAGCCGGTGGGGCGTCCCAATCCACCAGCGGCGGACCAGCGCGATTCAGGGCCGCGTTGTGTTTGAAATACTGCGGCGCTTCCGGCAGGCCCTCCAACACCGCCGCGATGAATTCACCGCGCCCCTTCTTCCGAACGTAGGGATTCGACGACTTCTCCCGGCCAATCGTCGAGGAGGGTTCATCGGACAGATTGGCACCGCAAAGCGAGCCTGCGCCATGGGCTGGCAACACCACGACGCTATCGGGCAGCTTGGACAGTTTGTTGTGCCAGGTGTCGTAACTCATGGACGCCAACGTGGCGGCAGTCATGGTGCCTTCCAGCAGGTCGGGCCGCCCAATCGATCCCACGAACAGCGTGTCGCCCGTGAACACCGCACGCGGCCGGGCTTCCCCCTCGCTGCTGACCAGACCGCACATGCCGTCAGGCGTGTGACCGGGAGTGGCGATGGTTTTCACCGTGGCTCTGCCCGCCCGGAAGGTCGAGCCTTCCTGGAGCGGCTCGATTCGGTATTCCGCGCCGCTTGCGGCGTTTTGGTAGATGGGAACGTTCAACGCCCGGACCGTCTCGAGATGACCCGCGACGAAGTCGGCATGGGAGTGCGTGAGGAACACCCCCTTGATGGTCAGACCGTGCTTCTTTGCGTAGTCCAGGTACCCGTTGATGTCGCGGTCCGGGTCCACCAACACCGCTTCCGGCCCGGACACCAACAGGTAGGAATAGTGACTCAACACGGGAAGGGTAAACTGCACGATCTCAAACCCCGGGAAGCGGTAGGTGTCCACGATCTGGTGGAAGGCGTCTTCGGCGCCATGCGAGGCCGACTCGGCATCCTTGATCTTTGTGCCCTCCGCCGCCATCGCCAGCAGCTCCAGATGCAGGGACACGACACACACAAGGACCTGGCTCACGATTCGCGTTTTCATAGCGGTCGCTGTCTCCGTTTTCTTCGATTCCGTTTTCGAGCTCATGACCGTCAAGTCTCCCTTGGAGATCAGGATGCGTCGCGTTCACCGATATAGCGCCAACGTAGCACCCTTCTTGTCGACCTGGACGCTCGCCTTGACACATCTTGCCGACACGGATGAACGGTCAGGTCCTTGGAGAGCTCTTCCGGCAGGAACTTCAAGGCCACGCAACGCTTGAGCTGGGCGTCTCCGGCTCTGTAGACAACACCCATCCCCGCGCCGCCCAAACTCTCGATGATCCTGTAGTGGAAAACCAACCGACCGGGCATATGAGTGGGACTTGCCATGCCCCCCCCCATCTTGACGCGGGCGCGACGTCGCCCCGGGACTGCGCCAATATCTCATACGTGGCTCGCAAGGTCCCCTGCAAGAATCCCTGCATTTGCCGGACTGATTTTACGGCGGAAGGAACCGCGGCGGTAGCAACGCCTGGGAGACCGGTGCGAGAGGTTCAGACGGGACGCCGGCCTGCGCGCAAGCGAGGGATGGAGGACACGGGCGGGCCGCCCGCCGAGGCTCGCCGATTCCGGAGGAGTCTCGCCGGCGATCGCCGTGGCCTGCGGAGGGTCCCGAAACACGAGCAGGTGTCCATTTGGGCGGCCATAATCCTCGGACTACAGGCCACTCCTCGTACTCCTCGTAAACGGGAAAGGGCAACGAAACAGGAAGACCGCGATTCGCCGCCCTTTCTTCGCGTTCCTAGTATCTCCCGAAGTTCTCTTCGTGTGGGTTCGAATCCCACCTCCAACACCATTTGTTTTCATTAAGTTGCGCTGATTCGCAGATTGGGCACCGAAACGCGGGTGTCCATCTGGGTGTCCCATTCCCCGCCGGTCGTCGCTTCAAACCGGAGTGCGTGCTCCGACCACGGTTTCGGGCTCGTCGATCGGCATGTTGCGAGTCGATGAGCGAGGCCGTAAGATCTTACCGGTAAGAAGAAGGAGAATTGATCATGGGGACGTTGGCCACCACAAGACTCTCCTCGAAGGGCCAGGTTGTGATCCCGGAGGAAGTGCGGGAGGCGCTCGGCCTCGAAGTCGGTGCAAAGTTCGTCGTGATGGCCGACGGCGACGTCGTCATCCTGAAGCGTATCGAGACGCCCGATCGACGTGAGTTCTTGGAGCTCGCCGCGAAAGCGAGACGTCAGGCTCGGCGAGCTGGAATGAAGCCTTCGGACGTCCGCGAGGCCGTGCGAAGCGTCCGCCGTCGCGGATGAGGGTCGTTCTTGACACGAACGTTCTCGTGTCGGGGATCTTCTTCAAGGGTCCTCCGATGCGGATCCTCGAGGCGTGGGCGGCGCGGAAGTTCGAACTGATCGTGACGTTCGAAATCCTCACCGAGTACCGCCGGGTCGGAGCGCGGCTGGGTCGTCGTTTCCCGGAGTCCGATGCGGAGGCGTTTCTCGATTTCGTGATGCGTGAGAGCCATATCGTCGACCCCGTTCCCGTGTCGGCATCGGCGTGCGGCGACCCGGACGACCTCATGTTCCTTGCATGCGCCATCGCAGGCCGCGCGAGTCCTATCGTGACAGGGGACCGCGCACTGCTCCGGGCGTCGGGTTTCCGAGGCGTCGAGGTCATTACGCCGCGAGAGTTCCTGCGGCGTTGCGTCGATCTCGAGTCATGAGTGTCGGAGCCCGGGGTTCCGTTGCAGGGCCGTTCGCAAGGAGCGGCCAGGTGTCCACCTGGGTGTCCGTAACCCTCGGACTACACGCCACTCCTCGTACTCCTCGGAAACGGGAAAGGGCGACGAATTGAGAAAACCTCAATCCGCCGCCCTTTCCCGAACCGCTTAAAATCCCCTTCCCGCAGGGGAGTCCGGGTTCGAGTCCCGGCTCCGGCACCATTTGGATGAATCGGCCGCACGTTTGAAATATAACAAGTTGTGTTATATATTTTTTTGCGATGACTGGCACTGAGATGAAAGAAGCACGACGCCTGGCGGGATGGACGCAAGCGCGGCTTGCCGAGCGCCTGGAGGTCACCCAGGCCTACGTGTCGCTCCTCGAGAAGGGTCGGCGCCGGGTGCCCGTGGCGCTCGCTCGTCATGTCGCGCGCCTGCTGAGCCTTCCACCGACCTCGCTCCCATTGCCCGGCTTTGAGGAAGTGTCGAAGCCGACGACGAACGAGTGGGTCGAGCAGAGTCTGGCGAGGCTTGGTTATCCCGGCTACGCGCATCGGAGACGACCTGCGGCCGGGCGCAACCCAATGGAGGTTCTCCTCCGGGCGCTGAACCTTGACGATCTCGAGCCAAGGCTGGCCGAAGCTCTTCCGTGGCTACTGCTTGAATTTGGAGTGGCCGATCCGGCGTCTCTGGTCGATCGCGCACGGTCCATAAACCTGCAAAACCGGCTGGGATTCGTCGCCGCGCTCGCCCAAAACGTTGCCGAGATGGGAGGAGCCTACGCGCATCGCGTGGACGAACTCCGTCGGCTTCAGGAATCTCTTGAGCCCTGCCGACTGGCTCGGGAGGACACCCTGGGACAATCGCGAACCTCCGAACGCATGCGCGACTGGATCCGCGGGAAGAGGTCCGAAGCGGCCACCCACTGGAATATCCTGACCGACCTGGTAGCGGAGCACCTTTCCTATGGCCCGTGACTCGACGGATCGCACGCCGCTCCCGGAACCCTGGCGGAGTTTCCTCCTGGAGGTCGACGGAGCGCTCTCCGCGCAGGTCGAACTGCACTGCCTTGGAGGCTTCGTCCTCGGCGCGCTCTGGAACCTGCCGCGCCCGACAGCCGACGTGGACTTCGTTGCGATCCGACCCTCGCGGGCGGCCGACGAACTACTTCGTGTCGCCGGGGAGGGCAGCGAGATCTCGAAGAAGCGGGGACTGCACTTCCAGCAGGTGACGATCGCGGAGTTTCCAGCGGACTACGAGTCTCGCCTTACCGAACTCGCTCCGGTGGAATTCCGGAAATTGCGCGTCCTCGTGTTCGAGGTCCACGACGTGGTCCTGGCGAAACTCGGAAGGAACAGCCCGCGTGACCGGGCCGACGTGGAGTTTCTGGCCAGGCGGGGCGCTCTCGATCCCGAGATCCTGCGCGTTCGATTCGAGCAGGAGATGCGACCCTACGTTCTCAACGAGGATCGGGACACGCGCACGCTCCTTCTGTGGCTCGACGAGTACTTCGGACCGCTTGCCCGGTCATGATGGCAGTCGCCAGTGTGGATTTCGCGGCCGGCGTGCGGAGGACGCAGATCCGGGGGGGCCGCTGCGGAAGGCAGGTCACGGGGACGTGGCGCCAGTAGTTTGGAGGGGATCGTGCCCGGCAGGCACGCAGAGCAGGGGAGGCACGTGCCCGCATCCCGCTCGCGCCCGGGGACTCCAAGGAACGTTCGCCGGCGACTACCCCGACTGGCAGCCAATTCCCGAGCCCGAACAGGTGTCCATCTGGGTCACCATAACCCTCGGACTGTAAGCCACTCCTCGTACTCCTCGTAAACGGGAAAGGGCGGCGAATTGAAAAAACCTCTATTCGGCGCCCTTTTCCGAACCGCTTAAAATCCTCGAGCCGATTGGCTGCGCGGGTTCGAATCCCGCCTCCGGCACTTCTTAGAATCAACGAGTTACAACGATTCTCGGTTCAGGCGAGGAAGCCGGACGAGACCCGACCGCGCCTTTCTCGTGCCTGTTCCCAGATACCACATGACATGACGGGAGAATGATCCATTTGGATCATTGACTCGGTGACCCGTGCGGGGGCAGCCTAATCTAGTCGGACGAGGCATCGATCGTATTTCATCAGGGCGGCCGAGGGGCGACGTGCCCCCGGCGTCCGTTTCTGTCGCGGTCGCTGTATGAGCCGTCGGGGCGTTTCCTCGAGAGCAAGCCACCCCGCGTCTCGCGCGAGGGAGAACTGGCGTACCCTATTTCCTTTCACAAGTCAGCGAGGCCTCATCGTCCGTTCATGCTTGGCGATCGCCGTTCGTGCCAGGCCAAGGGCTGATCCCGCGGCCCGGCTCGTGGGAGGAGGCATCCCGCCACTTCTCGAAGGCGTCCACGGCAAGCGCCCTTCTCCGGGGTTGTCTCCGGGGTCGGCGAGCAGGGGAGACCCTGGCAGCCAACGCGTGGAGCGTGCGCATCGTGCGGAACGCGCTGTCGCGCCTCGAAGTCGTGCCGACCCGACCGCTCCACCGAACGCTAGAAGGATTCGAGCACCTGCCGCGCGGCCTCGTAGACTCGAAGCAAAGAGAATCGGCGGCGCAGCGAATTCCTACCTGATCTGCATTCCACGTCATTCCAAAAGCTGCACTGCAAGGTCCGCTCGCAGGCCCGTCGCGCGGGAATAAAGCCTGCGGACGTCCGGGACGCCGTTCGCCGGGTCCGCCGCGGCCGGTGAGGGTCGCACTCCACACGAACGTCCTCGTCTCGGTGATCTTCTTCTCGGGACCGCCATCGAGGATTCTCTCTGCCTGGCTCGAGGACGCGTTCGAACTTGCTGTCTCCGCGGAGATCCTCGCAGAGTACCGTGGGACGGCGACCCGAGTCGGCGAGAAGTTCCCGGAGGTCGATCTTGCGGCAGTGCTCGATCGGATCGCACTGCACGCGCTTCTCGTGCTACCTGTCAAGCTGCCTGACGCTGCCTGTGAGGATCGGGACGACGTCAAGTTCCTCGAGTGCGCACTCGGGGCCCAGGCGCACTACGTCGTCACCGGCGATCGCGCGCTGCTCAGGGCTTCTGGTTACCAAGGAGTTGAAGTCGTGACTCCGCGGAGATTCCTCGAACAGCACTTGACCTGAAAAGCGGTCCTGCTCGGTGACCCCGGCGGCCACTGAACCAGACGTCCCCGAAGCGATTCCAGCGACCGGGCTCCACCATAGAGTGCGTGCGACCCCTACCACCGGCGCCACTTGTCCCGGTAGGACGGCGGAGCGGGGATTGGCTCTTCGGGTTTCTCGGCTCTCACGGCGGTGAACTTGCTGTCGTCTCCGTTCTTGATCTTGATCTTCCCCCTCAGCCGCCCGTCCTTTCCGAGCCTCACGCTGCCGGTCCCCGAGAGCGGATCGTACTCCCACGCCCCTTCCCACGTGAACGACACGCCGGCCTTGGTCGGCTTCGCGTTGAGATAGGCGAGGAGGCAGTGCATTCGGAGACGGTCGCCGTGACCCGTGAGCGACAGGAGCGCCGGGCCGAGGAGGTCGAGCCCGGAGTCCGCCCAGGTTTCGGTGTCGACGATGCGCCACCAGCCCCGGTATTCGGTGGGAATGGTCGTCATCTCTTTCGACCCACGGCCCGCCCCCTTCTGTCGACAGAAAGAACGGGACGTTCCACCTGGCAGCCGTGAGTCTCGAAGAACTCGACGAGATCCGGGTCGATGATCCGTACTTCATGCTCGCCCGCGAAGAACGTCGTCAACCGGATGTTGCCGATCGGAGTCCTGCCCGCCACGAAGTGGGGACCGAATTTCCTCTCCGCCACCCACCGGGTGAGGGCGAAGCTTTGATGGACGGCACTCCACAGGGTCGCGGCAAGACCGTCGCCCGCCAGGTCCAGCCCCTCGGTCTTGGCAATGTCGTCGCTGAGCCAACTCCGGTCCCGGATGTGGGTAGTCTCGCTCCGCGCGGCGCGGTCGTACCTACGGGGCGAGGACATGATCCGCGACTGCGTGAGCGATGAGTCGAAGACCGGCGGTCCTGTCGGACCGAGGGACGGGTCCGGGCAAGCTGGGCGGCTCACGCACCCTCCGTCCGCCAGTTCGTGGCGGAGATCCTCGGCCGAGAGTCTGCCACAGGCAGGTTCGCCAGTCACCGGCCGGGCGGCCCGCCGATTCAGGTGTCCACCTGGGTCACCATACTCCTCGGACTGTACGCCACTCCTCGTACTACTCGTAAACGGGAAAAGGCGACGAATCAACAAAACGTTGATTCGCCGCCCTTTCCGCAACCTCTTGAAACCCCTTCCCGCAAGGGAATTCGGGTTCGAGTCCCGGCTCCGGCACCACGCGGTAGCCTTCGTGCGGGACCGTCGAAGTAGGCGGAGTCCCTCGTCGTTGTACTCGACGAGCGGCACGGGAGTCGTGCAGGAGTGCGCATCCTAGGACCGACAGGTCCAACAACGACTATCTCTCGGGTGGCGAACCCGGCTAGAATGCAGGCTCGCTGTACCAAGCATGAACATGAACCGACCGCTGAGCCGAGTGCCGCCGGAATCGAAACCCGTTTCATGCGACGAGCGTCGCGCGAAGTGCAGCGGGCGAATCAGGGTGTCGGGACCGACCAACGCCGAGAAGGAAGGAGGCTACAGAGGAATCTGGCTGCGCTCCGAAGAGCGTTCAATAGCGTCGGAAAAGCTCGTTCATTCACAATCCAAGGAACGAGCTTCAAGATCAGAGGAAACGACAGCTGAACCAAATCAGCGGATCTTGCGGAACAGGTGAGGAAGCCCGGAGTCAGGGGAGAAGCCATGGGGAAACGGAGGAAGCTACCGGTTCGGACGACGAAGTCGGCCGTCGGGAAGAGACTCGAGAAGCGCCTTCCTGAAGCCCTGACCGCCGTGGAGATCGTCCGGGCGCTTTCCGCGGCGCTCCTCGCCCTGAAGCAGGGAGACCGGGAGCATCTGATCGAGCGGCTCGGGCCGGAGACGGGGCCAACGCTGAAGAAGGTCCTGGAGAACTCCAGAAGCGAGCGGAAGGAGAGGGAAGACGTTGCGGGAAGCGCCAAAGTGCTCCAGGAATGGGAGCGCGCGTGGAGTGACTGGAGCGAGCGCGTCTCGGCAGCCGGAATGGAGAACGGTCCTTACCTCATCCAGGAACACCACTGGGAGGAACCTTACTTCGACCCCTCGGCGTTGGCCGGAGACCTCGAGCCGATTGCTCGGAGGATTCGCAAGCTCGTCCCTCGCGTGATCAAGGAAGACCTCGTGCCGGACTTCGACATGGCCGAGGCGTTCGTGGATGACATCGAGGAGATCGCTTCCTCTTTGCCCGAATGGGTCGTTTTCGAGGAATTCGAGTTCGGCCCGGAGGCCACCGGTTGCCTCCTGGACTGGGCATTGCTCGCGGCCTCCCGGGACGGGAAGGACCCCTACACGCTCATGCTCGCGATCCGGGCGGCCGAGCATGGCTGCTCCCGGCTGGCCCTCGATGCCGAGGCTCTGATGTCCTTCGTCGATCAAATGAAGGAGAGCGAGCAGCGACTCATCCTGGAGGGGATTGCTCGCGACCGGGGCCGGCCGGAATGGAGCCACGTCCTGGGGATGACCTACTCGCCGTGGTTCCGGATCTTCCAGGATCTTTCGCGCCGGTGGAAGCGTGAAACGTACATCGAATCCTGCCAGCAGAACATCTCCCGAGACTGGGCGCTCGCCTTGCCCGTCATGCGCGAACTTGACAAGAAGAAGGACTACGAAGGGGCAGTTGCAATCGCCGAGGAGGCCGCGCGAAGCCTGCTCCACCTCCGGGAGGGCGAATCCTGGGATCCCCGGGAGTCCCTCCTCATACGCAAGGTCTCGCCGTGGTACGACCAAGACCGAAGGGGCGACATCACCGCGCTTCTCCGCGAGTGGCTCAAGGCGGCGGAGGCCCTCGGGCGAGGGGATCTGGCATCGGCGCTCCGGGTCCAGGTCACCGTCTACAGGCGGGAAAAGGACTGGGATGCCGCGATCGAGGAATTGAAGAAGATCTCCTCCCCTCGCCTCGTGGACGTGCGGGACCGGCTGTATTCGGAGTGGCGAGACTGGCTCGCCGAGGAGAGCGTCGAGGTTGAGTCCCGCGAGGGAAACGGTCACCCGGCGACGTGGGTCCGGGGGCTCGTCGACGCGGTCTGGGAGGGAAGGAACGCGAGCCGTTCCTTCCGCCGGTTCGTCGAGGAATGGCTCAGCGAAGCGGGGCGCTCCCTCGAGGCCCTCAGACGAGCCAGGTGGGCGGCCGCGCTCCTCACCCTCGACCTCGGCTCCGACGGCGAGCTGCGCCGCACCCACCCCCACCTCCACCGAGTCCTTTCGGAGCACAACGAGACGCGCCGCCTCATGCAGGCGTCGCGGCATGCCTGGCTTCGGCGCCTCGAGGCTTCAGCCCTCCTGCCAAAGCTGATGGCCTTCTGGAAGAGCAACGCCGCCAGGCTCGTCCCCGACCCGTCGAACTGCCCCGCGGGCTACGGGCACGCCGCCAACTGGCTCGCGGCAGTGAAAGAACTCGACCGCACGGAATTCACCCGCATCCTCGCCGACTGGCGGGTGAAACACGGGCGGCGAAAGAACCTGTGGAAGGAGGTTTCGAGCAGGGGACTGTAGGGTATATTCAACACGCAGCGAGGAGCGACCCAACCGGCGGGCGGGTCGGGTAGTCGCCGTCGGCGACACGGGCTGCCACCGAGGACGATCCGGAACGCAATGCCCCATTCGCAGTGACCGTTCTTGATGGCCTGAGATTCCAGCAGGACACTCGGGCCCAGGCACGAGGTCCCCGGAAGATGGAAGTGCTGAAGGAACCCATCGAGCAGGCCTTGGCCTTGGGGGCGGACCGGATCGAGATCGAGTACGGGAATCGGAAGGCATTCATCGTCATCTCGTTGCGCGCGGATCGCCGCTGCCGCCCGAGCAGTTGTCGAGGATGACGGAGGAGTACCGGAAGCGAATCCGGAATTCTCCGATCCGGGACGAGGTGGTCCGTGAGGTCGGAGAGGAAGAGGTGGAAGAGCTTCTGAAGGGGTTTCGTGTCGACATCCGTTGAGCTGCAATCGCCGAAGTTGCGCCGGCGGCGCCTGCGGTTCGGAGGAGGCGGCTCGGGAAACCGCGGGAACGGTCTCCACCACCGTCACAATGCTGAAAGGGGAACCAGACGCCTACGATGGATGCTCTGGAAGATGATCGGTCCAGGTCATGGCGTGCGGAGTGTCGGGGGCGCGACACTCACCCAGAAGTCGATGGCCTCGGGCTGTGCCACGAGTGTGCCGCGAAGTTGGATCGCGACCCCATCCGGGAGCGCTGCGGGGAGTACTCCCTGTCTGCGTGCGGTATGGCACCGGCTGATCGGGAATCGCTGAGAGATCACGCCATCCAGCGCCACGGAGCCGATCTCGAGCTGATGGCGGGGTCGGATCGATCGAGAGCGCAACGGCTTCGGACATGGCCCGGTGGGAATCGGAGGCGATGCCGCAGCGAGCGTTCGGGAGAGTCCGGACTCTCGCGACGGGTCGCGGCGCGAGTGGGCGGTCGGTAGACCTGCTCGGAGGATCGCGGACCCATCGGGCCGGGGCGTCACGCGCGTTGATGCGGGGAACAAAGAGATGGACGAGTGGCGACGTTCGAGGAAGGACGACGACGACGACAGGGACGTGGCGATTTACCATGTTGTCCACTCTCACGAAGGGTTCGAGGAATCCGCGCGAACGCTGTTCAGGCTCGTCCGCAGGGCGGAGGTGGCGAAGCCCGGCAAGAGGCGCGTGCTGTCTCTCGACGTCGAGGGACATCGAACCAACGACGGTGGCTTCGACCCCGACATGCTCGAGCTGCAGAACGACTTCCTGGTCGGGTTCCTGGCGCCATTCCTCTGCGAGGTCCGCTGTCCCCTCCTGACTCTCAGGAACCCGAGACCGCAAGACGACGATATCCCCGAAGAGTTGGTCATCGAGAATCGGCCGAGGGAGGACGCATAGCGGGTCACACGGGCCCTCCGGTGCTCTTACTGACGAGGCGGGTGGCAAAGATCGTCTGGCGGCCGCGAAGAAACGATCGAAGAGGCTCGACTTGGGCCGCCGGCGAGATTCCCGAGGATCTCAGTTGTCACGGGTGTCGCCCGGCAGGGGCTGGCACGGAGGCGAGATGACCGGGCCGGGGCGGAACGATCCCTGTCCCTGCGGCAGCGGACTCAAGCACAAGAAGTGCTGTCTCGCGGAAGCGCCCCGCGCGCCCGGCTTCTCAGCGGAGGAGCGCGAGTCGGCGCTCGGCAATCTCGGAGCATTCGCGGACGATCCGCGTTGGAGCGAGGACCGGTTGGAAGCGGCCGAACGGTTCTGGGGCCCGTACCGCACCGCGGACAGGCGGCTCGACGACGAAACGACTCGAATCATGAGCCGGCAGGCATTCGACTTCTGGTTCTTCTTCGATGATCGGCGCGGCGACGGGCGCCGTCTCGTCGAGACGCTTCTCGATGGCCATCCGTCTCTGACTCCCGGTGAGCGCCGCTACCTGGAGCAGGCCGCGCATACCTGCGTCAAGCTGTACGACATCGTCGAAGTCAGGCCCGGAAGTTCGCTCACGCTGCGCGATCCGCTGAGCGGGCAAGAGGTTCGGGTAAGGGAGCGGCTCGGTTCCCGCTCGCTGCACCGATGGGACGTGCTCGCCGCACGGATCATGCCCGTCGGCGCCTCGGGCCAGCCGGAGATCGACGGAACAGCTTTCCCACTGCCTCGCCTGGAGCGAAGGAGCCTGCTCGCGGATCTCGAGCGGCGGCTCGAAGAGTCCCGGCGGGAGTCTCCGGGCGGCGACGTGCTGGAGTTTCACAAGGCGAATGCGCCGGCGCTCCACCAGGCATGGTTGCGGGGCGCGGAGACGCTCGTCCTTCATCAGGCGCTTACCGGATTCGATCCTGACCGCTCGCGCGAGCCGGAGATCGACCCGAACGCTGCCGCTGCCGCGGCAGACGGCCTCTACGAGCAATACTACCGGCGATGGCTCGACGACAAGATCCCGGCGCTCGACGATCGGACGCCCCGCGAGGCGGCCAGGGACGCCGCCCGGCGCCCCCGCCTGGTTGAGCTCCTGAAGGATCTCGAGAACCAGTACGAGCGAGCGCTCGAGTTGCGGCTTCCGGGATTCGATCCCTGGTGGATGTGGGATGAGCTCGCGCTCGGCGACGCGCCCGAGGCGCCGGGCCGGCCCGCGCATCCGCCCCCGACCGGCCACGAGGCGATCGAGCGGCTGATCGCCGGGATCGGGGACGCGGCGCGGGAGATCGCCGGTCGGTTCCGTCGGCGGCCGGGCTTCGGGGTCTCGTCGACGATCACGCGGGAAGAGCTGGCGGCCGACCCGACCGTCCTGCGGTTTCTCGGCGATCAGGCGCGGGCGGCCCGCAGGAGCGGAGCCGAGGCTCGCGTCGCCGTCGCGCAGGCGAACCTGATCGGGTCCCACCTCGAGTACCTGTCCAACTTCGAGCTTCACCACCGCAAGACGTTCTGGGTGGACGATCCGCTGGCCTGGATGCTCGGGCGCACCCAGCCCTCGCTCACCGGGGATCTCCTGCGGTTGCCTTTCGCGTGCTTCGCGCTGGTATTCTGCGATCGTTTCACGCTGGGCATTGCCGAGAGGATGCTCTCTGCCGACTCCGACTGTGCGCTGCGAGGGCGGATTCTCCGGATCGCCACGGTCTACGTCACCGAGGTGCCTGCCGGGTCCGCTCGCGGCGTGCGGCTGGCGTTCACGTTCGACGCGCTCGCCGGCCAGTGGCCGTACCTCGTCGTTCGCGATCTCCACGTGGAGCCCCAGGCATCGCTGGACGCGATTCTGGAAAGCCACTTCCCCGAGGTGGACGTCGCGGCGCTCGACCCGCTCTTCTCCGGCTCATCCTTGCGGCGCCTGGTGGAGCTGGCGATCAACGCGATCCTCTACGCCACGAGCGCCGGCGTCGAGCCGGAACTGCGCCGGCCTCCCTCGGGGGTCCGCTCGCGGAGAAGGACGGCCGCCGGCGGCCCGATCTTCTCCTCCGACGAGGTGTTCTTCCTTCCGGGCAAGATCGACATTTCCCACGTCAGGCAGCTGCAGCGGGTCGAGCGCGCTCCCGGAGGCGGAAGGCTCATGCATCGGTTCATGGTTCGCGGGCACTGGCGGCGGGCACCGTCGCGCTGGCACGACCAGCGCCCGCGGTGGATCGAGCCCTACTGGAAAGGACCGGACATCGCCGCCGTCATCGAGAGAGCGTACCGGCTGAAGCCTTGACGACGCTCCACGCTCGCGCGGTCCCGAGGGAACGACGACTCGCTCGAGCCCGAGGTGGACGGGTCTGTCTCATCTCACGAGGCCTGCTCGGCGGCCGACGCCGGCCTCAGGATCCCGGTCCTCGCTGCTCCTCGCTGCGGGACGAGCTCGCCGCTCGCCCCCCTCGTGGCGCGGGCGAAGGCGCACTACCTCGCATTCCGTATCGCGCGCTTCACGCGGGCCAGGGTCTTCTTCAGCCCCGCGTCTTCCGGACTGGCGAGACTCGCGACGATCGCTGTGACCGGCACCCTGCTTCCACGGAAGCCGAGCACATCCTTGAACACGGCATCGTCCTTGCGGAGACGTCCGACCTCCTGGACGAGCAGGTGCCCGCGCGTCTGCTCGTCATCATCACGCGCGTTCACGACGACGAGCTGTGCTCGCTCGATGCCTTCGTAGCTCGAGGTCAGCGCCCAGTGCTCGGTCGGCCCTGGCGGCGGAGCGGTGCGGAGCCTTGCTAGCTCCCGGACCATCTCGGTCCGGGTCTGCTCGAAGACGCCCGAGTCCGCGAGCGCGGCTTCAAGGAGCGGCTCGCCGAAGCCTCCAGAGAGCAATCGACCGAGCTTCGCCGGGCTCTCGAGCGCGCGCTCCCACGCATCGAGTGCGACCGCATGTTCGGTCGAGTGCTCTCGCAGGACTCGGCGCAAGAGGCACGTTCCCGGGGGAAGCGGTGGAGCCACGAACACGGCGAGGTCGACGTACTCGAGTGGGTTGGCCCCCTCGATGAAGACTGCGGAAGAGTAGTCCTGCATGAAGTTTGCCACGAAGAAGGCGTCGGTATCCGTCTGGCTCGGGGGGAAGCGGTAGAGGGCGACGCCGCTGGCCCCGGCAGCTCGATAGCGACGAAGCTCGGGTTGCATCTTCGGCTGCGACTCCATAGGGGTGCGGAGCGAGTCGTCGTGCGTCGCGCGCACGCAGATCACGATTTCGCCGAGGCGGCGGAGCAACACTTCGATGAGCGTGGTCTTCCCGGCGCCGGAAGGCCCCGCCACATGGATGAGAGCGCGCTGTCTCATCCAGGAGGCGCCGGCTTCTTCGCAGAAGCACGATCGTTCATCCTCTCCATCTCCATGCCGTCCGACAGGATGGACGCCGTCACTTCCCGGGGTCGGCGATCAGCTTTGACTTTCGCTCTTCCAGCGCGGCGATCTGGGTCTTCAACTGCCTCAACTCGCGGTTGACACGCGCTAGCTCCGTCTTCGTCTGCCGGTCCTTCAGGTAGTCATTCCCATGTCTCTTCTTCACCAGCGCTTCGACCTCTCGTCTGAGAAGTCGCAGAAAGGGGTTTCCGTGGATCGAGTTCTGGCGGTACTGGAGCTGGCTCGCCCGAATCGCCCGGACGATCTCACCCTGCGTCAGCCCGTACTCCTTCCCGGCTGTCTTGTCGCTCAGCGTCGCACCCTTGCGCTGCCACTCGGAATCCAGATCGGCCATGGCCTTCTCCTCCGTAATGCTCCGCTGCGCCTGCTCGGCTACCCCTTCCTTCGAGGTCTCTTCGCCGTCGCTTTCCTCAGCTCCTCGGCGTCCCGCCACGCTGCGCGGGTCACCTCGTCGAGCATCTCGACCTGGAGCTCATGGCCGATCCCGTCGAACGACATGTCGCGGAGCGAATCGTCATCGTCGCCAGCGGTCATGCCGCTATCGGTCTCGCACCAAATCGACCGGCGCTGGGCGTCCGACCAGCCACGGCAAGTTTCCGCGATGGCTTTGTCGATGACCTTGACGTCGCTGTCGGGGAGGCTGCCGTGCGCGGCGATGATCCGGACGATGCGTTCCCAGCCGTCGGGGCCATCGCCTCCGGGGGCCGGTCGGCCGCGGAGAATGTCGACGATGTCGCCCACCGCCTCCGCGAGGCCCATCGAGGGAGCGTCGCGCCTCGCATCGGCCACCATGTTTCCACCTGCGACTCCTCGACCCTCGCGCGACTCCCCTCCACCGCCGCGAGTCTCCACACCGGCGTTCGTCGTGGAGGGGGGGAGATCGGGAAGCAGCCCGCGCCGCCGCGCCTCCACCTGGACCTCAGGCGGCATGGTCCGCGCATCCACGATGAACCCGTTGATCGAGATCATCCAGGCCAGTGGATTCGATTCGAGTAGCTCCCGCCGGCAGAACTCCGGCTCCAGCTGTCCGATGCGCAGGACGTCGCGGATTTGCTTCGCCTTGTTGGCGAGTGTGCTCTTCGGGACCCCCGTCAGCGCGCTCAGATCGTCGCCTGTCAGGTGCGGGCGCTGGGCCCGGTCGAACAGGAAGTTCACGCTGCCGACGGCGTAGATCGCCGCCGCCGCCCAGATCCGGAGGTCACCCCGCGCGAGCGGCGAGGGGCGCTTGCGCGCCAGCTTGGCGAGGAGCTTGCGGACAAGCTCGCCGTACTCGGAGTCGAGATGCTCGGCACAGAAGGGATCGGTGAGCTTGAAGATCTGCTCGACGTCGTCCCGGAGCGAGTCGGGGATGCGAAACAGGCTATTGGAGCGGGCCATCGCGAACCTCCCGCCAACCCAGGGTGTCCTGGGGACTCACTTGATGCAAGCTCTATCTGACGACCGAGACGTACTACAACTCCACTCCGACCGCGGGCCGTCAAGAAAAAGCGCCTCCGAAGGGGCGGGCACATCGATACAATACCCATGCTCCGAAGAGGCCCAACGGCGGTACGCCTCGATCCACTCCGCACCATCCGGTGGCGGAGTGGGCAACGGCAGTGCCGAGGATGGCAGGGAGAGCCGGGGTGACGCGGTCGTGGTCTCGGCAAGCTGAGTTTGCAGAGCGTGCAGACGCCAGCGGACCACAGTACTCCTTCGGAAACGGGAAACGGCAACGAAATCAACAAAACGTTGATTCGTCGCCCTTTTACCACTCCTTCGAACTCCACTGTCTGCAAGGACGTCCGGGTTCGAATCCCGGCTCTGACACCAACGGCCGATGATCCCCTTCAGGAGCCCCCCGGCACGCTCGTGTGTGAAAATGTTGACAGTATTTCATAACTGTATACACTTCACCACATGCCCAAGACCGACCGCGATCGTCTCCTCGGCCTCGCCCATCGGCGAGGTGTCATCACGACCCGCGAGACCGCCCGCGCCGGCATCCATAGCCAGCAGCTCACCCGGCTGGTAGCGGACGGTGCCCTCGAGCGCGTCGCACGCGGTCACTACCAACTGCCGGAACGACCCGTGACCGAGCACCACGGTCTGGCCGTCGTGGCCCGAACGGTTCCGAGGGGTGTCATTTGCCTCCTGTCGGCGCTCAGCGTCCATGGGATCGGCACGCAGCTCCCTGCCGAAGTCTGGGTCGCAATCGAAGGGCGCGCTCGCCAGCCGGTGCTCGCGCACCCGCCACTGCGCGTGGTGCGCTTCAGCGGCCAGGCTTTCACCGAAGGGGTCGAGATCCACCGCCTGGAAGGGCAGCCGATCCGTGTCTACGGCGTCCCCAAGACGCTTGCCGATCTCTTCAAGTACCGCAACAAGGTGGGTCTAGAGGTGGCCCTCGAGGCGCTGCGCGAGGCATGGCGGGAGAAGAGGTTCAAGATGCAGGAGCTCGATCGCGCGGCCCGCATCTGCCGAGTCGAGCGCGTCATGCGGCCGTACGTCGAGGCGGTGGTGTCATGAGCCCCGGGCTCCCGCAGTCGGTTCAGACGCGACTCGTGGCGCATGCCAGGACTCTGGGCGTCGATCCCAATCTCGTCCTTGTCCGCTACGCTACGGAGCGTCTCCTGTATCGGCTCTCCCGCTCTCGTCATGCTGACCGCTTCGTGCTCAAAGGCGCGTTGCTGCTCCTCGTCTGGTTGGGGGAGGCGATTCGGCCCACGCGGGACGCGGACCTTCTCGGATTTGGCGACGTGTCTGACGACGAGTTGGCCGCCACGTTTGCAGAAATCTGCGGCACCGAGGTGGAGCCCGACGGCATTGCGTTTGACGTCTCCTCGATCCGCGTGACCGCCATCCGCCCCGAGGACGACTACGGCGGGCAGCGGGTCACGCTCCTCGGTCGCCTCGGTCCGGCACGCCTCCGCGTGCAAGTGGATGTCGGCGTCGGCGACGCCGTGTCGCCCGAGCCCGAGTGGCTCGAGTACCCGAGCCTGCTCGACCTGCCGCGTCCACGCCTGCGGGCCTACCGACCCGAGACCGTGATTGCCGAGAAGGCCCACGCCATGGTCGCGCTCGGCGCCAAGAACAGCCGCATGCGCGACTTCTTCGATGTCCACGCCCTGGCCATGCGCGAATCGTTCGATGGCGAAGTTCTGACGCGCTCGCTGCGCGCCACGTTCGAGCGCCGCCGCACCGAGATCCCCGCCGCGCTGCCCCTCGCCCTCACGCCGGGCTTCGCAGAAGTGGAGGGCAAGCGGGCGCAGTGGTCCGGGTTCGTGCGCAGAATCCGCTCGTCCGCCGGGGCCGAGAATCTGGGAGATGTGATCGCAGTGATCGCCGCGTTCGTCGGGCCGGCCCTCACCGCTGCCGCAGGCGATCGAAGGTACCCGTTTCGCTGGAGCCCGGGCGGCCCCTGGACCGCTGTCGCAGCCAAGGAGCCCCATGCATGACCACGGATCGGGCGGAGCACACGGAACATGTGTCCATCTGGGTCACCATACTCCTCGGACTGTACGACCCTCCTCGTACTCCTCGGAAACGGGAAAAGGCGACGAATCAACAAGACGTTGATTCGCCGCCCTTTTCCCACTCTCTCCTAAGAAACAGCGGCGCGGGGGCTCTGCCCCCGAACCCCCGCTCCCGCCCTGCGCGACGCCGGCGGACCGGCGTCGCTCCGGTTGGGCTGTTTCTTCCCGAGGTGTCGGGGCGCGGCCCCGTAAACCCAGCTTAAAATCCCCTTCCCGCAAGGGAGTGCAGGTTCGAGCCCTGCCTCCGGCACCTTGGTTCATCGAAGGCAGACCTTCCTCACGGTCGAGCCGAGGCAGGTGGGATCTCGTCGGGTTCAGCCAGGCGGTAGCTGGTGCTACGCCCTCCGGCGGGGTTCTTAACGATGATCCCACGCTCCAGCAGCTCGCGGATGTCCCGAAGCGCGGTGTCCGTGGAACAATGGGCCAGCTTCGCGTACTTCGATGTGGTGAGATTCCCCTTGAACTCGTCGAGCATCCGGTTGATGACTCCCCGCTGTCGTTCATTCACGGGGCTCGGATGGATCCGTTGCCAGATCTTCGCCTTGTGAAACACCGAGCCGAGCGTCTTGTCGGCTTCCTCGATGGCGCGATCGAGACACCCGAGAAACCACGTGATCCATCCGGTGATGTCGAGGCCCCCGCGCTGCGCCGATCCGAGTTGGGAATAGTACTCCCTGCGCTCGGCCTCGATGGCGGAAGACATGCTGTAGAAGCGGTCCTTCGTGCCATCTGCCTGGGCAAGCGCCATCTCGGCGATCGCGCGACCGACACGGCCGTTGCCGTCATCAAAGGGATGAACCGTCACGAACCAGAGATGCGCCGTCGCCGCCCTGAGGACGGGGTCGGTCGCCGAACGGCTGGCGAACCACCGAAGGAACTGCTCCATCTCGGCCTCGAGCCGTTCCGCCTCCGGCGCCTGGAAGTGCACCCTCTCCTTGCCGATCGGCCCGGACACGACCTGCATCGGACCGGCCTCGTCGGTCCGCCACGCGCCGACGGTGATGCGGTGCATGCCGCTTCGCCCGGTCGGGAAGAGTGCCGCATGCCAACCGAACAACCGCTCCGCCGTGAGCGGCTTGTCGAAGTTGCGCGTCGCATCGAGCATCATCTCGACGACGCCTTCGACTTCTCTCCCGGACTTGACGAGACCTGCGACATCGAGGCCCAGCTTGCGGGCGATCGACGACCGCACCTCTTTGGGATCGAGGTTCTCTCCCTCGATCGCCGAGGACTTCACGACCTCGTCCGTCAGTGCCGTCAGGCTCGCCTCGGTTCGGAGTTCGAACCCGAGGGCCTCGATCTTGCCAAGGTGCTTGCCCTGCTTGTGCCGGACGGCGGCCAGGGGCCCGGCGACGGCTTCGCTATCCCAAGTGAATTCCGGCCATCGCGGTCGTTGATAGATGTAGGTCATATTCACCGCAGAAGACGCGGCGATAATATGCCGCTTTCACCGCACTGGCAAGCATTCGCCGCACGCCATGCGGGAATAGGCCGATGGAATTACCGCACCCCCCCCCGGAATTCCCCGGAGAATCCTCCGTGTGGGTTCGAATCCCCCTCCGGGACCATTTGTTTTCAATGACTTACGGAGATTCGTCCGCTTACGATTCGCCTTCTGAAGGCCCGGACGCCGATTTCCGTCTGGGTGTCCAACTTGGCGACGCCCGAGCGGATCGCCCCCGCGAGACGCGGGAGTAACGTAATCGTGCGTACCGCATGACGTGCCGGATCGTGTCGCAAAGCGGCGCGGATCGGTCACTACCTACCGGGAGCGCGGACCCACCCGGTCGCGAGGGCGCGATGGTCGAGGCGGACGGACACCACATCGCACGTTGCCTGGACGGACACCCCGACGACTTCCGGCATCTGGTCACACGCTACCAGCGACCGCTTCTGGCCCATCTCAGCTGGCGATTGCGCCAACAGGTGCAGGTCGAGGACGCCGCCCAGGAGACGTTCGTCCGGGCCTACTCCGAGTTGGCGACACTGCGTAAACCCGACTCGTTCTTCCCGTGGCTTCTCGGCATCGCGAACAACGTCACCCGGGAACTGATCCGTCAGGAGCGGACGGAGAGGCTCCGAGCCGAGGAGCAGGCCGCCGTCCAGCGGGCCGAACCGGAGCGACGCGGCGACGCGCCACCTGGAGGTGACTTGGTAGAGGCCGTCGCCGGCCTGTCGGACCCGCTCCGCGAGGTGGTTCTCCTGCGCTTCTTCGGGGACTGTTCGTGTGCGGAGGTGGCGCAAAGACTCGGCGTTCCGGTCGGAACCGTGACCAAGCGACTGTCACGCGCGTACGCCGAGCTCCGCCAGCGGCTCACGGGCTGACCGATGTCTGGATCGAGGGACGTCATGGACTGCAATCGGATCCGAGAGCAAATGGTCGCCGTCCTCGAGGACGGTGCCGCCGAGGGCGACCGAAGCGAGGTCGAGGCGCACCTCCGGCAGTGTCCGGAGTGTCGGGCCGAGTCGCGACACGTCGAGGAGCTTCGGGATCGTCTGTTCGCCCTCTCCTCGGCGGCGCCCGGGGCCGATCTGGAAGAGCGCGTGATGGCGCGAATCGCCCGCGAACGTCGCGAGCGGACACCGGCTCCAGTCGAGCCGAGGACGATCGGCTTCTGGCCAAGCCTCGCCGGCCATCGGGGTCTGCGCCTCGCGATGGCGGGGCTCGCGGTGATCGTGCTGGCGGTGGCGGCGAGCGTCCTGCTGTCACCCCCGGCCCCGGCCTGGGCGATCGAGCAGAGCATCGAGGTGATGCGGGGCTTCCGGGGCGTCTACGTCTCGGGCGTGATGAACGGGAATCAGAACCTGGAGATGTGGGTACGCTCCGGGTCGGACTCCTCGCAGATGCGCGACCTCTTCGGGCGCATCGGGGACCTGACGCTCTGGGTCAAGGGCAACCGGACCTACTACCACGAGCGCGGCAGCGACATCGTCCACGTGGACGACGCGCAGACCGCGGGGTTCTACCCCTGGCCCGGCGCGGAGCTCCTCGAGTTGGCGCGCGCGGCAGGTTTTCGCGAGGTGTCGCGCGGGCTCGACCCGATCTCCGGCCATCGGAGGATCGCGATCGAGACCAGCCTGACCACGGCGACCGGTCTGCAGTCCTCGATCCTGGAGTTCGACACCACGACGAAGATGCTGGTGACCATCCGCCAGTGGCCCAACCTGGACCTCTCCGGACGGCCGAGCTTGGAGGCCAACAAGATCGTCTATTTCGAGGACCTCGGGGACGACGTGTTCACCGTCGACCTGCCCCGTGGGCTCGAGGAGCGGCCGAAGGAGGTGAGCGTCCCCGAGGAGCTGCTTGCGCTGCTCGCCGGCCCCCGATACGGGATCTCGGCGGAGGGGCTGTCCGAGAACGAGGCCGCCCGCCAAATCGTCGAGGAGATCTGGAAGGCCGGCGGCGACGCCGACTGGAAGCGGTTCCGGACGCTGGTCCCCGTCGCGTCGGGATGGACGGACGAGGCGCTGAGCGCGCTCGTCCTCGGAGCCGACGGGAGCAACGCGCTCGACGAGGTGATCGAGATCGGGAGCGCCTCGCGCAGGGGACGGTCGCGTCTGGGGCCTCTGGTCGTCGTACCCACACGGGTCCGGCACCGCGACGGAAAGGTCTACGAGGAGAAGTTCATCGTCCAGTTCCGCGGCCCGAGCGATGCTCGCTCCTGCGTGATCTACGCCCCCTACGGAGTGCCGTACCAGCTCCCCTGACGCCGCGTTGGCGGCTGTGGGTCAGCGGGGCCCGCCGTCGCCGGCCGCCGCCTCGCGAAACAGCTCGCGAGCGTAGTCCTGCAACCTCTCCTCCGGCGTGAGGTCGACGGTGTGGGGTGTGTATCTCGAAACATCGACCACACCGTCGATGAAGAAACGGCGAACCGTGTGCTCGAACGCTTCGCGCTGCAGGAGAATGACGTCCATGTGCCCCATGCCTTCGAGCAGCACGACGGTCCCGTTCGTGAGATAGGGCTTCATCTCGAGGGCGTATTCGGGCGGGCTCGACAGGTCCATCTCGCCGTTCACGATGAGGGTCGGCGTCTCGACGGGTGCGAGCGAGAGGTACTCGTCGGCGATTCGAGAGACCGGCCAGCCTCCGGCCGACGCGGCGGCCCAGACCAGCTTGGACGAGGGGGAGCCGAGGATCGATCCCTCCGGATCGAGCTCCGCCGCGTAGTTCCTTTCGGTGGAGGGTCCGGCGCTCAGCATCTTGCACAGCGAGTCCCCCCAGTATCTCTTCGAGGGCGACTGCACGTCCTGATCGTAGCCGTGGGACAGCACGGCGAGACCGCTGGGATCGCCGTTCGCCGCCGCGACGAACGCATCGAGAACCGCGGCCGCGCTCTCGGTCTCCTGAAGCATGTGAAAGGCCGCGATCCTGATCTTGTCGCGATCGAGGGCGATCGGTCCCCACGTCGCGGGCAGAGTCTCCAGAACCCGCCGGATCGTGCCCAGGAGATCGGGAGTGCGGGCGGCGGCTTCCGGATCCCGGCGCCACAGATCGGCCCATCGCTCGAGCATCCGATCGACCACGTCGGGCTCCCAGATCATGTGCCGCCCGCGGTTGCTCGCGCCCATCATCAGACTTCGATGCGCGGTCGCCGGGTGGCGCCGGCAGTACAGGTGCGCGACCTGCGTGCCGTAGCTCGTCGAGAACAGATTGATGCGAGGGTAGCCGAGGGCGCGCCGCACGGCCTCGACGTCCTCGCCAACCTCGACCATGTTGTAGCCGTTGAGGTCGATTCCCTCACGGACCAGGCGGTCGAAGCTGTCACGGAGGACCCGCCTCGCGGCCGCGAGGCTGTCGTCCGAGAGCGGCTCCGATGCCGCGAAGGCCTTGCCGATCTCGGGGCAGGTCAGCTTGGGATCGGCGTCGACTCCGCGGTAGCCAACCCTCACGAGGTCGTTGTGCCGGTAAAAGACCGGGGGAAGATCGACCCACAGATTGGTCTTGCCCGGGCCGCCGCTCAGGAGGAAGACCGGCTCGGACGTCGCCTTCTCGAGGGCGCGTTGCCGGATGAACGGGAGCCGGATCAGCCTCGACCTGGGGTCGCTCCTGTTCTCGGGAACGAGGATGAACCCGAAGTCCGCCGTCGCCTCGCCCAGCGCTCCCTTCCTGAGGGTCGTGTTCCCGGCGGCCTTTCCGGCGAGTTTCGCGGGATTCGGGAACGGCGACGCCTCTCGGTGTTCCACGGTACGGCAACCCGCCATGCACGTCGCCAGGGCCGCGACGCCCCAAACCGACGAAATCCTCATCGGGATGCTCCGTTCCATGAGCCCCGCGCGCCGGTTGCCCCGTCCAGTCACGCCGATGCGGTCACGACGCCTGTCGGCAGTCGCGGAGGCCTCAGGGGGACAGCATGCGCCTTCCCACGACGAAAGCGAAGCGGCGAAGCGTACCCCCGCGAAGTGAACCCACCTCGGCCCTCACACGACCTTATAGTGGACGCCATGAAGGACCGTGCCTCGCTGGTCGCGGACGAATGGCTGGTGCTTCGCAGCCAGGACGGCGACGCCGGGGCCTTCGACCTGCTGATCTCGCGCTGGCAGGACCGGCTGTGGCGCCACGCGCGTCGGCTCCTTCGTGACGACGACGCGGCCTGGGACGTCGTGCAGGAGGCCTGGATGAGCATCCTCAACGGCCTGCGGCGACTCGACGACCCGCAAGCCTTTCCCGGCTGGGCGTACCGCATCGTGACGTTCAAGTGCGCGGACGACGTGCGCCGAAGGGAACGGCAAAGACGCGCGGAAGGGACACGGGCGACGGGCGATCGCGAGTTGAGCCGGGACGACGACGCCGAGGTCGCGGCGTTGCGCGAGGCGCTCGACGAGCTGAGCGTCGAGCAGCGCGCGATTCTCTCGCTCCACTACCTGGAGGAGCTCGGCGTGGAGCGCATCGCGGAGATCCTGGCTATTCCCGTGGGGACGGTCAAGTCGCGGCTCCATCACGCGCGGGCCGCCCTGCGGGACAAGATGGGAGGGAGGTCGTCATGAGCGACTTCGACGACAAGCTGCGACGGGCTCTGGAGAACGGCAAGCCGATCGAGTTCGAGCGGGAGGAGTCGATCCGGCAGATGATGGTGCAAACCTTCCGCAGCAAACTGCGCTGGATGGTCGTGTTCCTTTGGGTCGAGGCGGTCGCGGTGTGCGTCGCGGCCGTCTGGTCCGCGGTGGGCCTCTATCGCGCCAGGGAGATGAAGGAGGTGGTCGTCTACGCGACGGCCCTCGTCATCAGCACCATCTTCTTCGTGCTCGTCAAGGTCGTCGGCTGGCAGTGGATGAGCAAGTACTCCCTCATGCGCGAGATCAAGCGGCTCGAGCTGCAGATCGCCGAGCTGGGTAAGGAGAGACGGCCGGGGGCGTAGGGCGCCGCGGCAAGATGAGCATGCGCCCGAGGATGGGCGAACTCGGCGTCCGGGCAGGGAGTCGGGCATCAGGTGTCCACCAGGGTGTCCGTAACGCTCGTTCTGCCTATCCGATTGACTCACCAAGCCACTACATGTGGCGTGCCGGCATCGGAGGCCGACCACGCGGGACGGCCCGTCTTCCGGGGACACCTGGCCGCTGCGCCAATCGGGGCGCCAGCCGAGAGCATCTGCCTCACCGCGTCAATCCGAGCTGTTCTTCCGCTTCACCCGGCGCCGAACGCCGCTGGCCGGATTGCAATCGTAGCCTAGCCTGACGGGCAGCGGCCCCCGACGACCCACAAGATGTTGGGCTCTGGTGAGTGAACCGGATAGGCAGAACGCTCGTAATGAGAAAGGGCAACAGATCAAGAAAGCCTCGATCTGTCGCCCCTTCTTCCCTTGCTCCTAGCGCGGCAGAGCCGCAACCAAATCTCCGAACAAGCACGATGAGCGGAGCCGGCTGACGTCCATGGCGCCTCTCCGGCATGATGTGTTCGCTGAAACCCACACGCCGAAGGAGACGCCATGGACCGTTTCATCATGCACCATCGCGACAAGATCGTGGGAACGTTATCCTGCTTCGACCGGGTGATCTTCAAGGGGCACCTGCCCATCAGCCATCCGACGGGCATGGAGAACTGGATGAGCTGCCTGGGCCTCAAGCTCATGGAGTTCAAGGAGATCGCGCTCGAGGTGGCTGATCGGCTGAAGAGCCACGCCCAGGCCGTCGCCCAGCGTGCCGGCTGCACGTATCGCTACCTCGCTGGCCCCGTGCGCAAGGAGAAACTCGCTCGCGAGATCGCAAAGCGTGAGGGCATCACCCGTGGGCTCATCTGCGTTTTGGCCACGGTCGAGCCAGTCCTGGCGTTCCGGCTGGCCTACGGCGACGGCCGTCCCTGCGTCCGCTCGGATTGGCGCAAGTGCCTGGTTCACTACTTTTACCTGTTCGACCCCGACTTCGGGTTCATGCACGTCCGCCGTCCAACGTGGTTCCCGGTCACCCTGCAGGTCTACGTCAACGGTCACGAGTGGCTGGCCCGGCAGATGGAAAGATTGCGGCTGGTCTTCGACCGCCGGGACAACGCGTTCCTCTCGATCGCCCGACCCGAGCGGGCGCAGCGTCTGGCCCATGGGTTTGCCCGACTCGACTGGCCCGCCATCCTCGACCGGTTTGCCCGGCGCTTCAATCCGCTCTTCGCCGACCTGTTCGCCATGCTCGACTACTACTGGGTCACGGACCAAGCCGAATACGCAACGGACATCATGTTCCGCAACCGCGCGGCGCTCGAAGCCCTGTATCCCGCTCTCGTCCGACACGCGGCGTCGACCTTTGGCGCGGAGGACGTGATGCGGTTTCTTGGCCGGAGGCTCCACCCCCGTTTCGAGGGCGAGGTCGTCAGCGATGTCAAGCGTCGTCCGGAGGGGGTGCGCATCAAGCATCGAGTCAAGCGCAACTGGATCAAGATGTACGACAGCCACGGCCGCGTTCTCCGGGTCGAGACCGTCATCAACCAGCCCCGCGAGTTCAAGGTGCGCCGGGTGACCCGCGTTCGCGGTGAGGTCCGAGCCCGCTGGAATCCGATGCCGAAAGGCGTCGCCTTTCTCGACCGATACGAACGCATCAGCCGTGCCGCCAACGCCCGCTACCTCAAAGGACTGGCCGGCGTCTCCGATCCGACCGCTGCCCGTAAGGCCCTCGATCGGATGGCCACACCCATTCGGAAGGCTACTCGTCGCCACCGCGGCTTCAATCCCGCCGATCCAGACGACGCCCGCCTCTTCGCCGCCGTGCTCCGCGGGGAGCACGTCATCGCCGGCTTCCGCAACCGCCACGTCCGCGAGGCCCTCTTCGGAGCGGCCGACGATCCTGTCCTCGCTCGTCGCCACGCTGCCCGCGTCACCCGCCTCTTCAATCGCCTGCACGCTCATGGCTACATCGCCAAGATCCCCCGGACCCGTCGCTGGCGCGTCACCGACCTTGGCCGCGCCGCGATGTCCGCTGTCATCGAGGTCCGCGAGAATGCGTTCCCCACAGCGTTTTCCAAGGCCGCAGCTTGATCACCCGACAAGATCTCCGCAGAACGGAGAGAAGTTGCAGAGGAAGAGACTAATGGCGGCGCTTTCCGAGCAAGGGCTGAACGCCCACTACGCGACGGGTTCCCGGGCTTTCACGGAGACCCTGCGGAACGTGATCGGAAGCCGCGGTGGGATCCAGTGCAAGTACTTCAACGGCTACAGGAACGCCCAGGTGAACGACGTCGATGTCCTCATCTGCGACGAGGCGCACCGGCTCCGGGCGCGAAGCGACACACGCTTCACGCCGAACACCTCGAGGTCGAGCCGGTCACAGATCCAGGAGCTGATCGGTGCCGCGAAGACCGGGATCTTCTTCATCGACGACCGGCAGGTGGTGCGACCGAACGAGATCGGGTCCTCGAGCTACATCCGAGAGAGCGCGCGGGAATCGGGCTGCCTCGTCCTCGAGTATCAGCTCGAGGCACAGTTCCGTTGCGCGGGGTCGGAGGCGTTCGTGAGCTGGATCGACAACACCCTCGACATCGCGCGCACCGCGCACACGATCTGGGAGGGATCGGAGGGATACGACTTCCGCATCGTGCCCAGCGTGGCGGCTCTGGATGGGCTGATCCGACAGTCCGTCGCCTCCGGTCAATCCGCCCGCCTGGTCGCTGGATTCTGTTGGCCCTGGTCCGACCCCACGCCGGACGGACGGCTGCTCGAGGACGTCGAGATCGGGGCGTTTCGGAGGGCCTGGAACGCGAGGCCGGAGGCGAGGAAGCTCGCCCTGGGGATCCCCAAGGCGACGCTCTGGGCGCACGACCCGAGGGGCATCGACCAGATCGGCTGCATCTACACGGCGCAGGGCTTCGAGTTCGACCATGTGGGCGTGATCTTCGGCCGGGACCTCGTCTACGATTTGGACGGGCAGCGCTGGGTCGGGCAGCCGGAGCAGTCGCGCGACAGGAGTGTCCGGCGTGCGGGGGCATCGTTCGAGGCGCTCGTAAAGAACGTGTATCGGGTGCTCCTCTCCCGGGGCTTGAAGGGGTGCTACGTCCACTTCCTGGACAAGGGCACCGAGCGTTTCTTCAAGACGAGAATGGGCACGCCGCCGAAGGCGGCCGAGCTCAGAGTCGCCGAGCCCCGACCGCACCCGGACCGTGAGCGCTGAGCCGTGAAGCTCTTCGTCGGGGTCTCGGACGGCGACTGGTACGAGTTCCTCGTCTCCCGCGCCGGCCTGGACGAGGTCAACTTCTGGCAACCGGGCGGGAACCGGCAGTTCAAGACGCTCGCGCCGGGGGACGTGTTCCTGTTCAAGCTGCACAGCCCGAGGAACTTCGTCGTGGGCGGTGGCGTGTTCGCGCACTCGACTCTGCTGCCCGCCAGCCTCGCGTGGCGGGCGTTCGGCGAGTCGAATGGAGCGACCACGTTCGCGGAGATGCGGCAGCGGATCGAGCGCTACAGGAGGATCCGCCCACAGCCGCACGAGGACTACCAGATCGGCTGCATCCTCCTGCAGCGGCCTTTCTTCCTCCCGCGGGAGGCGTGGATTCCCGGCCCTCCCGGCTGGAGCACCAACATCGTGCAGGGGAGGACCTACTCCGACGGCCAGGCAGAGACGCGCCGCCTCTGGGACATGCTCGAGGGTGCGTTCCGGGTCGCAGGGATCGTCGCGCCATGGTCACTCGAGCGGATCGTTGCGACCGAGGCTCCCCGGCCGCCCGGGGAGGAGGGCGGGCCGTTCACGGCGGTGGCAGGCGGGCGCTTCGGGTCGCCGATCGTCGTCCAGCCACGCTTGGGCCAGGGAACGTTCCGGGTCATCGTGACGGACGCCTACGCGCGCCGCTGTGCCATCACAGGGGAGCGGACGCTCCCGGTGCTCGAGGCCGCCCACATCAAGCCTTACTCCGAGGGTGGCGAGCACCGCATCGACAACGGTCTTCTGCTCCGGAGCGACCTCCACACGCTCTTCGATCGCGGCTACGTCACGATCACTCCCGACCGGAGGCTCGAGGTCAGCCGGCGCCTCAAGCAGGACTGGGAGAACGGGCGAGACTACTACGCCATGCGCGGGCGCGAGCTGAGGCCGCCTGCCAACCCGGCGCTGGTTCCGGCACGGGAGTTCCTGGAGTGGCACAACTCGAGCCGGTACCTGGGATGAAGGGAAGCAGGACCGGCCTGCACCTCAAAGGCCTCGGCAGCGTCGCCGAGCCCTAGGACCACAAAGCATGGCGGATTCCCTCGAACGTGGACTGTACGAGCTCCTCATCACGTCCGGGCTCGAATCGCGCCTGGTGGAACTGCGCGAGCGCCTCGTCGTGCAGCGGGGAGGCCTTCACGCAGCGGAGGCCGCCGAGCGCATCGCGCTCCACCTCAGCGCGACGATCGAGCGGGCCCTCGCATCGATTCCGGAAGGCGAGCGCAACGCCCGGGGAGTTCGCGTGGCGCGAGAGATCCTCGGCCGACTGGACGGCCTGATCGAGGCGCAGGGAATCGCAGGGGAGGTGCCGATCGAGCCGGTGGCGATCCTGCAGGCGATCGTCGGCCGCAATCCGGACGGGAGCCCTTCCTCCGTCGAGCCGCCGCTCATCCCGCTCCTCGATACGACGCTCCTCACGAACGCTCCCGGCGAGCCACGGGTTGGCCGCCAGCTCGAAGCGGAGATCGCCTCCGCGGACAGGATCGACCTCTTGATGGCCTTCATCCGGTACAGCGGCGTCCAACCGTTGAAGGACGCTCTGCGACGACACCGGGAGGCAGGCCGGGCCCTTCGCATCCTGACCACGATCTACACCGGCTCGACCGAGCGGAGGGCGCTGGACCTGCTGCGCGACCTCGGTGCCGAGATCCGGGTCTCCTACGACGCCGGCACCACGCGGCTCCACGCAAAGGCGTGGCTGTTCCACCGCCGATCCGGGTTCTCGACGGCGTACATCGGATCGTCGAACCTGACCCACGCCGCGCAGGTGTCCGGGCTCGAATGGAACATCCGCGTCTCCGCGGCCCGCAATCGTGACGTCATCCGGAAGGTGGGTGCGGCCTTCGAGAGCTACTGGGAGAGCCGGGACTACGTCCCGTACGACGCGGAGGAGTTCGAGGACAGGACGCGCGCCGAGAGGACGGTCGGCCCGACCGTGATCTTGAGCCCCGTCGAGATCCACCCCATGCCGTTCCAGGAGCATCTTCTGGAGCAGCTCGCGATCAGCCGCGAGCAGGGGCACCACCGCAATCTGCTCGCCGCTGCCACCGGCACGGGCAAGACGGTGATGGCTGCGCTCGACTACGCGAGGTTGCGCACGATGCTCCCCCGCGCACGGCTTCTCTTCGTGGCGCATCGGCAGGAGATCCTCGATCAGAGCCAGGCCACCTTCCGGCACGCTCTCCGCGATCCCTCCTTCGGCGAACGCTAGGTGAGTGGCGATCGGCCATCGCGTTTCGAGCACGTCTTCGCCTCGATCCAGAGCCTCCGCCGCGTCGATCTGGAGAACCTGGCGCCCGACCAGTTCGACGTCCTGATTGTCGACGAGTTCCACCACGCCGCGGCGCGGTCCTACGACCGGCTCTTGCATCACCTGCGGCCGCTTGAGGTTCTCGGACTGACGGCCACACCGGAACGTGCGGACGGGCTTCCCGTGCTCCACTGGTTCGGGGACAGGATCGCCGCCGAACTACGCTTGTGGGATGCCATCGATCAGCAGTACTTGACGCCGTTCGTCTACTTCGGGATACACGACGGCCTCGACCTCTCTCGCGTTCCATGGCGTCGGGGCACGGGCTACGATCCCGAAGGCCTGACGAACCTCTACACCGCATCGGATGCCTGGGCCAGGAAAGTCGTCCAGGAGTTTCAGGCGCGTGTCGAAGATCCTGGGCGGGCCCGCGCCCTGGGTTTCTGCGTGAGCATCCAGCACGCGCGGTACATGGCCAGGGTCTTCAACGACTGCGGGATCCCCTCGACCGCGGTGTGGGGGGACAGTCCCGACGACGATCGTACGACCGCGCTGTCGAACCTGCGCGACGGCAAGATCACGGGACTGTTCTCCGTCGACCTATTTAACGAGGGCGTGGACCTCCCCTCGGTGGACACCCTGTTGCTGCTCCGCCCGACCGACAGCCCGACGCTCTTCCTCCAGCAGCTCGGGCGCGGACTGCGCCGGGCCAAGGGCAAGGTAGTGTGCACGGTGCTCGACTTCGTGGGGCACCACCGGCAGGAGTTTCGCTTCGACCGGCGCCTGCGAGCTCTGCTCGGTGGCACGCGTCAGGACGTCGAGCGCCAGGTGGAGGGTAGGTTCCCGTACCTGCCGGCGGGGTGCCACATGGAACTCGATCCCGTGGCCGCGGAGATCGTCCTCCGCAGCATCCGGGAGTCCATTCCCTCGCGCTGGGAGCAGAAGGTGCAGGAGCTGCGCGCGCTCGTCCAATCCGGGCGCAAAGCGACTCTCGCGACCTACCTCGAGCACAGCGGCCTCGACCTGGAGGATCTGTATTCGGGCGCCAGGACCTGGTCGGACCTTCGCGCGGATGCCGGCGTTGCGGTGGACCCGCCAGGCCCGAAAGAGGCCGTGCTTCGGCGTGCGGTGGGACGACTGCTCCACGTGGATGACGACCTTCGGCTCGGGGCGTTTGCCGTCTTCGCGGGTCGAGCGGCGGCGCCGAACGTGGCGTCGCTCCCGGAGCGCGAACGGCGACTTCTCCGGATGCTCACCGCCGGCCTGCTCGACCAGGCGGTCGGGGCCGATGTGAGCCTTCAGGAGGGAGCGAACTTGCTCTGGGAGCATCGTCAGGTTCTGTCGGAGCTGGCCGAGCTTTTTCCGTTGCTTCGCGGCCGCATCGAGCACTTGCCGATTCCGCTCGACGGGTTTCCCTCGGTTCCTCTGAAGGTGCACGCACGCTACACGCGACTCGAGATCCTGGCCGCGCTCCAGGCTCAGGATCGAGCGACGGTGCCCGCATGGCAGACCGGCGTTCGCTGGTTACCCGAGGCCAGGATCGATGCGTTCGCCTTCACGCTCGACAAGACGGAAGGACGTTTCTCTCCGACGACGCGTTATCGTGACTACGCCGTGAGCCCGACCCTCATTCACTGGGAGAGCCAGTCGGTCGCCCGCGAGGAGAGCGAGACGGGGCTTCGCTACCGGCAACACGCCGCCCGGGGCACCCACGTCCTGTTGTTCGCGCGCCTGCGGCAGAGCGACCGCGCCTTCTGGTTCCTGGGGCCGGGACGCTATGTGCGGCACGTCGGAGAGCGCCCCATGGCGGTTACCTGGGAGCTGCGCCACGCCCTTCCCGGCGACCTGTTCACGGCCTTTGCCGCCGTGGCCGGAGCGTAGGGACAGGTGAACCGCCCCGCTCTTCCGGAGCCCGCGCTTCTGGATCTGAACCGTCTCGACCTCTCGTCGATGTCCTGAAAGTTCTTCGGCAGGTGCTGTTCAGACTCGATTACGGGGAATTGCTCAAGGCCCCTCGCCATCGCGTCCCGAGCGGCCTGTAGGACCTTCCGCCTGCCCACACCCGTCCTCCACTCCTCTCCACCTGCTCGTACGCCCACGCCGTAATCTGGATCGAGACATCCAAGTCGTGAGGGGCGTGCACCTTCGCGAACCCGTCCGCCAGCGCGGCGCGGTGATCGTCGTTCCTTCGGACCCACTTCTCGAGGAACGGAACGTCCGGCAGGAAGTCGCTCTTTCCCGCGTTGCACCCGGTGTCGGCCAGCACGAAGTTGTGGGCGAGGTCCACAGGGTAGCGGCTCCAAGGCACCAGGTGGTCCGCCAAATCGCTTCACGCCTCGCCCGACGTCTCTGGCAGGTCGGGGATATCCTCGGGGGCTAGCCACCGCACCTTCCCGTCTCGCCATTCCGGGACCGGGTTCCCCGCCCGCTTGTGGTCTCGCAGCGCTTCGCTCACGGCCCGAGCCAGCGCCTCTTCGACGAGCTTCACGTCCTGAACCCGCTCATCCGCAGAGTCGACTCTTTCAGGGTTGCTCACGGTAGACCTCCACGATCCGTCGCCAAAGCGATGAGTTGGCGACTTCCTCGACGCGGTCAGTGCTTCCCGAAGCCACCAAGCGCGGCCGACCCGCACGCGAGTTGTCGAACATCTGCCAGGAGTCAGCGACGGGGAGGTAAAGGCGGAACAGGTTGCGCAGCCCCCTCTCATATCGACGGCGCACGGTCGCTTCGGGGACATTGTGACCGCCGCGCCGCACGCGGGCGGCCACACGATTCACCGCGAGATCCGCACTCTCGAGCCACAGGAACATCACGTGCACATGGTACCCGCGCCGCTTCAGGTGGGCGAGCCACGGCGCGGAACTTCGGCTGGCGAGGGTAGTCTCGAAGGCGAAGTCCGCTCGAGCGTCAGCGAGATGCTGCATCCGCTCCAGCATGGCGCGTCCCGCAGGAATCGCGACCGAGTCCGGCCGAAATGCGGACATGCCGCCCGCGATGGCATCGGCGTTGACGAACTCCGTTACCTGCAGGGCGTCCCGGAGCAGAGACGGGGCCGTCGTGGACTTGCCCGCTCCATTCGGGCCCGCGATGACGATAACGAGGGGACGATGCCGAGCCATCGGTCAGTCCCGACCGAAGTGGAGGCACAGATCCAGTAGCAGTGCTTTCAACCCGCGCTTCCTCCGAGAGCAGGATCAACGCCTTCATGCCCGACCAGGCGACGTGCATCGATGAGGCAGGCCAGGATGTCATTCCGCTCCAGCCACGGGTACCCGTGCAGAATCGTCTCTGGACGGTCCCCGGCAGCGAGCATCCCGAGAACATGCTCAACGGCAAGTCGACGGCCCCGGATGACCGGCTTCCCGCCGAATATCCTCGGGTCCACCGTGATGCGTCGGAGGAGTTCCTCCTCGGGCGGCGCCTCGCTTTGCAAGGGTCCTCCGTCAGGGTCCGGCCTCAAGGCGACTACAGTCTTGCACAGCGTGGCTTCGTATCGCAGGAATCCCTCTCACATCAGGTCTCCATCTGGGTCACCATAACCCTCGGACTGTACGACCCTCCTCGTACTTCTCGGAAACGGGAAAAGGCGACGAATCAACAAAACGTCGACTCAGCGCCCTTTCCTCCCTGGTCTCTTAAGAAACAGCGGCGCAGGGGCTTCGCCCCCGCACCCCCACTCCCGCCCTGCGCGACGCCGGCGGACCGGCATCGCTCCGGTTGGGCTGGTTCTTCCCGGAGGTGTCGGGGCGCCCGCCCCGTGCCGCCGCTTGAAATCCACTGTCCACAAGGACTTCCGGGTTCGAATCCCGGCTCCGGCACCACGCAAAGGAACCATGCTGGCCCTGCCGCGGCGCTGAGGCGATGTCAGTGCCGGTGGCGGTGGTGCGCCTCCGAAAGGTGCGGATGGTCGTGCTCGATCGAATCGTGTCGATGAGGGTGGGCGTGGGGCTCTATCACGAGACCATCGTGATCATGCCGGTGATGGTCGTCGTGGACGTGCCGATGGTCGTGGACGAGTTCCTCGTGAACATGACGATGGGAATGCCGTGCCCGCAAGAGTATGGTGACGCCGGCGACCATCAACCCCGCCGCGATTGCGTCCGAGACGGACAGGCGTTCTCCAAGGAGCGGGATGGCCACGATTGCGCCGACGAACGGCGCCGTCGCGAAGAACGCTGCTTCGCGCGCAGCGCCGAGAAGGCGGAGCGCGTGAAGATCGAGGAGGACGCTGACGCCGTAGCTCAGGGCGCCGATCACGAGCGTCGCGGCCAAGACCGGCCCGCGTGGGAACGTCGACCCCGTTGCGATCGCGATCGAGGACATGCAGATACCCGCGCCAAGCGTCTTCCAGCGGACGACCGAGACGGGGTCACGCAGCGAGAGTCGCTGCGTCAGGTTGTTGTCGAGAGCCCAACACGCGCATGCGGCGGCAATCGCCAGGACGCCCCAGGGCTCGGCTCGGATCGATCCGGGCCCGAAGCCCAGGACCGCCGCGCCGAGGAAGATCAGCGCGGAGCCGGCGGCCCCGCGCCTCCCGAGATGCTCGCCGAACAGGGAGAGGGCGACGATCGTGGTCATCGGGCCCTCCAGATTGAGGAGGAGGGAGCCCGTGACGCCGCTGACGCGAGTGAGCCCGACGAGCATCAGGATCGGTCCCGCAATTCCCCCCGCGACGATCAACCCTGCGAGCAAGGGAAGGTCTCCTCTTCGCAGGGGAGCTTCGGCCGGAGAGCGAAGTCGTAAAGCCACGGGCCTGGCGACCGTCAGGCCGAGGCCCGCCCCGCAATAGAGGAGGCCCGCGAGGGCCAGCGGCCCCGCATCGTTCAGCAGGAGCTTCGCCAGCGGGGCGCTCGCGCCGAACAACGCGGCCGCTACGAGGCCGTAGAGGGCACCGCGACGAACCGGGTGGCCGGACGATGCCGTCACGCCGTTCTACGCCTCCGTCGGGCCGGCCGTCGCCGGGAGGTCCGGGCGCACTCCGCCCCAGCGCGCGAAGAGTACGGGCACGACGATCATGTTGAGGAACGTGGAGCTGATCAGGCCTCCGAGGATGACCTGGGCCATCGGGCTCTGGATCTCGTTTCCGGGTTCACCGCCGTGAATCAGCAGAGGGATCAGCGCGAGTCCCGCGGTGAGCGCCGTCATCAGGACGGGCGCCAACCGCTCGACCGAGCCGCGACGCACCGCCTCCTGGAGGGTCAGTCCCTCCTCGCGGAGGAGATTCTGATAGTGCGTGACGAGCAGGACCCCGTTGCGCGTTGCGATGCCGAACAGCGTGATGAAGCCGACCATCGAGGCGACGCTCAAGACACCGTTCCCGAAGGACAGGGCCGCTACGCCCCCGATGAGGGCGAGGGGCAGATTGACCAGAACGATCGACGGGTAGCGATGGTTCCGGAACGCTGCGAATAGGAGGCCGTACATCGCGGCGAGGATCAGGACCGACAGTACCGCGAGGTTTCGGGCGCTTCGGGCTCCCTCTTCGAATTGGCCGCCGTACTCGATCCGATAGCCCGGCGGAACCGTGAGGCCGGCGGCGATCGCACGTCGCGCCTCCTCGACCGTCCCGGCGAGGTCCACCCCCACGATGTTCGCCGTGAGCATCGCCACCCGCTGGACGTTCTCGCGGCGGACCAGACTCGGACCCAGATCGAAGCGCACGCGGGCCACGTCGCCCAGGCGAATCAGGACTCCATCCGACATCGCGACAGGAAGATCGTCGAGCCGGTCCCGCGCCCGCCGCAACGCCTCCGGGTAGCGGACGACCACGCGCGACACGATTCCGTCCTCCAGAATCTCGCCGACCTCGGAACCCTGGAACAGGGCCTCGACCGTCCTTGCCAGTGATGTCGCCGAGACCCCGAAGCGAGCCATCGCCGGCCGGTCGAACTCGATCAGCAGTTGCGGCACGCTGGCCTGTTCCGTGTTGCCCAGATCGGCGACCCCCGGGACCCCACGCAGGATCCGCTCGGCGCCCGCCGCGAGATTGCGGAGCACCGACAGGTCGGATCCGAAAATCTTGACCGCGAGGTTCGACTTGCTGCCGGAGATCATGTGATCGATGCGGTGACTGATTGGCTGGCCGAAGCTCACCTGGGCTCCGGGAATCGTGGCGACCGCCCGGCGCATGGCGGCGAGGAGCTCGTCTTTGGAACGGCCCGGCCGTAGCACGACCTCCATCTCCGAGGCGTTCACCCCCTGGACGTGCTCGTCCTTCTCGGCGCGGCCCGTCCGGCGGCTCGTGGACACGACTTCGGGGAAGGCCAGGAGGGAGCGTTCGACTTCCCGTCCGAGGGCGTCGCCCTGCGCCAACGTGATGCCGGGGGGGCTCACGATGGCCACGGTGAGGGATCCCTCGTTGAACGGGGGCAGGAAACTGCGGCCGAGCCATGGGAGCAGCGCGACCGCACCGGCGAGCAGGACGAGGCAGACTCCCAGCACGAATCCCGGCCGCCCGAGGGACCTGTCGAGGATCCGGCGATACCCTGCCTTCATCGCTCGCATCATCCGCGGCTCCTCGTGCGATAGCGCCTTCGACTCCCCCAACAAGAGCAGGCACAGGACGGGGGTGACGGTCAGCGACACGAGGAGCGACGCCGCGAGCGCGGCGCCATAGGCCAGGCCGAGCGGCCGAAGGAGCCGGCCCTCGAACCCGGGGAGCACGAACAACGGCAGGAGCACGAGGACGATGATGAGGGTCGCGAAGAAGATCGCGTTCCTGACCTCGGACGACGCGGCGAAGACCACCTGAATCGGCGATCGTCGTTCGCCTTCGTCCTTGCGACGGTTCTCGCGGAGGCGCCGGAAGACGTTCTCGACGTCGATGATCGCATCGTCCACGAGCGCGCCGATCGCGATCGTCAGTCCGCCGATCGTCATCGTGTTCAGGTTGTCGCCGAGCCAGGAGACGATGAGGATTCCCGCGACGAGCGAGATGGGGATGGCGATCGCGGAGATCAGCGTCGCGCGGATGTTCCCGAGGAAGAAGAACAGGATGACGACGACGAGGATCGCTCCGTCGCGTAGCGCGGCGCTGACGTTCCCGATCGCGGCCGCGATGAAGTCGGCCTGACGGAAGTTCTCCTGTTCGATCGTGACGCCGTCGGGGAGGGTCGCGGCAAGCTCGGCCAGCACGCGGTCCACGTCGCGCGTCAGCTCGAGCGTGTTGGCGTCGGGCTGCTTCTGGACGCTGAGGATCACCGCCGGTTCGCCGCGGTACGAGGCGGTCCCGCGCTTGGGCTCGTCGCCCTCGAGGACGGCGGCGACGTCGGACACCTCGAGCGGGATGCCGTGCGAAACCCGGATCACGGCCTGCGCAAGATCCGCGCTGCTTCGCGCGCGACCCACCCCTCGCACGAGGTACTCCTCGCCCTGGTCCACGTAGAACCCGGCCGCCGGGCTGCCGGACACGGAGCCCAGAGTGTCGGCGACGTCGTCGAGGCCGACCCCGTGCTGCACGAGGGCGCTGGGATCGACCTCGACCTGGTACTCGCGACGATCGCCGCCGATCGGCACGACCTGCGAAACACCGGGAATGGCGAGGAGGGCCCGGCGAATCACCCCCTCCGCGAGGCGACGTAGCTGTATCGGGGAGACTTCGGGCGAGCGCGAGGTGACCGCGACGAAAGCGATCTCCCCCATGATCGAGCTGATCGGCCCCAGACCCGGAGCGTCGACCTGGGACGGCAACCGAACCGCTTGCACGCGCTCGGCCACGACCTGGCGCGAACGGTAGATGTCCTCGCCCCACGCGAACTCGACCCAGATGACGCTGATTCCGGCCGCGGACACCGAGCGCACGCGCCGGACCCCCGGCGCGCCGTTGAGCCCCGACTCCAGGGGAAAGGTGACGAGGCTCTCGATCTCCTCGGGGGGCATGCCCCGGCCCTCGGTGATGACCGTGACGGTCGGCGCCGACAGATCGGGGAAGACGTCCACCGGCATGCCGGCGGTCCAGATCCCGCCGACGAGGAGCAGCAGCGCCGCCGCGCCGAGGATGAGACTCCGGTGTGCCAGCGAGAAGCGGATCAGTTGGTTCAGCATCAGTGCACGTGACCTTCGACCGGACCCGACGAAAGCATCGAGGCCCGGCGAATCGCGGCGCCACCCCGTGTCACGAGACGCTCGCCCGGTTCGAGCCCCTCGACGAGCGCCACGTCGCCCTGTCGGGCCGCGACGTGGATCTCGTGACGCGTGAACGCCTCACCCTCCGTCTGGAGGTAGACGATCGGGACCCCGCCGTCGTCCACGATCGCGGAGGCGGGGACGACGACGCCGCGGATCTCGTCGGCCAGGAGGACTTCCGCTTCCACGGCGCTTCCGCTTCGGAGACCCGAGAGATCGCCCGTCACCTCGAACAGCACCGAGACCTTGCCTGTCGAGGTGTCCACGATGGGCGAGCCGGCGATGACGCGCACGTGATCCGCGTCGAAAACGAGGGGCGCCGCTTCTCCGGGCGATCGCACGACGAGCCCGCCTTGTCGCGCGTCGACCCGGCGGGCGTCATCGGGCGGCAGGGCCACGTCGATCCAGAGCGGCGTGGTCTTCACGACTTGCGCCAAGGCCGTCCCGGGTGCCACCGCTTCCCCCGGTGTCGCACGGACTTCCGCGATGCTGCCGTCGAACGGGGCTCGGATCGCGACCGTCTCGCCGGCGCCCCGGCCGCTCCGGTACGACCTGGCCGCGTCGAGGTCTTTCTCCGCCGCGGCGAGTCGGGCCGCAAGCCCCTCGACCAGCGCCTGCGCTCGTTCTGTCTCGGCCTGGCTGACCGCCTGGAGCGACAGAAGCCGCGACAGCCGTTCGGATCGGTCCCGGGCCACCGTCAACTCTGACCGGAGGGCTGTCGCAGAGGACTCCAGGTCGGCGAGACTGCGATCCGGACTGACACGGGTCTCCAACTGCATGACCGCGTCACCTCGCCTGACGATCTTCCCGGCGAAGGGCCAGGGCTCCGGACGCAGCACGCCGTCCACGGGGGCGGTGAGCACGACCATGCCCCCGGCCACCGGGCGGACCCTGGCCGGCCCTCGCACGGAGGACCGAAGCGAGCCTTCGCGGACCCAGTCGGTGGCGAACTCGGTGCGCCACTGCTGCTCCTTGAGGAAGCTCATCGCCTCACCCGACCGCGCACCCGTGGGTGCCGCGTGCAGATGCCCCGGATCCGGTCCATGTTCGTGCGGGGCTTCTCCGACGAGGCCGCCTGGGTTTTGGACGGTGCCGACACGAACGGTCCCCGCCGGTATCCGCTCCCTGGTTCCGTCGGAGTCGATGAGGAAGAACATCTCGAACGAGCCTTCCGCGGAGGGCTCGAGCTTCACCGCGAAGATCCCGTCGCGCACCGGCTGCTCCTGCGCGAAGGCGGTTTCCGAACCGTCGGTCGCCCGAAGGATCGCGGTGACCTTCCCCGAGGCGAGGGGACGGAACCCGGAAAGCAACGTGACATGGGTGTTGGACGTCGCGGCCTGGCCGGCGACCAGAGGCTCGACCTCGGCGAAGATCTCGTAGCGCTCGCCCCAGAGCGTGACGCTCCAGTTCGCGTCGTCGTGCGCGTGCGAATCTACCGGGGCCGGGCCGCGGCAGCCGGCGAAGGCGAGGAGCATGGCCGTGGAAGCGATCGCGATGCCGCGGATCATCGGTTGTCTCCTTCGGAGGGAAGCAGGGGACGTCCCGCCGCGATTTCGAGCGCACGGTGGGCCGCCAGGGCGTCGGCATGAAGCTCGAGCGCCGTGAGTCGTGCGCGAAGCACCGAGCGAAGTGTCTCCAGGAGGTCCGTCGTGTCGGCCTCGCCGAGGTCGTAGGCAGCCATAGCGCTTTCGACCAGGCGATCGCCGTCCTCCAGGGAACCGGCGGCGGTCATGGCCGCGTCGCGTAGGACGGCGTACGCCGATTCGGCGGCTTCGGCGTCGGCGTTCGAACGCCGGGTCGCGAGCTCTGCCTGCGCCCTCGCGGCATCGAGGCGGCGCGCCGCCGCGAGACGGTCACCTTGCCGTCGATCGAAGAGGGGAATCTCCCAGGCGAATCCGTAGACGGGCCCGCTCCACTTCTGGCCCGACTGCTCGACCCGTTGCCAGCCGAGCTCCAGCGCCGGAAAGGCCAGGTAGCGTCGCGCCTCGCGCGACTCGAACTCCGAACTCCGGACGTCTTGAAGTCGAGCCCGCACGTCCGGCCGGGCGCTCGGGTCGATTCCGGTCGCCGTCCCGGGCAAGCCGGGGAACACCGGTCGTGCACCGGCCGGGAGCTGCGGGTACAGCGCGCGTACGGCGGCGCGTGTCCGGGCCAGCATCGACTCAGCCCGCGCCAGCTCGGCGCGCTCCTCGCCGACGGCCAGCTCGACGCGCCTCGCCGATAGCCCGGAGGCCTCGCCGGCGTCCGCTCGGGCACGAACGTGACGCGCGATTTGCTCGCCGACGGCGAGCTGGGCGGCGAGGAGATCGCGTCGCCGCTGAGCGACGGACCAATCGGCGTACGCCGCGCGGGCGTCGACGCGGAGTCGAAGCTCCGCGGCAGCCAGACCGAGATGCGCGCCTTCCAGACTCGCCTCGGCGGCGCCCACGCGCAGCCCGCGACGTCCGTCCAGTGGGGGTGACCAGGCGAGCGACCACGTCGTCTGAGTCGACATGTTCCGGGGCGCCTCGACGTCTGCCGCAAGCTCGGGGTTGTCGAGAACACGCGCCCGCGCCACCGCGGCCTCGGCGTCGTTGACGGAAACTCGCAGGGCGACGAGCGCAGGGTGTCCCGGTGAAAGCGCTCGCAGCAACGCTTCTTCCGTGATCTCCTCCTGCGCGGACGCCACGCCCACGGCCAGGACTACCGCCGTGAAAACCCAGTTCTTCGCCATGTTTTCTCCGATCGCACGAATCCCGGGGGAACCACGGTTCCCCGTGCAGACACACTTGTCCTGGGAAAGCGGATCAGATGCGAAGGATGGTCGGGATCACCTGGGTCGGGCGCTGGTTCGCTGACCGCTCTTCCCTGGCCAAGCGATCGACCGGGGCGCACGAGGCGAAGGTGGCAACGCAACCCACGGGCAACGCTTGCTGCAAGGGTCCTCGTGCGTGAGATGCCACGCTACCCGAGGTCGGCACCGTCAGCGGATGGTCGTGGTCGGGCGTTTCGGCCGAGTGCGCGTGGCCGTGCAGCGCCAGCATCATCGAGTCGACGGCCAACGCGTTGCCGTGCTCGTCACCGTGATGGAGGAGCACGTGCAGGGCATCGGCCGCGGCCGCGGCTTGCGGAAGCACGCCCGCGACTATGCAGGCCAAGGCCACTTGGCGAAGAAACGACCTCATGATCCGGCGGATTCTGCCAGCACCGTTGCAATCCGTCAAACAGAGGTCCAGGAGCCGACTACGGGAGCATCCGATTCCCGCTGCCGATGTGTCGCAAGGAACTCAGGTTGCGGGGCGCTGGATTCAGGTGTCCATCTGGGTGTCCATGACCCTCGGACTACACGACCCTGCTCGCAATCCTCGTAAACGGAAAGGGCAACGAATCAACAAATCGTCGAATTGCCGCCCCTTCCCCACCTTTCTAAAATCCCCGAGCCGAATGGCTATGCGGGTTCGACTCCCGCGTCCGGCACCATTTTTTTCCAACAAGTTGCGTAGAGTTCGAAGCGGTCGCTGAACGGCCCGATCAGCACGGGTGTCCATCTGAGTCTCCATCGCCATGATCGCCTGGCGAAATCATCAGCGTCGCGAAGCAACCCACCACCCTCCACACTGGTGGGGGCTTGTGGAGCCACATTTCCTCGCGTAAAATGTGTCTCCAGCGGAGGCAGGTAATGAGCGTGAAGAAAACGAATGTTCTCCTGGACGAGGAACTCGTCGAGACGGCGAAGGAGCTCACGGGCGCTCGCTTCACGAAGGACGTCGTCGACCTGGCCCTGCGACGACTCGTCCGGAACCTCCGCCGCCGACGCATCCTGCGGCTCGCCGGAAAGGTCAAGTGGGAAGGGGATCTCGCGGCGATGCGACGTGGTCGGCGGCTTGCGTGATCGTCATCGACACGAGCGTCTGGATCCCGCTACTGAACGGAATCGATCATCCGAAAGCGGATCAGGCCCGAGCGGTCATCGAAGGGCCGGAGGACGTCGGCGTCCCGGGTATCATCCTGGAGGAGATACTACGTGGTCTGAAGAGCGACGCGCAGTTCCGTCGAGTTCGCGACCTCTTGCTGAGTGACTTCACGTATCTCGAAATGAGGCAACCGCTTTTCGTTCATTCGGCGGAGATCTACCGCACTCTGAGGAAGAGGGGCAAGACGATTCGCAGTCCAGCCGACTGCCTCATTGCGGCCTGCGCCATCGAAGAGACCGCTTCGCTGTTGGAGGACGACGCCGACTTCCACACGATCGCGGAAGTCGCTCCGCTCGATCTGCTCGGAGAATCGTGATGCCACGTTCGCCGCGCTCGAGGCGTGACCGAACTCTGGCGCGGCCGGGGAAGACCTGAGGCGATGTCCCGGAAGAAGAAGGGAGAGAGCGGCGCGAACGGAGACCTCTGGGCGGAGGCGAAGCGGAAGTGCCGCCTGAACGCAGAGACGCTGCGGATGGCAAGGGAACTGGGGCTCACACCGCGGAGCCTGCTCGAGAACATACCGAGCCGATCCCAGCTCTGGAAGGCGCCCGTCCACGTGTGGATTCGCGAGATGTATGCGAAGCGAGGCGCGAAGGCGGGAGGCGGCCGTGGGGCCGCGGCTCGACCCGAAGGGAAGCGAGATCTGGAGCACGGTGCCCGGGAGGCATTCCCGATCCCGGAAGAGTTTCCCGACGGCGATTCGCGTGATGACCTCGATTCGATGAACCCGGAGTGTGACCCAGATCCCTGGTCTGACTCCCTTCCCGAGGAGAAGCGGCCCTGGGGCGACCCCGGGACGCCCTCGGCCAGGGAGATCCGCGATCAGCGCGTCCTGCTCGAACGGGAGCGACGGGAGTTCCGGAGGGCGGCCGAGCGTGTTGCAGCCGCGCTGGCGGAGGCGCCGGAGGTTCGGCGGATCGCGCTCTTCGGCTCGGTGGCGGCGCCGCCGCCGGAAGAGGTGCCCCGGTTTCACGAATACCGCCGGGCCGGGATTCGCCTTCCACATGAGTGCAAGGACTTGGACCTCGCGGTCTGGCTGGACGACCTGGGTAGTCTCGACGCGCTTCGGAAGAGATCGTCCCGCAGTCTCGTCCGCCTCTTCGAGGAGGAGGACATCGGGGTCGCGCATCATCAGGTGGACGTGTTCCTGTTGGAGCCAGGTACCAACCGATACCTGGGGAGGTTGTGCCACTTCAACCGGTGCCCCAAAGGGAAGCCGGAATGCCTCGTCCCCGACTGCGGCAGGGTGTCGTTCCTGCGGCAGATCGAGGGTTTCTCGCTGCGGCCGGATGCGATCGACTCGGCCCGCAGCGTGCTGCTCTACGACCGTGACTTGGCGCGAGCCGACAGCGGCGCACCGGCACGGGCGGTGATCCCTCCGGAGGGGCGGGCGGTAGTTCCGTTCGCGGCGAAGCGCTACCGGAGGGAGGACCCGTTTTGAGCTTCCCCGAAGGACCCCCACTCCGGGAGACCCCACTCGACGGGATCGACACGTCGAAGTTCCCCCCGTTTGTGCTCATGATCATGACGCTTGCCGTCGCGGAGCGAGGAGCGCCCATGTCCGCGATGCGATTCGCGGCGGGCCAGAAGGTACCCTCCGCCATGGTGGTCGTCCTTCCTTGAAGTTCATCGCTTCGCGGCACGCTTCTTTTTCGTCGGTGGGTTTACGCCCCGTCCCTTGCGGCGTGGAGACTTGCTGCGCGCATGCGGCGCGGCCTTTCCGGCCGCCGGCGCCTTTGCGCGTCTGAGTTTCGCTCCCCGCCCGCGAGTCTCGATCTCGGGTTGGGCTCCCTGGCCCATTTCCAACCCGAAAAGCTCCTGGAGGTCGCTGCCGGCGAGGACCCTTTCACTGGCAGGTCCTTTCCTGGCCAGAGGGAGGCCCATGCCGGCCTTGGCGACGAGGTCTTTCTCGTTCACCTCGCGCAGCCTGAAGAGGAGCTCGGGCTGCTCGTCGAGGCGTGCGCCAATACCGTAGAGGACCGCCGCGACGTGCTTGCACATCGATGCCCAGTCCGGGCAACTGCAGGACAACCTGATCTCATCCGGCGACGGGAAGAGACCGGTCTTGTGCTGGCAGATACGTTCCATGACCCCCTTGGAGAAGCGCCCTTGCAAGAGCTCGATGAGCGAGTCGATCGCTCCCGCGCAATCCCTGCAGACCGAGCTCCAGCGGCCCTTCGGCACCGGCGTAACCTTCACCGCCACCTTGTAGATCGTCGAGCCGCTGACCAGGGCCTTGACCTCGCCGGGGGCGACCTGAAGGTCGACCACCGAGCCGTTGCGGACATAGGTCCTTCCGCGAGGCAGCCGGTTCGCATAGTCGCTGTAGTGCTCGAGGTTCTCGCACCAAGCCTTGCCCCAGAACGTCTTGGCGATCGCGCGTCCCTCGATCACTACCGGTGAGACGGGGTGTCCGTTCTTCTCGAGCTTCGCCATCGCGAGCCCTGCCTTGCGGCGGCGCTCGCCCACGGGCACGTAAGGTCTCCACTGGTAGAACATGGATCACGTCTCCTTCAACGCAGCGTTGATGTCGAGCGCGACGAGTTCGAGCAGGTCCTCGTCTTTTAGCTCGGTCAGGAGCAACTCGGCGCCGCCCTCCAGCAGGTCCTTCGAGAGCCGGCGTTTCGATTCGATGAGATCATCGATCTTCTCCTCGACGGTTCCCCGGCACAGGAACTTGTGAACGAGCACGTTCTTCGTCTGACCGATGCGAAAGGCACGGTCCGTAGCCTGGTTCTCGACAGCCGGGTTCCACCACCTGTCGAAGTGTACGACATGTGAGGCGGCGGTGAGGTTGAGGCCGGCGCCCCCCACCTTGAGCGAGAGCACGAAGAACGGGACGGCCTCGTCCTCCTGGAACCGGCGCACCAGCTCCCTGCGCTTCTTGACCTCGATCTCGCCGTGGAGAACGAGACCGGGACGGCCGAACACCGATCCGAGGAATGCCGCGATCGGAGCGGTCACCTCCCGGAACTGGGTGAAGACGAGCACCTTTTCCTGCTTGGCCGCGACGACCTCGGCGATGTCGCGCAGGCGCGTCCACTTGCCGCTGTCTTCCTCGGTCCAAGCCCCATCGCCCAGCCACTGCGACGGGTGATTGCAGATCTGCTTGAACCGCATCAAGAACGAAAGCACGACGCCCTTACGCCGGATCCCCTCGGCGTCCTCGAGTTGCTCGGCGAGCTCCTTCACGGCCTGTTCGTAGAGCGCCGCCTGCTTGCGGCTCAGCTGGCAGAAGGCCTTGACCTCGGTCTTGTCCGGCAGATCCGCGATGACGGTCTTGTCGGTCTTCAGGCGCCGCAGGATGTAGGGGCGGACGAGATCGCGTAGCGGGCCGTACGGGTTGTGGGGTCGAGCCGCAAGGCGCTTGACGAAGGTTGTGAACTCCTTCGATGAACCGAGCAGACCCGGGTTGATGAAGTCGAAGATGGACCACAGGTCGGCGAGCCGGTTCTCGATCGGCGTTCCGGTGAGCGCGAACCTCGCCCGCGCGTCGAGCTTCTTGACGGCACGGGTCTGCTTGGCGTCCGGGTTCTTGATGGCCTGCGCCTCGTCCAAGACGACCAGGTGCCACGAGGTGTCCGCGAGCCAAGGGACGCGCAGAAGCGAACCGTAGCTGGTGATGACCAGATCTGCATCGACGACGGACTCCGGTGCGACGGCCTCGAGGTTGGCCGCCGGGATCGCCGATGGATGGGCGACGAGCACCTTCAGGCTCGGCGCGAACCTCTCGATCTCCAGGGCCCAGTTGGCGAGCAGCGAGGCGGGTGCAACCAGGAGACTCGGTCGCCGCTTGCCGCCCGGCTGGCTTCGGAGGACCAGCAGCAGCGACAGCACCTGGATGGTCTTGCCGAGCCCCATGTCATCGGCGAGGCACGCCCCGAGTCCGAGCTTCGAGAGAAGGTAGAGCCACCGCACGCCAACCTGCTGGTAGGGCCGAAGCGTCCCATGGAGCGAGCTACCGGGCTCGACGCGGGCCAGCTCCTCAGGGCTGCGAAGGCCTTTCAGTGTTTCGGAAAGCCAGGGACCCGCGACCACCTGAGACCAGTTGGTGTCGGTGCGGTCGGCGGCGCCTTCGCTCTCGACGTCGGCGCCGGCGAGCATGCGCATGGCCTCCGCGAAACTGAGGCCACCATCGACGGCGGCACGCTCGACTTCACGGAAACGCTCGAGCATCCGGCTCAGTCGCTCACGATCGACCTCGACCCAGCGCCCACGGATCAGCGCGAGCCCCTCGGAGCTCGACAGCAGCTCCTTGATCTCGGCAGCCGACAGCTTCTGGCCTTCGAGCGCCACCTCCATGCGAAAATCGAGAAGCGCTTCCTTCCCCAGCCCCGAGGGTGCCTTGCCGCCGACGGTGGCGACCACCTGCGGACGAGGAGGACGGTTCGCCGTCCACGTGGCGGGCATCCGAACTACAACACCGGCGCTCTCCAGGCGCGGCACATCGCCGAGGAATCGGAAGGCCTCCCGCGTCGTCCATCGCAACGGATGGAAGATCTCCCCGGCGTCGACCATGGCTCTCAGCCACGGACAGCTCTCTGCCGCGCGCTGAACGGGAAGGAGCAGCGACAACAGGCCGTCCTTGTTCGCCGCGCCCGCATACTCGCGCAGGGCCTGGCCGAGCGGAAGATGTTGGGCCTTGGCATGTGCCGACAGCCGCGTGGTGTACGTCGCCAGGAAGGCGAACGGCGCCTTTTCGTCCTTCCGGTTCTCCGCGAGGTTGAAGTGGACGCGACCGACGAGGTTCCAAGCGGGGTTGCGGCGCTTGAGGAAGTCCTGAACGGAGCCTCCGGATTCGGACAGCTCGGATCCGAAAGCCGCATCGAGCTCCTCCCAGAGAGCCCGAAGAACGGTCGCATTCAGGTACTCCGCGCCCGTCATCGCAGGAGGGGCCGAAGCGAACGACTCCAGGGCCTCTTCGGGCGGAGCCGCGACGTGCACCTTCGCGCCGCGGTCCTCCGCCTCCGGAAGGGTGCAGAGTGCCGTCACGTACCGCGTGCCGAGTTCGCGCCAGTAGGACAGGACTGGCGGGAGCGGAGTCCCGACTTCGTTCGCTCCCAGTTGCAGCAGGCCGTACCCTGAGCCGCGCCCGAATGCGGTCTGAAGACGCTCGGCCAGCCCGGGGTCCAAGTTCGGCCCGTCGTCCACCTGGCCCAACGTGAGATGGCCGTGCCGGGTGAGAATCGGAGCGAGGGAGAGCGTACCCATGCGATCGTTCAGTCTTCCAAGAAGAGGTACCGCCGAGCTCGCCGCTCGGCCTCCTCGTGGCGCGGGCGAAGGCGCACTACCTCACGCTCCGCATTGCGCGCTTCACGCGGGCCAAGGTCTTCTTCAGCCCCGCATCTTCGGGAATGGCGAGGTTCGCGACAACCGCTGTGACCGGCACCCTGCTTCCACGGAAGCCGAGCACATCCTTGAACACGGCATCGTCCTTGCGGAGACGTCCAACCTCCTGGGCAAGCAGGTGCCCGCGACTCCGCTCGTCATCATCACGCGCGCTCACGACGACGAGCTGTGCCTGCTCGATGCCTACGTGGCTCGGGATCAGTGCCCAGTGCTCGGTTGGTCCTGGCGGCGGAGCGGCGCGGAGCCTTGCCAACTCCCGGACCATCTCGGCCCGGGTCTGCTCGAAGGCGCCCGGGTCCGCGAGCGCGGCTTCAAGGAGTGGTTCGCCAAAGCCTCCGGTGAGCAATCGACCGAGCTTTGCCGGGCTCTCGAGCGCGCGCTCCCACCCATCGAGCGCGAGCGTATGTCGGGTCGCGTGCTCTCGCAGGATTCGGCGTAAGAGGGACGTTCCCGCTGGAAGCGGTGGAGCCACGAACACCGCGAGGTTGACGTACTCGAGTGGGCTATCCCCCTCGATGAAGACTGCGGAGGAGTAGTCCTGCATGAAATTCGTCACGAAGAAGGCGTCGGTATCCGTATGGCTCGGGGGGAAGCGGTAGAGTGCGACACCGCTGGCCCCGGCAGCTCGATAGCGACGAAGCTCGGGGTGCATCTTCGGCTGAGATTCCATAGGGGTGCGGAGCGAGTCGTCGCGCGTCGCGCGCACGCAGATCACGACCTCGCCGAGGCGGCGGAGCAGCACTTCGATGAGCGTGGTCTTCCCGGCACCGGCAGGCCCCTCGACATGGATGAGAGCGCGCTGTCTCATGCCGGAGGCTCACGCTTCTTCGCAGAAGCACGATCGTTGATGCTCTCCATCTCCATGTTGTCCGACAGGACAGACGTCGTCACTTCCCGGGGTCGGCCATCAACTTTGACTTTCGCTCCTCCAGTGCGGCGATCCGGGTCTTCAACTCTTTCAGCCTGCGGTTGATACGCGCTAGCTCCGTCTTCGCCCGTCGGTCGTTCAGGCAGTCGTTCCCGTGTTCCTTCTTCACCAGCGCTTCGACCTCTCGTCGAAGAAGTCGCAGAAAGGGGTTCCCGTGGATCGTGTTCTGGGGGTATTGCAGCTGGTTCGCCCGAATCGCCCGGAGGATCTGATCCTGCGTAACCCCGTACTCCTTCCCGGCTGTCTTGTCGCTAAGTCCTTCGATCCGCAAGTTCGATGACGAACTTGCTCACTCAGGACTCAGTGCTGAGTGAGCAATCCGCCGTCTGCTGAACACGAGTCATACGTCACCGTAATTGCGAATCGAAGCACTAAGCGTCGCGCCCTTGCGCTGCCACTCGGGGTCCAGGTCGTCCATGGCCTTCTCCTCCGCACTGATTCGGTGCTCGGTACTCGCCCTCCCTTCGAGGTCTCTCCGCACCCTTCTTCAGCTCCTCGGCCCCCAGCAATGCAACGCGTGGTCACCTCGTCGAGCATCTCGAGCTGGAGCGCATGACCGATCCCGTCGGACAGCGTGCCGCAGAGCGAACGGTCATTGTGGGTAGTGGCCATGCCGCTATCGGTCTCGCACCAAGTGGACCGGCTGCTGGCCTCCGACCGGGTGGCGCCACGAGCTCCGGCACTGCGAAGCGGAAGGGCTCCCCCTGCACCGACCGCTGAGCGTGACCTCCTTCCGGAACGACCCGCGCCACCAGCGGATCGACCGCGGGCCGATGTGGGCTCGTTCAACGTGAGTCCTGCAAGTCCGCGTCGGCGGTGAGATGCCGCACAAGAGCCGGGAGATCGCTCTCGACAATGTTCCAGACGATCTCCAGATCGACGGAGTCGTATCCGTGAATGAGGCGGTTTCGCATGCCGATGATTTCCCACCACAGGATGGCTGGACGTTTGGCACGTGCCTCTGGAGAGACTCTTGCCGCCGCCTCGCCCAAGATCTCGAGAAGGCGGACGACGGCCAGGCTCAGAACACGGTCCGCATCGAGCTCTTGCCGGGTGCGTCCTTCCAGGAGCCGTATGGCCTCCTGGGCGTGTTCGAGCATGTGAAGCAAGCGAACACGGTCCCGATCACGCGGCATACTGATCCTCGGCCTCTGCCAGTACGTCATCGCGGAAGGCCCGACTCAGGAAGTGCGGAGTGCTCAGGTCGACCTTCCGGCCGAGAATCTCGGATAGTTCGTTTTCCATGGCGAAGAACGCCAGGCCCGGCGCATGCCCATCCTCGAATTCGACAAGGACGTCCACGTCGCTGCGGGGACCAAAATCGTCTCGCAGCACGGAGCCGAACAGGGCGAGGCGACGTACTCGATGACTCCGACAGAACTCCGAGATTCGATGCCTGTCCACGTTGATTCTGGCCATCAAGTGCTCCTCCCTCCGCCTCCCCGTCAGCGCTCTGCCGCGAGGACCTTCAATCAGGGGTTCCGCCAATCGCAGGCTCGACGCGCTCGTGCCCGACCAGCCGTCGAGCGTAGACCAAGCAAGCCTGGATGTCCTCAGGTTCCAGCCAGGGGTATCCGACGCGGATCGTCTCCGGCGAGTCCCCCGCGGCGAGCATTCCGAGGACGTGTTCCACCGCCAGCCGGCGTCCTCGGATGATTGGCTTCCCCCAGAAGATCTTGGGGTCGACCGTGATGCGCCGGAGGAGTTCCTCCTCGTGTGAGCCCTGAATCTCCATGCCCTCTTCCTCTACCTGCCGGCCTGCGACCGAGTTGCTCACGCGCAAGTCTGCCACAACCGAGTCCCTCGGTCACCATCGGTCACGGCCTTGGAAACAGGTCTCCATCTGGGTCACCATAACCCTCGGACTGTACGTCTCTCCTCGTACTCCTCGGAAACGGGAAAAGCCGACGAATCAACAAAACGTCGATTCGCCGCCCTTTTCCCACTCTCTTAAAATCCCCTTCCCGCAGGGGAGTCCGGGTTCGAGTCCCGGCTCCGGCACCAACGATCGCGCGCGCGACATCTCGCGCGGAGCCCCGTGAGATCGCTGGCGCACGACAGGGCGTGCCGTTGTGTGAAAGTGTTGATAATTAGTCATAACTATATACACTTCACCACATGGCCAAAACCGACCGCAATCGTCTCCTCGGCCTCGCCCGTCGCCGGTGTGTCATCACGACCCGCGAGACGGCCCGCGCCGGCATCCACAGCCAGCAACTCACCCGGCTGGTCGCGGACGGCGTCCTCGAGCGCGTCGCGCGCGGCCACTACCAACTGGCTGAACGACCTGTGACCGAGCACCACGGTCTGGCCGTCGTGGCCCGGACGGTGCCGCGTGGCGTGATCTGTCTCCTGTCGGCGCTCAGCGTCCATGGCATCGGCACGCAACTCCCTGCCGAAGTCTGGGTTGCGATCGAAGGGCGGGCCCGCCAGCCGGGGCTCGCGCACCCACCCCTGCGAGTGGTGCGCTTCAGCGGCCGGGCGTTCACCGACGGGGTCGAGATCCACCGCCTCGAAGGGGAGTCGATCCGTGTCTACGGCGTCGCCAAGACGCTCGCCGACCTTTTCAAGTACCGCAACAAGGTCGGTTTGGACGTGGCGCTCGAGGCGCTACGCGAGGCATGGCGAGCGCGGAGGTTCACGATGGAGGAGCTCGATCGAGCGGCCCGCATCTGCCGGGTGGAGCGCGTCATGCGCCCTTACGTCGAGGCGGTGGTTTCATGAGCCCGGGTCTTTCCCAGTCGGTGCAGACGCGACTCGTTGGGCACGCCAAGAAGCTCGGCGTCGACCCCAATCTCGTCCTTGCCCGTTTCGCGACGGAGCGTCTCCTGTACCGGCTCTCCCGCTCTCGTCATGCCGACCGCTTCGTTCTCAAGGGTGCCTTGCTGCTCCTCGTGTGGCTCGGGGAGACGATCCGGCCCACGCGGGACGCCGACCTGCTCGGTATCGGCGACCTGTCCGACGATGCGCTTGCCGCGACATTCGCCGAGATCTGTGGCACTGAGGTCGAGCCCGACGGCATCACGTTCGACGCCTCCTCGATCCGCGTGGCCGCCATCCGCCCCGAGGACGACTACGGCGGGCAGCGCGTCACCCTGCTCGGCCGACTCGGTCCGGCACGCCTCCGGGTGCAGATCGATGTCGGCATCGGCGACGCCGTGTCGCCCGAGCCCGAGTGGCTCGAGTATCCGAGCCTGCTCGATCTGCCGCGCCCGCGCCTTCGGGCCTACCGCCCAGAGACGGCGATTGCCGAGAAGGTCCACGCGATGGTCGTGCTCGGCGCCAAGAACAGCCGCATGCGCGACTTCTTCGACGTCCACGCCCTGGCCATGCGCGAGTCCTTCGACGGAAACACCCTAAGCCGCTCGTTGCGCGCCACCTTCGAACGGCGCCGCACCGAGATCCCGACCGAGCTGCCGATCGCGCTCACGCCGGCCTTCACGGACGTGGAGGGCAAGCGGGCACAGTGGTCCGGTTTTATGCGCAGGATCCGCCCGTCTGCCGCGGCCGAGGACCTGGGAAATGTGATCGGCGTGATCGCCGTGTTCGTCGGGTCGGCCCTCGTGGCGGCCGCAACGGATCGGGCGTATCCGTTTCGCTGGAAGCCGGGTGGCCCCTGGGCGCCCTTGGAGACGGCAGTCGAGTAGCTACGAGCATGACCAGGGATCGGACAGAGCACACAGAACAGGTGTCCGTCTAAGTCACCCGAACCCTCGGGCTGTACGACCCTCCTCGTACTCCTCGGAAACGGGAAAGGGCAACGAATTAGGAGAGCTTTTATTCCCCTCCCTTTTCCGAACCTCTCCTAAAAAATCCCCTTCTCGCAAGGGAGTGCTGGTTCGAGCCCAGCCTCCGGCACCACAGGCCCGAAAGTCCCCTGGGCCGGCAGCGGAAAAACGGCGTCGCCACTCAGAACCCCCGACTTCGCCAATGGTCAGCTACGTGTTGAAGGCGTGCCCGGTTACCTGGGTGTCCACGCTGAGCCTCATCTCCCGTCGTCACGATTCGCTCTCAAAGTGACGAAGCGCTTCCTCGTCGTACTCGATCACACGGTCGTCGGTCCGTTCGAGTTCGGGGGGCATGTCCTCACGACCATAGCCGATCGCACGGTACGCTCGCAGCCGCTTCTCGAACATGCGGAGCAAGACCGGCACGTCGCGATCGACGTAATCGAAGATCCGAACTTCCGTCTTCCCTGGATGAAGGCGATGAAGTCGCCCGGTGTACTGGGCTAGGGCTGCCCTTGCCCCACAAGTAAGTCCTGGACATTTGCGGCCGCATGACGAAGCCGCCGTCAATCTCGGTCAGGCGATAAGTCCTGGTCGCCAGACGGAGCGAGATGTGTCGGCGCGCCGTTACGACCCGCCACCCAGCCGCAAGTGCGGCTGGGAGGCGGATCGGAACGGCGCGCCGAACAATCTCGCTCCGTCTGGCGATAAGAACTGATCGACTGGCCGGGATTGCTGGCGGCTTCGTCGTACGGCCTGACAAATGTCCCGGAGTCATTTGTGGGGCAAGGGCAGGGCTAGGGTGCCCTTCCACGATACGGGCATGGCGAGGAACAACGTGTCGAGGCGAGCATCGTCGAACCCTTCGCCGATGTAGCGGCCGGTCGCCAGCACCAGCCGTTCCTCATCGGCGGGAACTGCCGCGAGGCTCGCTACAACCCAGGAACGCTCCTTCGACGTCATTCCGCCCCGCAGAACCAGGAGGTGACGAACAAAGCCCTGCAAGCGGGTCGCCAGAAACTCGAGATGATCCCGGCGTTCCGTCAGGACGATAGGGCTGCGTCCTTCGTGGAGCTCGGCGATGACATCGTCCAGAATGAGCCGATTACGCGCTTCGTCGATGGTGAGCGCCCGGTAGACGTCCTGGATCCCGCGGTCGACCGTGGGATCCCGCATTTGAAATTGTGTCTCCCGTACGACGAGCCGATGATTGAACGGCCGGCGGGCCGCATGACTCCTCGGATCCACTTGAAACCGTATCGGCCCGAGCTGCATCTCGAGGATCGGGTGGTGACCATCGCGACGATGAGGTGTCGCAGTCAGGCCCAAGACGTGCCTGGCTTTCACTTCGGACATCACGCGCTCGAAGGATACGGCGGGAACGTGGTGGCATTCGTCGACGATGACGTGGCCATACGACGCGACGAGGTCGTCCACGCGACCTTCGCGGACCAGACTCTGGATCATCGCGACATCGATCGACCCGGTGACCCTGCGTTTACCTCCGCCAATTCGACCGATGGCCCTCTCGTCGACGCCCAGGAACATCGACAGATGTGTGACCCACTGGTCGAGGATCGGACCGCGGTGGACGAGGACCAGCGTGTTCCGGCCACGCGCGGCGGTCATGTACGTTCCGAGGACGGTCTTCCCCACTCCCGGAGGAGCGACGAAGACACCGATGTCGTGCTGCAGCAGAGCCCGGGCCGCTTGCTCCTGAATGGTGGTGAGCTCGCCTCGAAACTCAGCCTGCAACGCCTGGCCCGCGTACCGTGCGTCTTCGATCGTGAGCGTGACCCCGTTCTCCCGGAGCAGCTCTTCAACCTCGGCCTGGCAACCTCGAGGAAGTGCGACATGCTTCGCAAGATCCTCGGCGCACGTGATGACGCGAGGCGTCATGGCGGTCGACAGCCGCATCCTCTGTTTCTTGTAGAACTCGGGGTTCTGGAAGGCGGCGATCCGTTTGATCGCATTCAGAAGAGCGGAAGGTAGCTCTCCTTTCTCGAGGAAGAACCGTTGTGAAATGGTGCCGCGCACATCCCGTGGAAGTTCACCCGAAATCGCCAGGCGACGAGTCCTTCCAGAGGGTGCTTTCATCCAGGGGGTGTCGCTGTCCTCATCGTCGGTATCCGCAACCCGCACCCCAATGACCTGACCTCGTCGCGTTCCTTCCTGCGCAATAGCTTCGACCGCGGCAGGCCGCATTGGTGTGATCGAGGCGAGATACGCCCACTGGTCTGCATGCGGCTTGAACCCATCATCGAGGAACAGCGTGTTGCCGTCCTGCCGTGCGTCGTGCTGGAGCGGGAGCGCGATGAGATTCCCGAAGCCGCCCCGAGGCATCGTGTCCTGGTTCGGGAACAACCGGTCGTAAGAGTCCATACCCAGTTCGTGGCGTCGACTCATGGTCTCGGTGATGAGGTAGCACCCCATCCTCCGAGCGACGTTCGCCGCTACAGGCTCGGCGAAGAAGAACCAGGCGTGGGCGCCGTTACCGGAGCGTGAACGTTCCACGGAGACGGGCAGGCCCGACCCTCGGCACGTCCCGACGAGAGCCGCGACGTCGTCCTGCCACGAGGCCTTATCGAAGTCGGCTGCGAGAAACCAGCACGTATCGTCCCCGAGGAGGGGGTAGACGCCCATCACGTGGCGCCCCTTCAGGTGATTCAATACTGCCCGATCGTCGACGGCATGGAAGGCCTGGTTGGGGCATTCGCCGCACTTGATGCGAGGAAGGTCGCAGACCCCGCGCACGAACTTGTTCGCGCAGGCTGGGGCGTAGCCGGGCTTGCCGGTCTTCTTGCTAACGAAACGCGTGGGAAACACATCGGCTCTGCCCCGAAAGAGGGAGCGGAAGAGCCGGACCTTCTCTGCCGAGGTCGGAGGCGCCGCGGCGCCAATGTCGTCAACCGCGTCCGCGGCGATACTCGACTCGAGTTCCTCGAGTTGGTCGCGGAGAGCCTCGATTTCCTCCCGAGCCTCCTGTCGCTGTCGCTCGAGAGAAGTGAGGCGCGCCGTCTTCTCCGCGATCCGCCGAATGAGATCCTCGCGGGACGGATTCATGGAGCGATCACCCCGTCGGCTTCTGGCGTCCGGCCTTCAACGGCTTGGTATAGTTCATGTGCGTGAGTATACTCAGGACGTGAACTACAGCACACGAAATACATCACAGGGCAAACCAGGAACCGCACGTCGTTCGTCGGAGGATCGAGCCATCCTCGCCCGCATGGCTCGTGCGTCCAACAGCGGGATTCTCTCGGTCGCGAAAGCCGCGGCAGCACTGCGTCTGGATCGGCGGCAAGCGGCCCTGAAGTTAGCTGGGTTTGTCAGGCGCGGATGGCTTGTTCGTGCCCGGCGCGGTCTGTATCTACTCCTCCCGCTCGAAGCCGAGCCCGGCAGGCCTTCGGTAGCGGAGGACCCGTGGATCCTCGCGCGTGAGGCGTTCGCGCCCTGCTATATCGGGGGCTGGAGCGCCGCCGAACACTGGGGACTCACCGAGCAGCTATTCCGCTCGACCCTCGTCGTGACCGGAGCGAGCGTCCGCGCGAAGACGGCTCAGCTATTGGGCCACGAGTTCCGCCTCTTCCGCGTCCCCCGCCCCCGAATCGACGGCGCAGTCCTCGTCTGGCGCGGCTCGGAGCGCGTTGCCGTCTCCGACCGGGAGCGGACGATTGTGGACGGACTCCGTCAGCCGGCCCTTTGCGGCGGTCTGCGCCATGTCACCCAGATGATGTCGGCCTACGGCGAAGCAAAGGAGCGGGACTTCGACAAACTGATCGCGACCGCGAAGAAACACGGGTCCGGGGCGGTGTGGAAACGTCTCGGCTACCTGGCCGAAGGGCTGTGGCCCGATGAGACCCGTTTGCTGGAAGAAGCGCGGCGCCGGATGACCAAGGGGAACGTGCGCCTCGATCCGGCGATCAAGCGCCCCGGGCGGCTGCTTCGACGGTGGGGCATTCTCGTGAACGTGACCGTGTCCGGCGGCGAGCCAAAGGCTCGTACGTGATTCGCAAGCAGGACATCCTCGACCGCGCGGCAGAGTGGAACCTCCGCCCGGAGGTCGTGGAGAAGGACTACGTGCTCGGCTGGCTTCTCGCCGCGCTCCCGATGGTCGACGGTGCCCGCGGATGGGTCTTCAAGGGCGGCACATGCATTAAGAAGTGCTATTTCGAAACATATCGGTTCTCGGAGGACCTCGATTTTTCGCTCTTGCCGACATCGAACTACACGCCGGACGCGATTCTCGAAGCGCTCCGCATGCTCGCCCGCGGGGCGAACGAGATGAGCGGAATCGAGTTCCCGGAGGCCCTGATCGAAGTCCGATCTCGCCGCAACAAACAGGGGCAGGCGACGTTCGAGGGCCGCGTTCCTTACCTTGGCCTCTTGGCCTACCCCGGGTTCCCGCGCGTTCGCGTCGACATCACGCAATACGAGCCCATAATAGACACCGTCGCGGAACGGAGGGTCTTTCACCCATACCCGGACGAACTTCCCGGCGCCGCTGCCGTCGCCACGTACTCGTTCGACGAACTGCTGGCGGAGAAGACTCGGGCCCTCTATGAACGGGCAAGGCCCCGCGACCTTTACGACGTCGTCTATCTGTTCAACAACCGCCCGGAGCCGATCGATCTCGATCATGTTCGCTCGTTGTTCGAGAAGAAGTGCCATGCCAAGTATCTCTCGGTCCCTTCGGGTCATTCTCTGATCGACACCATTCGCGCCGACGAAGAGCTTCGGTCCGAGTGGTCCAACATGCTCGCACACCAACTTCCGGCACTGCCCGACCTCGATCAGCTCGTCCAACGTCTGCCGGATCTGCTCGCTTGGATTGACCAGCCTGCGTTCTTGCTCCCCCAGACGCGCCTCGAGTCCGCGCCGTTTTCCGCCACCGAGACGCCGCTCGCTTCGCCGGGGATCCGCTTCTGGGGCGGGGGACTTTCCCTCGAGGCGATCCGATTCGCAGGAGCCAACCGATTGCTTGTCGAGTTCGACTACGACGGGAAGCCCCGCGTGGCCGAGCCCTACTCGCTCCGGCAGGCGTCGACGGGGAACATCCTCCTCTACGCCTGGGAGCAGGCGTCCGCCCAGATCAAGGCGTTCAACGTGGCGAAGATCGAGGATCTCCGGCCGACTCCCAGAGCGTTCACGCCCCGATACCGCGTCGAATTCGCTGCGGGGGTTATTCCCGCGACGCCGCCGGCCCGCGAACAATGATCGCGGTCGCCGCAGCCACCGAAGATCCACGTCCTGTCCACGGGTAAGTCGCCCGAGGTGTCCATCCGGGTCACCATAATCCTCGGACTGTACGACCCTCCTCGTACTCCTCGTAAACGGGAAAGGGCGACGAATTGAGAAAACCTCGATTCGCCGACCTTTCCTCACTGCCTCCTAAGAAACAGCGTCGCGGGGGCTCTGCCCCCGAACCCCCGCTCCCGCCCTCCGCGACGCCGGCAGACCGGCATCGCTCCGGTTGGGCTGTTTCCTCCGGAGGTGTCGGGGCGCCTGCCCCGTGCGGCCGCTTAAAATCCCCTGCCCGAAAGGGCGTCCGGGTTCGAGTCCCGGCTCCGGCACCAGATCCACGCCTAGCCTGGGTACGCGAGACCGTTCTGGTACAGTGGTCTGATGAGTGGGTTGCTTCAAGCGGAAGGGAACACCGGACGGACTCGGTGCGCTGACGTAAGCGGTGCGCTTCGTTTGCCTAAGGCGTGAGCCGCCTCAGGCGCGTAGCCTGCGAGTTCACCACCGATCCAATCAACAAGCCTGAACCGGGGAACGCGTGATGTCAGAAACCACAGGAGGTCACGGACGATGAAATTCAAGCAGTTCGCGTTGGGGTTGGGCTTGACGATGGCCTCCGTCGTCTCTGCACAAGCCCAAGGGAAGAAGCCCAACATCCTCGTCATCTTCGGTGACGACATCGGGATGTGGAACGTCGGCGCCTACACGCACGGCATGATGGGCAAAACACCGAACATTGACAGCCTGGCCAAGAACGGAATGCTGTTCACCGATCACTACGGACAGCCGAGTTGCACCGCCGGTCGCGCAGCTTTCATCACGGGTCAGTTGCCGATCCGTACCGGCGAGACGACCATTGGCATACCGGGATCCACCCTGGGCCTCCAGAAAGAGGATCCGACCCTCGCGGAGGTCCTCAAGTCGGTTGGCTACAACACCGCGCAGTTTGGCAAAAACCATCTGGGCGACCGCAACGAGTTCCTGCCAACGGTGCATGGCTTCGACGAGTGGTATGGCAATCTCTACCACCTCAACGCTCAAGAGGAGCCGGAACAGCTCGAGTACCCCGGCCAGAAGAACCCTGCCTACCTGGCGAAGATGGGGCCGCGCGACGTGCTGCACACCTGGGCCACGGACAAGGACGACCCGACCTTAGACCCGAAGTTCGGCCGCGTGGGCAGACAGAAGATCGTGAATGACGGACAACTGACCCGGAAACGCATGGAGACCTTCGACGGCGAGGTCCTCGCCAAGACCCTCGACTACCTCGACCGCAAGGGCAAGGACAGCAAGCCGTTCTTTGTCTGGTTCAATACGACCGCGATTCACATCTGGTCGCACCCGCAGAACAAATACGTGCAAATGGCAGTGGACGAAGGTCGCGCCGAATCCGATGTCGTCCGGGCCAAAATGCTCGAACACGACGAACAGGTGGGCGCGCTGCTCAAGAAGCTCAAAGACCTGGGCGTGGACGACAACACCATCGTCATCTACAGCACCGACAACGGCAACGAGCTGATGATGTGGCCGGATGGCGGCTATGCGCCGTTTCGCGGCGAGAAGGGCACCACCTGGGAAGGCGGCGTCCGCGTGCCGATGCTCATCAAGTGGCCGGGCCGCATTCCGGCGGGCCGCGAAGGGAATGGCATCCAGTCCCATGAAGACATGTTCGTCACCCTCGCTGCGGCGGCGGGTCTCTCCAATCTCAAGCAGGACTTGCTCACCGCCTACAAGATGGGCGACATGACCTACAAGGTTCACCTGGACGGGTACAACAACCTCGACTACTGGACCGGCAAGACGGACAAGTCGGCTCGTCGCGAGTTCTTTTACTATGACGAGACCGATCTGATGGCCATCCGTGTAGACGGTTGGAAGATGGTCATCGGTTTCAAGCCAGAGGGTGGGTGGTTTGAGGAGAAGTACTACCCGAGCGTTCCCACCGTCTTCAACCTCTTGATGGACCCCATGGAGAAGATGGATCCACACTCGCACGAGTGGGGCTACATCGGGCGCATGTTCTTTGCCACCAAGATGTGGGCCCCGGCGGCGGCATCGCCGTTCCTGGGCGCGCACCTGAAAAGTCTGCAGGACTATCCGCCGCGCCAAGGCGCCGACTCGCTCAGCCTGAAGAAGGTGATCGAAGGCGCGATGAAGAAGATGGAGAATCCAACCGGCGGCAGCAACTGACGCCATCCTTGGCGAAACGCCGGCTCAAATCTCCCGGCCGCACCCGTCGAAAGGCACAAACATGACAACAACACGCACACAGAATCTCATCCTCGCAGCAGTTGCGATGCTCGCGCTGAGCCTTGGCGAGGGTTGTGCCGCTGACCAGAACACAAAGCCGGTGACATCCGCTGCCGATTCCGGATTCTCGTTCGCCGCCTATGGCGATTCCCGCACCATGATGTATTTGCCCTACCGGGAGGACCAGGAAGCCGAGGCCCGCGCCCTGATGACGGAAATGTGGAGCCTGCAGTTGGCGCCGAAAGACGCGGCAGAGGCGGTGAAGAAAACAGTCAAATTCACCTACGACCCCGTCACTCATGAGATGGTGGAGATGGTCATGCCGTTCGTGTCCCCAAGCGAAGTGGCCTATCTCACGGTCGACAAGGGCTGGGTCACCGAGGCCACGATTGAAGATTCGAAACTGCTTCCCGGTGTGCGCATCCCAATGTTCCGGCTGGTGGCCGGCGACTGGGTAGCCCGCGAGATCGTCAAGTCGGTCCAGAGCGGCCGAACCGAGTTCGTGGTCAGTAGCGGCGACATCATCTGGTGGGCCAACCAGGGGAAGACGGTCTTCGACAGCCCGTACTGGAAGCGGGTCAACCAGAACATGCTCAGTCAGTTGCCCGCCCCCGACGCCGCGATGCGAGCGGCCGGTCTCGAAGGTCGATGGTTCCCCGCTGTCGGAAATCACGAAGTATGGGGAGATCCCAAAATCGATGCCGTGCTCAATGCGGTTCCCTATTTGAAGAAGCTCGGTGTATCGGCTGACAGACTGAACTACAAGTTCGACTACAAAGGTGCACGTTTCATCTACCTGTGGACCGGCAAATACAACTATCGCGAGCCCACGCAATGGACTTCCACCCGGCCAACGTACGAAGAGCAGATGAAAGAGCTGCGGCAGTGGCTGGACGAAGCGAAGGCTGCGGGCATGAAACATGTCTTCATCACATTCCACAACCCGGTCTTCTGCCGCTCCGGTTTTGGCGCCATCCCGGAAGCCCAGAACCCCCACAAGTTGATTGCCTCATACGCGAAGGACCTCGACATCGCCGTTTTCAACGGGCACGTCCACACGACCGAGATGTACGAGGTGGACGGCGTCAAGTACCTGCTGATCGGCGGCGGCGGCGCGGAGCAGGACCCGATCCTTCCTGGCCGGACCCATGCCAAGGTACCTGCGGATTATCCGCTGGACCAGTACTGGAAGGGCGCGGCTCCCAAGGAGGACTACAACTACGTCATCGTGGACGTGAAGCCCGGACAGAAGACGAAGTTCACGCTCAATCGCCTCCGGCCGTGGTCGGTGGAGCCGTTCGCAACCGTGGAGCTGTTCGGCTCGTCCAAGTGAGACGTCGTGGCGCCATGCGAGACCACCGGATATCCCGCGCAGACCGACCGTGATTTCTACGCGCTCGTCAAGGCGGCGAAGGCGAAGCGGATTCCCGTAGCGTGGTCGGCGTGAAGCGTTGCGCACCGGTGAAGTGGTGTGCGCCGACGGAGGAGCGACGGGTGCCCGACGACAATTACACCTCCCAAGAAACAGATGCTCGGGGACTTTGCTCCCGAACCCCCACTCCCGCCCTCCGCGACGCCGGCGGACCGGCATCGCTCCGGTTGGGCCTGTTTCTTCGTGAAGTGCCGGGGTGCAGCCCCGTAAAGCGAGCTCGTAGTCCTCAGAAACGGGAAAGGGCGGCGAATCGAGAAGAACCTCGATTCGCCGCCCTTTCCTCCCTGTCGCAAAACCCCCTCCCGCAGGGGAGTTCGGGTTCGAGTCCCGGCTCCCGCACCAGACACAGTTGCCCCGGACACTTGCGGATGGGGACGCACCACGGTGCCGTCGCGGCGGTGGGGCGAAGACGCGAGCGCTCTTGTCTCGCGGATCGGGTCTCAGTGCGCGCGTTTCCGGAGCCACGCGAGCGCCCCTTCCGTCTTCATCCACCCGACCGCGATCTCGTACGAACAGATCGCGGCTTCGTCCTCGCCTCCGAACGAAAACCACCCCGGGAGTTCTGAAGGCGGAGGCAGGGATTCGATGAGTAGGTCCGGCACGTGCGGATTGGCGCGGATCGCCTTGCGAAGGGCTTTCCGACTCGCAGGGCAGTCGCCGCCCTTGCGGAATGCCAGGAGCGCTCGGGAGTAGGCCATGGTCGCCATGTCGTCCTCAGCGTAACGCTCCAGGAGATCACTCGCTCCCGTGTCATCGCCGGTTTCGAGCAAGAGGCCGACCAGGAGCGAGCGCGCACCCTGGTTGTCGTTCGGATTCAGCTCGAGCATTCGGCGGTAGATCTCGATGGCCTCGGTGAGTCGATTCTGGCCCTGACGACACTGTGCGAGTCCCATGAGCGCTCGCATGAATCCTCGCGTGGCGACGTCGCCCCAGAAGGGGATGTCCTTTGTCTCGAAGCGCCTGGTGCCGAGCGCGCGCTCCCCGGCGGCGACGCCCTGCTCGTAGAGGCGCGCAGTTTCGTCGGGGTTTCGTGACCGCTGTGCAAGAATGACGTAGGCGTCGGCGCAGTCGGAAGAGATCGCGAGCGCCTGCCGTGCGAGCTTCACTTGCAAGCGTCCACGCGCGTCGAAAGCCCGGAAGCACAGATCCTGCGCATGATCGAGAGGGGTCACGGCGGTGGACGGGATATCGTCCATGGGCCGCTCCATGAACGCGGCGGCCACCGCTCGATTCGCATCTTCCGCGCCCGCGAACTGTCCCCGTGCCAGAAAGCGCTCGAGTTCTCGAAGAACGCGCTCGGGCGCGCGTGGGTCGTCGAGCGGCTCGCGCGCACGACGTTCCGTGGGCCGGTCGACGAGGTCGGGGAGGGTGAGCGTCACGAGAACCTCGGCATCCGCCGTGGGCACGGTCCGCGTCCACCGTCCTGTGTCGATGTCGGCCTCGGTCGAGACGGCCAGGGCGCGGAGAGCTGCCTCGAGATGCTGGAGCGCCCGGACGCCGGGGCGACGCATGCGTCTCTTGGGGCCGATTTGCGCCGGCCAGGGGTAAGCGTCCGATGCGGCCACTGGGAATCCGTGATCCTCGAAGAGGTCGGCGTCTCCCAGCGGAGCCTCGTTGACCGGTCCGAAGAACACGCACCACGCTGAATCGCGCTCGAAGGGATCGCCCTCCGGTCGCCGCCTCATTGCCTCCGCGAGACGCGGGGAGTCGAACAACATCAGGCCGAACTCCTCTCCTCCCGCGCCGAGGACGAGACCGTGCCGCGCATCACGAAGACCCATAGGCGTTTCGATTCGAAGAAGGTCCTCGTCGGTGAGGTGCCGCCAGGGCGCGGCTTCGTAGAACAGGCGCGCGGCTTCCGTGAACGACCTCACGCGCTCGAGGGACATCTCCGGCGCGTCGAGTATCCCCGGAGCGGGATTGGTCGCCGCGTCGCTGGCGAGAAGTGCGAGCGCGTCCTCGACGTGCCGCAGTCTGCGCGTCACCCCGACGGAAACGCCGAGCTGGGACAGCGTGGGTTCGAGCAAGGCGGCCTCGGCGGAGTCCGCCACCTCGACACGGGCGGGGAGATACCCTCCCCAGCGCTCGTGCCGGGCGAACGCGACGAAGGCGTCGATGACGAGATCGGCAGACGCGTTCGCGGGCTCAACGGCATCCCCCATGTGCACCTTGCCGATGGAGCTGGACCAGACCGCCGCGCGCGGGCGGAACGGGGGGGCGCCTTCCGGCGTGACCCAAAGCGGGAGACGTCGCAGCCCACCTTGCCAGGTTACCCCACGCCGGACGGGGAGATTCCTCAGGGATTCTAAGTCGTCTGCGGCCACGAGAATTCCCTCTACGCGAAAGCCACCGGTGTCGAGGTCGACGCGGGGGCAGGACCATCCATTATGGCGCAGACAGGACCCGCGGATGTGGCTGCGCTCTACGTGTTGCCCAACGTGACCCTGCGGTCAGGGATCTCCTCAGGAGCGAGCCACCGCACCTTGCCGTCTCGCCATTCCGGGACCAGGTTCCCCGAATTCGGCGAGGACGTCCACGTCGCTGCGGGGGTCAGAATCGTCTCGCAGCACGGAGCCGAACAGGGCGAGGCGACGTACTCGATGACGCCGACAGAACGCCGCGACTCGATGCCTGTCCCCGTTGATTCTGGCCATCAAGTGCTCCTCTCGCTGCCTCCCGTTGCAGTTCTTCCGCGAGGATCTTCAACCAGGGGTTCCGCCGAGCGTAGGCTCGACGCGCTCGTACGCGACCCGTCGTCGAGCGTAAACGAGGCGAGCTTGGACATTCTGGGGTTCCAGCCAGGGGTATCCGGCGAGGATCGTCTCCGGCGTGTCCCCCGCGGCGCGCATTCCGAGGACGCATTCCACCGCCAGCCGGTCTGCTCGGATGATCGGCTTTCCCCCGAAGATCTTGGGCTCGACCGTGATGCGCCGGAGGAGATCCTCTTCGTGTGAGCCCGGAATCTCCATGAGCTCTCCCTCTACCTGCCGGCCTGTCTGCGACCGAGTTGCTCGCCCACAGTCTGGCACAACCAAGTCCCTCGGTCTCCGTCGGTCACGGCCGCGAAAACAGGTCTCCATCTGGGTCACACGATTGCTCGGACTGTACGACCTTCCTCTCAAGAAACAGCGACGCGGGGGCTTTGCCCCCGGACCCCCACTCCCGCCCTCCGCGACGCCGGCAGACCGGCATCGCTCCGGTTGGGCTTGTTTCTTCCGGAGGTGTCGGGGCGCTGCGCCGGCCGGCGCTCGTGCGCGTCGCGGAGAAACACGATCACGATCATCATCACCTCCTGATGCCTCAGCATGGCCACCACCACCACGACCATGATCACCACGACCACTCGCATCTTCCGCCTGGGGCGGATGACTCGCCGGTCACATGGCGGTCGTTGCTGGCGCTGGGGGTTTCCGCTGGAATCCTGCCGGGCCCGTCGGCGCTGGCGCTGCTGCTGGCCGCAGTCTCGCTGAACCGGGCGGGCTTTGGGATCGTCCTGGTGTTGGCATTCAGCGTGGGATTGGCATGGGACCTCACGGCGATCCTCTTGCTGTTCGTGAAGAGAAGTCGATTGCCGCAGCGAGTGCCTCAGGCCGGCGGATGGCGCGAGTCCTGCCGATCGTGAGCGCACGAGTGATCCTGGTGGCTGGGATCGGGCTGACGGCCGAAGCCGTGATGAGGGTCCGGCGGCTCGCTTTCCAGGTGTCGGCTCTCGACCGATGACCTCCGGGTACTGGGGTGCCGGGGCGTACCCCTACCAGGGGCCAGGACGTGCACATCCCGGATGGATTCCTGGACGTCAGACGGCGTCCGCCACCGAGATTCCGACGCGACGAGTGTTGGCGTGGCGTTGCGACAGGCGGGGCGACACCTGCTGGCTCCGCGCGTGCCTCTGCCGGGATTGGAGGCGGCGTTTGTGTTCGCGGCGGAGATGATCCACTTCCCGGTGGTCGGTGGTACTTCCAGCCAGTGGGTCGGCGGAGTGCTCGTGGGAGCGCTGTCGGGGACGAGCGCTTCGGTGATCGTCATGTCGTCGGTGCCGATCGTCCACTGCCTGATGTTCGCGGACGGGGCATCACCGCGCTGGGTGCGAACCTCTTCACGGGCACGACCCCTGAGCGGGGTCGTCTTGACTCCTGCCGTGTGAGCGTGGTATGAAAATGGTCACGAAAGTATTACCGGAGGAGCGATGGACCTCGAACGGATCAGCCTCGCTGTCGAAAAAAGTCTCGTCGAGCAGTTCGATGCACTCGTGGCGCGAGCCGGGAAGGGGAATCGCTCGGAGGCGATTCGCGACCTGATCCGGAAACGCCTCGTGGAGGAGGAATGGGAGCGGGGGAAGAGGGAAGCCGTCGCGAGCCTCACCCTCGTCTACGATCACGGCAAACGCGAACTCGCCGACCGGCTCGTTGACGCGGGACACGATCACCACCACCAGGTTCTCGCGACGCTGCACGTCCATCTGGACCACGACCTCTGCCTCGAGGTAATGGCCCTGCGCGGGAAGCCGGCGGACCTCCGGCACATCGCGGAACATCTGATCGGCCTCAAGGGCGTCAAGCACGGTCAACTGGTGATGAGCTCGGCCAGCGTGTGAGGTTGGCGAGCGGAGGATGGGTGCGGTGACGCGATCCATGGCTCTCGCGCTGGGTTTGGGCTCGATCGTGTCCGTCGCGAGTGCGGCAGATCCTGCGGCCGCTCCTGCGGTGAAGTCCATGCGGTTCGACGCCGGCGGGAAGGACTACCTCCCGCTCCTCCAGGGTCCCCCCGAGACCGTGACCATGCACTCCGGCCTCGTGGCGCTCGAGCCCGGCAAGTCCGTCGGCCGCCACAGCACGAAGGGATACGAGGAGATCGTGCTCGTGCTCGAAGGCCGAGGGGAGATGCGCTTCTTCACCGGCCGAGTCGCGGTTCCCTTGGAAGCAGGGATGGCCGCGTACTGTCCACCGCAAACCGAGCACGACGTCTTCAATACCGCAGATGGCAGTCTTCGATACGTCTACGTCGTGGCCGACGCCACGACCCCGCGTGCCGGCGAGGCGCCGAAGACCGGTGTGCACTGAGGTTCCGGAGATCCGATGCACATCCCTGACGGATTCCTCAACCCGGGTGTCGCGGTCACGACGTGGGTGGTGGCCGGCGGAAGCATCGCGCTCGCCTTGCGCGCCGAGCGTCGCGACCCGGTGCCGATGCCGTCGGGGATCCTCGGCTCGGTGGCGGCGTTCCTCTTCGCCGCGCAGATGGTGAACGTCCCCGTTGCGCCGGGCACGAGCGGCCACCTGGTTGGGGCCATGCTGGCGGCGGTGCTGCTCGGGCCGTGGCGCGCGATGCTGGCCATGGCGACCGTTCTCGGGGTGCAGGCTCTGCTCTTCCAGGACGGCGGCATCACGGCGTTCGGCGCCAACTTCATCGATATGGGACTGGTGGGGTGTGTCGTGGGATACGCGGTCGTCCATCTGGCGAGCCGACGGATCCGCGGACCTCGCGGCGTCGCGGCGGGAGCGGTTCTGGGCGCGTTCGCCGCCGTCGTCTGCGGCGCGGCGCTGGTAGCGGCCTGGCTGAGCCTGTCCGGCTTGTACCCGCTGCGGGGGATCTTGCCCGTGATGCTCGTGACCCATGTCGCGATCGGTCTGCTCGAGGCGGCGCTGACCGGCGCGATTCTCGTCACGCTCCTGAAGTGGCGGCCGGACCTGGCGGGCGGAGTCGGTGCGGGGCCTGCGGAGCGAAGGCCCTTGGCCCTGGGGATCGGGGTACTCGGCGTGGCGCTCCTCGTCGCCGCGTTCGTCGCGCCGTTCGCGTCGTCGCTTCCCGATGGGCTGGACAAGACCGCGCAGACGCTGGGTTTCGCCGAGCGAGCCCGCGCTCTCGGGCACGCGCCCATGCCGGAGTACGGACTCCCCTGGGCACGACTGGCGCTCGTGGCGCCGGCCGTGGCGGGCATCATCGGTACGCTCGCCGTGGCGGTCCTGGCCTGGGCGATCAGCCGGTCCTTGGCGATCCACGACGATGCGTCCCATCGCTAAGCCGGGCGCCATCCTGGCCGCGGGTCTTCTCGTCGTCGTGTATGTGGCACTCTTGCCGGCGGGGCTCGACGGCCGGCGGATTCCCGGGGTGAGTTGGATTTCGTGGACCGCCGTCCTGATCGGGTCCCTCGTGGGCCTGTACGTTGCCAACGGGAGCGTCATCCGGGCGGTGCGCAGCTTGGCTTGGCTTCTGCCACCCGTCCTGCTGCTTGCGCTGCCCGCCGTGGTGTTCGCGGCCGGGGGAAGGGAGACCGGCGTTGTTCTGGCTCTCGTCCTGCGCTCGTTGACCGCTGCAACCGCAGCCCTCGCGACGGTTGCGGGTCTCGGCCCGTCCGGGCTCGTTCAGGGTCTCCGGTCGCTACGCGTGCCGTCGCGCCTCGTCGAGATCGTCCACGCCATGCTGGTCAGCCTCGCTGCGATCGTGCGGCAAATCTCGGGCATGCTCCGGGCGCGCGCTGCGCGACGCACGAGCCACGGGCCGTGGTCCGCGCTGGTGGTGGCGCCGAATGAGACGCTGCGGGGTTTCGGACGCCTGGTCGGCACGCTGCTTCTGCGCTCCATCGAGCGCGCGGAGTCGCTGGAGCGGGCCCGCCGCGCACGTGGAGGACTCGACACATGACGACGCCCGCGCGGCCGGTGGCCGTTTCAGTCGATCGACTCGACTATCACTACCCCGACGGGGTCAGCGCACTGTCCGGCGTTCGGATTTCCTTCGAGCCCGGGGAGCGAGTCGCGCTTCTCGGCTCGAACGGAGCCGGCAAGTCGACGCTCCTCCTGCACCTCGCCGCGCTGCTGCCCGAGCGTCAGCGTTACGTGCACCGTCATGCCCTCTCGGATGTCGTGCACCGCCACGACGCGGCCCCCCACGTCACGATCGACGGGATCGTGGTCTCGCCGAGGACGGTCCGCCAGATCCGCGAGCGGGTCGGGATCGTCTTCAGCGATCCCGACGATCAGCTCATCGGCCTGACGGTCCGGGAGGAGGTGGAGTTCGGTCCTCGCGCCCGCCGATGGCCCGAGGCCGAGGTCGCCACCGTGGTGTCCGAGGCGCTCAACGCGGCCGGCCTCGCCGGTTTCGAGCACCGCTCGCCGCATCATCTGTCCGCTGGCGAGAAGCGGCGAGTGTGCATCGCGGGCGTGCTGGCGTGCCGTCCGGGGCTACTGCTCTTGGATGAGCCGTCCGGCGGGCTCGATCCGCGGGGGCGCCGGGAGCTGGGCGAGTTGCTGAAGGGCCTCCATGCCACGCAGGTCGTCGCGTCCCATGATCTCGGGTTCGTTGCCCGGCTGTGTTCGCGGGCGGTGATACTCGATCGCGGCGCGATCGTCGCGCAGGGGGCGACGTCCGAGCTGCTTGCCGACCAGTCGCTGTTGCGGCAACACGGACTCGATTGAGCGCCGGCTCAGCAAGCTGCGGTGAAGACGACGTGACGCCACCGCATCGTCAGCGAGGCGACGCGCCACCGGTGGACGCTGCCGGCCTGTGGAAAACGCCGAGCGTTTTCCACAGCCCTTGGATCCGCTTCGCGGCGCCACAGCGACCACAGGCACTGCTGCTGCTATCCTCAGCTCAGGCATTGGTTGCAATCAACGGTGTCCACCGAATCGGGGGAGACTCAGCCGCGCTGAAGTAGGGATGACGGAGGGATGCTCATGAAGACACCGGCAAAGGTCCTCGTGGTCGACATTGGGGGGACGGGCGTCAAGATCCTGGCGAGCGGTCAGACGGAGCGACGGAGGTTCCCGTCCGGCAAGACCATGACGCCGCGCAAGATGGTCGTGGGCGTGAAGAGGCTCGCAAAGAACTGGAAGTACGACGTCGTATCGCTCGGCTACCCGGGCCTGGTCCGCGACAATCGCCCGGCCGCCGAGCCGCACAACCTGGCCAAAGGGTGGGTCGGATTCGACTTCCAGGCCGCCTTCGGCTGCCCGGTCAAGATCATCAACGATGCGGCGATGCAGGCGCTGGGGAGCTACCGGGGTGGCACGCTGCTCTTCCTCGGTCTCGGAACGGGTCTCGGGAGCGCCTTGGTCTCCGGTGGCATTGTCGTGCCGCTCGAGCTCGCCCATCTCGGGGTCGGGAAGAAGACGTTCGAGGACGATCTCGGGATTCGCGGGCTCGAGAGGCTGGGAAGAAAGAAATGGCAGAAGCGCGTCGAGGCGATCACGGAGCGATTCGTCTCCGCGCTCATCCTCGACGAGGTCGTCCTCGGCGGAGGGAACGCCAAGAGGCTGAAGAAGCTGCCCCAGGGATGCCGCATGGGGGACAACGCCAATGCCTTCCTCGGCGGATTCCGGCTCTGGGAGGATCCCAAGAAATGACAGCGACCGGGACTCCGCTCACAGGCCGCCCGGCGTGGAGGGCGCTCGAGGCGCACGCCCGGACGATGCGCGACCTTCATCTCCGGAACCTCTTCTCCGAAGACCCGGCGCGTGGCGAGCGCCTGACCGCCGAGGGCGCCAGCCTCTTCCTCGACTACTCCAAGAACCGCGTCACCGACGAGACCATGGGACTGCTCGTGCGGCTGGCGGAGGAGTCGGGGCTCACGAGTCGGATCGATGCCATGTTCCGGGGGGAGAAGATCAACATCACCGAGGACCGGGCCGTTCTCCACGTCGCCCTCCGCGCGCCGCGGGACGCCTCGATCATCGTGGACGGGAAGAACGTCGTTCCCGAGGTGCACGCGGTCCTCGACGAGATGGCGGACTTCTCGGTCCGGGTCCGAAGCGGCGCCTGGAAAGGCCACACCGGGAAGCGGATCAAGAACGTCGTCAACATCGGGATCGGCGGCTCCGACCTCGGGCCCGTCATGGCGTACGAGGCGCTCCGGCACTACAGCGAGCGGAGCCTGACGTTCCGTTTCGTCTCCAACGTGGATGGGACCGACTTCGCCGAGGCGGCGCGGGACCTCGACCCGGCGGAGACCCTGTTCATCGTCTCCTCCAAGACCTTCACGACGCTCGAGACGATGACGAACGCTCAGACCGCACGGGCGTGGTGCCTCGCGGGTCTCGGCGGAGACGCGAAGGCGGTCGCGAGGCACTTCGTGGCGGTCTCGACGAACGCGGACGAGGTCTCCGCGTTCGGGATCGACACGGCGAACAGGTTCGGCTTCTGGGACTGGGTGGGGGGCCGCTACTCGATGGTCTCGGCGATCGGCCTCTCGACGATGCTCGCCGTCGGCCCGGAGAATTTCCGCGCACTGCTCTCCGGCTTCCACGAGATGGACGAGCACTTCCGCACGGCCCCGCTCGCTCGGAACCTGCCGGTGCTGATGGGCCTCCTCGGCGTCTGGTACACCGACTTCTTCGGGGCGGAGACGATTGCCGTCCTCCCGTACGAGCAGTACCTGAAGCGCTTCCCGGCCTACCTCCAGCAGCTCACGATGGAGTCGAACGGCAAGCAGGTCACGCTGCAAGGAACGCGGGTGGGAGCCGACACCGGCCCTGTCTACTGGGGCGAGCCGGGGACCAACGGCCAGCACTCGTTCTACCAGCTGATCCACCAGGGGACGCGCCTGATCCCGTGCGACTTCATCGGGTTCGCCGAAACGGCAAACCCCCTCGGACCGCACCACGACATCCTGATGTCGAACGTCTTCGCGCAGGCCGAGGCGCTCGCGTTCGGGAAGACCCCCGAGCAGGTGAAGGCCGAGGGGACGCCGGAGTGGCTCACGCCTCACCGGGTCTTCGAGGGGAACCGGCCGTCGAACGTGATCCTGGCGCAGCGGCTCACGCCGGCGGCGCTCGGGAGGCTCGTCGCGCTCTACGAGCACGCCGTCTTCACGCAGGGGACGATCTGGGGAATCGACTCGTTCGACCAGTGGGGGGTGGAGCTGGGGAAGGTGCTGGCCCAGCGGATCATCCCCGAGCTTTCGAGCCCGAAGGAGCCCCCGCTCGCGCACGACAGCTCGACGAACGCTCTGATCCAGCGCTACCGCCGCATGAAGGCCTCCGCATGAGGACCATCGACTTCGACCGTATTTAGAGCGACAGCGAAAGGGGAAAGGGAAAACGCCATGCAACTCGGGATGATCGGACTGGGACGGATGGGGGCGAACATGGTCCGCCGGCTGATCGGCGGCGGCCACGAATGTGTCGTCTTCGACATGTCGCCGAAGGCGGTCGCGGAGCTCGCGAAGGAGAAGGCGGTCGGCGCGTCGTCGATGGCGGATTTCGTCACGAAGCTCTCGAAGCCTCGCGCGATCTGGCTCATGGTTCCGGCGGCAGTCGTGGACGAGGCGATCGCCGATCTCGTCCCTCTCCTCGAGCAGGGGGACATCCTGATCGACGGCGGCAACTCGTGTTACGTCGACGACATCCGGCGTGCGAAGGAGCTGGCCCCGAAGGGGATCCACTACGTGGACGTCGGCACGAGCGGCGGCGTCTGGGGGCTCGAGCGGGGCTACTGCATGATGATCGGCGGCGAGGACGCCGTCGTGAAGCGCCTCGACCCGATCCTCGAGCGGCTCGCTCCGGGCCGGGGCGACATCCCGCGGACGCCCGGACGCGAGAAGGCCGGCGGGACCGCCGAGGAGGGCTATCTCCACTGCGGGCCGAACGGCGCGGGCCACTTCGTCAAGATGGTCCACAACGGCATCGAGTACGGCCTCATGGCGGCCTACGCCGAGGGGCTGAACATCCTGAAGCACGCCAACGTCGGCAAGAAGGGGCGCGAGGTGGACGCCGAGACGACGCCGCTGCGCAACCCCGAGCACTACCAGTACGACCTGAACCTGCCCGACATCGCGGAGGTCTGGCGGCGCGGAAGCGTCGTCGCCTCGTGGCTGCTCGACCTGACGGCCATTTCGCTGCTCGACTCACCGGACCTCGAGAAGTTCTCGGGGCGCGTCTCGGACTCGGGCGAGGGGCGATGGACGATCCTCGCGGCGATCGACGAGGGCGTGCCGGCCGAGGTCCTCACGGCCTCGCTGTACGCGCGCTTCTCGTCGCGCGGCGAGGCGGACTTCCAGAACAAGCTGCTGTCGGCCATGCGCTTCCAGTTCGGCGGGCATCACGAGAAGCCGGCGAAGTGAGGAGGTCACGATGAGCGCTCCTCACTCCGACGCCCTGGTCTTCTTCGGGGCCACGGGCGACCTCGCGTACAAGAAGATCTTCCCGTCGCTCCAGGCGATGCTGCAGCGCGGGAACCTCGACGTGCCGGTCATCGGCGTGGCCAAGGCGGGCTGGAACCTCGATCAGGTGAAAGCCCGGGCGAAGGACAGCCTGGAGAAGCACGGGAGCCTCGACCCGGCTGCCTTCGCGAAGCTCTCGGGGCTCCTCCGCTACGTCGACGGCGACTACAACGACCCGGCGACGTTCGCCGCGATCCGGAAGGAGCTGGGGGGTGCGATCAGGCCGGCCCATTACCTCGCCATCCCGCCGGTTCTCTTCGGAAAGGTCGTGGAGCAGCTCGGTGCTTCCGGCTGCTCGAAGGACGCCCGCGTCATCGTCGAGAAGCCGTTTGGAACCGACCTCGCGTCGGCGAGGGAGCTGAACCGCATCCTCTCCTCAGGGTTCCCCGAGAGCGCGATCTTCCGGATCGACCACTACCTCGGGAAAAAGCAAGTCCACAACATGCTGTTCTTCCGCTTCACCAACGCCTTCCTCGAGCCGATCTTGAATCGCTTCCACGTCGAGAGCGTGCAGATCACGATGGCGGAGGATTTCGGCGTTCAGGGTCGCGGCGGTTTCTACGACCAGACCGGAACGATCCGCGACGTGATCCAGAACCACCTGTTCCAGGTCCTGTGCAACCTGGCGATGGAGCCACCGGTTCGACCCGACGCCGAGTCCATCCGCGACGAGAAGGTGAAGGTGCTCGAGGCGATGCTGCCGTTGGCCCCGGAAAACCTGGTGCGGGGACAGTTCGGCGGGTACCGCTCGGAGCCGGGCGTCAAGCCCGACTCCAAGGTGGAGACCTTCGGCGCGCTGAAACTGGAGATCGACTCGTGGCGGTGGCGCGGCGTGCCGTTCTACATCCGTGCCGGCAAGAACCTGCCGGCGACGTGCACGGAGATCGTCGTCCGGCTGCGTCCGGTGCCGACGATGTACCGGCAGTTCGACCTGAAGCCGAATCACTTCCGCTTCCGCGTGAGCCCGGAGATCGTCGGCGCCTTTGGAATGAACGCCATTGCGCCGAACTCCGAATCGGCATCCCAGACGGTGGAGCTGAGCTTCCAACGCCAGCTGGGCGGCGAGGACATGGACGCCTACGAGCGGGTGCTGACCGACGCGATGGCCGGTGACGCCACGCTGTTCGCCCGGCAGGACTACGTGGAGGAGGCGTGGCGCATCGTCGACCCGGCGTTGAAGGCCGAAACCCCCGTCTTCCCGTACGAACCGCACACGTGGGGACCCAAGGAGGTCGAGCGGGTCACGCCGCCCGGCGGTTGGCACGACCCCGTGGTGAAAGGCTAGCGCGAAGACACGATGGAGACTCGGATCCTCGCCGACGCCGATGCCGTGGCCAGAGAAGCCGCCCGGGTGATCGCCGCCGAGGCGCGCGCGGCCGTGGCGGCGCGCGGGCGGTTCGTCGTGGCGGTCAGCGGCGGCCGTACTCCCTGGCAGATGCTGCGAGGGCTCGCCGCCGAAGACGTTCCGTGGACGGCCGTCCACGTCGTCCAGGTGGACGAACGCATCGCCCCCGCCGGCGATCCCGATCGCAACCTCACCCACCTGCGCGAGAGCCTGCTCGAGCATGCACCGCTGCCGGCGGAGCAGATCTACGCCATGCCGGTCGAGGAGGCCGACGTCGAGGCGGCCGCCCGCAGCTACGCGCGCACCCTCGAGCGGATCGCCGGCACGCCGCCGGTGCTCGACCTCGCCCATCTCGGGCTCGGACCGGACGGCCACGCGGCCTCGCTGGTCCCCGACGATCCCGTTCTGAACGTCGTCGACCGGGACGTCGCGCTGACCGGCGTCTACATGAAGCGGCGACGCATGACGCTGACCTATCCGATCCTCGATCGCTCGCGGCGCATCCTCTGGCTCGTGACGGGAGCGGACAAGGCAGCCATGCTGCCTCGTCTGCGCGCCGGCGATCGATCGATTCCGGCAGGTCGCGTGCGTCAGGATCAGGCCCTGGTGCTGGCCGACCGCTCCGCCATGGGGAAGAACGTATGACCGAAGACAAGATGGGCCAACTCGCCGTCAACACGATCCGCACCCTCTCGATCGATGCGGTGGAAGCCGCGAAATCCGGTCATCCGGGCACGCCCATGGCTCTCGCGCCGCTGGTCTACACCCTCTGGAACCGGGTGATGAGCTTCGACCCGCAGGACCCGATCTGGCCCAACCGGGATCGCTTCGTGCTGTCGAACGGTGGCGATGCAGGTCGTGTCATCGGAATGAAGACCTTCGGTGCGTCCGCTCCGCTCGAGGAGCTGCAGAAGAAATTCGGGTTCGAGCCCGACCGGGTCGTGGCGATGGCGAAGGAGCTGCTCGGCAGGAAGTAGAGGATGACCATCGATACCGAAGCGCAACTCGAGAAGGTGGCCGCGACGAAGGCCGTGGAATTCGTTCGGTTCGGCATGAAGGTCGGGCTGGGCACCGGCAGCACGGCGATCTTCGCGACGCGGCGCATCGCTCGCTCGGCACTGAGTCTCGAGTGAGCAAGTTCGTCATCGAACTTGCGGATCGAAGCACTCAGCGACGCAGGAATCGAGCGTAGAGGACGACGCCGACAGCCCCCAGCCCGGCGGCGATCAGGAGCAGCTGGACCGCGCGCAGGAACGCGTGGTCCACGACGTCGTTCAGGGTCACCCCCGCGTCGTCGATCAGTCGCTTCCGCATCCCCTCGACGGCTCGGACGACCTCTTCCACGTCGTGGCGCACCGCGCCGCGCAGCGGACCGCTCGAGCGCTCCAGGAGCCGCTGGGCGATCGCCTCGACCTCCTGCAGAGTTGCGATCCTCTCCTGGCGGATCGCCTCGACGACCGCCCGTCGCTCCCCCTGGAGGTCCCGGGTCGCGGCGAGGCGTTCCTCTCGCATGGCAGCGAGCGCCGCCGCACGCTCGCGCGCGACCAGCTCGGGCAGGGCCACGGTCTCGGCCACGGCGGCGATCCGATCGGCCGCCCGAGTGAATCGTTCGACGTCGGCGAGCAGCCGCTTCGGATCGACGCCCTGCGCCAGGTCGTCGACGGCCAGCTCGGCCTCCCAGCGGGCGAGCCGGGGAAGGTACATGGTGTAGAGGTCCATTCGCGTCATGACGTCGGACATCGTCTCGTCGAGGTTGCCGAGGGCCGCGAAAGCGCCTCCGCCTCCCGCCGTGGCGAGGATGTCGGCGACCGCGGAGTCGATGGACGGCCGCCGGTGGAGGGCGCCTTCGATGGGGTTGCGCTCCGCCCACTGCCGGATCGTGGCCTCGAAATGCTCGCCGGTGAGGTCGGCCTGGAGACTCCCCGCGAAGTCACGGAACTTGGTCCGGATCAGCGCCATCGCCGCGGAGCTGTCCGGCGCGTGCTTCCCGTACTTCGCGGCGACCTCCGGGCGCGCGAGGAGGCTCTCCACCTGGAACGCGTAACCCCACGCGTCGGCAAGCGCCAGCACAGGGTCGTTCCGGAGCATCGCCGACAACAGCGTGGTCGTCGTCTCGATCTTCCAGACGACGGTGCCCCGGCGGACCGTCGGATCCGTGGTCTCGCGGAGGCTGCGATCGGCGGCCTCCTCGACGATTCCCAGCGTCGGCCGGATGAGGGCGCGAACGCGGATCCTGAGCTCCTGCGGGGACATCCGGAGTTTCTTCGCGTTCGACGTGACCGGGGTTCGGGACTTGGCGGCCCAGGTGGGATCACCCCCCGCACACACGCAAGCGGCGGCGAAGAGAGCCAGCAAGGCGGCAGCACGGCGCATGGCAATTCCCCCTGATCGCCGAGGTAGCTCATCGTTGTTTCGTTGAAAGCCGCACGACGATTCCGTGCACGTTCCCATCCGACCCTCCATGACCCTGCCGGGAGATTCGACCACGAAGACCACCTGACCCGTCAAGTAGCCACGGGCGAAGAACAGGTGTGCATCTGGGTCGCACGACCGCTCGCGCTGCACGATCCTCCTCGCGCTCCACGGAAACGGGAAAGGGCAACGAATCAACGAGGACTCGATCCGCCGCCCTTCTCCCACTCTCCAGGAATCTCCTTCCCGCAAGGGAGTGCAGGTTCGAGCCGTGCCTCCGCACAGCCCTCCGGGGCGGGACTCCCGCACTACGGACAGGTCCCGCTAACGTCCTTGATCGTCACTCCGCAGGCCCCGGACGGAACGGCCCCATTCCGCTCACCGCTGGCCCCATCCACCCCCCAACTGCTCTCCGTAGCGGCCCCATCCGTGCCGACGACCAGGAACCAGATCTTCCCGTCGGGAACCCCGGTCCACACGTGACTCCCGCCGGTCCCGATCGAGCACACCGCTCCGCTCAGCGCGTAGCTGCCGACGTTGCTCAGGTTCCCGTAGATCAGGTTGTAGTTTGTCGCGGTGCACGAGTTCGCGTCCCAACTCACCTCCATCGAGCTACCCGCCGCGCTCACACTCCCGACGCGAACCGGTGCGGTGCCGTAACGCCCGTCCGGCGCCGGCGGCGGCCCCGCGCACGGATTGCAGGCGCAACTCGTTCCTCCACCCATCGCCACGCCTCCCTGCGCGAGACACGCACCCGCGGTCAGATCGGCGCACGACGAATTGGGGAGGCAGCAGGACTGAGGGTCCGGTGCGTTGCTGTTGAGCGTGAGGGCGACCAGCGCGAAATCGACGTACAGCGCGATGTTGTACGTATCGTACCCGGTCAGTAGCGCGGTGCTGCCCCACGGGTTCGGGGACGTGTCGTAGCCGAAGGTGTTGCCCGCGTAACCGGTGGCATCGAAAAACAAGGGATCGGGGAAGGCGTCCTCTCCGTTCAGGACGGGCATGATCTCCAGTGACGCGCCCGCGCCGGCCGTGTTGGCAAGCAACCGGAACGAGAATGCCGTCAGGTCGAACACCTGGCCGTCGACCCGCTGGAGCGCGACGCGTGCGCGGTAATCGGTGACGCCCGGCGGCGGCGTGGTCACCGCCTGCGCCTCGACGCCGGTCGGCCACGGCACGCGAACGGGGCGGCCGATGACCTGGCCGGTCCCACCGGTGAACAACTCGTCGCGCGTGTAGGTGAACAGGTAGCCGTTGCTGCTGATGGTGTCCGACGTGATCCCGGACGCGACCGGCGTTGCTACCTGGCACGTGTTGAAGAAGACCGTGGTGTCCGCGTGCGCGAGGGCGCAGGACGGGATGCAACACACCACAGCGGCGACGAACCCCGCGGCACGAGTCACGACCGATTCCTCCTCGAACGCGCATCGTATACGGTGAATGGCCGCGTCGAGACGCGGAAAGGGGACAGAAGCGGATGTGTTTCGCCGGCGACGGCGGCTAGCTTGCGGCCGCCATGTCCCGCCGAGCACGGGTCCTTCGCTTCCGGCGACGCAAGCTGCCTCGTTGACCGGGCCGGCCCCTCGCGCCTCCTGCCATGTCGACGGGCGCCCTCGGAACTCGGACCCGCAACGGCAGGGGACGGACCCAACGGACTCCGCCCCCGCCGCGCCGACGGCCTTCGCTCGTCACAGATTCAGCAGCGTGGATCGATCCGAGGCGCACTGGACGATCCGTCGTTGCTCGGCGCGGGTGATCACCCGCTGTTTCTGGAGGGCGTTGGTCAACGAAGTCACGCATTTCAGGAACGCCTTCCGATTGGAGGTGTTGCTGCGGCACGCCTGGATCCGATCGGAGATGGTGCAGCCGTTCGCGTCCACGTAGTTCGTCACGCCGCTGTCGCACTGTCCCACGACGACGGTGGGGCTCACGTTCGAGTTCGGGCAGGCGTCGTCGGCGTCATCGACCCCGTCGTGGTCGCTGTCGACGACGTCGCACGCGTCGCCGATTCCGTTCCCGTCCGAGTCGGCCTGATCGGGATTCGGCGTGACGGGGCAGTTGTCGAGAAGGTCGCACACGCCATCCCCGTCCATGTCGAAGCCCTCGTGCACACACCCGCACACCGGAGAGCCGGCGTAGCACAAGTCCCGTGTGCACGGGTTGCCGTCGTCACAGTTGTTCGGGCAAGGGTTCGTGTTCGGGTCGCACATGGCCCGGGCCGGGAGAGCCGAGGCCAGTGCCAGCGCGAGAACGACGACGGGGAAGCACGCGAGGCGTCTCATGGTCTCCTCCACCGCGCCGGGATGGGATCGGCGCTATTCGACGTACTGGTACGCCGAGCAGCGCCGCGAGTCAAGGACGAGTCGGAGGGTCCGCGCCGGTCGGATCCAGCTCCGCGTCCTCACAGGAGCAAGAGGATGCCGTCTCGTCGGCGACGGGCGTGCGGAACCGCGTCGAGGGGAGCTTCCAGGCCCCCCGGCACGCGGTTCCATCCGTTCGTGATTCGTCGATCGCCTGAAACAGAGGCCTGGCCGCTCGAACCATGCGCCGGCGCATCGATGCGGACGCCGAGACCGACGCAGCGGGGGAGACTCGTCTATCGGGGACGGGATGGCTGGGGGCCCCGTCTCGCTGCGGCTTTTCGGGCCGACGTCGTGCTTCGGCGCCTGGAGTTGGCGATGACCTCCTGCTGTTCCTTCCGCGCCCTCGCCAGGGCCTTCTGCGCGCGAATCGCCGCGATCCGCTCGCGCAGCGGGACCTCGAGAGGCGCGTCGGGTTTCTTGTGGTAGTCGAACCCGGGGAGCGTCACGCGAGGTAGACGGTTGCCGACGGCCCTCTCGATCGCGCGCAGGTCGTTCTCCTCGTCGGGAGCGACGAAGGTGAAGGCGTCTCCCTTGGTCTCGGCCCGGGCGGTCCTTCCGACGCGGTGGATGTAGGAGTCCGGATCGGCCGGGACGTCGAAGTTCACCACATGGGACAGCTCCACGACGTCGATCCCGCGAGCCACGATGTCGGTCGCGACCAGAATCCGATGCTTGCCGGCCTTGAAGCCGTCGAGCGCCGCCGTGCGCTGTCCCTGGCTCCGGTTCCCGTGGATCCGCGCGGTCGCTACGCCGTGTCGCTCCAGGTACTCGGCGAGACGGTTGGTGCGGTGCTTCGTGCGCGTGAAGACGATCGCCTCGGCGATCAGGTTCCGCTTCAGCAGCTCGAGCAGCAGCGCGGATTTCAGCTCTCGCCCCACCGGGTAGACCGCCTGGGTGATGCCGACCGCGGGAGCGGACTTTCGCTCGACGTTGATCGTGACCGGATCGCGAAGCATCTCCCGCGCGAGGCCGACGATCTCGCGGGGGAGAGTCGCGCTGAAGAACAGCGTCTGACGCTTGGTGGGGATCTGCCGCAGGATCCGCCGGATGTCCGGAAGGAACCCCATGTCGAGCATCCGGTCGGCCTCGTCGAGGACGAGCACCTCGAGCTTCTCCAGGCGGGCGTAGGGATGCCTGAGATGATCGAGCAGCCGACCCGGCGTGGCGACCACCACGTCCACGCGGCTCCGGAACGCGTGCTCTTGCGGCCCCATGCCCACTCCGCCGAAGACGGCGGCTCCGGTGACCGGAGTGTGGACGGCCAGCGCCTCGAGATGGGCGTGGATCTGGGCCGCGAGCTCGCGCGTGGGCGTCAGGATCAGTGCCCGGGTCTCCCCACGTGGCTTGCCCATCAGCCGGTGGAGAATCGGAAGGACGAAGGCGGCCGTCTTGCCGCTCCCCGTCATGGCGCAGGCCAGGATGTCATTCCCCTCGCCGGCCGGAGGGATCGCTTGCTCCTGGATCGGAGTCGGTCTCGAGAAGCCCAGCTCCTTGACCCCCTTGAGCAGATCCGGATGCAGCGGAAAACGGGAAAACGGCATGTGCGTGGTCCTCGGCTTTTCTCGCAAATCGCCGTCCTGAGCTCGTTGCACGATGCTGGAGCGGATGAGCGGCGTCGACAAAGTTGGGAAGATCCTAGCACGCCCCCGGCGCGGACGGCCGAGGCCTCGCTCGTCCGCGTCTCGGGGCCGTGGGTGCGCGCCGTCCGCGGCGCCCGCTTCCTCGGGGCCCCCCTCCCCTTCCCCTTCGAGGTTGGCGCGATCCGCTTTCGCGGCGCGACGGTGGACCACGCCGACGAGAGCCTGATCCTCCCCTTCACCACCCGGATCCATGACGGGACAGGCTCCGTGACACGGTTCCTTGCACGCCGCGGGAGCTGTCGTGCGCCGTCGAATCTCGAGGTGACCGCTCCCCATCCGACGGATGCTCCAGTCGTCTCTCCGAAAAACCCCGCCACCCGCCGCACGGGCGCGCTCCGGGGGGTTCCCGCGAAGCGCCCTCGACGACATGCTCGAGCGGGCGGCCGCCGACGCCAAGGGGTGCTTCGGGGGACCTCCGGAACGTGATCTGCGAGCGCTCGCAGCGAGCTCTCGCAGGAGTGACGTGGTGGGCCGGTCTCGGCTATCTTGGGCGGGCCGAAGCGTCGCGGAACGCGATCCGGTGCGCTCGGCGGAGGGGACGCATGGACTGGGGCAGAATCGGTCGGTGGCTGCTGTTGGCCGGGAGCCTGGTGATGGGGATCGTCGCGGGGCTCATCGGCTCCCGGATCTTCGATGCGAAGGTCCCGGCGGCGATGCGGACGACGGTGCTCTCGGCGGAGACGAAATTCTACTTCATCGGCACTGGGGTGGTGTTCGGACTCGTGATCTTCGCCTGGACGATGTTCGCCACATGGATCGCGAGGAAAGTCGCCGAATCGGCGGAGCGACGCGAGGCGGCGCCTCCGGCGGGTCGATGACCTCGTGCGCGTGGTGCGCAGCCGGATGGCTCAGACCGGACTTCTGCTGCTGGGTCGGACCCTGAACGGCCGGATCTGACGTCATCGCCGAGGCAGGGCTCGGCGATCGAGGTGGTCACCCTGCGCGGTGGGACGTCGCCGACCTCGGGGCGCCCCTCCGGCTCCGGGACGAATCGCTCGATGCGTTCCTCGACGAGCCGGGAGGCGACGGTGCGCTCCGCGCGGCCGGGCTGCGAACGTCGACTGACCGCCTTCAATCGGCCCTTCAAGACGCGTGAGACCAGCGACGGAAAGACGGATCTGCGGGGGCGGCAGCATGGGCAAAGCAGGACGTCTCATCCTCGCGGCGGCGCTGGCGACCCTGGCCGGCCGGGTGGGGACCGTGCGGGCCGAGGAGCCGGCGGCGACGCCGGCGAAGCAGGCCTGGTCGAACGAGACGGAGTTCAACTGGGTGCTCACGGAGGGAAACTCGAACACCAAGACCGTGGGTCTCAAGAACAGGCTGGTACGCCGCTGGAGCGGCGCCCGATTCGAGGGGAAGCTCGAAGCGCTCCGCTCCGCAAACTCCGACGACTGGTACCTGCAGGTGGACCCCGGATACACCTGGCAGCCGGGGGAGACCCCGCCCTCCGCTACCACCAACAGGCTCGTCAAGCCCCCCACGGAACCAGACGCCGAGAACTACTTCGCGGAGGGGCGCTAGGACCGGGAGATCCGGAACTCGCTCAACTGGCACGGCGGCGCATCGTGGGACCGCAACACGGACGCCGGAATCCTCAACCGGGTCATCGCCTTCGGCGGTCTGGGGAACCTGTGGCGGAACCGGCCCGATCTCCGCTCGCAGACCTCGTACGGTCTCTCCTGGACCGATCGCGAGGAGGAGACCCCCGATCCGGAAAAGGAGAATCGCTTCCTCGGCGTGCGCGGGTCCCTGCAGTATCGCCAGAAGTTCGGCGACACCACGACGTACGACAACGACACGGTGTTCAACATGAGTCTGGCTGACAGGCGGGACTGGTCGGCCGACATGACCAACTCCCTCTCGGTCTCGATGAACCGGTGGTTGTCACTCCGCGTCAGCCTCCGTTGGCTGTACGACCGCGAGCCGGCCCTCGAAGACGTGGATGTGTCGGCCCGGATCGTGCTGCGTGATCCCGACGGCGTTCCGGGGAGCGGGGACGAGTTCTTCGAGACGGTCATGGACGGGGGCATCGAGATCGGGCTCGGGGAGTCGAGCGTGCGCAAGGAGCAGCTGGATCAGGTATTCAAGACCACGCTCGTCGTGTCGTTCTGAGCGTTCCGGCAGCCGAAAGGCCGTTTCGTCCGATTCAGAGACATCCGTTCGGTGAAGACCACAATCCGGTATCCCGATCCGACGAACAGGAGGACCGACGCGAAACTCGGTTCCCGCGACTTGCTGACGGCCCTGCTCACGGCCGGCTAGGCCGTGATGCAGACAGCCCACGCTCAGGAGCCTCGGCCTGCCGGGTTGGGGTAAACGGCCCCTGCGATCGGGGGAGAACTGCCATGCGCCGTGCCGCCGACTTGCGGGCTCTCTTCGCCGGCGCTCGCGTGTGTGCGGGGGGTGATCCCGCCTGGGCCGCCAAGTCCCGAGCCCCGGTCACGTCGAGCGCCAAGAGACTCCGGATGTCCCCGCAGGCGCTCAACATCCGCGTTCCAGCTGCTCCTGATCGCCGCCGCGCTGGAGGCTGTGGGCCTCGTCGTCTACCCTCGCTTGCTGCGCCGCTAGCCCTTCGGGTTCGGCGCGGTCGCGAGTGCGACCGAATCGTCCACGTCAGTCGGCTCGCCCGGCGTGAAGCGGGTGGCCATCGGTTGGTCGCCACCCTCCTCCGCCCCACGAACCGCTCGCGAGGCAGTCGCGTGTGAGGCAGGCGAAGGCGAGCGGAGGTTCCACCCGGCAGCCGGGGCAGATGGTTCGCGCGAGCCCGCCCTCGATCCGGCCGCACGCATCGCGACCGCGGATCGACGGGCCGCGATGTCGCTTTCGTTCCGGAAGCCCGTCGCGAGTCGCCGCCGATCAGCCGGGCGGCCGCGCCGCTCGACTCGGCGCCCCCGCGACCGACCCCGTGTCGCGGGCGACGTCCCGATCGATGAGATTGATCTTCTGCCAGATCTTCCCCGAGAGCCCGCCCGTGAGCGCCTCCAGGTCGTTGACCGCGGAGAGGGTCACCGGATCGTCGAACCTGCCGACGAGCAGGGCGCTCAGCTTGCTGATCATCGACAGCAGCTCGCTGCAGTAGTCGAGGTAGCGGGTCAGCTCGAAGTGGCTCATCCGCCGCTCAGGGGACGAGGGAGTGCTCCGGCCCGCGTTCATGATCCGTTCCGGGTCCTTGGTCAGCTGGTGCATGTCGATGATGTGCGCGAGGGAGCGGAACGTATGAATCAGCTTCAGGGCGCGGCGGCGCTTGTATCTTCGCTCCCAGGTGGCGAGGAAAACCACGGCGACCCCGACGAGGATGACCTCGTCGACGAGCGAGTTGATGCCCTGCAGCATCTCGGCCTGCGTTGCGGACAACGGACCCGTCCAGTCGATCGAGAAAACCGCCAGAGCGATCGCGCCCAGAAACGTGATGATGCCCACGGTGCCCACGGCGCGCAGCCACGGCACCGGGCGCCCGAGCCAGCGGGCGAGCCTCGCGGTCTCGTCGCTCACCGCTTCGAGATCCGCCGCCACGAGACTCAGGCCCGAGCCGGGGAAGCGCTCGGAGATGCGGCGGCGCAGCGCCCGGACGGTCGCGGCGACGTGGGCGGAATCGATTTCGCGGTAGGCGGCAGGGTCGGAGCTTCGCGGCGCTCGCGTCGTTCCGTCCGAAACGGGCATCGTTGGTTCCACAGCGGACGATTGTACCAAAGCGGCGGGCGCGTCTCGGCGCCTGGGCCGGTCGATGAAGACGCAGGCGGGAGTGAAAATACTGGGGGCCAGCCCGCGGACCCCCGCACCCGCGTACGGTGCAGTCCGGCAGACCGGCCTGCACCTCGCGCAACGCCTCTCTATGGAGGTAGTTGAGAGCCCACGAGGTTCGCTTGGCGACCCCGATTCGCGCCGATTCGCCCCTCCTCACGGTTCCGTCGTACGCCCACTCCGTCCACCGGGCTTGGCGAAAACCGCCGACCCCGACTAGGATCACGCGATGCCCCACTCATCCACGAGGCTGACCCGCTTCGATCCCGCGCGTTTGCGGCTTCCCGAGAAGCCCGCGCTCGAGGGTCTCGAAGTCAAGTGGATCCCGCGCTGGGAGGAGAGCGGCGCGTATCGGTTCGAGGGGACGCACCCGCGCCAGGAGGTCTTCTCCATCGACACGCCGCCGCCGACCGTCAGCGGGTCGCTTCACGTCGGGCACGTCTTCTCGTACACGCATACCGACGTCATCGCCCGCTTCCAGCGCATGCGCGGGAAAGCCGTGTTCTATCCGATGGGCTGGGACGACAACGGACTTCCCACGGAGCGGCGCGTCCAGAACTACTACGGGGTCCGCTGCGATCCGTCGCTCCCCTACGACCCGGCGTTCGTCCCACCCGACAAGCCCGGCGAGCGACCGATCTCGGTGTCGCGGCCGAACTTCGTCGAACTGTGCAACCGCCTCACCGGCGAGGACGAGAAGGCTTTCGAGCACCTGTGGAAGTACCTCGGCCTGTCGGTTGATTGGTCGCGGACCTACGCCACGATCGACGCACGCGCGCAGCGAGTGTCGCAGGTGGCGTTCCTGCGTCTGCTCCATCGCGGTCTCGCGTACCAGATCGAGGCGCCGACGCTGTGGGACGTGGATTTCAGGACCGCGGTGGCGCAGGCCGAGCTGGAAGATCGTGAGATGCCGGGTGCCTACCACCGAGTCCGGTTCGCAAGGCCCGCGGGTGGCGTCGTGGAGATCGAGACGACGCGCCCCGAGCTGATTCCCGCCTGTGTCGCTCTCGTCGCCCACCCCGACGACGAGAGGTATCGGCCGCTGTTCGGGAGCGAGGTGGTCACGCCGCTCTTCGGGGTTCGCGTGCCGGTCAAGGCGCACGCGCTGGCCGATCCCGAGAAGGGGACCGGCATCGCGATGATCTGCACCTTCGGCGACCTCACCGACGTCACGTGGTGGCGCGAGCTGAGCCTGCCCGTTCGCGCGATCGTGGCGCCCGACGGCACGCTGCGCGATGTCCCTTGGGGGGATGCGGGCTGGGAGTCGGACGATTCCGATCGCGCGCGTCGGCACTACTCCGATCTCGTGCGCCTGTCGGCGGCCAAGGCTCGGGCGAAGATCGCGGAGCGGCTTCGCGAGTCTGGCGATCTGGTCGGAGAGCCGCGCCCGATCACGCACGCCGTGAAATTCTTCGAGAAAGGGGAGCGCCCGCTCGAGATCGTCACGAGCCGGCAGTGGTTCCTCGAGACGATCCGGTTCCGCGAGCCGCTCCTCGCCCGGGGCCGCGAGCTTTCGTGGCATCCGCCTTACATGCAGGCCCGGTTCGAGAACTGGACCGAGGGGTTGAACGGCGAGTGGTGCATCAGCCGGCAGCGCTTCTTCGGCGTGCCGTTCCCGGTTTGGTACGCGATCGGTCCGGACGGGAGCGTGCGGTACGACCAGCGCATCGTCCCCGACGAGTCGCGGCTTCCGATCGACCCGTCCACCGACGTGCCGCCGGGCTACCGGGCCGACCAACGCGGGCGGCCGGAGGGCTTCGTCGGGGATCCCGACGTGATGGACACCTGGGCGACCTCGTCGCTGACGCCCCAGATCGCCTGCGGCTGGCCGGACGACCCGGCACTCTTCGCGCAGACCTTCCCGATGGACCTTCGCCCGCAGGCGCACGACATCATCCGTACCTGGCTCTTCTCGACCGTGCTGCGCGCGCATCTCGAGCACGACTCGCTGCCGTGGACCCACGCGGCGATCTCGGGTTGGGTGCTCGACCCCGACCGCAAGAAGATGTCGAAGTCGAAGGGGAACGTGGTGACGCCTCTCGCGCTCCTCGAGCAGCACGGCTCCGACGGGGTCCGGTACTGGGCAGCGAGCGGCCGGCCGGGCACCGATACGGCGTTCGACACGAACCAGATGCGGGTGGGCCGGCGGCTCGCCATCAAGCTGCTGAACGCGTCGCGCTTCGCGCTGAGCGCCGCCGAGCCGCAGGGGGCGATCGTCGCTCCCGTCGATCGGGCCATGGTGCGCAGTCTCGCCGCGGTCGTGATCGAGGCCACTGCCGCGCTCGAGAGCTTGGACTACACGCGCGCGCTCCAGCGGACGGAGAGCTTCTTCTGGCGCTTCTGCGACGACTACCTGGAGCTGGTCAAGGGGCGGCGCTACGGCGAGCAGACCCCGGAGGGCGCCGGCTCGGCGAACGCGGCGCTGGCGGCGGCCCTGTCGGTGCTGCTGCGTCTGCTCGCCCCGTTCCTCCCGTTCGTGACCGAGGAAGTGTGGTCGTGGTGGCGCGAGGGGTCGATTCACGCTTCACCGTGGCCGACCTCGTCGGAGCTCGAGTCGCTGCTGTCCGACCACTCCGACGCGACGCGCACGTCGGATCAAGCCGCGTACGAATGGGCCACGGGCGTGCTCCTCGACGTTCGGAGGCTGCGATCGGAAGCGAATCAGCCGTTGCGCGTCCCGATCACCAAAGTCGTGGTCAAAGCGGATGCCGCGAGCCTCGAGCGGATGCCGGTCGTCGAAGCGGATCTGCGCTCGGCGCTGCGTGTGAAGGCGTTCGAGACGGCGATCGGCGAGCCGCGTGAAGTCGTCGTGGTCGGCTACGAACCCCCCGAGCCATGAGGGAAGGGGTCAAGTCTCGACATTCGCTTCAAGATCGAACTCAGCGGTCTCCGGGTCCCGTGGCACGTCTGGAGCCGGGTGCTCACACGGACCCACTCGACCTTCGAGACGATCGAGAACCGACGCAAGGCGGGCGGCGAGAGAAACGTCGGCCGTCGCGGCCGCCTGGAAACGCACGGCTGCCCGAGACGCGGCATCGTACGATGTGTAACCTAGGAAGGCGCCGATCTCGCGAAGTCGCCACCCGCCCAGGCGGCGCGCCGCATGGACGAACGCTCCTCGGGCGATAGAAGCGTCTTTGCGGGCCTTCGTGACCCGTGATCGACCTCGTTCCAGGGAACTCGCGAAGGCTTCTGCGATCTCTCGGGCGATGGTATCCAGCGGTACCGGTTCGATTAGCCTCCGAAGATCGGGAACCTCTCGGCTCACCTCGTCAGGAATGTAACCCAGCCGGCGTAGGATCTCGCCGCAAAACCCCTCCTCCCCCAGGACGGGGCGGAGCCGCGGGCGAGAGTAGAAAGCACGAGTCTTCGGATCGACGCCGATCTCGACGAATCGCCGGTAGCTCCCACGGGCGCCCGCCATCCCGAAGCAACCGAGTACGGCCGAGGTCTCGAGCCAGCGAGGAGCCTCGAGAGGGTCGAGGTACGCGCGGAAGCTCGAGTGCGGCCAGTGCTCCGGGCGACGCACGAGACCGGCCTCGACGGGGTTCAGGTGAATGTAGCGGCTGACATGGAGCAGGTAGCGGTCCGCCTGCACCAGGATCGCCCTGTACCTGCCGCGGAGAATCGCTCCATCCGTTCCATGCCGGCGGTTGAATCTCTGAGTGAAGACGCCGTCGAGGTGCCGCATCGCCTCGGGCAGATTCGGCAAAGGGGTTCGAATGAGGAGGTGGTAGTGGTTCCCCATGAGGCAGTACGCGTGAAGCTCAACCCGGAATCGCTCCTCCATCTCGCCCAGGAGCCGGAGGAAATCCGCGCGGTCCTCGTCCGTCGGGAAGACGGTCCGCTTCGAACCGCCTCGGTTCATCACGTGGTACCAGGCGCCTTCGAACAGGACGCGAAGCGGCCGTGTCAAGGGACCCCCGGGGCGCGTTCGAGGGAATGGGACTCGGAAGCAAGATAGCGCTTCGGTCTCGGGCGGGCGCGAGCCGTGTTGCCCGACGACAACCTGACGGCCAGCCGGCGCCGCCCGAGTTCTTCGAAGTCGGAAGTCGAGACTTGACCCCTTCCATACATTTGTATGGTATATTCCTTCCAGCAACCATGGGAGGACAGATCATGGGCCGCACCCCCGCCGGGCAGACCAGGGACAAGGTCTTTCGATTCATCCGCGATCGTCTGCTGAGCGGTCGCCCTCCGACGGTGCGCGAGGTCCAGAAGGCGTTCGGGTTCCTCTCGCCCCAGACGGCGCGGGAGCACCTGGAGGGGCTGGTGAGCGCCGGCCATCTCGCGAAGGAGCCAGGCAAGGCGCGTGGATATCGCCTTGCGGGCGGGGAGGGGCCGCCTCCGTTCCTGGTTCCGCTCCTGGGCCGGGTTCCGGCGGGGCCCCTCGACGCGGCGGTCGAGGACCTGGAAGGGTACGTTCCGGTCCAGCCGTCCCGCCGCGGATCGGCGCCGGAAGAGATGTTCGGCCTGCGCGTGCGCGGCGAGAGCATGACGGGGGCGGGGATCCTGCCGGGGGACATCGTGGTCGTCCGCCGTCAGGAGCGAGCCGAATCGGGGGACATCGTGGTGGCCCTCGTCGGCGACGAAGCCACGATCAAGCGCCTGCGCGTGCGGCGCGGTCGCGTCGAGCTGCATCCGGAGAACTCGCGCTTCGATCCGATCGTACCGGACCCGAAAGAGCTCCGGCTCCTGGGTAAGGTGGTCGAGGTCCGTCGCTTTCTGGAGAAGTGAGCCATGACGGCGGAGAGCACGCGACGGTGGGAGCCGCAACGGACCGAGGATTCGCGGGACGACCTCGCGCGGTCCGCGGAAAAGGCTCTCGAGGCGGCGTTCTCTCGGGGGGTGCAGCGCGGCATCGCCGCTTCCGCGCGAGCTACCGGGTGGGGCCTCACAGCGCTCGCCGGGCGTTTCGCGGAGATCTCGGGAGATGCAGGGGGGGCTCCGCTCACGCTCGTGTTCCGGCTGGTCCTTGAAGCGCAGCGGATGGGGGAGCCCGTGGCGTGGATCGGGAGGCGTGGTTCCCCGTTCTACCCGCCGGACGTGGCGGATGCGGGCGTGGACCTGGCGGCGCTTCCGGTCGTATGGGCGCCCGACGTCCTGGCCGCGGCGCGTGCGACCGATCTGCTCGTGCGGTCGGGGGCGTTCGGTCTGGTCGTGGTGGACCTTGGGACCGAGACGCGTCTTTCCATTGCGGGTCAGACGCGTCTCGCAGGGCTCGCGAAGCAGCACGAGGCGGCGCTGGTGTTCCTCACCGAGAAGGGCGGCGACCGGCCGTCCCTCGGCTCGCTCGTCTCGATCCGCGCGCACGCGGTGCACGCGGGGCACGACGCCGATCAATTCCACTGCGAGCTGCGCGCCGTCAAGGACAAGCGCCGCGGCCCCGGCTGGAGACATGCGGAGACGTATCGTGGACCGGACGGCCTGCGTTGATCTCCCGGCGTTCCCGCTGCAGATCCTCCTGCAGCGCCACGCGGATTGGTGCGCGCAACCGGCAGCGGTGGTCGAGAGCGACCGCCCCCAGGGGAAGATCCTGCAGGTGAACGAGCGCGCCCGGACCTCGGGCGTGCTTTCCGGGATGCGCTATGCCGCGGGGCTCTCGCTCGCGCCGGGGCTCCGGGCGGCGGTCGTTCCCGACAGAGAGATCCGGGAGGGGGTCGCCTCGCTCGCGGAACGCCTGCGGCAGTTCACGCCGCACGTCGAGCCGTCGCGGGACGAGCCCGGCGTCTTCTGGCTCGACGCCCGCGGGCTCGAGCGCCTGTTCGGCTCGCTCGACGAGTGGGCTTCGGCGGTACAGGCCGACCTCGTGCGCGCAGGCTTTCGCGCGTCGGTCGTCGTGGGCTTCCGGCGATTCGGCGTGTACGCCATCGCGCGGGTCCACCGCGGCACCCACGTCTTGAAGAGCGAGGCGGAAGAGCGCGAGGCTGCGCGCGCCGTCTCTCTCGACCGACTGGCGCTCCCGTCCGCCGCCCGGGACACGCTCGCGAAGCTCGGTGTCAGGACCGTCGGACAGTTCGTGGACCTGCCGCTCGACGGCGTGGGCGTGCGCTTCGGTCCCGAGGTGCGCGCCCTCCATCGGCTCGCCACGGGCGATCTCGCTCCGCCGCTCCAGCCCGAGCGTCCCGACGTTCCCGCGATGCGGCGGCTCGCCCTCGACCATCCCGAGAGCGACGCCATCCGGATCGTCGCCGTCATCGAGACCCTGATCGGTCCGTTCCTTCAAGAGATCGCGCGCAAGGGGCGGATGCTCTCGGAGCTCCAGATCGGCTTTCGGTTCGAGCGGCTGGGGGATCACCTCGAGAGCATCCGGCCCGCGGCCTCCACTCTCGACGCGAAGGTGCTGCTCGATCTCGTGCGGTTGCGGCTCGAGGCGGCGCGGCGATTGCCGGACGGCGTGGTCGAGATCGTCCTGGTGGCACGGGAGACCGAAGCGGCCCCGCGACAGAAGGATCTCTTCGCCGCCGCGAAGCGGCGCGACCTCGCCGCCGCGAACCGCGCTCTCGCACGGGTGCGCGCGCAGCTGGGGGACGAAGCCGTGGCGCGGGCACGCCTCGCGAACGGGCATCTCCCCGAGGCCCGCTTCGCGTGGGAGCCCTTTCCCGATCTGGTCGAGGCGAGGCCGCGCGCCGTGGATCAGCCCCGCCTCGTCCGGAGGATCCACGCGCGGCCCGTTCCGCTCCCGCCGCGGGAGCGCCACGAGCCCGACGGCTGGATGCTGCGTGGACTGGAGCAAGGCCCCGTGGTGCGCGTCCTCGGTCCCTACGTGCTGTCGGGAGGCTGGTGGAACCGCGCCGTCCACCGCGATTACCACTTCGCCGAGACGAAGCAGGGAGAGCTGCTGTGGGTCTACTTCGATCGGGAGCGAAGACGATGGTATCTACAAGGAAGGGTGGAGTGAGGGGGATGTTCCCGAAGATCCCGGGGGCCGGCCCCCGGTGTTTTCATTACAGCAACGAATCTCGCGCGACGCCGCATGGTTCGATCTGCTCATGAGCCCGCAAGAGTCGGTTGTTATGCAAATCCGGGGGCTCCGTCCTCGCGCCCCCGGCTCCCGTGGGAAATGCACGCCGGCAGACCGGCATGCATTTCCCGCGGGATGTTTTCATGATTTCCGCGTGACGCCCCGGGGCTCACGCAGAAACGGGGAGTAATGGGGACTGTCCCCGTTTCCCTGTCGTACGCCCGGGAAAAGCGTCTGCTTGATCGTGTCGAAGGAAAACCGGCAATGTCCCCCTACGTTCCCCTCTGGTGCAAGAGCGGCTTTTCGTTCCTCGAGGGAGCGAGCCATCCCGAGGAGCTCATCGAGGCCGCGGCCGGGCACGGTCTCGAGGCGATCGCTCTCACCGACCGGGACGGCGTGTGCGGCGCCGTCGAAGCGCACGTCAAGGCGCGGGATCTCGGGATTCGCCTGCTCCACGGCTCCGAGGTCACGATCGAGGACGGCTCGACGATCGTCCTGCTCGCCGCGACCCGGCTCGGCTGGGGAAATCTCTGCCGGCTCGTCACCGCCGGCCGCCGGCGCTCGGAGAAGGGAGAGAGCAGGGTCGGATGGCGCGAGGTTTTCGAGCGCGCCGAGGACGTGATCGCCCTGTGGGGCGGCGATCGGAGCCTCCTTGCGGGAGAGGCGGACCCGTTCTTCGTGGCCCACGGACTCCGGGACGCGTTCGGCGATCGTCTGTACGCCATGGCGGCGAGGCACCGGCGCGCCGAGGAGCCGCGGCAAGAGGCTCGGCTGCGGCAGCGCGCGCAGCGCGCCTGCATCCCGGTGGCTGCGGCGCACGAGGTGCTGTACCACAAGCCGGCGCGCAGAGAGCTCCAGGACGTCTTCACGGCGATCCGTCACGAGGTGAAGCTCGTGGATGCCGGGCGGCTCCTGAAGCCCAACGACGAGCACGCGCTCAAGCCGCCACATGCCTTCAGGCGCCTCTTCGAGGACGATCCGGCGGCGGTGGCGCGCACCGTCGAGATCGCGGCCCGCTGTTCGTTCTCCCTCGCCGAGATTCGCTACCGCTATCCCTCCGAGAAGCTCCCCACGGGGATGACCTCGGCCGACCACCTCCGGGAGCTCACGATGCACGGCGCACGGGAGCGCTACGGAGAATCGGTGCCCCCCGAGGTCGTGCAGCAGCTGTGCAAAGAGCTCGACCTGATCATCGAGCTCGACTACTGCGGCTACTTCCTCACCATGTGGGAGATCGTCCGGTTTTGCCGCGAGCAGAGGATCCTCTGCCAGGGGCGCGGCTCCGCGGCGAACTCGGCGGTCTGCTACTGCCTGGGGATCACCGCGGTGGACCCCGTGCGGCTCGGCTTCCTCTTCGAGCGATTCCTGTCCAGGGAGCGGGCCGAGCCGCCGGACATCGATCTCGACATCGAGCACGACCGGCGCGAGGAAGTGATCCAGCACGTCTACGTCAAGTACGGACGCACCCACGCGGCCATGGTGGCGAACGTGGTCCGCTATCGGCCGCGCTCGGCGGTGCGCGACATGGGAAAGGCGCTGGGGATCCCGGAGACCGCCCTCGACCGGCTGTCGAAGCTCCTTCCGCATTACGGGGACGTGGACCCCGCGGTGTTCGCGCAGGCGGGGCTCGACCCGGAGCATCCGGCGCACCGGCACGCCATCCGGCTCGCGGGGGAGGTCCTCGACTTTCCGCGTCACCTCTCGATCCACCCCGGTGGGTTTCTCCTGGGGCACGAGCCGGTGGAGGAGCTCGTTCCCATCGAGAACGCCTCGATGCCCGACCGCACGGTGATCCAGTGGGACAAGGACTCCCTGGAGGAGCTGGGACTTTTCAAGGTGGACCTGCTGGGGCTCGGGGCGCTGAACCAGCTCCACAAGGGGTTCGACCTCCTGCGGGAGCACTACCGTCGGCCGTACACCTTCGCGACGGTTCCGAAGGAGGACCCGGCGACCTACGACATGATCTGCAAGGCGGACACCGTGGGGGTCTTCCAGATCGAGAGTCGCGCGCAGATGGCGATGCTTCCGCGCCTGAAGCCTCGAACGTACTATGACCTCGTCATCGAGGTGAGCATCGTGCGTCCGGGTCCCATCACGGGCGGCATGGTTCATCCCTACCTGAGGCGGCGCGCGGGAATCGAGCCGGTCGTCTACCCGCATCCGTCCCTCGAGCCGGTCCTCGCCAAGACGCTGGGAGTCCCGCTCTTCCAGGAGCAGGTGATGCGGCTCGCGGTGGTCGCCGCCGACTACACGCCGGGGGAGGCGGACCAGCTCCGTCGCGACATGGCGGCGTGGCGGAAGACCGGGCGCATCGATCGCCATCGCGAGCGGCTCATCTCGCGGATGGCCGCCAAGGGGATCGAGCCCGAGTTCGCCCAGCGCGTGTTCGATCAGATCCGCGGGTTCGGCGAGTACGGATTTCCCGAGAGCCACGCCGCGAGCTTCGCCCTGATCGCGTACGCCACGGCGTGGATGCGCCGGCACTACCCGGACGTCTTCACCTGCTCCCTCCTGAACGCGCAGCCCATGGGGTTCTACTCTCCCGCCACGATCGTCGAGGACGCCCGCCGTCACGGCGTGAAGGTCCGTCCCGTGGACGTCCGGCGGAGCCATTGGGATTGCACGCTGGAGCCCGGGGACATTCCCGGTTCGGCCGGTGGAGAGGATCGCCGAGTGGCGTGTGTACGACAGAAAAGTGACGAGAAGGCGAATCGGCGCGAATCAGGGACAGTCTTTCATGACGCCCCGCGCGTCACGCGGAACGATGAAGACCCGCGGGCGACGCGGGCCAGTCCGCCGGCCTGCGACGCACGCGGGGCGGGAGGCCGGGGGCAAGCTCCCGGTATTTTCGTCCTGGAAAACGTCGATGTCTCCCTGTTCGCCGTGAGGATGGGGGTGCGATACGTGAAGGGGCTGGGGGAGGGGGACTGGAGGCGGATCGAGATGGCGCGGGGCGAGCGGGGGTTCTCCTGCATCGAGGATTTCGTTCTCCGCACCGGTCTCGACGACGGCGTCGTCTCCCGGCTCGCGGAGGCGGGAGCCTTCGCTGGGCTCGAGCCCGAGCGGCGTGGGGCGCTCTGGGCGGCGAAGGGCGCATCCCGGACCTTTCGCGCGCCCCTCGTTCTCGAACGGGAGGAGTCCCGCGCATCGTTCGCCGCCCTGGACGCCTTCGAAACCATCGGCTGGGACTATCGCACCACGGGGCACAGTCCGCGCGGGCATCCGCTGGAACCGTTGCGTAACGAGATGCGTGCCCGCCGGCTCCTCGACGCCTGCGGAATCGCGAAGCTTCCTCACGGGCGGCGTGTGCGCTACGCGGGACTGGTGATCTGCCGCCAGCGGCCCGGAACCGCGTCCGGGGTGGTCTTCATGACCCTCGAGGACGAGGCGGGCTTCGTGAACGTGGTGGTCTGGAGCCAGGTGTACGAGCGCTTCAAGGTGCTCGTGAAGACCGCGACGTTCCTCGGGGTCACCGGAAAGCTCCAGGTCCAGGATGGGGTCGTGCACCTCATCGCGGAGAGCTTCTGGACCCCGCGGGATCTCCTGGCCGCCGCGAAGGCGACGAGCCGGGACTTTCACTGACCGCCGATCCGACCGCGTATCCTCCGCTGGTGGAACGACGGAGACGAAGCGGGCACCGGGCGTGAGGCCCCACGTCGCCGAGACCCCAGGCCTCCCTCGGTGTCGATTCGATTCCGGTGGGGCAGCCGATTTCCAAGCCGAGCACCGCGCGACGCACACGCGGGCGCGATCGAACGTCCCGATCCGCGCCGACATCTCGAAAGCACAGTAAATTTAATTTTTGACGTTTTGCGATTCGGAACTTACGTTCTGACGGCGGGACGCGCACCGAAACCCGGGTGGATTCCGGTGTCACCACGCGGACCAGGCGACTGCCGCAACGGAGACGCGGGCAGCACCCGAAACGGGAAAGCTCCCGGCCGGATGAACTCCGTGGGACTGGGCCCTCGCTCCCGTATTCCGGGGCGAGGAGGAGGAAAGGAAAAGGAACGACGGTGGGCTCGAGGATGCGGCTCGGCCTGACGGCGAAGTTCGAGATCCTGATCGTCGCGGCCATCCTCGCGACGACCGCTGGGACCGTTGCGCTCAGCCTGCGCCGCGCCGAGCGCGAATACCGTGAGGAGATCCTCCACGACGGGGTCGCCATCGCGGCCATGGTCGCCCACGGAAGCGCCCACGCGCTGGCGTCCGGCGACGCCAACACCCTCGCGAAGCTCGTGGCGGGGCTCGACGCCTATCCATGGGCGTCCTACGTGCGATTCGTGGATCGCGATGGCCGAATCGTCCTCGAGAAAGCGATCCAGCCCGGTGGACGAGTTCCGACGGTCGTTCCGCACGACACGGACGTGGAAGGGACCGGCGCGCGTTTCGCCGAGGTCCGTGACCCACGGGACGGAGCGACGTATCTCGACGTGGTCGTGCCGGTGTCGGGCACCAAAGACACGGGCGACGCGATGCGCTTCCTCGGAGGGAGGGTCCCCGCGCGCGGCGACGATGTCCTGGGCCACGTGCAGCTCGGGCTCTCCCAGGAAGGCGCGCGGATCCGCCGGGTCGGGTTTCTCCGGACCGCGGCCCTTTCCGCCGGCGTATGCATGCTCGTGGCGATGCTGGCCACGATCCTGCTCGTGCGGCGGATCACCTCGCCCATCCAGGCTCTGGCCGGCGCCACCCGGGCGGTGGCGGGGGGCGACCTCGCAGGCACGATCGAGGTCCGCACGCGCGACGAGGTGCACGACCTCGCCGCCTCGTTCAACGAGATGCTCGGACAGCTGCGCGAGTACCGGCGGAGAGAGACGGACTACCAGCGGACGCTCGAGGATACGGTCGAGCAGAGAACGCACGAGCTGGCGGCCGCCTCGCAATCGGCCCACGAGCTGGCGCGCCTGGCCGAGGACGCGAACCGCGCCAAGTCGCAGTTCCTCGCCAACATGAGCCACGAGATCCGGACCCCGATGAACGGAGTGATCGGGATGACCGAGCTGCTGCTCGGAACCGATCTGTCGCCGAAACAGAAGAGATTCGCGACGGCCGTGCGCTCCTCGGCCGATTCCCTGCTGTCCCTCATCAACGACATCCTGGATTTCTCGAAGATCGAGGCGGGCCGCCTCGAGTTCGAGTCCATCGATTTCGAGCTCCGGCAGACCGTGGAGGACGTGTGCGAGCTGCTCGCCGAGCGAGCTCAGGCCAAGGGCCTCGAGCTGAGCTGTTTCGTCCCGAGCGACCTCCCCACGGTGGTGGTTGGGGATCCGGGTCGACTCCGCCAGATCCTGGTCAACCTCGTGGGGAACGCCATCAAGTTCACCGAGGCCGGAGAAGTCGTCGTGCGGGTCGAGTCGGAAAATCGATCGCCCGATTCTCTTTTCCTCCGCTTCGCGGTCCGGGACACCGGCATCGGGATCGCTCCCGAGATCCAGAGCAGCATCTTCGAGGCCTTCACCCAGGCCGACGGGTCGACCACCCGGAAATACGGAGGCACGGGGCTCGGCCTTGCCATCGCCAAGCAGCTCTCGGAGATGATGGGAGGATCGATCGGGCTCGAGAGCGAGCCGCGGAAGGGATCCACGTTCTGGTTCACTGCTCGGCTCGGCGTCGGAAACGCGGCTGCCAATCCGGCCCAGCGCCCCCGGGAGGACCTCCGCGGTCTCCGGGTCCTGGTCGTGGACGACAACCCCACGAACCGCGAGCTCCTCTTCCATCACCTGCAGGCGTGGGGGATGGAAAGCGAATGCGCGGAGGACGGCTTTGCCGCCCTCGATTTGCTGCGCGCCGGGGCGCTGGGTCGCCCGTTCGATCTGGCGGTCCTCGACATGATGATGCCCGGGATGGACGGAGTCGACCTGGCGCAGAGAATCAAGGGCGAGCACGCCATCGCCGCGGTGCGCCTCGTGATGCTCACCTCGATCGGGCTGCGCGGCGACGCGGTCGAGGCGAAGCGGGTGGGGATCGAGGGATACCTCAGCAAGCCGGTCCGCCAGTCGGAGCTGTACGACTGCCTCGCGGCGGTCATGGGGAAAACGGGAGGGCCCGCGGCCCTCGTCACGAGGCACAGCCTCTCCGAAGCGCGTCCGGTCGAGCGAGCGCGCCGGATCCTCCTCGCCGAGGACAACCCGGTGAACCGGGAGGTCGCCGTGTGCCTGCTCGAAGTCCTCGGCTGCCGGGCGGACTGCGTGACCGACGGGCACGAGGTCCTGGCGGCGCTCGATCGGCAGGTGTACGACCTGGTCCTGATGGACTGTCAGATGCCGAGGATGGACGGATTCGAGGCGGCCGCCGAGATCCGCAGACGGGAGCACGCACGCAACGATCGCCGCCGCATCCCCATCGTCGCTCTCACCGCGAACGTGATGGCGGGCGATCGGGATCGCTGCCTTCTGGCCGGAATGGACGACTATCTCCCGAAGCCGCTCCGACAGGAGGCGCTGCGAAGCGCTCTCGATCGCTGGCTCGAAGCGGCGCGCGGTCCGGTGGCTCCGGATCCGATCGTGGCCCCGCTCGCCGCGGATCCGGATCCGTCGTCCCCGTGCGCGGAGGAGCCACTGGACCACAAGGCGCTCGACGCGATCCTCAGCCTGCAGCAATCGGGAAAGCCGAACATTCTCCAGCGCGTCCTTCATCTCTACGTCGACAGCGCTCCCGATCGGATGAAATCGCTCCGCGATGCCGTGGAGTCGGCCGAGGCGGCCGCCACCCGGGACGCCGCTCACACGCTGAAGTCCAGCAGCGCCAACGTGGGGGCGACCCGACTCTCGACTCTCTGCAAGGACCTCGAGGCGCGTGCCCGAGCTGGCCTCATGGACGACGCAACCGAGCGGCTGGCCGCGATCGAGGCCGAGTTCGCGCTCGTGGCCCGCGCCATCGAGGAAACGTGCCGTATGGTGACCCGATGAGAAACGAGCCGCGCAACCCCCTGATCCTGCTCGCCGATGACGATGCCGCGAGTCGCCTCGTCCTCTACGAGGCTCTCGAGCTCGAGGATTTCCACGTGATCGAAGCGGATGACGGCGTCGGCGCGGTGGAAGCCTACGCGCGGGAGCGGCCCCAGATGGTCGTGCTGGACGTGATCATGCCCGGCATGGACGGGTTCGAAGCGTGCGCGGCGATCCGGAATCTCCCCGGCGGCGACTCGGTGCCGATTCTGATGCTCACCGGACTCGAGGATCTGGACTCGATCCGGAAGGGGTTCGAGGCAGGAGCCACGGATTTCGCCACCAAACCGCTGAACTGGATGATCCTCTCCCAGCGGGTCCGCTACATGATTCGTGCGAGCGAAACGCTCGGGCATCTCCGCGAAAGCGAATCGCGTCTGGCGGAGGCGCAGCGTCTCGCCCATCTCGGAAGCTGGGACCGGGATCCGGAAACCGGGGTCGTTCGCTGGTCGGACGAGGCCTACCGGATCTTCGGCGTGCGGCGTGAGGAGTTCACGCCTACGCTCGAGACGATCCTGGAGTGCGTCCATCCGGACGACCGGAGCCTAGTGGCCCAGACATCCGAGCTGGCACGGAAGGATGCAGGGACGTGGGGGCTCGACTTCCGGATCGTTCGCGCGGACGGCTCCGTGCGTTACCTGCACGAGCAGCTGCTCAGCGTCCGGGACGAGGAGGGGCGATCGGTTCGCCTGTCCGGCGTCACTCTGGACATCACCGAGCGGAAGAACGCCGAGCAGCGCATCCGCACCCTGGCCTACTACGATACCTTGACCCACCTGCCGAACCGCCAGCTCTTCCTCGACCGGCTCGAGCAGTCCATCGAGCGGGCACGGCGGGTCGGCGAGCAGGTCGCGGTGCTCTTCATGGATCTGGACCAGTTCAAGCGGATCAACGACACGCTCGGGCACAGGTGCGGAGACCAGCTTCTCCAGGCGGTGGCCGACCGTCTGATGAAGTCCCTGAGGACCACGGACACGCTCGCTCGCGCGGAAGCGCTGGGGGTGCGTGGAACGGTGGCCCGGCTCGGAGGAGACGAGTTCATCGTCTCGCTCGCCGACATCGGGAGAGGGGAGGACGCGGCGAAGGTGGCCCGCCGGGTGCTCGAAAGCCTGCAGCGACCGTTCCGGATCGCCGATCAGGAGGTGTTCGTTTCGGCCAGCATCGGGATCAGCCTGTTCCCGCAGGACGGAAACGACGTGGAGTCGCTCCTCAGAAACGCGGACACCGCCATGTACCACGCGAAGGACTCGGACCGCAGCAATTTCCAGTTCTACAACCAGTCGATGAACGCGTCCGCGTTCCAGCGCCTTTCCCTGGAGAACAGCCTGCGGAAGGCCCTGGAGCGCGACGAGTTCATCCTGCATTTCCAGCCCGTGCTGGACGCCAGGACCGGAGCAGTCGTGGGGGCGGAGGCGCTCCTCCGGTGGAAGCACCCGGACATGGGACTCGTTCCGCCGGGCGACTTCATCCCGCTGGCGGAGGAGACGGGACTGATCGTCCCGATCGGGGAGTGGGTTCTCAGGACCGCATGGGCCCAGGGGATGTTCTGGCGCGGCGGAGACGGTCGCCCCCTCCACGTCGCGGTGAACCTCTCCCCGCGCCAGTTCCGCCAACAGCAGCTCGTGGAGATCGTCTCGCGGATCCTGAAGGAAACCGGCATCGATCCTTCGTCTCTGGTGGTGGAGATCACCGAGAGCGCGCTCATGCGCGACGAGGACGAGGCAGTCCGGACGCTGAGCGCCCTTCGCGCGATGAGACTGCGAGTCGCCGTGGACGACTTCGGAACCGGGTACTCGTCTCTCGGGCGCCTCAAGCGGTTTCCCATCGACTCGCTCAAGATCGACCGCTCCTTCGTTCGCGACATGGTGGACGATCCCGCGAGCGCCGCAATCACCTCGGCCATCGTTTCCATGGCCCGAGGCCTCGGGCTCACGGTGGTTGCCGAAGGGGTGGAGAACGAGCGGCAGCTCGACCTCCTCCGGGATCAGGGTTGCCACATGGTCCAGGGGTACCTGCTGGGTCGGCCGGTGACCGCGGACGAGCTGTCCGAGCGACTCCGGTCGGATCGGGCCGGCGTGGCAGCCGGGGTCGATTCGATACCCGTGGACGCGGACGCCGGCTCCTAGCCCGCATTATTCACGAAGCTCCTGCTGCGACCGCGGATCCGGCCATGCTGACGGGCGTCCTCGGGGCTCGGACCCTGCGACGTACTGTTCAAGTACGTCTCGGATCCTCGCCCCTGCGGATGCCCGTCATCACGGCCGCCTCCACGGCTCGACTGAGCTCGCCGAAGTCGGTCTCGCGACGGACCTTCGTGAATAAAGCGGGCTAGCACGTGGGGCGTGCGCGGGCCACTCCGTGCCACTCCTCCTTCCTTTCGACGGATGAACCGTGGGCGTCCGGTGCCCGACCGCCGACCCGTGCCGGCGCAACCGTGCGCCTGCGAGGCATCGCAGACTAGAATTCCGCCCGACTCCAGAGCGCACGGAGGTGGAGCATGGACCCGGAGGTTTTCGTCGCCAGTCGTCTGACTCGGGGCAACAGGGTTTTCCCCACCACGATTCTCGTCACCGAGTATTCCGTGGTCCGGCGAAAGCGGTCGTGGCTAACGGTCAGCGAGGAGAGCATCCCCATCCAGAAAGTCGCCTCGGTGAATCTCGCGACGGGAATCCTCTGGTCCGACATCCGGATCGAGTCCACGGGAGGCTCCGATCCGATCGTGAGCCACGGGCACACGAAGGCCGACGCACGGCGCATCCAGGAGCGGATCGAGTCGCTGCAGTTTCGCGAGACGAGAGGAGCGCGGCAGGAGGCCGGCGACGTGCGACCGTGCCCGCATTGCGCCGAGCCGATCCGACGCGAAGCGAGGGTCTGCCGTTTCTGTGGCCGCGATCTGGTCTGATCCCCGAGCGACGGGTGGCCGTACGTGACCGGGATCAACATCCAGCAGGCCCTGCTCACGTTGATCGAGGGGGAGAAGACGCTCTACCCGATCACGGTGTTCAGGGACTGAGAACGCCGGGAGCCGGCCCCTCGGCCCCCGGGTTCGCCGGAGCGGCCTGCGCCCCCCGCGGGTTTCCACCGTCTCGGGGGAACGCCTCGTTGCTCCATCGGGGACCGTGTTCGATTTGCGCCCGGGCGGTGCCGGTGGTCCGGCGGCTATAATGACCCGTTGCAGTTCGGAAGAAGCCAGGGAGACTCCAACCGATGAAGCCAGTCGAGATCTACCAGCAGCTCCAGCAGGACGTGATCGGCCAGGAGGAGACCCTCAGGTACGTCTCGGTGGCGATCTTCAAGCATCTGCAAGGGGAGAAGTACGGGAACCTCATGCTCATCGGCAACTCGGGGACCGGGAAGACGACGGTCATGCGGTCCATGGAGCGGATGTACGAGTCCCACGAGGATTTCGCCAAGTACCGCGTCGTGGTGATCATGAACGCGAACACGCTCTCCACCGAGGAGGGAGCGGTGGACACCCACCGCGTCCTCGTCCGGCTCGAGGAGCGCGCGCGGCAGATCCTCGGCGACGGTGCGAGCGCCGAGGAGATCGGCCTCTACATGCAGCACGCCACGGTCTGCCTCGACGAGATCGACAAGGTATCCGGAGTCGTCGGCGGGAAGCCGTACGTGACCGGGATCAACATCCAGCAGGCCCTGCTCACGTTGATCGAGGGGGAGAAGACGCTCTACCCGATCACGGTGTTCAAGGACAAGGTCGCCGAGAGAACGGCGGTGAACGTGGACACGGGGATGATGTTGTTCCTCTGCGCCGGGGCGTTCGAAACGCTCTACGACCAGGTGTATCGGCGCGTGACCTCTCCGACGAGCCGGGTGAAGCTCCCCACCGAAACCGTGTACGAGAACGGCGAGGTTCAGATCCGGGAGTTCTTCACCCTGGCGCACCACTTCAAGCAAGAAGACCTGTTCGACTACGGCATGCAGCCGCAGTTTCTCTCCCGTTTCGACAACGCCATCATCCTCGAGGACCTGAATCAACAGATCCTGTCGCGCATCTTCCTGGAGCCGAGGGACAGCGTCTTCAAGGCATCGCAGCACTTCTTCCGGCGGTACGGAATCGACCTGAGGATCACCGACGAAGGAGCTCGCAGGATCGCGGTGGAAGCGGTGAAGAGCCGTCGAATCGGAGCTCGCGCCCTGAAAGCCGCGTTCAGCAAGATCATCAAGCCTTTCGAGTTCGACCCGTTCGCGCAGCCGCAGGTTCGCAAGGAAGGAGACGGCTGGAGCCTGACCATCGACGAGAAGGTCGTGAACGATGCGCTCCGGCCCGTCCTCGAGACCACCCGGTAGGACGCGTGGAGTATCGCGCCGAGCTGGGCGCCCTGCTGCGCTTCGCGCTGGGAACGGCAGCGAGCGTTCTCGCCGGAGTCGCCCTGTTCCGCTGGGGCAGCTTCGAGCCGGCGCTGCCCTGGTTCCAGTGCGTCACCGTGGGCGCGCTCCTGGCGGCGGTGCTTTCCGTCGTGCGGATCCAGCGGCACGCCCAGGCCGCGTCTCTCGTCACCGCGTTCGTTCTCGTCCACCTCGGCTACGCGTGGAGCCTCGGTTGGAGGAGGGCCGTCCTCGAATGTCTCTCGGCCGCCGTCGTGGGAGGGGGAGCCTTCGTGACCTCCTTGATCTTCGACGGGCTTGCGAAGGAAGGATACCGATTCGGCAAGTTCGCGCTGCTCGGACCTCTCGTCGCCGGGGTGTTCCTGTCGGCCGCCGCGGTCCGGCTCGTGGGGGCGGATGCGGGCGAGGACGCTCTCGGCTCGCTGGTGCGGTTCGCCTTCGTCGGTCTCATCGTCGGGGATGCGGTGGGCATCGGCGTCGAGCTGGTGGAGCTCATTCCCGGCGTACGATCCGGGGCCGAGTCGGCCGAAGCGGGTGGCTGAGCGGGAGGGGCCGGTGATGGGGTTCTACGCGCGATGCGCGCTGCCGTGGGCGATGGAGAGGCTGATGCGCCTTCCGGCGGTGAGAGCCGAGCGGATTCCCTCCCTCGCTTCCGCCAGGGGACGCGTGCTCGAGATCGGCTTCGGGTGCGGCGGTTCGCTCGCGGCGTACCCTGCGCATCACGGCCGGGTCCGGGCGCTGGTGGGACTCGACTCGAACGAAGGGATGCTTCGCAGAGCGGAACCCCACGCCGCCTCGGCGCCGTTTCCCGTCCGGCTCGTTCTCGGGCGTGCCGAAGACATCCCATGTCCGGACGAGTGGTTCGACACCGTCGTGTCCCACTGGACGCTCTGCAGCATTCCGGATCCGAGACGGGCGCTCGGGGAGATCCGGAGGATCCTGCGACCCGAAGGCCGTTTTCTCTTCCTGGAGCATGGGCGGGCCGCCGAGCCGAGACTCGCCCGCTGGCAGCGTCGGTTGAGCCCGGTGCATGGCGTGCTGGCAGGCGGTTGCCGGCTGGATGTCTCCGTGGACGAGGCGATCCACGACGCAGGCCTCGAGATCGAGGTGCTGGAGCGTTACGAATCGTCATTCGGTCCCCGGGTTCTCACACAGATGTATCGCGGCGTGGCACGGCCGGGGAGCCGCGCCGCAGGAGAGCCCGCATGATGATCGCGAGGGCGAGGTCCCGGACCGATGCGGATCTGCCCGTCATCGGACTCGGCACCTGGCGCATGGGAGAGGACCCGCGCAGACGAGCCACCGAGGTTCGAGCGCTGCGGCGCGGGCTCGACCTGGGGATGACGCTCGTCGATACTGCGGAGATGTACGCCGGCGGAGAGGCCGAGAGGGTCGTGGGGGAAGCCGTCCGCGGCCGGCGACGAGACGAGGTGTTCCTCGTTTCCAAGGTCTTGCCGCAGAACGCGACGACAACCGGGACGATCGATGCGGCGGAGCGCAGCCTCCGCCGGCTCGCCACGGACCGGATCGACCTCTATCTGCTGCACTGGCCCGGGCGCCATCCGATCGAGCAGACGCTCGAGGCTTTCGTGCGACTCCGTCGTCAGGGGAAGATCCGTCATTACGGGGTGAGCAACTTCGACCTCGCCGACCTCGAGCGCTCGGCGGCCGCTCGCGGCTCGGATGGAATCTGCGCGAACCAGGTGCTCTACAACCTGCAACGAAGGGGAGGCGAGCGAAGGCTGTTCTCGTGGTGTCTCGAGCGCGGGATCCCCATCATCGCGTACTCGCCCCTGGAGGAAGGGCGGCTCCTCAAGAGGCCGGGCCTCTTCGAGGTCGCCAGGCGGCACGGAGTCTCTCCCGAGTGCGTCGCCATCGCATGGACGATCCGTCACGAAGGGATGGTCGCGATCCCGAAGGCGTCGGATCCCGACCACGTGAGCGACAACGCTCGGGCCGCGCACCTCCAGCTGACTCCCGAGGATCTCGCGGAGCTCGACCGCGCCTATCCGCCGCCGGTCGGGGACGTGCCGCTCGAGACGTCCTGACCGTCGATGCGAAGAACGTCAGGAGTCGCCGCGCCGCCCCGGTCCGTCGTGGACCGCGTGCTGCGGCGTCTCCGACGTGTCCATCGGAGCGATGTCTTTCTCGATGTCCATGGGACCGATCCGTTCCGCATCCTGATCGGCTGCGTCCTCTCGCTGCGCACCAAGGACGCGGTGAGCTTCCCCGCCAGCGAGCGTCTGTTCTCGCTTGCCGACACGCCCGAGCGGATGCGCCGAATTCCCGCGGCGGTCCTCGCGACCACGATCTACCCCACGGGGTTCTACCGGAGGAAGGCGGAGCAGATCCGCGAGATTTCTCGGCATCTGCTCTCACGGTTCGGCGGCCGCGTTCCCGAGACGATCGAGGATCTCCTGACTCTTCCCGGAGTGGGCCGGAAGACGGCCAACCTGGTCGTCACGCTGGGGTTCGGGAAGCCCGGGATTTGCGTCGATACGCACGTCCACCGGATCACGAACCGTCTCGGGTGGGTGCAGACCCGCACCCCCGACGCGACGGAGCAGAGGCTGCGGGAGATCCTGCCTCTCCGCTACTGGATTCCGGTCAACGAGATCCTAGTGCGTCACGGACAGCAGATCTGCGGTCCCATCTCGCCGCGTTGTTCGATCTGCCCGGTCACGGATTCGTGCCCTCGATTCGGGGTGGGGCGTTCGAGGTGAGGAGCGACGCGGTCACTGGTCGTCGTCGACGACCCGGACCGTTCCCTTGCGCTTCTGAGGCCGGGTATCGATCGCTCGCTGCCGGTTGCGCTCGCGGATGCGATCGAACTTCCCCTGCTGCTCCGCGTTGAGGGCGGATCGGATCTTCAAGTTGTAATCCTGCTGGAGCTGCTCGAGCCGGGCCTGCTTGTCCTCGGGGGACACGCTGGTGTCGAGCCGCAGCGCCCTGGTGTCGTCCCACTGGGCCGCCAAGACGGGCTCGATCTGCGCCTTCTGTTCCGTGGTCAGTCCGAGTTCGAGCGCCATCCGTTCGAGCCGCATGGCCAACCGCCTGTGCCGGATCTCCGCCGAATTGCGCGCCCCGGAAGGTGCCGCGGCGGATTCCTGCGCGAAGGCGACCTGGACCGAGGCCAGGGCCAACGCCAACATGATCCCTGCGAGAAACGACCTGCGCCTCATGCCTGAGCCCTCCTACCCCCCGCGAGGAGTAATGTACGGAAAATCTGCCGTTCGTGCCGCCCCAAGAGTGTACACGGGAGACTCCCCCCGCGCCGCCTCGGCACCGGTGGGGGTGTGCGCGGTTCGCCCACCCGACCGGGAGCCGGGCGGTCCCGCCGTCACGATCCCGGTCCCGGCCGTGGCGGCCCGCCGGGACCCTTGCCGCGCCGCCGGTCGGCCGGAGCGCGGAACCGCTCCCGGGTTTCTCTCCGCAGCAGCTCCAGCTCACGCCTCTGATCGTCCCGCAAGTGGGGGACCAGCGCATCGCACGCGTCGTCCAGGATTCCCGAGACGCGCTCCATCGTTTCTTCGCGCACGGCTTCCGTGCGGTGCCGGGCCTCCACGAGGATGCGCCGCAGAGTATCCCGCTGCGCGGGGTCGAGCTCGAGCCTCCGCGCGATCCGCCGCGCCGCCATCCGCTCGATCCGTTCGCCGAAAACGCCGCCTGTCCGGATATCCCTCCGGACCCAGGCCACCGCTCCCAACGCTCCGCACAACGCGCCAAGGAGGAAGATGGCGAGAAGCAGGGCTCCCGCACGGGCGCGGGTCATTGAGCGGGTTCCGTCTGCGCGTGCGGCCCTTTGGGCAGCGCGAGCAGGTCGCCGGCGTCGCCGGAGAGGAACGAGGCGAATGCCGCATCCGTCTCGGCGAGGAGCGCAAGGTCTTCACGGCCGCCGCCGGAGCCGGCCCGTCCATCCCACCAGGCGACCAGGACGGAGAGCACCACGGCGGAGACGGCCAGCGCGAGCGCGGGACGCGATAGAACGCCAATGGCGTCGGGCCAAGGGGCTGCGCCGGCAGCCGTCCCTTCCCGGGGAATCCTGCCGCGCACGCGCTGCTCGAAGCCTGCTCGCGGCGTTCCGTCGCCCGGTCCGCTTCCCAGGCGCAGCAGGACAGCGGCTCGGCGCTCGAGCATGCACCGCGGACACGTCGCCCGGTGCCTCTCGGCCTGCTCGTCGACGGGGCCCGTCGGGTGGCGCCGGATCTCCGCACGGAACGAACGGCAGTCCATCATCGCCTCCCGGCGATGCGTCCCGAGAGGCGCCGGAGGGCCCGGCGAGCGCGAAGCGCGCGCACTTTCACGGCGGCGCGCGTCGAGCCGATCGCGGCTGCCGTTTCCTTCGCCGACATCCCCTCGAGATCCATGAGGACGAGCACGATCCGGTCCTTCGCAGGGAGCGTGTCGAGCAATGCGGAGGCGACCCTCCTCGCCTCGTCCGCCTGGGACGAGGTGAGCGCCGCTCCGCCAAGAGCGCGGTCGAGCCAGTCGGTCGGCGCGCCGGTGAGCTCCGCGAGCGCCACGGCGGGGCGGCGCCTCCGCTCCCGAAGGCGGTCCCGGCACGTGTTGGTCGCGATACGCAGGAGCCAGTGCTCGAACGGCGCATCCGCTCGGTAGGTCGCCATCGATCGGTGCATCTTCAGGAACACCTCTTGGGCGATGTCCTCGGCGTCCTCGGGTGCCGGAAAGAACCGCTGCGCGAGCTGGAACAGTCGGTCCTTGAAGCGAACGACGAGCGCCTCGAACGCGTCGTCGTCGCCGGCAGCGGCGCGGGCGGCGAGATCGGCGTCGGGGTCATGAGCAGGATCCTCTCGCATCGTGGCAGGGGCATTCTACGTGTGCGCCGCTCCGGCGCGGGGTCGAGGTCCGGATCGTGGCCGTCTCGATCCCCGCCCGACATCTCGAACGTGCCTGTCGCTCAGAAGGAGTCGAGCAGGTCATCCGCGAAGCCGCGCCGTCGATCCACCATTCGGCCTCGGCGCTCGCGAGCCGTTTCCCGCACCCGATCCAGGGTCGCGTGGAGCTTCGCGCGCTGGTCCGGGTCGAGAACCTGCGTCACCTGCGCCATGGTCTGGGCCCGGGCGAGAGCCAGCGCGGCCTGAGCCTTGCCCACGCGCTCGGCCGCGGAGCGGACCGCGGTCTCGTTCGCCTCGGATGCGCGGGCCGTGTCGACGAGTTGGCGCCGGGCTTCCGCCGCCTGGTCGACCAGCGGATCGAGCGTCTGTCGCCGGCTCCTCAGGATCTCCTGGATCCGCGCTTCCTGGTCGGCGCTCAGGTTGAGAGTCGCAAGCATGCGGCGCATTCCCGCGCCTCGCCCCCCGCCCGGCCATCCATCGGGGCTCCGTCCGGGCTCGCGCCCGCATGGGCACTCGTCACATGCGCCCCGAGCTCTCTGGCCCGAGCCGAACCAGCCGCCCTGCGCGAAGGCCGAGCTCCCAGCGAGCGAGATCGCGATCGTCGCCATGGCGAAGAGATTCGCCGTTTTCCGGATGATCGAATGCATCAACGTAACCTCCTGGGTCTGCCGGGTCCCTCCGCCCGGCGCCACCGAAGGAATAGACGGCGGGACGGATCCGCCGGTTACTCGGTTTCTCGCGGGCGAAAGACCGCCGCGGAAGGACGGGGCCGGGCGATCGACTGCCACGGTGGTGCGGGGCCTCCTGAGCGCGGTTCCCGATTCGCGTCAACGCATCCTCCAGTGACGTTCCCGTCGTACACGCGTCGCCGGGCGCGGATTCGGCGAACGCTCCGTTCTCACGGTACAATCCGCCGAGCTCCGGGAGAGCACGAGTGCGCGAACCGGTCGTGGTCATCGGCCTTGGCGAGATGGGGCAGGTATTCGCGGGCGGCATGCTTCGCGCCGGCCATCCCGTCTATCCCGTCGTCCGCGAGATGGACGTGGCTCGGGAGGGCACGCTCATCCCGGGTCCCGAGCTGGTCCTGGTGGCGGTGGGCGAGAAGGACCTTCACGGGGCGCTCGATCGGCTTCCGGAGTCGTGGCGTGACTGCGTCTGCCTCCTGCAGAACGAGATTCTCCCCCGCGACTGGCGAGATCATCGGGTGGTCCGGCCCACGGTGATCTCGGTCTGGTTCGAGAAGAAGAGGGGTCGCCCCGTGAAGGCGATTCTGCCGTCGCCGGTGTACGGTCCCAAAGCGGCCACGATCCTCTCGGCTCTGGGCGCGCTCGACATCCCGGCCGTGGAGGTGTCGGAGGCCGCCGAGATGCTCTACGAAATGGTTCGCAAGAACCTCTACGTCCTGACCGTCAACATCGCGGGCCTCGTGACGCGCGGATCGGTGGGGTCCCTCTGGCACGACCACCGCGCGCTGGCGCGGGAGGTGGCCGGGGAGATCCTGGACGTCGAGGAGTGGCTCGTGCGCGAGTCGCTTCCCCGGGAGCGCCTGATGGCGGGCCTGGCGGAAGCGATCGAAGCCGATCCCCACCACGAGTGCGTCGGACGTTCCGCGACCGAACGTCTGGGGCGCGCGCTTCGCATCGCCGACGAGGCTGGGCTGGCCGCAACCCGGCTTCGCAGGATTCGGTCCGAGCTACAGTGAGAACTCGGGGGCCAGCCCCCGAACCCCCGGCCCCGCGTACGGTGCGTTCCGGCAGACCGGCCTGCACCTCCCGCGGGTTTTCATTATTCCTGAGCGGCGCCCCGGGGCGTCATGGGGAACTGAGATCAAGTCGGATTCCGGAGCGTTCGGCTTCCCGCAGGCCTACGAAACGCGCGCTCCCGTAGCTCGCTCCCGGCGAACGCGTGCCTCCGTTTCCGATCCGGCTCCCGAGCTCGCGACGGGACTCAGCACCCTTTGCCGCGCGAAACGGCCGGCTTCGCAGGCGCGGTCGATCGCGAGGGTGGCGCCGTCGTCGGGCGAGGCGAGGACGCAGTCGCGGATCCCGTGGCGGTGCCGAGGAGCATCGCGCGCCATGCGACGCGCCGTGCAGCCACGGTGGGGCGCTCCGCGTCCGGAATCGATCCGTCCAGCGACGCCGGGGTCAGGACTTCACGCCAGAACGCCTCGAGGCCGCCGTCGAGGGCGTACGCCTCTCGCCCCGCGAGGCGCAACACGGCGACCGCCTGTCCGGTCATCGGGCCGTTGCGTCCGAGAACCACCACGGGGCGATCCGCGGGGATCTTCTTGACCCCTTCCGGGGAGAGCAGCTCTTGCGGGGAGACGTGCTCCGCGCCATCCACGTGCCACTCGTCGTACTCCCAGTGGTCCCGGACGTCCACGAGCGCAAGGGGCTTGCTCGACCCGATCCACGAGGCCAGCGTCGCCGGCTTTACCGCGAACCCATCCGCGGGGATCGACGCGACGTACTCGGCGAGACGTGTCTCGAGGCTGGCCCCTGCGAGCCGGGAGGGCATGATCGCCACGAGGATCCCGACGGCGACGATCGCGAGGAAGCCCAGCGTCTTCCAGCGCAGCGTCAGTTCGTGTTTCATCGTTCTCTCCCGGAAGCGGCAGCTAGACGCGCTCCGACGATCCGCTCCACCTTCTCGGCGCCGAGAAACGCCCCCAGCGCCAGCAGCGCGACGAGAAGACCCAACACTCCGATGGGGAGGGGCAGCACGTCGTAGAGCATCGTGCGGCCGAGAGCCGTGGAGTTGGCGAAACTCGCCCACAGTGGGTATCCGAACGACCAGACGAGGATCCCACCCACCATGCCCAGGAGGAACACGCCGCCGTCGATGCTCCCGGAAACGAGGCCGACGAGCGCGGTGCCGGGGCAGTACCCTCCGCCGACGAACCCCACGCCGAAGAGGAGGCCGCCCACCAGGAAGGGCAGGACGTAGGTCGGGGGGACGTATACCAGGGCTAGGTCCAGGACTCCGAACTTCGACAGCAGGATCGAGCCAAGCATGGCGGTGACGATCGCGGTGAACATCACCTTGAGCACGGTGAAGTCGCGCAGGTAGAAGATCGAAGCGAGCTTCGCGGAAGACCCGAACCCCGCCCGCTCCAGGAAGAACCCGAATCCGATTCCGATGAAAAAGGCGAGGACGTACCCGGCCTGGATCCCGAAGTACCCGTACTCGCTGAGGGGAGCGTTCATATCCACTCCTTCCGGAAGAACCAGGCGGCGGCGTATCCGCCGGCGAACACGGACAGCATGAAGATCCACGATCCCAGCGACAGCATCGCGCCGCCGGAGAGGGCCTGTCCGGACGTGCAGCCGAGAGCCAGACGCGCGGCGAACCCGACGACGGCGCCTCCCACCAGGGCCAACACGAGGCGGCCGCGCTTCGTGGCCCGCGGCCCCCTCTCGATACGCCGGACGATCCGGCCTGCGAGCGCGGCCGACAGCAGCCCGCCGACAGCAACCCCGAGCACCTCGAAGACGAGCCAGTCCGAAAGCGGGCTGGCTCCTCCGGTGAAGTACCTTCCCAGGTATGCGTTGGACTCGACGGTTCGCCCCAGGACCAGGTGGGCGCCGTACGCGGTCAACCGGGTCATGGCTCCCGAGGCTCCGAGTCCCTGACCCGCGATGACGAACGCCGCGAGCAGGGTCAGCCCGAGACCGAACCCGGCCGTGTAGGGGGACCAGAGAGGCTTGGGATGCATCCGTTCCAACGTCGGCCTCCGACTGCCGGCAAGCCCGGCTTCAGTATCCACGCCACTCGGCCACCTGGCCGGCGGACACGATGACGGCCCGTAGCGTCAGGCCGCCGAGAAGAACGAGGGCCGGCGCCCACGCCGTGTGGGGGATGCGGCCGGTCACTGCGAGAGCCTGGATGGCCGCGGGAGCCACGATGCCCGTGAACACCACGAGGGTCCAGAACGTCGCGGTGTACGACCCGCCGAGGAAGAGGGATGCCGCCTCGCGCGCGAGGGTCCCTCCGGTGGCGAGCTGCAGGAGGAGGAGCCCGAGGAAGAGCGCTTCGAGGGCGAGCATCGACAGATCCATCTTGGCCATGGTTCTTCGCTCGAGCTCCGACGGCGCCACCATGTGAAGCACCGCCGCGGCTGCCGAGATCCCCGAGACGAGGAACAGAGGGCCGAGGATCGCGCTGTTCCAGAGCGGGCGCGCACCGAAGGCGCCAAGGAGGATGCCGGTGTAGATCCCGAGGGCGGCGCCCGCGAGCAGGTTCACGACGGCCAGAGGGCGCTCGAGAACCGGGCCCAGCGCCTGGAGCCGCGTCAGACTCGCGCCGAACGGCAAGGCGGCGATGCGCCTGGCGTCGGCAGGGTAGGGAAAGACGAGACTGCTGGCCACCGCGGCCGGAGCTACGAGCAGCAGGATCCACGAGCCCCACGACATGGGCGAGGTCACCTTGAAGGCGGTGTAGAAGCGGAAGACGTGGAGCTTGTACGCCAGGTCCAGGAACAGGGCTCCCATTCCCGCCGCAAGGAGCGGAAGGACGAGAAAAGGCCCGCGCCGCACCGTGTACGGCCATTCCTCGCGACGGTGCAGGAGTACGGCAAGACCCGAGAGCACCAGGAAGCCGGCGGCCATCCCGCCGAGAAAGAGGTACAGCGGGATCTCCCAGCCCCAGATGTGCAGGTGCGGCGAGATCCCCGGGTTCGCGCCGTAAATGTCCAGCTCGGTGCTCACCACTGGGCCCCTCTCTCAGAGCAGGAAGTACACATTCGGGCGGGCTCCCGTCTCCGGATGGAGCGTCTTGATCGTCCGACCCGAGCCCAGCAGCCTCGACACCTCGGTTTCGGGATCGTCGAGGTCGCCGAAGCTCATCGCGAAGGTCGGGCAGGTGGATACGCAGGCGGGAAGCCGACCGTCTTGAACCCGGTGCTGGCAGAACGTGCACTTGTCCACGTAGCCGTCCGGATGGACGTATCGGGAGTCGTATGGGCAGCCGGCGATGCAAGCCTTGCAGCCGGTGCACAGGTCGTGTCGAACCAGAACGATCCCGCCTTCTTCCACGTGAGAGGCGCCCGTCGGACAGGGAGGGACGCAAGGGGGATCCGCGCAATGGTTGCATCGTTCGGAACGGATCTCCTGCACGAGGTTCGGGAACTTCCCGCGCGTCTCTTCGGCGATCCAGTCCCGGCAGAACCCGTCCGGAACCCTGTTCTCCACCTCGCACGCGATCACGCACGCCGCGCAACCGACGCAGCGCCGCGTGTCGATCACCATGGCGTAGCGGGCCATCTCACGCCTCCTGCGCGATGCGGACGAAGTTCACGCGCATGCCCGTTCCGCCCATGATCGGATCCACTTCGTAGCGGGTGATGAGCTCGCTGTCGGCCCCGCCGCGCCGCCAGGCACGCCGCATGGCGGGGTTGTCGTGGCCGAAGCCGTTCACCATGTACAGCACGTCGTCGCGCACCCGCGCGGTGACCTTGATCCGGATCGGCCCGGTGCGCGCCCCGTCCTGGTTTTCGAGGAGGACGCGCTGACCGTCCGCGATTCCCCAGGCGGATGCCGTCGCCGCGGAGATCCAGGCGGCGTTCTCCGGCATGAGGCCCGACAGGTAGCGATTGTTCTGCGTGCGCCCGAACGAGTGGAGCGGCGAGCGGCCGTAGAGGAGGCGGACGAAGCCCTCGGGAGGCCCCGGCGTCTCCTCGAACAGCGGCACCGGATCGAATCCCGCGTCGGCGAGCTGCTTCGAGTAGAGCTCGATCCTGCCGGACGGGGTGGCGAACGACGGATCCTCGGTCTCGCCGGAATCGACTTCCGCGGCGATCACGCCGTCGCGCAGCAGCGTGCTCCAGTCCAGTCCCGATGCCTGCACCTGCGCGCGCAGCTCTTCCTCCTGCGTCGCGAAAGGAAACCAAGCGCCGAGCCCCATGCGATGGCCGAGATCCCGGGCGATCTGCCAGGCGCTCCTGGTGTCGTGCCGCGCCGCGACCACCGGCTGCCGCAGGGCGACGAATGGCCGGCGGAACGCCGGGGCATTGAGACTGTCCCAGCGCTCCAGATACGTGCACTCCGGCAGAACGAGATCCGACCAGGCGACGATCTCGCTGGGAAGGATGTCGACGGTCAGGAGCAGATCGAGCTTCGAGATCGCCTCGAGGGTCTCGCTCTTCGCCGGAAGGGTCTTGATCAGGTTCGTCCCGGACACGATCCATGCTCGGATGGGGTACGGCAGCCCGGTCCGTGTGGCGTCGCGCAGCCCCGAAGCGATCCCATCGGTCGCGAACGGGAATCGATCGCCCGCGCCGTCCGCGCAGCGACGCCCGGGCTCGGGGAACGTAGGCAGGTCTCCCGCCTTGGCGAGAGGCATGGTCGGAGGGACGAGGATCCCGCCCGCGCGTCCCCAGGCGCCGAGCAGGGCGGTGAGGATCGCCATGGCTCGGGAGCGCTGGACGTCCTGCCCGTACCAGGTGGCGTGTCGCCCCGGATGCACGAGAACCGCCGGCCTGGCGGAGCCCATCTCCCTGGCGATCTCGCGAATCGTCTCCGCGGGAATGTCGGTCCGGAACTGGGCCCATTCGGGGTTCTTGTCGCGCACTCCCGCGCGCAGCTCCTCGAGACCGGCGGCGTGACGATGGACGAACTCACGATCGTAGAGCCCCTCCTCGAGGACCACGTGGATCAGCGCCAGCAGGAGCGCGGTGTCGGAGCCCGGCCGGATCGGAAGCCACCATCGCGCCTTTCCGGCGGCAGTGGAGAATCGCGGATCGGCGACCGCGATCTTCGCGCCGCGCGCCACGGCCTCGGCGAACTCCTGCACTTGCAGCAGGTGCATGTTCTCCCCGAGATGCGAGCCGATCAGAAGGATGAACCGGGCGTTCCGCAGATCGGTCGGCTCCGGCGAGCCGAGACCCGTGCCGAAGGTCAGCCGGTACCCCTCGTCGCGCGGGCCGCGGCACTGAGCGTAGGAGGGTTGAGCGAAGTTGGGGGAGCCGAACGCGTGGAGAAGCGTGCCGAGGTACTTGCCGCCCGAGCCGTGGAAGAACAGCGCCACGGCTTCCGGCCCGTGCGTCCGGCCGATCCGGAGGAGCGCCTCGGACGCTTCGCCGAGCGCGTCGTCCCACGAGATCTCCTCGAATCTCCCGGACCCGCGCGGGCCCACGCGCCGCATCGGCGAGCGGAGCCGATCCGGGTCGTCGAGAAAGCCGGTGCCGGCGCTTCCCCGGGCGCAGAGCCGGCCGTTGTTCACCGGGTTCTTCGGGTTTCCCGCGAGGCCCACGATCCTGCCGTCTTCCACCGTCGCGAGCAGGCCGCACTTCCAGAAGCAGACCTCGCAGTAACTGGGAACGACCTTGGGCGCCTCGTTCCGGGTCGCCTTGCGCGCGGTGCGCGCGCAACCGGACAGGAAAGCCCCTGCGGCAGCGGCAGTGGTTCCGGCGAGAAAGGTCCGGCGCTTGATTTCGAGGCGCATGCGTCTCGTGTTCTTTCGGTAGCGGTTACCGGGCTTCGCCGCGGGATTCCCCGTTTCCCGCGTGATCCAACCCGATTCTCCCGGCCCTCATATCCTGGCCCGTCTCACCTAGCCTCCTCAGGCGCGCCGACGGACGGCGCGATTCGATATCCGGCGTGCGGGACGCTCCCGATTCGTGCGGGCGGCGGCGGCGACCGGCGGCCGGCGCAGCTCGGCGCGGGTGGCCGCGGCCTCCTCCAGCATGACCTGCGTCATCAGGTCGCACGCCTGGAGGATCTTGGGGTTCGAGACGGCGTAGAAGATCCTGTTCCCGTCGCGCCGCGTTTTCAAGACCCCCGCGCCTCGAAGGATCGCGAGCTGCTGGGAGACGTTCGCGGGACGCGCGCCCATGCTCTCCGCGATCTCGTTCACGGTCCTCTCGCCGCTGCGGAGGATGTCGAGGATCTGGAGACGCTTCGCGTGGGCGATGGTCTTGCAGATGGTGGCGTGGATCCGGTAGAAATCGCTCATCGTGGGGGCCTCGAGCTCTTCAATCTGCGCATTCTCGAATATTCGAAAGCAGTCGACGTGCCAGCTTCCGGAAGAGGCCACGGGCCGGCCCCGGACGCTCGCTCCATGCGGCCGGTCCTCGGGAATCGGTGACCCTTCGGGCGGGCGGCTCGGGCGTCGATGGAGGCCGACTCGAGGCAGCGCGCAGAGGTGGGAACCGCGAGGTCCGGCAACGAAGCGCAATCTGCGCGGCCCAGATCCGCGAGCGCGAAAAGTTTTCCTTCTGGCCAGGGGCCGCCCGGATCCGCCTGGCGCCGATCAATACCGGCAGGCGTGCACGAGATCGGCGCGAGCGTGACCGTTCGAGGCGGCGCCGTACGCTCCGTGGATGCCGTTGGGCTTCACGACGTAGAAAAACGCGGAACCCACGGGCGGGGTGGCGGCGTCCCACGACTGGGTGTCCGGAGAGTCTTCCTCGACGCAAGGACCGCCGCCCAGGCTCACGAGCGAACCGTCGTCGGCCAGATCGAGGATGTTCCCTCGCAGGACGTCGTAACAGTACGCTCCCGAAGCCGCGGGCCAGGAAATCGTCCGCTTGTCCGCGCCGAAACCCAAGTTTCCGGCTTCTGCAGACGGGATCCGCGTGGGCCGGATCGTCGAGTCCAGCTCGGGCCACCAGCAGCCGGTGTACGTCCGATCGGCCATCTCGGCGTGACCCGCGGCCTGCAGGGAGTCGTTGTTCGTGCCGACGGGAGCCGCATGCGCTTTCATTCCGCCCGGGGCGATGGAATCGTTCGCGGGCGTTTCGACATAGCCCGGCGGCAGCGTCGCGTTCACCGCCTGGAAGTACGCCGCGTCCGGGTTCAGCCGGTACCAGAGGCCTCCGGTTGCCGCTCCATCCATCACCTGACGGACGTGCGGATGGTCGCTCTGGGACTGCACGTGGTCCTGTTTCGTGAACGTGGTCATGAGGTGCAGATCGGGGAAGCGGGCCGCAAGACCGCTCCAATGAACCGTCACGTCGCGAAGCGGCCAGAAGGCGTCCGCTTCCGGCGGGGTCGCGATCCACGACGGCCACGATCCTTGGAAAACGCCGCGATCCTCGAGAGCGTGGGTCACCTCGCTGGAGTAATGCAGCTTCAGTCCGCACGACGCGTCGAACGTCACGACGCCTCCCAGGCTGAAGTCCTCCGTGGTTTCGATCCGTCCGTCGCCGTCGTAGTCGAGGCAGCCGGCGATCGAGGGATTGGTGTCCAGCCGACCGTTTGCACGCCCGTCGTGAAACACCGCTCCGGCTCGGCTCGCAGGCGGGCAGAGCAGGATCGGGTCGGTATAGGTCGCGGCGACCAGAGGATCGAAGGCCAGCCGCGAGAGATCCAGAGTGAACGTCGTCGACCCGTACCCGGAGACCGGGTCGTACCAGGGGTTGTCCCCGTCATCGCCAGCAACGCCGTTCCCATTCGTGTCGACGGTGGGGTCGCAGTCCTTTCCGCGGGTGCCCAGATCCCCGACGATGATCTGATCGTTCGTCGGATTCTCCCAGCCGCACTGGTAGGGGGCGCGAGGGATGGCGGCGCCGTAGCGATCGAGAGCGACGAGGCCGATCAGGCCGTTCGAGTACGGGGCGAGGCCGACGATGGACGTGAGCACCGGGCCGGGAACGACCTCGTCGATCGTTCGCCCGAGAAGGTCCACCGTCGCCGCTTCGGCGAAGCGGATCACGTCGCGGGCGGCGCGCTGGCAGTTGTCCCCCCTGTAGTCGTACACCCCGTCGCTTCGAAATGCCCCGTCCCGTCCTCCGGGGTACAGGAACGTGACGACGACGAACCCCTGTTGCGCTAGCCGGGCGCCGGCCGCGAGACTGCCGCCGCCGAACCCCCCGGGGAGGTACACGACCACCGGCGCGCCGTCCGGATACCGGAAATCCGGAGCCGAGGCGGGGTAGGCCACGCGGACGGACAGAGTGCCCGCGCCGGCCCCGTCCGATGGAAGCCGGAGGTCTTGCGAGGCCAGGGGAACCTGAGCGAAGCCGGGTTGCGTCGCGAGAGCCAGCACCAGCGCCGAAGCGCAGAGCCAGGCCGAACGGATCAGCGTTCCCATGTCGTCCCCCTCCGCCTCCACGCGTGCCCATCGAATCACATACCGCGGAACGCGCTCGGTTGCACCCGAAAGGTGCGGGGAGCGGAGCCGGACGGGGGAGTCGATCAGGTCCGGTCTTTCGTCGGTCCCTCGAGAAACTCGTCCCCCTCTTCGTCCTCGCACTCCGGGCACAGGCTGGAGCAGTGCTCGTGTCGGAGTTTCCAGGCGTTCCCGGTCTTCTGGTAGATCGAAGTGCACCTGCCGTCGGATTCGTCCAGGACTTCGTCTCCAAGACCGAAGCGCAGCAGGTAGTCGTACGTGGCGAACGCCACCGTGGAGGCCACGTGGACCTCCACGTTGGACGCCGTGCACAGAACGCGGACTGTATTCCCTTGCCGTACCTGGTCCGCGAGATCGAGGAGGAAATCCTCCTCGTCACGGACCGAGACGTCCTCGCCGTTGTCGACGCCGGTGAAGTCGGGGGCGTAGAAGTCGAGAACCGAATCCGTATCCAAGGTGCGCGGGAACGCCGAGAGGGCTCGAGCGAGGCCCTGGATCGCTTTCTCGACCGCCGCGGCATCGCGGGTGGCCCGCCTCGAAGATGCGGGACGGTCGGCGTCTCGCCCGACCGGCGCCCCGCGCTCCGGGGGAGTGCCGGCCGAGCCGTCCGAGGCGGCCAGGAGCGCCAGGCACGCGACGATGAGGCGCACGATCCCACTCGTCATGAACGATCCCTCCACGAAGCAACGAGAATAGCGACTTCGGCTCCGACGGGTCAAGACGTGTGATTCCCCGGGACGGACGACAGAGGCGAGGGGAGAGGACGAGTCAGCGCGAAACAGCGACGAGCATTCGATTCCCGCGGGCCCCGATATTCCTCAAACCACGAGGCGCTATGCTCTTTCGGCGCCGCGGAGCCGGACGATGCCCGGGCGAGTTGCCGCGAGATCAGGAACTCGCTCGACCTCGAACGTCGGACGCTTCACTGGGTCGTGAGCATCGTCTTTCGAAGCGTGTTGGCGGCGACGCAGTCGACGCGGGGCGCCGGCGGCTCGCTCGTGGTGGCGGAGCGGTACACCTACGGCGGCCACGGAGAGGGAAGCGTCTGGTCGGGCTCGTGGGTTGCGGGCGGCGGAGGGGGGTACACGATTCCCCGGGGCGCGCTCTCGCAGATCGAGCTGCCGTACCGGTCCACGGGGCAGCGGTACGACGAGGAGAGTGGGCTGTACTACTACAAGAACCGGCACTACGACGCGCGGCAGGGGAGGTTCTTGCGGCGGGATGTCCTCGGGTACGCGGATGGACCGGGGTTGTATGCGTACGCCCACTCGAGTCCGACCACGCTTTCGGACCCGCTGGGCTTGACGTCGATGGACCCCTGGACCGGCCAGATGGAAACCTGCGGCTATCTCTGCAGCGGTACCGGGGCTTTCGACGCAGGGACCACCCCGCTGGGCGCACTCATCGACGAGTGGGAGAATCATGGGACAGACGCGGATGGACCACGATGGGCACTCCGAATGGAGGCCTACTACGGCGGGATCGTCAGCTCGCTCGGCGGGGATCCAAGCTCAGCGAACGCTGGTTCGGTGGCCCGCCTGGCCCAGAACGACCAGATCAACTGGTTCAAGCGGAACAGGAATGAACTCGAAAACAGAACCAAACTCCTATCGGACGGATCGTCGTGGGGTGACGCGAAGGCGAGCTGCGGGGGCTGGACCTGCTACGGACGGCAGAACGATCTGATCTGGGCCGCGACGAACGTGGCGGTGTCCGGTAAGGTGCGCACGAACACTCTGAGCGGGATCCTGTTACGGACGGCAAAGTCACCGGTTCCGGCGGCGTTGGCTGGCGCGAACGCGGTGGGAAACGTCGTAACCCTGTATCAGGCGTTCCGCGGACCGACGGACGTCGCGAACGCCGCCTCGTCGGTCTTGTTCCGCAGACCCGACTTCTCGACGCGCCGAGTCTCCTTCGAACGACGGAGTTCCGAGGCCGCTCGAGCGATCCCGATCACGAGCCGCGCCGGTCGAGTCGTCTCGGATAGACGCGGCCCGTGGCAGAATGGGCGGGATGACGACCGGGCGCGAACCCGCCGTACCCGCCCGCCCCGGGCGAGCCGCGAGCCGCTGGCTTCTGCGCGGTCTCGCGCTCATCGGCGCGCTACTGGCGATCTCGGTCGCGCTCGCCCTCGTCCTGCTTCTCCGACCGGTTCCGCCCCGATCGGGTAGTCAGCGACTGCGGGGCCTCTCGGCTCCCGTCATCGTGGTCTTCGACGAGACGGGAGTGCCGGATGTCCGCGCGGCGACCGAGGAGGACGCGTTCCGTGCTCTCGGGTGGCTCCACGCGGCCGACCGTCTCTTCCAGATGGAGATGCGGCGGCGCGCGAGCCATGGGCGCCTGGCCGAGGTGCTCGGCGAGGCGTTCGTTCCCATGGACGTCGCGGCGCGGCGCGACGGTCACGCTGCGTCCGCACTCTCGGATCTCGAGGTACTCGACCTCGAGGAGCGGGCGTTGCTTCAGGCGTACGCCGAAGGCGTCAACGCGTACGTGAAGACCCACGCCCGGCCGCTCGAGCTCCTCGCCCTCGGCGTCGAGCCGGAGCCGTGGACGCCCGTCGATTCGCTGGCGTTCGGCCGGTTCCTCATGGCCGGGCTCTCCGATGCGGCGGAAAGGGAGGTGGGGGAGCTTCGCCGGAGGGGCCTTCTCGACTCGGACGACGGGACCGCCGTGCTCGCCGACGAAGAGGCGCGCGAGGCGCCGGCGGGCGACGACGAGCCCTCGGGCGGCGGCGGCTCGAACGCGTGGGCCGTGAGCGGATTGCGCGCGGCGTCCGGGAGTCCGATCCTCGCGAACGATCCGCACCTGGCCGCGGAGTGGCCCGGAGTCTGGTACGCGGCGAGGCTCCGCGCCGACGACGGGCTCGACTGCGCCGGGCTCACTCTGCCCGGGATTCCCGGCATCGTCATCGGTCACAACGGCCGCGTGGCGTGGGGGATCGCCATGGCCGAGGTCGACGATGCCGACCTGTTCGAGGAGGTCCTCGATCCGACGCGTCGCGCGTACCGGCGCGGCGATCGATGGGTCTCCCTCGAGTCCCGCGAAGAGACGATTCGGATCCGAGGCGTTGCCGAGCGCAAGGTGAGGTTCTTCGCGACGGACCGCGGAACGCTGCTCGGGAGGATTCCCGGCGCCGGCGCAGAGATCCGTTCCGTCGCGAGGAGGTTCGCCCCGGCCGAGGCTCCGACCGGGATCGTTGCGTTCTGGAAGGCGTCGCGCGCTGCCGACGCTGCGGAGCTGGAAGCCGCGTGGGCGCATTACCGGGGAACCGCGATCAACGTCTGCTGGGCGTCGCTGCGGGGCGCGATCGGCGTCCGGCTCGCGGGGTCGGTTCCGATCCGTGCCGCTCCGCCGGAGGTTCCCTCTCGCGACGACTGGGTCCGTGTCGCAGGCCAGGGCGACTTGCCACGGATCGTCGATCCGCCCGAGGGATTCGTCGCGACGGCGAACGACGACTGGAGTGCCGCAGGCCGGAAGCTCCCGTTCGCCGGGTCCTACGCTTCGGGGGATCGCGTCGGGCGGATCCGCGAGCTTCTGGCCCCGCTGCGGGCGGCGACTCCCGCGGACATGAACGCGATTCAGACCGATGTCCTCTCGTCGTATGCGCTCCGCATCGTCGGCTCGATCCTGGGAATCGAGCCACGCGACGACGAGGCCCGCCGCGCCGTCGACATCCTGCGCGCGTGGGACGGCCGGGCGGAGCGCCGCGGCCGGTCCCGGCTCTTCTACGAGGTCCTTCGGCAGCTGGCGACGACCTCGCGATTCGATCGATGGGCGACGCTGGACGCGGCGCTTCTCGGGCCGGCGGCGGAGTGGGACGATCCGGGCACGCCCCGGGTCGAAACGCGGGACGACGCGGTGAGCCGGGCCCTCGCGTCGGCGCTCGAGCGCGTGGAGAGGGAAGACGGGACCGACCCGGAGCGGTGGAACTGGGGGCGGACTCACACGCTCCGATACGTCCATCCCTTCTCGAGCCGGATCCCCTTGCCCCTCCTGCGGAGGCCGCTCGACGTCGGACCGCTGGAGCTTCCCGGCGAGGTGCACACCGTTCAGGTCCAGGGATTCCGGCTCGCCGGGGAACCGCGGATCCGACACATCGCATCGGCCCGGATCGTCGTCGACCTCGGAAACCCCGATGCGTCGACGCTCGTCCTGCCCCTGGGCCAGTCCGGCCAGTTCCAGGACTCTCACTACGACGACCAGGCGAGGTCCTGGGCAGGCGGGACCACGTTCCCGTTTCCGTTCAGAAGGTCGGCCGTGGACGCGACCTCGGCTTCGACGCTGCGCCTCGTGCCGTAGATCACCGAAACAGCGCACGATCGTCGACCACGGAGCATCGCATCACGGTCGATCGACGCCGCGGAGCGCCGCATGGCCCGAGTGGCGATGCGACGCCCGCCGCGGGCAGGAGCCGACGACTTCGCTCGTGCGTCCCTGTGATCAGGTTCCCTGGCCGCGGACCGTGAGGACCGGGCAGGGCGCGCGTCGCAGGACGCGCTCGGTCGTCGACCCGAACAGCGCGTGGCCGATGAATCCGCGGCCGTGGGTCGCCATGATGATGAGGTCCGCCGATCGCTCGGTCGCCAGTCGGACGATCTCGGCGTGCGGGATCCCGGTCGTGACCACGGATTCCACTTGCAGGCCCGAGCCGAACTCGGTGGCGGCGAACTTCTCGAGCTCCTGTCGCAGCTGCTCTCTCTGGTCGTCGAGGATCGTCTGAATGCTCGTCTGCGCGTACTCGCCCACGAAGGGTGGCATCACGTCTTCCTGAACGTACACCACCACAATCTTCGCGCCGAATTTCTCCGCCAGGGCGTGAGCCAGCGGAATCGCCGATCGAGAGGTCGCGGAGAAATCCGTCGTGACGAGCAGGGTGCGAAACGCGTTCATCGCGCCCCCCGTACCTCCGGTCCAGGGCTCCAACCCTGGAGGATGTGCATGTAGTTCGCCCGCTCGTAGGCGTTCGGGTCCGGACAGCGTTTCAGGCTCATGCTTCCCTGCATCTGTCCGAGCGATTCGTACTCGTGCTCCTCGAGCCACAGCGACAGCTCGCGGAGCAACGTCTGGAGATACTGAGGTCCCCGCACGAGGAGCGCGGAGACCGTCTGGACGGCGTGGGCCCCCGCCATGACCGCCTTCACCGTGTCGAGCACCGTGTGGACGCCGCCCGTGACCGCCAGGGAGGCGTGCACCCGGCCGGAGAGGATCGCGAGCCAACGAAGACGCAGGAGCAGCTCGGACGAGTCGGACAGGTGCAGCGCGCGAACCGCCTCGAGCTGCTCGACGTCGATGTCGGGCTGGTAGAACCGGTTGAACAGGACGAGCCCGTCCGCGCCCGCCTCGTCGAGCCGCTTCGCGAAGTGAGACAGGGACGAGTAGAACGGGGACAGCTTCACCGCGACGGGGATCCGGACGGATCGCTTCAGGGCCACGACCACATCCAGCGAGCGGTCCTCCACCGTCTGACCGCTCTCGCCCGGATCCGTGGCGAGGGAGTACGCGTTGAGCTCCAGGGCGTCGGCGCCCGCCTCCTCGATCAGCCGCGCGTAGCGCAGCCAGCCGCCGGGGGTCACGCCGTTGAGGGAGCCCACGAGCGGGACCTTCACGGCCGCCTTGATCTTGCGGATCTGCTCGAGGTACTCGTCCGGGCCGAGTCGGTACTCGTCGGACCGCGGGAAGTACGATCGGGCCTCGGCGAACGACTCGCCGTGCGCGTCCAGATGGCGCGCCGCCGCCTCCTGCTCGCCGGCGAGCTGCTCCTCGAACAGCGAGTGCATGACGATGGCCGACGCGCCCGCGTCCTCGAGCCGGCGGACCGTGTCCAGGTCGTCGACCATCGGCGATGCGCCCGGCATCAGCGGGTGCGCGAGCTTCAGTCCGAGGTAGTTCGTGGTGAGGTCCATCGCGTCTCCTCCTACTTCTTCGCTGCCGGCTCGGGAGAGTCCTGGCGGTCCGACGCCTGGTCCTTGGGCACCCGGACCTCGGCGAATTGCTGGTAGATGGCGAAGTGCCGCGCCGCCTGTTTCTGCGCGGCCACCATGAGCTGCTGGAATCGTTTCGGGTCCGTTTTCTCCACCATCCGGAAGCGGGCCTGGTTCCTGGCGTACTCCTCGAATCGGACGGTGGGCGTGCCGCTTTCCAGGTGCAGGGGCGGCTCGCCCAGGGGGATCCGGCGAGGATCGAAGCGGTACAGCGGCCAGGCGCCGGAGTTCACCGCCAGTTTCTGCATGTCGCAGCCGTGCGCCAGGTCGTAGCCGTGGGCGATGCAGTGGCTGTACGCGAGGATCATCGACGGGCCCCGATGGGCGTCCGCGTCGAGGAAGGCCTGGACGGTCTGCGTGTCCCGGGCGCCGAAGGCGACCTGGGCCACGTACGCGTGGCCGTACCACATGGCCATGATGCCCAGGTCCTTCTTCGGAACTTCCTTTCCGGCCATGGCGAACTTCGCCGCGGCGCCCAGCGGCGTCGCCTTCGACTGCTGCCCGCCGGTGTTCGAGTACACCTCGGTGTCGAGCACGAGGAGATTCACGTCACGGCCCATGGCCAGAACGTGGTCGAGTCCCCCGTACCCGATGTCGTACGCCCAGCCGTCGCCCCCCACCATCCAGACGCTCTTTCGAACGAGGTAGTCCACGAGGACTTCGAGCCGCCGCGCATCGCCGTCGGGGATCCTTGCCAACCGTCCCCGCAGCTCGACCACGCGCCCGCGCTGGGCCGCGATTCCGGCCTCGGTTCCCTGATCGGCATCGAGAAGTGCCTGCACCAGGGAATCCCCGAGAGTGGACGAGAGGCGCCGGAGCATCTCCCGGGCCTGCTCCACGTGCTTGTCCAGGGCGAGTCGGAAGCCGAAGCCGAACTCGGCGTTGTCCTCGAACAGCGAGTTCGACCATGCGGGCCCACGTCCGTCCCGGTTCGTCGAGTACGGCGTCGTGGGGAGGTTGCCGCCGTAGATCGACGAGCAGCCCGTCGCGTTCGCGATGAGAAGCCGGTCTCCGAACAGCTGGGTGAGGAGCTTCACGTACGGGGTCTCGCCGCAGCCCGCGCACGCCCCGGAGTATTCGAACAGCGGCTCGAGGAACTGCGAGCCCTTGTTGTCCAGCTTCACGAGCGTGCGGTCCGGCTCCGGCAGTTCGAGGAAGAACTGGTAGTTGGTCCTCTCCTGCTCCCGCAGGGGAGGTTGGGGCTTCATGTCGATCGCCTTGTGGCTGGGGTTCGTCTTGTCCTTCGCCGGGCAGACCCGGACGCACAGCGTGCATCCGGTGCAGTCCTCCGGAGCCACCTGAAGGGTGTAGGACAGCCCCTTGAACTCGGCCCCCTTGTACGGCGTGGACAGGAACGCGGCCGGCGCCGTTTCCAGGTGCGCCGGATCGTAGACCTTGGCCCGGATCGCCGCGTGGGGGCAGACGAGCACGCACTTGTTGCACTGGATGCAGATCTTCGAATCCCACGCCGGAATCTCCAGCGCGATGTTCCGCTTTTCCCACTTGCTCGTTCCTACCGGCCACGTCCCATCCACGGGAAACGCGCTCACCGGCAGCAGATCCCCCTTGCCCGCGATCATGAGTGCCGAGACGCGCTGCACCAGGTCCGGAGCCGCCGCGGACACCACCGGCGGCATGGAGATCGTCGACGTCACCGTGCCGGGGATCGGCAGCTCGTGCAGGTTGGCGAGAGCCGAGTCGACCGCTGCGAAATTGCGATCGACCACGTCCTGCCCCTTCCGTCCGTAGGACTTGACGATGGAGCTCTTGATCTTCTCGATCGCCTCGTCCCGAGGCAGCACGCCCGAGATCGCGAAGAAGCAGGTCTGCATCACCGTGTTGATGCGGACTCCCGGGCCGGCTTCCTTCGACGCCTTGTAGGCGTCGATGACGTAGACCTTCAGGCTCTTCTCGATGATCGCCTGCTGCACCTCCTTCGGGAGGCGATCCCACACCTCCTCCTTGGGGTCGGGAGTGTTCAGGAGGAAGACGGCCCCCCGGCTGGCGTACTCGAGCATGTCGAAGCGCTCGAGAAGCTGAACCTGGTGGCATGCCACGAAGCTCGCGCGCCGGATCAGATAGGTGGAGCGGATCGGCGCGGGGCCGAAGCGGAGGTGGGAAATCGTGACCGCTCCCGCCTTCTTCGAGTCGTAGACGAAATAGCCCTGAGCGTAGTTGTCGGTCTCCTCGCCGATGATCTTGATCGAGTTCTTGTTCGCGCTCACCGTGCCGTCGGAGCCGAGCCCGAAAAATACCCCGCGCAAGACGGTGTCCGGCTCGATGTCGAACTCGTGGTCCACGGGAAGGGACAGGTGGGTCACGTCGTCGACGATGCCCACCGTGAAATGGTTGCGCGGGGTCGGCTTCGCGATCTCGTCGAACACCGCCTTCACCGTCGCCGGGCGGAATTCCTTCGACGAGAGCCCGTAGCGGCCCCCGACGACGCGTGGTTCCGCGGCGAAGCGGGATTCGCCGGTTTCTGCGGCCTCCCGCAGCGCGGCCACGATGTCGAGGTAGAGCGGTTCTCCCGGAGCCCCGGGTTCCTTCGTGCGGTCGAGAACGGCGATCGAGCGAACCGTCCGCGGCAGCGCCGCGAGCAAGGCCGCCCGGTCGAAGGGGCGATAGAGGCGGACCTTCACCATCCCGACCTTCTCGCCGCGCGCCACCAGCCACTCCGTGGTCTCGTGCGCGGTCTCGGCACCCGAGCCCATGAGAACGATGACCCGCTCCGCCTCCGGATGGCCCACGTAGTCGAAGAGGCGGTAGGCCCGGCCGGTGAGGCGGGCGAATCGGTCCATGGCGTCCTGCGCGATTCCCGGACAGTCGTCGTAGAACCGGTTGCACGCCTCGCGGGCCTGGAAGAACACGTCGGGGTTCTGAGCGGTGCCTCGAATCACCGGTCGGTCGGGAGTCAGTGCCCGTTCGCGGTGGGCCCGGATGAGGTCGTCGTCCATCATGAAACGCAGGTCGTCGTCGCTGAGCGCTTGGATCTTCACGACCTCATGGGAGGAGCGGAAACCGTCGAAGAAATGCAGGAACGGAATCCGCGATCGGAGAGAGGCCGCCTGCGCGATGCACGCGAAGTCATGAACCTCCTGCACCGAGCCGGACGCGAGGAGGGCGAATCCGGTCTGCCGGCAGGCCATGACGTCCGAGTGATCTCCGAAGATGGACAACGCATGGGTCGCCACCGTGCGCGCGGCGACGTGCATGCAGAACGCATTCAGCTCCCCGGCGATCTTGTACAGATTCGGGATCATGAGGAGCAGGCCCTGGGACGCGGTGAACGTCGTGGTGAGCGCGCCTGCTTGCAGCGCGCCATGCACGGCGCCGGCCGCTCCGGCTTCGGACTGCATCTCCACCACCTGGGGGACGGTTCCCCAGATGTTCTTCCGACCTTCGGCGGACCATTCGTCGGATAGCTCGCCCATGTTGGAGGAGGGCGTGATGGGGTAGATGGCGATCACCTCGTTCGTGCGATGCGCGACGGACGCGGCGGCCTCGTTGCCGTCCACCGTGATCATCTCTCGTTCGGGCATGTATCAACTCCTCGCGCGTAGCGCAGGTTGCAGGATTCTCGATCGGATCTGAGCAAGACGGAGGCCCGGTTCACATCGCCGGAGTGGGAGTGTGGAACCGAGGCTCCTCATGCACCACGTCGGCCCTGGCGGAAGCCAGCTCGCGCATCGCCTGGGCGATCAGCTCGTAGGCCTGGACGATCTTCACGTTCGATAGCCGGTAGTAGACGGTTTTCCCCTCGCGCCGGGTCTCGACGACTCCCGCGCTTCGCAGCGGGGCGAGCTCCTGCGAGACGTTGACCGTCCGCACGTCCATGGCCTTCGCGAGCTGGGTCACGTTGACTTCGCCATCCCGGAGACGGTCGAGGATCTCCAGGCGCTTCGGATGGGCAATGATCCGGAAGAACTCAGCGTGCATCCGGTAGAGGTCCTTCATCTTCACATCCTCTTAGCTAGATACATTTCACCTGATCAATAGCCCGGATGGGAAGGGTCCTTCAATCGTATAAGTGGGTCGAAAGTGTCTTCTTTTCACCTTTCTGGCGTCGGAAGGTCCCCCGGGGCGCGAAGGACCCAGACGGCGGTGGCAGGACGCCGAAACGATTCGACTCGAGGGTGATCCCGACCGCGCTCCGGCGCGATGGTCGTGCGGCTTCCGATTCCCGCGGGGTTCGCGGGACCCTCGATTCGACGCAAGATGTGCGCGCGAGGCAAGGGGCAACCGCCACTTTTGCGCCGCTTGCGGATCTCGTGGTTCGGATCCCCGAAACGGGAGGCGAGGCGGTCGGGTCAAGCCGCCTCGGTCACGAGAGTCCGTCGCGAGACCGACGTCGGCGATCTCTGTCGAGCCGCGGAGACGGCCGTGATGACCGGCAACCGGAGGGGCGAGGACCCGAGACGCACTCGAACGGTACTTCGCAGGGTCCGAGCCCGGAGGACGGCCGTCGGCGTGGTCGGATCCGCGGTTGCAGCGGGATCTTCGTGGAAGATGCGGGTCAGCCCTCGACGAACTGCTCGCGCTCGGTCTCGAGAAGCGCCACGTGCTCTTCCTCTTCGGCGGCAAGCTCGAGACAGACCTCATGCTCGGGCCCCGTGAGGATCTCCTGCGCGAGAGAGCGGAAGTGGTCGCGCGTCCGCTTCTCCATCTCGATCGCCTTGTCGTAGAGCGCAAGGACCCCGCCCGTGCGGTCCGTGAGGTCGATGCCGCGGAAGATCTCGTCCGAAAGGAGCGCCTCCGTGTCGGGACGCAGATTGAGAACGTCTTCATCCAGGTGGGTGTGGTAGCGCTGCTGCAGCGTGTGCAGGTGGTCGACCTCGTGCTCGTACATCTGGCTGAACACTGCCCGAAGGGTGGGATCCTCCACCTTCCGGAGGGCGAGCTTGTAAAAGTGGTACGCGTTCAGCTCGAACTGCACCGCGTCGCGAATCGGGCGGACCCGCATCGGATCGTCGAAAACCGCCCCCGGAATGACCTGGAGATCCCCGCCGCAGAGAAAGCACTTTCCGTAGGGGACCGCGAAGCCGCTGCTGACTTTCGAGCACCGCGCGCATTTCCAGGTGTACGCAAGGTCCGCACAGCAGACGATGTCATCCTCGACGGTCTGGCGGCAGCGGGGACATTGGGACGGCATGTGCGTTTCCCCCTTTCGGGTGTTGCGAGAATGCGGAGGAGCCTCGTTCCCCTTGGCGCCGGCACGAGCCGCCGGTCCTGGCCCGCGGGCGGCCAGGTCGACGCGGTCCGGCGAATCCCCTGTGTCAGGCCGATACCTCCGCGGGTTTCCCGAGTCCGAGATACTGCAAGATTCCCGTGGCCGCCGCGCGTCCCGCTCCCATGGCCAGGATCACGGTTGCCGCGCCGGTCACGATGTCCCCTCCGGCGAAGACGCCGGGGATTGACGTCATCTGCGTCTTCTCGTCGACTTTCATGTACCCCCACCGGTTCGTGGCCAGGCCCGGCGTGGTCTGGGCAATGATCGGGTTTGCCGAAGTCCCGAGGGCGCAGATCACGGTGTCGACGTCCAGAACCATTTCCGTTCCTGGTACCGCGACGGGCCGCCGCCGCCCGGAGTCGTCGGGCTCCCCGAGCTCCATGCGGATGCACTCCATCCCGCTCGCCCAGCCCGCGTCGTTTCCCAGAACGCGCACCGGGTTCGTGAGCCAACGGAAGCGGACCCCCTCTTCCATCGCGTGGTGAACTTCCTCCACCCGGGCGGGGGATTCGCGCTCGCTTCGACGATAGACGATCGTGACCTCGTCGGCGCCGAGCCGCAGCGCAACGCGGGCCGCGTCCATCGCCGTGTTTCCCGCCCCCACGACGGCCACGCGTCGGCCCATTCCCACCGGAGTGTCGTAAATGGGCCGCTCGTTCCCTTTCATGAGATTCACTCGCGTGAGGAACTCGTTGGCGGAGAACACTCCGTTCAGCGACTCGCCCGGGATGTTCATGAACTTGGGAGACCCGGCACCGGTTCCCACGAACACCGCGTGGAAGCCCATCTCGCTCATCAGCTGCGGGATCGTGTAGAGCCGGCCGATCACCGCGTCCAGCGTGAATCGCACTCCCTGCTTGCGGAGGTTCTCCACCTCGACGTCGATGATGTCGCTCGGAAGCCGGAAGTCGGGGATCCCGTACTTCAGGACCCCGCCCGCCACGTGGAGCGCCTCGAACACGGTCACGTCCACGCCGCGCTTGATCAGGTCGCCGGCGCAGGCGAGGCCCGCGGGTCCGGAACCGATGATCGCCACCTGTTTCCCGGTCCTGGGGACGTCCACGGCCTCGTCCCACCCTCGACCCATCGCGTAGTCGGCCACGAAACGCTCGAGTCGCCCGACTGCCACCGGCTCGAGTTTTTTTCCCACCACGCAGGTCGCTTCGCACTGGCTTTCCTGCGGGCAGACGCGTCCACAAACCGCGGGCAAGGCGTTGGCGTCCTTCAGCACGCGGTAGGCCTGCCTGATGTCCCGTTTTGCCAGGGCGATGATGAAGCCGGGGATGTCGATCCCCACCGGGCACCCGGGCACGCACATCGGTTTCTTGCATCCGAGACAGCGGTTCGCCTCACCCAGGGCGTCGTTCAGCGAGAACCCCAGATTGACCTCGAGGAAATTGTGCGCCCGGACCTCGGCCGGCTGCTCGGGCATGGGGGTTCGCTTCGGAGCCACGGTCCGGATGTTCTTCACGATGATCGGCCCGCCGTCGGGCAACGGGGGCGGGACCGGATCGCGGTTCTGGATCTCGCAGAAATCGGGAGCCTCCGTCGCGGGTTTCCTCCCCGACACGCGCGCCGGATCGGAACGCAGGGCCTCAGCTTCGCGCTCGTAACGGGCGAGGGACTCGCGCTCCTCGCGCTCGAATCGCTTCTGACGAAGCATCAGCTCGTCGTAGTTCACCTTGTGTCCGTCGAAGTCGGGGCCGTCCACGCAGGCGAACTTCATGTCGCCGTCCACCGTGACGCGGCACGACCCGCACATCCCGGTGCCGTCCACCATGATCGAATTCAGGCTCACGAGCGTTGGGATTCCCGTCGAGCGCGAGATTTCGGCGCAAGCCCTCATCATGACCAGAGGGCCGATGGCGACCAGGAGGTTCGTATCCGGATGGTCCTCTAGGACCTGCTTCAGTGCGTCGGTGACCAGGCCCCGCGTGCCGTACGAGCCGTCGTCGGTCGTGACGTGCAGCTCATCGCTGAACTCCCGGAATCGCTCTTCCCAGAAGACGAGATCGCGACTCCGGAACCCGATGATCGAGATCGTCGAATTCCCTTTCTCTTTGTAAGCCCGAAGCTGCGGAAACACCGGGGCTACCCCGAGTCCACCACCCACCAGCACGACCTTTCCGACGCGCTCGACGTGGCTCGGGACGCCGAGAGGACCGACGAAATCCAGGAGGCCCGCCCCCTCCGGTAGCTCCAACATCTGCTGCGTCGTCTTGCCGACGGTCTGGACCACGACGGTCACCGTGCCGCGACCCGGATCGAAATCGGCCACCGTCAAGGGGATCCGTTCGCCGGTGTCGTCGACACGCACCATCACGAAGTGGCCGGGCCGCGCCGCCTTCGAGAGCGCCGGGGCCTCCACGTCCCAGAGAAAGGTCCGACTCCCGAACTGCTCTCGATGGGCGATGCGATACACGGTTGCCTCCGTTGCGGCGCCTCTCGCGCGATTCCAGCCGCGCCGACATCCGCCTCCGCACGATCGCTACGTCGACCGCCCGGGGAAGCGGAAGCCCGTTCATGCAAGACCCGAGCCCGACACGCGAAACATGGGCGGTCCGCTGAGAACAGGAGAGGAGAAAGAAGACCCTATCACTCTTGTTTGCAGCGTCTTCCGCATTGAATCGCGACCGGGAGGGGCGTAGCGTAGTCTCGTAGGGAGAGGGCAGGCGTCGACGACGTTTGGAGGGAGGGATGAATCCGAGCCGACGAAAACAAAAAGACATCGCCGATCAACTCAAGCTCGAGCGAGAGATCGTGTTGAAGGGGGGGTACGCGAAGTCGGAGCGGCTGCCATGGAAATCTCTCGAGTATTTCCGGGATTCCGTGACGTGCATCAACCACGCCGAGGTCGTGCGACGGGAGCCGTGCACGGACTGCGTCTTGATCGACTGGGTTCCTGAAGAGGGCCGGACGCAAGATCTCCCCTGCCACCACATTCCGCTCAACGAACGTGGGGAGACGATCGCCTCCCTGAGCGAGGGCGCCAGAACCCGGTCGCGGGTGGAGCAGGCTCTCCTGCACTGGCTGGACGCGACGATCGCGGATCTGGAGAAGTCTGGCGGCCCTGCCGCTGCGCGACGCTCGCGTCGGGACTGAGAAGACGGGAGTCCGGATCGTTCGCCGCGATGCCCATCCGGCACGGGCAGCCGGGGTGCATGGATGTGGGCTCTTCATGTCCGGGGGATTGTCTCCGCGATTGCGGCTTGGCGGTTTCGTGAAAGGGTGGCATACTTATGTACGTTAGCTCGATAACCAAGCAGGGTAACGCCGCCATGGGGCTCCGTCTCACAAACGCAGCGGACTACGCGATCCTCGCGATGATCCACATGGCTTGCCTTCCGGAAGACACGGTCGCCTTGAGAAGCGAGATCGCCCAAGCCTACAGTATCCCCTCCAGCTTCATGGCGAAGATCCTGCGTGCACTGGTGCGAGCCCGGCTGCTCCGCTCGACCCGGGGGGTTCACGGAGGGTTCAGCCTCGCGCGTTCGGCGACCGAGATCACGCTGCTGGACGTCATCGAGGCGATCGAGGGGCCTCTGGCGCTCACCGACTGCACGGGCGAGCCGAGCGGATGTCAGTGGTCGGTGGACTGCCCGGCGCATCCGGTTTGGATGAACGTGCAGGAGAGAATCGCGGAGATTCTGAAAGGAAACACGCTCGAGTCGCTGGTCTCGAGCCCGCGACGGCACCGTAACGTAGTCGCCATCGGCCGGCGGACCGACGCGGGGGTGCGTGCGGGCGCGGACGATTGACCGTCACGCCGCGCTCCCGGCGGCAGCCCTCTGAAGGTCTCTCGAGTACTGACGAGCGAACAGCTTCCGAATCAGCTTCAGCCTCAACTCTCCCACGAAAAAGCGGCGCCGGTCGTCCTGGAGCCAGCGCGCCTCCTCCGGGAGCATGACCAGCGATACGTGCACGTTCGGCGCGACGCCGATGGGAAGGCGACGTTCCATGCACGCTTCGTAGAGCCGTCGGAACACGGGAGCAATCTCCTCGGTCCGGGGCGGAGGGAGGGACTCGTACGCGGTCCCCATCAGGGGGCGGAACACGCAGACCGTCGGAATCGCGCCAACGCTCGTGATCCAATCAATGGCAGCGATCGAGTCCTCGGCCGGCTCGAGCCCCGCCACGATCTCGCCGTTCACCACCCACGGCTCGAAGTCCCGGCCCACCGGCCCGACCTCCTTCGCGCAAAATTCGATCGCCTCGAGGTACCGATCGAGTCCGTACTGCCTGTGCTTGCCCGGACAGACTTCGCGAAAGCGCTCGCGGTTGAACAGCTCGAAGCAGAACGAGACACGATTCACCCCCATCTTTCGCAGTTCCCGATAGCGCGCCAAATCGTGGTGCGGCGGGGTCTGCACGCCGATGAGAAGGTTCGTCGCTTCCTTCACCCGGACGATGTACGGCTCCAGGATGTCGAGATACGTGTCCCCGTCGTAGTGCCCCGTGTTGAAATCCACGTACGTGATCCCGGATTCCGCGCGGGCGGCGCGAACGACTTCGAGCACCTCATCCACGGACTTCGTGTCGGCGTCGTCACATCCCAGGTTGAGCCCGACCGAGCAGAACCGGCACTGCTCTTTCTCCTCTCGCAACCAGTATTCGCAGACCTTCGACGGGTAGATCCCAAGGTAGGTCCCCTGGAGCGATCCGACCCGCGTCATCGTCTTACCGCTACGCGTGGAGCGGTCGTACCACGCCGGACGGGGGAGAGCTGCACGTGAGTCACGGGTCCGATCTCGTCGTGCTCGATCGCGAGGCCGTCCGTTCCTTCGCGGATCCGGTAGGGCGACTGCCGCGCGAACGACTCGAGCACCGGGATGTTCGTCCATAACCCGCCGGGCAGGATGACCTCCAATCCGGAGCCCAGCCCGGCCCGGGTGCGAAGCAGCTTCCGACCACCGTGCGCTTCCACGAAGGAGTCGTCCGCGATCCGAATTCCCTTGCAGTAGAGATCGAGCTTCAGCAGCGCAGGGTTCTTTCGGATGTCAGTTTCCATCTCTGCCCTCGGAGCCGTCGAACGAGACGATGGTGCGGCGGGAGCCGCACATCCGCAAACGGACAATCCCCACAAAGAAGACTATCGCACTCCGGAAGCCACGAGGCCAGCAGGAATCCATTGAAAGGGCCCGACGAATTGCGGTAGCCTTGGAGCTGCGACTCGAATCCTACCGGCCGAACCACGAGGGCGCCATGCATCGGTACATGCCCTTGGATGTCTTCCTCGAGGTCGACGATCCTGTGTTCGTCACGGACGAAGAGGGGAGGATCGAGTTCTGCAACCAAGGTGCGGCGAGCCTGTTCGGGCGCACGGTCCAGGGCATGGTGGGTTGCCGCTGCTGGCAGGTCACCGGGATTCGCTCGCAGGACGGCAAGATGATTTGCCGCGAGAGATGTGCGCCGCAGCGGCTCGCACGGGAGGGAGTTCTCCCCGAGTCGATCCCGGTGGTCGTGACCGGTGCCGGCGAGACGGCGCTTCCGATGGACTTGTTCGCCTTCCCGGTGTCCCCGCCTTTCAGCGGAAGGCTCGCGATGCTGCACCTCTTGAAACCGGCTCACGCGGCGGAGCACGAACCGGAGGCGGCGCAGACCGTCGTGGAGTCGACCGAGCTCCTCCGCCATCTGTCGCCGCGAGAAACCGAGGTGCTTCGACACCTTGCGAACGGGCTCTCCACGGAGGCCGTTGCGAGCGAGATGTGCTTGAGCCCTGCCACGGTTCGGAATCACATTCGCAGCATTCTGAGCAAGCTTCGGGTCCACCATCGCATCGAAGCCATTCTCGCCTGGATCGTGAGAGCACAGGGGGAGCGCGTGTAGCGCACTGCTTTCACGACCGCGGCCGACCGGGGATCCGACTCCCCAGAGCAGAGGCCGCGCGGGTCCGGCAATTCCTCGTCATCGATGTCTCCTCACCCGCCTCGCCTGGAGCCTCGATCCTGACGGCGATCGCCGCACGACGTCGTCTCCTTCTCCGTCGCAAACCTGTCCTGCTGGAGATCGCCACGGCGACGCCATCCCAACGCGTGATCCATTCGAGCTAACGAGCGGTCTCAGAACCCCCCCCAAAAAATGATCCAACGGAATCATTGTTCTCGCGATGTCGTCGGCGCACGATACAAAAGCACGGGGTCGGGGGGAGTGAACGAGTCGGTTCGCGATCGGCAAGGCGTCTCGCACGGCTCTCCTCGTTCCCGTGCCACAGAAAGGGGGTTAGCCATGAAACGAGCGCTTGCAAGCCTCTCAGCCGGAGTCCTTGCTGTCTCGGCCGTGTGCGCCCAGGATCTGCCGGCCGCCCAGCACGCTTCGGGCTTTCCGACGGTGTTCCAATCCGTCGTCGGCGGAAGCGGAGGCAATCTACAACGCGGGTGCGCGAGGGCGCCGCTTCCGGCGGGGCTACAGGGCGTGCTCGCCGTCGTGGGCCTTCCCGCGCCGACGCAGTGCGCGCAGGTCTGCGCCGAGGTGTGGAGCTACTCTCCCCGGCCGATCCGGTTCGTCGCGTTGTACGGCTCCGACGCGCGTCAGGGGTTCGGGATTCACTTCCACTCCATGATTCCGCTGCGCGTGCCCAAGTCGGGCGCGCTCCGGCAGGAGTATCCGGATCCGGATTCCCCGGGGGTGGGGCCGATCCTGATGAGCTTCGAGGGGTTCGACGAGGGCGAGTGCGCGGCGTTCCGCACGGAGTTCGACGCGTACAGCGATCCGGGGTATGAAGGAGACAGCGTCGACTGGGTCGGCGGGGAGGTGGATGTCGTGTTCGAGGGCGACGTCCGGGCTGCCGGTCGATTCCAGCTGTGCGACCGCGGCTGGATCGTTCCCGGGCCGAACGAGCGCATGATCTTCTGCGAGCAGGGCCAGATTCTCGCCGTGGTTCTGGATCCTGTGCGGTTCTCCGAGCACCGAGGCGATCCGCTGCAGGCGCAGTAACGGCACCGCAGGAGCGTCCGTAGCGGAGGCAGGAGCATGGGCCGCCGTGACGTGTGCCCCGGCGGTGCGCAGCGCGCCACCGTCACCTGGCGAACGCCGCGGCGGCCAGAAGGAAGAACGACACGGCTACCGCGACCTCCCACCATCCGAGGATCCTGAGGTTGCGGGGAGGTGCGAGAAGCCCTCGAGCCGTGCGCGCGACGACGGGCACGAACGCCCCGAGTGCCAGCGCCGGCATCCAGCCTGCGGAGAAGAGGCCGACGAGGACGAGCCCGATCGCCGCATGCGCGGTAGCGCACGCCGCGATGGGCATGCGACCGGACTCCCTCCACAGGCGGAACGACCGCACGAACGCGAGACTCGACGCGAAGTACGAGAACGCGAGAACGGCAGCCCCCAACAGCACCCGATCAGGAATCCGCCCCCCGGCGACGGCCACCAGAGGCGTGGCCGAGGCGAGCGCCCCCATTCCCACGAGCTCACCCGCGATCGAGCGATCTCGGCCCATCAGCCCAAGCGCGGCATGCACGACGCCGAGTCCGAGCGGGGCGGCGATCGCGCCGACGACGTGCGGGGCGCGTACCGCGGGTACGACCGCCGCGAGGAAGCACAGCGCCCCACCGATCCCGTAGAGCGTCGTCCACGCGAATCGGCGGAACATCTCGGTCGGCGCCACGTTCCGCCCCGCGAGAAAACGCGCCGTGGCCGGAACCGAGGCGGAACGGGCGAAGAAGAGGAGCAGCATCCCCGCCGCGACCCACAACGGCCCCGGGACCTTCGTGTCGGCCAGCACGAATCCCAGCGCGAGAGGGATCAGCAGCATCGCCCACGAGCCGTGCTCCCGCGGGAGAGGAGGAGCCCCGATCTTCCCGAGCCAGGAGAGATCAGGCCGGACCGAAGGTCCCCCGCCCGGGGCGTCGAGCGTCGGCTGGATCCGCAAGCGCATCTCTCACGCGGCGGGGCGCGCTAGCGCGAGCTTCTTCACGTCCGCCGGGCTCAGCATCCGTCGGGCCATGGGAAACAGGATCTCGTTTTCCTTGTGGATGTGATTCCCCAGCAGATCCACGATCGAGTCGGCCAGATGGGCGAGATGCTCGACCGTCGCCGTGTCGGCCGTTCCCGCATCCGTCTTCTCGAGCAGCAGACCGATCGCGTGATAGATGTCCCAGATCTGTCGGTGCTCCGCGCGCATCACCGCGCACGGGCCTCCCGGCCCGGTGTACAGCTCGAGGAGCGGAAAGAGGTGATTCTCCTCCCATTCGTTGTGCTCGCGCACCTCGCGGTCGAGGAATCGGACCGCCGTGTGGAGCTCGGCCAAAGCTCCAGGCGAGACACCGGACTCGCGCAAGGTCCGGGCGGAGCGGGCCAGCAAGTTGAGTTGCTCTACGGCGTGGTCGTGCTCGGCGTACAGCTGGTCGATCGGATCGTTCGAATCGCCGGTTCTCATGGGACCTCCTTTGCGACCCACGGAGTCTGACGCACCGGGGGACGGCGCGCCGTGACTCGGGTCACGTCCGGCCGGGGAGGGTTCGCGCGGCGTGATCTTTGTCATCGACCGCGCACCCGTGAGGGGCGTAGGCTTGCACGGTCATGGCAGGGGCCCGGCAGGCGAAGCGACTCCGCGTGGAAGTGCCCGGCGAGGGGTACCTCCGGGCCCTGATTTCGCATCCGTCCGCCTGTCCTGTGCGCACCGATGCGCGCGGGCACGTTCGGGCCGTCTCCGAGGGGCGGCTCGACGAGGCTTCGGCGTCGATCGCCTGCGAGGCCCTCGACCGATTCGTCGAGTGCCACCTGAGGCGTCTCGCGGCTCCGTTCGCGCAGCGGCTCGAGCGATCCGGAAGTCCCGTGTATCTCGCCCGCGCTGCGAGAGCGCTCGCCGCGCGCGTGGGAGAGGCTGAAGCCCCGCTTCCGAGGATCGAAGAGGACGACTCCTTCCACTGCGCATGAGGTGCTGTCATGATCCCAATCTCGAAAGACCCCCCGCCGTCCGGCGAGCTGCCGCCCGCTCGAGCCACACGTCTCGGCGACCTGCTGGACGTCATCCCGGGCTCCGTCGTGAGCCGGACGCTGCACAAGACCCCGGCGGGCACGATCACTCTCTTCGCCTTCGACGCCGGCCAAGGGCTGAGCGAGCACACCGCTCCGTTCGACGCGTTCGTTCAGGTCCTCGAAGGCGAAACGGTGCTCACGATCGGCGGAACTCCGGTCGCCGCCGCCGCAGGAGAGACGGTGCGCATGCCCGCGGGAGTTCCGCATGCGGTCCACGCGTCCCGCGGCTTCAAGATGCTGCTGACGATGATCCGCGGATAGGGAATCGCTCCAAAGCGCGGTGGGCCGCCCGCACGGTGGCGGCGTGGATCTCGACGGTGTCCTCCGGTTGCGACGCGTATCCCCCCGCCAGCGCCACGGCCACGGGAATCCCGTTCTCGCGGCACCGCTCGAGCACCAGCTCGTCCCGGAGGCGAAGCCCGTCTCTCGTGAGCGCGAGGCCTCCCAGCTGATCGTGCTCGTACGGGTCCGCGCCCGCGAGGTACCACACCAGCTCGGGCCGCGCGGCCGGGAGGATCGCGTCCAGGCTCCGCTCCAGGATGTCGAGGTACTCGCGGTCGCTCGTGCCGTCCCGCAGGCCGACGTCCGTTCGTCCGCGAGGCTTCCAGGCGGGATAGGTGTCCTGCTGGTGCATCGAGAAGGTGAACACGGCCGGATCGTTCGCGAAGATGACGGCGGTCCCGTTCCCGTGGTGCACGTCGAGATCCACGACCAGGGCGCGCTGAATCGCCCGCTCGCGCTGCAGGGCGCGGATCGAGATGGCGACGTCGTGGATCAGGCAGAACCCCTCGCCGTGACCGGGAAACGCGTGGTGGAAGCCTCCTCCCAGATGCACGGCCACTCCGTGCTCGAGGGACAGCCGTGCCGTCAGGAGCGATCCTCCCGCGCACAGCCACGACGCGCTCCGCAACGCGGGAGAGAAAGGAACCTCGAGAGCCGTCCTCTCTTGCAGCGTGAACGAGCCCGTGGCGATCTTCTCGAGGTACTCCTCCGTGTGGACGAGTGCGACGAGGTCGTCGGCAATGGGCTCCGGACGAAGGAAATCCTCGGGGCGAAGCTCCCCTTCCGCGAGGAGCCTCCGCCGCACGAGGCGATACTTGGCCGTAGGGAAAACGTGATGCCCGATGTCGACTTCGTACGCCTCGTGCCACACGACGGGCAGGGAGCGCTTCGATCGATTCGGAGCTCGCTGCACGTTCGGCACGACGGATTCCTCGCCCCACCGGAAGACGGATCGCCTGTGCCCGGGCCCGGCACACGAGCCATGCTACATCACGGGTGCCGGCTCGCATGCCTTCATCGCGAATCGGGGAGAGTCACCCATGAAGCTCCGGGGGTTCATCCGGAAACGATGAGAACCCGCGGGAGGCGCAGGCCGGTCTGCCGGACTGTGCCGCACGCGGGGGGGGCGGCCTCATGCCCCCGGAGTTTTCAATCCAGCAACCGAATTTCGCGGGCTCTCGACTCCCTCGATCCACGGTGCGTTGCGCGAGATTCGGTTGCTTTTCTCGATTCGCGGCATCGTCTCCTCACGTTCCTGTCGTACACCCGGGGCTCCTGCACGATCTGACGTCGTCGGAGCGCTGTTCTATGATGCGTCTTTCGAAAGCCGGACGATCCGTCCGGAAGGAGGCTCCCGTGATTGCGGAGATGCGTTCGGTGGCTCGGATGGGGTCCGCGCGTCGCTGCCGAATCCTGCTTGCAGCAGGTTCGCTCGTCCCGATGCTGCTTGCGGCAGCTCTTCCGTCGTGGGCCGAAGATCGCTCGGTTTCCTTTCGGTACGCGCTGCGGGCCGAGAGCACGTACGACATGACGATGACCGTGTCCCTCGGAATGCAGGTGAGCATCGACGGGCTCCCCGAGCAGGCGGCCGCGTTGGCGGCGCTCGGAAGGGACGTGTCCCAGGAGTTGAGGATGAAAACCGTCGTGTCCACGGCCTCACCCGACAAGGACGGCAGCCTCCCGCTGGAGGGCCGGATCGCCGACCTGCAGGGGAAGGTGACGGTCGGCGGTCAGGTGATCGAGATGCAGGGACTTGCGGACAACCTGGTCGGGAAGGCGGCGTTCCGGGGACACGTGGCACAGGACGGGCGGGTGCTGCGTCTCGACGTGGAGGGAATCGAAGGGCTCGCCAGCGAGCCGAAAGAGATGCTCCAGCAGCTCGTGCGCGCGTTGCCGACGCTGCCCGATCGCTCCATGAAGGTCGGCGACTCGTTCGAGGTCCCGTTCGAGTACGAGCTGCCTGCCTTCGGCGGAGGGAATCTCGCGACGCGGGCCGTCGCGACCTACACCTTGCGCAGCGTCGAGGACGAGGTTGCGACCTTCGATCTCCGCCTGGCCATGTCGGCCGGGGCCAACGGGGGCTCGTCCCCGGGAATGAACCTGGATCTGAACGGTTCCGGTCTTGGCTCCGCCGTTTTCGATCGAAAGGAGGGGATCTTCCGGTCCGTCCGAGCCGACATCACGCTGAGCATGGCGATGGACATGGAATCGCCCGTGGAGACGACGAGTGGCGGGGCGACGGCAGCCGACCCTCCGGGTCCGGGCGCAACGGCTCCGCCCTCGGCGCGGCGTCTGAAGATCCGGGCTTCCGCGAAGGGTCCGTGGGAGATCACCGTCGCGCCTCGACAGCCCGCGAAGTAGCGGGTTCAGTCGGTCCGCGAGAGGGGATGATGGACGGGACGGATCTCGATCGAGCTCTCCTCGATCGGTTCGGCTTCCGGCAGTTTCGTCCCGGCCAGCGCGAGGTCGTCGAGGCGGTCCTCGCCGGCCGCGATGTCGTAGCCGTCCTCCCCACCGGTTCCGGAAAGTCCCTCTGCTTCCAGCTTCCCGCCGTGTTGCTCGAGGGCACGACCCTGGTGGTCTCGCCGCTCATCGCCTTGATGAAGGACCAGGTGGATTCGCTACGGGCGCGCGGCATCCGTGCGGCAGCCGTCCACTCGGGTCTCGCGGCCGCGGAGCGGGCCGCCGCGGAGCGGGATCTCGCGACCGGTCGCCTGATGCTCGTCTACGTCGCGCCGGAGCGGCTTGCGAGCCCGGCGTTTCGCGGCGCCCTGGAGACCGCGCGGGTGGCGCGTCTCGTCGTGGACGAGGCGCACTGCATCAGCCAGTGGGGTCACGACTTCCGACCCGACTACCGCCGTCTGGGCGGGCTGCGAGCCGAGCTCGGAGTGCCCGCGGCGGCGTTCACGGCGACCGCCACGCCCGAGGTACGTGCCGACATCGGCCGGCAGCTCGGGATGCGCGATCCGCTGGAGCAGGTCGCCGGCTTCGAGCGTCCGAATCTGACCCTGGAAGTCGCGCACTGCCGAACGCGCAGGGACAAGGAGGACCGGCTCGATCGGATTCTGGGAGACGTGGGACCGCCGGGGATCGTGTACGCCGCGACGCGAAAGAACGTCGACGCGTGGGCGGCGAGCCTCCTGGGGCGAGGGCTCCGCACGGGAACGTACCACGGCGGACTCGGCGACCGCGCGCGTGCGGACACGCAGGAAGATTTCCTCGCGGGACGCGACGAGGTGATGGCGGCGACCAATGCGTTCGGCATGGGCGTGGACAAACCCGACATCCGATTCGTCGTTCACGCCGACGTTCCGGGGAGCGTCGAGTCCTACTCGCAGGAAGCGGGCCGCGCGGGTCGCGACGGCGGACCCGCGCGTTGCACGCTGCTGTTCTCGCCAGCCGACGTGCGGACGCAGGAGTTCTTCCTCCAGACGGCGAATCCGGCCGCGGAGGTCTTCTTCGATGTGTGGAGCCTGCTCGGGCAGGGTGCGTCGGATGAAGAGATCGAGGAGCGAGCGGGAACGACCGCCACCACGCGGTTGTCGGCGGTCACCGCGGCGCGGCTCCTCCGCCGGGCCGCCGAGGCCGAGGGGGTGGCGCTGGGCTCCGGCCGCGCGCCGGTGGATCTCGAGGCGCGCGCCCAGAAGGAGCGGCGCGACCGTGAGCGGCTCGACACGATCCTCCGCTACGCGTACACCCGGACCTGCCGCACGCGGTTCATCTTCGACTACTTCGCCGGGGCCGCGCGCGGGGGCGCAGCCCCGCGGTGCGGCACGTGCGACGTCTGTCTCGGCTGGACCCGGTCCGCGGGGCGCGCGATCTCCGACGCCGAATTCGAGAAGGTCCGGATCGCCCTCTCCGCGGTGGCACGCATGCACGGAGGATTCGGAGTGGAGCGGGTGGCGCAAGTTCTCGTGGGCAGCCGGTCTCGCGAGATCCTCCTGCGCGGCCTCGAGCGCGTGCCGACGTTCGGGCGACTCGCGTCGCTCACGCTGGACGAGGCCAAAGACCTGCTCGGGATCCTCGCCGACGCGGGCCTGCTCGAGCGGCGCGCGATCGAGGGCGGGCGACCGGGCGTGGCGGTTCTCGGGCTCACCCGCGAGGGGGCGTCCGTGATGCGTGGCGAGGTGCGGCCGGAGTTGCCGCTTCCGTCCCTCACTGTGCCGGTCGCGGCGCCTCCGCTCCGGACGCCTCTGCCGCGTCGTCGCGATCGCAAGACCGAGCCGCCTCTCGGGAGCCGTCGCCGCGAACCGGGGCGGATCCGGACCTCCTCGCCCGGCTCAAGAGCTGGCGCCGGCGCGAGGCGGCCGAGCGCCAGGTTCCCGCGTACGTCGTCTTCCACGACTCGACGCTCGAGGCGATCGCGTCGGCGCGCCCGCGGACCCTCGACCAGCTGGCGGCGGTGAAGGGGATCGGGTCCGCGAAGCTTGCGTCGTACGGGAACGCCCTGCTGGAGATCGTGGGATGACGCGACTCGGCGGGAGCCGGATCGAGTCGTGACGGCCGGGTCGATGTACGCAGCGACTACCCGCCGACCTTGACCAGGTGCAGGTCGAACACGAGCGTCTCCCCGGGGCCCACGCGCTGGGGGAGCCCCCGGTCGCCGTAGGCAGTGTCCGGTGGGCACACCACCCGCGACTTGCCTCCCTCCTTCATCAACTGGAGCGCCTGGGAGAGGCACGGGATGAAGCTCCCGAGCCGTTCGTGGAGCGGCTCCGCGTCCTTCTCGGTCGTGTCGAAGATCGTTCCGTCGAGGAGCTTGCCCGTGAAATGAACCTGGACGACGTCGGCCAGAACCGGGGTCTTCCCGGAGCCCTCCGCCACGGCAGTCACGATCACACCCGAAGGGAGCTTCCTCGCTCCCTTCTCCGATGCGGCCGTGTTCAGGTAGGGCGCCGCAGCCTTTCGCGCCTCGGAGGCCGCGCCAGCCGATCGCGCGCTCAACCAGTCCCGTAACTTCGGGCGCGCCGACTCCAGGTCCACCTTCGGCGATCGCTTCAGCACGCCGTCCGTGAGGCCCGCGACGACCATGCGCAGCTCGGCCTCTTCGAGCCGGACTCCGGACAGGTCGCGGCTCACCGACAGACCGAGGGCGTAGAGGTTCTTCTCGTCATCGGTCTCCGGATCTTTCGGGGCGGGCGAGCGTGCGGCATCGGCGCCTGGCGCGGACACCGGCTGGGCGCAGGACGGAAGAGCCAGCAACAGGAGGCAGAGTGCGGCGATCCAGATCTTCATCGCGTGTTCTCCAGCGGAACGAGCCCGGTGGGCGCAGTTGCGCGGATCCGAGCATGATCGGCGCGAAGATGATAGCGCGGCCGGGCGGCCGCGGCTTCGATGCGCCTTCCGGTCGCTCCCGTGTTTCACCTCCCACAGGTCGTGGGCCTGCGAGGGCGCGCCTCCTGCCTGCAGGCCGGGAAGCTCCCGGACGGGCGTCCCGGGGGGCGGCGGGGGACACGGAACCGAACCAAGGCAACATCCAGGACCCGGTATCGACGAACGGGAAATGCGACCTGAGTTGTCCGCAAAGCGCCTTTCCGCATCACCATGCGGCGTATAGGATTACGCATCTTCGTGCTGGAGCGTGGCTACGACGTCCCGGGTGGGTCGATCTTGGATGCCGGGGCGAGTCGTGCGCGGACGTGACGTGGAGATGATTCGAACGAATCGATCGATTCTCCGGACAGTCCTCCTGGCGGGAGCAGCGTTGCTCGCGGCCCCGGTGACGTGGGCCCAGGACAACTCGGACTGCTTCGCGTGTCACGGTGCCGATCCGGACGCAAAGGGATCCCGCGACGGGGTCGAAATCTCGATTCACGTGGACGAGACGGCGTTCTCGAAATCGGTGCACGGCTCTCTGCCTTGCGTGGGCTGTCACCAGGATCTCGGTGGAGCGGAACTCCCGCATGCGGACGACCTGAAGAGAGTCGACTGCGGGGCCTGCCACGAGGACCAGGGGAAGCATCTGCGGAAGAGCGTGCACGGCGAATCCGCGGGGACCAACGCGCCGAGCTGTGCCTCGTGCCACGGCAACCACGACATCCGCCGCGCATCGGCCAAGAAGTTCGCCTGCGCCACGTGCCACGATGCGGCCGCAAAGGAGCAGGCGCAGAGCCTCCACGGACAGGCGGCACGGCGGGGAGATCCTCTCGCGCCGGCCTGCGTGGATTGCCACGGTGGGCACGACATGCGCGCGGCCCGGGATCCGGCATCACCCGTGGCGGTGATGAACGTCCCGCTCCTGTGCGGCCGCTGCCACAAGGAAGGTTCGCCGGTCTCCCTCAACCGGAACATCGCCCAGGACCACATCCTGGAGAACTACTCCGAGAGCATTCACGGGCGGGGCCTGTACGAGCAGGGGCTGATCGTGACCGCGGTGTGCACCTCGTGCCACACGGCGCACCGGATTCTCCCGCACACCGACCCGGCGTCGAGCATCCATCACGACCGGATCGCCACGACTTGCGCGAAGTGTCACGGTCAGATCGAGCGGGTCCACCGGAAGGTCATCGCGGGGCGGCTGTGGGAAGAGGAGCCCCACAAGATCCCGTCGTGCGTGGACTGCCACTCGCCGCACAAGATCCGCCGAGCCTTCTATCCGGCCGGCATGGCGAACAAGGACTGCCTGGTCTGCCATCGCGATGCGAACCTGTCGATGGTGCGGGACGGCAAGCCGGTCTCTCTCTACGTCAACGAGGAGGAGTTCGCGCAGTCGACCCACGCGGCGAAGGCCTGCGCGCAGTGTCATACCGAGGTCACCGCATCCCGCAAGCGCTCGTGCGAGACGATCAAGTCCAAGGTGGACTGCAGCATCTGCCACGCCGAGGTGGTGCAGGTATACCGGACGAGCATTCACGGGACGCTGGCTGCGAAGGGAGACGCCGACGCCCCGCACTGCCTGGACTGTCACGACAAGCACGCGACCCTCAGCAAGAAGCTCCCTGCGTCGCCGACCTTCCCGCGCAACGTGCCGGCCCTCTGCGCGCGATGCCACCAGGCGGGAAGCAAGGCGGCGAACCGGATCCACAGCGAGGTTCCGGACATCGTCGCGAGCTACCGGGACAGCATCCACGGCCGCGGGCTCCTGCAGTCGGGGCTCGTGGTGACGGCCATGTGCGCCGACTGCCACACGCCCCACGGCGAGCTTCCGCCGGAGGACCCCCGCTCGACGGTGCACCACGACAACATCGCCACGACGTGCGGAAGGTGTCACAACGGGATCGAGCAGATCTACAGGAACAGCATCCACTTCCCGAAGAAGGCGGACGGCGACCGCAAGTATCCCTCGTGCAATACCTGCCACTCGTCCCACGAGATCAAGCGTCACGACCGAGCCGACTTCCGCTTCCAGATGATGGGGCAGTGCGGGAATTGCCACGAGACGGAGGCGGAGACGTTCTTCCAGACGTTCCATGGAAAAGTCTCCCAGCTGGGCTCGTCCGGCGCCGCGAAGTGCTACGACTGCCACGGGACGCACGACATCCTCCCGGCGACGAACCCCGCTTCCGCGCTGGGCCGCACGCACGTGGTGGACACGTGCGGGAAGTGCCACCCGGGCTCGCACCGGCGCTTCGCCGGCTACCTGACCCACGCGACCCACCACGACCAGAAGAAGTACCCGTGGCTCTTCTGGACGTTCTGGGGCATGACCGCGCTCCTGGTCGGCACGCTCACGTTCGCGATGATCCACACCGTCGCCTGGCTCGTGCGCCTGTTTCTCAGCCGGGACGAATGGAAGCATCACAAGGCCATGGCGAAGGCGGGGGGCGGGCGACTCTACCAGCGATTCGGCCGGTTCCAACGTGCGCTGCACCTGGGCATGCTCCTGAGCTTCTTCACTCTGGCGATCACCGGAATGATGCTGAAGTTCTCGTACACCGGGTGGGCGCAGACCCTGGCGCGGCTCCTGGGCGGGTTCGAGACGACGGGAGTGCTGCATCGGACCGGGGCCATCGTGCTGTTCGGAGTCTTCTTCCTCCACGTCCGCGACGTCTGGAAGCGAAAGAAGGCGGATGGATCGAGCTGGCTCCGCGTGATCACCGGTCCGGACACGATCCTGTTCACCGTCAACGACCTGAAGCAGATCATCCAGTCGGTGAAGTGGTTCCTCGGAATCGGACAGCGGCCGAGCTACGGCCGTTACACGTACTGGGAGAAGTTCGACTACTTCGCGGTGTTCTGGGGCGTGATGGTGATCGGGTCCACCGGCCTCTTCCTCTGGTTCCCGGAGGCGTTCACCTACATCCTCCCTGGTTGGTCGGTGAACGTCGCCACGATCATCCACAGCGACGAGGCTCTCCTGGCGGTAGGCTTCATCTTCACCGTGCACTTCTTCAACACCCACTTCCGGCCCGACAAGTTCCCGATGGATCCGGTGATCTTCACGGGACGCATGACGCTCGAGGAGCTGAAGTACGACAAGCCCGCCGAGTACGAAGAGCTCGTGAAGAGCGGTCAGCTCGAGCGCTACCTGGTGGACCCGATCCCCGAGCGGGTGGAGAGGGGGTTCCGCATCTTCGGGTTCGTCGCGCTTGCGATCGGCCTGTCCCTGATCGGCCTCATCGTCTTCGCGATGTTGACCGCCTACCGCTGAGCCGATCGTCGTATCCGCTGCGTTCTGCCCCAGCTTGATCGAGGTCTGCCTCTTCGCCATCCTGTTCAGGTTCCGCCGACGTGGAAGGGTGCGGCTGATTTCGGGGCAGCCCGGCGTCGGGATCGGAGCGGAGTGCAACCGTGGCTGCCTGGGATTGGCTCGCGAGCGGACCCTCCTACGCGCTGCTCACGGCGGGAGCGTGGGCGGTCGCCGTTCTCCTGTTCAAGCGCAGCGGCGAGGACATCTCGCCGACCGGGCTCAACTTGTTCAAGAACGTCGTGGCGCTGGGCCTGCTCGCGCTGACTTTTCTCGTCTCCGGGCAGCCGCTTCGGTCCGACGCGGGATGGTCCGAAATCGCCGCGCTGCTCGCCAGCGGCGTGGTGGGCATCGGAGTGGCCGACACGCTCTTCTTCCGCAGCCTCAACGCCCTCGGAGCCGGCCGGTCGGCGATCGTGGACTGCCTGTACAGCCCTTTCGTCGTGGTGACTTCCTGGCTGATCCTCGGCGAGCGTCTCACAACGCCGGCTGCGCTCGGCGCTGCGCTGATCGTGGGTGCGATCCTTCTTGCCGCGAGCGAGGATCCGCACGAGCCGATTCCCAGGGCTCGGCTGCGCGAGGGGATCCTCCTGGGGGCGCTCTCCATGACTCTCATGTCGGTCTCGATCGTTGCCGTCAAGCCGATCCTCGAGCGGCACTCCGTTCTCTGGTCGACCACCGCCCGGATGGTCGGCGGCATCGCCGCCCTGGTCCCGCCGGTGCTGCTGTCCCGCGGGACGCGGGCGCACGTCGTTGCGGCCTTCCGGCCCCGTGCGGCGTGGAAGTTCGCGATTCCGGGGTCCATCGCCGGGACGTATCTGGCCCTGCTGTTCTGGATTGCCGGGTTCAAGCACGGGACGGCGGGGATCACGGCGATCCTGAACCAGACGAGCAGCCTGCTCGTCGTCGTCCTCGCGGCGGTGTTCCTCCGCGAGCCGCTCACGTGGCGGAAGGCGGTGGCGGTGCTGCTCGGATTCGCCGGGGGCGTGTTCGCGCTACGCTGACCGGACGAAGGCGGCGCCATCCAGGGGATTCCCGCGGGGTTGGCTGGATGCGTCGCGGGAACGGGGCATTCCGCGCTGCTCGTCCCGTGGGATCGATGTCGGCGGTCGAGCAGCGGCGGTCTCGGCGTCAGTGCAGCAGCCCGGACAGGTAGTACAGCGCGCACAGCGCCGCGAGCACCCACATGCCTCCGGTCACCTCGCGGAACCGTCCCGTCGCGACCTTGACGATCGGGTGGACGACCAGGCCCGCCGTGAGGCCGTTCGCGATGTTCGTCGTGAACACCATCATCAGGATGGTCAGAAGGGCGGGCAGCGACTCGGTCAGGTCGTCGAACTCGATCCGCGCGATCGAGGACGTCATGAGGACGCCGACCACGACGAGCGCAGGCCCGTAGGCGAACTCCAGGCTCTGGAGCGGCTCGACGAGCGGGATGAAGAAGAGGCTGGCCAGGAACAGCCCGCCCGTCACTACCGACGCGAGGCCCGTGCGAGCGCCGTCCTTGATGCCTGCCGCCGACTCGATGTAGGCGCCCGAGGTCGAGGTGCCGAGGAGCGCCGAGACGACGCACGCGCCGGCGTCCACGAGCATGGGCCGCTCGATCTGCGGGAAGTTGCCGTTCTCGTCCAGCATGTTCCCGGCAGAGCCGACTCCCACCAGGGTGCCGATCGTGTCGAGGAAGTCCATCAGGAACAACGTGAGAAGCACCGGGAGGAGCGTCACCGAGAAGAGGCTCACCACCCGTCCGTCGGCGAGAGTCTCCGAAAAGCGGAGTTGTCCAGCGATCGCCGCCAGCCCGTCGGGCCCGGTCAGACGCGGAAGGGCGGCGATCCCGTGCGGCGCGTGGCCCATGCCCAGCGCGATTCCGAGAGCCCCCGTGACGGTCATCCCGATCAGGATGGCTCCCTTCAGCCGGAGGCTGATGAGGACGGCGATCAGGACGATGCCGAAGACCGCGATGAGCACCGGAAGACTCGTCACCGAGCCAATCTCCAGGGGAACCGGGATCCCCGACCCGGGAATCGGGCTGGTGAGGTCTGCCGGAACCCCTGGGGGAAACAGCGACGCGGCGGGCTTGCCCGCGGCGTACGACTTCACGAGCCCGGTCTCGTAGAGCCCGATGAAACAAAGGAACAGCCCGATGCCGGCGCCGAACGCGTGCTTCATGCTCCGGCCGATGGAGTTGGCGAGCCACCCGCGGACGCCCAGAAGGGTCACCACGAGGAAGATCAGCCCACTGACGAAAACCGCTCCGATCCGGAGCTGCCAGCCGATCCCGAGGCTCGCCAGCCCGAATGCGATGAACGCGTTCTCCCCCATGTAGGGAGCCACCGCGATCGGCCGGTTGGCCACCAGCCCCATCGCGATGGAGCCGAATCCCGCCACCAGGATGGTGGCAATCGTCGATGGGCCCGGCGGGATCCCGGCGGCAGCGAGAATCGCCGGGTTGAGGACGACGATGTACGCCATCGTGACGAAGGTCGTGACGCCGCCGCCGAGCTCGTCGTGGATCCTCGCGCCGCGCGCCTCCAGATCGAACCACCGACGCACCCATGCCGTCATGGAACACCCCTCCGATCCGCCAGGCGTCTGCCGGCCGCCATTGTCCCCCATTCGGCACCGGATTCTCAGCCAGCGGTCCGCCGGCCACCTCGAGGCGGCCCGGAGGCGCCGGCAGGGCCGGAAAGGTGCTCGCCCGCGAGACGAAACCGAGGAACCGAACCGCCTCTGGCGCGTACTACTCTCCGAGTCGGTCGGAACGAGCCATGAACTTCGAGCCCGGGGAGATGCTGTCGCATTACCGCCTCGGCGAGAAAATCGGCGAGGGGGGGATGGGTGTGGTCTGGAAGGCGGAGGACACCGCCCTGGACCGCGACGTGGCCATCAAATTCCTTCCCGACCGTGTGGCCCAGGATGCGGGACGACTCGCCCGGTTCGAGCGCGAGGCGAAGCTGCTTGCGGCGCTCAATCATTCGAACGTCGGGGCGATCTACGGGATCGAGCATCCCGGGGGCGGGTCCCCGGTGTGTCTGGTGCTGGAGTACGTTCCCGGCGAGACGCTGGACGGGGTCATCGCGCGCGGTCCGCTCGCCCTCGAGGACGCGCTGGAGATCGCAGAGCAGATCGCCGAGGGGCTCGAGGCCGCTCATGAGGCCGGCATCGTCCACCGCGACCTCAAGCCCGCGAACGTCAAGATCACGCCCACCGGCCGGGTGAAGGTGCTCGACTTCGGCCTCGCCAAGGACACCGGCCCGGACGTCGCCGGCAGCTCCCTTTCCCCCGCGGTGGGGGCGAATTCTCCCACGATCAGCACGGGCGGCACACGGGCCGGAGTGATCCTCGGCACCGCAGCGTTCATGAGCCCGGAGCAGGCGCGCGGAAAGCCGGTGGACCGGCGCACGGACATCTGGGCCCTGGGGTGCATCCTGTTCGAGTGCCTGACCGGCGCGCCCGCGTTTTCCGGCGAGACGATCACCGACGTGCTCGGGGCGATCCTCCACACGGAGCCCGACTGGAGCAAGCTCTCCGCGTCCACACCTCTTTCGGTACGCGACCTCCTTCGCCGCTGCCTCGAAAAGGATGCGAAGCGCAGGCTGCGGGACATCGGCGACGCGAGGATCGAGCTGCAGGAGGCCCTGGCCCGATTGTCCTCGCCTGGTCTCCGGGCTACCGCGACGGAACCTGCTCCTTCCGCATCCACGCGCCCTCGACGCCGGCTTCGCAACGCCCTCTGGATCGCGGCGGGAGGTCTCGGCTGGCTCGTCCTGGCGGTGTCGCTGTGGGAGAGCGCGACGGGGCGCTCGAGCTTGCCGGCCCCGCACGTCTCGATCGTGATGCCGTCGTCCCTTCACGCCATCGGTGCCGGCGTGTCGCCGGACGGGAGCTTCGTGGGAATCCTGGGTCGCCCGGTGGGAGAAGGCTCGGACAAGGATCCGATCCGGATCTACATCCGGCCGATCGACCGCTTCGATGCGAAACCGCTCCGTGGAACCGAGTCGGCCGTCGACTTCAAGTTCTCTCCCGATTCCCGCTGGGTCGCCTTCCGTGCTCCGATCGACGGGGGCTCCACGCGCCACCGTCTGATGCGGGTGCCCGTCGACGGGACGACCCCCCCGCAGCCGGTGTGCGACTGGGACGAGGCCTGGGACTCGTTCGTCTGGGCCGAGCCGGAATACCTGCTCGTGTCCGTCAAGCGCGGGAAGAGCCTCGTTCGCGTCCCGTCGAACGGGGGGCCGCCGGGCGAGCCCGTGGCGGTTCGCGGCGTCGGGTTCCAGGGGGACCTCGTGCCGCAGCGGCCGCTGCCGGGGGGAAGGGCGGTCTTTGCCCAGGCGCTTCTCTACGGGCCCAACGGGTTCATCGTTGGCACCGCGATCGTCGAGCCCGCGACCGGAAACGCCCGGCTTCTGATCCAGGACGGCGGCAACGCTACCTACGTCGAGACGGGCCACGTCCTGTACACGCGCGGAGACACGCTCCTCGCAGCGCCGTTCGACCTCACACGGATGGAGATCACCGGCCCTGCGGTGGCGCTTCTGGACGGAATCCGCACCCAGAACTCGTGGTCCCACGGTACCTTCTCCGTTTCCCTGGACGGAACGCTGATGTACCGGCCTGGCGGACGGGCCGGGGGGCAGCGCAGTCTGGCGCTGGTCGCACCGTCCGGAAGAGTCGAGCCGCTGTCGGACGCGCGGCGGGCGTTCGAATACTCGCTCGCGGTTTCCCGGGATGGCTCGCGGGTCGCGGCCGTGATCACCAACCCGCACGCCATCTACGAAATCTGGATCTCGGACCTCGACCGGCCGGCCCTCCGGAAGCTCGTCGCCGTGCCCGGCGCAGACTGCGGCCCGCCAGTCTGGTCTCCGGACGGCGCGTGGCTCGCCTACAACCGCATCGCGAGGAACGAGGAGGACGGAATCTACGTGCAGCCGCTCGACGACCGCGCTCCCGCGCGCCGCATCGCAAAGCCCGGCGCGCCCGAGAGCACCGATCTGCCGACGTCGTGGTCGCCCGATGGCTCGAGCCTGCTCGTCACGAGGCGCACCGGCACCGGGACCGACGTGGTGGTCCTGCCGCTGACCGGACCGGACCGTGAGGCCGACGCTGCGAGACCCCTCTTCGCCGGTCCGGCCAACGAGATCGAGGCGGCGTTCTCTCCGGACGGCCGCGCGGTCGCGTACACCTCCGACGAGTCGGGACGAGCGGAGGTCTACATCGCACCCTACCGGAAGGACTTCACGGTGGGACCGGTGACGCCCGTCTCGAGCGAAGGCGGCCGGCATCCCGTGTGGTCGGCCGATGGCAAGCGGCTGTACTTCGTGAACCGCGAAGGTCAGCTCCTTGCAGCGCCGCTGGCCGGTGCGCCGCCACGTCCGTCCGCTCCGGCCGAGGTCGTGATCGAGAAGGGGCTTCTGGGCGGCGACGATGAGCTCCTGAAGACGTTCGACGTGCTTCCCGACGGCCGCGTCCTCTTCGTCCGAAAGGGTGAGGAGGAGGAGGAGTTCACCCGCTTCGATCTGATCTTCCACTGGCTCGACGAGCTCCCGGCGAGGATGGCCGGAACCAGGTAGGCGGCCTGTTCTCTCGCCGTTCCGGCCTCGACATCCCGGCGCGACGGCAGCGCACGCCCCATCCCTCCGATATCCTGAAGGACCATCGTCTCCTGCCGATCGAGGAGGGTGCTCGCCGGTGGAGCTTCCGGGTCGAAGACGCAGCCGACTGGTCTGCCGCGGAGCCGTTCAAGGGGTGGGATTCCGTCCCGCGGCCCACCGTCTCGCCACGAACCTCGGACTCGCCGGCTGGGTGAGGAACAGCCCCGAGGGCGCCATCGTCGAGATCGAGGGCCCCGACGATGCGGTGGAACGTTTCCTCGACTCGTTTCCGCGGGAGCTCCCGCCGCTGGCCCGTCTCGACGCGCTGGACGTGATCCAGATCGGTCCCGAAGGAGCTCGCGAGTTCCTGGTGGTCGAGTCGGAGCGAGGCGTGCGCAAAGGGGCTCTGGTACCGCCCGATGCCGTGGTCTGCGCCGACTGTCTGCGCGAAATGGAAGATCGCAGCGATCGACGCCACCAGTACGCTTTCACGACCTGCACGAACTGCGGGCCGCGCTTCTCGCTGTGCACCTCGTTCCCGTACGATCGCGAGCGCACGTCCATGGCCTGCTTTCCGTTTTGTCCGGACTGCGCGAGGGAGTACGCCACCCCGTCCGACCGTCGGTTCCACGCCGAGCCCGTGTGCTGCCCCGCCTGCGGTCCGCGGTTCCGTCTGCTCGGACCCAACGGCGAGTCGGTCGCGGAGGGCGCCGCGGCGCTCGCGGCGGCGCGCACCGCCCTCGCCGAAGGGGCAATCGTCGCCGTCAAGGGGCTCGGGGGCTTCCAGCTCGCCTGCCGGGCCGACCGCGCCGCCGTCGTTCGCTCGCTCCGCGAGCGGAAGCACCGGCCAACGAAGCCGTTCGCCGTGATGGCTCGCGACCGGGATGTGGCGGGCGGCCTCGTCGTTCTGGGAGACGAGGACGACCGGCTCCTCGCCTCGCCGAGATCGCCCATTCTCCTCGCTGCGCGGCGAGCAGGCACCGGTCTGGCGAGCGAAGTCGCCCCGGGGATCGACGACCTGGGAGTCATGGTTCCGACCGCCCCGATGCATATCGAGCTATTTCGGGGAGCTCCGTACGATGTCCTCGTCATGACCAGCGGGAACGCGGGCGACGAGCCGATCTGCCGCGGCAACCGGGAGGCGCTTCAGAAACTGGCGGGAATCGCCGACCTGTTCCTCCTCCACGACCGGGACGTGGTCCGGCGGGTGGACGATTCGGTCGTCCGCTCGACGGCGGACGGTCCCATCCTCGTCCGGAGGTCGCGGGGCTTCGTTCCGGAGCCGGTTCCCCTCCCGGTGGCCGCGCGGCTTCCAATCCTCGCGCTGGGAGGCCACCTGGCGACGACGACGTGCCTCGCCGCCCGGGATCAGGCCTTTCCGTCGCAGCACGTGGGAGACCTGGACACGGAGCCCGCGCGAGCCTTTCTCGTGGAGACGGCCGAGGGACTCGAGGAGTTCCTCGAGGTGCGGGCGCAGATCGTCGTCGCGGATCTCCACCCCGACTACCCGAGCGCATGGATCGCCGAGGAGATGGCCCGCGTCGCGAGGCGCGCGGCTGCTGCGCGTGCAGCACCACCTGGCGCACGCTGCCGCGGTGCTCGCCGAGCACGGCGCCTTCCCCGAGCCAGGCGAGCGGGCCGCGGCGATCGTCCTCGACGGCACGGGGTGGGGTCCCGACGGCACCGCGTGGGGGGGAGAGTGGCTGCTCGTCCACGGCGACCTCGCGTGGAGTCGGCTCGCGCATCTGACCGAGATTCCTCTCGTCGGCGGGGAGCGCGCGGTGCAGGAGCCGTGGAGGGTGCTCGCCGCGGCGCTCGCGCTCGCAGGGGCCGACGATCTTCTCTCGCAGCTTCCGGTCTGCCGGCTCGTTCCGGTCGAGCGCCTGCGCGAGATCGCGCGGATCGCGCGCACCGCGGGCTGGCCGATGGCAACGGGAGCGGGACGCATCTTCGAGGCCGCGGGTGCGCTCGCCGGTCTCGCCGCATCGAACGGCTTCGAGGGAGAGGCGGCGGCGCGATTCGAAGCGCTTGCCGCAGAGGCGAAGGGGGGCGAACTCGCCCCATGGCCGGAGGTGCGCCTCGGTCGGGGAGAAGTCGCGCCGAGCGTTTCCGGCCCCGATCTGCTCGCGGCAGCCGCGCGGCGGCTCCTGTCGGGGGAACCAGCGGCGATCGTCGCGGCGGGATTCCATGTTACCTTCTGCTCGCTGGCGGTGGAGACTGCGGTCCGTGTGGTCCCCCGCGGCGTGCGATGCGTGGCTCTCGGCGGAGGGTGCCTGGTGAATCGCCTGCTCGTGCGGGGCCTGGTGAACGGCCTTCGGAGCGCCGGTTTCGAGCCTCTCACGGCTCGCGCTCTGCCGCCTGGAGACGGCGGGCTTGCCTACGGGCAGGCGGCCCTCGCGGCTCTCGCCCTCGAACGGGGTGTGGAGCCGGTTCGGAAGGAGGACGGCTGATGTGCCTTGCCATCCCGATGCAGCTGGTCGAGCGACGCGACCTCGAGGGGGAGGTGGAGCTGAACGGCGTCCGAAGAACCATCTCGCTCATGCTCTGCCCGGAAATCGAGCTGGGGGAGTACGCCCTCGTGCACGCCGGCTACGCCATCGGAAAGCTCGACGCGGAGGAGGCGCGGCAGACGATCGAGCTTCTGGAGGAGATGGCCCGCGCCTCCGAGGAGGAGATCGGGTGATTCCGGAGAGCGCGTTCTTCGACCGGCGCGCGATCGCGACGCTCGTGGATCGGATTCGCGTCGCGGGCGAGCGCCTGTCGCGGCGAGCCGTTCTCATGGAGGTCTGCGGTACGCACACGCATGCCATCGCCTCGGCGGGCCTCCGGCGCCTGCTGCCCCCTCGAGTCCGGCTGATCTCGGGCCCCGGCTGCCCGGTGTGCGTGACGCCGGTGGACTATCTCGACCGTGCCGAGGCGCTCGCTGCCCTTCCGGACGTGATCGTGTGCACGTTCGGCGACCTGATGCGCGTGCCCTCCAGCCTCGGGAGCCTCGAGCGGGCTCGCGCGGCGGGCGCTCGGGTGCGGGTCGTCTACTCGCCGCGGGACGCGCTGGCCATGGCGCGCGCGGAGCCGGCGATGCGCGTGATCTTCCTGTCGGTCGGGTTCGAGACCACCGCTCCCACGATCGTCGCGGCGGTGGAGGAGGCGGAGCGCGAGGGGATCGCGAACTTCCTCATCCTGCCGGGGAACAAGATCGTGCCCCCGCCGCTGCGCGCTCTGGTCCGCGATCCCGACGTGAACGTCGGCGGTTTTCTCCTGCCGGGGCACGTGTCCGTCGTGACCGGCTGGAAGGAGTTCGCGTTCCTCCCGGATGATTACCACGTGCCCGCAGCAGTGGTGGGCTTCACGCCGGCGGACGTCCTGCGCGGCGTGCTCGACCTCGTAGAGCAGCTCCGCGCGGGAAGGGCCGAGGTGACGAACCTCTACGGCCGCGTCGTGACCGCCGAGGGGAACCTGCGCGCGCGCTCTCTCCTCGACAAGTTCTTTGAGCCGGCCAACGCGTCGTGGCGGGGTCTGGGACCGATCGCCGAGTCTGGTCTCGCGCTGCGACCGGCCTTCTCGCACCGCGATGCGTCCCGGATCGAGGTGCGCGTTCCCGAGCCCATCGAGCCTGCGGGATGCAGGTGCGGAGAGGTGCTCAAGGGGACGATCGACCCGCCGAGCTGCCCGCTCTTTGCCACCGATTGCACCCCGGAGACCCCCGTGGGCGCGTGCATGGTTTCGAGCGAAGGGACCTGCGCCGCGTGGTACCGCCACGACCGGTGGGCCGGGGGAACGCACGCGTGAGCCGACCGGAACGGGTGCTGCTCGCGCACGGATCGGGGGGGAGGCTCACGCACGCCCTCGTGCGCGAGACGTTCCTCCCGGCGCTCGCGAACCCGTACCTCGCGACGCTGTCCGACGCGGCCGTCCTCCCGGAGCTTCCTCCCGGGCGGCCGGCCCTGACCACCGACGCGTTCGTCGTGGATCCCCCGGTGTTTCCCGGAGGCGACCTCGGCTACCTCGCCGTCTGCGGGACGGTGAACGATCTTTCCGTGGCGGGGGCATGCCCGCTCTGGCTGACCTTCGCGGTCATCCTGGAAGAGGGGCTCGACCGAGCGCTCCTCGCATCCCTGGTCGAGGGCGCCGCGAGGGCAGCGCAAGAAGCCGGAATCCGGATCGTCGCCGGCGACACGAAGGTGGTACCGCAGGGAAAGGGCGACCGGATGTATGCGGTCACCACCGGCCTGGGCGTGGTTCCGCCCGGACGCGACATCGGCGACCACAGAATCCGGCCCGGGGACGCGCTGCTGGTGTCGGGACCCGTGGGGGACCACGGCGCGACCGTGATGGCGTGCCGGCACGGAATGGCCGGGCCCGGACTGCGCTCCGACTGCGCCCCGCTCGGCGAGCTCGCCCAGACGCTGTTCGATTCTGGCGCCGACGTGCACTCCATGCACGACCCGACGCGCGGCGGCTTGGCAATCACGTGCAACGAGGTCGCCGTTCGGGCAGGTGTTCGCGTGGTTCTCGAGGAAGCCGTCATCCCCGTACGGCCCGAGGTGCTGGCGGTCTGCGACATGCTCGGCCTGGACCCGCTCTACGTCGCCTGCGAGGGCCGGCTCCTCGCGTGGGTCGCCGATGCGGACGCGGAGCGCGCTCTCGCCGCGCTGCGATCCCATCCTCTCGGCCGCGAGGCCGCGCGTATCGGCCGGATCGATCCGATCTCTCCCGGCGCGGTTCCGGTCCTGCTTCGCACCCGGATCGGCGGGCAGCGCCCCGTGGACCTCCTGTCCGGGACGGATCTTCCCCGGATCTGCTGAGCCTTCCCGTCGGCAAGGTGGCGCAAGAAAGACGCTGCCGCCCGGACGAACGAAGATGCGCGGGTCGTGCCTGGAATCCGAGCGGATCGGGTCGCGGCACACCTCTCGAGCGGTGACCGGCGCGGAGTAGGAGTTGTTCGGACTGGCTACGCTCCGTCCGATTCGAGCAGTGTCTTGGCGTTCCTCCTGGCACGTCGCGAGACACGTGGATAGACGACCAGCATGATGACGGCTATTATGCTGGTGATGTATACACGAGATCTCGCACTGCCCGGTAGGTCGTTCTTCCTGTTCGGCCCGCGCGGCACGGGGAAGACGACATGGCTCCGCAGCGTTTTGCCGCACGCGCACTGGGTCAACCTGCTTCTCGAGCGCGAACTGGTCCGGCTGCTGCGCAGTCCGGGAAGATTCTCCGAGGAAGTGGAGGCGTTGCCATTGCGCAGCTGGGTGGTGGTCGACGAGGTGCAGCGGCTTCCGGTGCTCCTCAACGAGGTGCAGGACCTGATCGCCCGACACGGCACGCGCTACCGATTCGCCCTGACCGGCTCGAGCGCGCGCAAGCTCAAGCGCGAGGACGCCAACCTGCTGGCCGGGCGTGTCGTCAATCGGAAGTTCTTCCCGCTGACCGCCGCGGAGCTCGGCGCCGACTTCGACGTGGACGCCGTGCTCCGGTTCGGCTGCCTGCCCGCCGTGCAGGTCGAGACCGGCGGGGAGGCCGCGCGCGTCGATCTCCTCGAGGCGTACGCCGAGAACTACCTGATACAGGAGATCCGCCACGAGGCGCTGGTGAAACGACTGGAATCGTTCGCGCGTTTTCTCGAGGTCGCCGCGATCGCGAATGCCCAGGTCACCAACGTCGCGGCGATCGCGCGCGACGCCGCAGTCGCACGCCCGACCGTCCAGGGGTATTTCGACATCCTCGTCGATACGTTGATCGGGACGTGGCTCCCGGCGTGGCGGCCGCGCGCGAAGGTCAAGGAGCTCGGCCATCCCAAGTTCTACTTCTTCGACCCAGGCGCGGTCCGGGCTCTCTCGGGGCGGCTGCGCGAGACGATCGGGGACGCGGAGCGGGGGCCGCTTCTGGAAACCTACGTGCTGCACGAGCTGCGGGCGTCGATCCAGCGGCTCGACTGCGGTGGCCAGCTCGCGTACTGGCGCACGCCTGCCGGCTCGGAGGTCGACTTCGTGTGGACCTGCGGCGCAAAGGCGGTCGGCGTCGAGGTGAAGGGGACGAGCCGCTGGCGGGGCGAGTACGGCGCCGCGCTCGCCGCTTTGTGCGCGGAGAAGACGATTCGCAAGGCCTTCGGCGTCTACCTCGGGCGCGAGAGCTTGCGCGCAGGACCCGTCCTGGTCCTTCCACTGGGGAAGTTCCTCGAGCGCCTGTACGCTGGCGACGTATTGGCCTGAGACGCCGGACGCCAGCGCCGGGATCGAGCCGGTGAAGGAATCGGTGGCGGGCCCGCGCCGCTCGCCGCTTGCGCTGCTGATCGTGGCACTGGTTGGGACGGAGGCTGCTTTTGGCCAGGGGAGGCCGGACCCGGCGACGCTGCTCGCGGCGCAGCGCGAGGCCATGGTCCGGCTCGCGGGAATGGACGGGATTTGGAGGGGAACCGCCTGGACGATTCTGCCGTCGGGCGAGAAGCACACGATCACCCAGACCGAGCGGATCGGACCGTTCCTCGACGGATCGGTGAGGGTGATCGAGCGCCGGGGGTACGACCCGGACGGCAAGCTCACGTTCAATGCGTTCGGAACGATCTCCTACAACCCGACCTCGCGTGCGTACACCCTGCACTCCCATGCGCAGGGCAACGTCGGCGATTTCGTCCTGACCCCTACGGCCGACGGCTACGCATGGGAGATCCCGGCGGGGCCCATGACGATCCGGTACACGGCGGTCTTCAAGGAAGGCGCGTGGCACGAGGTCGGTGACCGGATCATGCCCGGCAAGGAGCCGATCCGCTTCTTCGAGATGAATCTCAGTCGCGTGGGCGATACGAGCTGGCCGGCGGCCGGGGCGGTTGGACCGAAACGAGCTGTTGGCCCCGAAGGCCGGACCGCCGAGCGAGACGCCCGCCCGCCGAGCCGCCGGGGTCCCTCGTACGTTGTTGGATGCCGAGAGGGGACTCGACTTCTCACGCCCGGAAGCGATGCCAGATCCGCCAGCCGCGGGCGGAGGCGGTGAGCAGGGCCGAGCCGACGGCGGTGTACAGCACGCCGAGCCAGTGCCGCGGGGCCCACGAGTGCCGCAGCGCGATCCCGGTCCCCATCATGACGACGACCAGCGCCCAGGTCGTCCACGAGAACACGCCTCCCACGCAGCGCGCCTCTTCCGTTCGAACGATGCGGTCGGCGTTCACCTCGGCGCGCGGGGCCAGCACGTAGCGGCCCTTCACCCATCCCGCCGCCAGCGCGAGCGGCACCGCAATGAGCCACGCGGCGGAGGGCGCCGCCACGATCCACCGAAGACCGACCGTGAGGAGCGCGGTGCCGACCGCGGTTGAGACGAGAGCCGCGAGAAAGAGCCGCGTCCTGCGGGAGGACGTGGGGGTGAATCGTCGCAGGAAGCTCACGTCCGAAACGATAGCAGAGCGCGGAGGTGCTCCCGTGGACCCGGAGTGCGCGATCGAGAGCGGGTCCGGTGGCAGCCGGCTCCGGCCGGTGCTACTCCATAGGGCTTCCGGAGGGGGTCCGCATGACGGTCGAGGAGACCTACCAGCAGCTTCGCGCCAAGCTGCACGACGTGGTGCCGGACTTCGAGCTGCGCGCGAAGGCAGAGATCGCGCACGAGATCAACCGCCTCAAGCTCGAGAAGAACGCGGTGATCCTCGGCCACAACTACATGGAGCCCGCCCTCTTCCACTCGATCCCCGATTTCACCGGAGATTCCCTGGAGCTGTGCCGCAAGGCGGCGAAGACGGACAAGGCGATCATCCTCTTCTGCGGCGTGCAGTTCATGGCCGAGACGGCGAAGATCCTGAACCCGGGCAAGAAGGTGTTGCTCCCCTCCCTCGAGGCGGGATGCTCGCTGGCGGCGAGCATCACGGCCGCCGACGTGCGGGGGCTACGCGAGAGGTTTCCCGGGGTCCCCGTCGTGACCTACGTGAACACCTACGCGGACGTGAAGGCCGAGAGCGACATCTGCTGTACGTCGAGCAATGCCAGGGCCGTCGTCGAGTCCCTGGGAACCGGCACCGTCCTCTTCCTGCCCGACGAGTACCTCGCGCGGAACGTCGCGCGGGAGATCGGCAGGCCGATCGTCTTTCCGGCGATGGACGGTGCCGCCACGGATGTCCCTTCGGGAGGGATGATCGGGTGGCGCGGTCGCTGCGAGGTGCACGAGCGCTTCACCGTCGAGGACATCCGGGGGGTGCGAGAGCAGTTCCCCGACGTCCTCGTCCTCGCGCATCCGGAGTGCAGCCCGGAGGTGGTGGAGGCGTCGGACTTCTCGGGGAGCACGACGGCGATGATCCGCCGCGTGGAGGAGGCCGACGCTTCCCGCTTCCTGCTCCTGACCGAGTGCTCCATGGGCGACAACATCGTCGCCGCCAATCCCGGCAAGGAGATGCTCCGCCTGTGCAGCATCCGGTGTCCGCACATGAACCAGATCACGCTCGAGGACACGCTCGCGTCGCTGCGCGAGGAGAGGTACGTGATCGAGGTTCCGGAGCCGGTCCGGGTGCGCGCGCTCCGCGCCGTGGAGCGGATGATCGCCATCGGCGCGGTGGGCAAGGTGGATTGATGCCGGAGAATCTCGAGACGGAGGTCCTCGTCATCGGATCTGGCATCGCGGGCGCGACGACGGCGCTCGGTCTTGCGGATGCGGGAGTGCGGGTCACGGTCGTCACGAGGGCCAGGGAGCCGGGAGAGAGCAACACCTGGTACGCTCAGGGCGGCATCATCTATCAAGGAGTGGCCGACACGCCGGAGCGCCTGGCCGAGGACGTGGAGCGCGCGGGCGCCGGTCACTGCAACTCGCGCGCCGTGAAGATCCTCGCCGAGGAAGGACCCGGACTCGTCCGCCGGCTTCTCATGGAACGGGTGGGCGTCCGGTTCGATCGGGAGGAATCCGGAGATCTCTCTCTCGCCCTCGAGGGCGGTCACGTCGTTCCCCGGATCGTCCACGCCGCGGACACGACGGGCAGGGCCATCGAGGACGCTCTCCTCCGGGCGGTCGCCGCGCACCCCAACGTCGAGATCCTCGCCGGATGCACCGCCATTGATCTCCTGACCCCCTCCCACCACTCGCTGAATCGACGGGACGTTTATGAGCCCTGGTCCTGCGTCGGCGCATACGTCCTCGATCAGGCTTCGGGTCAGGTCATGCGCTGCCTCGCGCGCCAGACGGTGCTGGCCACGGGCGGGCTCGGCCAGATCTTCCTCTTCACCACCAACCCCGTCGGCTCGCGAGGGGACGGCGTGGCCATGGCGTACCGCGCGGGCGCGCGCACGATGAACATGGAGTTCATCCAGTTCCACCCCACGACGTTCTCGCATCGGGATGCACCCGGGTTCCTGATCTCGGAGGCGGTGCGGGGCGAAGGCGCGCGGCTCGTGGATGCGAACGGCGAGCCGTTCATGCAGAAGTACGAGCCCCGATGGAAGGACCTCGCCCCTCGCGACGTGGTGGCGCGGAGCATCCACCTCGAGATGCTCGCCCGGGGCGCGCCCAACGTCTACCTGGATCTGCGTTCCCACATTCCCGAGGCCCGGATCCGCGACCACTTCCCGAACATCCACCGGACCTGTCTCTCCTACGGTGTCGACATCACGCGGGACCTGGTGCCGGTGGTTCCCGGGGCGCACTACTCGTGCGGGGGGATCTGGGTCGACGAGTGGGGACGGACGACCATCGACCGGTTGTACGCCGTGGGCGAGGTGGCGTGCACGGGGGTCCACGGCGCGAACCGGCTGGCCAGCGCGTCCCTCCTGGAGGGGCTGGTCTGGGGCCACCGCGTCGCGGTCGACATCACCGCGCGCCGCGCCGGAGAGCCGAGCCCCGATCCTCTGAAGATCCCGCCGTGGCAGTCCACCGAGATCGTCATGCCCGACCCCGCGCTCATCCATCAGGACATGAGCACGATCAAGCAGATGATGTGGAATTACGTCGGGCTCGTGCGGACCACCCCCCGTCTCCAGCGAGCCCTCCGGGAGCTCCGGAACCTCGAGAGCGAGATCGAGCAGTTCTACCGTTCGGCCCGCCTGACGGACGGCGTGATCGGATTGCGCAACGCGATCCGCACCGCCGTCATCATCGGGGCCGCTGCCTGGGAGAACAAGACGAGCGTCGGCTGCCACTACCGGGAGTGAGCGGCAATCTCCGGAACGCCCCGCGCCTCCGACTCGCGGAACGTCGGGTCAGCCGTGCTGCAACGCATGCGCGAGACTCTCGGTCGCCGTCCGCAGCACCTTGATCCGCGCGAACCACTTGTCGTTGGCCTCGACGAGAGTCCACGGCGCTACGCGCGTGCTCGTGCGCTCGATCATGTCGTTGACCGCGCGCTCGTACGCCGGCCACTTCTCCCGGTTGCGCCAGTCCTCCTCCGTGAGCTTCCACTTCTTGTGCGGCGTCCGCTGTCGCTCGCGGAACCTTCGGAGCTGCTCGTCGGGCGTGATGTGGAGCCAGTACTTGACCAGCACGATGCCATGACGGACGAGCTGGTCCTCGAACTGGTTGATCTCGGCGTAGGCGCGCATCCACTCCCGCTCGCTCGCGAGACCCTCTACCCGCTCCACCAGGACGCGGCCGTACCAGCTCCGGTCGAACACTGTGACGCGGCCCGCTCGGGACAGGTGGCGCCAGAACCGCCAGAGGTAGTGGTGGACGCGTTCCTCGTCCGTGGGGGCGGCGATGGGAATCACCTGGACCTCGCGCGCGTCGAGGGCTCCCACCACGCGCCGGATCGCGCCCCCCTTCCCCGCCGCGTCGCACCCCTCACACACGAGAACCGTCGAGACCCCTCGGGCGGAGGCCTGGCGCTGCAGGAGGTTCAAGCGCCCCTGCCAGCGCTCGAGCTCGCGCGCAGCCCTCGTCGGTGACAGGCGGTTCGACATGTCGAGGCTGGACAGGATCGAGGCGGTGCCAGGCGCCACGCGCAGCTCGGACGGTGTCACCGGCAGGATGGCGGCGGCGGCGTTGCCGACGGGCTTTCGCCGATCGGGTCCGCGGCGCGCCGGCACGGCTCCTTCCTCGAGACGCCGGCGCATCGCGTCGCGGATCGCCAGAGCGACCGTGAGGCTCCGGTAACGGGGATCGGCCCCCTCCACGATCATCCAAGGGGCGTTCCCACGGCTCGTGCGACGGATCGTGCGCTCCGCCGCGGCGATGAAGCGGTCGTAGATCTTCCAGTTCTTCCACTCGCGTTTCGTGACGCGCCAGCGCGTCAGCGGGTCTTTCTCGAGCGTCTCGAGCCGCTTCCGCTGCGCATCCCGCCCGAGGTGCATCCAGAACTTCAGGATGAGGGCGCCGTCCTCGACGAGCGTCTGCTCGAACTCCACGATCCGGGTCAGCCGCTCCTCGAACGCGTCGGGCCCGATCGTCCGATACACGCGATCGAGAACGGGCGCGGAGTACCAGCTGCTCAGGAAGATCCCGATCCGTCCTCGCGGGGGAAGGTCCCGCCAGAAACGCCAGTACTCGGGGCGTTCGCGCTCTTCGTCGGACGGCGGCCCGAACGCCCGCGTCACGATCCAGCGCGGGTCCATCCACTCGTTCAGGAGATTGACGGTTTCCCCCTTGCCCGCGCCGTCCACTCCCGCGAACAGGATCACGACCGGAAAGGGGGCGGAGCGATCGCGCACCTGAAGATCGAGAAGCTGTGCGCGCAGCTCCGGAACCTGCTTTCGGTAGTCCTTCTTCGAGACCTTGCGTCCGAGCTCGGCGGCCTCGAACATCGTCCCTCTCCCCGCCGGTGCGGCGAACCCTCCGGCGTCTGACTCGATCGGCCTCACGGGGAACTTGCGCCCCGCGGTCGCCGGTGGCAACCGCACCCGGCCGCGGAGGCGTCAGGTCCGCAGGCCGAGGAGCATCTGGTCGAGGAGGCCGGCCGGAAAGACCCCGCCCTCCTCGAGGACGGCGCGGTGAGCCGCGATGGCGTCCGCGATCTCTCGAAACGAGCGGGGGAGCGGGACGGCCTCGCCCGGGGTTCGCCGCACCGTCGCGGCCGCGGTTCGCTCCAGCAGCCCTCCCGCGTCCGCCATGGCTCGGCCGGCGAGAACGGCCTGCGCGACTCCTGCCAGGAGGAGGTACGGCTGCGCGGAGCCGTCGGGAAGGCGGAACTCGATCGTGGGCGGGCTCGTCTCGCGCCCGTCCGCGGTTCGGGCGACGATGGGCAGACGGATCAGCGCGCTGCGGTCGTACGCCCCCCACGTGACCCCGCTGGGCGCCTCTTTTGCCTGGCTCAGACGAACGAACGAGCCCACGCTCCGGTTTCCGAAGGCCATGAGCGCGGCGCCGTATCGCACCAGCCCGGCGACCAGCCAGCGGCCCGGAGCATCGAGGCTTCCGTCCTCGGCCCGGCCCGCGTGCCGTCCGGCGACCACCGGCGAGAAGTGGAAGTGGAGCCCCGATCCGGCGTGCCCCTTCCGCATGATGGGATCGAAGCTGCATCGCATCCCGTCGTGATGGGCGAGGTTTCGAAGCACCCACTGGGTGAGCACGACTCCCTCGGCCGCATCCGGGAGGGGCGAGAGCGACATCTCGACCTCGTGCTGCTCCCAGATCAGGCTGTCGCTCTCGGTCGCGGCGATGTAGCCGACCTCGCTGTGGCCGTACTTCACCGGCACGCCGATCTCGGCGAGGATCACCAGCGCGCGTCGGCGCAGGGCTCCGCCGAAGACGAACGGCGAGCTGGCGTGATAGCCACGCTCGTCGGTGCCGTAGATGTCGCTCTCGCTCGATCGCTTTCCGAGGAAGTACTCGACCTCCCCCAGGGCGAACAGGTCGACGCCGGCCTCCGCACGCAGTCGCTCGCCCGCGCGCCGCAGGATCGTGTCGGGCGATTCGGGGAGCGGCAGGCCGTCTCGTCCCTGATGCCCGCACAGCAGCACGATTCCCGGTGCTTCCGCGAAGGGGTCGAGGAACGCGCTCCCCAGACGCGGCCGCAGGAGCACATCCGAGGCGCCGGCGCGGATTCCCGACCCCGCGAAGAGGCTCGATCCGTCGGCCCGCTCCCCGCCCTCGAGGATGTCCCGCAGGTGCATGGCGGAGCGCGGAGCGAAATCGAGCGTCTTGAGCCAGCCGTCGGTCCCCACGTGCATGAGGCTGACGAGGCGGATTCCGCGGTCGCGGGCGAACGCGACGAGGTCCTCGGCGGTCCATCTCTCGGCCGGCTTCCCCATGAGCCGCTCCATCCGCCGGGCCGGCTGCACCGGCTCCGCCGCATCCTCGTCGCTCGCGGAGGGCGCTCCGCACGCCTCCGGCCTGAGGTGTTCCATCGTCGCTTCCTCCGCGTCGCTCGCGCCGAAGCGTGGATCGCGTCGGTTCACGTTCTCTGCGGCGCCCCGTCGTGCATCCCGACCGCATGCTCGCGAATCGCGCGGCCGCCGCGCCGTCTCGAGGCGCTCACTTCCAAACCTTGCTCATGAACTCCGCGATCTCCGGCACGCCCCCCTGGAAGATGAGGTAGCCGTCGTGCGGCTCGCGCTCCGTGGTCTCCCCGGCAATGACGGTGGTCATCAGCTCGGCCACGCCCGCGGGGTCGCCGGGTCGCGCGCCGAGCGCCCAGCCGAGCTTCACGTACGCCACCTCCGGCAGCATGTTGGACAGCGGGACCACGCCGAGACCGAGGATCTCGCGCCCGGTTTCGTACACGTACATCTGCACGAACCCCCAGAGAGTCTGCAGGGTCATGAAGAGCAGCACCCCGGCGCGGTGGGCGCGCTCGAGAGCCGGGTAGATCTTCCGGTTGACGTGCCCGAGTCCGGTCCCCGCGATCACGATCCCGCGATAGCCGCAATCCACCAGCGCGTCGATGATGTCCGGTTGCATGTTCGGGTAGTAGTACACGAGGGTCACTCGCTCGTCGAAGACCGCCTGCACGCGCGCCTCGCGGTCCTTTCGGCGCCGCTTGTGGCTGCCCACGAACGGCGTGACGACCCCGTTCTCGACCTTGCCCAGCGGGATGTCGCCGATGGTGCGGAAGGTGCTCCTGTAGGAGCTGTGCATCTTCCGCACGCGGGTGCCGCGATGGAGCAGGTTGTAGCGGTCCGAGGTGGGGCCGAACATGCAGACCATCACCTCGGCGATGTCTCCGCGGGCCGCGGTGGAGACCGCGTTGATCAGATTCTGCGCGGCGTCGGAGGACGGACGATCCGACGAGCGCTGGCTTCCGACCATCACGATCGGGACCGGAGAATCCTGGACCATGAAGCTGAGCGCCGCGGCGGTGTGGTGCATCGTGTCCGTGCCGTGCCCGATCACGATGCCGTCGTAGCCGTCCCGGATCGCCTCTCCGATGTGCTGCGCCAGCGAGATGTACTGCTCGGGGCCCATGTTCTCGGAGAAGATGCCGAACAACTTCTCCGTGTGCAGGTTGCAGATGTCCGCCAGCTCCGGAACCGAGCCGTACAGCTCCCCCGGGCTGAACGCGGGGATCACCGCGCCGGTCCGGTAGTCGAGGCGCGACGCGATGGTCCCGCCCGTCCCGAGGAGCTTCACCTTCGGTTTCCCGGGGTCGGACGGGAACTCCTTCTCGGGGATCTTGTACACCGCCTCGTGGAATCCCAGCTTCTCGAGGGATTCGATCGTGTCGTGCCGGAGGCCGATGTTGTAGCCGCTGCCGAGCTTCAAGATGAGGTGGTCGGCGTCGGCGGTCTCCGAGCGGGGGAGGAGAAGCCCGCGGAATGTCCCCGTGGTGGTCTTTGCCGCAACGACGCACCACACGGTCACGCCGAATCTCCGCATCACAGAAAGGCACGGCTCGCGATACCCCTTGTAGAGATCCGCTTCGGCCACGGTCACCTCGCGTCCACCGCCCCGAGGGCGTGCTCGAGCCGCTCGAAAACCCGCTGCGGGTCGGCGCGGCCCAGTAGCTTCGGCATCACCTGGCCCATGGCCCATCGCAGGACCACCTCGCGCGGCTTTCCGGCGAGGTTGCGGGCGCGCTCTGCGGCACGGCCGGCGAGATCCTCGATCTCCTGAGCCTCGGAGCCCGACGCAGTGAAGGCCTGGAGAATCCCGTCCACCGGCCGATCGGAGGAGAGGGCGAGATCATCGAGGGCGCGCTCGAACGCTTCGGCCCGGATCCGCCCATCGTCGACCGCCGCGACGAGTGGCCGGAGCCGCTCCGCGGACGGGGAGCCGGCTCCCCGCGTCCGACGCAGGTGAGGGAGGCGCTTCTCGAGCGCCGTGCGCGAGACGTCGCGCGCTCTCCCCGGGCCGTGGGGAGACCGCATCGAACAGACCGGCCCACGGGGAGGATGCCAGCCTTCGCGCCAGCGGCGGGGCGAGACCGAACCCTTCGAGTCGTCGCTCGGCTTCCCACGGTCTGACGGGCAGAGCCGAGCGGATCTCCTGCACGAGAGTGTCCGGTACCGCGACCGGAGGCGTGTCGGTGTCCGGGTACATCCGGTCCGGACCCGGGAGGATTCGCTCGAAGCCGGTGGTCCCGTCGGAGTAAGCCTGCCGCGTCTCGGCGGGCACCCCGTGCGATTGCCTCTCGCGCGCGTGCGGCGATCTCCCGGAGCCCGGTCGCGACATCGTCGGTCGGTCCCCAGAGGACCACGAGGGCGTCCTGAGAGTCGGCGCGGAGCGCCGCGCGCACCTGCCGCCAATCGGGAGGATCGAGGCCGTAGTCCTTCACGTCGGAGTGGATCATGAACGGCCGCGAGGGAAGACACGCGATGACCCGCACGCGCTCGGACAGCTCCCGCGCGAACGTGATCCCCGGCTGCGTGCGGTGCTCGAGGAGTCCGGCATAGCGAGGGAGCCGGATCGCGCCCACCGTGTCCCCGCGCTCGAGCGCCTCGCGGATCGGTGCGTACCCGCACCGACGCAGGAGACCGGCCGCATCCACGCAGAGCGTGGATCGCTCCCACGGGCGCCCACCGTCGGGAAGGGCGAGGAGACTCTCGGTGAATCCGCGGCGACGCAGCTCGTCCGCGACGCGCAGCAGGTTGAGCTGGCGAAATGCCTCCACGTGGACGAGCCGCGGCAGCCGCCGGTGATGGGGAACTCCCTTGATCTCCACGCGGCGCCCGCCCGCGACGGAGACGTTGACGTCCTGCCGCGCCGCGCCGGCGCCCCGTCGGATCTTTCCCGTCGCGCGTGCCACTCTCGCGATGAGGCGCCCGCCCGCCTGGACCTCCCAGGGAGTGAACAGATCCGGCTCCGTGACGGTCTCCGACAGCGGAGTACCGAGGCGGTCGGTGCGAAACACGATTCGATGGGCCAGGTCCGAGACTTCGCGGCACGAATCCTCTTCGAGCGACAGCTGGCGGATGCGCAGCTCGCGGTTGACGCCCAGCTCGGGAACGCGAAACGGGATCGCGCCGTCGAGCCCCACCATGGCGGTTCGCTGGAAGCCGGTCGGGATCGAGCCGTCGAGGTACTGCTTCCGCATCACGTGGAGCTCGGAGACGACGTTCAGGCGGAACAGAAGCGCGATCTCGATGGCCACGCGAACCGCGTCCGGGTCGATCTCGAACGGCGGCGTGTCGTCGATCTCGTACGTGCAGACCGTGTCCCGCTCGAGGAGGTAGACGATCTCCTTTCTCGTCTTGAACTCCATGAGGGCGCAGCCGTCGTACTCGCCCATCTCGCTGAGCGTGGGCCGCATGTGTCGCAGCACCTCGGCGTCGACGTTGCGGACCCGGTGCCCGGCCGGGCAGCGACAGAAGAGCTTTCCGCGCGTCAGCAGCTGCTGATGGACCTCGAGGCCCCCGAGGAAGCCGAGGACCCGGTAGTCCTCGTCCGACATGTCGCCGAAATCGCGATCCGGAAAGTCGAGGGGCGGATCTCGTCGAGGGTTCAGGTCTCCGGGGGGGCGTGGCCCTGCAGTCTCGTCGTCGTTCGTCACGGGTCCTTCCGTGCAGGCTCGGGTTGGGCCGGAACAGCCGGCCGCGGTGCGCGGCGAGCCGAACCAGGACGCCATCGTACCAACCCTCGAGGGCCGGGGGCAATCGGGACCCGAGGATGGGGTGTGCGACAGGCAAGCGGCGATTCGCCGAGCCCTCGCGTCCGCAAGCGAACCAAGGGGCGGCCGTCAGCAGCAACGATGGCTGCCGCCGACGGCGGGGATCTCCCCGAGCACCGATCTGGACCGATGCCCCCCTCCGGATGCCGGCGCAGCGTCCGGCTCCTCCGGCTGTCGGCCGGTGAAGACCCGCACCCACTGCCGGGCCGCGGACACGAACACCGTTGCGACGAGGACGAGAAACACGGCTGCGAGGAGCGCGTCGAGCCGGGCGTTGAACGCTTCTGCCCCGGTCGCGGCGCCACGCGCCTGAGACAGGAACCCGACGCGCGGGTCGGCGTGGAAGATCTTCTGGATGCCCGCGGTCATCGTGACCAGAAGCACGAATGCGAGGGGGACGAACGTGACCCACGCGACCCGCTTGCGGCCGGTACGGACCAGGATCGTGGTGGCCACCGTGAGGGCGGTCGCCGCGAGAAGCTGGTTCGAGATCCCGAAGAGCGGCCAGAGCATCCGCACCCCGCCGTGGGGGTCGGAAACCCCCGCGAGCAGGAAGTAGCCCCACGCGGCGACGAACAGCGTGCTGGTGACGAGGTTCGCCGTCCAGCTGGATCCGGATGCGGGCGGGAACACCCGCGCGAGGACGTCCTGGAGCAGGTAGCGGCCGACCCGCGTCCCCGCATCGAGCGTGGTCAGGATGAACAGCGCCTCGAACATGAGGGCGAAGTGGTACCAGAGGGCGGTGAGGCGGTCGCCTCCGATGAAACCCCGGAAGATTCCGGCCATCCCCACGGCGAGACAGGGGGCTCCTCCGACTCGCGCCAGGACGGTGGTTTCTCCGACCCGTCGCGCCAGCTCCTCCATCTCCGCGTGGGTCACCGGGAAACCCTGCCCGGCGATCCATGCGAGGTCCTTGGTCGAGTTGATGGCGAAGTACTGGCCCGGCGGAAGCGAGGCCGCGGCCACCATGGCCATGATCGCGACGAAGGCCTCGAGGAGCATGCTCCCGTACCCCACCATCCGCGCGTCGGTCTCTCGGGCGAGGAGCTTGGGTGTGGTGCCGCTGGCGACGAGCGCGTGAAAGCCCGAGATGGCCCCGCATGCGATCGTGATGAAGCAGAACGGAAAGACCTTGCCTCCGAAGATCGGCCCGGTTCCGTCGCCGAACCGGGTGAGCGCGGGCATGTGGAGGTCGGGGCGCACCGCCAGGATTCCGATGGCGAGCAAGAACACCGTCCCGAGCTTCACGAACGTCGAGAGGTAATCGCGCGGCGCGAGCAGAAGCCACACGGGGAGCACGGAAGCGGCGAGCCCGTACAGAATCACGCACCAGGCCAGGGGGAGCTTCGCGAGAGTAAACGCCGGGCCGAGGGTGGGGTGGACGGAGACCCAGTGTCCCCCGAGCAGGGCCGCTCCGAGGAGCACGAGCCCGATCGTGGTCGCGAGCGCGACTTGCCGGCCCTGGCCGCCCCTCATGAGGACTCCCATCACCAGCGCGATGGGGATCGTGGCGGCCACCGTGAAGACCCCCCACGGGCTCTCCGCGAGCGCGTTCACCACGACGAGGCCGAGGACGGCGATCAGGATGACCATGATGAGCAGGATGCCGATGCTACCGGCGGCGGCGCCCCACCGGCCCAGGTAGTCATGGGCCATCTTGGCCAGCGAGCGGCCGTCGCGCCTCAGGCTCGTGCCGAGAATCACGAAGTCCTGCACTGCGCCGGCGAGCACCACTCCTGCGAGAATCCAGAGCGTTCCGGGGAGGTACCCGAACTGGGCTGCGAGGACCGGACCCACGAGCGGCCCGGGACCTGCGATGGCGGCGAAGTGGTGACCGAACACGACCCACCGGTTCGTCGGAACGAAATCGCGGCCGTCATTGCGGCGGACCGCCGGGGTCGGCCACGAGTCGCTCAGAGCGAGCACCCGCGCCGCAAGGAACTTGGAGTAGAACCGGTAGCCGATGGCGAAGGTGCAAACGGCCGCCACCACGAGATAGGCGGCGGAGACCGGCTCGCCGCCGGAGACCGCGATCCTGCCCAGGGACAGCGCTCCGACGGCACTCACCGTCAGCCACAGGAGGATCCACACGCTCCGCCGCACGGCGGGGGATTGTACAGGCACTCCGGGGCTACGGGCAGGAGCCGGAGAGCGAGCGTGGGTAATCGCAGCCGGGAAGGCCCGTCGCCTCGGGCCGCTCCGCGCCGGACGATCCCGAGCCGTAGGAGCCCTCGACGGCTCCATCGTTCCCGACCACCACGAAGCAGACGAGGCCGCCGGCGGGAGGATCGCCCGGGTCGAGCGCGGCGACCCCGGAGACTCCCAGGGCGCAAGCTTGACCGGTCCAGCTCGGCGGCTCGGTCATCGCGCCCGCGATCGCGTTCCAGTAGACGGTGTGATCCGTCGCACAGGGTGCGGGTTCGAAGGCGGTTTCCACGGCCGTTCCCGATCCGCGTCGCGCGGTGAGAGGGAACCCGGTAGGACTCGCCTCGCCCGGAGTCGACGCCGGGGGGGTCGTCACCGAAATCTCCGGGGAGTCCGCACTCTCGCCGGCGCCGAGAAAGTCGAAAAACAGGTGGCGCAGGCGGTAGAAGTACGTTGCTCCGGGTGCGGTGGAAGGATCCGTCCATTCCACGGTTGCGAGCGGAAGATCGCCGGAGACGGCCGAGAAGCTCGAGCCGGAGGAGGTGCTGCGGTACACCCGCCAACCCGTCACGCCCGCGCAGCGCTCGAGCGGCGCTCGGCGGACCACGACGGCATCGCTCCAGGACGCGGAAGGGCTCGATGGCGCCGGCGGAGCGAGCGCGGCGTCGTAGGTCACGACTCCGGCGCCGAGGTCTGCCTGCACCTTGGAGCCCCACGCCCACTCGTGGTACGAATCGTCGCAGTGCAGGTAGTACTCGAACCAGCCTGCGACGTACCGCAGATACCGAGCGTGCCGCGTCGCGTTCCACGCGCCGCAGACGAGAGCGCAGCCCAGCGCGTCGTTGCTCTTCTCCGGATCGCAGTGGTTCGCCGCGAGGAGCTTGACGCCGCGCTTCTGCGGCGGGGCGGCGTCGTAGAGCTGCGCGGCGCTTCCGCTCGCGTTGCACGAGCTCGGCTCGGAGTAGGTGATGGCGACGGCGGCCCGAGCGCCCGGAAGCGCGCCCGCGCCGAGGCCGCCGCTGTCCACCGGATCCATCGGCGCGGCCGCGAGGATCCTCGTGTCCCGCCCCGCAGCCACGAGCGACCACATCCCTCCCGCCGAGTGGCCCGACGAGCCGATGCGAAACGGGTCGATTCGTCCGAAGAAAAGCGAGGACGGGCTCGCGTTCTCGTCGAGGATCCAGTCGATCACCGCGATCATGTCGTCCGCGTTCCGGCTGTGATCGCATCCGGTGAACGTGCACGGGAAGTTCGGCAGGATCGCCACGAAACCGCGGCTGGCGAGGAGGGTCCCAACATCGGTGTATCGGTCCTTGTTCCTCGAGAATCCGTGGCCGAAAACGACGGGGGGACAAAGCCCGGCCGCCGGGTCGACGACGCCTCCCGCCGACGGGTAGTACACGTCCGCAGTCAGCGTGCGCCCCTGGGTCACCGGGATGCTCCGGCTCACGACACCGGCGGCGAACGCGCCCGGAGTGGCCGGATCCGTGGCCGCTCCTGCGGGGAGAGATCCGAGGGCAGCGAGCAGGACCGACAGAAGGAAGGACGCGAGTCGCATGCAAGGCCTCCGGGACCGCGCGGCGCCTGCCACGCGAGACCCTCCTCGGGGGGGCTCGACGCCGACCGCCCGCGGACGCAGATTGGAGTCGAACACCCGGAAGATACCGTGGGACCAGGGTGGCGGCCACGATCGCGCTGGTATCATTTCGGCCTGCTCAGCTTCGGGAGGAATGTCATGTCGATCCGCAACGGCAACGCGGTCGTCGGGCAGTCGGGAGGGCCGACGGCGGTCATCAACCAGTCGCTCGTCGGTGTGGTCGAGGGTCTCCGGTCGGGCCTGGCCGCGTCGGGGGCGGTACGTCGCATCTACGGGATGCGACACGGCGTCAACGGCCTGGTGAAAGGCGACCTGGCCGACCTGGGCGAGGTGTCTCCGGATCTGCTGGACCGGATCGCCGGCACGCCGTCCGCCGCGCTCGGGTCGAGCCGCGACAAGCCCGATCCGGAGTACTGCGGCAGGATTCTCCGCGCGTGCGAGGACAAGGACATCCGCTGGTTCTTCTACATCGGCGGAAACGATTCGTCGGACACCTGCCGCATCGTGAGCGAGATGGCGCGACACGCAGGCTACCCGCTCCGGTGCATCCACGTGCCGAAGACGGTGGACAACGACCTCCCCGCCAACGACCACACCCCAGGCTATCCCTCCGCGGCGCGCTTCGTGGCCACGGCGTTCCAGGCAGACTCCCTGGACAACCGCAGCCTGCCCGGAATCAAGATCAACGTGGTCATGGGCCGCCACGCGGGCTTTCTGACGGCCGCCTCGGCGCTCGCCCGGCGCCGCGAGGACGACGGGCCGCATCTGATCTATGTCCCCGAGGTTCCGTTCGATCCGGATCGGTTCGTCGGAGAGGTGGATCGGGTGTACTCGAAGCTCGGCCGGTGCCAGATCGCCGTGAGCGAGGGGATCGTGAACGAACGAGGCGAGGCGATCGGCGCGACGCTCATCCGGGCGGGCCAGGCGGACGCCCACGGCAACGTGCAGCTTTCGGGATCGGGTGCCCTCGGGGATGCCCTGGCGGATCTCGTGAAGGAGAAGCTGACGCGGATGAAGGGACTCGCGAAGCCCCCGAGAGTGCGCGCCGACACGTTCGGATACCTCCAGCGTTGCTGGCCCGACGCGTCGCCCCTCGACCGGCAGGAGGCGCGCGCGGCCGGTCGGTTCGCCGCGAGGCTCGCCGCGGAAGGAACCGAGGAAGGCTCGGTCGGAATCGTGAGGGTCTCGAACTCTCCCTATCGGGCGGAGTTCAACAGGATCGAACTGCGCGAGGTAGCCGGGCAGACGAAGCATTTGCCTCCGGAGTTCCGCAGCGGCACGGCCGACGTGAGCGCGGCGTTCCTCGAATACGCCCGTCCCCTCGTCGGGGAGCTCGCCGAGGTGGCGTGGATCTGAGCGGATGCTCACCGCGGATGAAGCGCGCCGGCTGAGCAGCTCGTGCGGTTCCCGGCGTGCCGCGTCCCGAGCGGGGAGCGCCGCCAAGGCTGGGTCGGTCGAAAAGACCCGCAATCTGCGCAGGGACGCCGACTCACGTGTGGATCTCGACGACGTCCCCTTCCGCGAGCACGTGCTCCGCCTGCACGGTCTGACCGTCGAACGCGCTGGGGCCCCAGATCCTGGCGAACTTCAGGTTCGCCAGGAGGTCCTTGTGGATGCGCTCCGCGAGATCGCCGACCCGCGCGCCCCGCGGGACGGTGAACGGCGCGGATCGGTCCGGAGGCTTTCCGGGCTGCTTCGTGTAGACCCGGATGATCTCCATCGCCTCGAACGTCCTGCGGCGCAGGGACTCGAGGCCGTCCCCCGTGACGGACGAGACGGGAAGGGGATGCCAGCGATTCTCCAGCAGTTCCTCGAGAGCCTGGAGGTCCTCGGCCGCTCCGGGCCGGTCGGCGCCGGTGGCCACGAGCAGGGCTTTCCGAAGCACCCGCCCCGATGACCCTCCCCCGCCGGGTGGAGGCGCTTCCACCGGACGCGCGTCGATGTTCCGCTCGCCGAGAAGGCGGAGGGTCGCCTCGATCTCGTCCAGCGAGTCCCGCGCGTCCACGACGAGCCACAGCAGATCGGCTCGCCGCACCAGGTCGTAGACCCACGGTTCGACGTGCTCGATGGAGAGGGGCGGGAGGTCGACGAGCTGGAACGCGATGTCCTCGAAGGCCATCATGCCGGGCACCGGCTCGCGCGTCGTGAACGGGTAGTCGGCGACCTCGGGCGTGGCGTGTGTGAGCCGGGCGACGAGCGACGATTTACCGGTGTTCGGTGGACCGACGAGCGCCACCTGCCCGGCTCCCTCGCGCGGGATCAGGTGGCTATGGCTCGCCCGTGCGCCCTTCTTCTGCGGCTGCTTCCGGAGCTTCGCGATCCTCGCCTTGACGTCGCCCTGGAGTCCGTCCGTGCCCTTGTGCTTGGGCATGACCCGGAGCATCTCTTCGAGCGCCTCGATCTTGTCCTCGACGGTCTTCGCGGAGCGGTAACGCTCCTCGGCCCTGTGGTAGTCGGGGGAAAGATTCGCAGGCATGCTCGCCCCACCGATTCGTGTCGAAACAGCTTGCCAAAGTTCCCAGCGACCGGCAAGGCCAATCGGGGACAGTCGTCCATGACGCCCGAGGCGTCACCCTGAAATGCTGAAAACGTCCCGCGGAAATGCACGCCGGTCCACCGGCGTGCATTTCCCGCGGGAGCCGGGGGCGCGGGGGCGGAGCCCCCGTGTTTCCATGCCAGACTCATTCATTCGTGTTCACGCGAGACACCGACCTCGCGGTACGGGGGCGTGATCCCAGCGCCTTCGTGCCGGCCTTCCGGGACGCTCGCGAACGCGTGGTTTCCGATCGGCGATTCGGACCGATTCTCGAGTTGGCATGCCGGCCTCTGCAGGCATACGTTTCCCCTCCACGCTGGAGACCCTCCGGAAATGAAGCTCTCGGCGGCGATCGTCTGCATCGGCCTGATGGGAACGGCGATGGCTCAGGTCAGCTCGAGCTATCGACTGACGGGAGCGGCGTTCCCCGAGGGGGGCAATCCGGAGGCGGGGACGGTGCTCGTCTCGACCAGCTTCCGGATCTCGCTGGACGCGGTTGGGGATACAGCGTTCGCTCCGCTGCTCGCGAGCGCATCGTACGCCATCGAGTCCGGTTTCGTCGCGGGCTACCCGCCGCCTGGAGAGGTGCGGGCGCTCGGGTTTGCCGCAGACCGGTCGACGATCTCCTGGCAGGCGGACCGTTCCACCGGCGTGTACCACGTCTACCGCGGTGAGCTGTCGGATCTCCCTGGGACGTACGGCGTGTGCCGACTGGCAGGTGTGAGCGGCGAGACGGCGCTGGTCTCCGAGATTCCACTGGCTCCACCGCTGCAAAGCGGCTTGTTTTACCTCGTCACCGCGGAGAACCGCCTGGGCGAGGAAGGGACGAAAGGAAGCGATGGTGGGGGAGTGGCACGGACGAACCCGGTTCCGTGTCCGTGATCCTCATGAACGGAGGACGCGTCGTGAAGCTCTTTCGGGTCTCGATCCTGGCCGCTGTCGCGGCGGCGATTCCGATCTCGGCCGCGGTCCCCCCGGGGCTCGTGACGTACCAGGGGGTGATTCGCAACGCCGCGGGCTCCCCCCTCGACGGCAGCTACGACATGGTGTTCCGGTTCACGGACGCGCCGTCGGCCGGGACGCTCCTGCTCACCGACTACCACACGGGTCCCAACCACGTAACCGTGACCGGCGGGCTCTTCACGACGCTGCTGGGAGCCGGCACCCTCTCTCCGGGTTTGCACGCGACGCTCGCCGATGTTTTCGCGAGCCATCCTGACGTCTGGCTCGAGGTGCAGGTGGGAGCGGAGACCCTCTCCCCACGCCTCCGCATCGTCTCCGCAGGTTTCGCCATCAACGCGGGTCGTCTCGGCGGGCAGCCCGCCGCCGAGTTCCTGGATCGTGGCGCCGCCTCTCAAACGAAAGCAGGAACCCTCGGCTCGAGCAGCGGACTGGTGGGGAACGCTCCGGGCGCCGGCAACGGGGTCGAGGGGACGAGCGCAACCGGAACGGGCGTCCGTGGAGTCGCGAACGCGGCCGCGGGAGCCGCGTACGGCGTCCATGGGAGAAGCTCATCCACCGAAGGAAGCGGTGTGGCAGGAGAGGCGACCGCTTCCTCCGGCAGCGCGTGGGGGGTGTACGGCAAGACATCGAGTGTCGCGGGCCTCGGAGTCCTCGGCTCGGCGCTCGCCGGAAGCGGGACCACCGAAGGAGTGCGCGGGCAGAGCACGAGTCCGAGCGGGCGGGGAGTCGTGGGCGCCGCGTTCTCGACCACCGGAGACGCTCGGGGCGTCTACGGAGAAAGTCAGAGCTTGGACGGAACGGGAGTGTGGGGCCGCGCGACGTCCGCGACCGGCCCCACGACCGGCGTGGGCGGCGAGGCGTTCAGTACCGCGGGAATCGGCGTCGCCGGGCTGGCGCGAGCCACGAGCGGGGATGCCTGGGGGGTGTACGGCGGGACGACGAGCCCGTCGGGGTACGGAGTGGTCTCCACGGGGGACTCGATCACGGACGGGGACATCTATGCCACCGGGTCGAAGTACTTCGTGATCGAGCACCCGTTCCTTCCCGATCGACAGATCCGCTACGCCTGCCTCGAAGGAGGTCAGGTGGGAGTGTACGCCCGCGGGACGGGCAAGCTGTCTGGTGGGTCCGCGAAGGTGCGGCTTCCGGAGCATTTCCCGCTGGTCGCCGGAGGCCGGATCACCGTGCACCTGACCCCTCTGGGAGAGAGCGCAGGGCTATTCGCCCCGGAGGAGGAGATCTCGACGGACGCGTTCGTCGTGCGAGAGGCCGGCGGCGGCGCATCGAACGCTGGTTTCTCGTGGATCGTCGTGGCGGACCGGATCGGGCACGACGGACAGGACGCCGTGCAGCCGCTGCCGCTGGAACGGAAGGTGTTCACGTCGAAACGCCTGAGCGCATCCGAGAAGGCGTCGCTGCGCCTCGCCCTCGTTCGCGCCGGCGTCGCGGAACTGACGCAGGAGCGAAGGCACGAGCTGTTCGGCCTCGTGCACGATGGCGACCACGCCGGAGCCTGCCGTCTCCTGGGCGGCTGCGACGCGGTGGCGAGTCCATCGACGTCCCTCGCGATCCGTGGTGGCTCGCGCCCGGACAATACGGGCGTCCGAACGGCGGCCGCATCCGCACCGAGCGATGAGCGAGCCGAGTCGAGACTCGCTCAGCCGATCGCCTCGGCCGCGAAGGTAGGCTCGATCCGATCCGCTCCGGCACCCGACACGGTCGCAACGGCGGATCCGTCCGCGCTCGATCGGTCACCGTCGCCGCGAGGCGCGTACTCGCTGGCGGAGTACCACCCGGTGTCCGAGCCGGTGGAGAACGGCGATGTGGTCGTGGTCGATCCACGCCGACGCGGCGAACTGCGGCCGGGGAGCACCGCCGCCGACTCCGCCGTCGTCGGAGTGGTGGCAGGGGCGACGGCTCCGATCGCCACGGGAGATCTCGCGCCGGTGGCGCTCTCCGGGACGGTCTGGTGCAAGGTGGACGCTCGCTACGGCCCGGTGGCGCCGGGGGATCTGCTGACGACGTCGCCGACGCCGGGACACGCCATGCGCGCGACGATCCCCGGACCGGGCACGATCCTCGGAAAGGCCCTCGAGCCGCTCGCGACCGGATCGGGGCAGATCCAGGTGCTGGTGCTGCTGCGCTGAGCGTCCGGACGGACGAGCGCGCCCCCCATCGTGGCGGCCTCGGAAGTCGAATGGTAGCGTCCCTCATGCTGGATCTCGGAGGCACCATGCGCTCGTTCCTTGCACTTGTGATTTTCCTTGGCCTGGGCGGTGCCGTGGTCGTGAACGGCGGATCGGAGGGAGCGAGACGGATGCTCCTGGTGGACGAGTTCTCCCGGGAGGACGGTCGCTCGTCGCTCGGCACCTCATGGCGATTCGTCTCGGACGGCGTGATGGGGGGCGTTTCGCGCGGACGCCTGTCGCGGGAGAGGCTCGACGGACGGTCGTGCCTGCGCCTGACGGGAAGAGTCTCCCTCGAGAACAACGGGGGGTTCCTCCAGGCCGCGCTCCCGCTCGACCCGGATGGCAGCCTCGACGCGAGCGGATACCGCGGCATTCGACTCTTCGTTCGCGGGACCGGGGACGACTACTTCATCCACCTGCGCACCGAGGATACCGGACTCCCCTGGCAGCACTATCGCGCGTCGTTCCCCACGACCAGCGAGTGGCGGGAAGTGGATGTTCCGTTTGCCGACTTCCGTCCGGAATCGCTGCGTCGTTCCCTCGACGCCTCGCGCCTGCAGCGGATCGGCATCGTTGCGGCGAGGAAGGAGTTCGACGCCGACGTCGCGGTGGCACGGATCTGCCTGTATCGATGAATGGACATCCCGCCGGCGAGCCGCGATGCGGTTCCGTCGAAGCTCCGCGTCGCCGCGCCGGTGCTACGCCGGCTCCGTCGCGCGGCCGTTCCGGATCCTCGAGAGCAGGGCGAGCACCTCGTCCGTCCGGATCGGCTCGAGGATCACCGCATCGACGGAGAGTCGGGCGATCGGGCCGGGAAACGCCGGCGGTTCGGAGGGAGCGGCGCCGACCAGAACGATCCGCGACGAGGGGGCCGCTTCCTTGAGTGCGGCGGAGAGGTCGCGCTCTCCCTCGGGACAGTCCGCTTCGTCCAGGAAGATCACGTCGAAGTGGATCTGTCGGACCAGCTCGAGAGCCTGACCCGCGATGCGCGCGGACAGCACCTTGGTTCCCTCGCGGCGCAGCCGTTCGACGAGCGGGTCCGGAAGGAGGGGTCTCGCTCCCACCGTCAGGACGGTCAGCTCCTTGGTTCCCCGGATCAGCTGCAGGAGGCTCTCCACGTCCAGCGGCTTGCGTACGAAGGCGCTGGCTCCCTCGTCGAGGACCTGTCGGCGCACCTGCTCCATGCTGTAGGCGCTCATGAGAACCACGTTGGCCGAAGCCCGCGTGCGCTTCAGGATGCGGAACGCTTCCAGCCCGTCCATTCCGGGCATGCGCACGTCCAGCAGCACCAGGTCGTAGGGCCGGCGCTCGAACATCTTCACGGCCTTCTCTCCGCAGTCGGCCGCGTCCACGTCGTATCCCTCGGCCGACAGGATGTCCTGCAGGGTGGTGCGCATGTTCTTCTCGTCGTCGACGATGAGGATGCGTCTCGAGTCCAACGTACTCCTCCAGCCTACGTGGCCTCCCCGGGTCGAGTCGGGATCCGGATGAAGAACACCGCCCCTCGGACACTGTCCGCGAGTTGAAGGCTGCCTCCGTGAGCTTGCACGATCTGACGGCAAATGGCGAGGCCCAGACCGGTTCCCTTGGCCCTGGTCGTGAACAGCGGCTCGAAGATCTGGCGGCGGAGCGCGGAAGGAATGCCGGGTCCGTCGTCCGCCACGGTGATCAAGTCCACGTCGCCGTCGCGCGCGGCTCCGACGGTGATCCGGCCGGCTCCGCTCTCGAAGGCCTGGAGGGAATTCGTGAAGAGGTTCGCGAGAACCTGTCGGACCTGCTCGGGATCGGCGAAAACTTCGAAAGGGTCCGGGGCGAGCGCGCAGACGAGGCTGACGCCTATCGGATCGTGGAGGTACTCGAAAGCGTCCCGCGCGAGCGTCTCCAGGTCGACCCCACGTTTCGACGGCGTTCTGGGGCGGCTCATCTCGAGGAGGTCGCTCACGATCCGGTCGGCCTGAGCCACTTCATGGTCGATGATCCCCAGGTACTCGTTCCGCTTGGGCGATCCATCCTGGGCGTGCCGCTGCAGATAGTAGGTCGCGTTCCGGATGGCGCCGAGCGGATTCCGCAGCTCGTGCGCGATGCTCGCCGCCACCTGTCCCAGCGTGGCCAGGTGTGTCCGGCGCACGAGGTCCCCCTCGAGGCGCTCGAGCTCGGCCTGCGCGAGATGTTTCTCCTGCTGCTGACGGAACAGCAGCTCGCTCTGGGCGCGGCGAAACCCCTCCTCCGCCCGACGTCGCTCGTTGGTCTCGAGGGCGAGCGAGACGAATTCGGCGACGGATGCGGCGAACTCTCGCTCTTCCGGGAGCCACCCCCGCTTTCCGCCGACGTGCTCGTGGCAGACCGCGCCGATGACCGATCCCGCTCGCCGGATGGGGGCGTCGAGCATCGCGCCGATCCCCAGCGGGACGAGGTACGAATCCGCGAACTCCCGAGTGGCCGGATCTCGGAGGGCGTCGTCGGCGGCGACGACGCGGCCTCGCGCGAGCGCCGCGAAGTAACGCGGATAGCGGACGGCCTGGAGCTCTGGGGCCCGAGAATGCCGGTGCGCTCCGGCCTCGTACAGGGTCTCGCAGCGCAGCACGGCGCAGTCCGGCGAGAATAGCCACACGCTGGACCGCTCGACCCCCAACGTGACGGCGGCCCGAGCGGAGGCAAGGCGCGCGAAGGACGCGAAGTCCTCCCGCGCGATCTCGTCGCTTTTGGCGAGCTCGGCGAGGACCGCCCCCTGACGCCGCAGATTGCGCAGGATCCGTCGCCGGCTCCTGTCCGCGCGCTCCCGGGTCACGAGCTGCGCTTCGAGAGCTTCCACCCGACGGCGAAGGTGGGCCGACTCGTGAGCGAGCCGTTCCTTCGTCGCCACCCGGCGCTCGTGGAGCGAGGTTCGTCGTTGGCTCATGACGGGCAGGGTCATGATACTACCGCTGCATGCGAGACGTGACGCCATCGAGCCGGGGGGTACGACGAGAAACCGGCGGGTAGGCGGATCGAACCGAATCGGGGACAGCGACCGAATCTCGCGAGCCCGCAAGTCATTCAGACCCCGGGTCGTCGTACGAGATTCGGTCACTCGCACGCGAATCCGGGGGCTCCACCCCCGCGCCCCCGGCTCCCGCGGGGAATGCACGCCTGCAGACCGGCATGCATTCCCCGCAGGAGGTTCTCATGATTTCAGGGTGACGTTCCGGGTCGTCATGGGAGACGGTCCCTGATGCGCGGCATCGTCTCCCCACGTTCCTGTCATACACCCCATGGACTCGTCCTGGTTCGCTCCAACCGCGGACCCGTGCTAGCCTTTCCACCCGTCCCTGGAACCGATGGGAGTGGGACCCGGAGGCAGCAACATGAAGCAGATGATCGCCAGCATACTGAGCCTGACTCTCGCCGGAGCCGCGGTGGCGGCGGATGCTCCAGCGAAGCCGGCGAAAGCTCGGCCCAAGGAGGACGCGGTGCTGACGCAGATCGACGACCTGATCCAGAAGACGCCGGTCGACAAGAGCAAGACCAGCTGGCGGACCTCGTTGAAGAAGCCAACCTTGGTCACGTTCGAGTCGGGCAAGAGCTACTTCGTGCGCATGCAGACGAGCAAGGGTGCTGTGCGGATTCGCTTCATGCCCGATACGGCTCCCATGCACGTCACGAGCTTCTTGTACTTGACCCGGCTCGGTTTCTACGACGGCCTGACCTTCCATAGGGTCATCCCCGGCTTCATGGCGCAGGGGGGGTGTCCCCTCGGGACCGGTACCGGCAGCCCTGGGTACGAGTTCGCGGGCGAGTTCAAGCCCAGCGTGAAGCACGACCGTCCGGGGCTTCTCTCGATGGCGAACGCCGGCCCCGGCACCGACGGCAGCCAGTTCTTCCTCACGTTCAAAGCCACCCCGTGGCTCGACGGCAAGCACACGATCTTCGGCGAGGTGGTCGAGGGGAAGGAGACGCTTGCCGCGCTCGAGGCCACCGGATCCCAGAGCGGCCGCACCAGCGAGCCTCTGAAGATCGAAAAGGTTACCATCGAGGTCGAGTAGCCGCGGTCTCGTTTCGGCCGGGGGAGGAGGGCCTTTCGCGCCCCCAGCCCGGCCGTTTCGGCACGCTCGCGCCTCCTGGAGCGTACTCCTCGCGATCCCTGCCTCTCGAGGCGCGGAGAGAAGATCCAGCATGATCTCCGTGATGCAGGTGTTGCGGGCCGTGCCGATCTTCCGCGGACTCGACGACGCGATTCTCGCGGACGTCGCCAGTCGGTGTCAGGAGAAGGTCCTCCTGCGGAACGAGGTGCTGCTCGTCGAAGGGGATCCGCCGAGAGGGCTGTTCCTCGTGCGGCAGGGTGCCCTCAAGATCTACCGGCTCGGCGAATCCGGCCGCGAGCAGATTCTGGAGATCGAGGGACCCTGCCGGTCCGTCGCGGAGCTTCCGCTGTTCGACGGGCTGCCGTATCCCGCGTCCTGCGCCGCGATGGAGGATTCGGTGATCCTCCACATCCCTCTGCGCGAGTTCCATTCCCTCGCGGACCAGCATCCGGCGATCTCCCGGGCGGTCATCGCCGCGCTCTCCCAGCGGCTGCGCAGAATGGTGGCCCTGGTGCACGAGCTTTCCCTGGTGGACGTGAGGGGGCGCCTCGCCGATCTGATCCTCGAGCTCGCCGGCGATGGTGAAGCAGTGGAGCTGCCCTGGACCAACCAGGAGATTGCCGCGCGGATCGGGACCGTGCGCGAGATCGTATCGCGGACGTTCAGTCGAATGGCTCGAGAGGGAGTGATCCGTCTCGAAGGGCGAACGGTCCACCTCGTCGATCGAGCGCGCCTGCGCTCTTGATTCTCTCGGCATCGGTGTCCGGAGGATCTCTCGGGACCGCGTGAGAATCGCCGGACCGGCCGAGGTCGGCCCGGTTCGCGAGCCAGCGCAGAGCGCAGCACCTATTGCGGGCGGGGTCGGAAGCGGAGCGTGGCGGGAGCACCCGATGCGTGCGAACAAGAACACCGGGGGCCCGCCCGGGCGGAGGGCCTCGGCACCGGGCGGGCCTGAACCGGCACCGGCCGCTGTGTGCAGCCGGTTCTCGCGTGGGGCTCTGGGGAAGCCCCATGGTTGGTGGGCTACTCGAGTTTGACGATGCAGTCCACGGGGCAGACGGGAACGCACTTGCTCTCGCCTTCCTCCTCGCATTCCGTGCACTTCTCCGCTTCGATGAGGAAATGCGGCTCCGCCTCGAGAATCGCGCCGCGCGGGCACTCGTCCACGCACGCGCTGCAATTGATGCACTCGTCGGTGATCGTCATCGCCATGAGTCGGTTCCTCCCTGATTGGTCCCGTGAAACAGGGGACGCCCCGAGCTCCCGCTCGAGGTGTGGTCATCGAGTGCGAATCCCGCGGAAGCGCGGGACGTCCCCCAGCCTGAAGTGTTCACTGCGGTTCTCTGGTCGATCCTGCGAAACAGGGGACGCCCCGAGCTCCCGCTCGCGGTGTGGTCATCGAGTGCGAATCCCGCGGAAGCGCGGGACGTCCCCCAGCCTGAAGTGCTCACTGCGGTTCTCTCGTCGATCCTGCGAAACAGGGGACGCCCCGAGCTCCCGCTCGCGGTGTGGTCATCGAGTGCGAATCCCGCGGAAGCGCGGGACGTCCCCCAGCCTGGAACTCTCAACGGTGGCTCCGTTTGGCCCCCCCGGCGAGCGGGGCCCCCGTCTGCGCTGTCGCCTCCGCCGTGCGCGGCGTGATCTCCTGCGCGTCCGCAACGGTGAGTGCGGCGATGTTCACGATGTCGGAGAGCTCGAGGGACTGATGCAGCACGTTCACGGGCTGCCGCATTCCGACCAGGATCGGCCCGATGACCTGCGCGCCGCCAAGGCGGACCAGCAGCTTGTACGCGGTGTTCGCCGAGGTGAGGTCGGGGAACACCAGCACGTTCGCGTCGCCCTGAATTCGACTGAACGGGAAGTGCTCCTGCGCCAGATCGGGCGTCACCGCCGTGTCCGCCTGCATCTCGCCCTCGACGACGAGATCCGGAGCCTTCTGCCGGACGATCTCGGTAGCCTTCTGGACGAGCTCCACCAGGGGATGATGGACGCTCCCGAAGTTCGAGAACGAAAGCATGGCGACTCGCGGTTCGATCCGGAACCGTCGCGCGACTTCCGCGGTCAGGATCGCGGTCTCGGCCAGACCCTCGGCGTCCGTCTCGACGTTCACCGTGGCGTCGGCCAGGAAGTACGTCCTGTTCCGGAACGTGAGCACGAAGACTCCCACCACCCGTCGCACGCCCTCGCGCGCCCGAACGATCTGCAGCATCGGACGGATCGTCTCGGGGTAGTGCTGCGTCAGGCCGGAAACCAGCCCGTCGGCGTCTCCCAGCCGAACCATGAGAGCACCGAAGACGTTCCGGTCCAGGACCAAGCGCTTGGCGTCCTCGCGGGTCACGCCCTTTCGCTGGCGCAAGCCGTAGAGCGTGTCGGTGTAGCGGTCGATCGACTCGAAGCGGGCGGGATCCACCACCCGGATCCCTTCCAGGGAGATGTTGCTCTCGTCGGCGACGGCCCGGATCCGGTCCTTCGCGCCCAGGACGATCGGCTGTGCGATTTTCTCCTCGACGATCTCGGCAGCCGCGCGGAGAATTTTCGGATGCTCCCCCTCGGGGAACACGACCGTGCGCGGATCGCGGCGTGCCTTGTGGCGGATGAGGCGCATGGCCTCGCGGGCTGGTCCGAGACGACCCTCGAGTTGCTCGCGGTACTCCTCGATGTCCACGCGTCGGCGCGCGACACCGGTGTCCATGGCGGCTTTGGCGACTGCCGTGGCTTCCCACAGCAGCACGCGTGGATCGAACGGCTTCGGGATGATGTAATCGGGTCCGAAGTGGAGACTCGGATCGCCATACGCGCGAACCACGGCCTCGGGAACGGCCTGCTTCGCGAGTTCCGCCAGCGCGTGTACGGCGGCCAGCTTCATCTCGGTGTTGATCTTCCGGGCCTGGACGTCCAGCGCCCCGCGGAAGATGAACGGGAAGCCCAGCACGTTGTTCACCTGGTTTGGGAAGTCGGATCGCCCGGTGGCCATGATGATGTCCGCGCGGGCCTTCTTCGCCTCGGGGTAGGTGATCTCCGGGTCGGGATTCGCCATGGCGAGAACGATCGGATCGCGCGCCATCGAGCGGACCATGTCCTGTGTGACGATGTTCGGCCCGGAGACGCCGATGAACACATCGGCCCCCTTCATGGCCTCCGCCAGCGTCCGGCACGCCTCGTCGGTCGCGAACTCGTCCTTGAACCGGTTCATGTTCTTTTCCCGACCCCGGTACACGACGCCGGCGGTATCCACCAGGACGATCTGCTCTCGCTGCACCCCGAGGGCGAGCAAGAGGCGCGCACCCGCGATCGCAGCCGCGCCTGCGCCGCTGACCACGATTCGGACCTGACGCAGGTCCTTCTCCACGATCTCGAGCGCGTTCAGTAGGGCGGCGCTGGAGATGATCGCGGTTCCGTGCTGGTCGTCGTGGAAGACCGGAATGTCCATGGTCTCGATCAGGCGTTCCTCGATGTCGAAGCAGGCCGGTGCCGCGATGTCCTCGAGGTTGATGCCGCCGAACGTCGGCTCCAGAAGCTGAACGGTCCGTACGATGAGGTCGGTGTCCTTGGTGTCGATCTCGATGTCGAAGACGTCGATGTCGGCGAACCGCTTGAAGAGGACCCCCTTGCCTTCCATGACCGGCTTGCCTGCCAGCGCGCCGATGGAGCCGAGTCCGAGAACCGCGGTGCCGTTGGTCACCACCGCGACCAGGTTGCCTTTCGCCGTGTACTCGAAAGCCTTGGACGGATTCTCGTGGATCTCGAGGCAGGGCTCGGCAACACCAGGGGTGTACGCCAGGGATAGATCACGTTGGGTGAGGCAGGACTTGGTGGGAACCACCTCGATCTTCCCCGGGCGGGGCGTTCGGTGGTACTTCAGCGCATCCGACTCAGTCTTCATGATCTCACCCTCATCGCGGCACCACACGGCGAGTCGCCCGCCCTTCGGCGATGCCGCGGCACCCATCCGCGACCTCGAGCGCGACGACTTCCCCGAATCGGGCCGGTGCGCGCGCCTGGTCGAGGGCGAGCCAGCGACCGTTTTCGTCCGCGAGCATTCCGGTGAGGTCGAGCATCCCACCGCTCTGGGTCGCGCGGGCCGAGGCGGCGCTCGTGGGAACATTGGCCAACCGTGCGAGGAACACCCGTTCCACCCGGAAGCAGTGCTCGAGGGCAGGATCGTTCAGGAGCCGCACGGAATCCCGAAGCCCGCTTCCCGCAGCAGGGAGCAGCAGCACGCACAGCCCCTGCCCCACCGCGGGGATCAACTCGTCCGCGGGGATCGGAGATGCGTGCGGAGCGATGGACGGGTCTGACTCGATCACCTCCGCCGAGACGCAGGCCGCATCCCATACTCGGTGTCTCAGGCCGGCGATGATCGCGTCCGAGGGCGGCGTGGTCTCGACGTGGAGCGCGCTGAAGCGGTGTCGGATCTGGGCCCGAGCGACCGAGTCGCACACCACGATCTTCGATCCTGGCGGCATGAGGGCCAGGTCCGGAAACTCCAGAGAGACGAATTGGTACCGTGGATCTCGACAGCGCAGTACGGCGCCGATTTCCAGGTCGGCTGGAACCTCCAGCGGAAGGCGCTGCCCGGAACAGAGCGCCGCTTCGATCGCGCCGTCGAGTATCTGCCGCTGCACCGAGGCGAGAGGCGTTCCCGGCGTGCTGCAGGGCTCGATCGTGACGATGACGGCAGATGGGTTGCAAGTTCGCGACTCGAGAACGCGCGCGACGCGAGCAATCGGCGCGAGCGCGCTGCAGTCACCCACTGCCGCCAGTCGAAGCTTTGCGGTCACCACCCCTCCGACGGAACCCACGCGCGAAGCGAAGATGTGCCCTCGCGATTCACGTGTGCAGCAGCATCCGTGCCACGCGTCTCGCATGTCTCGTCGCTGATTCCGCCGCGAGATGGGGCGGTCGGCCTCCGTCGGCTCGCGGGTTCCCAGCAGCAGCCACGGCGCGAGCGCCTTCCTACCGCAACTTTTGCGGAAGCGGGTACTTCCAACGCAAGCCTTGCGCTCGCCGTCACCTCCTTCGTCGAGTCTCGCTGCGGGCGAGGATCCTCCGGCCCTGGTTCGTGTCTCGATGCCATGGCGCGCGGAGGAACTTCGCGTGATCCCGTAGCTGCCGACGTGCGGCGGGACGGGCGACTTCCGACCTCACCAGAAACCGTCTTGGATTTCGCGTTCCACTGGGAGGGATTCGGGCCATGATCCTCGTGGCCAGCGTGGCCGCAGTTTGCAGCTTCGTCGCTCTCAGCGCGACGACCACGGAGGAGCGCATGCGAGATCCAGAACGGCCCAGCCGAACCCTCCGCGGCGAGCACGTGGAGATGCGCGGCAAGCTCGCCAGAGTCGGAGAGAGCATCGGCATGCTCTCGAGCTTCGATTCCCCCGGAAGAAGAGCCGCGATGAACAACATCGTGAATTCCTCCCGGCGCGAGATTCGACCCCACGGGGAATGGGAAGAGCGGGCGCTCTACCCGATGGCGGACCGATTCCGTCCGTGTGACGCCGAGCCGTTCACCGCGTCGATGCGCTACGAGCACCGCATCGTCACCGCATGGATCGAGGATCTCGCAGGCGAGGCGGAGGCCTCGGTTCCCGATTCCGGTGCGTTCGTTCGCGGGGCGGACCGCCTCTTGGGGCTCGTCCTCGCTCACATGGAGGTCGAAGAGGCGGCGCTCCTGTCCATCCTCGACGAGCGGATGACCCCCGAGGAGTTCGAGGCGGAGATCGGCACGTGCGCTGAGTACCGCTGAGTCGCGCGCCGCGCTCACCGGTGCCGAGTCATCCGCGCCGGCGCGACCCGTCTCGTCCGACGCCGACGTCGGTGCGGCGGACATTTCCGATGCCAACGGGCAAGAGGAGCGCTCCTGCTCCGAGATCGTGGGCCGGCCTGCCCGGTTCCCCCGGCGGGGAGCGCAGCGTCACCGCTCGACGGCGCTTCCCATGTTCCACGGGCGGATCGCTCCGGGAACCTTCGAGCCGCACTCAAGAGTCGGGTGATGCTCCCGTGCGGTCCCGTGGGCGATCCACCACTAGTTTCGGGTACATCCGCCGGAACGTGTCGGAGACGTGGCAGTCGAAGCAAACCGGCGAGTGCGTCGCGAGGATCTCCGGGAGCTGATCGGGCTCGAGGTGCTCCCAGTCGACGGACGTGCCGTCGGGGGAGAGAAGCGCCGGCTTCCGCTCCGCCCAGTCGAGACGCGAGAGATCCCGCCCGCATGCGACGCAGTTCTTTCCTGCGTACCATCGGGTCAGGATGTTCCGGACGACGCAGTCCTCGGGTCTCGCCTCGATCTGGGAGAGGCAGTCCTGTCCGCAACCACGTTTTTCCGGCCATCGCGAGCAGGTCTCGAGCCGGAGGTCCGAGCCACCCAGGAGGCTCGATATCGCGGCTCGCCGCGCGGCGAGCTCGACAGTGGCTGGTTTCTCATTGTCCGGGCAAACCACGAGTCGCGCCCCCCGCAGCTTCGAGTACCGATACCCGGCGAGCGCCGCGGCCGCCACCACGACGAGGCCGATCGCGAGGAAAACCAAGCTCATCGCGCACCTCCTTCCCGCTTCCCATCTTCCATTGTACCGGCGAACGACTCCGCCCACTCGGACCGAGCCCATCTCCTCTACAGGCTCCACCGGCGGGCGCAGGCGAAGGCGCCCAGCTCGCCCCGCAAGTCCGGGTGCGCCACGGCGATCAGCCGCTCGGCCCGCTGCCGCAGGCTCTTGCCGTGGAGGTCCGCCACCCCGAACTCGGTCACCACGTAGTGCACGTCCGCACGGGAGGTGACCACCCCGGCTCCGAGAGCCAGGTGCGGCACGATTCGCGAGACTGCGCCGCGCTTGGCCGTGGAGGGGAGTGCGATGATGGGTTTCCCCCCGACCGATCGGCCAGCGCCCCGGATGAAGTCCACCTGTCCGCCGAAACCGCTGAAGATCTCGAATCCCATCGAGTCCGAGCAGACCTGTCCGGACAGATCCACCTCGATGGCCGAGTTGATCGCCACCATCTTCTCGTTCTGCGCGATGATGAACGGGTCGTTCACGTACTCGGTGGGGTGCATCTCGAGCATCGCGTTGTCGTGCACGAAGTCGTAGAGCGCGCGCGACCCCATGAGAAACGAAGAGACGACCTTGCCCGCGTGAAGCGTCTTCCTCTCGTTGTTGATTACGCCGGTCTGGATGAGCTCCATGACGCCGTCGGAGAACATCTCGGTGTGGATCCCGAGGTCGCGCTTGTCCTTCAGATGGAGGAGCACCGCGTCGGGGATCCCTCCGATCCCCATCTGCAGCGTCGAGCCGTCCTCGATCAGCCCGGCCACGTTTCGGCCGATCTCCTCCTGGACGGCGTCCATGTCGCGCTGCGGCAACTCGAACAGGGGCGTGTCCGCCTCGACGATGACCGAGAGCTTGGAGACGTGGATGAAGCAGTCGCCGAGGGTGCGAGGCATGCGGGGGTTCACCTGCGCGATCACCGTCCTCGCATGGCGCGCCGCACTCTTGGTGGCGTCCACCCCGACGCCCAAGGAGCAGAAGCCGTGCTCGTCCGGCGAGCTGACCTGAATCAGCGCCACGTCGATGGGAAGGCGGCGCGAGGCGAACAAGCGCGGGATCTCGGACAGGAAGACTGGCATGTAGTCCGCCCGCCCGGCGTGGACCGCCTCGCGGACATTCGGTCCGACGAAGAACGCGAGATGCCGGAAGTGACCCTCCATCGGAGGCGCCACGTAGTCTGCGTTTCCCAGGGTCAAAAGGTGCACGATCTCCACGTCGTGCAGCTGCGATCCTCTGCGGATCAGCGCGAGCACCAGCGACTCGGGCTCGGCAGCGCCCGGGTGTATGTACACGCGGTCGCCAGACTTCACCAGAGCGACGGCTTCGTCCGCCGACGCGAGATTTCGACGATACACCTCGGCCCATGCTTGGCTCTTGATGCGAGTCGAGCCATAGGAGGCGTTCCTGGCGCTGGTGTTCTCCATCGACGACTCCGCGCTCGGTCACGCGTCGGGCGGAGATTCCCTCCGGACCTCAGCGGCCCTCGACCGCCGCGGGCCGAAAGAACTCCTTCTCGATCGTCTGCCAGTCCGCGTCTCCGCCGGGATCCGCCTCTCGGACCTTCCGGAGTCGGTCGATCTCCTCCTGATACCAGTCGGCCACCGGCTTGCCGATCCGAAGGGCGTCGAGCTCGCCGGCGAGATCCGTAGGCTGGAGCAGGCAGATCCACCCGCGGTCGTACGGGCTCGACGCGACGCGTCCCGCGTCCCCGGGGATCTCGTCGTTCGTTTCCCGGATCTGGCCGCTGAACGGGGCGAGGAACCGGACCTGCTTGGTTCCCCGGGCCACCGTGAAGAGCGGATCACCGCGACGCACCTTCTGGCCGCGTTCGGGAAGCGTCACCCGGTCGATGGGCCCCAGAGCCTTCCGGGCGAAGTCGTCGATGCCACACCGGACCTGTCCGCTCGGCTCGATCCGGGCCCAGGCGTGTCCTGGCGAGACGAACGCGCCACCCGGAACGCAGTACTCGTGGCTCGCCGCCGTTTCTGCTGCCGCCGGGGCGACCACGCGAACGGTGGGTCGCCGCTGCGCCTCGATCCGCGCCTCGCGCTTGATCACGAGCTTCCGGGCGAACTCGCTGAGCTCGTCGGCGGTGAACGGCTTCTGTACGAAATCCACTGCGCCGTGCTGCATCGTCTCCACGGCGGTCTCGATGGTTCCATAACCCGTGATGACGACCACGTCCACGTCGGGCCGGAGGTGCCGGACCGCCTTGACGACCTCCACCCCGTCCATCTCGGGCATCTTGAGGTCCGTGAACACGAAGTCGTAGTCGCGGCGCTGCACGAGGCCGAGGGCCTCGGGACCGCTCTCCACCGTGTCCACGCTGAAGCCGTCCAGCACCAGGATCTTCCGGAAGCTGTCCAGGATCACGGGTTCGTCGTCCACCGCGAGAATCCTGGCGCGCGGTTGTTGCACCTCCACGCGCTTCAGGCTGGCCGCTTCGCTCGTGAAGTCCAGGCGAACCTGGGTCTGCAGGACGGCCTCCCGCTCCTGGCGGGCGCGGGATTCCTCCATCCGCTTCGCGAAACGCCGGACGAAGAAGTCCAGGGCCACGAACCCCACGAACATGAGAACGACGAGCAGCGCGGTCATGGTCGGTTCTCCTGGAGGACGCTTCGCACGGCAGCGAGCAGCTCCTCCTCGTCGAAAGGCTTGGGAAGAAACGCCGTGGCGCCGGCCTCGAGCGCGCGTTCGTTGTTCGCCGAAGTGGCGTAGCCGGTCATCACGATGATGGGGACGTCGGGACGAACGCGCCGCATGTCGCGAACCAGATCGGCGCCATCCCGGTCGGGAAGCATCAAGTCGCAAACCACCAGGCGGCACCGCCGCAGCGCGGGGTGCGCGAGAGCGCTCGAGGCATCGGGCGCCGCCGCCCCGCGCAGCCCCTGGCCGCGCAGCACCAGCAGGACTCCCCCGCTCACGACAGGCTCGTCGTCCACGACGAGGACGTCCACATCCGCATCGTTGCCCGGCTCCGACGCGCGAGTCATTCGTCAGGCTCCCATGGTCACGGCCGCGGGATCGCGATCTTCCGCCGGGACGAGCGGCAGCCGGACCGTGAACGCGGCGCCCTGTCCCTCGACGCTTCGCACGTCGATGGATCCGCCGTGCCCTTCGACGATTCCCCAGCTCACCGCGAGCCCGAGGCCCGTTCCGTGCGTCCCCTTGGTGCTAAAAAAAGGCTCGAAGAGATACGGCAGGTCCTTGGCGGGGATTCCGGGGCCGTTATCCTCGGTGGTGATCTCCAGAACGGATCGGGTGCCGGCGGCTTCTTCGGCCTCCCACAGGGACCAGTGGCATCCCTTCCGTGCGCACCAGAGCGCCTCGCCGCGGCCGGGAACCTGAACGCCGAACACGGGGCCTCCGCACGTCGCGCAGGACCGCGGCGGGAGCATGAGGGAGCGGCGGCAGCGGGAGCAAAGGTAGTCGGCGACGATGCCTTCCTCGCAGCTCTCCGCCGAGATGTGGTTCGCGCGGCCGTACACCGGATCCATGTGCACCACGTTCTCGCGCCCGCCGCACACCCGCAGCACGCGGATCGCCGGAAGTCCGCCGATTCGCACCGTGCCGTCCAGGAGATTGCACCCTTTTCCGCATGTGGACGTGCGAATCTGCGTGTGCCCTCGTGGAGGGATCGCCGCGTGCCTCGTGCCCACGCGAATCGCTCCCCCGGAGCTTCCCACGGCGTCGGCGGAGTTGATCAGGAGGTTCATCAGGACCTGTTGCAGCTGATTTCCGTCGGCGAGGATCGACGGGAGGTTCTCCTCGAGATCGAGGGTGAGCGCGACGTGATTCATGGAGAGCTGATTCATCACCACGGAGACGGCTCGGCGGACCATTGCGTTGACATCCGTCGGCCGACGATTCGGAGGAGTCTGGCGGGAGAAGTCCAGGAGCCCCTTCACGATGTCCCGGCAGCGCTTCGTTTCCCGGACGATGACCTCCAAGTCTTGCTTCGTGTCCGGGTCGGTCACGGCCCGCTTGGAAAGGAAGGACGCGTACGTGAGGATGCCCGTGAGCGGGTTGTTGATCTCGTGAGCGACCCCTGCGGCCAGCCGCCCGACCGATGCGAGCTTGTCCGCCTGGGCGAGCTGGCGCTGGGCCTCGGCGAGCCGCTGGGTCATCGCGTTGAACCCACGCGCCAGCTCTCCGAGCTCGTGCGATGCGGTTGCCGGGATCGATGTGGTCAGATCCCCCTCCGCGACGCGTCGGGTCCCCTGGAGGAGGGCCGTGGCCGGACCGATCACCAGTCGCCGGTTCAGCCACCAGAGGAGCACGCTGCTCGCTGCAATCGTGAGGATCACGAGCCCGATCATGCGCCGCTGACTGGCCGCGATTTCTCGATCTACTTCCACCAGCGAGACGTTGACGTCCAGCACGCCGAGCACCGTGGCGTCCCTCGGGTGTGCGTGGCAACTCGCCTGCCAGCATGCGGCTTCGTTCTGGATCGGGTTGATGATTCCGAGGACTCGGGCGCCGTCCGGCTTCCGGAAGACTCGCGCGCGCTGGCCGATGTCGAGGCGCTCCAGGGGACGGCCGACCGCGTGGCACGCGTAGCAGGCTTCGGCGTCCTTGTCGAGGGAGGTACCGATCTCCTCCGCGACGGAGGAGAACATGATCGCCCCCTCCTTGTTGAACAGCCGAACCTTCTCGATACCTTCCTGACGCCCGATGGCCACGACCTGACGGTGCAGGTTCTCCCGGCGGTTTTCCAGCATGTCCCAGTGCGTGCTGCCCTTGATGGCTTCACTGAGCTGGTTCGCGCTGCGGGTGCGCTCGGCGATGAGCTCGGCCCGATGGGCGCCCAGAATCAACGCGGCCATGACGCCGACGGTCAGGGCGATGATCAGCCCGACCCCGCTGATCACCTGCATTCCGATCCGAGTCCTCATGGTTGCTCGTGTGGCCTGTTTCGCACGCCGGAGCCTGCGAGCCTAGTCCGCTTTCTCTTTCGATTCGGGCGCTTCGAAGATGGGAAGGTACTTGGCCGCCAGGGCGAAGCAGGCGAACCCGAAGGCGACGAAGCCGAACGACACCGCCAGCTCCATCCATGACGGCAAGTAGCGCACTCCGGCCGCGCGCTCCATTCCCGTGACGCTCACGTTGAGACGGTGCATGACGAATCCGAGCACGGCCAGGAACCCGCCCACCACGATCCAGCGCTCGCTCTGACGCAGGGCGCGGACCGACATGAAGACCACCGGGAGAACCACCCCGAGGAGGAACTCCACGATGAAGAGCGCCTGCTCGTAGCCGGGATGGAGAAGGCCGGACAGGCTCCCGTTGCGGAAGAGGATCTGGAGGCGAAGGACGCCGTAGACCCCCAGAATCAGGGCCATCGCCCGTGCCAACGGCTCGAGGAGGTCCATCTCCAGTCGGCGACCGAACGCGCGGCCGCTGAAGTAGGACTCGATGATGATCATCCCGATTCCGGCACCGATGGCCGACACGTAGAACAGGAGAGGCAGGAGCTCGGTGTACCAGAGCGGGTGGAGCTTCGACGGGACAATCAGGTACAGCGATCCGAGCGAGGACTGGTGGAGCGTGGAGAGGAGCACGCCGGCGATCACGAGCGGCGTTCCGATGGCGTGGATCGCCCGGCGGGCTCTCTCGAGCCGGAGCTTCTCCAGGACGAGCGGCGAGAACTCCAGGGCGAGCACCGTGGTATAGAGCATCACGCACCACGCCACCTCGAACATCACCGAATGGGGATTCCAGAAAACCAGGGCGTGCCAGATCCGCCACGGCTGTCCCAGATCGAACATGAGCGCGACGATGACGAAGAGGTAGCCGAGAAACCCCGTGAGCAGCGTCGGGCGCACGATCGGCTCGAATTTCCTCAGGTTGAAGATGTGCACGACGGCCATGAGCGTGAACGCCCCGGCTGCGAGGCCCACCCCGCAGAGGACGTCGAAGCCGATCCACAGGCCCCAGGGGAACTCGTCGCTCAGGTTGGTGGTGGCCCCGAGGCCCTGGGAGAATCGCAGGACGGTGACGAGTCCGAACAGTAGAAGCAGGACGCAGAGCACCACGTGCCAGAAGCCCAGGCCTCCGCGGCGGGTCTGGAGGGTCGCTGCGTGGTTCACGGTTGTTCCCCCTTCTCGTCAAGACGCCATCCCGCGGTTTTTTCCGCACCTCCCGGTTCCGGGATGCCCTCGTTCAGGACTCCGCCGGAGTCGCCGGTCTCGTGCGTGCGCACGTCGTCACGCCGGGAGGTGATCCATCGGATTCCGAACAGGAATGCTCCCGCGAGGACCACGAAGTCGGGCACCTTCGAGAGCACCTGCCACGTGAGCATGGGAAGAGGAGTCTTCGGGACGTTGGTTTTCATCCCGATCTTGTCGAACGGGACACTCGAAAGCGCGAGCACCGAGGTCCCGCCCGCTTCCTCGATTCCGTAAACGCGGTCCACGTATCGCCCCGGCGATCCCGCGATCCGGGCCCGTGCTTCGCCGGCGAGAGCGTCGCGGTCGCCGAACAGCGTGGCCCCGGTGGGGCAGGCCGTCGCGCAAGCGGTCGCCAGCCCCTGGCGGATCCGGTCCGCGCAGAGAATGCACTTGCCCACGATGGGAATCGCCCGATCCCACTGGTACTTCGGGACCCCGAACGGACAGGCCATGATGCAGTATCGACAGCCGATGCACTTGCCCGAATCGTACAGAACTGGCCCTTCGGGGGTCTTGTAGAGCGCCCCGACGGGACACACGGAGGCGCACGTGGGATCGAGGCAGTGCATGCAGAGCGTGCGGACGTTCAACCCCTCCCGTTTCTCCACGGTGGTCCACGTGTAGGCGGTGGTGCGTGATTCGATGGGGAGCGGGAGGTCGTTCTGTTCCTTGCAGGCAGCGGTGCATGCGCCGCAGCCCACGCATTGCGTCGCGTCGAAGAGCAGCCCGACGCTCATCGTTTGTCTCCTTCGGCGGCGTGGCACCGCGAGCAGAAATCCGGATCGTCGATTCCGAACGTCTTCCCTCCGCCATGACAGGTTCCGCACTTGCCGTGGAGGTCAGCCGGCGATCCGACCTTCGTACCGCCGATCTTCATGGCGAATATGCCGGGGTGGCATCGCGCGCAGGGCCCGGCGCGATGGGTCGCATGCCGGAACACCACCGGCCCGGGCGAATCTGGACTCGTGCGGAACGTCGCGTCCTTCGGGCCTGGCGCTGCCGCGCCTGCCGGAAGCGCCGGCGATCCGGTGGCGCTGCTGGCATCGGCGACGGCCGCCTGGGCGCTGCCGGCATGGCACGAGTCGCAGGACTTCTCGTCCTTCGTGGAGAACGCGCTCTTCCCGTCGTGACAGCGCCCGCACGAGCCGCCCGAGTTCATCTCGTCGTGAGAGGTCTTGCGGACGGGCCGCAAGATCCGGAACGGCTCCGGATGGCAGGCCACGCAGCTGCCCTCCGAGAGCGGGACGTGAGTCGAATGGCGAAACGTTACCGCCTGCTCCCGCGGAACGGTCGCGTCGTAGATCAGGTCGGCCGGGAGGCGCACCGTCACGTCCCTGGAGGGAACGCCCGCAACGTTTTCGCCAGCGCGGGCAGGGGACGCAGGAAGACGCGCCATCAAAGCGAGACAACCCAGGCCGAACACCGCTCCCCATGATTCGAGCGACCCTGTGGATCTCACGACAGGCCTCCATGCACTGGCGCCTCGAACGTCGGAACACGTGCCCCGTGGCGATCGATTGAGGCCGTTGATCAGCAACAACCGTGCCCGAGGAACGGATCTTGCTCAGTCACCCATGGAGGCCACGACGGGAAAAGAGACCGAAATAGTCTTCACTCCCGACGTCGGTCCCGGGAGGTCGCCTCATGCGCGTCTGGTTTCGTCGGCTCGGAAGCCTCAAGCTCGCTGTCGGCCTGCTGTCGGCCATCCTCGGGGTGCTCGCCGTGGGAACGATCATCGAGTCCACGCGCGGAACGGACGCGGCCGGACGCGCTGTGTACGGAGCCACCTGGTTCCGCGGCCTTCTGTTTCTGTTCTGCGTCAACGTGATGGCCTCGATGGTGGAGCGGTGGCCTTGGGGTCGTCGGCGAACGGGATTCGCGCTCACCCATGGCGCGCTCCTGCTGATCGTGGCCGGCGCGCTCGTGACCGAGGTTTTCAAGGTCGAAGGGCGGCTCGCCGTCTGGGAGGGCGAGGCGACCGACGCGTTCGTCACCGCAGACGGAAGCACGGTGCGCCTCCCGTTTTCGCTGCGACTCGATGCGTTCGAAATCGACACGTATCCGGGAACGTCACGGCCTGCCATGTTCCGGAGCCGGGTACAGGTGGAGGATGCGGCAGCGGGTCGGGCCCTGCCCGCCGTGATCGAGATGAACCGGGAGCTGGCCTACGGCGGGTACCGGCTCTTCCAGACGAGCTATCAGCAGACCCCCGAACGCGACCAGACAGTACTGTCGGTGGCGCGCGACCCCGGCCAGCCCATCGTCTTCGCCGGCTACTTCGTTCTGCTTCTCGGCATGACGACCGTTCTGGGAACCCGCATCGCGGAGCGTCGGGCGCTTCCCACCGTCCCGGGCCCGCCGGCTGCGTCGTCCCCGCTCTCGCGACGAGTCGGCTCCCTGGCGGTTCTGTTGGGGCTTTCCGCCGTGGGGGGCGTGTTCGCGGCCGCCGAGTCCGACTCGACGGGAATCGAGGCCCTCCGAACGATCCCCGTGCAGCACGACGGTCGGGTGATGCCACTCGACACCGTGGCGCGGGAAGCCGTTTGGAACGTCACGGGCCGATCCCGGTGGGGTGGGGTCGATCCCGTCTCGACGGTTCTCGGGTGGACGTTTCACGGCGACGCGTGGGCGACCGAGCCGATCGTCAAGATCGGGAGCGCGGAGCTGTCGGCTCACTGCGGAATCTCGGCGACTGACGGGCGGGGGGCTTTTCTCGAGCTCGTGCAGAATCCCTGCCTGATGGGGCTGTTGCAGCAGGCGCAGGTCGAGGAGCAGGCCGACCGCCCGGTCCGCGGATTGCTCGCAAAGGCCCGGAAAGTCGAAGATCGGCTCGTCTGGATGCAAGGATTCCTGAAGGGTTCCATCTATCGCGTTCAGCCTCCCCCAGGGGACCTCCGGAAGGAATGGAACGCTCCGAGCCGCTTGCAGAGTCCGTCCGATCTGCTCGCCAGCGCCAGCGTTGCGGGATCGCCCGTGGCACGAGAGGCGGACATCGATCGGGAGATCGCGTACAACCGGGTACGGCCCACGCGAGTCGCCTGGATCGTCCTGGTGCTCGCCACGGCACTTTCGCTCGTCGCGTGGTTGCGCGAGCGGCGGGTTCTGGACGCTGCAGCGCTCACCGGGCTCGCGCTCGGGTTTCTCGTGATGACGTGGGGAATCGCGACCCGCTGGAAGATCGCCGGTCGGATCCCGGCGGCGAACATGTACGAGTCGCTCCTGTTCCTCGGCTGGGGGGTCGCGCTGTTCGCTCTCGTGGCGCTGGTGTTCCTGCGAAATCGCCTCGTGGTGCTCAACGCGGCGGCGATGTCCTCGCTCACTATGGCGCTCACGGATCTCCTGCCGATCGATCGATTCGTGCATCCCGTGCAACCGGTCTTGGCCAACACCGTTTGGCTGGCCATCCACGTTCCGATCATCATGCTGAGCTACTCGGTCTTGACCCTGGGCGTGCTCGTGGCTCACATGGCGATCGGGGTGGAGATCTTCGCGCCATCTCGACGCGATTTGAGCCACCGGCTGAGCGACCTCCTCTACTGGTACGTAGCCGTCGGCTCGATCCTCCTGATCGCCGGGATCCTGACGGGATCCATGTGGGCCGCGTCGTCGTGGGGGCGCTACTGGGGATGGGATCCGAAGGAAGTCTGGTCGCTCGTCGCGTTCCTCGCGTACGTGGCCATTCTCCACGGTCGCGTGGACGGCTGGCTCGGCCCCTTCGGCGTGGCTGCCGCGAGCATCGTCGCGTTCTGGACGATTCTGATGACCTACGTCGGTGTGAATTTCATTCTTGCGATGGGGCTCCACTCGTACGGCTTCGGAAGCTCCTCCGTCGCGAACTGGATGGCGCTGATCGCCGCAGCCGAAGCGGTCTTCCTCATCGTCGGCGCGTGGGCATGCTCCGCGAGACGTCGTAGGGTCCCTGCGCTCGCGCAGATTCCATAGTCCGCGGTGTCGCGGATGTCCGACCGGGGATCGGCCCAGACTCGAGGTGGGCTCGGCACACCGGCGACGGTGAAGCACGTCGAGCCGACGCGGGCGAGTTCGAGGCACCTCGGCTTGCTCGCGGACAGGCCGGCGAGGCGGCGGGCGTTCCGCGTTTCGGGCGGAATCGGTCGTCGTGCGGAGTGCGGTTGCTCGTGCGCCGGCTGTCCTCCGGAATCCCCGAAGACACCGCCGGGAGGCGTCCTGCAGGATCGGAAGCGGGTGGCACGCGAACCGCAAGAGGCCGCCGGGCGACACCACGACGCGTGGAGGGACTCGTGACGGATCGGCTCAACCTCGGACCGGGATGCTCGGCCGGCCGTGACGAACGGGGCTTCGGCGGACGGACGAAGGAGGGTGGGCATCGAGCGATCGCTCGGGGACTGCGATGCGATGGCACGCACCGGTCGACGACGCGCTCGCCCGTCCGCTTGATGTCCGCGGCGGCGTTGGCTCTCGCGATCGCCCTGCCGGCGGCCGCGTCCACGGCCGACTGCACCGGATGCCACGGCGAGCCGTCGCTTTCCACGAAGCGGGGCAGTCGCACCGTTTCCCTGTACGTGAACCCCACCAAGTACTCACGCTCGGTGCATGCTTCGCTGGATTGCGCGGATTGCCATTCCGGGTTCGACCCGGCCAACCTCCCGCACCAGTCGAAGATCGAGCCGGTGCGATGCACGCGCTGCCACGAAGGAGTGGGCGAGCAGCACGCCTTTCACCAGGGCATGGCGCGTGTCGACGGGACCGAAACGGACCCCGCGCATGCGTGCAAGGGTTGCCACGGATCCCACGAAGTCGCGAAGGCGGTGGGCGAAGGCGGGCGGTTCGAGCGATCCCGCCTGGTCACCTCGTGCGGCGCCTGCCACGGCGACATCGCCCTGCGATTCGTCGATTCGAGCCACGGCAAGGCGGTAGCCGCGGGCACGACCGGCGCTCCGGACTGTCTCACCTGCCACACGAAACCGATCACGGCGAGTCGAGAGGGCGATCTCCTCGAGATGTTGGTCGCGCAGGATCAGCTCTGCCTCTCCTGCCACGTGGACGATCCCGCGGTGCGCGAGCGGATGGGTCCATCCGCGGGTTTCGTGGCGGCCTACGAGAAGAGCGTTCACGGATCGGCCATCCAGCACGGGAACCCCGGAGCCGCAACCTGCGTTCGGTGCCACGGCGCCCATGAGATGCGCACGGGGATGGATCCGCTCTCGCGCGTGAGCAAGGCCCGGATTCCCGAGACCTGCGCCCAGTGCCACGGAGAGATCGCCCTGGAGTACTGGCAGAGCATCCACGGTCAGGCGGTGAAGCGCGGAGTGAGCGAATCGCCGGTGTGCACCGACTGCCACGGGGAGCACGACATCTACCCGCGAGACGATCCGCGCTCTCCCGTCGCTCCCGCCAACGTGTCCGCGCGGGTCTGCACTCCGTGCCACGCCTCGCTCAAGCTCGTCGCCAAGTACGACGTGGCCGACGACCGCGCGAATTCGTTCGCCGACAGCTATCACGGTCTCGCGCTACGCGCCGGCCAGGCCGAGGTGGCGAACTGTGCGAGCTGCCACGGTTCCCACGGAATCAAGCCGTCCGGCGATCCGACCTCCAAGATCCACAAGTCGAATCTGGCGGCGACGTGTGGTCACTGCCACCCCGGCGCTACCGAGCGATTTGCCGAGGGGTCGGTCCACCTCGTGATGACGGCGGAGCAGGAGCCGACGCTGTTCTGGATCGCGACGCTCTACATCGGGATGATCGCCGGAACCATCGGGGGAATGTTCTTTCACAACGGTCTGGATTTCTATCGAAAAGTTCGCCACGAGTTGCACGCGCACCGCCACGGTCGTTACGAGGATCCGCTTCCCCACAGCCTGTACCTCCGGATGTCCGTCTCGGAGCGGATCCAGCACGCCGCGCTCGCGCTGAGCTTCATCGTGCTCGCGCTCACCGGCTTCATGCTCCGATACCCCGAGGCATGGTGGGTGGTCGGGCTCCGACGAGTGAGCGGCAGCCTGTTTGCGTATCGCGCCGCGATTCATCGGACCGCGGCGGTCGTGATGGTCCTGGCGAGCCTATACCACATCGGTTACGTCGCGATCTCCACACGCGGCCGTCAACTGATCCGAGACCTGGTGCCCACCCCGCAGGATCTGCGTGACGTGGTGCGGGCGCTGGCGTACTACGTGGGGGTCTCGAAGCAGCGGCCGCGATTCGGCCGGTTCGGCTACATCGAGAAGGCCGAGTACTGGGCGCTGATCTGGGGCACGATCGTGATGGCGGTTACCGGAGCGATCCTGTGGTTCGACAACACCTTCATGAACGTGCTGACGAAGCTCGGCAGCGACATCGCGCGGACGATCCACTTCTACGAGGCGGTCCTGGCAACGCTGGCGATTCTGGTCTGGCACATCTACTTCGTCGTGATCAACCCCGACGTCTACCCCATGAGCTTCGCGTGGCTCACCGGCATGATCACGGAGCGGGAAATGGCCGAGGAGCACGGCCTCGAACTCGAGGCGATCCGGCGGCGGAGATCGGAGGAGGAAGCGGCTGCGAACAACGGAGCCGACGGATCTTCTTCCGCGGAGGGTGCGGCGTCGACTGCGACGTAGCGGGCGGGAGCATGCGACGCGCGTCGCCGCGTCGTCGCTGATGGCGCGGGAGAGTTTGATCCGGCGCATATTTTGCTGCCGAGATTCCCTAACGATGAAAGTATTGCGGCGCCGAGCGCCGCTCGGTGACGCGAATTCCGGACGAGGCTCCTCGTCGGGCGCAATCCGTGGTCCCGTCCGTCGAGCGGGGTCTTCGGCCTCCCGATCCGCTCCGATGCGTCGGAATCGGCCCAACGCGTCCACGCAGGGACGAATCGTCCCATCCCCCAACGTCGTTTCGCGGCTCCCGTGCCTCACGTGCAGGCCTCTCCATGTCGCCGCGCGCTCCGGCAAGAGGGCCGATCGGTCCGGTCCGACCCACGCCGGTCCCCGTGGGGACGCTCGGGGACACGAGGAATCACGCAGGGCTTCGCCGATGACGCCGGAACCCGAGTCCGGCGGATCAGGGGCAATGTAGCGACTCTGCCCTCGGTGGCCGCGCCGTCCGGTCCCGCCCCGGCGCTGCTCGTTGAGACCGTATCGGCGCTCGTCCGCGGAGCAGCCTGTCGCCGGGCTCCAACGGCGACCCGAGAGCGACGCGGGTGTCTCGGTCGGCTCGCGAGCGTCGCGCTGGCGCGGACCTTGCGTTTTCAGGGGTTCATGGGGGACCCGGGCTCAGAAGAACGCACGTGGATTCGATCTCGCCGGTGTGCCCTTGCGCGAGGATCGCATCACCTCGACACGGCTCGAGTTGCTTGCGCGAATCCGTGGCGCCATGCCCCCGAACTCCCGAATTGTGGAGAAACAAGATCCGAAATGACCCCTCCTCCGACTGGCAATTGCGTTCGATTCAGGGTATCAAGGAGTCGCATATACCGCGTGGTGCGCCGGACACACCACCAACTTGCAAGCCACGCGAGCCGCTCCGGCGCACACGCGGTTCTTTTTTACCTCGACTCCCCGAAAACAGAGGAGTGACCATGGGCAAGAGATCCGGCAACGTCGTGATTCGCGAGGACACGTGCAAGGGGTGCTCGTTGTGCGTCGAAGCCTGTCCCACGCACTCCCTCAAGATCGCGGGGTCCTTGAACCGTCTCGGATATCATCCCGTCGAGTTCTTGCCCAACACGGGATGCACGGGGTGCGGCGTTTGTTTCTACGCATGCCCCGAGCCGGCGGCGATCACCGTCTACCATGTCGTCGACGAAGGAGCCGCCTGAGCGACGCGAGGGAGCTTGACCATGAGCTATGAACTGATCAAGGGGAACGAAGCGATCGTGAAGGGGGCCATCCTCGCGGGCTGCCGCTCCTACTACGGATATCCCATCACTCCCGCCAGCGAGATCGCCGAGGCCGCCTCCAAGTACTTTCCCCTCTGCGGTGGAACGTTCGTCCAGGCCGAATCGGAGACTGCTGCGATCAACATGGTGTACGGCGCGGCGTCGGCCGGCGATCGGGCCATGACCGGCTCGTCGGGCCCCGGACTCTCACTGATGCAAGAGGGGATCTCCTACCTCGCGGGGAGCGAGCTGCCCTGCGTCATCGCCGACATCATGCGGGGTGGACCCGGGCTGGGGAACATCGGGCCCGAGCAGAGCGACTACAACCAGATGGTAAAGGGGGGGGGCCACGGCAATTATCACACGTTCGTCTACGCGCCGGCCTTCGCCCAAGAGATGTGCGACCTGACCATCAAGGCGTTCGATGTCGCCGATCGGTACCGGAACCCAGCGGTGATCCTGGCCGACGGCTTCACCGGTCAGATGATGGAGCCGGTGGACTTCCCGACGAAGGCGACCGTCCCGCCGCGGCACGACTGGGCTGTCCGGGGCGATGCGGAGACCAGCGGGAATCTCATCTCGTCCATCCATCTCTCCCACGAAGACCTGGAGAAGCACAATCGGAAGCTCATGGCGAAATACCGGAAGGCGGAAAGCGAGCTTGCCGAGTGGCGGGACTACCGGATGGAAGACGCCGAGGTGGCACTCGTCGGCTACGGCATCGTGGGGCGCGTCCTGAGGAGCACGGTGGATCTGGCACGGAAGAACGGGATCCGGGCCGGGCTCATCCGGCCCGTGACGCTGTGGCCGCTGCCCACCCGCGCCATCCTCGATGCCCTGGCCACCGTGAAACGGTTCCTGGTGGTCGAGCTCTCGGACGGTCAGCTGGTGCACGACGTGCGGCTCGTCGTCGAGGCCCGGCGTCCCGTGGCTTTTTACGGCAGACAGGGTGGGATGGTTCCGACGCCTTCGGAGATCTACGAGGTTCTCAGCGGCACCCGGGAGGAGGATCATGTCTACCACGGTCGCGTATAGCTGTCCGGACAGCTTCTACGACGAGTTCGAGCGGAAGGACGGCGACAAGAGCACCACGCACTACTGCCCTGGGTGCGGCCATGGAAATGTCCACAAGTACGTCGCCGAGGCGCTGGACGATTTCGGCATCCGGGAACGCACGGTGTTCGTGAGCCCGGTGGGCTGCTCGGTGTTCGCCTACTACTACTTCGACGTGGGCAACATCCAGGCGGCCCACGGTCGGTGCCCCGCCGTGGCGACGGGTGTGAAGCGGGCCAAGCCGGAGAGCATCGTCATCGGCTACCAGGGCGACGGCGATCTGGCTGCGATCGGCGGGAACGAGATCCTCCAGGCGGCGAATCGCGGGGAGAACATCTCGATCTTCTTCGTGAACAACGCCATCTACGGGATGACCGGAGGTCAGATGGCGCCGACGACCCTCATCGGGATGAGGACGTCCACCTCACCGACGGGCCGGCATGCCGAGAACGAGGGGTTTCCGATGAAGGTCTGCGAATTGCTCAGTGCGCTCGCAGCCCCGTACTATCTCGAGCGCGTCGCGGTGGGGGACGTCAAGCACAACAACAAGGCGCGCAAGGCCGTCCGAAAGGCGATCCAGTATCAGATGGAGAACAAGGGCTTCTCTCTCGTGGAAATCCTCGCGCCGTGCCCGACGGGATGGGGACTCACTCCCGTGGCCGCGGCCGAATGGACCCTCGAGGAGATGACCAAGGTGTTCCCCCTGGGCGTGTACCGTGACGGACACGAGCTGCAGCTCGGTCACCCGCGATTGCGCGTCGAGCCCGCCTCCGAGAAGGTGCCGGCGCTTCTCGGCGTCGCCACGGATGGCCAGGATCTGGTCTTGCCGGACGTTGGTCGCCCGCTCGGGGAGGTGAGTTTCAAGATCTCCGGATTCGGGGGCCAAGGGGTGCTGCTGCTAGGTGTCGTCCTGGCGCAGGCGGGGATGCTCGCGCGGCGAAAGGTGTCCTGGATGCCCTCCTACGGGCCCGAGATGAGGGGTGGGACGGCGTACTGCAACGTGACGGTCTCCGACGAAGAGATCGGCTCCCCCCTCATCCAGCATCCGACGGTTCTCGTCGCGCTGAACGGACCGAGCCTGGCTCGGTTCGGAAGCGACGTCGTTGCCGGCGGAACGATCTTCTTCAATTCCTCGCTCGTCTCCGAGCCGCCGACGAGGTCCGACGTGACGGTGGTGTCCGTGGCTGCCAACGAGATTGCCGATCGGCTCGGCAACGCCAAAGTCGCGAACATGGTCATGCTTGGTGCCCTGGTGGCTCGAGGCTGTGGCGTCTCCAGGGACGCGGTCTTCGCAGCGCTGCCGGCCGTCGTGAAGTCCCGCCCCGAACTGATCCAGATCAACCGGAAAGCCATCGAGGCGGGGATCGAAGCCGTGAGCGGGGCGCCGACCAGGTCCTGAGCCCCGTGGAGCGGAAGGGGAAGGGGGAGGGGTCGAGCGATGCATCAAGACGCAGCGCGGCCAGGCGGCTTCCCGCGGCAGCGCATTGACCCGACCTATCTTCAGACGTTTCTTTCGGACGCGGCACGGAAGGCGACGCGGTCCGAGATCCGCGAGTTACTCAAGCTCATTGCACGCCCCGAGGTGATCTCTCTCGCCGGCGGGCTGCCCGCGCCCGAGACGTTTCCGGTCCAGGAACTGGCCGAGATCCTTCCGTCCGTCGTGACGAATCACGGGAATGTCGCGCTTCAATACGGCGCAACGGAGGGAGACGGAGAGCTTCGGCTCGAGCTCGTGAAGCTCATGGTCGCGGACGGGGTCCAGGGGTTGACCGTCGACCACATCCTGGTCACCTCGGCGAGCCAGCAGGGGCTCGACCTCTGCGGCCGCGTGTTCGTCGCGCCGGGCGATGCCGTCGTCGTGGGGCTGCCGACGTACCTGGGCGCCCTCGGGGCGTTCACCGCGTGCGGCGCCCGGCTGAGCGGGGTGCCGCTCGACGACCGCGGCATCCGCTCGGATCTGCTCGAAGAGCGGCTGGTGGATCTTCGCAGGCAGGGTCTGAGGCCCAAGCTCCTGTACGTGGTGCCTGATTTCGAGAACCCTGCGGGAGTGACTCTGAGCCTCGACCGACGCTTCGACATCCTCGCCATCGCGCGCGACTTCGATCTGCTCGTGGTCGAGGACAGCCCCTACCGGGAGCTCCGCTACGCCGGGGAGCATCTTCCGAGCCTGCTCGCGCTCGACCGGGACAGCCGAGTGATCTCGTTGCGCACGTTCAGCAAGATCTTGTTCCCGGGCCTCCGGGTAGGGTGGGTCGTGGCCGATCCGGAGGTCATCTCACGGCTCGTGGTGGCCAAGCAGCCCGTGGACCTCTGTACGAGCCCATTCGCCCAGGTCGTTGCTCGAGAGTACCTCAAGACGGGAGGGCTCCCCGCGCTCCTCGATCGCACGCGGGCGATCTACGCGAAAAAGCACATTGCCATGCTCGAGGCGCTCGAACGGCACATGGATCCGGCCTGGGGCGTGCGGTGGACCCGACCCGAGGGGGGGCTCTTCCTCTTCGTGACGCTTCCGAAGTGGATGGACGCATCGGATCTTCTCCGCGTGGCCCTCAAAGAGAACGTGGCCTTCGTGAGCGGAGGTTGTTTCCATTGCGACAAGTCCGGTGCGAACACCCTGCGGCTCAATTTCAGCTACCCGCCTCTCGATCAAATCGACACCGCGCTGCGCCGGCTCGCTCGCGCGATCGCCGTCCTCGCCGCGGACGCGTCGCCGAAGGACGAGGAGCGGGAACCGCTGCCTCGCTCCGGATCACCGCCGCTGGTGCGGGGCGACCACGCACTGGCTCAGCTGTCTTGGAATCTCGCCGTCACGGAACTCGTGGGCTGAGCGCGCAAGGAGGAATCCGATGAAATGTCCGCGGTGCGATCACGCCGTCTCGGACGCGGCCCGGTTCTGCGAGAGCTGCGGGTCGAGCCTGCACGCCATCGATCCCACTTTTCAGCTTTCCCGCGCCCACCGGCTGGAAACCACGGGGGACCTCGAAGGCGCGGTTCGCGAGTACGAGTGCGTACTCGACGGGAATGCCGTGGGTCCCGAGAGGGCGGCGGTACACAAGCATCTCGGCAACCTGCACTTCCGGTTGGGGCACCTTCGAAGCGCCCTCGAGCACCTGACGAAGGCGTGCCAGATCGAGCCCGGTAACGCCGCGTTCTGGCACGACAAGGGCGTGATCGAGTACCACATGGCGGATTTCGAAGGAGCGATCGCGTCGCTTCGGGAGGCTCTGCGGCGGGACACGGAGATGCAACTCGCCTACTTCTGGCTGGGAAACGCGCTATACCACAAGGGGAACAAGCAGGAAGCGGCCGGCGCGTTCCAGGATCTCCTGGAGCGCTTCCCGAACTTCACCATCGCCCGGTTCCATCTGGGTGTGATCTTCGAACGCCAGGGTAAGAAGGAGGAAGCCGAGCGCGAGTTTCGTCGGGTGCTCATCAAGAACCCCGACGACGCGGCGGCCCGATACTACGTCACGGATTCGGGGGGAGGAGGCGAGGTGTCATGATGGGGAACACCAACGATCGGCTCGAGTGCTGGGATCCAGCGTGCAACGAGTCGTTCACCGATCTTGCGAAGAAGCCGGAACTCCCTCTCGAGGTCGAGCGGAGCCAAACGGGACTCTGCGGCGAGGCGCAATCGGACGGCGTGCCATGCACGGACCCGAAGCGGCTCTGCGAGAAATGCGGTCGCGCACACCACTGACCAGGATTGCCTTCCCGCCGGCTCCGGCAGGGGTGCGGTCGAGAGCTGCGGTATCCCAATCTCCGAGCCGCAGGCGCCTCGGAAGAGCCGTCACGTGGAGTTGAGCCCGCCGTTCCCGAACCGCGCCCGCCACCGAGCTACTTCTTGGGCGCGAGAGTCTTGACGTATTCGGCGATCGTCTGCGCCTGCTCCGCGGACAGCTTCCCCTCGAACTTGGGCATCTTCCCCTTGCCGACGAGGGTGATCTTCACGATCTCTTCCGGGGTGGCAGCGTAGCCCGGATCGTTGAAGTTCGCGGAGCCCTTCCCCATCGCCTTCGCCACGCCATCGGTCCCGTGGCACATGGCGCATTTCTGGCCATACATCGATTTTCCGTCTGCCTTGGCTTCCTCGGCGACGGTCGGCCAAGCGGCCGCTGCGACGATAGCCATCGCGACGAGAGCACAAACGACGGTTCTCATTCTCATCGGTATCCCTCCTCGGTTTCAGCCCCCCCATCGACCCAGGAGTGTAACGATCCGCACCGAAAACGGCCACTCTCCGCGAGGATTCGACCGGGCGATCCAATTCGGGCGGCCGCCGCTCCGCCGTTTTTCTCGATCTGACCGGGTAGACCGCCGTATCCTCCGCCCGCTCGCACCCGCCATCGCCAGAAGCGCGATGAGATCGACGCCCACCTCTCTTCGCGCCGGAGGTGGCGGAGGACACCGGCGGCCAGGGTCAGCAGCACGACCGCGGTGGTTCCGGCCCACGCTACGTGCGCGACCAGGGGACGCCCGGCAGCCACGCAGCCGCCCCCACGGAAAGGGCCAGAGCCGTGACGAGGAGAAACCAGCGGCCGGGAGCCCTCTGTGTCATTCGGTGGACCGGTGAAACGTCGGGTGCGGGAACGCCATCTCCTGGCGCGCAACGGCGCGGAACACGCGGCCGGCAGCCGTGTCCGGCAAGTCCTGAGGGGTCTCCGGAATTGCCATGTCCACTCGGTACAGACTCTCCTCCTCGAGGCTGGCCACGGCTCCCAGATCGCGAAACAGATCCAGCATCGCACGATTGCCGGCCAAGACGTAAGCCCGGAACTGACGGATTCCGTTCCCTGCTGCGGTGGTCGCAAGAAGGCCCAGGAGGATCGTGCCGAGCCCGCGACCGTGATGGGAATCCACGACCGCGACCGCTGCCTCGGCGATCTTAGGTTCCGTCTCGAGGCGGACGTACCGTGCAACGCCCAGGGCGGGGAGACCGGGCGCGGATGGATCGAGCGCGATCCACGCCACATGCCGTTCCTGGTCGAGGTCGGTGAAGTAGCGCAACTGTTGTTTCGAGAGGCGCTTCACCGGACTCATGAATCGGTAGTAGCGCGACTGCTCGGACATCCGCCGAAGTACTTCCTGCAGGCGATCTTCGTCCTCGGGTCGGATCGGCCGCACCAGGACGCGACTTGCGTCTCGCAGCGCATACTCTCGATACTCAGGCGCGGGCTTCGTCATTCGATGTTTCCGGGACGAGGATGCCATGAGGGACGTTGGAGAAGATAGCCCCGCTCCGACGCCGGGGGGAGGGGATCACCTGATCCCGAGGACTCCCCGATTGCCTCCGATCCGAATCCAACGCCGGCCGGAAAACGCGCCCGGTCCCGGGACGGTCAGTCCCCGGTGCCGAGCGGAGGATCTGCCCTCGATCTCGACCTACGGCGAACTCCCCTCGCGTGCCTGAACTGGCACGTAAGATGCGTTTCCGAAGCGGCGGAGAGGACGGATGAAGATCCTGGTGGCCTACGACGGATCGGACCCCGCGGAAGCAGCGGTGGACGAAGTTGCCGCTCGGCCGTGGCCGGAGGGTTCGGAGGTCCGCTTGGTCACCGTGATCGAGCCCCCCCTGGGCGCAGACACGGCGAACGGCGAGGTCATCTACGCGCCATTGCTCGAGCGGGTGCGGGCCTCCATGCGCGAAGAGGCGTTTCAGAAGCTCCAGCGTGCCCTCGAGCGATTCAAGCGTCGACCCGACCTGGCGAGGAGCTGTGAGATCCGTGAGGGAGCGGCGAAGCATGCTCTCCTCGACGCGATCGAGGAATGGGGCGCGGACCTGGTCGTGACGGGCTCGAACGGGCCCCGCGGGCTGACTCGTTTCCTTCTTGGCAGCGTCAGCCACGCGCTGGTCACGCACGCACCCTGTAGCGTGGAGGTCGTGCGCGCCCGCACACGGTCCGGCGAATCGTCGAACGACCGTCGCAAGAGCCCCTAGCCCTGCCCTTGCCCCACAAGTAAGTCTGGACATTTGCGGCCGTACGACGAAGCCGCCAGTCAATCTCGGTCAGGCGATCATCCTGGTCGCCAGACGAGGCGGATGTTCGGCGCGCCGTTCCGACCCGCCACCCAGCCCCAAGTGCAGCTGGAAGGGAATCGTACACCTCTACAATCTCGCTGCGGGATAGGAACTTATCAACTGGCCGGGATTCGCGCCGACCCCTCACCCTGACAAATGTCCCGGAGGATTTGTGGGGCAAGGGCAGGGCTAGCCCGGATGATTCACGAAGGACCGTAGCGAGACCGACTGAGGCGAGCTCCGTCGAGCCGCGGATCCGGCCATGGTGACGGGCATCCTCGGGACTCGGACCCTGCGACGGACTGCCGCGAATCACGAGGAGCCCTGCGGGCCTTCTCGGGACAGTTCGGGAGGAAACAGGCGAACCGGAGCGACGCCGGTCTGCCGGCATCGCGGAGGGCGGGAGTGGGGGTTCGGGGACAAGAGCCCCCGCTCCGCTGTTTCCTGGGAGGGCTGGCTCGAGTGATTCGCGGAACGCCCGCATGGCCGCAGATCCGGCCACGCCGACGGGCGTCTCCACGGTCTCGCGACCGACGCTCGTAAATCGTGCGAGATGGCTCGGCTTGTCCGCGAGGTTTCGCGGCGAAACCGGCCAAACGGCGGTGAATCTCCGGAACGCTGAGGGTGCCATTCTCCGAGTCCCCGTCTGCGAAAAACTTGCGGAACCGGTCGTTTCCGCCGCGCATCCGACGCAAACGGTTCGCCTCGTTCCCATTCTCGGCCCATCGGAGGGGGGACACGCAGCGGAAGCGCCCCCACCGTCCACGATTCGCAGCATCGTCGCCTCACTTTCCTGTCGTACACCCCGGAGATCGCACCAACTTGACCGGGACGTCGCCGGTGTTAGCCTGAACGAATGGAATCCGCGTCATTCGCTACCGAGGATTGGCTGGCATCGCTCGGCGAGCTCACCCGCATGACCGCTCCGCCGGCAGGCGAGCAGGAGATCTGCGATCAAGGCCTGGTCCTGGCGGCGAAAGCCCTCGGAGCGAGCGCGGGCTGCATCGTCCTTCATGGGCAGCCGCGCTCCCCGTTCGTGTCTTGGGGGGAAGGGTCCCCGGAGACATGGCAGCGCGTGGCGGAAAAGGCTCGACGTTCCGGCGATCTTCAAGAGCAGATGGCCCCGGAGGATTCCGAGGGATCTCCGGCGACCGTCGCCATAACGCTTCCAGGCCGCGGGGGACCGGTCGGCGCTCTCCTCCTGGAACGGCCTCGGCGGTGGGACCCGGCCGCGCGCGCATTCGCTCGAAGCGCGGGGCAGGCCCTGGCCTCGGCTCTCGAGACCGCTCGGGCGCTTCGCCAGAGCCACCTGCAGGGAGAGACCCTGGCGCAGCGGAACGTCGAGCTCGAGACCCTTCGCGAGTTGACCGCCCGACTCCAGGAGCTGGGCGACGAGCGAGAGATCGTGCAGGCGGCACTCGATCTCGTTCTCGAGAAGCTCGGCCTGCTGGCCGGATGGGTATTCTGGGGCGAGACCGATCGAGGGGAGCTACGGCTCGTCGCGTGCCGTGGCGTCGAAGAAGGTTTCGTGCGGCGGGCGCAGGAAGGAGCGATCGACGATTGCCTCTGCCGCGACGTGTTTGCTACCGGGCGACGCATGGTTGCGCGCGACACCTCGGACTGCCCTCGGCTTCCGTTCATCGTGCGCGGAAGCCCGGGTTCGAGCCACGCCTCCGTTCCGCTCCGATTCCAGCGCGGCGTGCTCGGCGTCATGAACATCGCGGCACAGCCCGGCCACGCGTTCAGCACGCAGGAGCTCCTGTTCCTCGAGACCATCGGATACCAGATCTGCCTCGCGGTGGATCGGGCGAGAACGAACGACGCCGAGACTCGCCGGAACGCCGAAGCGCGAGCGCTCGCCACGTTGGCGCGTGCGATCGGAGGTAGCCTCGAGAGGGAGCAGGTGCTCGCGGCGGCGGGGGACTACGCGAGGGAGCTGCTGTCGGCCGACTCCTGTGCCATTCTGCTCGGAGAGTTGCACGACAGGCCGCTGGTCTACGCCCACCACTCGGGACCGCCGCTGTCGGGGCTGGTGGTGGGCCAGAGCGTGGATCTGGTGGCCCTCGGCTCGCGAGCCGTGGTCGAGTCGATCCGGGATCGCACGACGCTCGTGGTCTGCGACACCCTTCGGGACCCCCGAGTCAACCCTGGTCTGGCGGCGCGCTGGGGGATCGGGTCCCAGATCCTGATTCCCCTCGTCGCCCGCGACCGCCTCGAAGGCGTGATGCTGATCGCGCGGAAGGTCTCCTCGGTATGGTCCATGGACGAGGTGGCGCTCGCGAGCGCCCTCGCGGGCCAGGCCGCTGTCGCCATCGAGAACGCCCGCCTCTACCGCGACCTCCGGGACAACCTCCGCCGGCTCCAGGACGCCCAGTACGCGATGATGAGGGCGGAACGGTTGGCCGCGGTGGGAACGATGGCTTCGACCCTGGCTCACGAGGTGCGGAACCCGCTCAACTCCATCGGTCTGCAGCTCGTGCTCCTGTCTCGTCGCGTCGCCAAGCTCGACGACGACGTACGGCAGGAGTTGTTGAAGATCGTGGAAACGACGCGACGGGAGATCCATCGGTTGAACACTCTCGTCGAGGAGTTCCTGTCGCTGTCGTCCCTCGATCGGCTCCTCCTGACGGAGACGGATCCCGGCGAGATCGTGCGCGAGGTTCTCGAGCTGATGGCTCCCGCCGCAGGCGAGAGAGGGATCTTGGTCGATCCCAAGTTCGACGGCGCGGTCCCCCGGATTCGGGTGGACCGGGAGAAGATCAAGCAGGTCCTGATCAATCTGATGCGAAACGCCGTGGAGGCGATGCCGGCGGGAGGCACCTTGGGACTTGCCGTTTCCCGAACCGACAACGGTGCGGTGATCCGCGTCTCCGACACCGGAGTCGGGATCGAGCCTGGGCAAGATGTCTTCGACTTCTTCACGACGACCAAGCGCGGAGGAACCGGGCTCGGTCTCCCGATCTCCAGGCGCATCGTGGAGGTGCATGGCGGGAGCCTGTCGTACGAAAGCGCCCCCGGCCGAGGGACGGTTTTTTCGGTCGCGCTGCGGTCGGAGCGGACCGAACCGGCACAGGGAGGAGCGATCCTCAGATGACGAAGCCGATGCAGGGCCGCATCGTGATCGCGGACGATGAAGAAGCCGCGCGTGTGAGCCTGGGACAGATCTTGCGCGAAGATGGGTACGAGGTCTTCCTCGCTGCCGATGGCGAGAGCGCTCTGAAGCTCGTCGCCGACGAGGGTCCCGACGTTCTTCTCACCGATCTCCGGATGCCGGGGTTGGACGGGCACGAGCTGCTCGGCCGCGTCCGGAGGGCCTACCCGGAGGTCGCCGTGGCGATCATGACGGCCCACGGCACGATCCGGAGCGCGGTCCAGGCGCTGCGCGAGGGGGCGGAGGACTACCTGACGAAGCCCATCGACGTCGAGGAGCTGGAGCACCTCCTGGGCCAGATCCTCGAGCGGCGGCGGCTCGTGACCGAGACGCAGCTCCTGCGGGCCCGCCTCGACGAGAAGTACAGCTTCGAGAACATCATCGGCCGCAGCCCCGAGATGCTCGAGCTGTTCCAGCTGGTCGAACAGGTGGCGCCGAGCCAGGCCTCGATCCTGATCACCGGCGAGAGCGGCACGGGAAAGGAGCTCATCGCCCAGGCGATCCACCAGAGAAGCCCCCGCCGCAGCGCGCCCTTCGTGAAGGTGTCGTGCGCGGCCCTTCCGGAGACCCTGCTGGAGAGCGAGTTGTTCGGTCACGAGCGAGGCGCCTTCACGGGCGCCCTCTCCCGGCGAGCGGGACGGTTCGAGGCGGCAGCCGGCGGCACGATTCTCCTGGACGAAGTCGGCGACATCCCGCCGGGAATGCAGGTGAAGCTCCTGCGCTTCCTGCAGGAGCGACAGTTCGAGCGGCTCGGTGGGAACCGCACGCTCACCGTGGACGTGCGCGTGATCGCAGCGACCCACCGCGATCTGCCGCAGCTGACTCGGGAGGGGCGTTTCCGAGAGGATCTCTACTACCGCCTGAATGTGATCGAGATCCATCTGCCGGCCCTACGGTCTCGTCGCCAGGACGTTCCCCTCCTGGTGGATTTCTTCGTTCACAAGTTCGCCGCCGCGAACGGCAAGCGCGTCTCGGGGGTCGCGGAGGAGACGGTTGCGGCGCTGATGGCGTACGGCTGGCCCGGCAACGTGCGTGAGCTCGAGCACGCGATCGAACGCGCGGTGATCCTCGCGCGGGACGAGCGGCTCGACATTTCCCTCTTCCCCTCGCTTCCCCGACAGCCGGCGGCCCCGACGCGCGCCAACGGCCCGGCCGTGCCCGGGGCAAGCCTCGAAGAGATCGAGATGGATGCGATCCTCCGCACGCTCGAGGCAACGGGCGGGTCGACGACGCGCGCCGCCGCGATTCTCGAGATCAGCCCCCGCACGATCCAGTACAAGCTGAAGCAGTACCGCTCCGGGAGCGTCACGATTCCCCGTTCCGGCGGAGCCCGCTCTTCAACGGAGGAGCCGACCCCGGAGTAGGAGGGGCCGCTCCTTCGTGCTTCGTCGAAATGCGCGAGAGTCCTGCGGGGCAATGCGCCGCAGCCGGTGGTGCTTTCCGAATCGCCGTATCGTCCGGTCACTTCTCCTGTCGTGCACCCCATCCTTGCATCCCGATCCCTTTTCACAGGAGAAACGGTGTAAGCTCTGCAGTGCTCCCGCGCTGTCGCGCGTCAGAGGAGGTGCTCCATGACGCCCATCGAGAGGTTCCACTCTTCAGGATTCCTGTTCGCCGCGATCCGGTTCGGTTTCTGCGTGCTCCTGATTTCCCTGGTTCACGGATCCGGGTGGGCGACGGACGAGATCGAGCACACGTTTCTCGCCGACCTTCCGTCCGACCTCCGAGAGATCCTCCGCGCGGACCCGCGCAGCGAGGCATTCAAGGACGACCCCGCGAAGCTCCTCGACGTGGTACTCCAAGCCGGCACTCCGTACAGCTTCAAGGCGGGTCCGTTCTCGGTCGAGACGGATCGGCGGTGGTTCGCGACGGTCCAGAGCGACGATCCGGCCGGCCCAATTCTGGAGCTTCGCAGGTGGCCGGGAGATTCCGTGCTCGCCCTCTACGTCCTCGCCGGAGCCACGCCAGCCGCAGGCCGGCCCCATCCGGTCCCCGGCGCGAAGTTCGAGCCGGTGGACAGTTCCCGAGCGGGCACGTGGCGATGGGAGATGACGATCGACTCACCGTTCGGTGCGCGATCCTCGGTCTGGGTCGAGCGCACGGTTCCCGGTTCGACCTCGCGTCTCGCGGCGCTGCTTCTTCCGGGCGACGCTGGGTTGGGATACCAGGCCAGGTTCGACCTGATCGAAGAGCTGTGGTTCGTACTGGACCGAGTCCGCACCGACCCGGCCGAGCTGGCAGCGATCAAGGGGCTCGACGCAACCACGCCCATCGTTCCGCCACGGCTCGACAGCGCGTACGGAGAGGGGAGCGAGAGAGCGGACGCATGGCAGACGATCGAGGGGGCCGACTACAGCATCGGACTTCCTCCGGGCGTGCGGGCGACACGCCTCGACATCGGAGCCCCATCTCCGACCGGTTCCGCTCCCGGGGCCGTTCTCTGGTTCCGCGGGCGATTCGTGGACCAAGGGGGGCAGCGGGTGGTGATCGGCGACGGGACGCACGTGGGTTACGTCGCGAACATTCGCCCGTACGACCGGCAATGGCTCGGCGGGAAGAACCCGCCCCTGGGCGCACCCAAGGCGACCTTGATCAGCCGGGAATCGTTCCACGCAACGGAATCCAAGGGAACGGGATCGGCGTCGGTATGGGCGGAGCGCTGGAAAGAGCCCGGATTCGGCGGCGAGTGGCTCGTGTTTCGACTCGACCAGCGGGTCTTCGGCGTCGAGGTTGGCGTACCGATGGTCTCCGGCCGACAATCACTGTCCGTCTTCTGGCTCCCGCTCACGTGGCGGGGGCCGGGAGTGGCCAGCGCGACCCCTCCACTCGACCCAGCCGAGCGCTTTGGAATCATCTTCGATCGATTCGGGAAGGTCGCACAGAAACAGAATCCGTTCAGCGAGGGGTATCTGCGGGTTCCGGGGCTGAGGCTAGAGCTGCCCAAGAAGTGGTGGCCGTCGGCGATGCTCCGTTCGAAGAACGGTTTTCCGGTCCACATCGTGGACGGGGACGGGCAGACCCTGGGCAGCCTCGTGCTCCTCGCGGAGGGGGCAAAAGAGCTCTCGGACGAGCGATTGAAGGGCTGGGAAGCGATTCCACGACCGGGAGTGCACCGTGCCAAGGCTGTCTACCGCCGATCCGACGGAGCTTGGCTCTACTTGACCCACGAGGGGTACGGTTTCCTGCTGGAGCCGATCGCCGGCGCGAAGATCGACTTCCCGAGTTGGCAGCGGATGGCAACCAGCGCTCTCGTTGTGCTGCCACGCCCGTAGCCCGGTTGATTCACGAAGCTCCTGCTGCGACCGACTTCGGCGAGCTCAGTCGAGCCGCGGATCCGGCCATGCGGGCCGGCGTCCTCGGGGCTCGGGCCCTGCGACGTACTCTTCGAGTACGCCGCGGGTCCTCGACCCTACGGCTGCCCGCCATCACGGCCGTCTCCACGGTCTGGAGGCGGACCTTCGTGAATGATGCGGGGCTGGAGACGCGTTCCGTCGCGTCGCGAATCGCTCGGCCACGGCGATTCCCTTCGACGAAATCCCGGGCAGAACGCCGCGAGGGACGCCGACGATCCCAAGACCGAACCTCGGGTCAGCCGAGGCGCCTGATGACCTTGCGGATGCGGTAGTCCGCTTCTTTCTTCGGATCCGCGGCCACGCCGGAGCGAACTCCGAAGAGGTTCCCACCGGCGGACGACGACCCGGAGTCGAAGGCCGACTTGGACCCGGCCGAGTTGGCCCCGGCCGCCGTTCCCGAATGCGAGGCGGGGGAAGGGCTGGGGACGCGAACCGTCGGCCCGGGCTGGGGGGGATGATCGTCCCTCGTTTCCGGGCCGGAGCTTCCCCGTGCCGGAAATCCCGCCCCGACCAGGAAGACGAGTGCAAGCCCAGTGGCAAGAGACGAATGTGCAACGCGACGTTTCATGGGACGCCTCCCTGGAGCCGCGAGACGGATCCGTTTCGAACCGTATATACCTCGTCCCCGGTTCGACGGCAAGAGCCATCCCCCGCGCGAGGTGTACGACGGGAAAGTGATGAGACGATGCGGCGAATCGGGGACAGTCTTCCATGACGCCCGAGGCGTCACCCTGAAATGCTGAAGACGTCCCGTGGGAATGCACGCCGGTCCGCCGGCGTGCATTCCCCGCGGGAGCCGGGGGCGCGGGGACGGAGCCCCCGTGCTTGTATACCGGTTGTCCATGACGCCCTGAGGCGTCATGGACAGCTGTCCCCGATCCGCTTCGATCCGCCGTCTCGTCGCTTCCGTGTTCTTCACCCACCTCGCGCGAAAGAGAGGGAAGCTGTCGTAGCATCGGGGTGTGCAGCGAGCGGAGGAAGATCGGTGGACGTGGTCGCTGAGGCCTGGTCTCGTCGACGGTGTCGTTCTGTTTCTGCTGCTCGCGGTCGCAACCCTCGGCACGCACCGGCTGTTCGGCGACTCGGATCCGGCAACGCACGTTGCGACCGGCGGGTGGATTCTCGACAACCGGGCGATCCCGCGAACCGATCCATTCTCCGCGACGCACGGCGGACGGTCGTGGTTCGCACACGAATGGCTCGCCGACGTGCTTTGGGCCTGGGCCTATCGAGCCGCCGGATGGCAAGGGCTCCTGGCGCTCTCGGCCGCGCTCGTCGCGAGCTCGCACGCGCTGCTCTACCGTTCGCTGGTCCGTCGCGGGGACGATCCTCTCGTGGCTGCCGCCGTCGTCCTCGCCGCGGCAGTGGTCGCGTCGTCCCACTGGCTCGCCCGCCCGCACCTCCTGTCCGTCCTGCTCCTCGTGGCGTGGGTGGCGGTCATCGAGGGCGTCGCGCGGGGATCGGTGCCGCTGGGGCGCCTCGCCCTCCTGCCGCTTCTCTCGGTGCTCTGGGCGAACCTGCACGGCGGTTTTCTGGTCGGCCTGGTGGTGGGGGCGTGCTATCTCGCCGGGATTCTCGTGGATGCGTGGCGAGCGACCTCCACCTCCCGCTGGACGCACGCGCGAATCGCCGGGGCACTGGCTGCCGCACTCGCGGTCGCGGGGTTGGGGACGCTGGTGAACCCATGGGGCTGGCGCCTCCCCGCGCATCTGCTGTTCTACTTCGCCAGCCCGCGCGAGGCGCTGGTCCGGAATGCCGAGTTCGCGCCCGCGAGCTTCGGCGATCGAGCCGGAATCACCGTGTACGGATTCCTCGCCGTGTGCGTCTTCGCCTTGGGTCTGCATGCTCTCGCAATCCGTCGGTCGACGGGGACGGTCCGGCCGCTCCCTCCCCATCCCGGAACCCTCCTCGCTCTGGGCGCCACGTCCGCGATGACGGTAGCTTCCATCCGCCACGCAGAGATCATGGCGGTCTTCGGAGCGTGGATCGTATCGGGATCGCTCACGGCCTGGACGCGCCTCTCGCCCGGCCAGGGAGGGAACGAATTCCGGGTGTCGTTGGCTCGCCACGAGCGGCGCCATGGGGGCGCGCTCGCTGCGGTCGCGATGATCGCCCTTGCGGCGCTCGCCGCATCCGGGCGACCGCTCGGCGCGGGGTACGACCCAGGCGCGTTTCCGGTGGCCATGGTCGCTCGGCTACGGGCCGCGAGGATCGTGCCGCGTGGCCCGGTGTTCTCGCGAGATCTCTGGGGCGGGTACCTGATCCTCGAGTGGCCGGAGTCCAGGGTGTTCGTGGACGGCCGCTCGGACATGTACGGCGACGCCTTCATGCGGGAGTACGCCGAGATCTACGAGGCGAGGACCGACTGGAGACGGCAGATCGAGCGGCGCGGCGTGACCTGGGCCCTGCTTCCGCGAGATGCCCCGCTGGTGTTGGCGCTCGACGCGGATCCGGCCTGGGAGCGATGGGGGTCGGACGATGTCGCCATCGTGTTCCGCCGGCGCTCGCCGTGAGCGACGACCGCCAGGCGGCGATGGAGGCGAGCGGGCTACGATCTTGCGCCGGTCACGGAGGGCAGAGCGCGGTCGACAGCAGGCGCGCGCGGCCGCCGGATCCGGTACCGGGGCTCGATTCCGTTCCGCCGGCGTTGACCGCGGTGACGAGGTACGACAGCAGGCTTCCCGGGGCGGGCACGGATGGGTCCCCGCTGGGCCACGATGTCGTGGCGGCCTGGTGCACGCAGACGAAGTCTCCGACGCCATCCAACTGCCGGTAGACCTTGTAGCCGGTGATCGGGTGGGACGAGGTGGAAGCCAGGTCCTCCCAGCTCCAGCCCGCCGGGCCCAGGACGAAGGACGCCGCCCCGACTCCGGAGACCTCGAGGTTGCTCAGAACGGGGACGATCTTGAACACCTCGCCGCCTCGATCGACCACGTACGTCTCTCCCCGGGCGTCCTCGCCGAACGAGGTGATCGAAGCGATGGATAGCCCACCACCGGGGGCGAGCTCCGCCGTGCGGTCGCGAAGGTCCGTCGGGACGCCGCCCGCGACGCGGAACGTTCGGATGAAGGCGGCGCAGTAGTCGGCGTAGAAGTACGTCCCGTGGAGCCCCGGCATGCGGCACCCGCGGTACACGTAGCCGCCGGTCACCGAGCACGGGGTTCCCGCCTGGGAGTACTCGACGATCGGCTTCGCGTAGCCGGGAAGCGTGCACGGTCCGGGGGGGTCGCAGGACGGATTGGGGCAGTGGTCTCCCTCGGACAGATCCCAGCCGTAGTTCTCGCCGCCGGTGCTCGCCGCCGGCGCGTAGTCGATCTCCTCGTACTGATTCTGTCCGACGTCCCCGATGTACAGGTCGCCGGTCGCCCGGTCAAACGACCATCTCCAGGGGTTCCGCAGTCCCGTGGCCCAGATCTCCGGCCGATAGGATGGATTCCCCGCGAACGGGTTGCCGGGAGGAATCGAGTAGGGGAGCGCGCCCACGTCGATCCGGTGGAGCTTCCCGAGCATGGACAGCGGGTTCTGGGCGTTACCGCTCGGGTCGCACGAGTCGCCGCCGTCGCCCGTCCCGATGTACAGGTACCCGTCGGACGGACCGAACCCGATCATCCCGCCGTTGTGATTCGAGAAGGTGGGATGGCTAAAGTTGATGACCACCTGACGGCTCGTGGGGTTCGCAAGGTCCGGATCGGCGGCGCTTCGCTGGTAACGGGCCACCAGGTTGTTCCCCACGTTTCCCGTCGTGTTGTCGGTGTGGTACACGAAAAACCAACCGTTGTTCGCGTAATCGGGGTGGAACGCGAGGCCGAGAAGGCCTTCCTCGTTTCCTGCACCGTCCGCCGGAGAACGCACGATGGACGCGATGTCCAGGAACGCCGTGGGAAGCAGCACGCCGTTCTCGATGATGCGGATCCTGCCGTCCTGCTCGAGGACGAAGACTCTCGCGACGTCTCCCGGCGCCGCGGTGACGAGTGACGGCCTCGTCAGCCCCTGAGCGACGCGAATCGTGGTGAGCGCCGAATCGGATGCGAGCGAGATCCCATCGCAGACATCGGCCCGGGCCGAGGCTACGGCCGCGAAAGCAAACAGAATTGTCGTGGAGGCAAGGAAACGTCTCATTCCGATCATTCACATTCTCCGCGTGTTCGGTAAACCGACACTAGTACCTTCAAACGGTCGCTGTCGCAAGGGGGCCGACGACGCGAGAGGGACGACGGGAAAAGAGGAGGAGCTGAATCGAAGCGACGGGTCGACAGCCCGTTGCTGCTCCTATAATGCCGCCCGATGCTCTTGGCGGCGGATGTGGGCGGCACGAAGACGACGCTCGGGTTGTTCCGGGTGGTGGGACGGCGTGTGCGCTCCGTGCGCGAGGCCACCTTTCCGAGCCAGGAAAGCCGTTCGTTCGAGGCGATGATTCGGGCGTTCCTCGCGCGGGGTCGTGAGCGCGTGCGAGCGTGCGCGGTGGGTGTTGCGGGACCTGTGGTGGGCGGCCGGAGCGGGATCGTGAATCTCCGATGGTCGGTGGACGCGAGTCGGGTGGGCCGCCTGCTCGGAGTCGACCACGTGAGTCTGATCAACGATCTCGAGGCGACGGCGTGGGGCGTGGGAGAGCTCATGCCCTCCCAGATGGTCAGCTTGACGCCGCGTATCCGTCCTCGCCCCGGCAACGGGGCGGTGATCGCCGCCGGGACCGGCCTCGGGATGGCGCTGCTTTTCTGGGACGGCGCTCGGTTCCAGCCGTCCGCGAGCGAAGGCGGGCACCAGGGGTTCGCTCCTCGGGGCGACGAACAGGCCGATCTCCTCCGCCACCTCGCCGAGCGGCTGGGTCGAGTCAGCGCGGAGAGGGTCGTCTCGGGACCCGGGATCTCGGCGATCTACCGTTTCCTGGTGGAGACCCGCCGCGGAACGGAATCCGAGTCGATGAAGCGCCGCCTGGCAGCGGGAGATCCGAACGCCGCCATCGCCGACGCAGGACTCAACGGCGAGGACGCGCTGGCGGAGCGAGCCATGGACCTGTTCGTTTCCATCTACGGTGCCGTCGCAGGCGATCTCGCACTGGCGGCGAAGGCTGTCGCAGGCGTGTACGTCGCCGGCGGCATCGCCCCGCGAATCCTCTCCCGGCTCCGGGGCGGGGATTTCATCGAGGCGTTTCGCGACAAGGGGCGACTCACGCCCCTCGTCGAGCGCATCCCCGTTCGTGTGGTTCTCGAGCCGCGGACGCCGCTTCTCGGCGCGGCGGCGTGTGCGGCTCGCTTCCAGACTCGTCCCAGGAGGTGACCTGATGACTCCCGTGGTGGAGCGCGCTCTCGCCGGTGAGATCGTGGACACGCTGAAGTTCCTGGCCGTCGATGCGGTCGAGCAGGCGAACTCCGGACATCCCGGGATGCCCTTGGGAGCGGCGGACCTCGCGTTCGTGCTATGGAGCCGGGTTCTCCGGTACGACCCGGCTGCTCCGGATTGGCCCGACCGGGACCGATTCGTCCTCTCCGCGGGGCACGGATGCATGCTGCTTTACGGCCTACTCCACCTGGCGGGATACGATCTGTCGCTCCAGGAGATCCAGCGCTTCCGGCAATCGGGCAGCCGCACGCCGGGGCATCCGGAGTACGGCCACACGCCGGGCGTGGAGGCGACCACCGGACCTCTCGGTCAGGGGATCGGGAACGGGGCAGGTCTCGCCCTCGCCGCCCGCATGATGGCGGCACGATTCAACACGGATGAGTCCAAGCTGATCAGCCACCGCGTGTTCGTCCTGGCCGGCGACGGGGACATGATGGAAGGAGTGAGCGGCGAGGCCTCGTCCCTCGCCGGGCACCTCCGGCTCGGCAATCTCATCGTCCTCTACGACGACAATCGGATCACCATCGAGGGTGAGACGGCCTTGACGTTCTCCGAAGACGTGGGGCGACGCCACGAAGCGTACGGATGGCACGTGGAGCACGTCGACGGCCACGATCACGACGCGATCGCGCGAGCCCTGGAGTCGGCGATCGTCGAGGACGCGCGTCCGTCGCTTCTCGTCTGCCGCACCCACATCGCCCACGGCGCTCCGACCAAGCAGGACACCGCGGAGGCCCACGGGGCTCCTCTGGGGGAGGCGGAAGTGCGGGCGATGAAGGAGCGGCTCGGATGGCCCCCTGAACCGACGTTCCGGGTGCCCGAAGCGGTGCGGGCCTTTTTCAAGGGGCGCGCCGACGAGGGCGCCGCTCTCCGGACGGCGTGGGAGAGGCGGCTCGAGCAGTGGCGGGAGGGCCATCCCGAACAGGCGGCGCTTTGGGATGCGATGCGCAGCAAGACGGCCCCTCCGGACCTGGCGGCGAAGCTCCTCGATGCGGCGCCCGTGGGCCCGGGCGCGACCCGCGAGCACGGGGGCGTGATCCTGCAGAAGGCCGCGGAGATCCTGCCGGGTCTGGTCGGGGGCTCCGCCGATCTCGCGCCGTCCACGAAGACGCGCCTGCTCGCCTCGCCGTCCATCCGGCCGGGCGATTACGCGGGCCGCAACATTCACTTCGGCATTCGAGAGCACGCCATGGGGGCGATCCTCAACGGACTGGCCTACTACGGCGCATTCCGGCCGTTCGGGTCCACGTTCCTCGTGTTTTCCGACTACATGCGGCCGGCGATCCGGATCGCCGCTCTCGCGCGTCTTCCCGTGACGTACGTGTTCACCCACGATTCCATCTTCGTCGGTGAAGACGGTCCGACCCACCAGCCCATCGAGCAGGCAGCGTCGCTTCGGCTCATTCCGAACCTCTGGGTCTTCCGGCCTGCGGATGGCATCGAGACCGCGACGGCGTGGGCGATGGCGCTGCAGCGGACGGACGGGCCCAGCGCGATCCTCCTCACGCGGCAGAAGGTCCCTCCGCTGGAGCGCCAGGCGAAGGGAGAGATCGCAGATCCGAGGCGGGGAGCGTACCTCGTGGCCGGAGACGGTCGTCCCGACGCCGTGGTGGCGTCGACCGGATCCGAAGTTCATCTGGCCATGGCGGCCCGCGCGTCGCTCGCCGCGGCGGGGCGGCGGATCCACGTCGTATCGGTGCCGTGCCTCGAGGTGTTCGCGGCGCAGGTTCCGTCGCACCGCGCCCGGCTTTTTCCGCCCGGCGTGCCCGTCGCAACCGTCGAGGCCGGGCGAACCGATCCCTGGAAGGATCTGGCGGGCGCCGACGGCCTGACCATCGGCCTGGACCGGTTCGGTGCCTCGGCTCCCGCCGAGGTTCTCGCGGACGAACTGGGCCTCACGGCGCCGATCGTGACCGAGCGGATCCGGGAGTGGCTCGGCTGAGCGCTACTTGATCAGGTCGCTGACCGCCTGTCCGACGGTTCTCTCCGCCGGCGCCTCCTTCTTGACGGGCTCGGTCTTCGCGCGGTTGTCCGTCGATCGGGCGGTCGCGTCCCCCACCTGGAGCTCGCAGTTGCCGAACGTCACCTGCAGCCCTCCGTTCGGCTGGGTCAGCATGACCTCGAGCGTCTTGGCGCGAATCACCGTCTGGTTGTTCACCCGCCCCGACAGCTCGACGGCCTCCGCCTCGATCTCGCCCGAGACCTCTCCCTGGGCCTTGAGCCGAGAGACCTTCACCTGCCCGTGCACCGTGCCGGAGGAGGTGACGGTCAGGGAGGGCGCAGTGACCTGGCCCTTCACCTTGCCGCTCAAGGTGATGGGGCAGTCCGATTTGATGGCCCCGTCGAATTCCGTGCCGCTCTCGATCACCGTCTGCTTGTTCTGCTCGGGCATCTCCCCATCACTCCTTTCGTTCCTGGATGCGTCATTCCTGGATCTTGAGCTGGAGCGCGCAGCCCCGCTCGAACCCGAACTGCGTGCGATCGGCCGCCTGCTTCACAGAACCGATCACGCAGCCGTCCTTTCCGACGACGAGCCGCTTGGGTCCCACGATGCTCGGCGTTGCGCCGTTTTCCGCGAAGGTGCCGTGGACGACGATCTCGCCCCCCCCGGAGATCTGACAGCCGTCGAGAACGCCGTGCGGGCCGATGATCAGCCTCGCTCCCTTCTGGAGCGTGATGCTGCACTTCTCGAAACGGCTCTCGACCTCCACGAGCGACTGCTGGCCGAACTCCAGCGAGGCGTTGCGGAGAACGTCGCCCTTGCCGAAGAACCGCTTCGTCTGCTCGTCCGAGGGGGTCGTCCCCACCGGGGCGAACGCCGCGCTGCGCTGTCGGGCGACGTACTCCCCGACCTCGGCGCCCTTGACCTTGATCTCGCTGGAGTGCGTGGAGAAGTCGACCCACTCGGCGACGATGGAAGAGAGCTGCTCCGGCATCAGATCGGAGCCGGCGAGCTTCGCTCCCGTCATCTTCGCGCTGTCGAACGTCGCGCCCCGCACGCTGCAGCCCCGCAGATCGGCCTCGGTGAGGTCGGCCCGGAGGAACGCGCAATCCTCGATCGTCGCTCCTTCCAGGAGCGCCCGACAGAAGTTCGTTCCCTCGCAGTAGGCGTGCCGCAGGGTGGCGCCGGAGAGGTTCGCGTCGGTGAGGTCGGCGGTCTCCAGGTTGGTCTTCTCGGCGCGCGCGTTCCTCAGATCGGCCTTCACCAGCTTGGCGCCACCCAGGTACGCCTCTCCGAGATCCGCCCCCACGAGCTCGACACCCATCATCTGCGCGCCGCCCAGGTTCGCGGCATCGAGCTGGGCGGAGCTCATCCGCGCCCCGTTGAGCTTGGCCCCTTCGAGCGACGCTCCCGACAGGTTCGCCCGAGTCAGATCCGCGCTCTGGAGATTGGCTCCGTCGAGCTTGGCCCCCTCGAGATCGGCCTTCTGGAAGTTCACCCCTTCCAGGTTCGCCCGGGCCAGGAAGGCGTCGCGAAGACTGGCGTTCGCGAGGTTCGCTTTCCGGAGATTGCACTCCTCCAGATTCGCGCCTTCGAGATCCGCACGCCGCAGGTTGGCGCCCTCGAGATTCGCTCCGCCGAGCGCGAGGCCCTTGAGGTCCGCCCGTTCGAGCGACTCGCCCCGCCGGGCCTTCTCGGCTACCTGATCCTTGGAGTACTCAGCCATGAGGCAGTCACCTCTTCGAAGAAATCGCGGCCGAGACGCCGGCCTCGTCCGCTTCGAGCTGCTCCGCCGGCACCGCACCGGCATCGCTGGCGATGAACTCGTGCAGTTTCTCGATGCGCCGGGAGAACGGGAGCCTCTGCATCTCCTCCACCAGATCGAGCTCGCCCAGCTCGGCGAGGACCACTTCGATCTGGAGGGCGCACATCTGCCGGCCCTGCCGGTGCTCTCGCTTCGCCTCGGCCAGCGCGGGGTCCGTCCACTCTTCTTCCGCGGCGCTCTCGTAGCCTTCGTGCCGCCTGCGCAACTCGTCGACGAGCGCTCGCAGACGCGAGCGACGCTCGACCTGCCCCGAGGAGCGCTGCGCCCGCTCCAGATCGAGGCGGTGCTCCTGCATGCGGCTGCAGATCCGCTCGCACAGCCAGGCGGGAATCCCCGTCGTCGCCGCCAGGTCGTCCCTTCCGGCCAGGAACAGCGCTTCGAGCGTGGTCAATCCCGCGCCGTAGAGCCTCTCGAAGGTCACGTGGCCGACATCGGGGACCTGCTTCAGGAGCGAGTGGATGATGATCGTCTCGCGGCGACGCTCTTCGTCGCCGGCCCGGAAGATCTCCGGCAGCTCCAGCGCCATCTCGTCGTATCCGCGCAGCAGCAGGTCCCGGGCGGCCGGCTCCAGACCGTGACCCGGGCCCTCGCTGGCCAGCGCGAGGGCCTCGTCGAATTCCCTGAGCGCCCTTGCCGCCGCGGCCAGATCCATCCCCTCCGCGCCTTCGATGAGCGTGGCCATCACCGGACGGCAGATCTCGAGCCATTCCTTCGTGGCGGTTCCGCGCTTCAGCTCGAAGAGGAAATTCTTGATGGGGCGCGCGTGGTTCGCGGCGATGCTGCCGTACAGCTCCCGGACCGCCGCCTGGTCCAGCTCTTTGGCGATCTCGCTCACGTAGGTGACCGACTGCGACGCCCCTTGGCCGAACGCCTCGTCCAGGGCGCGCGCTCCGTCGGGATCGTGGGGTGCGGCCGTCGCCACGGCCGTCGCGACGACTGTCGGAGCCGGGGAGCGGCCGGGACCTCGGCTCGCGGCGTCGCCTGGGGCGGCGCGGAAGCGGGCCGACCCGAAGCTTCCGGCCGGGGCCTGGCGGGCGGCTCGGAGCTGCGCGATCGCGGCGCCGGCGCGGGAGACGCGGTGCGTTCGGTTGCGCGGTTCCTCTGGCGAGGCGGGGCGGTGCCCGCATCCTTCTTCGACGGGTTCCTGGAGGCGCCCGTTTTCTCCGATGCGACGGGCTTGGCAGAGTCCTCCGTCGAATCCCAGAGCGATGACAGATAGTCGAAAACGCCCATTCTGGCCTCGTCGTGCCGCCTGCGATACGGACCAGCCTCCTGGTTCGGATCCTTCGAGAACGCCTCGCTCTTCGGATCCGAGCTAAACGTAGTGCCCGGATCGAACGGAGACAAATGAAATCGTGAACGACGCAGCGCGCGACACCGCGACGCTCGGCGAGCATCGCGCTCGCCCTGCGAGATTACGAACCCGTAAGCCCTCGACCTCGTGCATAATCCCGCTCCACGCTTCTCTCCCGACTTGGAGGACGCATCCGATGGCCGGCGACATGCGCCTTCTTCGTTTCGAGACTCTGGCGGTCCACGGAGGGGAACGCGAGCCTGCGCCCGAAGGCTCCCTCGTGTACCCGATCTATCAGGGGACCGTGTACGCCGTTGCCCCGGGAACGGCCTACCAGGACATCGCCTACATCCGCCTGAGCACGACTCCGTCCCAGCGCTACCTTCACGACAAGCTCGCCGCGCTCGAGGGTGCCGAGGCCGCCGTGGCCACCGCGTCCGGCATGGCGGCGATGACCTCGATCCTGCTCGCGAGCCTCGAGCAGGGAGACCATCTGCTCGCCGCGGACTGCCTGTACGGAGGAACGTACGCGTTCCTCCGGCACGAGGCGCCCCGTCTGGGCTGGGCCGTGACGTTCGTGAATCCCGGGCGGCCCGATTCGTGGAAAGCGGCGCTCCATCCCCGGACGCGGCTGTTCCTCTGCGAGTCGATCACCAATCCGCTGGTGCGTGTGCCCCTGCTCGACCAGATCGCGGCGTTCGCTCGGGAGCACGGTCTGGTGTCCGTCGTGGACAACACGTTCGCGACGCCTTTGAACCTGCGTCCTCTGGAACTCGGATTCGACTTGGTGTTCCACAGCGCCACCAAGTACCTCAACGGCCACTCCGATCTCGTCGCGGGATGCGTCGCCGGTCGCGCCGACAGGCTCCAGTCCGTTCGCAGGACTCTGAGCCGCTACGGCGGGTGCCTCGATCCCCATGCGGGGTTCCTTCTCGCCCGCGGGCTGAAGACTCTGGCGCTTCGAGTACGAGCGCAGAACGGCAACGCCATGGTCCTGTCGCGGTACCTCGCGGGACACCCGCGGGTCGTCGCGACGCACTACCCAGGCCTCGAATCGCACCCGGACCACGATCACGCCCGAGGGTTCCTGCACGGCTTCGGTGGGATGCTGAGCTTCGCACCCGAAGGCGGGCCCGAGGCTGCGGAGAGAATTCTCTCCACCCTCAGGATCCCGTATCACGCGCCCAGCCTCGGGGGTGTCGAGACGCTGGTCACGCGGCCCGCCGCGACCTCGCACGCGAGCCTGACGCGCGAAGAGCGCGCGCGGATGGGCATCGGGGACGATCTCATCCGCGTCAGCTGCGGGATCGAGAGCGCGGAGGATCTCGTGGAGGATTTCGCGATCGCTCTGGGAAGGGGTTGAATCGGGCGGGCGACCGGCCCGGGCCGCGACATGGTTGAGCCGGCCGCCCTTCGAGAAGACGCAGCTAGAACGCGAAGCGGCAGGCCAGATCGTATCGACCGGCGTCCCGATCGTAGCCGACGTGAACTTGCGTGGCGGCGAGCCGGGAGTGTGCCAGCTCGAGGTCGACCTGCCCGAGAGGGCTGATCGAGAGGCCGAGCGCGCTTCCGCCCATCCGGGATCGCATTTCCACCTTGGGGGAGAGGTGGGAAACGCCGACACGGAAGCGCGCTCGGCCGTCTCCGGAACCGGAGGAGGAGGGGGGGGATTCGGGGGTGCTCCGGCTCCCATGGGTCGGGAGAGAATCGATGATCCTGTCGGGGTCGATCTGGTTGAACATGGTTCGCAGCGTGCGACGGACGGCTTGCCCGCGCGTGAGCTGTACCTCGCTCGCCGGTACGGGACGGACGAGCACGGTTTCGGGGGTGAGGCCCGTCGCGAGGTTGTCGGCCACCGACTGCAAGAACGACGGGTCGGTCTGGTAGACGCCTTCGGGCCGGAACCTGCCATCGACGGGTCGCGTCACCGATCCCTCCGAGCGCGGGGGCCGAGACGTTTGTCCGAAGCGATGTCGCAGGAGGACGTGTCGGGGTCGCGGCCGCTGGCTTCCGATGTCGGATCCGATCGGCACCGCGACGGGCGGTGCCGCGGCCGCCATGTCCGCCGCGAGCAGCGCCGCGATCACGAAGCCCGCCATGCCCAGTACGAACGCGAGGCGCCGGAGCCACGTCATCGAGCGGAAACGCTTCGCTGCTTTGGGAACGAGATCGCTCATGATGCCTCCTTGAATCTCCAGTCGCTTGGCTCGGATCGGAATTCCCATCGAGCAATTCACCGGCCAATCGTGGCGGGTCGAGAGATCGGCGTCGTCGGTGCGGCATCGACGCCGGCTTGCCCGCCGGCCGGATCGTCGCGCTCGCCCGTGTCGACGAGCCCTACACGACTGACGCGAAACGAGATCCGGCTGTGTCGCGCCGCGAAGAGGATCACGGCGCCATCCGGGGACCGTGGGCGGCTCCTGCCGCGTGGAGTTCGGCGCTTCGTGCCGGCAACGGCGAGACGCGATTGCAGTCGCGACGCCAGGATTTCAGAACGGAAACCGGACGGGACGCGAGTCAGGGTCCGGCGATTCGCGCCGCGGCCGAGAGCGCCGCTTCGAACGTCGCGTCACGCCCCGTCCGCGCGGATTCCCGATCGAGGAGCACTGCGGGCTCCCGCGTGCTGAGCTCGACGACTCGAGGCAGCGGACAGCTCGATGAGGTCTCGACGAACAGGCGCACCAAGTCGCGCCCCGGTTCGACTCGCTCGGCGATCGCCGTGGTCGTCCCTTCGTCGTCGAGCGCCTTCAGTCGGACCGAGCCGATTTCCCCGTGGAGCAGCAGGGGGTCCCGGGAAAAACAGAACGCGACTTCCCCGCCGTCTGGCCTGCGCCAGCGAGCGTCTCGCGAGCCGGGGATGAAGGAGAGCCGTGAGGCGAGCCACCCGGCGAGGTACGCCGCTTCCAGGGAGATTCCGCGGGCGTCGGCGGGTCCGGCGGAAACGATGCGGATCTCGGTCAACCGGTGGAGAAGCGAACGCGTGCACGCGGCGTCGAACAGAGAGGCCAGGGACGTCCTCCAAGCGGCGAGCCGGGTCCACGCGAGGTCGGCCGCGTATCCTCGAAACGACGGATCGGCGGCGAGGCCCGCGAGGGCGACGAGCGCCGCGGACGGATCGGACACGGGCACGCCCCCCACGATCAAGCGGTCGCTCAGCCTCGCGAAGGGGCGGAACCACGCATCGCCGGCGAGCCGAGACCGGCACCACCAGACATGGATGGGAACGTCGCCGGACAGGAGCTGCAGCACCGATTCGGGAACGAGTTCGGCAGACTGCTCTCCCCGTGCTTCGAGGGTGACCTGCTCGCTGCAGACCACTCGGCCTCCCGACGATCGACGACAGTGGGCGGAAACCCACGCGCGGAGGGATTCCTCGGCTCCCTCGGCGGCAGACGCGCAGGCGACGATGGCGCGGCAGGGGCGTCGTTCGGAGAATTCCGCCACGACCCGTCCGATCTGCGCGAGCGCGCCCGGGTCCTCGCACGGCACGACCAGATTCAGGGTGCACGCGCGCATCACGGCGTCCTGGCGCGCAGCGGCCTGTCGCCAGAGCGCGGACAGCCCGAGCTCCACCTCCCGGAGGCTCATCGCGCTCCCCAGCGAGAACGACTCCATTCAGAGCCTCCTCCATCTCCAGCCGTCGCGAGCCAGCAGCGAGTCACCTTGCGAAGGGCCCCAGGTGCCCGAGCGATACGAAGGGAGCGAGGCGTCGGATCCGTCTCGCCGCCATCCGTCGTGCAGGGCGTCGATCCAGGCCCAGGAAGCCTCGACCTCGTCGGAGCGAATGAAAAGCGTCGAGTCGCCCAGAATCGCATCCAAGATGAGGACCTCATACGCTTCCGGGGACTCCTCACCGAACGACGTTCCGTAACGGAAGTCCATGGCGACCGGCAGGATCCTGCGGGTCGGGCCGGGTGCCTTCGCTCCCACTTTCAGGGTGATTCCCTCGTCCGGTTGGATGCGGACGGACAGCACGTTCGGCAGGATCTCTCCGTCCGCGGCCCCCTTGAAGAGCCGGTGCGGCACCTCTCGAAACTGGAGCGCGATCTCGGTGGCTCGCTTGGGCATGCGCTTGGCCGCGCGCAGGTAGAACGGGACTCCCGCCCAGCGCCAGTTGTCGATGTACAGGCGCATCGCCACGTAGGTCTCGGTCCGAGAGTCCGACGCCACTCCGGGCTCCTCCCGGTATCCAGGCACGCGCTCTCCACCCACGACGCCCTCGGCGTACTGCGCCCGTACCGTCTCCGATGTCGTGAGCTCCGGCGGGACCGGGCGCAACGAGCGGAGCACTTTCACCTTCTCGTCCCGGATCGAGTCTGCTTCGAAAGAAGCCGGAGGCTCCATGGCGATCAGGCTCAGGAGCTGGAACAGGTGGTTCTGGACCATGTCCCGCGTGGTGCCGGCCTCCTCGTAGTACTCCCCCCGCCCCTCGATGCCGATGGACTCGGCCACGGTCACCTGCACGTGGGAGAGGTACTTCTGGTTCCAGAGCGGCTCCAGGATGGCGTTCGCGAAGCGGAACACGAGCAAGTTCTGCACGGTCTCCTTGCCCAGGTAGTGGTCGATTCGGAAGATCGCCGGTTCGGCGAAGACGCGCTGGAGGGTGCGATTCAGTTCCCGCGCGGTCGCAAGATCTCGTCCGAACGGCTTCTCGACGACGATGCGCGCCCAGCGGCCGCCGGGGCCGGGGCGGGCCAGCCCCGCCTCGTCCAGCCGGCGCACGATGACGGGAAACGCCGACGGAGGCGTCGCCAAGTAATAGAGCCGATTTCCGCCGCGGCCCTGAAGGCGGTCCAGGGACTCGAGGTGGGACGCGAGCCTCCGGTACCCCTCCGGATCGTCGAACGAGCACTGGATGTAAGAGATCGTTCGGGCGAACTCCTTCCACACCACCGGATCGACCGCACGCCGGGAATGGGCGGTGAGCGCTTCTTCGAGCGTTGCGGCGAACGCATCGTCGGACATCTCCCGCCTCGCCGCGCCCACGATGGAGCAGCCTCCTGGGAGGAGCCTGTCCAGATGCAGGTTGTAGAGTGCCGGGACGAGCTTGCGCTGCGTGAGGTCGCCCGACGCACCGAAGATCACCACGGCGCACGGCTCCGCCTCTAGACCCCCGTCCGGGGCGTCCCGAAGCGGGTTCGAAGGCGTGCGCTCCGTCCCTTCCATGGCACCTCCTCGCGCCGCCTCCGCCGGGGCTCTCGCGGTTCGGCGAAACGACCCCATAATATGCGCTCCTGGAGGAGCGATGCCGTTTCCCGTCCCGCCGATCGTCGTTGCGCTCGGACTCGCGCTCGCAGTCGCCGGGATCGTCGCTCTTCTCGCGTCGCCGAGAGGGGGCCGTTTCCGCGCGCTTCCTGGCTGGGCGGGCTTCTGGTGCTTTCTGGCGCCGCTGCTCGTCGTGCTGTCCCGTGCCGACCGATGGGTCTCCCTGGTCCTTCTCGGCGTTCTGATGTTCGTGGCCCTGCGCGAGTACTTCTTCCTGGCGCCGCTCCGGCAACGGGACCGCTGGGCCATCCTCGCGGCCTACCTCTCCGTTCCCCTCGCCCTCTGGCCTCCCGTCCGCGGTTCGTGGACGCTGTTTCTCGTCGTCGTGCCGCTGGCCGTGTTCGCGTTCGTCCCTGCCCTCCTCACCATCGGCGGTTCGCCGCAGAAAGGGACGTTCGAGTCGGCGGGCCGGCTCCTCCTGGGGACCATCGCATTCGTGTTCTGCGCCGCTCACCTGGGTCTGGCGGCCGGGACCTTCCGCCACGGAGAGATCGAGATCTTCGGCGTGCTCGCTCTGGCATCGGAGCTGCCGCAGAGGCTGGCTGGACGGATCCGCCCGGGCGAGGACCTGCTCCGCCCGGTCGTGGGCGTAGCCGCGGGGTTCGGCCTGGCCACCGTGATCGGCGCGCTGCTGGGATCGCTCGCAGGAACCACCGCTGTGGTCGGGGCGATCGGCGGCATGCTGGTCGCAGCGGGCGCTACGGCCGGAGGCCTCCTGGCCGAAGCGGTTGCACAGGACCTCGATCTCGGGGCTTCGGTCTCGCGCCTGGGCCGCGGGGCGTTCCTCGACCGAGCGTTTCCCGCGGTGTACGCAGCACCGGCCTTCTTCCACTGGCTCCTGTTCGCCCAGGCAGCCCGCTAGATGGTCTCTCCTCGCAATCCGGTGTCGCATCGCGGGACTCGCGAGCCGCCGCGGGCAACGGGGTTGCGGCAGAGCGGCGACGAAGCGTCGGAGCGACGGGACGAAGCAATCCCCGCCCCGCCTGCCGCGGGCAACGGAGCGCAGCGGGAGGCCGCGGATCGGTCCCCGGATGCGACCGTGTTTGCGGGACGGAGCACGAAGGTGCGACGGGCGATACGACTCGTTGCCCTCGTCTCGTTCCACCTGTTCGTCGTGCGCCCGGTGCTGCGATTCTTCGGCGGGGTGCGCTTCCGGCGGAGAGATCTCGTGCCGGACGGAACCTGCCTCGTCGTGGCGAACCACAACTCCCACCTCGACGCACCCGTGCTCCTCTCGCTGTTCCCCCTGCGAAGGCTCCCCAAGGTTCACCCCGTGGCCGCCGCCGACTACTTCGGTGAGACGTGGCTGCGCAGGACCATGGCGATGGTGCTCATGAACGCCGTACCGATCCACCGCGCTCCCGGGGCGGGGCAGGATCCGCTGGCTCACCTCATGCGCGCGCTGCGCGAGGGAGAGAGTCTCATCCTCTTTCCGGAGGGAACCCGTGGCGAGGCCGGGGTCGTGGCGCCGTTTCGCGCCGGGGTCGGCCGGATCGTGCGGGGGGTCCCCGACGTCCCGGTGGTCCCCGTGTTCCTCCACGGGCCCGAGCGGATCTGGCCTCGCGGCGAGCTCGTGCCGGTGCCCCTCGGGATCGATGTTCGCGTGGGAAAGCCCAGGACCTACGACGCCTCGAAGGAGCCGCGCGAGATCGCCGAGGAAGTTCGGCGGGACGTTCTCGCGCTCGCGCTTCCCGCTGCGACGCTGCCCGGTCCCAAGCCGGCCGCCCCCGTGTTCGTCGCCGTCTCCGGCGGCGATGCGGGGGCACGGGCCGCGGTCGCGGCGCGTCTCGCCGAGCGCCTGGGATCTCTCGGGACGCCGCAGCCCGTGGTGCCGCTCCGGCGCTGGCACACCGGTGTCGCGAAGCTCCTGGGCGTGCCGGCTCCTCACGAGGGGCGGCGATTCGCCGAGCTCACGCGCCGCGCGCGTGCGGAGCAGGCGCTCTGCCGGCATGCCGGCGGCCCCTTCGTCGTGACCGACGGATGCGCCCTCGTGGATCTGCTCGCCTCTTCACGACCCGGAGGCGAGCAACCGGCGAGCGAAGACCATGACGCGTACACGCGGCTTCTCTTCGCCGAGTCGCAGCGGCGCATCCCGCTGCTGCACTGGTGGCGACTGGCTCGGGAGGATCCCGCGGTGTTCCTCCTCAACGCGCTGAGCCTCGCGCGGATGCGAGCGCCCCGCGTGCTGGTTCTCCTGTCGGCCTCGGAGGGGGAGCGCCGTGTTGCCGAGCTTCTCCGCCGAACGCGTGGCACCGAGGTGTGCGTGGAGGCGCCCGATCCCGAGAGCGACCCGGCGTGGCTCGCCGCGATCGAGCAGGCGTGCCGCCGGCTGGCCGAGCCGGCTCCCGCTCCGGAGCGCCCGGCGCGCGGTTGAGGGACGGCCGCTCTCGTTCGGAGAGGTGCGGGCCGGTCGATCCCGTCCCATTCGTGGTCCCCTGGACGGGAGACCGCTTCTCGGACCCTCCCGGACCTCGCCCGTCGGGACGTTTCTCCACGCTCTGCGTGACCACGCGTCCGGCGAGGAGTCGCTCCCCCGGCGCGCGCTCACCCGAGAGCCGCGAGCCGTCGATTCGCCGCGTCCGATCGCTTCTCCGTGGTACACGCCGCCGAGGGACCTTGGGTGTACGACAGGAAAGTGAGAAGGAGCTGAATCGAAGCGAATCGGGGACAGCAAGCGAGACTCGCCATCACGCAACTCATTCAAACCACGGGGTATTGTGCGAGTTTCGGTTGCTGTCCCCGATTCGCAGCATCGTCTCCTCGCTTTCCTGTCGTACACCCAGGGACCTTCGCTTCGTTGACGGTTCCCGGGGGCCGGTGGTAGAGTGCCGCTTCGCCGTGCGTGAGACCAGGAAGCAGCCAGACTTCTTGGCCATGTCGGACCGGCTCCGCACCCTCGGGAGCAGGTTCGGCAGGGGGGCCGCAAGAAAGGGCGCTCGAAGTTCGAGCGCCTTTTTTCTATTCTGGCACCCTCCGGAGGTCGCACCGTGAACGTCAAGGCGCAACTCGAAAGGCTCCTCATCATGCAGGATCTCGCCCTGGAGATTCAGGCGGCTCGGGCCGCGGTCGCAGGAGCGCCCGGACGGATCGACGAGATCGAAGGACGGTTCCGGGAGCGGAACGCCGAGTACGTGGCTCTCCGGGCCCGCCTGGAGGAGCTCGAGGCCGACCAGCGGAGCCGGGAGAGCGACGTCGCGCTCCTCGAGGAAGCCCTCAAGAAGTACCAGGGCAGCCTCATGCAGGTGAAGAACCAGCGCGAATACGCGGCCATGCTCAAGGAGATCGACACGGTCAAATCCAAGATCTCCGCCCACGAGGACGTCATCCTCAAGAACATGGACGAAGCGGGGCCGCTGAGGACGGATCTGGACGCCCGATCCTCCCACATCGCCGAGGAGCGGGCCCGGGTCGCACGGGAGCACGCCGGGGTCGACGCGGAGGCGGCCGCGGCGCGCGAGCGGATCGAGCGCGCGGAGGCCGACCGTTCGCGAATCGGGGCGGAGCTCCCCCGCGACCTCCTCGACGCCGTCAAGCGCGTGGAGGAGGGGCGGCAAGGCATCTTCCTCGCGAAGGCCGAGAAGGAGACATGCCAGGCATGCTACGTCCGTGTGAGGCCGCAGGTCTTTCAGGAGATCCGGCAGTGTCTGAGCATCCACTCGTGCCGGAACTGCCGGCGGCTTCTCTACTACGAGCCGGCGCTGCGGCCGCAGACCCCCGGCCCGTCCGCGATCGACGGTGACGACGCAGGGCTCGAGGCGGCCAATGGCGGCACGGTTTAGCGCGGCTGTGGACGGAGGCGCGCGCGGGAACCCCGGACCCGCTGCCTGGGCCGTCGCGGTGTTTGCCGACGATGGCGTCTACGCGGAGGGATTCGCCGCATCGATCGGAAGCGCGACGAACAACATCGCCGAGTACCATGGCCTTCTGGAGGCGCTGAAGATCGCCGCGGAGCGTGGCGCCGAAGAGGTCGAGATCCGCGCCGACTCGGAGCTGATGGTGCGGCAGGTGCAAGGCCGCTACCGAGTCCGGAACGAGGGTCTCGTTCCTCTTCACGCGGATGCCGTGCGGCGGGCCCGGTCGTTCCGCAGGTTCTCGATCGTCCACGTTCCGCGCGAGCAGAACCGCGACGCGGATCGCCTGGTGAACCAGGCCCTGAATCTTGCCGCCGCTTCTCCCAACGACGGACCCGTGCGGATTCACGACGTCTCCGAGGCGTCATCCGCGCCGGATTCACCCGAACGGCGATGAGCGACTGCGCGGCGCCTCCCGACCTGGCCGCCGCGCTCGAGAGCGTTCGGCGGCGGATCGGAGAGGCGTGCCGGCGAGTACATCGGGCTCCGGCTTCCGTCGCGCTCGTCGCCGTCTCCAAGTCTGTTCCCGCCTCGCGGGTGCGTGAACTCCTGGCCTGCGGACAGGCGTTGTTCGGGGAGAATCGCATCCAGGAAGCGATGGAGAAGGTGCCTCTCGTGGGCACCGGAGCGCGGTGGCATCTGGTGGGCCATTTGCAGCGCAACAAGGCGAAGCACGCCGTCGGGGCGTTCGAGCTGATCCACTCGGTGGACGGCACGGAGCTGGCCCGGGAGCTCGAGCGCCGCGCGGCGGCCCGCGGCGTGGTGCAGCCGGTTCTGGTGGAGGTGAACGTGGCGGGGGAAGCGAGCAAGCAGGGCACCGATGAGGCGTCGCTCCCCGCGGTCCTCGATACGATCTCCGGTCTCGTCCACCTGGAGCTGCAGGGCCTCATGTGCGTCCCACCCCCTGCCGAGAGTCCCGAGCAGGCGCGGCGCTGGTTCGCCAGGCTCCGGGAACTCCGCGACGCGGCTCGCTCCCGGATGGGAAGGGAACTCCCCGAACTTTCCATGGGGATGTCGGAGGACTTCGAGGTGGCGGTCGAGGAGGGTGCGACACTCGTCCGGGTGGGGCGCGCGCTGTTCGGCCCGAGAATCGAGGCGTGATTCTTCCTCGATGATCCTCCTTCGATCTTGCCATTCGGGAAAGGGGACACTATCTTGGCCGCGCTTTCGCACGAACGGGAGGAGGACGCCTTGAGCGACCGATTGTCCGCCATGGACGTGGAAAAACAGGAGTTCCGCACGCGCATGCGGGGATTCGATACGGAGGAGGTACGGATGTTCCTCCGTTCGGCGGCCGAAGAGATCGGTCGGGTTCACCTCGAGAGCGACATGCAGCGCGAGGAGATCGGGCGCCTCAAGGAGACCATCGACGATCTGCGCTCCCGCGAGAAGATGCTCCAGGAGACCCTCGTCACCGCGCAGGGCATGGCGGCGGAGATCAAGGAGCGCTCCCAGAAGGAAGCTGAGCTCTTGGTCAAGGAGGCACGGATCAAAGCCGAGCGGGTGCTGGAGCAGGCGCAGGACCAGCTGGAGAGCATCGAAGCCGAGATCAACCGCGCGCGACTCGAGCGCGACGCGTTCGAGAATCGTCTTCGCAGCTGTATCGACGAGCACCTGGCGCTTCTCGACATGCGGCGGAGCGAGAGAGCCCAGCGGGACAACGTGCACGTGCTCCGCCGACGCAGCGGCTCCGAAGCGGGATGATTGCCGCCGACCTGGCCATCGTCGGCATCGCCGAGCTCGCCACCCCCGAAGGCTCCCGACCCAAGCTCGGGCCCGACCTCGCCCGGCTCAGGGTGATCCGCGACGCGGCGGTCGCCTGTCGCGACGGTCGGATCGTCTTTGTAGGGACCGAACGCGATTTCCGGCAGGCGGTCTCCGTTTCACCCGGCGCCGTCACGCTCGATGCCCTGGGCGGAACCGTGCTGCCGGGGTTCGTCGACGCCCACACCCACCTTCCCTTCGCCGGGTGGCGCGAGACCGAGCTCGAGGAGCGGCTTGCCGGCGCGACGTATGCGGAGATCGCAGCCCGCGGCGGAGGAATCCTCTCGACCGTCGCCGCCACGCGTGCGGCTCCGGCAGAGGTCCTCACGCGCATGACTCGAGCCCGTCTCGACAGCCTGCTCGAGCTCGGCACGACCACCGTCGAGGCGAAAAGCGGGTACGGTCTCGAGCAAGAGACCGAGTTGAAGCAGCTCCGCGCGCTGAGGGAAGCCGCCCGGGGGCATGCCGTGGAGGTGGTTTCGACCTTTCTCGGAGCACACTCCGTTCCGTCGGAGCACCGTGCTTCGCGGGCCGTGTACCTCGACACGCTGGTGCGCGGGATGATCCCCGCCGTGGCTCGTGGCGGGCTCGCAGAGTACGTCGACGTGTTCGTCGACCGCCACGCCTTCTCGCAAGAGGAAGCCCGGACCGTCCTGCTGGCGGCCCGGGAGTACGGCCTTCGGGCACGGGTCCACGCCGATCAGTTCGCCGATGACGGTGCCGCTCAGCTCGCGGCCGAGGTCGGCGCCGCATCGGCCGACCATCTGGAGTACGCCTCCGAGAGCGGGATTGCAGCGCTCGCCCGGGCCGGAACCTGCGGAGTTCTCCTCCCTGCGGCGACGTTTTTCTTGATGATGGACCGGAAGCCGCCCGGACGGCGACTCGTCGACGCGGGCGTTCCCGTTGTGGTTGCGACGGATTTCAACCCCGGATCGTGCCCCTGCGAAAGCATGGGTGCGGTGCTCTGGTTCGCGTGTCTGACGGCGGGGCTCTCCGTGGACGAGGCGATCACCTCCGCCACGCTCAACGCGGCGCACGCGTTGGGCCGTGCGGACCGCATTGGGAGCCTCGAGGAAGGAAAGCGCGCCGACCTGGTCGTCCACGCGGTGCCGAACCGCTATCATCTGGTCTACCGCTTCGGGGTTCCGAGGGTTCGGGCCGTCATCGCGGGCGGGCGGGTCCGCGTGAACGACGGCAGGCTCATCCCGCTTTCCTGAGCGGCCGCAGAGGGGGGGGGGACCATGGTCTCGTGGCTGGATCGCAGCGCAGCGCTGTGGATCGAGGGGCAAACCGCTTCGCCCGGGAGTGCGTCTGTCGCGGCGTTCGTCGCTGCGCTGGGCGCCTCGAGGGTCGTATGGGCCTGCGCGGGGACACTCGACCGCAGGCCGGGTCCCCGGCCCGCGGGCGATCTCGACGCGGTGCGTGACGAAGCGCGTGCACTGGCCGAACGTCTTGCCGGCCACGTGAACCGCGTCGAGGAGGTGCTGCGGGCGGTTCAAGGCAAGACTGACGGCACCGCGGCGGATCGAACCAACGCGCACCGCGCGGCCGCGGAGGCGCTTCTCGATGCGTTCGATGTCACGCTCGCGGTGCTGGAAACCGCCGCGCGCGCCGTGAACCTCATCCACGCCGAGTGCGTGGCCGATCTGTCCACCGGCGCCGACCTCGCCGCTGCTTCCCTCGAGTCGCTCGCGATCTGCGTGCGCGGGAGCCTGCCGCAGATCGGCGACGAAGGGTACGCCCGCCCCGCGAAGAACCGAATGGTGGAAAGCCTGCACGAGGCTCGACGCATGAGGAACCGAATCCTGCAGGCGGTGGAGAGCCGGCTCGTGCTCTGATTCCGATCCGTGGCCAGCCCCGGGTTGCCCAGGCGCAGGTGGAGGATCCGGGGGGATGGGGAGCCGGGGAGGTGACGGGACGGCGGATCGAGGCGGATCGCGGGCGCCGGCCGATTCGTTCCCGGTCCCGCGCCGCGGGAACGGAGTCAGAACAACGGCGCTCGCTCGTTCACGGTGAAGTGGTACGCGTAGGTCGTGACCTTCAAATCGATCGGCTTCTGGAACGATGCCGTGATGATCATCTCGCGACGGGTGCGGTTCAGCTTGACGTCTTTGGCGCGGAGAGGCAACTCGAGCTCCTTCGCCTTCTCCAGGATCCGCCGCACGACGGCTTCGTCGCTCTGGTGGACGGCCGCATAGCGGCACTCCTGCTCGACGAAGTCCCTGAACTCGTAGGCGGCGACCCGCACCGGGATGAACTTCGCGGCGAGGAAGATCGCCACGCCGACGAGCGCGAGGACGAACAGGAATCCGAGACGTCCCGAGCCTTCCTCGCGTTTACGACGCACGTCTCGAGCTCCTCCACCCGCCTGGACGAGGCTGCCCTGCGGCCCGACGATTCGCGACGAATATAGGTTCCCGAGAGACGGGGAGCCAATCGGCGCGCCGATCCGGGGATCGGGACGGTGTTCCGGAGTCGTATCGATCCGTCTGCTCTTCATTCGAGCTGTCGTACACTTCGGATCCGTGCCGCCGTCCGGCACCTGCATGATTCGGGGGCGCCGCACGCTGCGACCGCTCGCTCCCGGGACCGCGGATCCCCAAGCGCCACCCGGGACGCGCGTGGCGAGAAAGGAGATTCCCTTGAAATCCCTCACCCGGTACCTGACGTTCCAGGTTCCCCGGCGCATGGACTTCGTGAACATCACTCCGCAAGTGACCGCGATCGCCGTTGAGAGCGGGATTTCCGAGGGCCTGTGTCTGGTGAACGCGATGCACATCACGGCGAGCGTCTTCATCAACGACGACGAGCCGGGGCTGCACGAGGACTACCGCGAATGGCTCGAGACCCTCGCCCCCCACGATCCCCAGCGCTATCGGCACAACCGGACCGGGGAGGACAACGGCGACGCGCACCACAAGAGGCAGATCATGGGGCGGGAGGTGGTGATCGCGGTCACGAGCGGCGCGCTGGACCTGGGGCCCTGGGAGCAGATCTTCTACGGCGAGTTCGACGGGAGACGCCCCAAGCGGGTGCTCGTGAAGGTCCTCGGGGAGTGACTCAGCGCTTGAAGAGGCTGTTGAAAAGCGACTTCGGATCGTTGGAGGAGGGGGCGCCGGTTCTCTTCCCCGTGGCGTCGAGCACGAGACGCGCCTCGAAGAGATCGCACGAGTTCGACTTTCCCTTGTCCGGGATTCTCTCGGGCACGGGGGCGCGGCACTCCCATCGGGAGCTCGTGTCGAAGTGGCGACATGCGCGGCAGCAGTGGAGCGGCGCGTCGCAGTTCGGGCATACCGCCTCGGCTCCGATCGCACCGAACGACGGGACGCCATGGCCGCAGTTGTGGCAGCGGACAACCTCGTTGGCTTCTCGCTGCACTGCGTGCCGCAACGCGCGCTGCTGCGCCCGCTCTCCGGGCGTGGTCGATTGGGTCGGCGGTCTCGGCTTGCGATCGGTGTCGCGGTCCGAATCGCGGTAGCCCCGCTGCCGGTACTTCATGGACATGCGGGATCCTCCCTGCGTGAGTTACCACGCCGCGGTCTCCAGTTGCACGCCGGAGCACGCGGCCCATTCCGGGAAACAAGAAACCCGATCCCGGCGACCGCCCGGTTTCCCTTCACCACTCGGCCGACGCGAGCAGCATGAGTGCCCTCGACGGGCTCCCGGATCGCCGGGTCGGAGCGACGTCAGTCGAGATCGGCGAAGACCTCCACGATCCGATCGTACGCCCAGTCGAGCTCTTCCCGGCGGATGCACAGGGGCGGAGCAAAGCGGATCGTGTGCACGTGGGTCTCCTTGCAGAGGAGCCCCTTCGTCTGGAGTGCCTCGCAGAACCGGCGGGCCCCGCCGGATGCGGCGACGAGCTCGAGGCCGATCCAGAGTCCCTTCCCGCGCACTTCCTTGATGTGGTGGCTCTTCAGCGACCGGAGCTTACCGAGAAAATACTCTCCCAACGTGGCGGAGTTCTCGATCAACCCCTCTTCGACGAGAACCTTGAGAGCCTCACGGGCCACGGCGCACGCCAGCGGGTTCCCTCCGAACGTCGAGCCGTGGTCGCCCGGGTGGAAGACCTGCATCACCTCGTCGTCGGCGAGGATGGCGGAGATCGGGTAGAACCCACCGCCGAGAGCCTTTCCGACGATCGCCATGTCGGGGCGAACCCCCTCGTGCTGGAACGCGAAGAATTTCCCCGTGCGTCCCAAGCCGGACTGGATCTCGTCCACCACGAACAGCACGTTGTGCTTCCGGCACAGATCCGCGATTCCGGTCAGGTACCCCGCGGGAGGAAGGACGATGCCGCTCTCCCCTTGGATCGGCTCGACGAGGACGGCACACACGTTCGGGTTCATCGCCCGTTCGATGGCGGCGAGATCACCGTAGGGGAGTCGAACGAACCCCGGCGTGAACGGGCCGAAGCCGTCTCGGTATTGAGGATCGTCCGAGAAGCTGATGATGGTCGTCGTCCTGCCGTGGAAGTTCCCCGAAAACACCAGGATCTCGGCCTTGCCTTCGGGGATTCCCTTGATCGTGTATCCCCACTTTCTCGAGGCCTTGATCGCCGTCTCGACTGCCTCCGCACCCGAGTTCATGGGAAGCATGCGGCGGAAGCCGCTCAGGTCCGAAATCTCCTTGTAGAGGGGCCCGAGCTGGTCGTTCCGGAACGCTCGCGAGGTCAGGGTCACTCGCTCCGCCTGCTCGACGAGGGCGCGCCGAATCCGGGGATGGGCGTGGCCCTGGTTCACCGCCGAATAGGCCGCCAAGAAGTCTAGATACTTGTTCCCCTCGACGTCCCAGACAAAGACTCCGCTTCCGCGGTGGACCACCACGTCGAGCGGATGGTAGTTGTTCGCGCCGTACTCGTCTTCGAGGCGGATGTAATCCTTCGTGGACGCCTTCAGGGTCTCCATGGGTTCCTCGATCCCCTTGCGGCGGGATTCGCCAAAGCATCACAGCCGGAATTTCGCTGGGGTATGAAACGAACCGACCGAAGAACTAAGAGAATCCAGCATAGCACGGGTCTGGCCCGTCGCGCCGCGCCGCGCGTTTCGAGCAGGAACCAGTCTTGTCAGCTTCGGGTACAGTTCCTCATGAGCTTGGCTTACGGGGCGGGCGCCCCGACACCTCCGGAAGAAACAGCCCAACCGGAGCGATGCCGGTCCGCCGGCGTCGCGGAGGGCGGGAGCGGGGGTTCGGGGGCAGAGCCCCCGCGCCGCTGTTTCTTAGGAGCTTGCTTCACGGGGCTGCGCCCCGACACCTCCGGAAGAAACAGCCCAACCGGAGCGACGCCGGTCTGCCGGCGTCGCGGAGGGCGGGAGCGGGGGTTCGGGGGCAAAGCCCCCGAGCATCTGTTTCTTAAGAGCGGCCGCACGGGGCGGGCGCCCCGACACCTCCGGAAGAAACAGCCCAACCGGAGCGATGCCGGTCTGCCGGCGTCGCGGAGGGCGGGAGCGGGGGTTCGGGGGCAGAGCCCCCGCGCCGCTGTTTCTTAATAGCGGCCACATGGGGCAGGCGCCCCGACACCTCCGGAAGAAACCAGCCCAACCGGAGCGATGCCGGTCCGCCGGCGTCGCGGAGGGCGGGAGTGGGGGTTCGGGGGCAAAGCCCCCGAGCATCTGTTTCTTAAGAGGCTCCCGGGAGTCGCCCAGAGACAGCGATGACCGCCCGCGGGCGGCGCAGTCCGGTTGGCCGGACCGTTCCGTACGCGGGGCAGGGGGGCCGGGGGCATTTCGCGGTCGTCCCGGTCCGGCCCGGATGACTCACGACGGTCCGTCGTGAGTCATCCGGGCCAGCAACCGCATCGAAAGCAACGCCCCATGGACGGAGGTCATGGAGCGCCCGCGAGCCTCGGTTGGTGCTCGCGACTCGCGTCGATTCGCCCTGTCGTCACGTATCTGTCGTACACCCCGCTGCGCGGGGGTCCTTGACCTTCGGTCGTCGCGGCGGAATAATCGCCGCCCTTCGCAGGGGGAGCACGCCATATCCGATCTTCGGGTTCCGATCCAAGAGTTCGCTGGATGAATGCATCGCCGCCGGGGACCCGCGTCGGAGCGAAGCAGCGGCTGCTCCTCCAGGTGGAGCGGTTCGCACGAGTTCGCTACCGAACCGTCTTCCTGGCGGCGCTCCTCGCCGTGGTCGCGGCCACCTGGCTCGGCTCCAAGCTCGAGCTCGAATCCGACGTTCTCCGGCTGGTTCCCAAGGGGAACCCGCAGGTGGATGCGTTCCGCCAAGCCCTGACCGACTTCGGGTCGGTGGACTACCTGATGATCCTGATCGACGCGGATCGCTCGCGGGGTCCCGACGATCTCGAGGACTTCGCGGACGTGTTGGCGGAGCGCCTGGAAGGGCTCGAGGGGCTCGTCGATCAGGTCGAGTACCGTTTCCGTCCCGACGAGCGCTTTCTCGAACTCTTCTACGAGAACGCGCTCCTCTTCCTCCCCCCGCACCAGCTGCCCGAGCTCGCCTCCAAGCTCACCGATGACGCCATCCGTCGGCAACTTCGCGAGCGCCGGTTCTCCCTGGCGTCGCCGACCATGGCGCTGGGGGAGGGGCTCGTCACCCACGATCCTCTGGACCTGATGCCGTTCTTCCTGAACCGGCTCCTGGGCCATCGTGGCGTTCTCAAGCTCGATCTGTCGGACGGCTACTACCTCTCCGTGGATGGGCAATCGCTGATCATGCTCGTGAAGCCGTCGCGCCCATCGCAGGACATCGCCTTCGACCGGAGGCTTCTCGAGGCGGTGGCGACGGCGGTGGCCGGATCGAGGGACGACCTGAGGGCGGACTCGGAGGAGAACGGCGCGGACCCGGCAGCAGCCGGCGTGCGGGTGCGCTTCGCCGGGAACTACGCCGTCGCCCTCGAGGAAGCGGAGCTCATCTACCGCGACGGTCGATTCAATCTGCTCTTCTCCCTGTTCGCGGTTTCGCTCCTGTACTGGCTTTGCTATCGGCGCTTTGCGGCACTGCTCTACTCGAGCGTCCCGCTGATGGTCGGCCAGGCCCTCACGTTCGCGCTGGCCTACTTCGCGCTCGGACGTCTCAATTCCGCCTCTTCTTCGTTCACGGCTCTCCTCATGGGGCTGGGAACCGATTTCACGATCGTGATGTACGCGAGATACGTGGAGGAGCGGCAGCGGGGCGCGAGCCTGGCCGAGGCCACCGAGGCGATGGTGGGAGAAACCGGCCTCGGCGTCTTCACCGGCGCCATCACCTCGGCGGGTACGTTCTACGCCATGTGCCTCAGCGGATTCCGGGGGTTGTTCGACCTGGGCTTCCTCATCGGAAGCGGGATCGTGCTCTGCGGCTTCGCCATCGTGTTCCTGCTTCCCGCGATGATCGCCTGGAACGAGGGGGCCCGGAAGCGGAAGGGAGACGTGGTCCGGAAGCTCCACCTGCAGAGCTTCGGCCTCGAGCACCTGATCCCGTTCTCCGCGCGTCACCGCGGTCTGATCCTGGCCCTCGTCGCGGTTCTCACCGCGATCGCGGCCTTCGCTGCCCGCAACCTCACGTTCGACGACAGTCTGAACGCTCTTCGCAGCAACGAGACCCCCGCCTCGCTGGTTCAGCGCGAGATCGGCGACAAGTTCCAGCCGTCGCTCTCCTACATGATGGCCATCGCGCGGGGAAAGGACTTGAACGACGCCGCGGCGCGGGCCCTGCAGGTCGAGGAACGCCTGCGCCCCTTCGTGGACGACGGGACGATCGGGTCCTTCGAATCCGTCCTGAGCTACCTTCCGCCCGCTTCCCAGCAGGCGGGGATCATCGAGGCCGTCAGGGCGGACACTTCGGGCGCATTCGATCCGGTCCGGATCCGGAAGGCGTTCCTCGCGGGACTGGACGAGAACGGCTTCAACCGCGCTCCGTTCGAGGAATACCTGACCCGCATGAACGAGTTCCTCGCCCCCACGCGGCCCGTCACGCTTTCGGATCTGGAGGAGAAGGGCCTCGGCCGCCTCCTCGATCGGTACATCCGCCGGGAGGAGGGCGAGGTGCGCATCGTCACCTACCTGTTCCCGAAGGAGGCTCGCTGGAAGCGGACGCCGCCCCCCGGCCTGGCGTCGGCGCTCGCCGCGGGGGATCCGCAGATTGTCGTGACGGGGACGAACGTGGTGGGACAGGAGCTCCGGCGGATCTTCACGCGGGACGTGATCCGGTCGGTGGGAGCCGGGCTGCTCATCGTGATCCTCCTTCTGCTGGTGGACTTCCGAAGCCTCCGGCTCACCGCCATCGCCATGACGCAGCTGATCTGCGGAGTGGTGCTCATGCTCGGGACGATCCAGATCCTCGGCTTCGAGATCAACTACGTCAACGCGTTCGTCGCAACCATGATCCTCGGGGTGGGGATCGACTACGGCATCCACCTGATTCATCGCCTGCACCTCACCGGAGGCGTGGTCGAGGAGGGGCTGCTCGAGACCGGCAAGGCGGTCGTCCTCGCGGCCCTGACGAACATGGCCGGATTCGGCACGCTGATGCTCGGCAACTACCCGGCCCTCCGCGGGTTCGGCGCAGTAGCGCTCGTCGGCTCCGTCACCTGCCTTCTCACGTCGCTCACGCTGGTTCCGGCCCTGCTCGCGCGCCCGGGTGCGGCGCCGCAGGAAGGGGCGTGAGCGACGGATGAGCATGCTCGTCGTCGCCCTGGTGCTCGGAGTCGTGGAGGGGCTCACCGAATACCTGCCCGTTTCGTCCACGGGTCACCTGCACCTTGCGTCGCACCTCATGGGATTCCACGGGCAGCGCGCCGACACGTTCGACGTCTTCATCCAGCTCGGCGCGATCCTCGCCGTGGTCTGGGAGTACCGCGGACCTTTGAACGCCACGCTCCGCGGACTCCGGGACGACGATCGGTCGCGCCGACTCGTGTGGAACGTGCTCGTCGCGTTTCTCCCGTCGGCGCTCGTCGGCGTCGCGATGCACGAGACGATCACCGCGGGCCTGTTCACCCCGCGATCGGTCGCCGCCGCGCTCATCACCGGAGCCGTGGCGATGTTCGTCGTCGAGTCGATCCCCCACCGCGCGCTGGTGCGCAGCCCGGAAGAGGTGACCCGCCGCCAAGCCGTCCTGATCGGTCTCGCGCAGTGCGTCGCTCTGTGGCCGGGATTCTCCCGGTCCGCCGCGACGATACTCGGCGGACTCTCCGTGGGCCTGGACCGGCGCGCGGCCACCGAGTTCTCGTTCTATCTGGCGATCCCCACGATGTTCTCCGCGACGATCTACGACCTGATCGTGCACCACACCTCTCTCGAGGCGGGGGACCTGGGCTGGCTCCTGATCTCGCTCGCCACCGCGTTCGTGGTCGCTCGCGTCACCATCCGCTGGTTGCTTCGATACGTGTCGTCCCACAGCTTCCACGCGTTCGCCTGGTACAGAATTGCCCTCGGCGCCGCGGTGCTCTACTTCCTGTGACGAGGCGGGGGACGTTCCGATTCTGCGGAATGTCCTTCCGGTGCGCCCGGGAATCTCCGCGTTCCTGGAGTCGGACGTGAACGACGATCTTCCTCCGGACTCGGGCCTCCACCACTTCGGCGACATGGATCCCGCCGAGTTCCGTGCGGCAGCGCACCGCGTGGCGGACCAGGTCGCGGATTACCTCGAGCGACTCGAGTCGTATCGGGTGCTTCCGGACCTGGCGCCGGGGGCGATTCGCGGCGCGCTTCCTTCGGCGGCGCCGGAACAGCCGGAACCATGGGGCAGGATTCTCGAGGACTACGCTCGTCTCGTGGAGCCGAACATCACCCACTGGCAGCATCCGGGGTTCATGGCGTACTTCCCCAGCGTGGCCAGCGGCCCCGGGATCCTGGGGGAGTGGCTCGCGGCGGGCCTCAACTCGAACGTCATGTTCTGGAGGAACGCGCCTGCGTCCACCGAGATCGAGGAGCTGGTGGTCCAGTGGATCCGCCAGATGCTCGGGCTCCCCGGGGTCTTCGATGGGATGCTCACGGACACCGCGTCGATCTCGTCGTTGCTGTCGATCGTTGCGGCCCGTCACGCGGTGCCGGGCCTCCACGCGCGGGACGAAGGGCTCGCGGCGAGACCCGCCCTGGGACGACTCCGTCTGTACTGCTCCACCGAGGCCCACTTCTCCATCGAGAAGGCGGCGATCGTGGCGGGGATCGGGAAGATCGGCGTGCGGCGCGTCGCAACCGACTCGGCATACCGGCTCCGGCCGGAGGAGCTCGAGCGGGCCATCGCCGAGGATCGGACATCCGGCTGGCTGCCGTTCTGCGTCGTGGGCACCCTGGGCACCACCTCGTCGACGAGCATCGATCCGGCCGAAGCGGTGGCGGAGATCTGCGCGAAAGAGAAGCTGTGGTTCCACGTGGATGCTGCGTACGGGGGCGCGGCGGCTCTCGTGCCGGAGTACCGGCACCTGTTTCGGGGATGGGAGAGCGCGGATTCCATCGTCGTGAATCCCCACAAGTGGATGTTCACCCCGTTCGACGCGTCCCTCCTCCTGTTCCGCGATCCCGAGATGTTTCGCGACGCGTTTCGCCTGGTGCCGGAATACCTGAGGACGAAGGAAACAGGGGTGGTCCACAACTTCAACGAGTACGGCATCCAGCTCGGCCGCCGCTTTCGCGCCCTGAAGCTGTGGATGCTGATCCGGTACTTCGGATCGTCCGGGATGGCGGACCGGATCCGGGAGCACTGCCGGCATGCCCGCGAGCTCGCCTCGTGGGTGGACGCGGAACCGGACTGGGAGCGCCTCGCGCCGGTTCCGTTCTCCACGGTCTGCCTGCGTTTCCGGCCCGAGTCGCTCGCGCAACGGAAAGATGATCCCGAAGTCAGGCACCGGCTCGACGCGTGGAACGAGGCCATCCTCGAATCGGTGAACCGCTCGGGGAGGATCTATCTATCGCACACGCGTCTGCGGGAAGGGTTCACGATCCGTGTGGCCCTCGGGAACCCGAGGGCGACCCTGGAGCACGTACGGACCTGCTGGGATCTGCTCCGCGCGGGTGCCCGGACGATTCAAGGCGGACCCTGAGACGGTCTGGTCTCCCGATCTCCAGAGCTATCCCGGAGCGGCACGTGCGCTCAAAGCCACACGGTGAAACGCCAGGATCAGGCGATCCCATCGGTCGATCATTTCCTCGGTCAGCCGGAGCGGGTCCAGGCCGCGCGTCTCGAGAAAACCCGCGCGCGCCTCGGGGTGGAACTGGAACGTGAAAATGGGAAGCCGCTGGTGCTCGAGCCCGTCCGCGGGCACGTGAGCCCGCCGGGCGACCACGCGGTATCCGGGCGCAGGGCGAGTCACGTGCTCGCGGTGGCTGGCCACGACGCGCATCCGGCTCGCGCCGGGCGCCAGGCGACTGTCCTCCAGGGACGTTTCCACGACGCCCAGGATGGGCGCGCCGTCCTCATGGACGAGTCCCACCGCACCGCCCGCCCGCTTCGCCACGAGCTGGTGGCCGAAGCAGATTCCGAGCAGCGGCATCGGCCTCGACCCGTCGAGGATCGGATCGATCCACGCTTCGAGACCTCTCAACCAGACCAGATCGTCCTCGACGGATGCCCGGGAGCCGAGGATCGCAACGCCTTCCGCGTCGTATCCGAAGCCCGGCCCGGGACCGTCTCCGGGCCTCAGCGCGGGCCGCAGAACCACGCCCTCGCCCGGCCATGCCCGGACCAGCGTCTCGACACACTCCTCCTCCGGGTATTGGACGGAAGGATCGATCAGCAGCAGCCGAGGCGGCCGGGTCAATCCGGCCGCTCCGTCGCGCGCGGGGGACGCGCGGGGCGCCGAGGTCGAATCCGGCCGTCGCGGCCCCGCAGCCCTTCCCACGCCTCGTCGGGAAGATCGAGCAGGTCGTTGAACTCACCCGCCCCTCGGAGCCACGCTCCGCCGTCGAGAGTCACCACCTCGCCCCGCATCCACTCCGATGCGTCGGAGACCAGGTACGCGGCGAGCTCCGCCAGCTCCTCCGGTGTCCCGAAGCGGCCCGCGGGGATTCTCCTCTCGTGCTTCTGGGCAAGCTCGTCGGAAGGGAGGAGCCGCGAGAACGCGCCTTCGGTCGGGATCGGTCCCGGCGCGATGGCGTTCACTCGGATTCCGTGCCTCGCCCACTCGACCGCCAGCGACCGGGTGAGAGCGAGAACCCCGGCCTTCGCGCAGGCGGACGGGAGGACGAACGCGGAGCCGGTCCAGGCGTACGTCGCCACGATGTTGAGGATCGTCCCGGGGCGCTTTGCCTCGATCCACCGACGTCCTGCGGTGCGCGTGCAGTGGAACGTGCCATGGAGAACGATGCCGACCACGGCGGCGAACCCGTTGGGAGACAGGTCCTCGGCCGGGCAGAGGAAATTCCCCGCTGCATTGTTCACCAGAACGTCGATCTCGCCCATGGCGTCCGTGAGTCGACCGAAGGCATCTTCCACCGCCTGCGGGTCGCGCACGTCGCACGTCGCCCAGGCTGCCTCTCCCCCCCGAGCGCGGATCTCGGCCGCGGTGCTCTCGAGAGGGGCCTGCCGGCGGCCCGCGAGCCCGACCCTGGCTCCCAGCTGCGCGAAGCGAAGCGCCATGGATCGCCCGAGTCCCGTGCCTCCCCCCGTGATCCATGCGACGCGACCGGCGAGCAGGCCGGGAGCCAGCGCGCCGCGAGATCGGTTGGGACCTACCAACGCGCCAGCTCGCGAATCCCGTTCGTGACGTCGTCCTGGCTCGGGAGGACGGCCGCTTCCAGGGAGCCGGCGAAGGGCGCGAAGCAGTCCTTCGCCGCTACGCGCCGGATGGGCGCGTCGAGGCTCGCGAAGCAGCGGTCCGCGATCCGCGCGACGACCTCGGCTCCGAATCCCAGCGTGAGGTTCGCCTCGTGCACCACGATCGCCTTCCCGGTCTTCTCGACGGAGGCGAAGACCGCTACCTCGTCCCACGGGACGAGCGTCCTCAGGTCGATCACCTCCACCGAATGACCTTCCTTCTCCAGATCCGCTGCGGCGCGCTGGCACCGGACCACGCCGCTGCCCCACGTGACGGCGGTGAGGTCGGAGCCCTCCCGCACCACCCGCGCCTTTCCGAACGGGATCAGGTGATCCGGACCCGGCTCGGGAGACTTGGAGAACACCTGTCGGTAGAGCCCCTTGTGCTCGAAGAAGATCACCGGATCGTCCATGCGGCAGGCGGTCTTGACGAGGCCCTTGGCGTCGGCTGCATTGGACGGATACGCGATGAACCAACCCGGCGTGTGGATGTAGAGGCTCTCGGGAGACTGACTGTGGAACGGGCCGCCGCGGATGTAGCCTCCGGTCGCCATCCGCACGACCAGCGGGCAGGTCCAGGCTCCGCCGCTTCGCCAGCGCAGCGTGGAGATCTCGTTGCGGATCTGCATGAACGCGGGGAACGAGTAGTCGGCGAACTGGATCTCGACCACGGGGCGGAACCCCCCGATCGCCATTCCCTGCGCAACCCCGACGATGGAGGCCTCGGCCAGCGGGGAATTCTCGACCCGCCCGGGAAAGGCATCCGTGAGGCCGCGGGTGACGCCGAAGACGCCGCCCTTGGGATCGGCGATATCCTCTCCCCACATGACGATGCGCAGGTCGCGCGTCATTTCCTCGCGCAAGCCATGGTTGATCGCGTCCACCATGGTCACCGGCTCGGGCGAGACCGGTACGATGGTGGGCTCAGCGGAGACCGGTCGGAAGCCCGAGACGACATGGAGCGCGGCCGTGGACGGATCGGGAGGGGCGGCGGCGTCGGCCTCGTCCGCCGCAGCGTCCACCTCCGAACGGATCTCCTCGTGCAGCTTCCGGATCCCGGCTTCGTCGATCAGACCCCATGCCAGGATCCGCCCGGCCGTGTAGGTCATGGGATCCTCGAGACGGATCGCCTCGAGCTCGTCCTCGGTGCGGTACCTGGCCTGGTCGTCCGAGGACGAGTGCGAGTCGAGGCGAGCGACGTGCGCCTCGACGAGGAGAGGCCCGGAGCCGGCTCGCATCTGCTCGACCAGCGGTTTGAGCGTGAGGAACATGTCGGTGAACCGGAGCCCGTCCACTTCCAGCGAACGGACTTCGTAGCCACGGGCGATGGCGTGGATCGCCGAGGCGGTCTGCGAACTCTGCGGCACGCTGATGGCGTAGCCGTTGTTCTGGATCACGAAGAGGACAGGGAGTCGCTCGCGACCGGCGTAGTTCAGCGCCTCGCCGAACTCGCCCTCCGACGTCGCGCCCTCGCCCGACGAGACGTAGACCACCTCGTCGCGCCCGTGGAACCTCACCGCCTTGGCCATGCCCACGGCGGCGAGGTACTGGGTTCCGGTGCAGGCGGTGGGAGAGACGACGCGAAGGGCCGGGCTGGAGAAATGCTCGCTCATGTTCCGCCCGCCGCCGCACGGGTCGTCCGCCTTCGAGAGCATGTGGAGGAAGATGTCCCTCGGGGACATCCCGAGGCCGACCATGAGCGCCTTCTCGCGATAGTAGGGGAAGAACCAGTCCTTCCCGGGGCGCAGGAGCATGGAGACCGCGATCTGGAGCTTCTCGTGCCCCCGCGTGGAGGCGTGAAACGACACCTTCCCTGCGCGGACGAAGACCTTGAGGCGCTCCTCGATGTAGTAGACCTCCAGCATCTTGCGCAGGAGATCCAGATAGGTCTCCGTGTCGACGCCCGGCCGCCGCTTGAGCGTGGCCGGATCCACCGCTTTCTTGGACATGGGGCCCTTCCTTTCGCGAGAGAGCGGCATGGTGAATCATCCGCCGACTTCTTTCAAATGCGCGTCCGGCCGCCATTGCAGGGCTCCTGACCCACGTAGGGTCATTTCTGCAACACTGGAGCCTCGATGTGGAGCCGGAAGCTCGTGCCTCGGTAGCGCGGCGGTTGGGCGTTCACGAGAGCGCACAGCGTACCGAGAGCGCGTGTCGCCCGGGGATCGGCTCGCCCGTGGAAGCGCACCATCAGACGGCGTCTCCGCCGTTCCGGCAGGATGTCGCTGGTCGCGGCGAAGAGGCCCCTCAGGAACCTCCGCGCCTCCTCGTCGTGCCTGTGACTGTCGGCTCACGAGAGGCCGTGGTGTGAACACCCCAGCCCGCCAAGTCCGCTGCCTCGCACGTTCGACCTTCTCGCTCGATCTGCCACCCGTATCCCAGCGCCGCCGCGCAGGAGGCTCCTGCTCTCGATGGGCTTCCTCGGTTCTCCGCGTTCTGCGGAGAAGAGTGTAGCTGAGTCACCCAGCCTCCGCGGAAAACGCGGGCCCGTCCTCGCGGGAGAGACCGAGCGCGGCACTCATCACGCGGCAGCCGAACGGGGTGATGCGCCTGCGACGTGATCCGGAGATCATCGCGACAACTCCGCGAACGCAGAGTCGATGGAGGGATCGGCTGACTTCCTCATCGCGATTCTCGGCTTGAACGACCGCTGGACCCGTCCCGGTACAGTCAATCGGGTCCCGGGGATCGCCTTTGCGCCGGTTCATTTACGCGGGAAGTCTTCCGTAGGGATCGGCGGTAGCCTTCCTTCGTCAGGGCCGCTCCGGCTGCGCCTCGATGGGGCCGCCGAGATCCTCAACGATCACTCGATAGCCTTCGATCCTCCCGGGCAGGCGCGATGCTGCACCACGATCGCTGACATAGACGGTGATCGCCGGATTCCCGATCTCGTCGGAGCCGATTCCGACTCCTTCTACCCCGGGTATCGCCATCAACTCGAGTTCGTGCGCTTCCTTCGCCTGCTCGACGCTGGTCATTTGCTGTCATCCTGTTCTGAGGCCCACATGCCCCTCGTTCGGCAGGGCGGCCTCGCGGCCTCACCGCGCGAACGTCGCTCGTCCCCAGAATACGGGCCCGACGCCTTCGTCGCAACACGACCACGGGCGCCGGGCCCTGGGTAGGAGAAGCCGGGAGCCAGCCGCACTCAGGCCCGGATTACGATATCCAGGGCCGCCAGCACACGACCGATCTTGTTGGCGAACGTGATACCGCCGCCGCCCGCGAACAACAGCCCCACCGGACTCCGCCGCGAATCCCAAGTCCAGATGAGGGATCCAGAGTCACCACCCGCAGAGAAGTTGCCGCTGGCCGCACGGATGGCGACCTGGTCTCTGAAGAGGGCGACCAGCCCGTTCCCGTAGTTGACACGAATGGTGGCGCCGCAGTCGGTGATCGTCCCCCGCGTGAGTTGCGTTGTGCGACCGGTCTTGCCGACGGTCATGCCTCGTTGGCAGGCGGCCGGGGTGCCGGAGACACGGAAGTACACCGGCGTACCACCGGAGAGATACATCAAGTAGGGGAACTTCACGAGGCCGGACCAACACCAAGCGGTGGCACAGTCGACGTAGTTCGTTCCACCGGAGAAGTTGATGTTTACCCACCGCTCCACGACCGCAATCCGGTCCGCCGGATTGCGGCCGCCATCGGCGGGACCAGGTTGCAGGATGGGGTCGTTGACGCTGGCGCTGTTCGAGTTGGCGATGACGTGGTTGTTGCTGAGTATCAACACACGAGTATTGCGTGGCGCGGTGCGACCGCGAGCGAAACACCCCAGCGTGCCGGCCGTGATACGGAAGTGCCCCATCGAGATGCCAGCGGGAGCCGGACGCAGACGCATCCGGTGGGGCAACGCATCGATGACGCCGGTGACGACGACGTTCACGGGAACGTCGTCCGTGTCTTCGACGGCGGCTGCGCCGGTTGCAGAGGCAACGACACTCCTCACGGTCTCGGCCGCCATCGGTTCGGCAACATACACTGTCAGCGCCAGCTCGCCGGGGACACCTCCGGATGTCTCGTCGGCCTCTGAAAATCCGACGCCCTGGATGTTCGCCATGCCCGAGACATCCTCGTCCATCGCAAGTCCCCTGGCGGAGCTAGCGGCGATCGACTGCTTCATGGCGTCCACTACCGCCTCACGCAGGTCGATCAGTTGCGCACTGATCCCCGCGTCGACGGCGGACTCGGCTGAAGCCACGTCGAGTTCATTCGCGGGCCCACCCTCGGGCTCATCGATCTGTTCCATCTGCGTTTCCTCTCTTCCGGTCCGTTCCTCGGGAATACTGGGTTCGTCGATTCCTCCCGAACCCGGCCCTCTTCCTTCCGAATCGCTCTTTTTCGCCATTCGTGCGTCCTCCTTCGTCACGTGGTTGCTGCCCGAGCCGATACGATGAACATCCCCGTCAGTCCCTTCATGCGGTCGCGGATAGTCCGGATGAACAGCCCTTTCTCATGCAACAGCGAGTAACACCCCGCCGGTCGACTTCCGGGATGGGGAAGGAGAGGAAATGCATGCTTCGTCGCGCGGGGAGAACGAGGCCGGCGAGATTCCGCAGGTTGCAGCCGTCGGCGCGACGGCAGCCATGACGATCGACGAGAGCACGAACGCGACGCTCACCCGAAGGAGCACCATCCCGGGGCAGGTCCCCCCGCGCTTGGCGCGCTGGGAGACTCCTGGTCGAGGGCGAATTACCGGGGTTGGCTGGTTGTTCATTGCTTCCTCCATCTGGCCCGGTCCTCGACAGGCCGTGCATCCGTGCGGACTTCGTGCTTCACGGACCGGCGTCGACTCCCCAAGACACAGCAACTCTCCCCCCGCGCGTCACGGACCCAGGAACCCCGATGCAGCCGTTCCGCACATCGCGCACTTCGGTTCTTCGTGGCTCCGAAGCGCGTTGGCTTCCGTTCACCTCCCCTCCGGCAGGCCCGTCGCGACCGTCTGCGGCTGGGTGCCTGCGGCCACTGCCCTGCGCCTCCGCCGGAAGCCTCTCTCCCGACCCAAGGCGCTGCGCAACGCGGAAGCCGGCGCCCGGTGCTTGGATCTTTTGTACCCCCGCGGGCGGCGTAACGTCAATGATCCAAATGGATCAATTGCGCTTCGCGAGGGCCTGCTGCCTCGGCTGTGGAGCAGCGCGCGGTACGTGGCGGAGCCTGTTGGCGCGCGACCAGCGACGGGAGTGGAGCCCACCCCGCCTGCGGAGAAGGAATCACTCTCGGCCGGATCTCGTCCACCGGGTGTGAGGCGACCGACGTCCTCGAGTGTGCCAAGTCCCACGGTCGCAGGGGATTCGCGCCGCGGTTCATTCGCGGCGGACTGGCTCCTTTTTCGTCCGTTCTCCAGCCTTCGCATCACGAGCCGAGCAGCCGGAATGGAACGCGACCGCTTGCGTGGGATCGGGTCCCCGGGGGCGATCCGCGGATGTGGGGCCCGGACCTACGCCGGGCGCTCGTCGGCGCGCTGAACCCGCTCCGCTGCGAGCGGCAGCGGCTCCTGCGGAATCAGGAACCAGCCGATGAGGTAGACGATCACGCCTGGGAGCACACCGGTCATCACCGTGATGGTGACCCACAGGAGCCGAACGATGACGGGATCGACTCGGGCGTACTGACCGATCCCCTCACACAGACCCGCGATTCTGCTCGCTTTCTCTCTCGCCCTGGGCACCGGTCCCGGGCTCGCCGAGATCGCCGGGCTGAGCGTCAGGGACGTGTTCGGGCCGGGTGAAACTCCTCGGGCACGAGTCGCAAGGCGCTCGTCGGATCCAGATGGAACAGGAGCGCCGCTCCAACCGTCGCATCCCCAACCCGAGAGCCGCGCAACGATCGTCCCCGCCTCGTTCATCGACGGGGCTGCCACCGACGCCGGTGTGCCCATCGGATCCCGCGGTCCGAGAAACCGGGGGATCGGCACACCCGGCGAACGAACTCGCTCCCTCTGGCGCCGTGGGAATTCTCGCAGCACCGACCCGGCACCGAGAAAGATCGGCACGGACGAGCTCGTGACCGGCGTCTTCACCTCCCTCGATACTCGCCACCGTTGGCTGACCTCCGGAGCGCATCGCGTACCGCCTTTTCCAGCTTCCTCCCACGCTGATTGACCGCAACGACCGCGCCGACGGCCGCTCGGTGTACGCGGCGGAAGGGATCGGAGAGAGCGATCTGCTGCGGGGGCGGTTCCTTTTCGTCGCGTGCGCGCGCGGGAACTACCCGGACGGCGAGTACGTCGCGAAAGTCGTCACCGCCCGCGACGGTGGCCGTCCCACCGAGCACCCGTTCCGCGTCCGCACCCGGTGACCTGCGGACATTCCCCCTTCTGGGTCGATTCTCGAGGCAGCCCGGCGCGGCACCCTCCGCCCGTTGTGGGATGTCCACATTTCACTCCCCCTCCCACGCGCGACGCATGCCCGGAAGCGTCGGCGAGGACGAGCTGCAACCCGGGGATTCGCCGGTGCGGCTCCCACACGGTCCGCGTCGGGCAGCGGATGAGGGGAACGAGCGCCATGACTCACCACGCCGCCGCCCATTGCGGCACGCTCACGATTCGGGTCCGTCGCCGCGCTCGCACGCGCCACGCTGGGACCGGGATCGGATCACGGCCACTTGTTGGGCTCGCCCCACTTCACCAGCTTGCCGTCGGAGAAGTAGAACCACTGCTCGTCCTTGTGGGTGAACACGTAGCGCTCGCCCTTGTAGCGGAGCTTCTCCTGGAGCTGAACGCTGTACGCGTCGCCCACAGCACCACCGTCCAGCTTGCGCTGCTCCACGAACGCGGCATTCTGGAACAGCACACGGAACTGCTGGACGCTCATCCCGGGTTCGAGCTTGGCAAACGAGTCCGCGTGGCGGTCGCGGACCGTGGGTAACATCTCCGTGCTCGAGATCTCGCGCACGGAGCGGGCCTCTTCCGCCGACACCTTGTCGTACCCGTGATCGTTGTGCCAGTGCCCGTTGTCCCTGTCGACGATGATGCACCCCGACGCGGCGATCATTGCGCCCAGTGCGAGGCCTTTCCCAAGCGCGGTGAGTACCTTCATGACCCGTTCCCCCGCGCCTCCCCGGCAACGGCCCGGGAACGCGCTGCGTATCGGTTCGCCGTTGTGGCGACCACGAACCCCGTCTTGCCGTTCGCCGATCCTCCGTCCGCCTCGAATCCGAATGGGTTCGAGCCGGACCGATGATACACCCGAGTCACGTGCAACGATCGCTCATCGAGTTCGTCACGTGCCGCCACGAGGACCGGGCCCATCTCGGGCTTTCGAGGGAAATGCCGACCATGAGGCGATCCGCCTCGAGACCAAGTCGCACCGCGGCGATCGTCGCGACTCCTCGACTCGGAGGGTTGCACCATCGATCCGAGCGGCGCGAATCGGCCTGACGGCTGATTCGCGACTCGATCATCGGCTCCTCGATCGTGGTGCTCGCGTGCCTCGGGCGTCCGCTGGCGACCAGCGGCGGCGGTGTTCGCATCCGCCCCCACCGCGATTCAGGACTCATGATCGGGCGAGTCAGCGTTCTTCCCCGCTGCCCCGCGGCCCCAACCCTGCGTATGGAGGCGCGGATCGAATTCTGGCGAGGGACGCCTGCACTCTGCGACAGAAACGGGACGAGCGGGCGTAGCGACACGAGACGGGACTGGCGGAAACCGCGGGCCCGCTCCCATATTAGTTGTCCATGACGCCCCAGGGCGTCACTCGGGAACGATGAAAACCCGCGGGAGGTGCGGGCCGGTCCGCCGGACCGCACCGCACGAGGGGCGGGAGTCCGGGGGCATGCCCTCGGTGTTTTCACTCCAGTTGCCCGTGAAGCCCCTGGACGTCACTCAGGATCGATGAAGACCCGTGGAACGTGCAGCCCGGTCTGCCCGAGTGCACGGTATCCTGGGGCGGGGGGCGGCAACTTCACGCAAGGAGTTCGAGCTGCGATCCACTCCGCAGGTCGGGCATCGAGGAGGCAACGTGGCAAACGAAGCACCGCCCATCGTCCTCATCGCCATGGGCGGCCACGCGTTCATGAAGAAAGGGGAGACGGGAACCATCGAGGAGCAGGAGCGCAACGCGGATGCGATCGCGGCGATCCTCATGAACCTCGTCGAGCGCGAGTACCAGATCGTCATCACGCATGGAAACGGACCTCAGGTGGGGGCGCTGCTCCTCCAGAACGAGTCGGCGCGGACGGAGTCGCCCGCGATGCCGCTGGACGTCCTCGTGGCCATGACCGAGGGGAGCCTGGGGTACATCCTCCAGCAGGGTCTCCTGAACCACCTGCGCCAGCGCGACGTGAAGCGATACGTCGTGACGGTGGTGACGCAGGTGCTCGTGGACGAGAACGACCCGGCGTTCCAGAACCCGACGAAACCGGTCGGGCCGTTCCTGAGCCGCGAGGAGGCGGAGCGCAGGCGCGACACCCTGGGATGGAAGATCACCGAGGATGCGGGACGCGGCTGGCGTCGCATCGTCCCCTCCCCGGACCCGATCAAGGTCATTCAGCGGCACATGATTCGTGACGCGGCCGGGGCGGGACACATCGTGGTCGCCGCTGGGGGGGGCGGGGTGCCCATCAAGCTCGACGGGGAGGGGCGTTACGCCGGGGTCGAGGCGGTGATCGACAAGGACCTCACGTCCAGCGTGCTGGCCACGGACATCGGAGCCGATCTCTTCGTGATCCTCACCGGAGTGCCGCAGGTCTACGTGAGGTTCGGGCAACCGGACCAGCGGCCGCTGGGCGCGGTGACGCTGGAGGAGATCGAGCGGCTGCATGCCGAGGGACACTTCCCCGCGGGGAGCATGGGTCCGAAGATCGAGGCGGTCATCCGATACCTGAGGGCTGGCGGGAAGCGGGTCCTGGTGACGGATCCGCCGAGCCTTTCCGCGGCACTCGAGGGGCGGGCCGGAACCCATTTCGTCGGAAGGATCTGAGGCGCTTCGCGGACCTCTCGTTGGGCGTGGCCTCAACCGTCGGTGCGTGCCGGGAGTCGGGAGAGCCGGTCGAGCCGGGCGTACTCCCGCAGCGCGACGAAGAGCACCAGGGTGGTCCCCAGCATCTCCAGGTACTCCTCCGCCATCTTGAAGAAGTGCGGAACCGTATACGCGTCCAGCGAGAGGGCGGCGGTGATCCGCTCGTAAGGGGTCTCGAGGCCTTCCATGAAATCCTGACCCTGCGCGATCGCGAGAAGGGCGAATCCGGCGTACACGACGAGCACCGAGCGGCGGTCCAGGTTGCGCCAGAGGAAGACGGTCAGGAACAGGCCCAGGGCGAGGAACACCGGTCCGAACACCACCTGCCACGCATAGCTGGGAAAGCCCGCGACGATTCGCTCGAACCAGCCTACCGGCGCGACGTGCGTCGCCCCGCCTCCCGACGTGTAGGTGAAGAAATACGAGACCGCGGTGGAGACCCGCTCGTGGAGCTGGGTCCCGTCGTCGAGCCCGACGTACACGAATGCCGCCGCAGCCACTGCCCATCCCCGCGCCGCGCGAGTCCGAGCGGGATCGGCCCTCGTCTTGAGATGGATGAGCCAGAAGACCACTCCCAGGGCGGCCTCCTGCACGCTCGAGAACCAGTTGGGGATCGAGAGCTCCCGTGCGACGTTGAAGATCTCCCTCACCCCGTCGTCGTCGATGAGCCCCCAGTAGTTGAAAATCACGTCTCCGACGAGGAGCAGGATCTCGACCACGAGGACGAGTGCGATCGTCTTGACGGTCCAGGCGTCGGCCTGGGAGACGGCACGGGAGGTCTCGACGGCTTTCGAGGGCTCCTGTCGCGTCGTACCCATTTCGTGCTCCTCGGACCGGCCGGCCCGCACGCGCGGAGGAACAACATAGTCGTTCCCGGGTCGGGGCGCCCCGAGCGGGGCCGAACGAAGTGGCAGGCAAAACCACAACTGCCTCGGATGCCGCCGCTGCGCGAGATGAGCCTGCCGACCCCGATCCGCAGCATAATGAGCTTGCCTTGCGGGGCCGCGGCCCCGACACCTCCGGAGGAATCAGCCCAGCCGGAGCGATACCGGTCCGCCGGCGTCGCGGAGGGCGGGAGCGGGGGTTCGGGGGCAGAGCCCCGGAGCATCTGTTTCTCGAGAGAGAGGGCGTCACGTCGGAGGGCGCCCGCGGAGGGACCCCACATTCCAGAGCTGCACGGAAACATGCTAGGACTCTCGCCGGCCGAGAAGCACCGCCTCGAGCGCCTCTACCGCCGCCGGGTTCCGCCGCGCCTGATCCTGACCCATGAGATCTCCCGCGAGATGGCTGCGGTCAGCCACGAGCTGAATCGCCGCGTGGGGGTCCTGCTGGACCGCGCGGGGCGCGTGGAGGCGGTGACCGTCGGCGAGGCCAAGCGCGTGACCGTTCCGCGCCAGCCCAGCGCTCCCGCGGGGCGCGACCGTTTCTGCACGTTGCGTTTCGTCTCGACTCGCCTCAGCGACGAGCCGCTGTCGCCTGCGGAGCTGTCCCCGCTGGCTCTTCACCGGCTCGACGCCCTCGCCGTGATCGCCGTGGGCGACGATGGCCTGCCCGGGCCCGTCCGGGTCGCGCACCTGCTTCCCGCCGACGATCGCCGCCCGGACGACGGCGCGCGGCCCCGGGACGGGCACGTGGAGGCGGAGCGACTCCCGCGCGGAGCCGTGACGGCCCGGAGTCCGAGCTCGCTCGCAGGTCCGGAGCGGGACGTGCGGGACGTGACCGCGGACGGCGAGCGGTATCGCCTCTTTCCGCCCCGCCCCGCGAGTCTGGTGGACGAGGACTTCCTGGCACTCGTCGGCGCCCTGGAGGAGGAGTTCGACCGGCGGCGCGAGCGGACGCGCGGGTTCGGGAAATCGGGTCGGGCGATCCTCGTGCACGTGGCCATCAGCGGGAGTCGATCGGAGGGCGAGGCTTCCATGCGCGAGCTGACGGAGCTTGCGCTCTCGAGCGACCTTGCGGTGGTGGACCGGATCCTCCAGCGGCGGTCATCCTTCGATCCGCGGACGCTGATGGGCGCCGGCCGTCTCGAGGACCTCATCATCCGTGCTCTGCGGCTGCAAGCGGATTTCATCGTGGTGGACCGGAACCTCACTCCGGCGCAGGCGCGCGCGATCGCCGAGGCCACCGACCTGAAAGTGATCGATCGCTCCCAGCTCATCCTGGACATCTTCGCCCGGCGCGCGAGGACCAGGGAAGGGAAGATCCAGGTGGAGCTCGCCCAGCTGAAGTACCTCCTCCCCCGACTGATGAGCCGTGGCGACTCGGGCCTCTCCCGCCTCATGGGCGGGATCGGCGGACGGGGGCCCGGCGAGCAGAAGCTCGAGGTGGATCGGCGTCGGGTGCGCGACCGGATCCGCAACCTCGAGAAGCTGCTCCAGTCCGAGCGCACCCGTCGCGAGCAGCGGCGGGCCAGGCGCCGCGAGCGCCACGTGCCCGTGATCTCCATCGTCGGATACACGAACGCGGGGAAGAGCACGCTGCTCAACCTGCTCACCCGCAGCGAGGTGTTCGTCGAGGATCGGATGTTCGCCACGCTCGATCCGACGAGCCGCCGCCTGCGCCTCCCGCGCGAGCGCGAGGTGGTGATCAACGACACCGTGGGGTTCATCCGCGACCTCCCGCCCGATCTTCTCGCCGCGTTCCGCGCCACTCTCGAAGAGATCAACTCGTCGGACCTCATCCTCCACGTCGTGGACGCCTCCCACTCCGGCCACGAGGCGCAGATCGCGGCGGTCGAGCGAATCCTGAATGATCTCGGCTTCGGCGAGATCCGCCGGCTGCTCCTGTTCAACAAGGCCGACCTCATCGGGGAGGAGGATCTGGCGGAGCGGATCTCCGGTCGGGACGTCGTCGTGATCTCCGCGACGAAGGGACTCGGGATCCCGTCCTTGCTGGCGCGGATCGAGGACGCGATTCCCGCCGGGGCGCGCATCGACGCCGGGGGCGAGTGACGGTCGCGACTCTCCGGATCCCTGATCGAGCTAGCCCAAGATCTCTAACGGACCGCCATGGACCAGTTGCGGTAGCCCGGAATCGGCGCTATCCTGCCCATTGGACTAGGCCTAGTCAATCCAATCGGGGTTCGGAATGGAGATTCCAGGCCTTCACATCGATCCGCAGGCGGCGGTCCCGGTGTACCGCCAGATCGCCGAAGCGATCCGGACGGCAGCGGTTCAGGGCCGCTTCCCGGGCGGGGGGAAGCTCCCCCCGACGCGTGACCTCGCGCGAAGCCTCGGCGTCAACCGGAACACCGTGGTCGCGGCGTACGACATCCTCGCCCACGAGGGCCTGGTCCTGAGCCGAACCGGGCGGGGCACGTTTCTCGTTCCGGCGTCGATCGGGCCCGAGCCGAGCCCGGTGGCGACCTCTCCCGCGGATACCTGGTTTACAGCGTTCTCTCGTGCCGTGGAGGGTCCGGGCGTGGGAGGTCTGCTGTCGGCGTACCGCGTGGCGGTCTCCGGAGAAGGGGTGTCGTTCGCGGGGTCGTATCCTGCGATGGACCTGCTGCCTGTCGACGAGTTCCGCTCGGCGATGGTCTCCGTGCTCGCCGATATGGCCGCCGAGGTCCTGTCCTATGGGCCGACGGCGGGGCGTCCCGCGCTTCGCGAGACGATCGCCGAGGACATGCGGAGCCGGGGCTCGCGGGTCACCGCCGACGGCATCCTGATCACGAACGGCTCGCAGCAGGGGCTGGATCTGATCTTCCGGGCGATGCTCGATCCGGGCGATCCGGTGGTCCTGGAGGATCCGACCTACACCGGAGCCCTGAGCGTCGTCCACTCGCTGGGAGCACGGCTGGTCGGTGTCCCCGTGGACGACGAGGGAATCCGGCCCGACCTTCTGGCCCTGGCGCTGGAGCGTCACCGGCCTCGTCTCCTGTATCTCCAGCCGACCTTCCAGAACCCGACGACGCGCGTGATGGGAGAGGAGCGCCGCCGAGCGGTGCTCGACCTGGCGGCCCGGCACCGATGCGCGGTGGTGGAGGACGATTGGGCGGGCGACCTACGGTTCGAAGGGAACAGCCTTCCGACGTTGCACGCCATCGACGGGGGTCGTCACGTCGTCTACGTGAGCACGTTCTCGAAGAAGCTCCTTCCGGGACTGCGGATCGGCTGGGTCGCCGCCCCCGCGCCCGTTCTCGATCGGCTGGTGACGCTCAAGCAGATCGAGGACTGCGGAACGAGCCCCCTGCTCCAGGCGGCGCTTCACGCGTTCGTCGAGGCGGGCTGTCTGCGCGAGCACCTGAAGCGCATCCGCACGCAGTACCGGAGCCGTCGCGACGGCATGCTCGCGTCGCTCGAGCGGCATTTTCCGGAGGGCGCCGAGTGGACTCGGCCCGAGGGGGGCCTCTTCCTCTGGGTGACCCTTCCTGCTTCGATGGACAGCACGGACCTCCTCGCCCTCGCCCGGGAGCGGGGTGTGCTCTTCAACCAAGGCGATCTGTTCCACGTGGACGGCGCGGGCCGCCACACGCTGCGCCTCAGCTATGCCGCGGTCGATCCTTCGAGAATCGACGCGGGAATCGGCGTGCTGGGTCGCCTCGTCCGGGAGCGGTGGCCGGACGCGCGCAAGGAGCTGGCCGAGCGCGCGGCGGAGGCCGTTCCGATCCTCTGATCCGGGCCTGAGAAGCCGGGAGGCAACGCACATGGCCGAGACGGAAAAGGGAACCTCGAGACTCAAGACGGGTCTCGCCGACATGCTCAAGGGCGGCGTCATCATGGACGTCACCGACGACACGCAAGCGCGAATCGCGGAGGATGCGGGGGCCGTGGCGGTGATGGCCCTCGAGCGGGTGCCGGCCGACATCCGAAAACAGGGGGGAGTGGCCCGGATGTCCGACCCGGCGATGATCGAGAAGATCCTGAACGCGGTCTCGATTCCGGTCATGGCCAAGTGTCGCATCGGGCACTTCGCCGAGGCGCAGGTGCTCCAGGCGCTGGCGGTGGATTTCATCGACGAGAGCGAGGTGCTCACGCCGGCCGACGAGGAGCACCATGTGGACAAGTTCGCGTTCACCGTGCCGTTCGTCTGCGGGTGCCGGGAGCTGGGCGAGGCACTGCGACGCATCGGCGAGGGAGCCGCCCTCCTTCGAACGAAGGGCGAGGCGGGCACCGGCAACATCGTGGAGGCGGTGCGCCACATGCGCGCCGTCCAGTCCGGAATCCGGCGCCTGACGGTTCTCGGGGAAGACGAGATCATGGCGGAGTCGAAGAGGCTCGCCGCTCCCCACGAGATCGTCCGGCTGGTGGCCCGCGAGCGGAAGCTCCCCGTGCCCGAACTTCGCCGCCGGCGGGATCGCCACACCCGCCGACGCGGCGCTGATGATGCAGCTCGGAGCCGAGGCGGTGTTCGTGGGCTCCGGGATCTTCAAGTCGTCCGAGCCGGCGAAGCGTGCGAAAGCCATCGTGCGGGCCACGACGCACTTCAAGGACCCGAAGATCGTGGCCGAGGTCTCCCGCGGCCTCGGCGACGCCATGCACGGCGTCGAGACTTCCAAGTTGCCCGAGAGCGAGCTGATGCAGACGAGGGGCTTGTGAGCGCTGGAATCGGTATCCTCGCCCTCCAGGGCAACTTCGAGTCCCACGCGAGCCTCTTGCGCCGCTTGGGACTCGAGCCCGTGGAGGTACGCCGTTGCCTGCATCTCGACGGACTCGACGGTCTCGTGATCCCGGGTGGGGAGAGCACGACGCTCCTCAACTTGATGCAGGACGAGGCGTGGTTCCCGTCGTTACGGCGGTTCCACCACGAGGGGGGCGCGCTGCTCGGGACCTGCGCTGGGGCGATTCTCCTCGCGCGGGAAGTGCTCGGTCCCAGACAGGCGAGCCTGGGGCTCTTGGATGCGGTGGTCGAGCGGAACGGGTTCGGGCGCCAGGTGGACTCGTTCGAGACGCGGATCGACGCCGCCGAGCTCGGAGGCGCCATCGATGCCGTCTTCATCCGGGCGCCGCGACTGCTTTCCGTGGGCCCCTCGGTGCGGGTCCTCGCCCGTCTCGACGGTCAGCCCGTCCTCGTGCGTCAAGGCCGCGTCCTCGCCGCAACGTTTCATCCGGAGCTGACCGGCGACACGCGGGTCCACCGCTATTTCCTCGGTCTTTCGAATCGGGACCGAGCCGCTGTGCGCGAGGCGTCGCGAGTCGCGGGCGCCACCGCATGAGAACGTTTCCATGCCCGTCGGCCGCGGTCGCGTCCTTCCGCGCGCGGCAGGTCGGGGCTCGGGAGGACAGACGATGCTGATCTACGTCGATGGCAAGCTGGTGCCGAGGGAAGAGGCGAAAGTCTCGGTGTTCGACCACGGGTTTCTTTACGGCGACGGGATCTTCGAAGGGATCCGCGTTTACGACGGCGTCGTCTTCCGGTTGAAGGAGCACATCGAGCGGCTGTACGAATCCGCCCGGACGATCACGCTGTCGGTTCCGCTCACGCCGGAAGAGATGACCGAGGCGGTGCTCCGGACGGTGGCGGCGAACGGCCACCGCGACGCGTACATCCGCCTGGTGGTGTCGCGCGGCACGGGCGACCTGGGCATCGATCCCGCGAACTGCAGGGAGGCCACGGTGGTCATCATCGTGGCGTCCATCAAGCTGTACCCCGAGGAGATGTACCGGAAGGGGGTCTCGCTCATCACCTCGAGCGTGCGTCGCACTCCCATCGAGTGCGTCGACTCGCGCGTGAAGTCCCTGAACTACCTGAACAACATCCTCGCGAAGATCCAGGCGCGGCAACTGGGGTCGCTCGAGGCCGTGATGCTGAACACGCAGGGAATGGTGGCCGAGTGCACGGCCGACAATCTCTTCGTGGTGAAGCGCGGCGTGGTTCGCACGCCCGACCTGACGCAGGGCGCCCTCGGCGGCATCACGCGCGCGGCGGTGCTGCAGCTTGCCCGGGAGGCCGGGATGCGCGCCGAGGAGACGATCCTCGCGCTGCACGACATCTACAACGCGGACGAGTGCTTTCTCACGGGGACCGCGGCCGAGCTCATCCCGGTCGTGTCGCTGGACGGTCGCACGATCGGAGACGGCAAGCCGGGGGCGGTCACCGCGCGGCTGCTGGGCGCGTTCCGGAAGCTGCGCGTGACCGACGGGACCGCGGTCCCGTTCGAGAGCGCTACGTCTCCTCGGAAGGTCTCGGGAGAGTCGCGAGCTGGTCGGCGCGCACCTTCTCCGCGTCGAACCGCCGCGCCTTGACGAGCATCTTCTCGAGAGTCTCGTCGAACGTGGCCTTGGCTGCGCTCCGGAATCGCAACGGGTTCACGCGCGCCACCACGAACGCCCGCAGGTAGGGGTTCTCGAATCCGCGCTCGCGCAACGCTTCGACCGCTCGTGCGATCGCGTCGTCGAGCTCGAGAAGCCGGTGCGCCCGCTCCGCTCGGCTCTCGAGGGCCTTGGGGAGCGGTGCGGCCAGGAAGCCGTCGACGCGCCGGATCACGGGCTGGTACGCGCCTCCCGCGAAGCGGCCGCGCTGCTCGTAGCACGCGCCGAGGGTGAGGTAGGAGGCCTCCTCGAACTCGAGCGCGAACTCCTTCTCCGTCCGCGACGGGTCGGCCTCGGCGATGGCGCGGGCCATCCGGATGGCCTCCAGCGACTTCTCCCGAAGGTTGTGCGCCTTCTCGGTGTTGAGGGCGAGAATCTGGTACGCGACCTCCGGCTCCGGGAGGATCAGAGCGACCACCGCCCTGGCTCCGATGGAACGGAGCACCGCGGTACGGTGGTGCCCGTTGGGGGTCCAGTACATCCCGTGGAGGGTCCGGACCGCGACGATCGGATCGAGGAAGCGGTCCATCTCGTCGATGACCTTCGCCAGGCGCGCGACGTGCGCGGGAGAAAGGTCGCGCTGGAACGGGGTGGGCGCGACCTTCTCGATGGGCAGCGCGGCGAGAACCTGCCAGTGGCCCCCCACCGGCTCCTGGTAGGTGCCCAGGATCCACCCGCCGTCCTGCTCGACGGCTCGCCGCAGGTCGGTGACCCGGGGCGGGGGGGTGGCCGAGGTGAGCTGCGCCGGGCCGAGGCCCCGCGACGCCGGCTCCGCCGGCTTCCTCTTCCGGCTCGTCCGCTGTCTCGCTTCACGCGTGCGCGCGCCGACCGCTGTCGCCATCGTGCTCCCTCCGGGCCGCGGGAAAGCGGGATCGAACGGCGCGTCGCGGAATCGATGCGATGCGGCGCGCCAGCGTCCGGTCATGTTCTCCCGCTGGCGTCCCCCACCGTAATCGTAGGTCTGCCCCCGGCCCCGGGCCAGGGGGGCGCGGTGCGCAGCCCCTCGACGCTCGCGTCGACGCCGCGTCAACTCGCCGTCTTCCGCCCATGCCGGCGAGCAGGGTGCCGGCGAGGAGGGTTGCTTCCGTTGAACGCGGACGATACCGTGGCGGCTCGCCGGAGGGCTCGATGGAGCAATGCCGCCAGGTGGTGGTCGTAGGTGCGGGGCCGGCAGGCTCCGCGGTGGCGTACTTCCTCGGTCGCTCGGGGAAAGACGTTCTGCTCCTCGACAAATCCGGCTTTCCGCGGGACAAGATCTGCGGCGACGCGGTGGGCCCCCGGGCGCTTCGGGTCCTGAGGGAGATGGGACTCCTGGACGAGCTCGCGTGCGAGGCGCACCGAGCCGGTCAGGTCGTCGTTCGCGCGCCGAACCACCGGGCGACGCCCGCAGCCGTCCCGAGCGCCGGTGCCGGACTCGACCACATCATCGTGATTCCTCGCCTGAAGCTCGACCACGCGATCCTGCGTCGCGCCCTCGCGGCAGGGGCCGAGTTTCGCGAGGCGCGCGTCGAAGGCCTGGTGACGGGCAACGGAGCGGTCCGCGGCGTGCGCCTGTCCGGAGGAGCCCGCGTGCGAGCCGACCTGACGGTGCTGGCAACGGGGGCCGCGACGCCGCTGGTGAAGGAGGCGGGTTTGCTCCCTTCACCGCCGTCCTTCATCCACGCCGTGCGCCGGTATTACCAGGACATCGAGCGTCTCGAGCCCCGGCTCGAGCTCTACCTGGACCACGTGGACCTTCCAGGCTACGGATGGGTCTTCCCCACCGGAGCGGGCAGCGCCAACGTGGGAGTGGGCTACTCGGGTCGCGACGCGTGGCTGCCCCGCGTCGGATTGGAGCGCTTCCTGTCGTCGCATCCCCGCCTGCAGTCGCTACTGTCCCGGGCGCGAGGCAGCGGTCCGGCTCGCGCCTATCCTCTTCGCGTGGACTTTCCTCGTGGGGCGGTGACCGGGAACGGGATCCTCACCGTCGGCGAGGCCGCGGGGCTCGTCAACCCGATCACCGGTGAAGGGATCGATTACGCCCTCGAGTCGGGCCAGCTCGCGGCCGAGGCGATCTCCGAGGCGGTCTCGGCCGGTTTTCCGCTCTCGCGACGATGCCTGCGGCCCTATCGCGACCGACTGCACGCCCGGTTCGCCATGCAGTTCCGTTTTCTCCACATCGCGCGCCGGGTGTACTTCAACGCGTTCGTGCTCGACCGGGTTTTCGGTCGCGACGAGCGCCGTCCCTACCTTCCGGACGCGTTTCTCGGGGTCTGCTTCGGAGCCGCCGAGCCGCGCCGCATGTTCGGCCCCCGCGCGCTCCTCGAGATGGCGCGCCGCTGACGGCGGGAACGACGGAAGGAATCGGGCCATGGTCGCTTTCGCGCTGTCGATCTTCACAGGGGCGTTCCTCGTGTTTCAGGTACAGCCCCTGATCGCGAAGTACATCCTCCCCTGGTTCGGCGGAGGAGCGGGGGTCTGGACGACCTGCATGCTGTTCTTCCAGGTGCTGCTCCTGGGAGGCTACGCGTACGCGCACGTTCTTTCGCGCGTGCGGAGTCCGCGCGTCCAGGCCTCGATCCACATGGCGGTTCTCGCGGGTGCGCTCGCGTTCCTGCCCATCGTGCCCGACCCCGGATGGAAGCCGGAAGGAACCGGCGACCCGGCATGGAGAATCCTGATCCTTCTCCTGGTCACCGTCGGGGTTCCCGGGCTCGTGGTGTCCTCCACCGGTCCGCTGGTGCAGCGATGGTTCCACGACGTCAAGCCGGACTCCTCGCCCTACCGTCTCTACGCCCTGTCGAATCTGGGGTCGCTCCTGGCCCTTCTGTCCTATCCGGTCTTCTTCGAGCCCAATCTGTCGCGCCATGCGCAGGCTCTGGTCTGGTCCTTCGGATTCGCGGCTTACGCGCTGCTCTCGGTGCGGTGCGCGGCGCGGCTGTGGAGAGTCGACCCGTCGCGTTCCGGGACGGACGCCGGGGCGACGACGGACGGGCCGCCCGCGTTGCCGCCCACCGGAATCGATCGCGCTCTCTGGTTCCTGCTCCCCGCGTGCGGCACGATCCTGCTCCTTTCGTTCACGAACCAGATCTGCGTGGACGTGGCGGTGGTCCCGTTCCTCTGGATCTTCCCGCTGAGCGTCTACCTGCTCACGTTCATTCTCGCGTTCCACGCTCCCCGGTGGTATCCGCGTCCGCTCTTCGCGGCTCTCCTGGTTCCGAGCGTGGCCGGCGTGGCCTTTGTCCTGCGCCAGAGCGCCCACTCGTCTCCCGCGATCTCGCTGCAGCTTGCGGTCTACGGCGCGGCGCTCTTCGTGACCTGCATGGTGTGCCATGGAGAGCTCGTGCGGCGACGGCCCGATCCCGGCCGGTTGACCTCGTTCTACCTCATCATCGCTGCCGGCGGCGCCGGAGGCGGGGCGTTCACCGCGCTTGCGGCCCCGATCGTCTTCCGCAGCTACGCGGAGATCCACGTGGGCCTGCTCGGGTGCTGCCTCCTGGCCCTGGTGGCGTTCTTCACCGACCGGAGGTGGATCCTCGGCGGCGGAAAACCGCGCTGGGCGTGGTCGCTCCTCCTCCTCGTGCTCGGCGGCCTCGCCTGGGGGCTGTGGGACGCCGATCGCGCCATCCACGAGGACGCGGTCCTTCTCGATCGCGGGTTCTACGGCACGCTCAAGGTGACCGAGGAGGGGCGGGAGGGCTCCGAGATGTTCCGCCGCGTGCTGACCCACGGCACCACGGTGCACGGTCTCCAGTTCGCCGACCCCGAGAAGCGGCGCTGGCCGACGAGCTACTTCGGACCCGAAAGCGGCGTCGGTCGGGCGATCGGCGTGCTGCAGCGCGCGGGAGCGATTCGCATCGGGATCGTGGGTCTCGGCGTCGGCACGATCTCCGCCTACGGCCGGGAAGGGGACGTCGTCCGCTTCTACGAGCTCAACCCGCACGTGGAGCGCGTGGCGCGGGCGCAGTTCCGCTACCTCGCCGACAGCCGCGCCTCGGTTGAGGTCGTGCTCGGGGACGCGCGCATCTCGATGGAGCGCGAGGAGCCGCAGGCGTACGACCTCCTGGTCCTGGACGCGTTCTCGAGCGACGCGGTGCCGGTCCATCTCCTCACGCGCGAGGCGTTCGAGATCTACCGGCGCCACGTGAAGGCCGACGGAGTGATTGCCCTCCACATCTCGAACGCGTACCTGGATCTGGAGCCGGTCGTGAACCGGCTCGCCGATCACTTCGGCCTGAAGACGGTGTTCATCGAGGACTACCGGACGCATCAGAGCGAGAAGAACGCGGCGCTCGCGCGAGAGGACCGCAGCAGGGGCTTGATGAGCTCCGACTGGATGCTCCTGTCCCGCAACGCGGCGTTCCTCGATTCGGAGTCGATCCAGGAAGCGGCGGCGGAATCCGATCCGGACGACCCGGAGATCCCGCTGTGGACGGACGACCGGACGAGCCTCTTCCCGATCCTGAAGCGTTGAGCGCCGGGCAGGCGAGCGCGTGCATGGCGGCGGAATCAAATGGGACTCGTCGAGGTCTGAGCCGCTGGAACCGAAGTGGTGGCACGCCGCGGGTCGGTATTCGGGCCATACGCCATCTCGAGCCCCGGTCGGACCGGCAGGCCCGGATGGAGGATCCGCACTTCGACGACATGCGCTTCTCCCCGAGGTAGGACCTCCGGGGGCGGAGGACGGCGTCGATTTCGGCGAATCCCTGGAGTCAGGACGCGGGGTACTGGGCGACCAGCCTTGCGCGGAGCGCGGCCACGTACTCCATGTTCTGCACGGCGCGACGCGCGCCGGCTTCGTCGAAGCGCTCGCTTCAAGAACAGCTCGACGGTTTCCTGGGCCTCCCGCGCCGTCGCGGCAAGGAGGCCTCGATCGAGCGCCGCGCGCGCCTCAGTAGGGGCAGCGCGGCGAAGGCTCGAGCCTCTCGATCATCGCCCGTCCGGCCGCGGGCCAACCCCGCGGCTCGGCGCTCCGCGCCCGCGAGCAGTCTACCTGGATAGCTCCTCGAGGAGCGATCTCGCCTCGGCGTCGGCGGGCCGCAGGCGCAGGACCTCGCGCAGCTCGTGCAGGGCGTCGGCGCGCATTCCCTTCTCCGCGTATGCGACCGCCAGGTTGAATCTCGTCGCGGCCTGGTCGGCGCCGAGGGAGAGCGACGTGCGTAACTCCGAGATGCCTTCGTCGAGCCGTCCGAGACCCAGCAGCAGATTCCCGAGGTTGTTGTGCGCCTCCGCGTGGTCCGGCTGGAGTCGCGTGGCGGACCGGAGCGTATTCACGGCCTCCTCGATTCGACCCAGGCTGGCATACGCGAGACCCAAGTCGCTCAGAGCGTCCCCATCGCTCGGATTCTGGCGGACCGCGATCTCCAGCTCGCGAGCGCCTTCCGCGTGACGTCCGGCCCGGATCAAAGCGTTTCCCAGGTTCGTTCGAGCCAGGTTGTAGGACGAGTCGAGACGCAGCGCGGCCTGGAACTCCCGAATCGCGTCGCCGGTCCGACCTTCATCGGCGTAGGCCTGCCCGAGGTTGTTGCGTGGAACGACGGCCTCGGGGGAACTGCGGACCGTGTCCGACCAGAGGGTGATGCCGTCCCTCCAGATCCGGTTCCTCGCGATCGTCGCGATCGAGAACCCTCCCAGAACGATGAGGGCGAGCGTCGCAGCGGTCGCCGGTTGGAGAAAGCGCGCCGGTCGCACGAACCGTCGGGCTCCCACCGCGACGGCGAGCGAGAGGCCCACGGAGGGCCAGTAGAGGTGACGGTCCGCAAACGGATGGTTTCCGAGCGCAGGTAGGTACAGCGCGGGCAGCAGGGGCAGCGCGAACCAGGCCATCGAAGGGAAGAGAAGGCTCCGGCGACGAGCCGCGACGACGAGCGCGGCGGCGAACGCCCCGGCGACGGCAAGTCCTGCGATCGAACGCGCGTCGAGAAGACCGGGCAGCGGGCGGAAAACGTACGCGGCGTTCAGGCCGAAGGGAAACACGAGCTTACCGAGGTACCAGGCGAAGAGGTACGCGGAACTCGCCACACCCGACGCGAATTCGATCGGCTCCCGGGCGCCGGCGGGAGCGAGCCCTCCCAGCGCGTGGAGCCGCAGGGCCAGGTAGACGGCGATCGCCGCAGCGTGCGCTGCGTACCGACGCGACAGCTCCCGAGGCGAAGTGTCCCGACGCAGCGCATGGTCGCCGGCCACGAGGAGGAGCGGCAGCAGGACGGCGTTCTCCTTGCACAGGGTTGCAAGGAAGTAGCAGACAGCCGGCAGGATGGGGATCGGGCGCCTCGAGCGCAGGTGAAGATGGACGGCGAGGAGACCGAGGAAAACCGCGGCGACGTCCTGGACGCCCGAGATCCAGGCCACCGATTCGGTGTGGACCGGGTGCGTCGCGAAGACCAACGCCGCGGCCAAGCATGCTCCGTCGGCGAGCCGCGAGGCGCCCTCTGGATCCTGCTCCGGGGAGGGCTTCGCGCGAAGCAGGTCACGCGCGACGAAGAGCACCAGGACGGAGCAGCCCGCGTGGAGAAGGACGTTGGTCAGGTGGAAGCCCCACGGACGCATCCCGAACAGGTGGTACTGGAGAAGGAACAGAAGGTTGATCAGCGGCCTGTAGAACGTCTCGAATCCCCGGAAGCCCCACGCCGGCGAGGAGAAGATCGTCGGTAGGTGTGCGACGTCGCGAATCCAGGGGTTCCTCACGAGGAGGTTGACGTCGTCGTACACGAACGCGTGGGAGAGGGTGTTCGCGTACACAGCGACGCTCGTCGCGAAAACGATCGTCGCGAGTAGCGGAAGCCGGAGCGAGGCTTTCGCGGCCCTCGGGGTGCGGCCGGGCTGCCGCTGCACGGGCGAACCCACCCCCTTCGCTCTGGCCACGAGTTCTCCGGCGCGCGCCGATCATCGCTCGCGAGGAGGTCCATGCGGCCGCGCGGCGCGACAATCCTAGCAGCGGGCACTCCCGGGTCAAGCTCGCCAAGCGATGTGGGTGCACGACGGGAACGTGACGAGCAGGCGGATCTTCGCGAGGATCACGACGGAGCATTCGTGGATACCCGCAGGGCCGACGGTTTCTCGAAACCGGCCTCCGTGACTTCGGCCCTCCACTCCCAGTTCGTCGCAAGGAGTGTCGCCAGATGCGGGATTCGAACCTACCGCCCCTCGCGAACGGAGGCGCTCCGGCCGGCCGCAGGATGGGGCATGATGTCCCGGGGCCACCGCCGATGACCAAGCGCCGCAGACGGATCCTGATCGCGCTGGCGGGCGCCGCGATCGCGGCGATCGTGACCGGCGCGAAGATCGTCCTGCCGCAGTGGATCCGCGGCACCTTCGAGCGGGCCGCGAGCCGGGCGCTCGGACGAGAACTGAAGATCGGCGGCCCGTTCGACGTATCGTTCTCCCTCACCCCGAGGCTCGCGGCCGGCGGCATCACCCTGGCGAACGCCACGTGGGGGTCCGAGCCGTCGATGGTCCGGGCCGGGCGCGTCACGGTCGTCCTCGACCTGATGTCGTTGTGGTCGGGCCCCGCGCGGGTTCGCGAGCTGAAGATCGAGGACGCCCGCGTGCTGCTCGAAGCGAACGGGGAGGGGTGCGGGAACTGGAGGTTCTCCCCCGAGCCGGGGCCGGGCCGGCGTCCGGAGTTGGCCGGAAGGCCGCCGATCGTCTTCGATCGCGCGGCGATCCATGGGTTCGAGCTGATCTATCGGCCGCGTCCGGACGCGGCGCCGGTGACGCTCAGCGTCCGGGAGCTCGAAGCGCGGCTCGATCCGGCGACCCGGATGATCGAACTCCGTGGCGGCGGGCAGTTCGACGAGGCACCGTGGGAGATCGAGGGCCGGCTCGGCACTCTCGAGCAGGTCTACAGCGGCCACGACATCGAGCAAGCGCTGGCCGGTCGCCTCGGTGATTCGAAGATCGAGATTCGAGGGCGGGTTCGCGATCCCCTCACTCTCGGAGGGCCCGACCTCGAAGCGAGCGTGGAGGGCCCGGACATCGTGGCGGCGCTGAGGCACTTCGGCCTCCGCTCGCCGCTGCCCGGCCCGTTCCAGCTCCAAGGCCGGTTCACGCCGGCGAAGGACGGCGTCGACGTCGACGTCAAGACCACCGTCGGCGGAGTCACCGCGGAGGTGCACGGGGTCGTGAGCGCGCTCAGGACCCTCGACTGGATCGACGTGAACGTCGACGCCGCGGGACCGGACGCCTCGGGGGTGGGTTCGTGGATCGGCGTGCAGGGGCTCCCGCCGCGGCCCTTCGAGCTCGCGGGCCGCGTGAGGCGCAGGGACGGGCGGTTCTCCCTCGACGACGCGACAGTCCGCGTGGGGCCGACGTCGCTCGCCGTCGCGGGGGCGCTCGGCGCGCCGCCGCGCTGGGTCGGCACGGACCTGACCGTTCATGCCTCGGGGCCGGACGTCTCGGAGCTGTCGCGCTTGACGCGCCTTCGTCTTCCCAGAGCACCGTTCGAGGTTGGGGGACGGTTCGTTCGCCGCGCGGACGGCCTCGCGATCGAAGCGGTCGAGCTGCGATGCCGCGACGCGCTGATTCGAGCGGGAGGCACCATCGGCGAGCCGCCGCGTCTTTCCAACCTGGATCTGACGGTCGACGCCTCGGGGCCGGAGCTTGCGTGCTTCTCGGAGGTCGCGAAGGTCGATCTTCCGCAGAGGTCGTTCGCGCTGCGCGGACGCGTCGCGCGCGACGGCCCGGCGATCACGCTCGACGCAATCGAGGGCCGGCTCGGCGAGGACACCGTGAGCCTGTCTGGCCGCCTGGTCCCTGCGAAGCGGTTCACGGGATCCGACGTAGAGGTGCGCGTCACGGGCCCCGATCTAGCGACGCTCGCCTCGCTCGCGGGGCTTCATGGCGTTCCCGCCGAACCGTTCGACGTGCAGGGTCGCGTGCGCATCGCGCCGGACGGCTACGATCTCGACGGCGTCGAAGCGTCCGTGGGCCGCGTCGCCGCCGCCGTGGAGGGGCGCATCGGCGTCCCCTCTGCGCTCGACGGGACGTCGCTGTCCGGTCGTGTCCACGGGTCCGCGCTCTCGGATCTTGCGGCGTGGGGCCTCCCCGAGCGGCTCCCCGCCGATCCGTTCTCGACCGCGGGACGGATCCGTATCGACAGCGGCGTCTACCACGCCGAGGGCGTCGTCGTGAACGTGGGCCCCGACCGCGCCGAGGTCGACGGCGCGCTCGGCGCGCTGCCCGACCTCTCCCGGCTCGATGCCGGTTTCGACTCCTCGGGGCCGAGCCTCGCCGACCTCGGACGGTTTTTCGCCGCCGCGGGGCTCGCGGAGCCCAGCCGGCTTCCCGACGAGGCGTACGCGGTCTCGGGCCGGGTGCGGCGCGTGCCGTCGGGCTACGAGTTGCAGGAGGTGCGCGCGCAGGCGGGGGAAACGGCGGTTCGTGTGGACGGGACGGTCGGCTCCGGGAGCCGGCTTCGTGGCACCGACCTCCGGTTCGACGCCGAGGCGCCGGACACGTCCCTGCTTGCGCGCCTCGCCGGCGTCGCGCTCCCGGAGGGGCCGTTCTCGGCGCGCGGGCGGCTCGCGCATTCCGATGCCGGCTTCCTCTGCGACGGCGTGGCGATCGCCATCGGTGACGCGCGCGCGGAGCTGTCGGGAACGCTCGGCGCGTGGCCGGATCTCGAGGGAACCCAGCTCCGGATCGACGCCTCAGGGCCCGATCTGGCCGCGACGCTCGGGTCGCTCTCGGGGATTCCGCTCCTGCCGGCGGAAGCGTTCGAGGTTTCCGCGGAGATCGCCGGCGGCGTCGAGCACCTCGCCTCGAGACGTTTCGCCGCGCGACTCGGCGGGAACGATCTCGAAGGCAGTCTTTCGCTGCGTCTTGACGGCAGGCCGGTCGTCGATGCCGACCTGCGCTCGAATCGCCTGGACCTGCTCGAGCTGCTCGACGGGTTCGGTGCGGAGCCGTCGGCCGGGACGGCACCCGCCGAGGCGGCGACGGAGCCCCGGAGCGATCGCGAGCGTCTTCTCTCCGACGCCCCGCTGACGTTCGACGCTCTCCGGAAACTCGACGCAACACTGCGGCTCGAGGCGGCGGAGATGGTGATCCCAGGCGCGACCCTTCGCGACGTCGTCATCGCCGGCGGGCTGCGCGACGGCGCGCTGCGGATCGACCGCATCGAGGGTAGCGACGCCCGCGGAGGCCGCGCCACCGCGAGCCTCGCTCTGGAGCCGCAGGGCGACAGCTATCGGTTCCGGACCGAGGGCCGTCTCGATGGCGGCCGGCTCGTCGTCCCGAACGCGCAGAGCTCGCCGGAAAACGCCCCTTCGCTCGACCTCGAATTCGACCTGCAGGGGGAGGGAAAGTCGCTCCACGACATCGCCGCGAGCGGCGACGGCCGGGTCCTGGTCATCGTGGGCTCCGGGCAGCTCCCCAACACGCTGAGCGACCACCTGACCTCCGGCGTGGTGCAGAGGCCTCCTGGAAGCCCTCAACCCTTTCCGCAGGTCCTCCGAGTACACCGACATCGAATGCGGCATCGCCTCGGCAGAGGTCAGGGGTGGCTCAGCGGTCGTCGAGCCGATCGCGTTTCGAACCGACAAGATGACCGTGGCCGGCCGCGGCAAGGTCGACTTCGACACGGAGGACATCGATCTGGTCTGGACCATCAAGCCGCGGCAAGGCGTCGGGATCTCGGCGGGATCGATCGCCAACCCCTACATCAAGCTGGGCGGGACGCTCGCTTCCCCCAGCCTGGACGTGAAGCCGCTCGAGGCCGTCGCCTCCGCGGGCGCCGCGGTCGCGACCGCGGGGCTGACGATCGTCTTCAAGGGGATCTACGACCGGATCACCGCCGAGAAGAAAGTGTGCGTGGAAGCGCTCGCGAAGGCCCGGCAGCAGATCGAGGAGCGAAAGGCCACCGCCGGCCCGTAGCGGAGCGCGAAGACGAAGACGAAGACGAAGACGATTCCGTTCCGCTCCGATGCCCTACCTGGCCAGCGGAACGACCTCGCTCATCTCGTAACGGAGCGCCGCGTCCAGCTTGTTCTCGATCTGGTAGAAGCGGGCGACCTTCTTCGCCGGAATCGCCTTCCGGAAGTCCTTCACGTACTTCTTGCGGATCGAAAGCTCCGAGGACTGGATCGAGAGGTACTCGTCGAGCAGACTCGTCGCGTCGGCGTCGGAGAGCGCGTCGAACTTCGCGTCGAAGTCGTCGAGCAGCTTCACGATCCGGTCCCCGACCCTGGCCATTTCCATCCGGTATTCCCGGTAGATCGGCCAGAACGCGAGCCCTTCCGCGTCGGTGAGGCCGAGGTTCGTGGCGACGGTGGCCTGCCGGTCCATCCGGAGAGCCGCCCGCGCCGTCTCGAGATCGGCGCTTCGAGCCGGGACCGGAACCCAGATCCCGAGCGCGAGCACGATTCCGAGAGTGCGAGCCATCGTTCGTCTCATCGGGTCCTCCTCGAACGGTTTTCGTCAGTTCCCGCAGACGTCGCAGCGCCGGAACTCGACCTTCGAGTCGACCAGATCGCTGTCTTTCGCCATCTTGAACGAGACCTTGAAGCTCGACGTTCCTCCCGCGGTCACTTTCCGAAACATCGGCGAGGTCGTCTTGATCTGCTCGCCGTTGAAGAGCCGCTCGGTCGTGATCAGGTCGAAGGACACCTTCGCGCAGGGGGCCGGCGAGGAGATCTCCACCCCGAAGACGGCGTTCTTCCACACGTCGAACACCTCGTCCCGCAGGAATCTTCCTCGAACATCGGCCTGGCAGGGAGTCGGCGTCTGCGAGAGCGAGGGACCGGCGGCGAGTCCGCCGGCGACGGCGAGAACCGTGACGACGCGGGCGATCCGGGCGAAGGTTCGACTCATGGTTTCCTCCGGGACTCACGGGGAGCGAATTCTAGGGCCCGGGCACCCGCCGAGGCAAGGCATCGGTTTCCGCGGGGTGTACGACAGGAACGTGGTGAGCTTTCCGATCGAAGCAGTGAATCAAGCGGGATCGGCCCGAGGACGACGGCGCCCATCCCGATCTCGGATTCGATCCGGACCTCGAGGAGCCCGCTGCAAATGCGTGCTCCCGCGGACCGAGGTCGAGGATAGGGTCCGGCTCGAGGGGCTTCGTGACGAAAGCCGGCTACCGGCCGGCCTTGAGTCGCTGGGCTTCGCCCCGGTGCGACGCGGCCTCCGCGGAACGACCGGTGCGCTCCAGCACCGCCGCCAGGTTCGCGTGGGCGTTCGCGTGGTCCGGCCGGACGCGGAGGGTCCGGCGGTAATGCTCCTCTGCGTCCGGGAGCCGATCGAGCTTCAGGTGCGCGGTGGCCAGGTTGTACTCCGCCTCGGCGAAATCAGGGAGCAGGCGCACCGCCTCCGTGAGCTGCACGATCGCCTCGGCGTACCGGCCGCTGCGCGCGAGGGCGGTGCCCAGGTTGTAGCGCGCCATCGCATGTCCGGGCCGCACCCGTACCGCTTCCTCGATCACCGCGATGGCCTCCGCGAACCGTTCCTGGCGGATGAGCTGCTCGCCGAGGTTGAGCCGTGGCTCCACGAGAGTCGGCTCGAGGCGGATCGACTCGCGGTAGTGCGCCATTCCTTCCTCGACCTCGCCCTTCCCCACGAGGAGGAGGCCGAGGTTCGTGTGGGCCATCCAGGCCCCCGGATTCTTGGCCAGCGTGTCCCGCCACAAGGTCTCGGCGTCGCAGTACGCGAAGGTCTGCACGAAGGTCGCCGCGGCGAGCGATCCCAGCGCCAGGCCCGCGGCCGCGGTGGTCGCCGCGCGGCCCACGCCGTACCGTCGCGCGGCCCGCACGACCGCGGCGCACCCGAGGGCGATCAGGCCGATGCTGGCGAGGTACTGGAAGTGGTCCGCGACGAACGAGTACCTCATGGGAAACACGTTGAAGAAGCCCAGAGCGGGGAACAGCGTCCCTCCGAAGCACAGGACCGCCACGAGAGGAGCACGGCCGATCCTGCCGCGAAGCAGCCAGAGCGCCGCCGCGGCCGCCAGCGCGGCGAGAGGGAACAGGTACGAGCCCCACGCACGCGCATCGATTTCGAAGCGCGAGTAGATGAACGCGAGCGGGTGGGGCCAGACGAGCTTGCCGGCGTAGAACCAGACGGCTCGCCCGGCGATGAGACAGCGCTCGACGATCGAGAGATCCCACGCCTCGCCCTGCGCACCGACGTGGTGGCGCTCGAGCCAGGCCGTGGCCAGTCCGAACGTGGCGCCCACGGCGAAGAGCGGCAACGACACCACGACGTCGCGCGCGGCGATCCGGCCCTTCTTCCAGTAGAGGACGAGAAGGACCGCCGCGGGAAGCGAGGCGGTCACCGTCTTGCTCAGAAGCGCGCCGAGGAAGAGCGCGAAACCGCCGAAGTACCAGGCCCACGACAACGGCCGTTCGGCGGCGTCATCCGCCCGCGCGTTATCGTCCCGGGCGTCGACGGCGAAGAACCGCAGCAGGCACAACGCAGAGCCGAGATAGAAGGCCGTCGAGAGGACGTTCTTCCTCTCGGTGACCCATGCCACCGATTCCACGTGCACGGGGTGAAGAGCGAAGACCGCCCCGGCCAGCCAGGCGCCGGGGACGGCGAGCCGGCGCAGGACGGTCCAGACCAGCAGGGCGTTGCCGGCGTGGAGGAGCACGTTCGCGAGGTGGTAGCCGAACGGAGCGAGCCCGAAGAGCCGGTACTCGAGCCAGAAGGTCGTGTGGACGAGGGGATAGTACTGGGGCAGCGCGCGCGGCTCGAGCCAGATGCGTCGAAGGCCGTCGAGCGTCCGGAGCGTGGCGTTGCCCGTGACGTGCATGTCGTCGTCCCAGACGAAGCCTGCGCGCAGCGCGGGGAGATACGCGGCGATCGTCAGGAGCACGAGGAGGGCGCCCCAGAGGACAGCCTGCCTTCGATGGCCGCCCCGCATCTCGCGACCGTCCTGTTCCATACGCTCCGCCGCCGGATTCCCCGCGCCTGCGCCGCGAGGTTGAATCAGAGCCCGCCGAGGCGCGCGGTGAGATCGCGCAACGCGACGAGGTGCGCGGGCAACCGCCGGTACACCGACTCCGCGAGTTTCACGTCGTACGTGTGGCTGGTGAGGTTCCGATCCTCGAGCATCGACAGCCAGGGCTCCTCCTGCTGGATCCACCCGAGCCGATACGCTTCCCTGAAGCAGCTCTTGGGTGAGGGGGCGTCGAGCCCCTCGCCGCGAAGCACCTTTTGGATCGCCTTCCAGGACAGCTCGAACGAAAACTCGAATCGCTGGATCGCCGCGTCCCGGTTCAGATCGCTCTCGGGGGCCGCCAGGGCGTCGCCCAGCCGATCGACGGCGGCGGCGAAGCTCTCGACGATCTCTCTCACAGGGCCACGCCTTCCGAGAGGATCCGCTCCCGCATCGCCTCGCCGACGACGCAGACGTCCACCAGGTCGATCTTCCGAAGAGTGGGCAGATCGTCGACGCGCGCTCGCACGCGCACCATCAAGGCCGGGGGGACTCTCCGATCCCCGACGATGGCGAGATCGACGTCCGACCGCGGCACGGCGGTCCCGCGGACCCACGAGCCGTACCACAGAACGCGCGTCGTGGGACCCATCAGCTCTCGCACGGCTTCCGCCGCCTGAGTGGCGAGACGGGAAACCTCGGCAGGGACCTGCGTCTCGCTCACGAGCCTCCTCACGCCAAGCCGGGGACGACCATCGACGGAAGCCTACGTCCGGCGTCATGGTGGGTCAAGAGAGCGACGCTCGCCGGGCGTACGACGGAAACGTGGCGAGTGGACAGATCGACGCGCCGAGGTTCGGTCCCGACCCCTCGCCGCGGGGATCCACGTACAGCCTCCCGAGATCACGACTCTCCGACCCGAGGCACCGCTCTGGGAGCCGCTCTGCTACGCCCAGATCGGCGGGATCGTCGCCGCGACCGGCCGATCCTCGGCCGGTCCGAACGGCCTGATCGAAGCGGGCGCCGCCGAGCGCATCGGGGACAGGGCGCGCAGCATCCGCTGCTGCGTCGAGGTGCTCGGCTTCGAGGCGGTCCTATGGGGGAACGACGACTTCTCCGGCGTGGGGCGGGACGGAAAGGGCATCTCCCTCTGTCGCGTCGGTCAGGGGCACGCCGGGGCGTGGGTCTGGATCGGGGTCGGCGACGTCCGCGCGCTGCACGAGACCTGCGCGGCGCGCGGCGCGATCATCCGTCAGGAGCCGAGGAACGAGCCGTGGGCCCTCGAGATGGGGGTCGAGGAACCCGCCGGGAACGTGCTACGGTTCGGATCGGATCCGGAGGCCGACGGCACGGCTCCCTGATCGAGGCGATCGCCGGCGCGACCGAGTCCGGCGACCGAGACGGGTCTCGGTCCCACGACGGGAGCATGCGGCCGACTCGCACTGGAACTTCCGATGGAGTGGATCGTCGCGATGAGACGAATCGGCCGAGCCGAGAACTCCGGCTGAGAGGTCGCGCCATGACTCCCTGGGATCCCGAGGCGTATCTTCGTTTCGAGGACTACCGGACCCGGCCCGCAGTCGACCTGGTCGCTCGCATTGCGATCGATGCTCCGGAGTCGATCGTCGACCTGGGCTGCGGACCGGGGAACAGTACGCAGATCCTGAGGCGTCGATGGCCGCACGCCCGCATCGAAGGCCTGGACAGCTCCCCCGAGATGATCGCGTCCGCCCGCCGCTCCCATCCCGATCAGAGCTGGGTCCTGGGGGAAATCGGAACGTGGTCCGCCGTCGCGCCCTGCGACGTGGTGTTCTCCAATGCAGCGCTCCAGTGGGTTCGCGGGCACGCCGCGCTGGTGCCGCGTCTGCTCGCGCAGGTCGCCCCCGGCGGCGCGCTGGCATTCCAGATCCCGAGCGGCGCGTATTCGCCCGTGCGTGCGTTCATCCAAGAGATCGCGGGGGAGCCGGCCTGGGCCCGCCGGATGGAGGGAGCCCGCAGAGCGCTCACCATGGAGCCTCCGCACGTGTACTACGACGCCCTCGCCCCCGTTGCGAGGTCGGTCGACGTGTGGGAAACCGAGTACAACCACCCGATGGACTCTCCGTCGGCGATCGTGGAGTGGATCTCGGCCACGGGCTTGCGCCCGTTCCTCGATGCGCTCGACGACGACGAGCGGCGCCGGTTCGTCGCGCAACTCACGGATCGCGTCGCGGGCGCCTACCCCGCGAGAGCCGACGGACGCGTGCTCTTTCCGTTCCGGCGGACGTTCGTCGTCGCCCGCGCGCGGGGAACGGGAAACCCGTCGTGACGGACGCGGAGATCCAGAAGCACTGGCCCGACCTTGGCATCGTCGTCGCGGCGCTGCGGGGCGCCGGTGAGTCCGCGGTCGCGGACCGGCATCGTCGATGCGGTCGCCTGCGGGGTTACGTCCGGCGAAATCCTCGGCGCGGTCGGCGCCGTCCTGCGCCGCGATTGCGCCCTGCGTGCCCGACGCGGGGACGCCGGGGTGAACGCCTGGGACGCCGTGCTGGCCGACGTGCATCGCGCCTACCCCGGCTCGAGATTTCGGGACTGGATCGCCCGCTGGACCGGGCGTTGGACGTGACCCACGGGCAGAGCGCGAGAGATCGACGCGCTCGCTACCGTCTCGCTCCCGCGGCACGTGCCGGGGATCCGCCGGCCACGGACGGAGCGGATCCCACGGGTCGGATGTAGCCTGACATCTGATGTATCGAAACGTATCATCAATCATCATGACGCGAACGACCGTGGACATCGAGGCGCCGCTGCTGAAGGAGATCGAGCGTCTCCAGCGAGAGGAGGGTCTGTCGATGAGCCGGCTCATCGGCCGCCTGCTGGCGGACGCGCTCGCCGGTCGGCGCCGCGCGGACTCCGGCAAGAAGCTCCGCTGGACGTCCCGCGACATGAAGCCGCTCGTGGATCTCACCGACAAGGAGGCGGTCTACGCGGTTCTCGATCGAGACCCCCGGTGAGCTACTCCGTCGGCGCGGACCTCCTGCTGTACGCCTCGGACCGATCCAGCCCTCATCACGGTGCGGCGCTGCGCTTTCTGGATGCGAGGGCCGCGGATCCGGACCTGTTCTGCGTCTGCTGGTCGACCTTGATGGCCTACGTGCGAATCGCGACGAACCCGCGCATTTTCTCCCGGCCGCTGTCGGCGGAGGAGGCGCTCTCCAACGTCGAGTCGCTGATCGAGCTGCCGCGGGTCCGTCTCGTCTCGGAAGAGGAGGAGTTCCTCGGCTGCTATCGAGAGGTCACCAAGGGACAGGCGATCCGCGGCAACGGAGTGCCGGACGCACACCTCGCGGCGATCCTGCGCCAGCACGGGGTGCGCGTGCTCTACACGGCCGATGCGGACTTGCGGCGGTTCGCCTTCCTCGAGATTCGCAATCCGCTGGTTTGAGAGGCCCGTGTCGCGAGCGAGATTCGCTTCGGGGAGCTCCACCACGACCCTTCTTGTCCCGCTTCGAGCGCTCGGCCCCGGCCGTCTCCATCGGAGGCCGCGGCCCTGACGGGAACCCGAGAGGGGCGAAAAGGCCGCTTTCGCCGCTTCCTCCTGCTCCGACTGCGCGCGCGGTTTCCGGAGAGCAACCGGTACGGCCTGTTGTCGCGTTGCTGTCGCGCGCCCGCTCCGTGCAGGCGCCTTGACGATTCGGGGGGATCATCGTATCCAGTCCATGGCTCACCTTCCGGGAGAGGAAACCGCCATGCCCGTTCTTGCCCGGCGGCTGCCCGGCCGCGCGCAGTTTGCCGTTCGCGCTCTTCTCGTTCGGCTCGTTGTTGCCGGCGGGATCGCGGTCGCCTTCGTGCTCGCCTCCGGCACGCCGCTGCGCGCCGGGCACGCGGAGCCTGTCGACGTGTCGATCGTGCTCTATCCGGGCTCCGGTCCCGCGATCCCGTACGTGGACCCATCGTCGGACGGCTCCGTTCCGGTGGCGATCCTGAGCGCCCCCGGCTTCGCCGCGGCCACGGTGGACGCCGCGACGGTGACGCTCGCGGGTGCTCCGGTCACGAAGGGGCGCGATGGGGTGCTCTCGCGTCTCGAGGACGTGAACGGGGACGGGCTTCCCGATCTCGTGGTACGCGTCGTCGAGAGGGAGATCGGGATCGAGGACGACGCGGAAGGCGTCGCGATTCTTCTCGCGCGCGCAGCCGACGGCCGGTTCGTGCGCGGCCGCGCCGTCCTGCGGGCCATCGAGCCTCCGGAAGCGCTCGCCCGCCGATTCGAGCGGGAGGGCCCGTCGCGGACCGCGACGCCGCGCAAGGTCGCGATCGACGTGCTGCCCCGCGAGTCGGACAACCTCGTCGATCTCGGGACGAGCGGATCGGTCCCGGTGGCGATTCTCAGCGAGCCGCAGTTCGATGCCACGTCGGTCGAGCCCACGACGCTTCACCTCGGCGGCGCCCGCGTCACCCACGGCGCGGACGGAGCGCTGGCCGTACGGGACGACGTGAACGGCGACGGTCTCGCCGATCTGGTCGTCCGGGTCCAACGGAGTTTCCCGCGAGCCCGGGAGGGATTGCAGAGCGTGACGCTGCGCGCGGGGACCGAGGACGGAACCGTGATCGAGGGGAGCGACCTCGTTCGCTTCGTGAACCTCCCGTCCCGCGCGAATCGAGCCGCCGCGCCGGTCATCGAGGCGGCTGCGGTCGAGGCCTCGAGCCCGTTGGCCATCACGATTCGCGATCTTGCCACCGCGAGTCCTTTCCCCTCCGTTCTCAACGTCTCCGGGCTGAGCGGAGCGATCGCGAAGGTTCGCGTCACGCTGCACGGCATCACGCACCCCTACGCAACCGATCTCGACGTCCTGCTGGTGGGGCCCGGCGGACGCGCCGTGACGATCCTCTCCGACGCGGGAGGATCCACGCCTCTCGACGATACGACGATCACGTTCGACGACGATGCCCCCGCTCCGATCGAGTTCCTCGGCCCGGTGGCGTCCGCCACCTACCAGCCGACGAACTTCTTCACCGGCGACGCATTTCAGCCTCCGGCGCCGACCCCGGGTCCGGTCAAGACGCTCTCGGCATTCCAGGGAACCGACCCGAACGGCACCTGGCAGCTCTACGTCCAGGACGATTTCTCCCAAGGAGCGGGGACGATCGCACGCGGGTGGTCCCTGGAGATCGTGCTGGCCAAGTCGGCGTGCGCCGGTGGCGCGATCATCATCCCGAGCGCGGGTGCTGCGAGCCCCAACCCTGCGTCCGTCGCAGTCTCCGGTCTGGCCGGGATGGTCGTCAGCAGCCTGAGCGTGACGCTGAAGGACTTCACGCACCTGGCCCCCGCCGACGTCGACATCCTGCTCGTCGGACCCGGCGGCCAGACGGCGATCCTCCTCTCGGACGTGGGCTCGCTCGGTCCCGCGGACGGAGTGACCCTCACCCTGGACGACCATGCGAAGAGCCCGTTGCCCGTCTCGGGAGTGCTCTCGTCGGGGACGTTCCGGCCCACCGACGCTCCACCGGCAGATTCGTTCGCCGCGCCGGCGCCGTTCCATTCGGGCAACACGAGGCTCTCGATCTTCAACGGAACGAACCCGAACGGCACCTGGAGTCTCTACGTCATGGACGACTCCGCGGGGAGCTCCGGCGCCATCGCCGGTGGGTTCTGCCTCACGCTGACGCTCGTCGCGCCGTCGAGTTCGTGCAACCCGACCTTCGTGACGATTCAGGATGCAGGCCCGGCGGCTCCGTACCCGTCGCAGATCACCGTGGCGGGAGCGCTCGGGGTGGTCGCGAAGGCTACCGTCACGCTGAACGGCTTCAGCCACACATTCCCGGACGACGTCGACGTGCTCCTTCAGGGGCCGACGGGAGCCGAGACGATCCTGATGTCCGACGCCGGTGGAGGGGCGCCCGGCGTGAGCGACGCGACCATCACGTTCGACGACACGGCGGCCGGAACGATCCCCGACACCGGTCCGATTGCGACCGGCTCGTACCGTCCCGCCGACTACGAGCCCGGGGACTCGTTCCCACCCCCGGCTCCTGCGCCGTCCGGCTCGGCCGCGCTCTCCGTCTTCAACGGGAAGGATCCGAACGGAACGTGGGCGCTCCACCTGGTGGACGACCGGGCCGGGGACAGCGGGGGCCTCGCGCGGGGATGGTGCCTGAACCTGACGCTGGTCGTTCCGCCGTCGGCCGGAGGGTGCAACTTCGGGCCCATCTCCATTTCCTCGGCGGGAAGCGCGACCCCCTACCCTTCGGTCATCCCCATCGCGGGAGTCTCCGCGCCCGTGTCGAAGGCGCGCGTGCGGCTCTTCGGGTTCTCGCACTCGCGCCCCACCGACGTGGACGTTCTTCTGGTCGGTCCTTCCGGGGGGAACCTCCTCCTCTTCTCCGACCAGGGAGGCAGCGCGGAGGTCGCCCATGCGGACCTCGTCTTCGACGACGATGCGGGGGCGCCGATCCCCGCGGCGGGTCCCTTGATCTCCGGGACGTACCGCCCCGGCAACGTGGGCGGCGGCGACGTGTTCGTCGCCCCCGCTCCGCCGCCATCCGGCTCGACCGGACTGTCGGTGTTCGACGGGATCGATCCGAACGGCGCCTGGTCTCTCTGGGTCATGGATGGCGTCTCGGACGAGGAGGGGGGCATCGCGGGCGGATGGTGCATCGAGGTCCTGCCCTCGTTCCCGCCGTTCGAGCCCGACGGGCTCCGGTGGAGCGCCGGCAGCGCGAAGGACTCGCTGGTGTGGCGTCAGGCCGAGAACGCGACCGAGTACCGCGTGTACGTCGGCAGGTCCGAGGATCTGCCTCGTCTCCTCGATTCCGCGGAGGACGCGTGCGGGAAAGCCGTCGTGGCCGTCACCGCGGTGGACGGAGTGACCGAGACTCCTGCGGCGGGAAGTTTCTACTGGGTCCTCGTGCGGGGAGCCAATGGCGGCGGCGAGAGCCCTCCCGGCAACGCCCGGATCGGCGGCGCGATCGCGCCCCGGATCCAGGACACCTACGTGGCCGACTGTCCGTTGTGCAGCCATCGCAAGTGCGACGCGGGCGATCCCCTCCTCGCGTACTGCGGCACTTGCGAGGAGTCCATCTGCGCGGCCGATCCCGCCTGCTGCTCGAGCACCTGGGACGCAGGCTGCATCGCCCAGGTCCGGACCGTCTGCGCGAGCCTCTCGTGCCCGGACAGCGCGGGCTCGTGCGCCCACGGGCCGTGCGTCGCCGGCGCCCCGCTCGTTTCGGGTTGCGACAATCCGCCGGTGTCTCCGGGCTGCGTCGCGGCGATCTGCGCGGACGACCCTGCCTGCTGCGCCACGGAATGGGACCCGATTTGCATGGCGGAGGTGGAGACGATCTGCGGCTTTTCTTGCGAGTGAGCGGTCACGCTCCCGGGTGCCTGGGAGAGTCAACCCTGCCCGCGGGGCAGGTGGCGCAGATCGTAGATGCGCACCACGGGGGCGAGAACGGAGATGGCGGCGGCGACGAGCACGGTCGCCAGTCCGCCCGACACGACCGATACGGTCACTCCAACCGCCACCGAGGCGAAGAGCGACGCGACGAGCCCGGCCTCGAGCTCGCCCAGCTGCGGGCCGCCCATGAAGAAGATCATGTTCACGGACGTCATCCGTCCGCGGATCTCGTCCGGCGTGACGAGCTGGCGGATCGTCTGGCGGATCACGGTGGACACGAGATCGAAGAGTCCGGTGGCGGCCAGCGCGAGGAACGTCAGGACGTAGCTGCGGGACAGTCCGAACACGATCGTCGCGGCACCGTATGCGGCCACCGACCAGAGAAACACCCGTCCCTGCCGGCGGGGGAGGGGGACGACCGAGGTGTAGAGGGATCCCGCGAGTGCCCCGAGGCCCGGTGCCGAGACCAGGAGCCCGTACCCCGCCGGGCCGACCCCGAGAACGCGATCGGCGAAGATCGGAAGGAGAGACATCGATCCGGAGAAGAACGTCGCGAAGAAGTCCGCGACCATCGTCCACACCATGATCGGCGTGGTGAACACGAACCGAAGCCCGGCGCGCAGCGACGCTAGGGGAGGCTCGCTCTGCGCCTCGCTGCGGAAGATGGCGCCGGACACCCGCATCGTCGCGAGAGCGCCGAGGACCCCGAGGAACGAGGCCGCGTTCAGAACGTAGATCCAGGCGAGCCCCATCGTTCCCGCGGCGTGCACGGCCGACGACGGGCCGTGCGAGAGCACCGCTCCGCTCCCCGCGATCAGCAGCCCCGCGAGCGCGGGGCCCGCGATCATCGCCGCGTGGAAGACCGTCAGGTTGAGCGAGAGGGCCGCGGGAAGCTCCTCCCTCGGGACCAGCCGCGGAACGAGCGCCTGCCGCGCGGGTGCGTCGAAGGCCCCGGCGGCCGCGGAGAAGGCGTTGAGCGCGTAGATCCAACCCAGGTTCTCGCGCCGCAGGAAGGTCAGCGCGGCGAGCGCCAGCGCCACGAGCGTCAGCGCGGTCTGGGTGAGAAAGAGGACCCGGCGCCGGTCGTGCCGGTCCGCCACCACGCCTCCCCAGAGGGAGAACAGGACGATCGGCACGACACGGGTCAGACCCACGAACCCGAGCGCGAGCGGCGATCCTGTCAACAGATAGACGTGCCAGTTGATGGCGGTCATCTGCATCTGGGAGCCGGTCAAGGAAACCAGCTGCGAGGTCCAGAGTCGCCGGAAATCGCGATTCCGCAGCGCCAGATAGGGGCGCCGCCGCAGCGAGTGGTCGGCCACGGGTTCGCGGGTTACTTCGCCGGCGCCGCAGCGGCTGCGTCCACGCCGTTGCGAAAGATCCGCATCCCCTCTCCTTCGGCGGGGAGAGAAGTCGCGAGCCGGCGTCGCGTCCAGTTGGGGTGGTGAAACGGATAGAGGTACGCATCGGGATGGGGCATGATGCCGAACAGTCTCCCGGAGGGATCGCAGATCCCGGCCACCGCCCCCGGCGATCCGTTCGGATTGTGCGGCCACTGCATCGTCGGAAGCCCGTCCGGGCCCGCGTAGCGGGCGACGATCTGGCGGCCGCGCTCGAGCCTGCTGAGCACGTCGTCGTCTCCGGCGAGGAACTTCCCTTCGCCGTGGCGGGCGGGGACCTCCATCCGCTCGAGGCCCCGTGTCCAGACGCAGGGCGAGGAGGGATCGAACACGAGGTGGACCCACGCATCGCGGTACCCGAGCCGGTCGTTCGGCGCGAGCGTCGCCCGAGGAGTCCGGTAGTCGCCGTCGAGCCCGGGCAGCATGCCGAGGCGGACCATGGTCTGGAACCCGTTGCAGATCCCCAGCGCGAGGCCGCCACGCCCGAGGAACTCCACCAAATCGTCGTAGAGGCGCCAACGGATCCGGTTCGCGAACACGAAACCGGCTCCCATGTGATCCCCGAACGCGAAACCGCCGATGAAGACCAGGATCGAGTAGTCCCGCACCCGGCGGCCCGATCCTCGGTCCAGCAGGTCCGTCAGGTGCACCCGCTCCGGCCGTGCCCCGGCCATGCGGAACGCGGCCTCGGTCTCGGCTTCGCAGTTGAGGCCGAGTCCGGTGAGGATGAGGACGCGGACCTCGCCGCGAAGGTGGTTCCTCTCCGTTTCGCCGAGAGTGTGGAATGCGGAAGCCGCTTCGTCAGACATCGGCGAGGGTCTCCTTCCAGGCGGACTTGAGGACGAGGACGTCGAGATCGAGGACCGTGCGCAGGTCGAGCTTGAGCCTGAGCCGCGGCTCGGCCGTCACCAGGCCGACGCGCCGGCAGGGCAGGCCGGAGAAGCGCTCGGCGAGCGCGCCGGCGTCGGCGGGCGCGACGGTGACCACGAATCGCCCGCACGACTCCGAGAACAATGCGTGGTCCGGCTCGAGGTCCCGCAGATCGGGACACTCGTCCAGGTCGAGATGGATGCCCAGCTCTCCGGCCATGGCGGAGCGGGCCAGGGCCAGCGCGAGCCCGCCCATCGCCGGGGTGACCGCCGAGCGCACCAGGCCGGCGCGGATCGCGCCCTGAAGCGCCCGATACAGGGGAAGCGTCTGTGCAGGGTGGACCCGGGGGACCTTCGCGCCGACGTACGGGACCGGCTCGCCCCGCTCTCGCGTCGCTCCTTCCCGCTCGCCCAGCCAGCGGAAGTACTCGCTGCCGCCGGTTTCCTCCCGGGTCTGCCCGATCAGGAACACGACGTCTCCGGGCTCCTTGAGATCGAGCGTGACCGCGTCGCGCACGTCGTCCATCTGACCGAGGGCCGATACCAGCAGCGTGGGCGGAACGCTGATCTTCACGCCGCCCATCACCGAGTCGTTCTTCATCGAGTCCTTCCCGGAGATCAGAGGGGTGCCGTAGGCGAGGGCGATGTCGTACAGCCCGCGGCAGGCGCGGACCAGCTGCGCGAGCTTGTAGGAGCCGCCGGGATTCGCTTCCGTCTCCACCGGATCGGGCCAGCAGAAGTTGTCGAGTACCGCGATCCTGTCGAGGCGCGCCCCGGCGCAGAGCTGCCGGCGGACGGCTTCGTCCAGGGCGGCCTGGGCCATGGCGTACGTGTCGATGTCCGAGTAGAACGGGTTCACCCCCTCCGAAAGGACGAACCCGCGGAGCGATCCGTGGCGCGCCAGGAATACCGTGGCCTCGGCGCCGACGTCGGAGCGGAGCCCGACGAACGGCTTCACCACGGTGAGTCCCTTGACCTCGTGATCGTAGTACCGCGCCTTCGTCTCGCCCGAGCACAGGTTCAGCCGGCGCACCATCGCGAGCAGCGCCTCGTTCATGTCCTCCGCGCGCGGCCAGCGCGGCTCGCGAAACGACGGCGGCGACCAGCGCGCCACCAGGTTCAGGTCGGGATCGCCCCCGTGGAGGAACTCCATGGAGACCCACGCGACCGTCTCGTCCGCGTACGTCACGTGGAGGTAGCCGCTGTCGGTGAACTCGCCCAGGTCCGTGGCCTCGACTTCGCGGCGCCGCGCGAGGTCGAGGAAGGCCTCCATCGTGTCGGGAGCGACGGCGAGGGTCATCCGCTCCTGCGCCTCCGAGAGCAGGATCTCCCACGGCGCGAGCCCCGCGTACTTGAGGGGTGCCCGCGAGAGGTCGAGGCGCGCGCCGCCGGGGTCCCGGGCCATCTCGCCGACGGAGGACGAGAGTCCTCCCGCACCGTTGTCGGTGATCGCCGCGTAGAGGCCTCGGTCCCGGGCCTCGAGCAGGAACTCGAACATCCGCTTCTGGGTGATCGGATCGCCGATCTGGACCGCCTGGACGGGCGCCGATTCGTCGAGGGCCGCCGAGGAGAACGTGGCGCCGTGGATCCCGTCCACGCCGATGCGGCCCCCCACCATCACGACCCGGTCGCCCGGCCGCGCGGCCTTCTCGTGGCCCGGGCGTCCCGCCACGACCTTGGGGAGAAGCCCGACGGTCCCGCAGAACACCAGCGGTTTTCCCAGGAAGCGCTCGTCGAAGATCTCCCAGCCCCGGCCGTACGGGATTCCGCTCTGGTTTCCTCCGTCGATCACGCCACGGTGGACTCCGTCGCGGACGCGGCGCGGGTGGAGGAGCCCCTTCGGCATGGGAGCCTGATGGAACGGCGACCCGAAGCAGTAGCCCCACACGTTCACGAGCAAGTCCGCGCCGAGGCCGGTTCCGAACGGGTCGCGATTCACCCCCACGATCCCCGTGATGGCGCCTCCGTAGGGATCGAGGGCGGAAGGCGAGTTGTGGGTCTCGACCTTGTAGACGAGGTGAGATTCCTCGTCGAACGCCACCACGCCGGCGTTGTCCTGGAACACCGACACGAGCCATGACCGTCCCTCGCGCTCGCGAGCCGCCCGGTCCACCTCGGACGTCGCCCCCCGGATGTAGGTGCGGAACAGCGACGGGATCACCTCCATCGGGAGGCCTTTCTCGTGGTAGGTGATCGTGGCGTTGAAGATCTTGTGCTTGCAGTGCTCGCTCCAGGTCTGGGCGATGCACTCGAGCTCGACGTCGGTCGGCCGCTCGTCGAGCCCCAGGTCCTTCCGGCGCCTGTCGAGGGCTGCCTCGCGGAAGTGATCCCGGATCGTTTGCATCTCGGCCAGGGTCAGCGAGAGGAGCCCTTCGCGGCTGATTCGCATCAGCTCCTCGTCGCTCCGGGCGAGGTCCACGGCACGCGCCTCCGGGCGCGTGTGCTGCGCCACGTGGGGCACGGAGAGGTCCGGTGGGCTCGCTTCCCACTCGTCCCGGGTCTCGATCTTGACCGACTGCACGATCGGATTTGCGAGGATCTCCCAGGCGATCCGCTCGGCGTCCTCCCGCGCGGCTCCGTCGAAGAGGTAGAGCGTGGAGGTGAAGACTGCGGCATGGTCCCCCAGGCTCCGTCCCAGCGTGTCCTCGACGGCGATCCGCGCGCTCTTGCCCACGGGGTCCGTCACGCCCGGCTTGTACCCGACGGTGACCGCCACGTCGAACGCGCCGTCCTCGAGGCGGCCCAGGCTGCCCGAGTGGAGCACGGGATCGGCGAACTCGTGGAGGATCCTTCCCGCTTCTTCCTCGGTGAGGTCCGCCTCGATCCGATAGATGTCCCTCGTGCGCACCTGGGCGATCGGGATCCGCAGGAAGCTCCGGGCCGTCCGGGTGACCTGCTCTCCGCGAGGGTCGCGAACGCCGGGACGGAGACCGATCTCGATGCGGGTGATCACCGGAGCCTCCTCGCCTCGCGCGGACGGGAGCAACCTCGCGGGGTCGTCCCGGGCACGAGCAGGGACAGGATAGACACGCTGCGTCCCATCAGTCCAAGGGATTCGGTCGATCGGGTGTACGACCGGAAAGTGACGAGGCGATGCCGCGAATCGGGAACGACCTTCGTGACGCGCCGGCACGCGATTCGGAAACGATGAAGAACCGCGGGAGGCGCGGGCCAGCCCTCGAGCCTGTGCCGCGCCCGGGGCCGGGAGCATCTCCCGGTGTTTTCTCGTTCTCTGGCCGGTGACCGAATCTCGCGGGCTCTCCGTCGTGCACCCTTCGATACCGGGCGCTCAACGATTCTCCTCGCGCCACCCCTCGAAGACGCGGACCTGTGGGTTCTCGAAGTAGCTGATCCGGCCTGGAGATTCAAGAGGAAACGGCTCCGCGCGCAGCGCCCGTGCCCGCAGGAGGAAGCCGGCCTGCATTCCCCATCCCCGGTAGTGGGGCATCTCGCGCCACCCCCATGCGCCCTCCGGCGCGGGCGGGAGCACAGGCGGTCCCTCTCCCTCCGGGGGCGCGGAGATGGGACCGACCCAGAAGACACGCCCCCCCGACCGAAGGGTGTCCTCGATCCGTCGGAGGACCGGCCGCATGACGTCCGGGTCCATCATCGCCCGTTTCAACTCGTCGTACCGGTGGATGTCGTGAGAGGCGACGGGGGGGACCGTGAGCCAAGCCGCCTCGCCGCGCCAGTAGCGAGCGAACGGAATCCCGTGGTGCCACGGGGTCAGAACCACCGTGTCCCGCGGGGAGGCGACCCGGGCAATCGCGGCTGCGATCCGATCGAGGTTCGTCTTCCTCGTCTGCGCCATGGCAAGGAGCCCGGGGACGGCGGCGATCATGACCAGCACCGCGGCGACGAGACGGACCGATCGCAATCGCACGCTGGTCTCGGGTGGACGGAGAATCCCGTCGAAGCAGGTGGCGGCGAGCGCCATGAGCGTCAGGAAGTACCAGGGCTGCATGTAGTAGCTCAGCGTCCGCAGGAAAACGAAGTACGCGATCGTTCCGGTGGCGAGAGCCGCCCCGCAGAAGAGACTCGCGTCGCGCCTCCGCTCCGCGGGGCCCTGGGGATGCAGGACCTCTCGGCCGATCGCCACCCCCACGGCCAGAGCGAACAGGGCGACGAAAAGCCAGCGCGCATGGATTCCCGTGGACACGGTCGCCTCGCCGAACTTGGTCCAGATCCAGCTGCCGTCGATGGGGAACCGAACGATCGCGTTCCACTCGCTCTGGTTTCGAATCGTTCCGCGGTAGATGAAGAGCGAGAGCGCCGGGAGGAGGGCCACCACGCCGAGCCGGGGGATCGTCGACCACTGACGGCGCCGCAGCGCCACCGCGGCGCCGCCCGCGCATGCCGCCGTCAGGAACACCGCATTGTAGAACAGGCAGTGGACGCTCAGGAGCGCGGCGAGCAAGGCGGCCGCGAGACTTCCGGGCCCCGGACGATCCGCCAGGTCGAAGACCAGCCCGAAGGTGGCGAGCCCGGTGAGCATTCCGAGCCCGTAGCCCCGGACCGAGTCGCCATAGCCCAGGACGGTGGCGTTGCATCCCAGGACCGCGAGAGAGACGAGAGGTACCCCAATTCCAAAGGCCCGCGCGTTCCTCCAAAGCGCCGCGAGGGTCGCCAGGCCGAGGAGCAGACCCAGGGCGCGGAGTCCCGCATCCGACGAGCCGGGTCCCAGCCACAGGAAGCCGCGCAGCAGCGCGAACCACCCGAGCGGGAACGAGTCGAACTGGAGGTTCCGCCAGAGCTCCCGCGCCGGCATGGCCGCCAGGTGAACGCTGTTCACCTCGTCGCGCCAGAGCGCGCCGGCATTTCGGAAGAGCAGGGCATGGAAGAGGACGAGGGTCGCGATGGCCCCGGCGCCCACGGCGTTCTCGATCCGGCGGAGGTTGCCGCTCGAACTCACGGGGACGGCCCGCGCCACCCCTCGATGCGCGTCACCGGGAGATCCTCGAACGGGCTGACGGGACCGTCGTTCTGCACGATGACCCGTTGGGCGCGAGCGGCGCGGGACTGGAGGAGATGCCCGGCCTGCAGGGTCCAGCCCTCGTAGTACGGTCCCTCGGACCATCCCCACGCCGCCTGCTCCGGTGGCGGCAGTCGAGGGGGCAGCGTCCCCTCGGGCGGGACGCTCAGCCCCCCCACCCAGAAGACCCGGCCTCCCGAGCGCAGCGTGCTCTCGATCCGCGCAAGGACCGGCGCCATGGCGTCGGGATCCTTCATGGCATGCGTCAAGAGGTCGTACCGGTGGACGCGGTGCTCGTTCAGCGGAGGCAGCGTCGCCCAGGCGGCCGGGCCGTCGTAGTACCTCGCGAAGGGGATTCCGCAGTACCAAGGGGAAACGACGATGAAGTCCGTCGCTCCCGCCTCGGCCCGCAGCGTCGCGGCCACCCGGTCGAGATTCGTCTTTCGAACGTGCGTCATCGACCAGGTGCCACGAAACGAGAGCCCCACCAGGACCGCGGCTGCTGCCGCGCGGGAGAGCCGAAGGGATGCGCTGCCCTCGGCCGGCACGAGGATCCCGTCCACGGTGGACCCGACCAAAGCGAGGAGCGCCAGGAAGTACCAGGGCTGCATGAGGTAGCTGAGCTTCAGGAGGAACGCGACGTAGGCGAGCACCCCCGTCGCCAGGGCGACGCCGCAGAACAGAACGGCGTCGCGACGGGCCTCGGGGATTCCCGCCGAAGGACGCAGGAGAACCAGAGCCGCGACGGACAGCGCCAGCGCCGCCGAAGCGACCCAGATCCACGGAAACGCGGGGGCCGTGGACGAGGTCGCCTCGACGAACTTCGTCCAGATCCAGGCGAGACCGACGTCTCGCTTCACGAGGAAGTTCCACGACTGCTGCGAGCGGATCGTTCCCGCGTACACGAGGAGCGAGAGGGCCGTCACGAGGCCCGTGGCGCCCATCAGGACGACCGTCCGCGGCTCTTTTCGCTTCAGCGCGAGCGCCGCGCCCCCTGCGCAGCCGGCAAGGACGATCGCCGCGTTGTAATAGAGGGCGTGGACGGAGAGGAGAGAGGAAACGGCGGCGAACGCGAGGGTCCGCGGGCCGGGGCGGTTGGCGAGCGCGAACAGCGCACCGAGCGAGAGCAGGCCCGTGAGCATCCCGAGGCCGTACCCGCGTACCGAGTCGCCGTAGGCGATCACGGCCGCGCTGCAACCCAGGAGGGCCATTCCGATCAGAGGCGGCGCGCTCCAGAAGCGGCGGGAATTCCAGATGAGCGAGGCCAGCACGCCGACACCGAGAAGCAGGCCGAGGATCCTCAGACCGAGATCGCTCGAGCCGGGTCCCAGCGCGATCCAGGCGCGCAGGACCGCGAACCAGAACACCGGGAACGAATCGAACTGGAGATTCTCGCCGAATTCCCGCGGCGACATCGACGCGAGGTTGACGCTGTTGGCCTCATCGCGCCAGAGGGCCCCGGCGTGTCCCAGGAACGACAGGTGCAGGAAGAGGATCGCCGCGATCGCAGCGACAGCGACCCCCCACTCGATCCTCCGGATCACGACGGGCCCTCGACGGCGAGTGGCTTTCGCGCCACCAGCACTGCCTGCACCCAGAAGTCTCCGGCTCCGAAGCGGTAGGCGATCGGCTCGAGACCAACGGCGCGGAAGAGCGATTCCGCCTCGTGCCGGGATTTCAAGAGGGAGATCTCGGGAGGATGGAGCTCCACGTTCTTCTTCAGCACGTCGTTCAGCAGCCAGTGGATCCATGAGAGGACGAACACGCTCGTGGCGTGCGCGTGAGGCCAAAAGACGACGATCTTCCCTCCGGGTCGGACGACGCGCGCGAGCTCCGCCAGGATCCTCCGGATCTCCCCGGCGGAGAAATGCTCGAGAAGACCCAGGTTGTACGATCCGTCGAACGAGGCGTCCCCGAGCGGGAGAGACAGCACGCTGGCGTGCGTGACTCGGAACGCCCGGGGGTTGTTCTGGCGGTACAGACGCAACGCGGACACCGAGATGTCCACCGCCGTGATCTTCATCCGCTCGGACAACCGGCGGTCCACCTGTCCGCTTCCGCACCCGGCGTGGAGCAGGCTCGATCCGTCGGGGAACTGGCCGCGAATCACCGACTCCAGCCGCCGCCGGATGACGAGGTCGCGGTACAGGGTCGCCACGACCTCGTATGCGAATGCGCTTTTCCGTCGCTTCCGATCCCAGTAGGGATCCCATCCTTGCGGATCGACCAGATCCGGGTCGATTCCCTCGAGGGGCTCGATGATGCGGAACTGTCCCGGGTTCAGCATCGTCGCGAGGGAGAGAGCGACGACCTGCTTCAAGCTGCGGTACGGCTCGAGGAACGACATCTTCGAGGTGCCGTACGTTCGCGCGGGCAGGATGATGGGGACCTGCCCGATGGACACACCGTTCCTGTGCAGGAGAAACAGGCTCTCGAAGAAGAACGCGTAGCCGCGGGAAGTCACCAGGGCGAAGATCTCCCGTGAGACTCGTCCGAGCCGGTAGACCCGGTACGCGCCGGTCGCGTCGTACTCCATGCCGAGAAGCCGCTTGGTCAGGAAATGGCCGAAGTTCGTCAGCAGGCGGCGCAGGGGGTTCCAGCCAGGCAGGCTCCCGGGCTGCAGGTAGCGCGAGCCCACCGTCACATCGAAGCCTGCGGAGGCCGCGATCATGCGGCGCAGGTCGGCCGGATTGTGGGTGAAGTCGCAGTCCATGGTCACGAGGGTTTCGTAGCCGCGGTCGTAGGCCCACGCAATCCCTTCCTGGTGCGCGCTTCCCACCCCGAGCTTCCCCGGCCGGTGGATCACGCGGATCCGGGGATTGCCCGCGGCGAGCCGATCGAGAACGTCACCCGTGCCGTCGGGAGAGTTGTCGTCGAGGAAGAGGAGGTCGGCGTCCAGCTCCAGGGCGAGCAGTTGCGAGGCGATGCTCTCCACGTTGTCCCGTTCGTTGTACGTGGGGACGAAGATGAGGATGGAGCACGGCATGAGAGTCAGTGCGCTCCCGGATCGGCGCCGGCGGCCCGCCAGAGGACCTCCGCCATTTCCTCGAAGCTCACGGAAGGGGCCCAGCCGGTGGCCGCGCGCAGCTTGGCGGCATCTCCCACGGTTCCCGACGGGCGACCCGCAAGGCGCGAGGGGTCCTCGATCACGTGCCGTTCCACGTCGAGCCCCGCAAGGCGGAACACCACCTCCACGAAGTCGCGCACGGAGCGCCCTTCTCCCGTCGCCACCACGAACTCGTCCGCGGCACGGTGGCGCGCGATCCGCACCATCGCGTCCACGAAGTCCGGCGCGTAACCCCAGTCCGCCCGCGCCGAGAGGTCGCCCAGGACGAGACGGTCCGTCTCGCCGCGCACGATCGCGGCGGCTCCTCGAACGATTCGCTGGGAGACGAACTGCGGGGGGCGCAGCGGTGACTCGTGGTTGAACAGGATTCCCGCCGACGCGTGGATGCCGTGGGTCGCGCGGTACAGGCGACACAGCAGGAGGCCGCACGCCTTGGTGATCCCGTACGCGCAGACCGGAGCCAGCGCCGTGGTCTCGTCGAGTCGCGCGGACGCGGGCTGCCCGAAGACGCGCGAGGAGGCGGCATAGACCAGGCGCGTGGCGGGAGACGCGGTGCGGATCGCTTCGAGGAACTGGAGGAGGCCCGTCACGTGCACCGCATGGCTCGCCTCGTAAAGGTCCCCCGGGCTCGTCGGGTCGTCCTCCTCTGACGAGCCGTGGTGGGCGGCCAGGTAGTACACCTCGTCGGGTCGTGTCCGCGCTACGAGAGACCGCACCCGCTCGCGATCGAGGAGGTCCACGGCCGATCCGTCCGGCAGGTCGCGCACGCGCTCCGGCCGGTCGAGCGCGACCACCGAGGCGCCTTCTTCCCGCAGTCGCTCGCGAAGGATCGTGCCGTCCTGACCCGCCGCCCCGACGACGACGGCCCGGATCATGCCGACACGATCTCGACGGCGGGGAGCGGGAAGATGAGCTTGCCGCCGGCGCGAAGGAACTCCTCCTCGCGCCGGACGATCGAATCCCGGAAGTGCCACGGGAGCACCAGGAAGTAGTCGGGCCGGAGCGATCGCGCCTCGTCCTCGGGGACGATGGGGATTCCGGAGCCGGGGGTGTAGCAGCCGAACTTGTCCTCGTTGACCTCGGCGATGCAAGAAACCCGATCCGGCCCGATCCCGCAGTACTGGAGGACCACGTTTCCCTTCGTCGAGGCGCCGTAGCCGACGACCTTCTCTCCGGAGCCTCGAATCCGGTCCAGCAGCGCGAGGAGTCGGGTCTTCTCGTCGTCGATCCGCCTCCGAAACGCCTGATAGACCTCCGAGCCGCCGAGGCCCATGGACACCTCGCTTTCGAGGTACCAGCCGAGCGCCGACGGGGGGCGGCCGCGGCTCGACGACGACTTGGCGACCGTCACGGCGAAGCTTCCTCCGTTCACGTCGTTGGTGAACACGTCGAGGATCTTCAGCCCGGCGCGGTCAGTCAGCCACTGCACCTGCCGCAGCGCGTAGTACTCGAGGTGCTCGTGGCAGATGGTGTCGTAAGCGCCCTGCTTGAGGAGCGAGGGGAGGTAGCTCTGCTCGAAGCACCACACGCCTTCATCGTCGAGAACGTCCCGGACCTCCTTCATGAACTGAAGCGGGTGCTCCAGGTCGTAAAGGACGGCGATCGAGGTGACGATCTTCGCCTTCTTCGCGCCGAAACGCGCCCGGAACGCGTCCGCCGAGAAGAACTGCGGGATCGCCTCGATGTCCGGGCGGTAGTATTTCCGGAACTTGGCCGCGACCGGATCGATCCCCACCAGGAGAGGTCCCCCAGGCGGGTAGGAGGCCAGGAGCGTTCCGTCGTTGCTCCCGATGTCCAGCACGACATCCTGCTGCCTCAGGCTCACGTGTCGCTTCATCCGCTCCGCGATTCCGGTCAGGTGGCGCACCATGGACGCGTTGAGCCCCGAGCGATAGCCGTAGCGATCCCCGTACATCTCCTCGAGTCGGTACGTCTGGAGGAGCTGCACCAGCCCGCAGCCGTCGGGAGAGGCCGAAGCGTCGCAACGCACCAGGTGGAGCGGGCCTCGAGGAACGGGGGAGTCGGCGCCGGTTGGGAAGATCCCGGTCATCGCCATCTCGCCCAGGCTCAGCACCGGGAGCAGCTTGGAATTGCCGCAGATCCGGCATGCGCTGATCTCGCGATACATCCGTTCGACCCTCCGTCAGACCCTGCGGACCGACACGGCCAGCGCCGCGCTCATGCCCCCGCGCGCCGGCGCAGGAGCTCCAGGTCCGCGTCGACCATCAGCCGGACCAACCCCTCGAACGTCGTTTCGGGCTTCCAGCCGAGCCGCGTCCGGGCCTTGCTCGCGTCCCCCAGAAGATGGTCCACCTCCGTGGGCCGGAGGTACCGGGGATCCACCGAGACGTAATCCCTGTAGTCGAGCCCCACGTGAGCAAAGGCGAGCTCGCAGAACTCCCGCACGGAACGGTCCTCTCCCGTGGCGATCACGTAGTCGTCCGGCTCCGCCTGCTGGAGCATGAGCCACATGGCTTCCACGTAGTCCTTCGCGTATCCCCAGTCGCGCCGCGCGTCCAGGTTGCCGAGCACGAGCCTCTCCTTGAGGCCGAGCCGGATCGCCGCGGCGGCCAAGGAGATCTTCCGCGTGACGAAGTTCTCTCCCCGTCGCGGGGACTCGTGGTTGAACAGGATCCCGTTGCACACGAACATCCCGTAGGCCTCGCGGTAGTTCACCGCGATCCAGTGCGCGTACGCCTTCGCGGCGCCGTAGGGGGAGCGTGGGTAGAACGGCGTGGTCTCCTTCTGCGGGATCTCCCGCGCCATCCCGAACATCTCGGACGAGCCCGCCTGGTAGAAGCGCGGCGAGAGGCCGCTCTCGCGGATCCCCTCGAGGAGCCGCAGCGTGCCCAGTCCCGCCGTCTCCCCCGTGTATTCGGGAATCTCGAAGCTGACCTGCACGTGGCTCTGGGCGCCCAGGTTGAAGATCTCGTCGGGTTGGATCTCCCGGAGGAGGCGGTTCACCGACGAGGCGTCGGTCAGGTCGCCGTAGTGCAAGAATCGCGGGCCGGAGGTGCCCGCCGTGGAAGCCGCTCCCTCGAAGAGGTGGTCGATGCGCGCACGGTTGAGAGTGCTCGCGCGCCGGACGATGCCGTGGACCTCGTACCCCTTCTCGAGAAGGAGCTCGGCGAGATAGGATCCGTCCTGCCCCGTGATCCCGGTGATGAGCGCTCGCTTCCTCGCCACGAAGCCTCCTCGAAAGACGGTACGTCTACATCAGCCGGGGGGCGGTTGCAACCCGAATCCTCCGAAAGGGTGTACGACAGGAAAGGGAGGAGGAGCTGAATCGAAGCGAATCGGGGACGGCAAGCGAAACTCGCCAACACGCAACTCGTTCAAACCACGGGGCATTGTGCGAGTTTCGGTTGCTGTCCCCGATTCGCAGCATCGTCTCCTCATTTTCCTGTCGTACACCCCCTCCGAGACGCGGCTCCGGGTCCGGCTCCTCGCCCATTCCCACGTCCCTCGAGCCGGCCGGGGACGGCGGAGGGCCATCGACGGGACACTGCGGTAGAATCCCCGGTTCCCGGGAGAAACCGCACGTGCCCCATGCCTTGGAAGCCTTCCAGATCGAGAAGACATTCGTCAAGAAGCGCTCGGTCCAGGAGCTCCTCCGGCACCCGTTGCGGCGCGCCGAGCGGATCCGAGCGCTCCGAGGGGTGGACCTGCACGTGCCGTACGGGGAGATCTTCGGGCTGCTCGGGCCGAACGGCGCGGGGAAGACGACGCTCCTCAAGATCCTCTCCTGCTTGATCCTCCCGGACCGCGGTCGCGCCACGGTGGGCGGCGAGGACACGGTGCACGAGGCGAAGGTGAAGCCCAAGATCGGGCTCGTGCATTCCGACGAGCGGTCGTTCTACTGGCGCCTTTCGGGGCGCGAGAACCTCCGCTTCTTCTCCACCCTCTACGACGTGCCGCGCCGTCGCGTCGAGTCGCGCATCGACGAGCTGCTGCGCCGGGTGGACATGGTCGAGGCCTCGGACCGCCGGTTCGCGGACTACTCCTCGGGGATGAAGCAGCGCCTCGCCATCGCCCGGGCGCTCCTGCACGACCCTCCGATCCTCCTGATGGACGAGCCGACGCGCAGTCTCGACCCGGTCTCCGCCATGAACCTCCGCACGTTCGTCCTCGAGGAGCTCAAGAGGCGGGACGGGAAGACCATCCTCCTGGCCACCCACAATCTGCGGGAAGCCGAGGTGCTCTGCGATCGGGTTGCGATCCTGGCGAACGGGAAGGTGCGCGAGGTGGGGACCGTGGCGGATGTCCGCCGATGGGGGGAGACCGAGCGCAAGTTCCGCCTCGAGGTCGGGAGCTGGCCGAAGGAGGCTCGCGGCCCCTTCCGCGTGGTCTCCGACGAGGCGGTGAACGGCTCTCGCCGCGTGACGGTCGCGCTCGCGCCGGGTGCGCGGCTCGACGATCTCCTCCGTGCGCTGCTCGACGCCGGGGCGTCCGTGCACAGTTGCGAGAGGCTCGAGCCGGACCTGGAGGAGGCCTTCTCGCGGATCCTGGCGTCCGGGGAGCAGCCGGCAGCATGATCCGCAACGCCTGGAAGCTCCTGGCCTTCCTGAAGCGCGACTTCCTGTCGGAGGTCTCCTACCGGGTCGCGTTCCTGTTCCAGCTCGGCGGGATGTTCCTCTCGATCGCTGCGTTCTTCTTCATGACGAAGATGGTGGACCCGAAGTCCGCGGGGCTCGACGGGATGGCGCCGTTCCCGTGGATCCTGGTGGGGCTGGCGTTCCAGTACTACTTCTCCACCGCCCTCTACGCCTTCTCCAACAAGATCCGGAACGAGCAGCTCCTGGGCACGCTCGAGGCGATGCTCGTGTCCCCGACGCCGACCTCGATCGTGATCTTCTCCTCGGCCGCCTGGGAGTTCACGTACGGCGCCATCCGCGTGGTCCTCTACCTGCTGGTGGCGACGCTGGTCTTCGGCGTGAAGCTCCACGCGCACGGGCTGGGCGCGCTCGGCGCGGGCGTGGCGTTGACGCTCCTCTCCTCGGCGGGGCTCGGCATCCTCTCGGCTTCGTTCATTCTCTATTTCAAGCGCGGCGATCCGATCAATTTCTTCCTCAGCGGGCTCACGACGTTCTTCGGGAACGTCTTCTTCCCCGTGGAGCAGCTGCCGGCCTCGATCCGATGGGTGTCGGAGCTCCTCCCCATCACCTGGTCGCTCCGGATCGTGCGAGGCACGCTCTTGCAAGGCAAGGGATCGGGAGAGATGCAGCGCGAGCTCCAGTGGCTCGTCGTGCTGACGCTCGTCCTGCTTCCGCTGGGGCTCGGCCTCGCGCGGATCGCCATACGCAAGGCGAAGCGCGAAGGGTCGCTGGTGCAGTACTGAATCTCCGGGATCGTCTCCCATGACGCCGCGCAGCGTCACCCTGAGATCATTGAGACATCCCGCGGGAACTGCACGCCGGTCTGCCGGCGTGCAGTTCCCACGGGAGGCGGGGGCGCGGGGGCGGAGCCCCCGGATTTGCATCGCAGCAACCGAAACTCGTCCGCCGACGATTTCCTCCGTTGCCGCGAGGGCACCGCGCGAGTTTCGGTTGCTGTCCCCGAAATTGCTGTCCCGGAATTCCGGTCCGCACCGCCGCGGCTCGTTTTCGTTGCAGGCCGGATGCCCGGATGGTAGGCTGCCCCGATTCATCGAGCGAAGGGCGCCGGACGGATGATTCACACCCCGCACGAGCGAGTGAGTCCGCGTCGAAACCGCCGCGAGGAGAGCCCGAGCCGTCCGGCGGCCTACGAAAGCTCCCGCAGCACGAACGGGACCACAAGAGAGGAGCAGCGAAGTGCCCACCGCACCGTTCCCCGCACCGCCCGCAGGTGACCGCATCCGCATCGAGCACGGGAAGCTCGTCGTTCCCGATCACCCCGTCATCCCGTTCGTGGAGGGTGACGGGATCGGACCCGACCTCTGGTCCGCCACGCAGCGCGTCCTCGACGCGGCCGTGGAGAAGTCGTACGCCGGAAAGAAGAAGATCGCCTGGTACGAGACGTTCGCCGGGGAGAAGGCGAACCGGATGTTCGGCGAGTGGCTGCCCGAGGGGACGATCGGGGCGGTCCGTGAGTTCAAGGTCGCGATCAAGGGACCTCTCACAACACCGGTGGGAGGCGGGATCCGCAGCCTGAACGTGACGCTCCGTCACGTGCTGGACCTGTACGCATGCGTTCGGCCGGTGAAGTGGATCCCGGGCGTGCCTTCGCCGGTTCGTCGGCCGCAGGACCTGGATGTGGTGATCGTCCGCGAGAACACGGAGGATGTCTACGCGGGAATCGAGTGGAAGGCAGAGAGCCCCGAGGCGCGCAAGCTCCTCGAGTTCGTGCAGAACGAGCTGGGGAAGAAGGTCCGGACGGATTCCGGTGTTGGGATCAAGCCCATATCGGCGTTCGGCTCCAAGCGCCTCGTGGCGAAGGCGATCCGCTACGCCCTCGAGCACGGCCGCTCGAGCGTGACGTTCATGCACAAGGGGAACATCATGAAGTTCACCGAGGGCGCGTTCAAGGACTGGGGGTACGAGGTCGCCCGCGACGAGTACCCTGACCGGACGATCCGCGAGGACGAGGTCTTCGACGCCCACGGCGGGAAGGTCCCCGCCGGCCGGGTCGTGATCAAGGACCGGATCGCGGATTCCATGTTCCAGCAGGTCCTGCTGCGTCCCACGGAGTACTCGGTGATCGCCACGCCGAATCTCAACGGCGACTACCTGTCGGACGCCTGCGCGGCCCAGATCGGCGGGCTCGGAATGGCTCCGGGGGCGAACATGTCGGACGAGGTGGCATTTTTCGAGGCGACCCACGGAACCGCGCCGAAATACGCCGGTCAGGACAAGGTGAACCCGGGCTCGCTGATCCTTTCCGGCGTCATGCTGCTCGATCACCTGGGCTGGACCGAGGCGGCGGAGCGGGTCCAGTCGGGGATCGCGAAAGCGGTGTCGCAGAAGACCGTCACCTACGACCTGGCCCGGCAGATGGAGGGTGCGAAAGAAGTCAAATGCTCCGAGTTCGGGTCGGCCATCATCAGCAACCTCTGACCGGACCGTCCATCTCGCCCGCGCGGCGGGAGGACGCGGAGAACAGACATGAGAAAGAAGATCAGCGTCATCGGATCGGGGTACGTGGGGGAGCACGTGGCCATGGGCTGCGCCGTCAAGGAGCTCGGCAACGTGGTCCTCCTGGATATCCTGGAGGGGACTCCGCAGGGGAAGGGGCTCGATCTGTTCGAGTCGAGTCCCGTGACGGGGTTCGACTCGGCCGTCCTCGGCACGAACTCGTACGACGACACGAAAAACTCGGACGTCGTGGTGATCACCGCCGGGATCGCCCGGAAGCCCGGCATGAGTCGCGACGATCTCCAGAAGACCAACGCCGACATCGTGAAGACGGTCTCCGCGAGCGTGAAGGCCGCCTCTCCCAACGCGATCCTCGTGATCGTGTCGAACCCGCTGGACGTGATGTGCTACGTGGCGAAGGTGACGACCGGGTTCCCCAAGCACCGCGTCGTGGGAATGGCCGGGATCCTCGACACCGCACGGTTCCGTGCGTTCATCGGGATGGAGCTCGGCGTCTCGGTGGAGAGCGTCCAGGCCCTGGTGCTCGGCGGGCACGGCGACTCGATGGTTCCGCTGCCGCGGCTCACGACGGTGGGAGGGATTCCGCTGCCGGAGCTGCTTCCGCAGGACCGCATCGATGCCCTGGTGAAGCGGACGGCGGGCGGGGGAGGCGAGATCGTGTCGCTCCTGAAGACGGGCTCGGCCTACTACGCCCCGGCGGCGGCCGCGGTGGAGATGGTGGAGTCCATGCTCCACGACAAGAAGAAGGTCCTTCCGTGCGCCACCTGGCTGGAAGGAGAGTACGGGATCTCCGGGTCCTTCGTGGGCGTTCCGGTACTGCTGGGCGCCAAGGGCGTGGAGAAGGTGTTCGACGTCGAGCTGTTGCCCAACGAGATCGAGGCGCTTCGCGCATCCGCGGCGCAGGTGAAAGAGCAACAGCTCAAGCTCGGGATGTAGGTGGAGCGGATTCCGGATCGGGACCACGCGCTCTCGCCCGTCCGCCGGTAGGGCGGCGGGGGCGCGCGGTCACCGATCGATGAGGTGCGTCGATGCGCTCACGATGGATCCTCCTGGCCGCGGCAGCCGCGGTCCTCGGCTTTCCGGCGATCGGCGCGGAGGCACCCGCGCTGGGCCGCACCGAGATCCTCGTCCGCCTCGACCCCGAGATTCACCGCATGGAGGCGACCGCGGTCTTGCATCGGCCGGGGCCGGAGCCCGAATCGCAGGTCTTCGAGATCAGCGCGCGTCTGACCGTGAAGGAAGTGCGCGCCGATGGGGAAAAAGTCGCGTTCGAGGTCGCTCCGCAGGACGGCGACTCGCTTTCTCGCATCACCGTCCGCTCCGGAAAGCCTAGCGCGACCGGAAGACGCTACACGTTCACGTACGAAGGGGAGATCCACGACCCTCCGAAGGTGGCGCAGTTCTCCAGGGAGCAGATCGCCGACCAGACGAAGGGGACGATTCAATCCGAAGGCGTCTTCCTCACGCCCGACGCGGGTTGGTATCCGAGGGTCGACCGGTCTCACCAGACCTTTCGTCTCGAGGCGCGGCTTCCGGCCGGTTGGGACGCGGTCGCGGAGGGAAGCCTGGTGCCGAGCGAGGCGGGGGCCGCCGGTGTTCGCGTCGTCTACGATGCCAGCCGCCCGACCGAAGGGCTTCACCTCGTCGCCGGGAAGTGGCGGCGAATCGACGGAGAACTCGACGGGGTGACGGTTTCGGCCCTCGTCTACCCGGACGACGTCGAGCTCGGCGTGCGATACGCGGCTGCGATCCGCCGCTATCTCCGGATGTACACGGAGTGGCTCGGCCCGTATCCGTACGATCGCTTCAGCGTGGCGGAGAACTTCTTCTCTACCGGCTACGGGATGGCCGGCTTCACGGTGCTGGGACAGGACGTCATGCGTCTCCCGTTCATCGTGGATACCTCCCTCGGGCACGAAGTCGCCCACTCCTGGTGGGGCAACGGCGTGTTCGTGGACGAAGCGGGCGGCAACTGGTGCGAGGGCTTGACGACGTTCGTGGCCGACTACCACTACCGCCGGCTCAAGGGAGAGGAAGAAGGGGCGGAGTACCGGAGGGAGCTGTGCCGCGACTACACGAACTACGTCGCCGAGGCCGGCAAGGACTTCCCGCTGACAGAGTTCACAGAGCGAACCACCGCGGCGACGCGGGCAGTCGGGTACGGGAAGACCGCGATGGTGTTCTCCATGCTCGAGGAGAGGCTCGGCAAGGAGCGCTTCGATGCGGTCCTGCGCGCGGTCTATCGGGACAATCAGTTCCGGTCCGCTTCCTGGGACACCTGGACGGCGGCGTTCTCCAAGGCGGCCGGGGAGGACCTCGGGTGGTTCTTCGATCAGTGGGTTCGCAGGTCCGGCGCGCCCTCGCTTGCCCTCGGTTCGTTCCGAGTCAGCCCGGCCCGGGACGGCTCGGGGTTTGACGTCGCGGGAGAGATCGCCCAGCGCGACGGCGCCTGGCGCCTGCGCGTTCCGCTCGTTTTCGAGGGGGGAGGGCAGAGCCAGCGCGTGGTGGCGGAGGTCCGCGAGACGGTGGGTCCGGTGCGCGCGACCCTCCCGTTCCGACCGGAAGTCCTCCGCGTGGACCCGTCCCAGGAGGTCTTCCGGAAGCTCGCTCCGGCGGAAATCCCGGCAGTTCTCTCCCGGGTCCTCGGCGACCCCAAGGCTCTGTTCGTGCTCGACGATACGGCCGGGGACGGGCTGCTGCTCGCGTATCGCGAGATCGGCGAGAGTCTCACGCGGGCCGGGATGGGAGAGGTGCGACAGGCGTCGCAGCTGACGTCCGAGGCCCTGCAGGGGCGTAACGTGTTCCTGCTGGGGCTTCCGACGAAGGGGCCGTTTCGCGCCCTGCTCGAGGCTCTCCCGCGCGAGGTCACCCTCGAAGAAAAAGGGTTCAAGGTCGAGGGATCGACGTATGCGCAGCCGGGAGACTGCCTGCTCGCCGTGGCGCCCCGCCCCAACGATCCGAGCCGCGCCGTGGCGCTCTTGCGAGGGCTCGATCCCGATGCGGTCCGTGCCGCCGGACGGAAGCTCACGCACTACGGGAAGTACTCGTACCTCGTCTTCACGAACGGAAAGAACGTCGCGAAGGGGGTGGCGCGAGTCGAGGGCGGGCCTCTCGTGCTGCGATTCGACGAGAAGAAGCCGAAGACGGAGGCGGGCGGCCGGTAGCTGCGGGTTCCCGCTTTCCGTCGCCCTCCGCTGTGATCTCGCGCCGTATCGCGCCACGAGAATCGCTTCGCAGGAATCGTTCAGGGCGCACCTACCCGGATCTACGCTTCCAGGCCGGCAGAAACGACCGCAGCGGAACGCGCGACCGGAAGCGTCGCGACCCGGCGAGCCGAAGAACGGCGCGAGCGCGTCGCCACCCGCCGGATCCGTGCATCGCTTCTAGAGCGTCGGCGGCGATCCTCTGAACGGCGTCGTCGTAGGGGTACGCGAACAGCGGAGCCTCCGCGGGGAACCCGTCGAGCGAGACGAACTTCTGGGTCGTCATCTCGCGGAGTCCCGCGATGCCGTGCACGTGCCCCGCGCCGCTTCCCTTGAATCCCGACCAGGTCGCCGCGGGCTCGCCGAACGAGTAGAGCAGGTCGTTGATGGTCACGACTCCGGCCTGCAGCGCGCCGACGAGTCGCTCCGCGGTGGTCGGGGAGGTCGTCCAGCCGCTGGCGGTCAGGGCGAGGTCCGCATCGTTCGCGAGGAGAATCGCCTGCTCGATGTTGTCGACGACGACGATGGGGATCACCGGACCGAGGGTCTCCTCCCGCATGAGCCGGCAGCCCGGCGGAGCGCCGAGGAGCACCGTCGGGGGGTAGAAGAACCCGCCTCCCTCCGGGATCGTGCCACCCCGCATGCGGTGCGCCCCGGCGGCGATCGCCTCCTGCACCTGGGCGTGGACCTCGCGGCGCCGCGAGTCGCTGACGAGGGGCCCCAGGTCGGTTCGGGGGTCCCGCGGGTCGCCCACGCGGACCCGATCCACTTCGGCCACGACACGCTCGACGAAGCGGGCGGCGACGGACTGCTCCACGTAGACGCGCTCCACGGCTCCGCAGTTCTGACCGCAGTTCGCGAGGGCGCCCCAGACGATGCCGCGGGCCGCCCGGTCGAGATCGGCGTCCGCCGCCACCACGGCAGGGTGCTTTCCTCCGAGCGCCAGCACGATCGGACGGATCAGCCACGAGGCTCCGGCGAGCACGGTCTGGGCCGTCCGGCGGGTGCCCGTGAGGAAGAGCTTGCTCGCGCCCGGATGGGCCGCGAGAAACATCGAGTCGTCCGGGTCCGCCTGGACGACGGACACGACTCCCTCGGGAAAGCCCGCTTGACCCACCAACCGGGAGATCCGATCCCCGCAAAACGGGGTCTGCTCCGAGGGTTTCAGGACCGCCGCGTTCCCCATGGCGAGCGCCGCCGCCGCCTGGCTCAGAGGCCGGGCGAACGGGAGGTTGAACGGCGCGAAGATCGCCACCACTCCGACGGGATCGAACAGGTACTGGGCGCCCTTGTGCGCAAAGAGCGGATGCCGACGACCGATTCGCTCGCCCGTGGTGATGCGCTCGGCATGATCGGCCACGAAGCGGAGGTGATCGAGAGCAGGAAGAACCTCGAGAGCCAGCGCCTCGGTCCGCGGTTTCCCCTGTTCCAGGGCGATCAGGTCTGCGATCTCGAGAGCGCGCTCATGGATCCGGTCGGCGAGCCGGTGCAGCCGAGCGCGCCGCTCGGCGAACGACGTTCCGCGCCAGAGCTTCTGCGCCGCCGTTGCCGCGGCCATCGCCCGGTCGATTCCGTCGGGTCCGGAGGAAGGAACCGCCCCAAGGATTTCGCCGGTGGTCGGGTTCACGGAGACGATCCGACGATCGGCAGACGTGCCGGTGACCACCGCGTCGGGCGCGGGGAGACGCTCCGGGGCGAGCCGTGCGGGCGCAGCATCGTTCGGAGAAGCGGGGCGCGCGATCGGATCAGGCACGCGATCAAACTTAGGTCCGGGAAGTGCGGGGGCCAGAGCGGCCTGCCGGAGCCGCTTTCGGAATCGAAATCGGAATCGCGCGCTGTCGGAAGAATCGCCGGGAATCGTCGACTCTGCGCGAATCCGGAGACCCTTGCCGCAACGGGGGTTTTCCGGAACAAAGCGGGCTAGAATATCCGACGTCCCCGCGAGGAGGCTTCATGTCCAGCGAGAGAGAAGACTTCGATCCCGATGCCGCCGGCTCGGAAGCGAGCGCACAGTCCCCCGCCGAGGCGCCTGCGCGGCCGCCGGCGCCGGCGCCGGCGCCCGCTCCGTCCGACGAGGAGGACTTCGGTCGGATGTTGAAGGACTCGCTGGAGGCGCGCTCCTTCGAGGACGGCGAGACGGTGGAAGCCACCGTCGTGGCCATCTGGCCCGACGTGGCGTTCCTCGACATCGGTGGCAAGAGCGAGATGACCATCGACATCGAGGAGCTGAGGGATCCGGATGGGGAGCTCGAAGTGGAGGTCGGCGATCGGATCCAGGCGATCGTCGTCTCGGCCGACACGGGATTCAAGCTCTCGCGAAGGCTCGCCCGCGGGGCTGCTCTGAAGCAGCAGCTCGGCGACGCGTTCCGTGCGGGGCTTCCCGTGGAAGGACGCGTCGACAAGGCGATCAAGGGCGGGTACGAGGTCCGGATCGCGGGGCAGCGCGCGTTCTGCCCCATCTCTCAGATCGACCTGCTGCGGACCGTCGATCCGTCCGTCCACGAGGGCAAGCAGTACCTGTTCCGCATCACCGAATTCGGGGAGGGAGGAAAGAACCTCGTCGTGTCGCGCCGCGCCCTGCTCGAGGAAGAGGAGCGCGAGAAAGCGACCGAGGTGCGCCGCGCCATCGTCCCGGACGCCGTGCTTCCCGGCAAGGTCGTGTCCGTGCGCGACTACGGCGCGTTCGTGGACCTCGGCGGGGGCGTCCAGGGGCTCCTCCACGTGTCGGAGATGGGCTGGTCCCGCGTCGCGAATCCGTCGGAGGTCGTCCAACCGGGCGACGAGATCACCGTCAAGGTCCTCCGCTGCGAAGGGGAGCGGATCTCTCTCGGTCTCAAGCAGCTCACCCCCGATCCGTGGTCTGAGATCGCGGGCAAGTTCGCGGTCGGTCAGGTCGTTTCCGGAAGGGTGATCCGCGTGACGGAGTTCGGCGCGTTCGTCGAGCTCGACGCCGGGATCGAGGCGCTCGCTCACGTGTCGACGTTTGCCCCCACCGGAAAGGCGGAGGGCTGGAAAGCATCGGTGCCGACCGGCTGGAGCGGAGCGTTCGAGATCCTGAGCGTCGAGCCCGAGCGCAAGCGCATCGGGGTCGCGATGGTCCCCGACGGCTCGGTGCGGGCGCGGGAGGCAGCGGGGGAGGTCGTCGCGGAGAAGACGGCCATCGTTGCCGGCGCGCGGCTCACGGGAAAGGTCGAACGCCACGAGAAGTTCGGGTTCTTCGTTTTTCTGCTTCCCGGGCGAACCGGCCTGGTGCCGCTCGCCGAGACGGGGACCCCGCGAGGCGCGGACCTGAAGAAGGCGTTCCCCGTGGGCAGCGACATCGAGGTGGCCGTTCTCGAGGTCGACCCCTCCGGCCGACGGATCCGCCTGAGCCGGCGAGCGGTCCTCGAGGCCGAGGAGAGGAGTGACGCGCGCGAGTTCGAATCGCGCCAGGAGCGGCAGCAGGAGCAGGGTTTCGGATCACTGGCCGACAAGCTGCGCTCGGCCCTCCGCAAGCCCGGGTGAGCCCTTCAGCCTCGCGTCAGCTTCTTGTACTTGATCCGGTGCGGCCGATCGGCTTCGTCGCCCATCCTGCGCTGGAGGTCCGCGTGGTAGTCCTGGTAGTTCCCCTCGAACCAGACCACCTGGCTGTCCCCCTCGAACGCCAGAATGTGCGTCGCGATCCGATCGAGGAACCAGCGGTCGTGGCTGATCACGACGGCGCAGCCGGCGAAATTCAAGAGGGCTTCCTCGAGCGCCCGGAGCGTGTCCACGTCCAGGTCGTTCGTGGGCTCGTCGAGGAGAAGGACGTTGGCCTCGCGCTTGAGCATGCGGGCAAGATGCAAGCGATTCCGCTCGCCCCCGGATAGATCCTTGACCCGCTTCTGCTGATCCGTCCCCTTGAAATTGAACGAAGCCACCCAGGCGCGCGCGGGGATCGACCTCTTGCCGACCTGGATCTGGTCGCTGCCCTCGGCGAGCGCGTCGAAGACCGACTGCTCCGGAGCCAGCGCGTCGCGGCTCTGGTCCACGTAGCCCAGCCGGACCGTATCGCCGATCCGCAGCGATCCGGCGTCCGGTGTCTCCTGGCCCACGATCATCCGGAACAGCGTGGTCTTGCCGGCGCCGTTCGGTCCGATGACTCCGACGATGCCTCCGGGGGGGAGCTTGAACGAGAGGTCGTCGATCAGCAGCCGGTCCCCGTATCCCTTCCGGAGCCGCTCGGCCTCGACCACGACGTCCCCGAGCCGCGGTCCCGGCGGGATGTAGATCTCCACCGTCTCCGGGAGTCGTGCGGACTCCTCCGCCAGGAGCCTCTCGTACGCGGCAAGCCGCGCCTTGCTCTTCGCCTGACGCGCGCGCGGGGCCATCCGGACCCACTCCAGCTCCCGGTCGAGAGTGCGCCGGCGCGCCGACGCGGTCTTCTCCTCCCGGTCCAGTCGCTGTCCTTTCTGGTCGAGCCACGAGGAGTAGTTTCCCTGCCAGGGGATTCCCTCGCCCCGATCCAGCTCGAGGATCCATTCGGCCGCGTTGTCGAGGAAGTACCGGTCGTGGGTGATCGCGATCACGGTGCCGGGGTATTCCTTGAGGTGCCGTTCGAGCCAGGCGACCGACTCGGCGTCCAGGTGGTTCGTCGGCTCGTCGAGCAACAGGAGATCCGGCCGCTGCAGCAGCAGGCGGCAGAGAGCAACTCGCCGCCGCTCGCCGCCGGAGATCCTCGCAACGTCCGCGTCGGGAGGCGGGCAGCGCAGAGCATCCATGGCGATCTCGAGCGTGCTGTCGAGCTCCCAAGCGTTGGTGGCGTCGATCCGGTCCTGGAGCTTCGCCTGCTCGTCGAGGAGGCGCTCCATCGCGTCGGGCTCCAGAGGCTCAGCCAGCGCATCGCTCACCGCGTTGTAGCGGTCCAGGATCGCCCGCGTCTCCGCGACCGCCTCCTCGATGTTGCCGAGAACAGACTTCGTGGCGTCGAGCTTCGGCTCCTGCGCCAGGAACCCGATCTTGATCCCCTTGGCCGCGAGCGCCTCGCCCGTGAAGTCGTGGTCCTCGCCCGCCATGATGCGAAGGAGAGAGCTCTTCCCGGCGCCGTTGGGTCCGATCACGCCGATCTTGGCCCCGAAGTAGTAGGAAAGCCAGATCCCCTTGAGGATCTCGCGCTTGGGTGGGACCACTTTTCGGAGGTCCTTCATGGTGTAGATGAACTCGGGCATGGTCTCCTCGAACCGGCGTTCGAGCCGGGAGCGGCTCACGGACATCGGTCTGGGCGGATCGCGAGGGAGGAAGGCGAGGGCCGAACCTCTAGCGCCCCCCTTGAAGCAACACGATGGCCAGCGGCGGCAGCGTCAGCCGCAGTGAGAACGGCTGGCCCTGGAACGTTCGGGGCGCGGCTTCCTGTCCGCCGAGGTTCCCCACGCCGCTCCCCCCGTACAGGTCGGAGTCGCTGTTGAGGATCTCGCGCCAGAAGCCGCCCAGCGGTACGCCGACGAGGTAGTCGTGGCGCACGACGGGGGTGAAATTGCACACGGCGAGGATCGCCGGCTTCGGGTTCTTCCCCTTCCGCAGGAGGCTCACCACCCCGGCGTCCGCGTCGCTGCAGTCCACCCATCGGAACCCCTCCGGATCGCAGTCCAGCTCGTGCAGCACCGGCTCCTCCCGATACAGCCGGTTGAGGTCTCGAACCCAGTTCCGGATTCCGGCGTGGGGCAGGTGCTCGAGGAGATGCCAGTCGACGCTCTCGTCGTGGCTCCACTCCCGCCACTGGCCGATGTCGATCCCCTGGAACAGGAGCTTCTTGCCGGGCTGCGCGTACATGTAGCCCAGGAGAAGGCGGAGGTTCGCGAACTTCTGCCAGTCGTCCCCGGACATCTTCTCGAGCAGCGACCCCTTTCCGTGCACGACCTCGTCGTGGGACAGGGGAAGCACGAAGTTCTCCTGGAAGGCGTACAGCATCCGGAACGTGAGATTGTTGTGGTGCCAGCGCCGGTGGATCGGGTTCTTCGCCATGTAGACCAGGGTGTCGTGCATCCACCCCATGTCCCACTTCAGGGCGAAGCCGAGCCCGCCCACGTAGGTGGGCCGGGAGACCGCGGGCCAGGCGGTGGACTCCTCCGCGATCGTCACCGCGTCGGGGTGAGCCTTGTAGACCTCCTCGTTGAGCCGCCTGAGAAAGGAGATCGCCTCCAGGTTCTCTCGGCCCCCGTGGATGTTCGGGATCCATTCGCCGTCCTGACGGGAGTAGTCCAGATAGAGCATGGACGCCACCGCATCCACGCGCAGCCCGTCCACGTGGTACTTGTCCATCCAGAACATCGCGCTCGAAAGGAGGAACGACCGGACCTCGTGACGGCCGTAATTGAAGATGCAGCTCTTCCAGTCCGGGTGAAAGCCCTGCCGAGGATCCGCGTGCTCGAACAGGTGCGTGCCGTCGAAGTAGGCGAGTCCGTGGCCGTCCGACGGAAAGTGCGAGGGAACCCAGTCCAGGATCACGCCGATCCCGCTCTCGTGGAGCGTGTCCACGAAGTGCATGAAGTCCTGGGGTGTTCCGTAGCGGCTCGTGGGGGAGAAATAGCCCGTGGTCTGGTAGCCCCAGGAACCGTAGAACGGATGCTCCATGATCGGGAGCAGCTCCACGTGCGTGTATCCCAGCTCTTTCGCGTAATCGGCGAGACGGGGCGCGATCTCGCGGTAGGTCAGGGACCTTCGGTTCTCATCCGGCGACCGCATCCAGGAGCCGAGGTGGATCTCGTAGATCGCCATCGGCGCGTGGAGCGAGTTTCGGTCGCTCCGCGTCGCCATCCACGCGTCGTCGCGCCATGGATACTCGAGGTCCCACACCACCGACGCGGTTCGCGGGGGGACCTCGTTGTACAGCGCGAACGGGTCGGTCCGCTCCGAGCTGTAGCCGAGGTAGCGAGAGCGGACGTGGTACTTGTACACGCTCCCTTTGCCGATCCCGGGAAGAAACCCCTGCCAGATGCCGGACGCGCCGCTGGCGCGAAGCGGGTGGACCCGGTGGTCCCACCCGTTGAAATCCCCGATCACGGAGACGAACTCCGCGTTGGGTGCCCAGACGGCGAAATGGGTTCCCGCTTCTCCCCCCACTTCCAGGGGATGCGAGCCGAGCCGTTCGTAGAGCCTGAGGTGGGAGCCCTCGTTGAAAAGGTACAGGTCGTTCGGGGTCAGGAGCGAGTGCTCGAGGACATGTGGTTGCATACCTCCGCCTTTGATCCTACGCGCCGAGCTTGCGCCGAAGCGCGGTCAAGATGGTCTCGGCGGCCGCGACGAGATCCATCGCGCCCGTGTTCAGGATGAGATCGTAACCCGTGGGGTCGTCGACCTCCTTCCGGAAGATCTTGCGAATGAGCCGGGACTGCTCCGCGTCGTCTTGCTTGACGCGCCTGCGGGCGCCGGTCAGGTCGATGTTCTCGGCCTTCGCCACGGCCGCGGCACGGTGCTCGGCCGGGGCGATCACGCGCACGCGGAGTCCGAACTGGGGCCCGAGGATCCAGTTCGCGCCGCGACCCACAAGAACGGCCTGTCCCTGGCGCCCGATGGCGTAGATGACCCGTACCATCTCTTGAACGAACGCCAGCTGACCGGGATCCCCCGGAACCAGGAGCTGGGAGAGGAAATCCTCGAGGATCCCCGTGGCGTGTCCGTCCAGTCGGGAGAGCACCTTCTGGCGCATGTGGGTCTCCCGTCCGATCGCCAGGAGAATCTCCCGGTCGTACACCTGCCATCCGAGTCGTTCCCCGGCCGTGCGCGCGATCTCGGTGCCGCCGGAGCCGATCTGCTTCGACACGGCGAGCCAGGGTCCCTCGGCGAGGTGTGCCATCATCGAACGTGCAGCCTCGCCCCCCTGCCGGGCCAGCGTGCGGCGCATTTCCCACAACTTCGACTGACGATCGAGGAGGCGCTCCAGGTGCGACGGGTCGGTGATCACGGTTCATCCCTCTCCAGGGTCATTGTAGTGCAAACGCCCCGGAAATCGTCCGGAGCCTTCGGGGTGTACGACAGGAAAGTGAGGAGACGATGCCGCGAATCGGGGACAGTCATCCATGACGCCTCGGGCCTCATGGACGGCTGTCCCCGATTCGCTTCGATTCATCTCCTCCTCGAGTCCCTGTCGTACACCCGGAGCCTTCGCCCCGACCCGGACTGCCACGGGAGGCTCCCGCACGTTCACCGCCGCGCCGCCCTCCGCTCCCGCGCGGGGAGCGATCCGCGGCGCGCCACGAACGCTGGCACCCTGCGAATGAAGCTGTGCGCCGCGGCCTCGCGGTGGATCGCCGCAATCTCTCGCACGCTGAGCGTCTCGAGCAGAAGGGCATTCTCCCGGGTCTGGTCGGTATCGCTCACGGTGGTGTTGTCCGTGCAGATCGAGACCGGAATCCCGTGCTCGAGGAAGGTGTGGATCGGATGAGGATCGCCTCGCTTCACCGCCCCGGTCTGGTAGTTCGAGGTCGGACAGCACTCGACGAGGATGCGGTCCCGGGCGAGTCGGCGAAGGAGCGCCCGGTCGGTCACGCCGGAGCAGCCGTGGCCGATCCGGTCCGCGCCCAGAAGGTCGACGGCCTCCCAGATTCGTGCCGGCCCCTCGTCCTCTCCCGCATGGACCGTCAGTCCCAGCCCCCCGAGTCGAGCGATCTCGTACGACTCGCGGAACAGCCGCGGCGGATTGCCTCTCTCGGCGCCGGCGAGATCGAATCCCACCACCCCCGTCCGCTCGTGCAGGTGCTGCGCCTCCGCGAGCGCCTGCCGCGCGATGATCTTCGCGATGTGGGGTCCGTGCTGCCGCATGGAGATGACGATCAGCCCCACCTCGAGATCGGGATGTCGGGCGGCCGCCGCGTTCATTCCGGTGAGGACCGAGCGGATCGCCTGGCGCGGGGTCAGGCCCGCGAACGTGTGGATCGCGGGCGCGTAGCGCAGCTCGAGCAGCCGGACTCCCAGGCGGTAGGCCTCTTCCACGATGTCCTTCGTCACCCGGACGATGTTCTCGTAGAACTGCGTGATCCACATCGGGTAGTGAAACTTGTCCAGGTACGCGAGGAGCGAGCCTTCCTCATCGGGCTGCACCTGAAGGTGCCTTCTCATCGCCCTCAGGTCCGGCACCGGCTGGAGACCATGCTTCTTCATCAGAGCCCAGGTCGTGCGGGCCGGGATCGAGCCGTCCACGTGCTGGTGCAGCTCGGTCTTCTCGAGCGACTGGAGCTCCCTCGTCGCATGCGCCATGCGGTCCCCTCGCCTCGGCGGTTCGAGCGGAAGGAGAGTATAGACCGCGGATCCGGCCCGTCCGCGATCCGGGGACCGGACCCTGCGCGCCCGGGCCGAGCCGCGATGCCGCGAGCGACGGACTGGAGTTCCGGCGCCGCGGTCACCATGTTTCCCTCGCTCCGGCGGTCGGAGCGGACCGAGAGTATAATCTGCGCCCTTTGCCGAGCCCGACCATGAAACCCCCGATCCGACTCGTACTCCTCTGGCATTTTCACCAGCCCGAGTACACCGATCCGGCCACCGGGGTTCCGACGATGCCGTGGACCCGCCTGCACGCGCTCAAGGACTACGCCGACATGGCGGATCGCCTGATGCGGCACACGGGAGTCCGCGCCACGATCAACGTCGTGCCGTCGCTCCTGGACCAGCTGGAGGCTCTCGCGGATCGATCGAGGCGACCGGATCCGTTTCTCGATCTGGCCCGCCGCGACGCGGCGTCCCTCTCCATGGAAGAGCGCCGCTTCCTGGTCACTCATTTCTTCTCGTTCAACCGGGAGACGGTCGCCAGGGGACTCAGGAGGGTCCACGAGCTGCACGCGCTGCGCGGCGAGTATGGCCGCGACGCGATTCCCCAGTCCGTGGTGGACCGTTTCGACACCGAGGCGCTGCGCGACCTCCAGGTCCTGTTTCACCTGCTCTGGAGCGGACCTTTGCTCCAGAAGAACCCCCGCTTCCGCGTGCTCCTGGAGAAAGGCCGCCGCTACAGCGAGGAAGAGAAACACGAGATCCTGGACGTGCAGCAGGAGTTCGTCCAGGGGGTCCTTCCGCGATGGCGTCAACTCGCCGAGACGGGCCGCGTGGAGTTCTCGGTGAGCGCGTACTACCATCCCATCCTTCCGCTGCTGTGCTCCCACGACTCCGCGCTCGAATCGCTTCCCTCGCTCCGTCTCCCCGGTGGCGGGTTCCGGCACCCCGAGGACGCCCGGGCGCAGCTGCGAGCCGCTTTCGAGAGGTTCGCGAGCGTCTTCGGACACGAGCCGCAGGGCGGCTGGCCTCCCGAGGGCGCGATCTCCGACGCGTCGCTCCCGATCATGGCCGAGTCGGGGTACAGGTGGACCGCGAGCGACGAGGATGTGCTGCTCGCATCCCTCGGCGACCGGCTGCCCGGGGAGCGGCAGGCCGCCGAGCTGAGGCGTGGGACGCTGCTGTACCGCCCCTGGCGGTTCGGTCCAGGGCCGGTCCTGCTCTTCCGCGACCGCGAACTGTCCGACCGCATCGGATTCGTTTACGGGGCCTGGCATCCCACCGTGGCGGCGGAGGACTTCGTACGGCGCGTGCTCCACGTGAGAGACTTCCTCCCCGAGGCGCAGGGACCGTACACCGTCTCCGTCTGCATGGACGGCGAGAACGCGTGGGAGTTCTACTCGGACAACGCCGAGTCGTTCTTCGAGGCCCTGTACGCGGGAATCGAGAGCGAGCCCGGAATCCAGACGATGACCGCGAGCGAGGCGGCAGGTGCCGCAACCGCGAGGGAGCTTCCACGCGTCGTGGCCGGCAGCTGGATCGGCCGCAACTTCGCCACCTGGATCGGACATGCGGAGAAGAACCGTGCGTGGGAGCGCCTCGCGGAGACCCGTGCGGCGATCGCAGGACGGGGAGGCGAGCCCGACATGAGGGACCCAGCGTGGAGGGCCGTATTCGCGGCCGAGGGCAGCGACTGGTTCTGGTGGTTCGGGGACGATCACTTCACTCCATTCGCCCATGAGTTCGACGCTTCGTTCCGGCGGCAGCTCCGGGCAGCCTGTACTGCGGCGCACCTCGAGCCGCCGCAGATTCTGGCTCGGCCGATCCGGGACCACGCGCCGCGAGGATTCGAGCTGCCGTCCGGGCCCGTTCGGCCCACGGTGGACGGCCGGGTGACCGACTACTTCGAGTGGCTGGCGGCCGGCCACGCCGACACGGGGGCTGGGACCATGCAATCCGCGGCTCGTCTCGTCCGCGAGCTCTGGTTCGGAACGGACGGCGAGCGACTGTACCTTCGGCTCGACCCGTGCGACCCGCCTGCGGAAACCTCGTTGGGCGGAGCGATCCTGGTCGTGCGCGTTCCTGGCTGGCCGGATCGGACGGTGAGGGTCCCGCTGCCCGCGTCGGGAGCCACCCGATCGGGTGAGGTGGAGATGGCGGTGGACCGGGTGGTGGAAGCCTCGTTCCCGCTCTCGGCCTTTCCCACGGCGGAGGACGGAATCCACTTTCAGGTAGAGATCGAGACGATGCACGGACGGTCCCACAGCATCCCTCGCGAGGGGAGCTTCTTCATTCCTTCGCCGGAGAAGGACCCTGCCCGATTCGATTGGTCCGTCTAGCCCGGATGATTCACGAAGGAGCGTAGCGAGGCCGCGAAGATGCCCGTCCTGCTTGGCGCCCGCAGGGACTCGGGCCCGAGACGTACGGTGCCGTACGTCGCAGGGCGCGAGGCCCGAGGACGTCAAGCAGGATGGGCAGATTCGCGGCCGCAGTAGTTCTTCGTGAATGATCCGGGCTAGCCAGTTCCCGCCAGGAGATTCGCATGTCGCAGCTCAGACACGACCCCGTCGCGAAGCGCTGGGTCATCATCGGGACGGAGCGCAGCCGCCGTCCTTCGGACTACACGTTCGCGCCCGAGCCGAAGCACGACGGCAAGTTCTGCCCGTTTTGCTCCGGAAACGAAGACAAGACCCCTGGGGAGATCGCGTCCATCCGAGCGCCCGGCTCGGAGCCGAACGGCCCGGGGTGGGAAGCCCGCGTCATCCCGAACAAGTACCCCGCCCTCACGATCGAGGGAGACCCCGAGCGGCGGGCGGTCGGGATGTACGATCGGATGCGGGGCATCGGCGCCCACGAGGTGATCGTCGAGTCCCCGGTGCACGGGCTCCACATGGGCGACATGGACGTGGCTCACCTGGACAAGCTGATGGTCCTCTACCAGGAGCGGCTCCTCGACCTGAGGCGCGATCCACGCTTCAAATACGTGCTCATATTCAAGAATCACGGTGCGGTCGCCGGCGCGACCGTCGACCACCCCCACACCCAGCTGATTGCGACTCCCGTGACTCCGCGGGCGATCCAGATGGAGCTCGAATCGGCGCGGCAGCATTACCACGCGAAAGAGCGCTGCATCTACTGCGACATGCTGACGCAGGAGATCGACACGGGCGACCGGATCGTGAGCCTCGACGAGCACTTCGCCGTGTTCGCCCCCTACGCCTCGCGGTTTCCCTTCGAGGCCATGGTGATTCCCCGACGCCACTGCCACTCGTTCGCGGAGGAGCCCAGGTCGAATCTCCTGGCGCTGGCCCACTGCCTGAAAGACCTGATGTCGAGGCTCAAGACCGTCCTGCGGGATCCGCCGTACAACTTCGTGTTCCATACGGCGCCGAACACCGAGACGCTGGTGCGGCGACGGAACTACTGGGACACCCTGCCGGTGGACTTCCACTGGCACATCGAGATCCTCCCGCGCCTCACGAAAACGGCGGGGTTCGAATGGGGGAGCGGGTTCTACCTCAATCCCACTTCCCCCGAAGAGGCGGCCACGTTTCTGCGCGAGGCTGCCGTGTGACGCTCTCGGCGATCCGAGCGCGGTCCGCTCTGGGTCTGCGAGTGCGGAGTGACCGCAGGGGACGCACGGCGCCGGCAACGGCTGTGGAGTCGAGTCGGACGAGCCGACCGCCGGAAGGGCGCGGGCCGGCTTGATCCGAGTCCGGTCCCGTGAGACGCGAATCACCGCCTGCCGAGAAATCGATCAGCGGGTGGCGTCCCGCTGCCGTCTCTCGAGGATCACGCTCGACGTCTGTCCGGGGCAGTCGCAGACGGTGTACTCCTCGGGACGAATCGAGAACCGCGCTCGCTCCTCGAACGAGGTGAGCTGGCTCGATTCTTCGAACCAGCTGGGAAACACCACCAGCCAGTCGCTGTCCGCGATCGCTCGCTCGGGACGGATTCTCCCGAACGCGATGTCGGCACAGTTCAACCCTCGCAGATCGACGGTGCGTCGTTTCCCGAAGTAGCGGATCGCGCCCGCATCGTTCACGCCCACCGTGACGTCCGACGGAACCGAGCGGTCGATCCACTCGCCGGCGGCGACGTTGACCCGATGAATGGCGCGCGAGTCGGATCCCAGATGAGAACGCCGGTCCTCGATGGAGCGAACCAGCGAAGGAGATGCGAGTCCCACGCAGAGGATTCCGACTCCGGTGATCGCGTAGGCCGCCCGGGCCGTATCTCTCAGCCCGTCCGGCAGCTGCCCAGAGAGCCGCCGATCGAAGGCGATCCCAACGAGCAGCGCCACGCCGATGGAGACCGATACGGAGAGCAGCAGCGACGCCGGGTCGATCCACCGCGTCCAGTAGTACCCCTCGGGATCGACGGATCGCGATCCGGCGACGGCAGCTGCGAATCCGAGGGGGAAGAGAACGAAGAGGAGCGTCGCAAAGAGGCCGAGGCCGCGCCGACTACGATACGCCCACGCGACGAACGCCCCGAGCCCGACGACGACCAGAAACGTCGAGGAGGGCCCGTGCTGCGTCAGGATCGTCCACGCGGTCCGGATCTCGGCGAGTCCGAGGCGGAACGGATGGGCCTTGAGGTAGAACGTGTTGGGAAGCGGGTGGCCGTTGACGGCGAAGCAGAAGGCGCTCCACAGCACCATCGGGGCGAAGGGAGAGAGCCACACGAACGCCGTCCGGGCCTCCGCGTGTCGCTTCCCGTACGTGACCAGAAGCCCGACGTAAAAAGGAAGGACGAGCGCGGCCTCCGGGCGCGTCACGAGCGAGAGCCCGACGCACAGGGAGGCCGTCTTCCATCGCCTCGTGAGCATGGCGTAGACGCCGCCCACCAGCAGCGCCGTCAGGAGGCTGCTCTCCATGCCCGAGAGGGCGGAGAACACGAGCCGCGAGTCGGTCAGGAAGACGACGGCCGCGATCGACGCGATGACCGCCGATCCGGTGAGAAGGGAGGTAATCCGTTGCACCAGGAAGAGCGTCAGGGCGCCGAGCGCGATCCCGAGGATCTTCACGGTCGCCGTGACCGCGTGGACGCCGAATCCGGAGAGCCAGTGGGCCGGGGCCGTCACGATCGCCCAGAGCGGACTGGTCGACCCTGCCTCCTGGTGTCCCGGGTTGTAGGCGAAGCCCTGCCCCGTCGCGATGGATTGCGCGTAGACACGATGGATCCACGCGTCGTCGAGCGGAAAGTCGGTGAGCGAGTACGGTGACGCCCACAGGAAATACGCCACCATGGCGAGGAAGACCGCTCCCGGAGCGATTCCGTACACGGCATCGCGCGCCTCGAGAGGAGTCGCGATCGGCAGCTCGGCGAGGCCCGGTGACGGAGTCGCGCGGCCCGGGAGGGACGACCGTCCGCGAATCCGCGTCCAGGCCGCCGCGCAGCCGAGGAGAGCCAGGACGAGGACGAGGACGCCGGCACGAATCCCCGGCGGGCGGTAGTCGAGGCGGATCTCGTGGCGCCCGGAGGGAACCGGAACGGCGAGATACGCGAGGTTCGCGCGCCACACCGGAACTCGCCGGCCGTCCACTCGCGCGCCCCATGCGGCGATGTCGGCGGGCACGTCCGAGACGACGAGGATCGCCGGGCGATCCACGACCGCGGTCAGGACGAGCCCGCGGTGTGTCTCGGTGACGGCCGTGACGGACCCGGCTTCGCCGCCGCCGCGGCGCACCGGGAAGAGCGGGTCGTCATCGGCCTCGACGATGGCGGCCGGGGGCCATGCCGAGTCTCCGTCGTATCGCCGTCGTGCGATTTCCGGGAACTCGCGCGGCTGCGGGGGAGGAACGGCGGAGAAGTCCGCCGTGACGCGGGCCCGCGGCACGAAGCGCGTATTCCGATACACGAATCCGGACCCGGCCGGCACGCCCTGGTCCGGGCCGAGCGCGAGCTCGCGCGCGAGGAGACCGGAGGTCGCGGTGTCGAGATCCGGCTGCGGCGAGACGACCCAGAGCACGCCGGCTTCGCCGAGCGCCAGCGGCAGGGCCTCTCGCGGATCGCTGTAGGCCGCGCGCGTCACGGCGAGGTAGCGCGCATCGTCTAGGTGGTCACTCTCGAGCTCCATCGCCGCCCGGATGCCGTGCGGGGCACCGCTCGGGGGCACGAGCATGCGTACCTGCCAACGATAGAAGTCCTCTTCGGTCGGAGGCAGGGAGCCGGCCGGAGGACTCCAGCCTCCGCTGGCTCGCTGACGCTCGTGATGGACGCGCCATGCGCCGTCGGGGATGCCGAGGGCGCGGGAACGGTTCGTGAGCTCGTGCGCGAGCGGCGGTGCGGCGAGATCCGCGACGTCGATCGTGGGGGCGTAACCGGTGTGGGCGAGCGAGAGGTCGAGCGCGACGGCGACTGCGAGCAGAAGGGCGAAGCGCGGGAAACGGGACGAGCGCAGCGCATCGAGGCCGAGCGCCGCGAGTGGCGGCAGCGCGAGGAACGTCACGTAGAGCGCCTTCTCGGCGAATCGGAACGGGATCGGAAACGGCAGCGCTTCGACCAGGGTCGAGGCGCCGGGCACGAAGCGGCCGCTGGCCACGAACACGCCGAGCCCCGCCAGGCCGGCCAGGGTGAAGGCGAGTGCGCGAGTGGCCGGACTGCGTCGGGCGAGGACGAGCGCGGCGATCGCCAGCGCGACCGGGACGGCCCCGAGGTAGATGCTGAGAAGGTACGGGCTGGAGCCGTCGAGCAGCGCCGCCCCCGGGAATCCGCCCGCCTCGCGTGCGTCGATTGGGTTGCCGCCGAGACCGGGGATCACGAGCCACAGCGCGCGTCGCGGGTGCAGGCTGTTGAAGAGGAGCCCCTCCGCGGTGAACCCCAGGGCGCGAAGGGTCGTCCGGGCGTGGAGGGCGGCCGGCAGGAGCTGTGGCGCCGCGAGTAAGAGCCCGCCCAGGACGCCGGCGATCCAGGTTCCCGCGACGGGGAGGAGACGATGCCGGAACGGTCCGCCCGCCCACGCGAAGGACGCGACGAACCCGACGAGGAGAGTCGCCGCGATCGGCTCTGGTTGCCCGCCGATGGCTTGAAGCCCGATGGCGAGCGCGAGCCGGGCGACGCCTCTCGCAGTGGGCGCCCTGGCCGCCTCGACGCCTGCGACGATCGAGAAGGGCGCCCACGCGGCGGCCACCACGGTCCAGTAGAGCGTCAGCGCGGAGACGAGTCCGCCGCCCAGGGCATAGGCGGCGCCCGCCGCGAACGCCGCTTCCCGACTGCACCCGAGGCGCCTCGCGAGAAACGCCATTCCGCACGCGGCGATCGCCGCGTGGAGCACCAGGAAGAGGTTGAACGCCGCGTCGAACGGCAGGAACGAGTACAGCACGTTGAGCGGTGCGAGCAGCGAATACCCGGGGTTCGCCAGGAGCGGGCGGCCGTTCGAGATCGCGTGCGTCCACAGCGGGAGACCGTCGGCGTGGCCGACCGGTTCGGCCCTCGCGTCGGCCAGCACCGGTCGCATCGTCATGCCGAGATCCCGGTAGAAAAACGTGCGCCCCGTGACGATCGGATCGATGTACGAAACGAGGACGATCGTGAGCAGCGCGAGGTAGGGAGCCGCGATTCGCAGACGGGCCCTCGCGAGGTGAGGCTTCTCCGGATGCACGGCGGCACGCTACGACAGGGTGACTCGGCTTGGCAAGAGAGAACCGCGCTGCGGGTGTACGACAGGAAAGTGAGGACTGGACAGGCTGACGGAATCGGGGACAGCAACCGAAACTCGCCGGCACGCAACTCATTCAAACGACGCGTCGTTGTGCGAGCTTCGGCGGCTGTCCCCATTCGCAGCGTCGTCTCCTCACTTTCCTCTCGTACACCCGGCAACGGGATGGACCTGGGGCGATTCCTTCGCTATATTTGTAAAGAGGCCTTGCCATCGATTGAGCCCGTCGGCGTATGGGCGGTGACCTCCGTCCCTGCGACGGGAAGAGGAATGGAAAGTCGTCGCCGTCGGTTGTACTCCGGGGAGAGAGTCGCCACGATCCGAGGGGACCCGATGAACCTGGCACAAACGCCACAGGACCGGCCGGGTGCCGAAGAAAACGTTCGTGCCGACGAGCCGGCCACGCTGGACCTGGCTCGCGTCACGGCGCGCTGGTCGGTCCCTGTCGCCCTCTTGGACCCTACGGACTGCGTCCGGGCGTGGAATCGCGGCGCGTCGACCCTCTACGGGATCTCCGAGGAGCGGGCGATCGGTCAGTCGTGGGCGACGCTCGTCGCAGAGGAAACGCATCTCGGGGAGGCAGTGCAACTCGGACCCGAGACGCGCCGATACGAGACGCGCCACCGGGCCGCGGACCGAAGAACCCTCGAGGTGGTGGTCACCCGGACCGAGCTTCCCGCCCAGGACGGCGGCAGCGACGGCGCGTTCCTCTTGATCACCGATCTCACCGCATCCAAAACCGTGGAAAGCCGTCTCAAACGGAGGATCGATCAACTTTCCGTCATCCGGGAGATCGGCGAAGTACTCCAGTCCACCGTGGATCTGACCGGGATCCTCCGGGCGATCCTCGTCGGCGCGACCGCCAGCCAGGGGCTGAGGTTCAACCGGGCCTTTCTCCTCCTGGTGGACGCCAAGCGGTCCGAGCTGCGCGGCCGCGTTGCGATCGGCCCTTCGGATCCCGAAGAGGCCAGTCGCATCTGGTCCGAGCTGTCCCGTTCCGAAACGGGCCTCAAGGACCTCCTCCGAACCTACGAGCCCTACTTCGAGCGGACGAACAACCGAGTCAACCATGTCGTTCGAGGTCTCGCCGCGCGTCTCGACGCGGAGCAGGATTTCCTCGTTCGGGCGCTCCGGTCGCCGTCGACCACCTGCGTGGTTCTCGGATTCGAGATGGACTCCGGCGTCGCCGTGAATCCGGACTTGATCGCCCGGCTGGGGGTGGACGCCTTCGTGGCCGTGCCCTTGCGCGCCGAAGGAAAGCCGGTCGGACTGCTCCTGGCGGACAACGGGATCACGCGGCAGCCGATCGACGACGAAAACGTGGAACTCCTGGAGATTCTGGGGAATGCGGCTGCCCTGGCCATCGAACGGGCCCAGCTCACCCGGGAGCTCGAGATTCAGGTCGCGTCCCTGGAACAGGCGACCCGAGAGATCCGGGCGAATCAGGAGAGGCTGCTCCGCGCCGAGCGACTCGGGGCCGTCGGCGAGATGGCCGCCCGGGTGGCGCACGAGATCCGCAACCCGTTGGTTGCCATCGGCGGGTTCGCGAGGCTCCTTCTCCGGGAAGTGCCCGGGGAGGGGGCGATGCGCGAGAACGTCCAGATCATCGTCTCGGAAGTGCGGCGCCTCGAGACGATTCTGCGCGAGGTCCTGGACTTCTCGAACCCGCCGACGCCGCGGCCGGGCCACGTCGATCTGGCTCGCATCGGGCTGGAAGCTCTGGACCTCCTCCAGTGGGAGATGCAGGAAGCGGGCGTGAACGGGCACCTGGAGGCCGAGCCCGGTCTTCCGGAGGTCGAAGCAGATCGGGACCAGATCTTCCAGGCGTTCATCAATGTCATGCGCAACGGAATCCAGGTCATGCACCAGGGGGGGGAACTGACGCTCCGCGTGCGCAAGTTCTCGGGTTGGATGGAGGTCGCGGTGGAGGATACGGGGCCGGGCATCGCGCCCGAGGTCCGGGCCCGCATCTTCGAGCCGTTCTTCACCACCCGATCCACGGGCTCCGGCCTCGGGCTGACGATTGCCCAGCAGATCCTCCGGGAGCACCGGGGGGAGATCCAGGTGGACAGCAGGGTGGGGGCGGGCACTACATTCTACTTGCGGCTACCGGCTTCAGCGGAGGGATCGGCGGATGTCTAAGATACTGGTGGTTGAGGACGAGACGAGCCTGAGGACTCTCTACAAGCAGGACCTGGAGCAAGACGGCTACTCGGTCGTCACCGCGGGAACCGCCGCGGAGGGGATCAGGGCTCTCGAGTCCGAGTCGCCGGACATCGTGGTCCTCGATATCCGGATGCCGGGGATCGACGGGCTCGACTGCATGGGGCGGATGCTCGATCGGTGTCCCCGCATCCCGATCGTGCTGAACACTGCGTACTCGTCCTACAAGGACAACTTCCTGAGTTGGGCGGCGGATGCGTACGTGGTGAAGTCGTCCGATACGGGCGAGCTCCGCACGAGGATCCGGGAGCTGCTGGCCGCGCGTCAGGTGCCGGCGCATTGAGGCGACGGCAGGTCGTCTTCGGCGACATCCTGACGCTGATCCTCGCCGGAGGGCAAGGGGAGCGGCTGTACCCGCTCACCCGCGACCGGAGCAAGCCCGCCGTTCCCTTCGGCGGGCTCTATCGGATCGTGGATTTCGCGCTCAGCAACGCGCTCAACTCCGGCTTGCGCAAGCTGTTCGTCCTCACCCAGTACAAGTCCGGCAGCCTCGATCGCCACATCAAGCTGGGCTGGGACCCGCTCTTCTCGGCGGAGCTCGACGAGTGGATCTACACGGTGCCGCCGCAACTGCGCGTCGGACAGCGTTGGTATGCGGGCACTGCGGACGCGGTCTACCAGAACATCTACCTGCTCCAGCAAGAGCGGCCGCGCCTCGTCCTGCTCCTGTCCGGCGACCACGTGTACAAGATGGACTACCGGAAGTTCGTGGAATTCCACGAGTGCAGGCGGGCCGTCGCCACCGTGGGGGCCGTCGAGGTCCCCAGGGAGCAGGCATCGGCGTTCGGGATCCTCGAGGTGGACGAGCAGGGGCGCATCCTGTCGTTCCGCGAGAAGCCGAAGGATCCCAAGCCGATTCCCGGAAAGCCGGACCGCTGCCTCGTGAACATGGGCGTGTACTGCTTTGAGACCGAGACGCTGGTGCGCGCGGTGACCGCCGACTCCCGGAAGGACAGCCGCCACGACTTCGGACACGACATCCTGCCGAGCCTGACCGCTGAGGGGAAGCTCTTCGCGTACCCGTTCGACGACGAGAACCGCAAGGAAGTTCTCTACTGGAGGGACATCGGGACCCTGGATTCGTACTTCGAGGCCAGCATGGACCTGGTCGCCGTGGATCCGGTGTTCAACCTGTACGACCACGACTGGCCGCTGCGGACCATGCCTCGGCAACTTCCCCCGGCAAAGACCGTTTTTGCGGGAGGCAGCGACGAGGATCGCGTGGGGACCGTTCTGGACTCCATGATCTGCGGCGGCGCCGTGGTCAGCGGCGGTCGGGTGGAGCGGTCGATTCTCTCCCCGGAGGTCCGTGTCAACTCCTACGCGAAGGTGCGGGAGTCGGTCCTGATGGACGGCGTGCAGGTCGGTCGCCACGCCCGCCTCACGCGGGTCGTCGCCGACAAAGGCGTGCGCATTCCCCCGGGGTTCGTGATCGGCGAGGATCCGGAGGCAGATCGAACCCGTTTCGTCGTGACGTCGGGGGGAATCGTCGCCATCCCGCGCTACACCGAGATCGACTGATCCCGGGTTGCGCGAGACACGCCGCAGCGCGCCGTCGCGTCTCTGTGGACCTGCCAGGCTCCCGCCTCGTTGTCTCCCCCCTCGTCGTCTCGACCGGCGGGTCGCGCCTCTGGTACCATCCGATGCCCGGACCCGCCGTCGAGGGTGTGGGGTATCGCCGTGCCGAATGTCGTCGTCTACACGAAGAGCTCGTGCCCGCACTGTGTGCGGGCAAAGCAGCTTCTCGAGCGGAAACGGGCCGAGTACCGCGAGATCGACGTGGAGCGCAACCCCTCTCTCCTCGCGCAGATGCTGGAGCGGGCGGGCGGCCAGAGAACGGTTCCGCAGATCTTCATCAATGGGGCGCACATCGGGGGAGCGGATGATCTGCACGCCCTGGACGCGCGCGGTCGGCTGGACCCGTTGCTGTCGCCGGATCGCAAAGAGGAGAAACCCTTGGAGACTCGCGACGTCGTCATCATCGGTTCGGGGCCTGCGGGCCTCACCGCGGCCCTGTACTGCGCCCGCGCCAACCTCGCGCCGGTGGTCGTCGAGGGGTTGGGCGCGGGCGGCCAGCTCATGAGCACCACCGAGGTGGAGAACTTCCCCGGTTTTCCCGAAGGGATCCAGGGTCCCGAGCTCATGGAGCACTTCAAGAAGCAGGCCGCGCGGTTCGGCACGATGTTCGTCCCGGGGGATGCGACGCGCGTCGATTTTTCTCGACGGCCGTTCGTGGTGGCCACGGACGATGCCGAGATCGAGGCCCTGTCCGTGATCGTCGCCACGGGAGCCTCCCCGCGCACTCTCGGCGCGAAGGGAGAGAAGGAATACTCGGCGAAGGGGGTATCCTACTGCGCCACCTGTGACGGGTTCTTCTTCCGCGGCCAGGAGATCTTCGTGGTCGGAGGCGGCGACTCCGCCATGGAGGAAGCGCTGTTCCTGACCAAGTTCGGATCCCGCGTCACGGTGGTTCACCGGCGCGATAGCTTCCGTGCCTCGAAGATCATGAGCGACCGGGTCGTCGCCCATCCGAAGATCCGCGTTCTGTGGAATTCGCTGGTGGAGGAGATCCTGGGCGACGGAGTGAAGGTCACCTCGGTGCGCGTGCGGAGCGTCGAGACCGGCGAGACGACGGATCAGCCCTGCAGCGGCTTCTTCGTCGCCATCGGCCACACGCCGAACACATCGCTGTTTCGTGGAACGCTGGACACGGACGGGGAGGGGTACCTGCGCGTGAGCCCGCTGTCGTCCTACACGAACGTTCCCGGCGTGTTCGCCGCCGGGGACGTCCACGATCACACGTACCGGCAGGCGATCACTGCCGCGGGCGCAGGCTGTCGTGCCGCGATCGACTGCGAGCGCTGGCTCGAGGGGGAAGGGCGCAAGCTCTCCGGGCGCTGAGAACCGCCCGGGGAGACCCACTCCCGCCGCGATGCGGTCGATGCGCTCCGTTTCGCCGGCTCAGCGATGAAGCGGGGGGGCGCGACGTGGGGGAGCGGATGCCTACTACCGCACCTGGTACCAATCGGCGTTCTTCCCGACGTAATCCTTCCACTTCTCCGGAACCGCGTCTTCCTCGAAGATCGCCTGGACCGGGCAGGCAGGCTCGCACGCGCCGCAATCGATGCATTCGACCGGGTCGATGTAGAGCATTGCCGCCGAACCGAATCCGGCCTCGGTCTTCGTCGGATGGATACAGTCCACGGGACAGACATCCACGCACGCGGTGTCTTTCGTTCCGATGCACGGCTCGACGATGACGAAGGTCATGGGCTTCCCTCTCGCGCAACGAGCGAGGCCTGCGGCCCCGGCCCCGGTTCTCCTCGCGGCGACCCGTCAGAGATAGGCCGCGAGAGCGGATTCCGCCTTGACCCGAATCAAGTGGACTTCCGGCTCGCCTGCTGCGCGACGGCCTCGGACTTCCTCTTCGCTTCCTCGGGGTCGCCCAGATAGAAGCTCCGAATCGGTCTCAATTCGGCGTCGAGCTCGTAGACGAGCGGGACGCCCGTTGGAATGTTCAGCCCCACGATCTCATCGTCCGAGATCCCGTCGAGATGCTTCACGAGAGCGCGCAGGCTGTTGCCGTGGGCTGCGAGCAGAACCCGACGACCCGACCGGACGTCGGCCGCGATCGTATCGCGCCAGTGGGGGACGAACCGCGCGACGGTGTCCTTCAGAGATTCGGTCCGAGGCAGATCCTCCGGGCTGAGACTGGCGTACCGCCGGTCATGGCCGGGATAACGTGCGTCGTCAACCGTCAGCTCGGGCGGCTGCACCGAGTAGCTGCGCCGCCACAGCTTGACCTGGCTCTCGCCGTACTTGTCGGCGGTCTCGGCCTTGTTCAATCCCTGGAGCGCGCCGTAGTGCCGTTCGTTCAGCCGCCAGGAACGATGGACGGGAATCCACATCAGGTCCATGAGGTCCTGGACGATCCAGAGCGTCCGAACCGCCCGCTTGAGGACCGAGGTGTAGGCGACGTCGAACGTGTAGCCTCCCTCGCGCAGGAGGCGCGCGGCGTCCCGCGCCTCCTCGATCCCCTGTGGCGTAAGGTCCACGTCCGTCCAGCCGGTGAAGCGATTCTCGAGATTCCACGTGCTCTGTCCGTGGCGAAGCAGAACCAGTTTGTGCATGGCGTTCCTCCAGCGAGTCGGCGATTCGTCCCATCGGATCATTCGGCCGCGACGGCGTCAAGGGAGGGGCGTCGCGAGGCAAAGCGACCGAAGCGCGTCGCGGCGGACGAAGCCTGCGATCCGTTCGAGCTACAATCCCCCGCGGGAGACGAGCCGATGGAACGGACGCGTCGGGGAGGAAGCCCTTCGGGCCGCGCGGAAGCAGCCGCGCAGCGGAGGCTCGAGACGCTGCTGACGCGAGAGCGGGAGCTGTGGAGTGGAGGGCGGCTCCGCGTGGCGGGGGTGGATGAAGCGGGCGTCGGGCCGCTGGCGGGTCCTGTCGTCGCCGCGGCCGTCGTTTTTCCTCCCGGCGTCGGGCTTTCGGGAGTGGACGACTCGAAGCGCCTCTCGCCGCGCCGGCGGGGGGATCTGGCCGAGGCGATCCGCGCGAAGGCGAGCGGGTGGGCCGTGGCGCGCGTCGAGCCCCACGAGATCGACCGATGGAACATCTATCAGGCGTCCCTCGAGGCGATGCGCCGCGCGCTCCTGGCGCTTCCAGAGCCGCCGGACCACGTGCTGGTGGACGCGCGTCGGGTCCCGCGGATCGAGCTTCCGCAGGAGCCGATCGTCGGCGGGGATGCGCGCTGCCACGTCATCGCGGCCGCCTCGATTCTCGCGAAGACGGAGCGCGATCGCCTGATGGTGGAGTACGACGGGGTCTTTCCCGGATACGGGTTCGCGGCCCACAAGGGGTACCCCACCGAGTCGCACCGAGAAGCGATTCGCCGACTGGGTCCCTGCCCGATCCATCGGCGCTCCTTCACCCTGCTTCGCTCGGGAACTCTCCCGTTCCATCGCGGCTGCTTCTGACGGAGCTCCCGGACGCCGCGCTCGATGGAACTCGGCGGGGGGCGTGTCCTATAATCCGCGATCACCCGCCGGGGATCTTCCCGGCTTGACAGGTAGAGGTCCCGGAGATCCGCCGTGAAAATTCACGAGTACCAGGCGAAGGCCCTCTTCAAGACGCACGGGGTGCCGGTTCCCAGGGGTGGTGTGGCGCAGTCCCCCGCAGAGGCGCGCGAGGTCGCGAGGCAGCTTCCGGGTCGGGTGGTGGTGAAGGCGCAGATTCACGCCGGCGGCCGGGGCAAGGGGACGATCCAGGACCGCTCGTCCGGCAAGCCGGTCTTGCGGCCGCAGGGCGACAAGCCACTGGGCGGCGTCCTGGTCGTCGACGGCGCGGACGCCGCGGAGGAAGCGGCGCGGCGGATGCTCGGCAACGTCCTCGTGACGAAGCAGAGCGGGCCGGAGGGTCGCGTCGTGGGCCGCGTCCTCGTCGAGGAAGGGATGGAGATCGCGAAGGAGTTCTACCTGGCGCTCCTGATCGATCGTGCCATCGAGGCCCCGGTTTTCATCGCCAGCGCGGAGGGGGGGACGGAGATCGAGGAGGTCGCGGCGACGCGACCCGAAGCGATCCTCAAGGTGCCGGTGGATCCCCGCATGGGGTTTTCTCCGTGGATCGGCCGCAAGATCGCGTTCGGCCTCGGCCTGAAGCCGGAGCTCGTGGGCCCCATGACCAGCATGGTCGCGGCGATTCACGAGACGTTCCTGAGAACCGACGCGTCGCTCGCCGAGGTCAACCCGCTGATCCTCACCGGCGACGGCCGGCTCGTCGCCCTCGACGCGAAGGCGAACTTCGACGACAACGCCCTCTACCGCCACCCCGAGATCCGGGAGCTGCGGGATCTAGCCGAGGAGGACCCGCTGGAGGTCGAGGCTTCCCGCTTCGGTCTCAACTACATCAAGCTCGACGGCAACGTCGGCTGCATGGTCAACGGCGCCGGGCTCGCCATGGGGACCATGGACATCATCAAACACCACGGCGGGAGCCCGGCGAATTTCCTGGACGTGGGCGGCGGGGCGACGGCCGAGGCCGTCACCGCCGCGTTCCAGATTCTCCTGAGCGACAAGCACGTCCAGGCGGTTCTCATCAACATCTTCGGCGGAATCATGAGGTGCGACGTGGTCGCCGAGGGCGTGGTCACCGCCGCGAAGAAGGTCGGGGTGACCGTTCCCATCGTCGTCCGTCTCGAGGGGACGAACGTGGAGAGGGGCCGGGAGATCCTCCGGGAGTCGGGCATCTCGGTGGTGGTGGCGGACGGAATGAAGGACGCGGCGGAGAAGGTCGTGGCTGCCGCGGCGGGGAGGTAGATCCGTGGCCGTGCTGGTGGGAAAAGAAACGAGACTCCTCGTCCAGGGTCTGACCGGCAAGGAAGGGACGTTCCACACGCGCCAGGCCGTGGCCTACGGCACCAAGGTCGTCGCGGGGGTCACCCCGGGCAAGGGCGGTCACGAGGTGGACGGGATCCCCGTCTTCGACACCGTGGAAGAATCCGTGCGGAAGACCGGCGCCAACGCCAGCGTCATCTTCGTGCCCCCACCCGTCGCGGCGGACGCGATCCTCGAGTCGGCTGCGGCCGGCGTTCCTCTCGTCGTGTGCATCACGGAGGGTGTGCCCACGCTGGACATGGTCCGTGTCTCCACCTACCTGCGGGGGGGGAGGACACGGCTCATCGGACCGAACTGCCCCGGGATCATCAGCCCCGGACAGGCGAAGATCGGGATCATGCCGGGACACATCCACAAACCCGGGCCGGTCGGCGTGGTCTCCCGCTCGGGGACGCTGACCTACGAGGCCGTGGATCAGCTCACGCGACTCGGGATCGGGCAGTCCACGTGCGTGGGAATCGGCGGGGATCCGATCGTGGGAACGAACTTCATCGACATGCTCGGGCTCTTCCAGGCGGATCCCGACACACGGGCCGTCGTGATGATCGGCGAGATCGGCGGCACCGCCGAGGAGGAAGCGGCGGCGTTCGTCAAGGCGAGCGTCACGAAGCCGGTCGTCGCGTTCATCGCGGGACGAACCGCTCCGCCGGGCCGTCGCATGGGTCACGCGGGGGCGATCATCTCGGGTGGCAAGGGGACCGCCGTCGAAAAGATGTCGGCGCTTCGAGCCGCCGGAATCCACGTGGTGGAGACCCCGGCCGCCATCGGCGAAACGGTGCGGAAGGTCCTCGGGGAATGACGGGCGCGCCGTCGCAGGCGCGGCGAGGAAACGAGCGAATGCAGCGAACACTGGCCATCGTCAAGCCGGACGCAGTCGCGGCGGGGAACGCGGGACGCGTTCTCTCGCGCATCGAGCAGGAGGGGTTCCGCGTCGTTTCTCTCCGGATGGTGCGGCTCACGCGGGCCGAGGCGGAGGGGTTCTACGCGGTTCACCGGGAGCGCTCCTTCTTCCGGAGCCTGACCGAGTTCATGTCGTCGGGGCCGTGCGTCGTGATGGCACTGGAGCGCGACGGGGCCATCGCCGCGTGGCGCGACGCGATGGGGGCGACGGACCCGGCCAAGGCCGCAGAAGGAACGATTCGGAGGCAGATCGGATCGAACATCGAGCGCAACGCCGTGCACGGCTCCGACGCCGAGGAGACCGCCGCGTACGAGATCGGCTACTTCTTTCCGGGGGATCGACCTGTCCCCGTCGCGATGATCGGCCTCTGCCGCCGTCGGCGGCGTTCTGATAACATCCTGCCGTGGGCGCGCTCTGGCGGCTGAGAGAGTTCGTCCGGCCGTACCTCGGACGATTGATCGCCGGCATGGTGCTGCTGGCCCTCGCCGGTGGCCTCATGTCGGGAGCCCTGGCCCTCGGCAAACCGCTCGTGGACGAGGTCCTCCTGGGCGGAACGTCCGCGGGCGACGCAACCGCCCGCACTCAGTCGAAGCTCCTCGATGCCCTCCGCGCGGTGTTTCCCGTCGACCGCCTGTCCGCGTCGCTTCGCGATCGGGCCTACGTACGGATCCCCATCCTCATGCTCGCGATCTTCTTTCTCCGCGGGGCGATGCTCTATTTCGGCCAGTACTTCACCAACCGGGCCGGCGCCTCCGTGATCCGCGACGTGCGAAGCCGGCTCCACGAGGCGATCACCTTCCAGTCGCTGAGTTTCTTCCAGGCGAACCCGACGGGAGCCCTCGTTTCTCGCGTGCTGAGCGATGTCCAGCGGCTGCAGCGAGTGGCCACCGACGTTCTCGCGGACTTCGTCCGCGTCGGCGCCATGATTCCCGCGACGCTGATCGTCGTCTTCGCCCACGACTGGCGCATGTCGCTGGTCGCCTTCGTCGCGATCCCCCTTTTGGGGTTTCCGCTGGTGCGGCTCGGTCGCAGGCTGCGGCGGGTTTCGGCTCGCTCCCAGGAGAGCATGGGCGAGGTCGCGAGCCTCCTGACGGAGACCGTTTCCGGGATTCGCGTGGTCCAGGGGTTCTCGATGGAGCGGTTCGAGATCGGCCGCTTCCGCTTGGCGCTCGACCGGATGCTCCGGGTCGACCTCAAGGCCGCGCGTGCCGCCGCTCTCGCGCCGGCGATGATGGAGCTCATGGGCGGTGGCGCGGGGGCGCTCCTCTTCTACGTCGCCGGGCGCAGCATCGCGCGGCAGCACCTCGCGCCGGGCAACTTCTTCGTCGTTCTCTCCGGACTCGTACTCCTCTTCATGTCCTTCCGCCGCATGAACCAGCTCAACGTGGAGGCACAGCAGGCGGCCGCGGCCGCGGAACGGGTGTTCGGCCTGCTGGATCGGCAGCGGGAGATCCGCGACGCGGCCGGGGCCCGGAGCCTGCCTCCGTTCCGGGAGGCGATCCGCTTCCATGGGGTGGAATTCGCCTACGACGACGAGAAGGTCCTGGATCGAATCGAGTTGACGATCCGAACCGGGGAGGTGGTGGCGCTGGTCGGCTCGTCCGGGTCCGGCAAGTCGACTCTCGTGAACCTGGTCCCGCGCTTCTACGATCCCACGTCGGGCCGAATCACCGTGGACGGCGAGGATCTGCGCGACGTGACCCTCGCCTCGCTCCGCGCCCAGATCGGACTCGTCACCCAGGAGACGATCCTCTTCGACGACACGATCCGGAACAACATCGCCTACGGCCGCGCCGACGTTCCGCTGGAGCGGGCCATCGGAGCGGCTCGGGCGGCCCAAGCCCACGAATTCATCGAGAAGCTCCCGGACGGCTACCAGACCGTGATCGGGGAGCGCGGCTCGCGCCTCTCCATGGGGCAGCGCCAGCGGATCGCCATCGCGCGCGCGCTTCTCAAGGACCCGCCGATCCTGATCCTCGACGAGGCCACCTCCGCCCTCGACGCGGAATCCGAGACGCTGGTGCAGCGCGCGCTCGACGTTCTCATGAAGGGTCGGACGAGCCTCGTGATCGCGCACCGGCTCGCAACGGTCCGGCGCGCCGACCGGATCCTCGTGCTCGACGGCGGGCGGATCGTCGAGGAGGGCACCCACCACGAGCTGCTCGATCGGGGGGGGATCTACGCGCGGCTTCACGCGCTCCAGTTCCACGAGGCGCCGCGGTGAGCCGTTCGCCGGCGGGCCGGGCGGAGATTCGCCGCGACCTGGCGGTGCTGGCGCTCTCGACCGGCTTCTTCTTCTTCGTGTCCCTGGGTGCGCGCGACCTGTGGAACCCCAACGAGCCAACCTACGGATTGGCGGTCGTCGAGATGGCGGCCCGGGGAGAGTGGGCCGTGCCCACCGTGAACGGCCTCGTCTTCGCCGAGAAGCCGATCCTCTACTACTGGCTCGCGCTTCTGGCCGCGAAAGTCCTCGGGGGGGCGCACGAGCTGGCTCTGCGGGTCCCGTCCGCGGCTGCCGGAGTGGCTGGGGTCCTGCTCGTGTACCTGCTCGTGTGCCCGCGAGCCGGCCGCCGCCGCGCGTGCATCGCCGCGGCGCTACTGGCCACGACGTTTCAGTACTGGTGGAACGCTCGATCGGTCCAGATGGACCTCCTGGTTTGCGTGGCGATCCTGGCCACGGTGACGGCGGTTGTCGGGGCCGTCGAGCGCAGCGACGAAGGGCTCCGCCGCGGGTGGATTCTCGCGGGCGCCGCCGCCGGGTTCGGTTTCCTCGCCAAGGGGCCCGTTGCGTGGATCTGTCCCGCCGCGATCCTCGTGACGTATCTGCTCATCGAGCGGCGGATTCGCTCGCTGGCCACGTCCGGAATGCTCGTCGCGGCGGTGCTCGCGGTAGCCCTCGCCGGCTCCTGGACCGTGATCCTCCTGGCTCGCGGTGAGACCGCGGTGATCCGCGAGGTCCTGTTCCGCCAGAACGTCCAGCGCTTCCTCGATCCCTGGGACCACCGAGGTCCCTGGTGGTACTACCTCAAGTACTTCTGGATCGACTTCGCTCCGTGGTCCTGGCTCGTTCCTCTCGCCGCCGTGCTTCCCGGGCGCGACGCCGACGAGCGGCGGCTGGACCGGCTCGCGTGGATCTGGCTCGGAATGGTGACCGTCTTCTTCTCGCTGTCCGGGAGCAAACGGAGTCCCTACATCCTTCCGGCCGCGCCGGCAGTCGCCGTACTGGTTTCGGGCCTGTGCGAGCGGCTCGTCGCGCGAAGGCTCGAGCGGTGGCGCACGACTGCGACGCTGGTCGCCGTGGGGGGGATGGCCGCACTCGCCGTCGCAGTGGGAGTCGCTCTGCGTTCTCGCGCGATTCCGGCGCTGCCGGACCTCGCCCTGGTCCTGGACGCGGTGGTGGCTCTCCTGGTGGCGGGCGGAATTGCGATTCTTGCATCGCTCGCGCTTCGCGCACGAGCGCCTGCGGCGGCGACGACCGCGCTGTTTTCTCTCGTCGTCGCCCTCGAGCTTTTCGCCGCGGTCGTCGCGTTACCGGCGGCCGACGGGCGCAAATCGGTTCGAACGTTCTGCGAGCGGGTGTCCTCGATCGTTCCGTCGGACGCCTCCGTCAGGGCGTTCCTGTTCTGGGAGTTCCGGGGCTCGTATCCGTTCTATCTCTCGCGGCCGCTCCCGAACCTACGTTCCGTCGGCGCGTTGCGGGAGTACTGGCGAGACTCCGGGCGCGTGTTCGTGATCGTCGAAGGGACGAATCTCGACGCCGCGCGAGAGGTGATCGGGGACCAGGAGGCGCTCGTCCGTGCGGGCGTGGGGCAGAACACCGCCTACCTGTTCGCGAATCGGTGATCGTCTCGGGTTCACGACTCGAGGGAGTGGGCACGCCAGAGCAGAAGCATGGTCACGAGCAGCAGCCCTACCACCATCCAATGCTCCCGATTGCGGAGCATGCGGTCGGACGACCACCCGATGCGGTTCGGATCGTCGAACGGCCGGGTGGTGGGGAAGAGGGCGGGAACCGAACGGAAATACTGCTGGTACGCCGTCCCGTGGATCTCGCGCAGACGCGCCGGCTCCACCCGCTCCTTGCGTGGAAGGTAGTACCCGAAGAACACCCCCCAGCCCATCACCATCAACGCGAGGTTTGCACCGTACGGCATCGACGCCATGATGCACAGGCCGCTCAAGATGAGCAGACGGCCCAGGTAGAGCGGATTGCGAGTGTAGCGGTACGGTCCGGACGTGACGAGCTCTGCGGTCTTCAGAAGATAGCCGGAGGCCCAGAGTCGCACCGCCTCTCCGGCCGCGACCCAAACCAAGCCGAGGTAAACGGAAAGCGGCGTCGGGCGGGCGAGCCAGACGAGCAGCACGACCAGGGCGTAGACCGCTGCGAGTCGGAGCCGGGCGAGTGTGGTGCTGTACGGCGCTTCGGTCACGACGTCTCTCCTGGAAGGCCGAGAGGATACCGCATTCTCGCGTTCGATTCGCGACGGATCGGGCGCACGGTTGACGAGGGGCCACGCCGCGATTCCGGGGCGCGCCGGTCGCCCGTGGGATCCGGCCGCGATCGACGGGTTCGCGGCGTGACGAATTCGGGCTCTGGTGCCCGGTCCTCTTGGTTCCACTCCTTCACGTTTCAGTCGCGTGCGACGCGCAGGCGGCCACGCAGCCGGTCCCAGAGCTGTTTGATCCGACGTCCGAGACGGTACCGCGTCGCAGAGGCGCTCCCTACGGAGTCGCGCACAGCGAGGGCCTCGTCGGTTCCGGTGAAACGAGCGCGCATGCGGGCGAGCGCCACCCGATCCATGTCGCGGAGCGTCCGAAAGACAGCGCGGCGCAGAGGCGCGGGGAATCCGTCGGCGATCCATGCGGTCGCCAGGTCGACCAGATGCACGGTTCCGTCCCCGCCGACGAGGACGTCTCGGTGGTGGAGATCCGACAGGGCGATCCCGCGCTGGTGCATCGTCTCGAGGATCGCGGAAAGTCGGTCGAAAACCTTCGGGTCGATGGTCCGCCCGGAGAAGGACGACAGGGGACTCGCGTCGATCCACGCTGTCGCCAGGGCGAAGGGACCCACGCGCCCGAGGAACGGGGGAAGGCCGGCCACTCCCGCCGCCGCACGGTAGGCCGCCGATTCGCGGCGGATGAAGAAGCGACCGATCGAGTTTCGGACGACGAAAGGGCGAGATCCGTAGTCCTTCACGGCCACGTCGGCGCCGTGGACGCGGTAGACGACAACGTCGGCCTTCGACAGGTTCCTGCCGGGGATGCGGCGCAGCGGTGAAGCGTCCCTCAGCGCTCGCGGATCGAGGCCGGGGCGAGGGAGCACTGTGATAAGCTTGGGCTCGTTTCGGGACACCGTGTCAACTTGGAAGCGAGAGACGTCTGCCATTGACGGCCCGTGAACAAACCACCATACCACCTTCGAACGGCAGGAACAATCGCCGGGACGCGCTCCGGCCAGCTCCGACGAGAGAAGAGATCGCGCGGGCAACCGTGGCGGTCCTGAAGCAGGGCGAGCCGAGGAAGGCGGACCTGTTGATCGTCGGCGTGGGCGACGGGCAGGTCGTGGTGAAGGACTTTGCCGCGAAGACGGCATGGGTGCGAGCGCTCGGCCGCTTCCAGATTCGGCGAGAGTGCCGTGCCTACGGCTGGCTCGGTCCTCGCCCCGGCCTTGCGGAGTTCCTCGGTCGCGTGGATGCGCACGCTCTGGCTCTGGAGAAGGTCGAAGGCGAGCAGCTCGCGTTCGCTGAGAGCCGATTTCGGCAGGGCGAGAGACACATCGCCCGCCTGCGGGCCTTGATCGACGACCTCCACGCGTCCGGGGTGTTCCATCAGGACCTTCGCGGCCGGGAGAACGTCCTCATTCGGCCCGACGGGGAACTGGTCCTGCTCGACCTCGCCGGTGCGCTGTGCCTCAAACCCGGCGGGATCGCGTACCGTTGCCTGCGGCCCCTGCTTCGGCTGAGCGACGAGTCGGCCTTTCTCAAGTGGAAGGCCCTCCTGACCCCGGGACGTTTCACCGCTGCGGAAGAGCGTTTCCTGAGGCGCTTTCGATTCTGGCGATCCCTCTGGCGTTTCAATCGCAAGCCGCAGGCCCGTCGTGGAGGCGTCCGATGATTCCGAGGGACGACGCGCCCGATGTTTCGGTGGTGGTTCCCGTCTTCAACGAGAAGGAGAACCTCGACGCTCTCCTGAGCGAGATCCACGCCGCCCTCGATGCGGCGGGTCGCACCTTCGAGATTCTCCTGATCGACGACGGAAGCCACGACGGATCCTCCGAGAGGATCGCGCAGCTGGCCGGCTCGGACCCCGCGGTGCGCGGCCTCCACTTCCGCGAGAACCGCGGCCAGACCGCCGCGTTCGACGCGGGGTTCAAGGCGGCGCGCGGCCGCATCGTGGTGACGATGGACGCCGATCTCCAGAACGATCCCCGCGACATCCCGTCGCTCCTGACCGCGATCGAGGGGCACGACGCTGCGGTCGGCTACCGGCGCGTCCGGCGAGACACGTGGATGCGCCGCGTGTCGTCGAGAATCGGGAACTCGGTGCGCAACCGCCTCTCCGGCGACGACATCATCGACACCGGCTGCTCGCTGAAGGCGTTTCGACGGGAGTGTCTGCGGGAGATCAAGCTGTTCACCGGGATGCACCGCTTTCTTCCCACCCTCCTGCGGATCGACGGATACCGGATCGTCCAGGTTCCGGTGAACCATCGGGAACGTCGGGCCGGACGGAGCAAGTACGGCGTGTGGAATCGGCTGTTCCGCTCGTCCGCGGATCTTCTCGCGGTGCGCTGGATGAAGAAGCGCCGTCTGGACTACGAGGTCGTCCGCCATGACCCTTGATCGGTTCTCCCCGGAATGGCTTCTCGTCGGATTTCTGGGACAGGGCGTATTCACCTGCCGTTTTCTGGCTCAGTGGATCGTTTCGGAGCGGCGCGGACAAAGCGTCGTTCCGGTCACGTTCTGGTGGCTCTCGGTGGCGGGGGGAGTTCTTCTGCTCTTCTACGCCGTTCACCGACGAGATCCGGTGTTCATCCTCGGTCAGGCGGCCGGTCTGGTGGTCTATCTCCGCAATCTGATTCTCATCCACCACGGGGGCCGCGCGACGACGTAGGTGCAATCAACCCGCGCTCGCCGCGCCTCAGGATCGGGTCCGGTGAGGGGAGAGGCCGATCCGAGATGGGCGCGACTACCGGGAAGGGCGGGTGGAGCGCTTCCCCTTGGGTGCTTCGGTGCCTTTCGGCGCGAAATAGCCCTTGCGGGTGATCACTTCCAGGTCCGGCCGGTCGGCGACCGTGAGCCGGATCTCTCGCCAGGTCCCGTCGTAACGGGGATCGTCGGAAGAGTACGCGAGCGAGTACTGGTGCCTGAGGTCCTCGGCCACCCCGTCGAACGCTCGGCGGAGCTTCGCGGAGCGAGCAGAGAAGAGGGCGCGACCGCCGGTCACGCCGGCCATGTCGCGGAGGATCGTCTCGAGCGAACGCTTCCCGTAGAAATCGAGCTCCCGTTCCAGATTCCGGCCGAAGCCGATGGCGAAGATCATCGCTTCGCTCCGGAGGGCGCGGTCGAGCGCCTCCGCTTCCGTGTGGAGGCTTCCCGGCTCGAGTCCGCTGGCGGCCTCGTCGCGGCCGTCGGAGAGAAGCACGATCACGCGCCGACCGTCGATCCGCTCCAGGAGATCCGCCGTGCGCCACACGGCATCGTAGAGAGCGGTTCCTCCTATCGCGTTCGCGTTGCGAATCGCGGCGCCGAGCGCCGCGCGGTCCGCGGTCAGCTCCTGCGCCACGCGGACCGCGTCGCTGAACGTCACCACCATCCCCTCGTCCTGAGGCCGAAGGGCCTCGAGGAAGCTCAGCGCTGCGTCTTGGGCCGCCTCGAGTTTCTCCCCCTCCATGCTCAAGGACGTGTCGAGAACGATGGCGATCCGGAGAGGCTTCCACTCGTCGCTGAATCGCTCGAGCTTCTGGGGCCGGCCGCTCTCGAACAGCCGGAAACGATCGCGGGTGAGATCCGACACGTAGTTCCCGGACTTGTCGCGAACGATCGCGTACACGTTGACCAGAGACACCTGCTCGTAGAGATCGATGCGGAGAGGACTCGTTCGGATGGCGGCCCGCGCTTCCCGTCCGTCCGTGAGGACCAACCGCGCTTCCAGGAACCGAGCGGCCGTCGCATCTCCCGCATCCCAGGGGATCGACCACGGCGGCCTCGCGAGTGTCGCCACGACCTTGCCGTCCGCGGAGACGACCGCCTTCTGGACGGCCGAGCCGTCTGGAACGTGCACCCGCAGCACGATGATCGTCCGTCCGACCACCGTCGAGAGGTTCTTCGGGAACACGAACTCGACGGACGGCTCGTCGGCGGCGGCCGGACACACGGAGATGACGAGCGCTCCGATCAAAGCGGCGAGGAAGCCTCTCACAGATTCCATGATAGCTCGCCGCCGGCCGTTCCGGCGGACCTCCTGGGTGCACGACAGCGAAGGAAGGACGCGAGTGGAATGGGGAACACCGCATCGTCACCGGCCCGGTCTCGACCGCGATCGCGGCGAGCCGAGGGAGCGCACCTGAAAGACGAGGAGCGTCCCGTCCTCCGCGAATCCGAACTCGGCGTCACGGAATGCCCGGCCGGCGCTGTCGAGGGACCTGGCCAACGCCGCGAGCCTCGCCAGCTGGCCTTGGTCGAGGCAGGCGCGCGCCGCACGCTCGGGCGGGAGCACGGTTTCGATGGTCCCGGTTCCTCGCGGGTCCAGTGCCACCTGCTTGGCGCCGAAGCTCCGCTCCGTCGCCAGGAGCTCGCCGGTGCTTCGTCGGACCCAGAAGAGATCACCGGCGACTCCGCCCATGGAGATTCCCTCGCCCAGACCCCAGGTTGCGTTGACCAGAAGCGCGTCCGCGCCTCGCGCAGGATCCCGGGACACGAGCACTCCGGCGGAGACGGTCTCGACCATCTCTTGCACGAGAACCGCCTGGTCCGCGTCGAGCGGAGCGATCCCCGCGGCGTGCATGGCGCGGAGAGCTCCCACGTTCCAGAGAGATGCCCAGACCCAGCGGATCCGGTTGAGGAGCTCCGGAAGGCCCCGAACACCGAGAAACGTGTCGAACTGACCCGCCAGACTCCCCGACGGTCCGTCCTCGATGGTGGAGGACGACCGGACGGCCAGACGCGTAGCGACCAGCCCGCGGAACGCGGCTTCCACGCCAGTCGCGATCTCGCCGGGGAGCTCCGCGGAGAGGATCGCCGCGCGGGCGCGGCGGGCCACCTCGGCCAGGTCCTCCCCGCTTCGCAGCGAAGAACGGATTCGATCGGCGATCTCTCCCCGGACGAGGCTCCGATAACCCGCGGACGTGACGATGAAGCCGCGGGGAATCCGGCATTTTTCCGGAAGGAGCGCAAGCACCTCGAGGAGGCCGGCCGCCTTGCCCCCCACGAGCAGAGGATCCCGGACCGGGGAATCATCGAGCGGAACGGTCCGCGGGGCGTTCCCACAGGGGAGGTCGCCACCAAACCGCTCGTCGAGGCGCGCCCGGACCGCGGCGACCGAGTCTTGCTCGATTCCCGTTCCGTGCGCCCTACGGACGAGGACGTACAGCCTGGCGGCCTGTGCTTCCAATTCGGGCCGCGACAGTGCCATTGCAACGGCCAGCTCGCGCCGTAGCTGTGACCGAAGGATCTCGATTCGATTCGCCGCTTCGGCTCGCACCTGTTCCCGCGGGGCACCCAGCTCTCCCGTGTTCATTCCGAGGTCGAGGAGGAGGCCACGGGCGCGATGGAAGACCCCCTCCGCACCTTCGGCGATCCGCTCGACCTCGACCGGATCACCGCTGGCGCGCAGACCTTCCACGGCCTTGTCCCGTCGCGAGGCGGCGGCGCCCACGATCCGCGCCCGCAACAGATGAAGCCTCGACTCGAGGAGGCCGGATCCGGACTGGTGCGAAGAGATCGCTGCGAGGAGCTTCCGCGAAGGAAGCCCCTCCGGAACGAGCCGGTAGATGAGCCCGGCCTCGAGGAGGAAGGGGATTTCGGGGCCCCAGGGGTCCTCGGCGCTGCGGCGGATCTCGTCGAGGACGGGGCCGTCCGCCGGGTTGCGCGAGTACTCGACGAGGAGCCCGCACAATCGTCTCATTCGCAGCCGCACGTCCCGGCTCGCAGCCCCCGGAATTCGAACCACGCCACGATCGCCATCCACGAGGGCGACGTCTCCTTCTTCGATGACCGGCGCTTCCGGGCCGAACTCGGACGCGTCGAGGTCCAGGAGGCCGCTCGCGCCGCCTCGGACGAAGCGCGCCGGCCCCCCGGCAGGAAGGGATACCGATGGCTTGCCGAATTCCCTGGAAAGGAGGCTCATGTGGGACAGGACCGCGCCCCCAACGGTGACGGTCCCCGCGGCGGACAGGATCCGCGACACGTCGTCGGGGACCGCCCGTTCCGCGACGAGGATGGCTCCGCGGGCCTGCTCGGGTGAGAGATCGTCGTGGCTCCTCAGCAGAGGACCGCAGGCGAGGCCCGGGGAAGTCCCCCGACCTCGCAGGGTCAGGAACTCGGAACGGTCGCTCCCGGCAGACTCTCCCATGAGAGAGTGATTGTAGGCCTCCGGAGCATCGAGCGGGAGAGCGGTCGAGGCTTCGGGACGGAAAGGCGACGTATCGGCTCGATTCCTCAGGGAGCCGGCGTGACGGTCGCGTCGACGGTGGCCGAATCGCCGGATCGGACCGTTGGTGGAGGCGCCAGCGTGGCTGCCCCCGAACGCGAACCGACGCGGGTCAGAATCACGAGACCGACCGCAGGGATCTCCACGAACACCCAGAAGGCGAGCCGAAACGCCACTGCGAACAGAATGCCTGCGCCTCCGGCCAGAAGCGGCAGGAGATGGAGGAGCGCGAACGGAAGAAAACCGACGAGAATCGCAGGCAGCAGAGAAAGCTCGCGGCCCAGCAACCTCCCGACGCTGCGGCCCACGAAGTGGTAGATGCCCGCCACCCCGGCCCACTTGAGGACGATGAACGCGGCGTAGACGACCAGCGCCAGAGGGATCCCGACGACGGTCACGAAGAGAATCACGTTGATGACCCAGAGCGCCACGTATCCCCCGAGCCCGGCGAGGAACGCCCAAAGGTAGCTCACGGGTGCCTCCGCGCTCAGCGTTCGCACACGATCGGAAGCGAATCCCGCGACCAGCAGCAGGAGCAGGAACGTCATGATCGTCCAGAGGATCCCCATCCAGGCGATCAGCGAGCCGATCATTCCGAACGGGGCCTTCCAACCCGCAGGAACGCCGATCAACGGAATGTCGACGACTCGGTTACCGGTCGCGCCTGCGTTGTCGAGATGGCCCAGAACGTTCACGACGTCGCGCCGGACGTCTCCCTCCCGTTCCAGCGAGATTCGGGAGAAAATTCCCACCAGATCCCCTCCGACCGATCCGGAGACCCGTACGTTTCCACCGATGACGACCACGTCGCCGGTGACCTCTCCGTCCACGCGCACGTCGCCCAGGACGGAGACCAGATCACCGCGGTGTACCTCACCGGAGGCCACCTGGACGTGGGAGAACATGGCGAAATCGCCGGCTCGATGCCGGGAGCGAGTCGCGGGTGAATGCTCGAGGTCGCGATGCGACCTGTCTTCGTCCTCCGCGGCGGACGGAGTGCCCGGAGCCGCTGCGTTGTCGCCGGGCGCCCCTCCCGCGGGGGTCGTGTCCGACCTCGCGGGCGCGATCGGAAAGAGCGCGAGCAACAGAACGAGCGCCAGGTGAGGGATACTCTTCGTACGGGGCATGTCAGATCTCCTCCGAGGGGGGAGCATTGCGACGGCTCCGCACATCGCGCGCGACGGCTCCAGCCGTCACCGCAGCCAATGCGAGGATCGTGGCGACCGAAGAGGTTTCCAGGGACGGAACGGAGCGGACGAGGAGGGAGACACCCGAGTCGAGGGCGGCCCATCCGCGATACGCAACGACCGCCGCCGCCTGAAGGAAGTCGAACGCGGGCCGCGATGCGTAAACGACTACCTTGGCCAGCGAGAGCGCGAAAGCACCCGTCCGGGTGACATCCCCGAGAATCGCCGGAAGGCGAGGTGCGAGAATCCCGACCAGGCACGCGGCGGTCGCAACCGCCCACGCGGCGATCCATGCGAGAGTGAGCCGAGGGACTTCCGATCGGGACGGCGGGCGACTCGACCACCCGATCTCGGTCAGGACCCGTGCGGCAACGTCCACGTGAAACGGAGCTTCGGTCCGGAGCCGGCCGAGGTCTGCGGCAACTCGCGATCCTGCCCGAGACTCGCGCGCGCATTGCGGGCACCGCTCGAGGTGGGCTCGCAGCTCTCCGTCAGCGGGAACTCGGCGGAGCTCGTGATCGAGGATCCGCCTTCGGGCTCTCGCGCAGCGCACGTCAGGCTCCGAAGTAGCCGGGGCGCAACCGAGTGAGCACCCTGCGGATCGCCCGGCGGCCCCGGAGCAGGCGAGTCTTCACCGTGCCCTCGGGAATGGAAAGGAGTCGGGCCGCTTCCTCCACCTTCAGACCCTCGACGTACACGAGGGCCAGTGCCTGTCGATACCGGGGATCGATGGACCGAAGCGCCTCCCGAAGAAGGTCGGATCGTTCCGAGGCGAGAAGCTCCTCGGTGGCCGAGGGGGTCGGGGCGGTGGCCTGCTCGGACAACTCCACCTCGGCGGGTTGCCGTCGCTCGTGGCGAGCGTGATCGAGGACATGGTTCAGGGCGAGCCTGTACAGCCATGTGGAGAACGGATGATCCGGGCGATACCGCCGCAGATTCCGATACACCTTGAGGAACACCTCGCTCACCAGATCCTCGATGGCGTCTCTCCGGGCGCCGTGACGCCAAGCGACGCTCGCGACCAAATTCTGGTAGCGCTCCACGAGGATCCGAAACGCGTCTGCGTCTCCTCGCAGGGCTGAAGCGACGAGCAGGTCATCCGGGACCCGGCAATCCGCCATCCTGCCCCCGCCCCACGTGAAACGAGCCCGTGGCGTTCCGGTTCCCGATTCCTCGCGGCGTGCGGCACCCGTTGTTTCTCTCGCCGCACCGTCACGCCCCGGTTTCGGTCTAGTATACGTACTTTCTGCTGCGAATCCGGGAGGTTCATCCATGGGCTCCACGACCCGCCGTTCCGGCCCGCAGGATCCCCGAGTCGTCGCGCCGGAGAAGCTGCGCTGGCGATGCGATCCCGAAGGGTTCGACTTCGAGACCACCGCGGAGCTGGGGGACTGCCCCATCCACATCATCGGCCAGGCGCGTGCCTTGGAGGCACTGCGACTCGGCCTCGCCGTTCGCGAAGGCGGCTACAACATCTTCGCGGCTGGGGAGGTCGGGTCCGGCCGCTCCACCGCGGTACGCCGTCAGCTCGCGGAGGTCGAGCGCGGCGAGAAGGCCCCTGACGATCTCTGCTTCGTGCACAACTTCCGGGACCAGGACCAGCCTCGGCTCCTCGCGTTCGCGGCGGGGAAAGGGCGGACGTTCCAGAAGGGGATGGAACACCTCGTCGAGGGGCTCCTGAAGGGCGTTCCGGATCTGGTGGAGTCGGAGATGTACCGCAAGCGGCGGGCAGCCCGTGTCGACGCGGCCAAGGAGAAGCAGAAGACGGTTCTGAAGGACTTCGAGAAGAAGGTCGAGCAGGAGGGGTTCGTCGTCGTCCAGGTCCAGCTCGGCCCGTTCGTCCGTCCGAGCCTGATGCCGGTGGTGGCGGGCAATCCCGTGGACATGGATCAGCTCGAGTCGCTGGTGGAAGAAGGGAAGTTCCAGAAGAAGGAGTACGAACGTCTCAAGGCCAAGCAGGCGCAACTGACCATCGGACTCGAGTCCCTCACGAAGGGGTTGCACGCGCTGGAACGCGAGCTGCGCGACGATCTGGTACGGATCGACCGGGACTTGGCGCGCCCTCTGGTCCAGGAGTCCATGTCCGAGCTGCGCGAGGCAGTGGACGGTCCGGCGGTCCACGGTTTCCTCGACGAGGTCCTGGAGGATATCCTGGATCATCTGGACCGCTTTCGGCCGCCGGACCCATCCTCAACCGGTGCGGAGCGAGACAAGGCGAAGAGGGAGCTGCGGGACCGGATGGTCCCCTACAGCGTCAACTTGATCGCGGATCACGCCGCGACCAAGGGTCGGCCGATCATCTGGGAGACCTCGCCGAACTACCGGAACGTCTTCGGCACGATCGAGCGGGCTCGGGAGTCCGATGGGGACTGGCATACCGATCACACGCGGATCAAGGGCGGGAGCCTGCTCCAGGCCAACGGCGGGTTCCTGGTTCTCGACGCCATGGACGTCCTGGTGGAGCCGGGGGTCTGGGCCACCCTGAAGCGGACGCTCCGGAACCGGATTCTCGAGATCCAGGCGTTCGATCCCATGAGCATGTTCGCCGGCCTCTCCTTGAAGCCGGAGAAGGTCCCGGTGGACGTCAAGGTGATCCTCATCGGCACCCGCCACATCTACCGACTCCTCCACGCTCTCGACGAGGACTTCAAGAAGATCTTCAAGGTCAAGGCGGACTTCACGCTCGAGACGCCGCTCAACGACGAAGAGCTCACCAACTACGCGTGTTTCGTCCACAAGAAGTGCCAGGACGAGCGCTTGCCTCCGTTCCATCGCGCGGCGGTCGCGGCGATCGTCGAGCATGGCGTCCGGCTCGCGGGCCGTCGGGAGAAGGTCACCACTCGGTTCAACGAGGTCGCCGACGTGATCCGAGAGGCGGGCTACTGGGCGACCGAGGAGTCGGCGCGACGCGTGGACGCACGCCACGTGGAGCGCGCGGTCGAGCAGCGGATTCGACGCAACAACCTGGTGGAGGAGCTTCTCCGCGAGCGGATCGCGGAGGGCACCGTGCTCCTGGACGTGGGCGGATCCAAGGTCGGGCAGGTGAACGGGCTGATGGTGTTGGACGTCGGCGACTACGTGTTCGGTCTGCCCACGAGGATCACCGCGGTCGCCGCCATGGGTCGGGTGGGGATCATCGACATCGAGCGCGAGGCTCGGATGTCGGGCGCGCTCCACACGAAAGGCGTCCTCATCCTGGCCGGTTTCCTGCGGGAGCGATTCGCGCAGGACAAGCCGCTCGCGCTTTCGGCGAGCTTGTGCTTCGAGCAGAGCTACGACGAGATCGACGGGGACTCGGCCTCGTCCGCGGAGTTGTACGCGCTCCTCTCGAGCCTCTCGGGGGTCCCGATCCGGCAGGGGATCGCCGTCACCGGGTCGGTGAACCAGAAAGGCGACGTGCAGCCCATCGGAGGGCTCAACGAGAAAGTCGAGGGGTACTTCGATCTGTGCGGTCAGAAGGGGCTCACGGGAGAGCAGGGAGTGATGATCCCCGCGCCGAACATTCCGCACCTCATGTTGCGGAAAGACGTGATTGCCGCCGTGACGCAGCGCCGATTTCGCGTGTGGGCCGTGTCTACCATCGAGGAGGGGATCGAGGTCCTCACGGGACTGCCCGCCGGGGAGCGGGGGAGCGGGACCGCGTATCCTCCCGAGTCGGTTTTCGGACGCGTGGACGCGCGCCTGCGAGAGCTGGCCGCGGGGGTGCGCGAGTTCGGCCCTGCGGACGCCGGGACCGGAACCTGAGCGGGGTCGCCGACTCGTCGCGATGCTCTCCCACGCCCGCGCGGGCGCCAGCGGTTGCCTGCGGCGGCCACGGCACCTACATTGAGTCCTTGGTCCGCATCGTGGAACGGGGGAGAGGCATCATGGCCATTCGAGTGGGGATCATGGGTTTCGGCCGCATCGGCAGAAACGTCTTCCGGATCCTGCATCCTCGCGATGACATCGAAATCGCGGCGATCGTGGACATCGCGGATCCGAAGGCACTCGAGTACCTCCTGAAATTCGACACGGTCCACGGGCGCTTCCTCGAGCCCGTCTGGGTGACCGGCGAATTCATGTACTCGAAGGGTCGCCAGATCCGAATGCTCCAGCGGAAAGCGCCTGGGGACGTGGAGTGGCGGGAACTGGGAGTGGACATCGTGATCGAGGCGACCGGCCAGTACCGGACCCGATCGATCCTGCAGAAGCATCTCGACATGGGGGCGAAGCGCGTCATCCTCACCGTACCCCCCAGGGACGAGATCGACGCGATCGTGGTCACGGGGGTCAACGACCACGTGGTGACTCCGCAGAGCCGGATCGTGAGCAACGGCTCCTGCACCGCCAACGCGCTGGCACCGATCTGCAAGATCCTGAACGACGCGTTCGGTATCGAGCGCGGGTTCATGACCACGGTCCACGCGTACACGAACGACCAGCGTCTCGCGGACGTCCCGCACAACGAGCTGCGGCGCTCCCGGGCTGCCGCCGAGAACATCATCCCCACGACGACCTGGTCGCCCCGTGCGGTGGAAACGATCCTCCCCGAGCTCCTCGGCAGGCTCGACGGGATGGCGTTGAACGTCCCGGTTCCGGACGGCTCCACCGTGGACCTCGTGACGCTCATGAAGCGACCCGTCACCGCCCAGGAGGTCAACGAGGTGGTGAAATCCGCCGCCGCGACGCGGTTCCAGGGGATCATCGAGTACCAGGAGCAGCCGGTGGTTTCCTCGGACGTCATCGGGAACTCGCATTCGGCGATCTTCGATGCGCTTTCCACGCAGGTTCTCGGCGGGAATCTTCTCAAGACCATCACGTGGTACGACAATGGATGGGGTTACGCTTCGCGCGTGGTGGATCTCGTGTTGCGAATGGCGCGGTTCGTCGAAACGCCGACGGGGGTGAGGTGAAGCCATGGCAGCGAAGAGCCCCAGGATCGCCATCAACGGTTTCGGACGCATTGGGCGGACGGTGTTCCGCCAGCTCGCAGCGGCCACGGACGTGGAAGTCGCCGCGGTCAACGACATCACCCCGCTGGAGACCATCGCGTACCTCACGAGATATGACACGGTGCACGGACGCTTCCCTGGAAGCGTCACGCTGCACGACGGGCGGATGAAGGCGGGGACCCAGGACGTCCTCATGCTCGAAGCGCGGGACCCCTCGGGCCTTCCGTGGGCGAAGCTCGGGGTGGATGTGGTCGTGGAGGCCACCGGCAAGTTCCGGAAGCGCGAGGAGATCCAGCGTCACCTCGATGCCGGGGCGAAACGCGTGATTCTCACCGTTCCCTCCAAAGACGAGATCGATGCCACCATCGTCCTGGGGGTCAACGACACGGCGCTGCGACCGGAGCAGCGGCTCATCTCCAACGCATCGTGCACCACGAACTGCCTCGCGCCGGTGGCCAAGGTGCTCCACGAGAACTTCGGAATCGTGAAGGGATTCATCACGACGGTGCACGCGTATACGAACGACCAGCGCTTGGCGGACGTTCCGCACAGCGACTTTCGACGCTCCCGCGCGGCCAGCGAGAACATCATCCCGACGACCACGGGAGCCGCTAGGGCCGTCGGAAAGGTCCTTCCCGACCTCAAGGGGAGGCTCGACGGGATCGCGATGCGCGTGCCGGTTCCGGACGGCTCCACGGTGGATCTGGTGGCAGAAGTCGCGAGGCCGACCAGCGTGGAAGCCATCAACGAGGCGATGCGGGACGCGGCATCCAAGTCTCCGCTCCGTGGAATCCTGGAGTACACGGAAGAGCCGATCGTTTCCTCCGACGTGATCCGGAATCCTCACTCGGCGATCTTCGATGCGGGTTGCACGCGAGTCCTTGCCGGGAAGTTCGTCAAGATCATCGCGTGGTACGACAACGAGTGGGGGTATTCGTCGCGCGTGGTGGACATGATCCATCGACTGTCGGCGATGGATCGCTGAGCAGCCCGTCCGGATCGCTCCGATCTCGCGAGGGGGAGTGAGCCGTCGTGACACGCGTCACGACGCGAGAGAGCGAGATCCCGCGTCCCGGGCTTCGCAGAGCGGCGCGCCTGCCCCTGTCCCCAAGGTCGACGAGCATCTTGCCGCGCGTGTGGCCGACCGGACGGGCCGCGCCCAGCGAGGGCGGTTCCCGCTTGTCACGTTCCTCGCCCCCACGGTTGCTCACCGTCACGGCCGTCTCCGCCAGTCTCGCGGAGGACGCGCGGGCATTCCGGGATCGTTCCGAGGACGAAAGCCGGCGATTCGGGGCGTTCGCGGCGGGAATCTGGAAGCCCTGGGTGGGCGCCCTGCGCCCCGCCAGTGTGTGCCCGGGAACCTGACGACGTTCGATCAGCTGGACGAACGGGACGGACTCGCGAGCCAGACTCCGGTGGTCCGCAGCCAACTCCCCACCGTTCCCCCAGGGCCGGTTACTTGGACTCCGCGATAGCCGGCTTCGGCGGCCTTGGAGCCGATCCTCTCGATGAGCTGCCGGCGTGCTTCCGGCTCCATCCCGCGCCACATGACTTCGTCGACGGTGACGAAGAGGCTGGGTGGCCTCGCGACGACGTGCCGGACTCCCGGGATGCCTTCGAAGTCCTGGGCCGACAGGACCGGGATCGCGCCTCCCGCGCCCGCTCGAGCCCAAAGAACGAGGACGATCCAAGCTGTCGCCGCGACGGCGAGAACGACGAGAAGCGCCCCAACGCGGCTTCGTCGAGCGGGAGCCTCGAGCGGATCCACCGGAAGCGGGGCGGCGGGTGTCGGGCGATTCGCGTCGGACTCCGCCCGCTTCTGTAACTGGTCCTCGAGGGTGAGGAGAGCCTTGAGTCTCGCATCTTCCAGGGCGGGAGAGGGGGAATCCAGGACCGAGGACCGCTGGGCCTCGGCGATCGAAATCGCCTCCGGAGATCCGGCCGCGGTTCCCTCCGCCTCGCGAACCACGTCGTCTCCCAGGAGTCGTCCGACCGCTGCGGTGCACTCGTTCAGGCGGCGCCGGAACTGGGTGAGCCGTTTCGCCTGCTCCATCTGGCCGCGCACGACCATCCGTTCGATGTTCCGCTGCAGTTCGCCGAGCATCTGAAAGGCCAGGACGGCATCCGTCTCCAGGTCCGCGCCCGCAGCCGCTCTCTGCGACTCCGGTGCTCCCGGGCCGAGGTAGCGCTCGACGTCCGCCATGGTCCTGGATTGAAGCGCGAACCCCTCGACGATCAGCGTCTTCCAGCTTCGTCCGGGATCGCCGTCGGAGGAGCGCGCCCACTCGACCATCGCCTGCCACTCCCATGCCTCCATCGGGACGTTTCCCGGACCGACGCGGAGCGTCGCCGGTTGACCGTCCTGACCGGGACGACGGAGGACTCCGGCCATGTCCTCGAACCAGGAACCGAGGAATTCTCGACGATCTGGGCTCGTGATCGTGGTTTTCACTCGCACCCCCGGGGCGACGCTCAGAAGCGTGTGAGGACACCGTCGCGGAACAGGTAGACCCCGTCCAGCCATTCTCCCCCGCTCAGCGGGGCATCGTTGGAGTTGGCCACGACGAAGCGGACGCTGTGATCGAGAGACAAGGTCATCTCCAACCAGAATTCCTGGTTGCGGCCCATGTCGTCGGGGGAGTCATACGCGTCCGCCTTGCTTCCCTGGAGGAGCCTCCCGATGTTCCCTCGGTAGTACTTCCCCGCGCGAAGCGGCTCGAAGCTCTCCACGTCGAACGCCGGGCTGTCGGTGGCGTTCGGAAAAGCGCCATTGTCAATGTAGTACTGCTTGAATGCGAAGTAGAGGCTGCGGCCGTCACCGGCCAGCGCTCCGACCTCCGCCCGAACACGCGCTTTGTGCAGCTCCGGAATCGCGATGGAGGTCACGATGGCGAGGATCGCCAGCACCACCAGTACTTCCACGATCGTGAAGCCCTTCTGCACGGTATCCCGCCTTCCTCCCCCGGCAACCAGCGACTTTCCAGGGCGGGAACATAGGTCCGCCGACTCAGAGCGTCAACCGTGCCGTGGGATCGCGATGGGACTTTCGCCGGCCGATTCACGAAGCTCCCGTTGCGACCGACTTCGGCGAGCTCAGTCGAGCCGCGAGTCCGGCCGTGCCGACGGGGGTCCTCGGGGCTCGAACTCCGCGAGGTGCTGTTCGAGCACGACTCGGGTCCTTGCCCCCGCGACGGCACCTCATCACGGCCGTCTCCACGGTCTCGAGACGGACCTTCGCGAATCGTGCGCGCTAGTAGGCCTTGGCGAAATGGACGCGCCGAGGAGACGGCTGCCCGCAGCGGATGCAGGCCCCAGCCTCGTCTGGCTGGTCGAAGGCAAGGCATCGGATGGTCGCCTTCGTGCCCTCCTGGATCGCGATCTCGCACTCAGGGCTCCCGCACCAATGGGCCAGAAGGAACCCGCCGAGGGTCTCCGCCTTCTCGACGAAGACGTCGTGTCGGTCCACCGGGTAGATCGCGGCGTCCCTCCTGGCTCGGGCGGCGACCAACATCTCGTGCTGGACATCTTCAAGCAGGCGGGTGACCCCGGACTCGATCTGAGCCAGCGGAACGGATGCCTTCTCCCGAGTTGGACGCTTCACACACAGGACGGAGTCCTTTTCGAGATCCTTCGGTCCGAGCTCGACACGAAGCGGAACGCCGAGCAGCTCCCACTCGTTGAACTTGAAGCCGGGGCTGAGATTGCTCCGGTCGTCGAGACGAACCGCCACGCCTGCCCTCCGGAGTCGATCGGTCGCATCCCGCGCCGCGCTGAGAATCCGGTCCACCGGGTCCGTGCCTTTCCAGATCGGAACGACCACAGCCTGGATCGGTGCCAACCGCGGGGGGAGCACGAGCCCGTTGTCGTCGCCGTGGGCCATCACGAGGGCCCCCACGAGTCGGGTGGAGACTCCCCACGACGTGTTCCATGCATGCTGCCACTCGCCCGCTTCGGTTTGGAACTTGAGGTCGAAGGCTTTCGCGAAATTCTGTCCGAGGTTGTGCGAGGTGCCCGCCTGAAGGGCACGGTTGTCCTGCATGAGCGCCTCGATGCAATACGTGCGAAGCGCACCTGCGAATTTCTCTTTATCGGTTTTCACGCCCTTGATGACCGGGACGGCCATGTAGTCCTCGGCGAAGGTCGCATACACTTCCAGCATCTTCCGTGCCTCGTCTTCGGCCTCTTGGGCGGAGGCGTGGGCGGTGTGCCCCTCCTGCCAAAGGAACTCGGTCGTTCTCAGAAAGAGCCTCGTTCGCATCTCCCAGCGCACGACGTTCGCCCACTGGTTGATGAGGATCGGGAGATCACGGTACGACTGAACCCATTTCGCGAACATCGTGTAGATGATCGTCTCCGACGTCGGCCGGACGATGAGCTCTTCCTCGAGCAGGCTCTCCGGATCGGGGATGAGCGTAATCCGACCGTCCACTTCCGAGGTGCGGAGGCGCGAGTGCGTCACGATCGCGCATTCCTTAGCGAATCCCTCCACGTGGGTCGCCTCCTTCGCGAGGAGCGACTTCGGGATGAAAAGCGGGAAATAGGCATTCTCGTGCCCAGTGTCCTTGAACATCCCATCGAGAACGCGTTGCATGTTCTCCCACACGGCGTAACCGTGCGGTCGTATGACCATGCAGCCCTTCACCGGCGAGTAATCGGCCATCCGGGCCTGCGTCACTACGTCCGTGTACCAACGAGAGTAGTCCTGTGCCCGCGGCGTGATGAGCTTTGCCATGGCGCCCTCGATCCGGCGTCGCCGGTTCCGTTTCGACGAAGACCTGGATTATAGGGTCTCGAAGCCGGCTTCGACAGGGGGGCGAGGAATCGTGCTCTTGCGATTGGGGGCTGCGCACCTCTGTGTGCGCGTGGCTCCGGCTGCGGCAGTGGATCCGACCATGCGGAAGGACGTTCTCGGCGCTCGGACCCTGCGGTCAGCTCCCGAAGTGCTTCTCAGGTCCTCGCCCGTGATTTCTCCCGACACCACGGCGGTGTCGGGGGTCTGACGGCCGACCCTGGTGAATCACCGGCGCCAGGAGGTGGAGGAGTCGAGCGTGGCGCGGATGCCGCTCAACGCGCTCCTTCCTGCGCCTTGCCGGTCATCGGGACAAATCGAACCGGCGCGACGGATTCGCGTCGAAGGCCGTCGGGCGTGCTCGTGACGACGGTGAGGTCTTGGGTCCCGTGTCCGACGGGGATGACCAGGCGGCCACCTGGTTTCAGCTGATCGAGGAGCGATGCGGGGATTTCGTCGGGGGCTGCCGTCACCACGATTGCATCGAACGGCGCCTCTTCCGGCCAGCCATCGAAGCCATCCCCGATGCGAACACGGACGTTGTGGAAGCCGAGTTCGGAAAGGCGCGCCGCGGCGAGACGGCCGAGCTCGGGGAGGATCTCGATGGTGAACACCTCGCCCACGCACTCGGCCAGCACGGCCGCCTGGTACCCGGAGCCGGTACCGATTTCCAAGACTTTCATGCCGGCAGTCGGTCGAACGAGCTCGGTCATGAGCGCGACGATGTAGGGCTGAGAAATGGTTTGCCCCATTCCGATGGCCAGAGGGCCGTCGGCATAGGCAAGGGCGCGCTGGGAGTCAGGAACGAAGCGATGGCGGGGCACGATGCGCAACGCCTGGATCACGCGCGGGTCGCGGATGCCGCGGGCCTCGATCTGGGACGCAACCATGTCTCGTCGCCTCGCCGCCTCGGGATCATCGGGAGACGGCAACGGCCGTTTCCCGTTGTTTCCGCTCGTGGCGCAGGCGACGAGCAGAGCGAGGACCGCGCCAAAGACGATCACGAGACCTCCAATTCCCTCGTGGGTCATGCGGGACGCCTCGTGGTCCGTCGCAAAGCGCCCGCCGTGGGTGCTGTCGTTCGTGACGTTTGCCTGGGAGGCCTTCTCCAGCCGATGCAGAAACGCCCCGCAAGCCGCCTGCGTGACCGCAGCGAAGGCCGGCCCGGCCGATGGAAGCCTTTCCTGTTGCCGCCGAAGCGCAGCTCGACGCCGGAGGCGAGGGAACGCACGGTTGCGACGGAGTTCGCCGCAACCGTCGCGGCCGCATGTTGACGCCGGCCGGACGGGCCGGAGGGCCAGGAGTCGCTCGAGACCGTTCGCGGGCGTGAGCCACCAAACCAACTGCACGATGCCGAGCAAGGATCGACAGCACTCTCGTGTGGCTGATCCTCCATCCATGCGCGGCCGACGTCGTCAATGGAATCGGAAAGCACTTGCGAGGGCATGGCACCCATCTCCTGGCAGGTGGAAGCTACCCGCTTTCGTGGAGAGGTGTCAAGAAGGGCCAGGCACGCTATCTTCTCCTCTGTGCTGAGCGACCTGTCATCCGCTGCCGTGCGGACGAGCGTGGTTGCGGAGCGCGTCGGTGATCTCGCTCGCCGATGCGAACGCTGCGGCCCGATCGCTCCTCTCGCTGGACGTCGGGTCTTGGGGAAACCAACTGATTCGTCGAAGCCTCGGAGAATCGGCGAGCGACACGCCCGAGCTTCGGCGATGCTCGCCGGAACCCTCGTTGGATTTCGGCGGTCCTGGACGGGAGGCGACGTCCATGCCATCGAGATCGGAGGTCGCGAGCGAAGAGGTCGCGGCTCCCAGTGGTCGGTGTTCCGCAACGGTCATGATCGGCTCCCGCGGCGGTGCCGATTGGGGTTCGTCCGGGCCGTGGTGAGAGCGTTTGCGCGACCGTGACTCGTGCCGCAAGCGGCCGCCGCTCGGCCGAACTAGAGTGCCGCTGAGCTCCTCGCGCCGGACGGACTCCGAGGATTCACTGTGAGAAGGGGTCGAGACCGGTTCTTGCAAAGCGTCGCAGGAGGGACTTGACCGTGGCTAGGGAGCACGTGCACCTGATCGGTATCGGCGGCACCGGCATGGCCGCCCTCGCCGGGTTGCTCCACGAGGCCGGATGTCGGGTGACGGGTTCCGATCAGGAGCTCTATCCGCCGACCTCCACGCTTCTGCGGGAGCTGGGACTGGAGGTCTTCGGCGGTTACGACGCCCGACATCTCCGCCCGGCACCCGACCTCGTGGTGGTGGGAAATGCGGTGCGTCGAGGGAATCCTGAAGCCGAGGAGGTTCTCGATCGGCGTCTGCGTTGCACCAGCATGCCGCGTCTGATCGCCGAGCGCTTTCTCGAAGGGCGCCATGCCATCGTCGTTGTCGGAACCCACGGCAAGACGACGACGGCGGCGATGATCGCTTCGATTCTCCACCACGCGGGCCGGGACCCCGGATTTCTCGTCGGGGGCAGCCTCCTGAACTTCGACCGCTCCTACAATCGTGGCACCGGACCGGCGTTCGTGATCGAGGGGGACGAGTACGATACTGCGTTCTTCGACAAGGGCCCGAAGTTCATGCACTATCGGCCCGACACGGCGGTGGTGGGAACCGTGGAGTTCGATCACGCCGATATCTATCGCGATCTGGACGAGGTGAAGCGCGTCTTCGGCTGGTTCACCAACACGGTCCCCTCTCGGGGGCTCGTGGTGCGTCACGAGGAATGCGAAGTCACCCGGGAGGTCACCTCCCGCGCCCCATGTCGCGTGGAAGGCTTCGGCTTCGACGAGGGAACCTGGCAGGCAGCCTCCGTGCGGCACGGCGATGGCGTCCGATTCCGCATCGTGCGGGACGGCCGATTCTTCGCGGAGGTGTTCGTTCCGGTCGCCGGGGACTTCAATGTCCGGAACGCGCTCGCAGCGACGGGCGCGGCCGTCGAGCAGGGGATTCCGGCACGGGAGATCCGTGCGGCTCTCGCCGAATTCCGAGGCGTGCGTCGTCGGCTGGAAGTGAGAGGCGAAGCAGACGGCGTGCTCGTACTCGACGACTTCGCGCACCATCCCACCGCCATCTCCGAGACCCTGCGTGCGGTCCGGCAGCGCTATGCGGGGCGACGAATCTGGGCAGTTCTCGAACCGCGATCCTGGTCCCTTCGGCGAAATATCTTCCAGGATCGACTGGCCGCGAGCTTCGATTCGGCAGACGAGGTCGTGATTGCCGCAGTGTACAAATCCGAGGATGTCCCTTCGGGCTCGCGGCTCGATCCCGGTCGACTCGTCGATGACCTGGCGTCGCGTGGCAAGCCGGCGAGGGTCCTTCCTGGCGCGGACGCAATCGTGGGATTCCTGCTGGAGTCATCGCGACCTGGGGACGTGGTGGCCGTACTTTCCAATGGGGCGTTCGACGGCCTCCACGACAAGCTCCTGTCGAGGCTCGAGATTCGCGGAGGAGGTGCGGTGTAGGACGGACGCCGTGATGGAAGCCGCCCGTGCGGCGGGTGGGGGCCGACACCTCGCCACTCGGTTCGGCCGATCGGGGGCCGTCGTCGGGGCGTTCGGGGCGAGAGCATGGGGTCTGACCCGTATCACTCACCAGGGCGCATCGACGATTTCGACCGACTCGATCTCGAACCCTTGCAGCCCCAGGTAGATCGCGAGATCCTGGGGTGGCTCCTGGCTCGTCTCCACGGACCCTCCTTTCTTTGGCGAGAAAAAGAAGGTCAGGGATGGGCCAGGAGCATCAGTCTGTCAACGCCAAACCTCCGCCGTCACGGAATTTCGAGAGGAGCCAAAAAACAACGGGCCGGCGGACGATCCGCCGGCCCGCGCCGACGCTTGCTGAGGGGGAGGACAGGCGTCGACTTCCCTGTCGAATCGGAACAATCAGATCAACGTTTCTTCTCGCCTTTGCGATCGCCACGACCGGAACTCGTCGAGTTGCCACGACGGTCGCGTGGGGGGGGCGACGGAGGGTGAATCCGGGGAGCCGGTGGCGCGACCGCGGGGGATGATGGAGCCACCGGTTCGACCACCCGGGGACCGGCCTTTCGGCCGTCGACCGCGCCACGCCCTGACGGACGCGCCGCTCCGGGGCCTCCTCCCTGCGACGGACCAGCTGGGTCGGGCTTGCGGGTAACCCGCGGGCTCGCCAGCCGGCGATACATGTCCCGAACGCGATTCTCGGTCTCTCCAACTCGGGGGGCGGTGAGCGATCCGCTCGGCCCGGGAACTGAGATTCCGCGAGTTCGCGAGGACGGGAGAACGGACGCGGACGGATCAGGGAGCTCCGATACACCCGGGGCCGAGCGGGCTGAATCCTGTCCCGCGGGGCGATCGGCGCGCGTGGGGAATTGCCGTGGCGCAGGCGGTCGCTGTGAGCTGGAACCACCGGGGAGCGCAGATTGACCTTCCTGGGAGGCACGCGGACGCTCGCGCGCCGGGCGGCCGGGCGAGTTCGGGCCCTCCGGCTGGTACTGGCGTGCGGAGCCGCCAGCGATCCGGTTCATTGCGCCCGGAGCACTTGGCCGAGCGGTCAACGTCGCTCGCGTGCGTCGTAACGAGCCGCTTCTGATCTGTTCATCGCCGGAATTCACGGGAGACACGGTTCGTGCTCGGACGCCAATCCGGAGAGTCTCTTGCTCGGTGACTACGAAGGATCGTCCTGGATCACCGCGTCGCTCGGAGATGGGAGCCACGCGCGTTCGCGGGTTTTCCCGGGCTTCTCGCCAGGCTCGCGCGCGAACTCCATCATCTCGGGAAAGCGCGGACGGAGCGATGCGCGGCGGGCGCGTGACGACTGCGGCGGAACGCAGTCCGTCTCCGATGTCTTGGGCGGGGACGGCGTGGCCACGGTAGCCTCGCTGCCCGAGGTGCCTGTAGTGAACGAATGTCCAGCAGTCCGGATCATAGTAGGCGTAAAACAAGGAACCATGGAACACCGGCCGATTCCAGTAGTCCAAGGGACACCACCCAACGTGCGAAGACCCCCAGGACCAGGCGACCCAAGCCCCGGCGAAAACCCGTCCAGGAATCCAGCACCAGCCGTAGCTCGCGGCCCAGGTCCATCTTCCGTAACGATACGGGGCCCACCCCCACGGCTCAGAAGACACCCAGAAATACCCGCCTGGGCCGTAGGCCCAGTAGCCGTCGCGATACGGCCTCCATCCTGCATCGCGGTCGAGCGGGTACCATGCGTAGCCGAATGTTGGAAGCTGGACCCAACGGCCGTGTGCCGAAAGCTCCCGGTAGTAGGGGCGGACTTCGTAGGGGAGATCCTCGCGAACTTGCACGTCCGGCGCGGAATCGTAGCGGTCGTCACGGCGGTATGGATCGTCCCGCTGGGCAACCCAGCTGTCGAACCCATCGATCGATAGGGTGTTGAAAGGCTGGGGGTCGGCGGGTACCGTCCCGGACTCCGCGATCGTGTTCATTCCGCCGCGGACGAGAACGGATCCTCCCTCGCCGACCACTTCCGCGACGCCCCGGCGGGAGGAGACCCGCGAGACAGCGCGTTGCGGCGCATCGATACGGAAGTCCCCGTTGCCAAGCAAGAAAACCGACGCAGTAGGAGTGTCGATGCGGAACTCCTCGCGGGAGTCGATCTTCGCTGCAACTTGAATCGCCCCGCTGACGAGTTGGAGAACCGTGTTGTCCGAGGGGCTCGCGTAGGGATCCGGGAGAGCGAGAAAAACGACCTCGGTGGAGCGGTCGATCCGGACGAGCGTGCCGCGGGCCAACTGGATCTCGATCCGCTGTCGGGAATCGGTTCGCACGCGGTCCCCCGGGAAAACGACCGCGTTGGCGAATACAGCTTCGTCGGGATCCTGCTCATCGGAAGAAGTAGATGCTCGAAGCAGGGACGCGCCGTTCTCCTGGTATCGGATCCGGCCGAAGTTCCCCGATCCGTAGCCGTCGTGGTAGTCCTCGGGATTCGCAGCCATCGTCGGTCCCGATACGGTGGTTGCGAGAAGCGCCAAGGTGACGAGGTTGATTCGACCCGCGTACCTCATGGCCAACTCCTTCCCGACCCACCGAGGGTCACCTTCGTTCGGTTCGCCGTACTGCATCCCATGTGCCATGATCGAGGTCCTCGTCCGGGTCGATTCGAGAGGTCGGGACCACGAATCGCGTCGGCTCTTCGTCCGAGGGCCGGGTTGAGCGACGGACGGCGGGCCGCAGCGAGTCCGCAGGGTGCCCTTCATGCCCGGGGTGCGCACCGGGGAGTCGGGATCCGAGGCGCGCTTCGCCTACCGCTTCCCGCAGGCCCCAGGACCCAACGACCTCTCGGAGGACGGGCCTCTCCACGATCTCGCTGGGCTCTCCGTGGATCCTCCGAACCACCGAGATTCCTTGACGATCGGGTATCCGGAACCGGAGTTGCTCGGGTTCCATGTCAGTTGTCCATGACGCCTCGTGGCGTCACTCGGGACTCACGAAAACCCGCGGGAGGTGCAGGCCGGTCTATCGGACTGCACGCACGCGGGGCGGGGGGGCCGGGGGCATGCCCCCAGTTTGTTCACTCCAGCGTCCGAGCACCTCGGTCGACCCTCCCGAAGCCAGGATTCGTAGGAACTCGGCGCGCAGGTCCCGATGCAAGCGACGCGACCCGGGGAGGCACGGACCTGTCCTCCGCTCCCAATCCTCGTCCTCGAAAGGTGACAATCTCTCCTGGCCGACCGGGAACCGGTGAACCCGACCAACGAGGCAGCGGAGGTGACCGCAGGGCCGACAGCCGCAATCCCGGCGGGTTGGGCATCAGGCCGCGCCGGAGTACTCGTAGCGAGGGGAGTCGCTCTCGTGATTCTCACCGTCCGTGACGAGCGGCGGTCGCGTCCGGGCGGGAGGATCAGAAACGCGCGCTCGCGACGTAGCCCGCGGGGGAACTTGCCGGCAGCGGGGCTATGGGATTTCGTTGCTTCTCCTCGCGGGAAGCCCCTGAACCTCCATGGAAAAGCCGCTGGATGACGAGCGAGAGGGGGGTGTACTACAGGAAAGTGGCGAGCAGGTGCTGCGAATCGGGGACGGCAACCGAATCTCGCACAACGCCTCGTGGTTTGAATGAGTTGCGAGCTCGCGAGGTTCGATTGCTGTTCGCGATTCGCGGCGATCTGCCTACTCGCCACTCGTCTCTCGTACACCGGCGAGAGCGTCGTTTCTTGACTCTCAGGAGTGCCAGATGCTACTTTGAAAAAACAGAATAGGGTGGCGCAGTTCAGCGATTCACGGAGGAACCTGACCCGATGGCCGTTCGTGCCGTTCGGCTCTTTCCAGATCCGATCCTCTTGTCACCGACCCGAGTTGTGTCCACGGTTGGCGACGATGTCCGCGAGTTGGTGCAGGACATGATCGAGACGATGTACGCGGCTCCGGGGATCGGGTTGGCTGCCAACCAGGTTGGATCGGATCTCCGCCTCTGCGTCGTGGATCCGTCCGGCGGCGCCCGGCCGGACGGCCTCCGCGTCCTGATCAATCCGATCGTGCTCGCCACGATGGGCAGCCAGATCGGAGACGAGGGCTGCCTGTCCTTTCCAGACATCACGCTCGAGATCGAGCGACCGTGGCGGGCTCGAGTGGAAGCCACGGACCTCGATGGGCGCCGGTTTGTCGTGGAGGGCGAGGATCTCGATGCGCGCGTGATGCTACACGAAATCGAGCACTTGGATGGACGGACGTTTCTCCAGAACGTGTCCTCGCTACGGCGCGAGATTGTGAGGCGAGAGATCCGAAAGCGGATCAAGGCAGGTGATTGGCAAGCAGCCACGGCCGAACCGTGAGGGTCGTTTTCTTCGGCACGCCTCGGATCGCTGTCCCTGCACTCGAGACGCTTCTCACCGTCGGTCACGAGGTGCCGTTGCTGGTCTGTCAGCCGGACCGCCCGGCCGGTCGCTCCGCGCGGCCGGTGGCTCCGCCGACGAAGGTCGTTGCCGCCTCCCACGGTCTTCGTGTGACTCAGCCGACGGGCCTTCGCAGCGAAGACTTCCGTTCGACCCTTGCGGCCTGCGCACCCGATCTCCTCGTGGTCGTGGCGTACGGTCGGATCCTGCCTGAGCCGGTCCTGTCGATCGCTCCGCACGGGGCGATCAACGTGCACTTCTCGCTGCTGCCGAAATACAGAGGTGCCGCGCCGGTGCAGTGGGCGCTCGCGCGAGGAGAAGAGATCACCGGCGTGACTTCGATGCTCTTGAACCAGAAGATGGACGAGGGGGACGTCTTGCTTCAGCGCGAGGTCGCCATCGAGTCGGGGGAACACTGCCCCGAGCTCCAGGAGCGGCTGTCCAGGATCGGGGCGGCTCTTCTGGCTCGGACACTGGACGATCTCACGTCTGGGTGTCTGACGCGCAGTCCCCAGCATCACTCCCTTGCGACGTTCGCCCCGCTCCTGAAGCGGGAGGACGGAGAAGCCGATCCCAACTGGACTGCGGACCAGATCGAGGGGCGCATCCGCGGATTCGACCCGTGGCCCGGGGTGTGGCTTCAGTCCTCGGGACGAAGGGTCCGGATCGTTCGTGGACGGGCGTGTCCTGGGGCTCATTCGATCGAAGCTCCGGGGCGGGTGCTCGGAATCGAGGGTGAGGGGATCCGTGTCGCATGCGGCGGGGGGACGGTGCTGGAGGTACTCCAACTGCAGCCCGAGGGACGCAGGAGGATCACCGCGCGCGAGGCCTGGAACGGCAGGTTGCTCGAGTCCGGAGGACGACTTGAGGGACGAACCACCTCGGCCTGATCCCAGGCGAGCCGCCTTCGAGATCCTGGAGCGCGTCGACCAGAGCGGAGCTTGGGCCTCGGCGCTTCTCGAGATCGCGGAGGCGAGATTCGAGGATGACCGAGACGCGTCGCTCGTCCACGAGATCGTTCTCGGCGTCCTTCGCCGCAGGTCGCTTCTCGACCACGCGATCTCTGAGGCATCGTCCCGGGCGCTCTTGCGACTGAGTTCTCCCGTTCGGACCGCGCTCCGGATCGGTGCGTACAGTATCCTCTTCCTGGACCGCGTGCCCCATTTCGCCGCCGTGGATACGGCGGTGGAGCTGGTGAAAACCGGGCCTGATCGTTCGCGAGCGGGGTTCGTCAACGCGGTGTTGCGTCGCATCGCCGCAGGTGGTCGCACCCTTGCCGCGCCGCAACCGCCGGCCGGAGATGTAGTCGCGCTGGCACTCTTCCAATCGCACCCGCCTTGGTGGGTCGCGAGAATCGTCGATCGGCTGGGCTGGCACCGAGCCGTGCGTCTCCTGGAGGCGAACAACCAACCGGCGCCCACCGTGATTCGACCGAATCTCCGCCGCACCACGCGGAACGAGCTCGCTCGGCAGCTTCAAGCCCAAGGAGTCGGCACGGAGCCGTGTTCGTTCGTTCCGGAGGCGCTGCGCGTGACTCGCGGGGTTCCACAACGGACGGCTTGCCTGGGGGACGGGCTGTTCTGGATTCAAGACGAGTCCTCTCAGCTCGTGCCCCGGCTCCTGGGCGCCGTGCTGGGCCCACGCGTGCTCGACGTGTGCGCGGCGCCGGGTTCCAAGTCGCTGCAGCTTTCCGAGCGAGTTCCGGTCGGCGGCATCGTGGTGGCTTCCGATCGGCACGGCCATCGTCTCACGCGACTCGTTCGCAGCCTCCGGCGCCTTGGAATCGACACGGTACGGCCGATCGTCGCGGACATGTCCCGACAGCCGCCACTGGCCGGCCTCTTCGATCACGTGCTCGTGGACGCACCCTGCAGCGGGACCGGCACGATGCGTCGTCGGCCGGAGATCCGGTGGAGGATCCGTCCCGAGGATCTTCGAGTGCTCGCCGAACGACAGGCGCGGCTCGTGGAGAACGCGGCGAATCTCGTCGCGCCGGGCGGCATTCTCGTGTACTCCGTCTGCTCTCTCGAGCCGGAGGAGGGCGAAGGGGTCGTGGAATCGTTCCTCAGTCATGAACGGGGCTTCCGGATCGATGACCCGCGTCCGGCGTTTCCGCCGGCTGCGCGAGAGCTGATCACCTCCGAAGGTTTCCTTCGAACCTCTCCCGATGTCGGCGGCCTCGATGGGTTCTTTGCCGCACGGTTCGTGAAGAACCTCGGGTCGTGACGCCCCCCGTCCGGCGCGGATTCGACGGTGAGACGCGTCGGCGAAACGATCCCGTGCGGCCCACAACGCAACAGCCGAATGGTCATCGATCCTCATCGCGAGGGCGATCGGCGAGCGCGCGTCTCGCGCTGCCGTTGTCGGCGATCGGGCGCCGAGACTCCTCTTCGCACGCGTGGTCGTCCTTCCACTCCAAACAGGCTCGCAGGTGGTAGAATCGTCCGTCGTACTCCGACGCGGTTGCAGGATTCGACAAGGGAAGGGCTTTGGACTTCGGTGTGGAAACGGAACGCGATCCGGGTTCTTTGGGCGCTGGGCGGCGCATCCGTACTCGGCCTCGCGTTCGTCCTGTCGTTTTTCGCCGCGATGAAGGGTGAGATGCGTTCGACGGAGGTGGTGGTCCCGGACCTCGCCGGCCTCACGGCGGAAGAGGCTGCCCGCATCTCGGCTATCGCCGGCTTGGTGATCGAGGTGATCGACCGGAGATTCGATCCCTCCATTCCCAGCGGCCGGATTCAGCGGCAAGACCCGCAGGCCGGGACGTCGGTGCGGAGCGGTCGGAAGATCAAGCTCGTTCTCAGCCTCGGCGGGGAGGTCCTCACCGTTCCGGATCTGGTGGGGCAGGGCGCGAGGGCGGCCGAACACGAGATCGCACGGCAGGGGCTCGCCCTGGGTAGCGAGGCGAGAGCGTACTCGTCGAGGTGGCCCGCGGGACAGGTCATCGCGCAAGTGCCTCCGATCGGCATGTCCGCCATGTCCGGGATCCGTGTCCATCGTCTCGTCTCGGAGGGTCCTCCGCAGCGCCGCTGGGTCATGCCTGACCTCGTTGGCCGTAGCCGCGAGGTCGCGGAGACGTGGACTCAACTTCATGGATTTCGCCGCGGACCGGTTCGGCTCGTCGATTCCCCGGGCCGCCCCCCGGGAACCGTCGTGGGGCAACTCCCGCTCTCCGGACACCCCGTCGCCGCGCGCGACGTGGTCGAACTGACCGTGGCGAAGTAGGAGAACGCCGAGTATGGGCGCAGTCCTCGCACCATCCATCCTGTCGGCCGATTTCGCCCGACTGGGCGCGGAAATCAAGAGCGTCGAGGCGGGCGGTGCCGCGATGATTCACGTGGATGTGATGGACGGGCACTTCGTTCCCAACTTGACTGTCGGCCCGATGGTGATGGCTGCGGTGCGTCGGGTAACGCAGCTGCCCGTGGAATGCCACCTGATGATCGCGGACCCGGATCGTTATCTAGAGCAGTTCGTTGCGGCGGGTGCAGACATGGTCTCGGTCCACGCGGAAGCGGCGAGGCATCTGCACCGGACCATTCGAAGGATCAAGGACCTCGGCGCGAAGGGAGGGGTGGCGCTGAACCCCTCGACCCCGGTGTCCGTCCTCGAGGAAATCCTTCCCGTCGCCGATTTCGTGGTCCTGATGTCCGTGAATCCTGGGTTTGGAGGCCAGGAGCTCATCCCTTCGGTTCTGCGCAAGGCCCGGAAGCTCCGGGACTGGGTCGATACGCAGGGGTACTCCGTTCGAATCGAGATCGACGGCGGCGTTACCAGCGCCAATCTGCTCTCCGTGGTCGCGACGGGGGTCGACATCATCGTAGCGGGAGCCGCGGTGTTCGCGTCCGATGACCCTCGGGCTGCCACCGAGGCGATCGTCCGCCGTCTCGCGGAGGTTGCCGAGCGTGGCACCGACGGATGACGGGATCGCTCGCAGCGGAACGACGACGACTCGGGTCCGTTACCCCGAGACCGACCGGATGGGTGTCGCGCACCACTCACACTACTTCGTTTGGTTCGAGCTGGGGCGTACCGAGTGGATGCGCGAGCTCGGGTCTCCCTACGCGCTGATGGAAGATCGAGACGGTGTTTTCCTCCCCGTCGTGGACGCCGGCGCGACCTACCACGCCTCGGCCCGCTACGACGAGCGCCTCGTGATCACGACGCGTCTGGCGTGGGCTCGTCGGGTGAGGATGCGTCTCGAGTACGAGATCGCGCGAGACGAAGATCGGAGGTTGCTCGCCACCGGGTTCACGGTCCATGCGGCGGTGGGCAGCGACGGAAAACCCAGGAAGCTTCCTGCTTGGCTCACGCAGCGATTTCCGGAGCGACCGTGAAGCGCAGCGATCGAGTCGGGTCCCGATTGCCCGTCGGGATCCTGGTGATCGCGGTTCTTGCGGGGGGGGGCGGCTGCGCGGCACGCCGCCGTCCTGCGGCGGAGGAAGGTCAAGCCCTGCCCGCCCAGGTTCTCTACCAGAAAGCGCTGGCCGAGTTGGCGAAGGGGGATCTACGTCGCGCGAAGCTCTTACTGGAACGGACGCAATACACGGACGAGAACCGAGCGGCGACGGAGCCTCTGGTGCGGCTGGCTCTCGCCGACGTGGCGTACTTCGCTGGAGATGACGTCTCCCTCATCGACGCCCGAGCGAAGTATCTCGACTTCGTTACGCTGTACGGCGATCACCCGAGAGCTCCCTACGCTCAACTTCAGGCAGGTGCGTGCTCCTTGAAACAGGTCAATCATCCCAGTCGGGACCAAACACAGACACGGGTGGCCATGGCCGACCTCCGTGAGGTCAGGCGACGGTACCCGAGTTCGCCCTACACGAGAGTCGCGGCTCTGTATCTGCTGAAGGCGGAGAACAACCTCGCCGAGCACGATTTCCAGGTGGGCAGATTCTACTTCAAGCGCAGAGTGTACTTCGCCGCGGCGGAGAGGTTCCGTTCGCTTCTGTCGGCGTATCCGACGATCGACGAGAGGGAGAAGATCTACTACTTCCTCGGGGAATCGCTCCTGCGCGCGAACAACGGCGTCGAGGGTCGCATCTACCTCGACAAACTGCTGGCGGACTATCCGACCGGCGAGTACGCGCAGGCGGCTCGGAAGGCGCTGAACCGCGCCGACGGTCTCGAGAAGGGCCAGCGAAAGGGGTAGCGGTGCGGGGAGTATCCGTCTTGGGTGCGGGCCTGGTAGGCCGGTTGATTGCTCGCGACCTCGCAGCAGACCCTGCGCTGCGGGTCACCGCCTGGGACCGAAGTGAAGAAGCGCTCTCGGCTCTTCGGGATTGCTCCGCCGTCGAGGTGAGTCGAGCCGATCTTGCCGTCGATGACGAGGTGCGACGGGCGATCCGAGGGGCGGACGTGGTCGCGATCGCGGTCCCGGGCTTTCTCGGGCATGCGGTGCTCCGAACGGTGATCGAGGCGGGAACGGCGGTGGTCGACATCTCGTTCAGTCCCGAAGATCCGATGGTGCTGCACGACTTCGCGAGCGAGAAAGGGGTTCGGGCGATCGTCGATTGCGGCGTGGCCCCGGGGCTCTCGAACGTCCTGGTCGGATTCTCCGCCGCGGAGTTCGAGCGCTTGGACGACGTTCTCATCCTCGTGGGTGGCCTGCCCCGAAAGCGCGTGTGGCCGTGGGAATACCGAGCAGTGTTCTCGCCCACCGACGTGCTGGAGGAGTACGTGAGACCGTGTCGGGTTCGACTCGACGGACGGGAGGTCGTGCGGCCGGCGCTGTCCGAGGTCGAACTCGTGGAATTCCCGCAGGTCGGCACGCTCGAGGCGTTTCTGACGGATGGGCTTCGGACGCTGCTCCAAACGATTCCGGCTCGCACGCTTCGGGAGAAGACGCTCCGCTACCCCGGTCACGCGGAACGGATGCGCCTCTTGCGTGAAGCGGGGTTTCTCGACGCATCTCCCATCCAGGTCGGAGACGGGATGGTGTCGCCCCGAAACCTCACCGAGCGCTTGCTCTTTCCTTCCTGGAAGCTCGGGAGCGGAGAGGAGGAGTTCACCATCCTTCGCGTGTCGCTCGTCGGGGAGCGTGGAAGGGAGCGTCGCAGAATCGAATGGGATCTCTTCGACGTGACGGATCCGGCGACGGGTTTCACATCGATGGCACGCACGACGGGTTTTCCTTGCGCCGCCTTGGTCCGGATGCTCGCGGACGGGAGCTGGTCCCGACCGGGTGTGCACCCTCCCGAGCGTCTGGGCGGCGACCGCGCGTTGGTCGATCGCCTCCTGAGCGAGCTCCAAGCGCGCGGGGTTCGTCTCACGCGCCGAGAGGAGACGCTGTGAGCACCGACGGAACGGCACCGCGACGCGTCGAAGGTCTCCGAGGTGAAGTAGCGGCCTTCTCTTCTCGCCGCCTCTGCACGTTTCTGACCAACCCATGAACGGGGTCTGGATCGGCTGGAATGCCCTCCGCTCCTGGCGAAATTACGCCCGTCTCGCGGAAACGGAGAGGCAACGGTCCGCGCCGCCATCCCGTCAGAATAGACGCCCTGGCCCCGGGTCGGGTGTGGTGACACCCGCAAGATCCGGGTACGCGGCGACGAGTTCTCGGGGAGCACGCGGCCGCACGCCGGAAAGCAGGCGTTTCAGCTGGATGGCGTTCACGAACGCCTTCCCGCGAAAGTGGTTGTTCTGAACGACGTACGCATTTGCGGTTTCTTGCGCGATTCGTCGTACCGCCTCCGCGATGGGCACCAGTTCTTCGAGGGCGTACAGGTAGTCGTAGCGCGCGTCCCGCCCGGCATCCGGCCGGAACCACGCGGTGGCGTTCCGTCCGTGCTGGCGGAAGTAGCCGATCGTGGACGTGGCGCGCGGTCGACCCGAAGCTGTCGAGCGGCCCACGGAGGGCTGATCGACGACACACCAACCCACCCCTCGCTGGCGAAGCCACTCCGCCGCCGATTCGTCGTCCCAGGAGGTATGACGGAACTCCGCCACGAGAGGCCACGTTGGGCAGTGGCTGATGAGCCGATCGAGTCGATCGAACGAAGCGGCGGCGCGGACGAAAGACGGCGGGAACTGAACGAGCAGCGCCCCGAGACGTCCGGCCGTGCGCAGGGGCGCGAGACCTTCCAGGGTCCTCGGGACCACATCCGCGGGGTCGCCGAGCGGTTCGTGGGTCCACGAACGATGGGCTTTCGCCGTGAACCGGAACTCGGGTCGGTCGCCCACCCGTCGCACCCATGAGTCGGCGACCCTCGGGACAACGGGGCCGTAGAACGACCGGTTCACCTCGACGACGTCGACGTACTTCGCGAGGTAGGCGAGCCGGTCGAATCCGCGCGGTGTTGCCAGGGGATACACGATCCCGCTCCAATCGGCGTAGTCCCAGCCCGCCACGCCCACATGGACGACTCCCATGCGATGTCCCGTCGTCATGTCGTGGAACGTGCCGGGCTCCGATCCGACCCGGGACGCCCGCGCGGCTCGGCGCTCGCAGGTCGGGAGCCGCCGTTTCCCATCGCTGCTCTCGTCCAGGGCCGCGGCGCTCTGCCTGGCTCGGTGCCGACGATCCGGGCAAGCAGGTCGCCGCCCGGGCAGGCGCTCGCGCCATGGCCTCGGGTCGCCTCGGGGAATGCGCTCTCGTCCGTCTGGGTCCCCCTCGCTCGCAGCACCCGTGGTCCGTCGCCGCGCGGTGGGTTTCTCGGCACCATTCCGATTGTGACCGGGCGCCCGCCCGTCCGTCAAACCCACATCGGCAGTGATACTCTTCCCCCCGAAGCACGCGAGCGGGGACCTGAAGATGAAACAGCGAACAGTCGGGAAAGGTCGACGCCGGGTGAGAGTCCTTGCGGAGCGCGTTTCCGCAACCACGGCGGCGTCTCTGGACGCGATCTTCCGCCCCAAGTCGGTGGCGGTCATCGGAGCTTCGCGGCGCAAACAGACGATCGGTCGAGAGATCCTGCGCAATCTCGTCGACTATGAGTTCGCCGGCCCGGTCTATCCGATCAACCCGTCCTCGCCGGTCGTCGGCTCGATCCGATGCTACCCGTCCATGCGAGATCTGCCGGAACCGGTGGATCTCGCGGTGGTGACCGTTCCCCGGGAAAGCGTGCTCGCGGTCGTCGATGAGTGTGGTCGGCGGGGGGTGAAAGGGCTGGTGGTCATCACCGCAGGATTCAAGGAGATCGGACCGGCGGGGGCACGGATCGAGGAGCAGATCAAGTGGCGTCTCCGGAAGTACGGTATTCGAATGGTGGGTCCAAACTGCATGGGCGTCATCAACACGGAGCCAGACGTCCGTCTCAACGCGACATTTGCCGCGACCGCTCCTGTCCGAGGGAATGTGGGTTTCGTCTCCCAGTCCGGTGCGCTGGGCGAGGCGATTCTCGCGGACGCAGCGCTGAGCGGCCTCGGTGTCGCGATGTTCGTGTCGATGGGGAACAAGACGGATATCTCCGGCAACGACCTTCTGGAGTACTGGGAGGACAACCCGGACGTGCAAGCGATCCTCATGTATCTGGAGTCGTTCGGGAATCCGCGGCGCTTCACGCAGATCGCGCGTCGAGTGACCAGGAAGAAGCCGATCATCACCGTCAAGGCCGGACGCACCGCGGCCGGCGCGAGGGCGGCGACGTCGCATACGGGATCGATCGTCGGACTCGACATCGCCACGGAGTCCCTTCTCGAGCAGTGCGGAGTTCTCCGCGTGTCGTCCATGGAGGAGATGTTCGTTCAGGCGACCGCTCTCGCGCACCAACCGATTCCAGCCGGCGACCGCATCGCCATCGTCACGAACGCGGGGGGACCCGGGATTCTCTGCACGGATGCCTGTATCGGCCAGGGTCTGAGAATCGCGCAACTGTCCCCTCGGACTCGGCGGGGGCTCGCCCGCGTGTTGCCTCCCGAGGCGTCGACGGCGAACCCGGTGGACATCATCGCGTCCGCGGATGCGACGCGATACAGGGCTGCGCTCTCGATCGTGAAGAAGGACCCGGAGGTCGACGGAATCATCGCGATTTTCGTCTCTCCGATCATGATCGACGCGTACGAGGTGGCGCAGGCGATCGGAGAGGCCGCGGACGGCATCAAGCCCGTGCTTTCGGTTTTCATGGGAAAGCGGCGCTCCGAGGAGGGAGTTCACAAGCTCCGGGAGCGACGGGTTCCCGTCTACCGTTTTCCGGAGCAGGCGGCCTCGGCAATGGCAGCGATGGCGCGCTATCGAGCACTCCGGGACGCGCCTTCGGGCGAGGAGGTCCGATACCTCGTGGACCGTGCCGGAGCGCAGCGCGCCATTCGATCGGCACGGAAGGCCCGTCGGCTTTCGCTCTCCACCGCGGAGACCCACGAAGTCCTGGCTGCCTACGGGTTCCCTCTCGTCCCGTCCAGGATGGCCCGGACCGCCGCGGAGGCCATCGAGGCCTCGCTGGACCTGGGGTACCCCGTCGTCCTGAAGATCGCGTCGGAGCAGATCTCGCACAAGACCGACGTGGGTGGCGTGAAGGTGGATCTCCGCAACGCGGATGAGGTCGTTCGAGCGTTTCAGGAGCTCGAGGCGAGGTTGGCGCGGAGAGACCCCCGGTTTCAGGTGCAGGTGCAGAAGCTGGTTGCAGGCGGCAAGGAAGTGATCCTGGGAATGACCCGCGACGCGCAGTTTGGGCCGGTGATCCTGTTCGGTTTGGGTGGAGTGTTCACCGAAGTTCTCCGGGACGTGGCCGTGCGCATTCATCCGCTCACCGACGTGGGTGCGAGAAGCATGATCGAAAGGGTCCGCGGATACCCTCTCCTCGCGGGGATGCGCGGCGAAAGGCCGGTAGCGATTCCGCTGCTGGAGGAATCGCTGCTCCGACTCTCGCAGATGGTGTCCGATCTGGACGGCGATCTCCAGGAGCTGGACATCAACCCATTCATCGTCACCGACGATCCGGGCGGGTCGTTCGTGGTCGACGCTCGGATCCAACTCCTCTCGTGACGACGCATGGCAGCCCAGCCGGAATGCACGACTCGGCGCCGAGATCGCGGAGTTCTGTCGCTTTCGCCCGTCGCACAGGAGACCGCGGGTGCTGGTGCGTCGATCGCGAACGATGGGACGGATTCGGCCGGGAGGGGGGGGCGGCGCTCGGGACGCGGGAGGAGCGGCAACGAGATCCGAAGCCTCCGCGACTTCGACGCGCGGCCGAGCTCCGCGGCAGGCGGAGACCCGGGCGGGGTGCCCGATCCGGATCCCATGGTGCCGCGCCGCTGGCGGGAGAGGATCAGTGGACCTGTGAAGATCCTCCGGCGATTCGCGAGACGATTTCGATGAGATCACGGAGTTCGTAGGGCTTCCCCAGGACCTTCTTCCCCGACTCTTCGAGAAAGCGCGCGGTGTCCTCGCTGCCCGTGTCTCCCGTGGCGAAGATGACGCGACGCTCGAGCTCCGGCCTCACGTTCCGAAGCGCCTCGTAGAACGAGCGCCCGTCCATTCCCGGCATGCGCAGATCGACGAGCAGAACGTCGAAGTCCGCGTCGCTCACGATGTCGAGCGCCTCCGCCCCGTCCCTCGCGGCCGTGACGGTCCAGCCCTCGATCTCCAGCGCTTCCCTCACGAGGTCCGAGATCGCCTCATCGTCATCCACGACGAGAACCCGTCCTCCGGGCGTCTTCGGCGGCGGGGCGACTTGGACGACCGGCTCCAGGGAGCCGGGCTCCACTTGCACGCGTGCGGTGGGCAGCTCCACGATGAACGACGCCCCTTCGTTTTCGCGGCTCTCCACGTCGATTCGCCCGTCATGCTCCTGGATGATCCCGTAGCAAATAGCCAGTCCGAGGCCGGTGCCCCTGCCGATCCCCTTCGTCGTGAAGAACGGGAGGAAGATCTTGTTGAGGTTTTCCGCGGCGATGCCCGGCCCGTCGTCCGAGACGAGGAGCTGGACTCGCCCGCCCATGTCTCGAGTCTCGACGACGATCCGACCGCGGCGACGTCGTTCCCGGAGCGCGTCCTCGGCGTTCGCGAGCAGGTTGAGGAGTACCTGCTGCATCTGATGCCCGTCCACGAGCACGGGAGGGAGATTCCGCGACAGGCGCTTCACGAGTCGAACATCGTGCAGCCGCAGATCGTACTCTCGAAGCTCGAGGACCTGCTCGAGTACTTGGTTCAAGTCGGTGAGCGTCTTCTCCGGCCTGCGCTTGCGGGAGAAGGTGAGGAGGTTGTGAACGATCTTCCCGGCGCGCTCGGCCTCGGCTACGATCCGGTCGAGCATCCGTCGCCGCTCGACGTCGTTTTCCTGGGAGAGCAAGAGCTGCGCGTATCCGAGAATCGAGGTGAGCGGGTTGTTGATTTCGTGGGCGACCCCGGACACCAGCATCCCCAACGCCGACATCTTCTCGGTTTGGGCCAGTTCATCCTGCATGACCCGCAAGTCCCGCACGAGCTCCGCGTTCGAGAGCGCGACGCGGATGAACCGCACGAGGATGTCGAGGCGCCGGGTGTCGTCATCGTTGAACGGCCTCCTCTCCCGACCATGGAACAGCAGCAGGAGCCCTTCCCGTCGTCCGAGGACTTCGATGGGAGAGAACAAGATCCCGTTCGCGTCCAGGAAGTCGAGCTCGGGGTACGCGCTTCGTTCGGCCCGGAAATCAGACACCGCGACGACCTCGCTGCTGCGCAGGAACTCCTCGTCGAAACGGTGAGCCCGGAGGGTCTCCGGGAGGGGGGTGTCGATTCCTTCGTGCGCCTGGACCAGAAGATGGGATCGCGTCCGATCGAGCGCCAGGAGGACCGCCCCCCGAGCCTGGAGCGCCTGCGTGGCGATACGGACCACGGCGTGGCGGAGTCGGTCCGCGTCGAGCTCGGAGCCGAGCTCCAGGCCGAGTCCCTGGAGAGCCCGAAGGTCCTCCTGGCGGCTCTGAAGCTGCTGCTCGCGGTGGCTGAGCTGCGTGAGCAAGAGCATCAGGACCCAGATGGGGATGACGCCGAGAAGCATGAGCCACGGATCCACTTGCCAGAGCACGGCCATGCCGAGGCCGGCGACGATGCAGAGCACCTCGACGAGGAACGCGGGGCCGGTCAGACTTCGTACACGGTGGAGGGGCCGCCCACTGGAGAGCGCCAGGACGCAATGGGTGAGCACCTGGTTCACGACGGAGAAGGCGACGAGCGATGCGAGCGCGGCGGAAAGGGTGCGCGCGTTGAGGTCCGCCAGAACCGTGAAGCCGGGGAGGAGAAAGGAACGGGTCTCGACCGCCACGAACAGCGCGACGCCCAACTGGCCCGCGTTGAAAACGAACTGAAGGGGGCGCCGTCGGTTCAGCAACCAATCGGCCACGGTCATTGCCCAGAGGATGACGCACACAGCGCCCGGTGGCTCGAGGAAGAACAAGGCGTACGCGAAGGCTGAGCCGATCTGGTGCACGATCCGACTGGGCAGGTAGCCCTGGTTGGAAACCGACAGAGCCGGCCCAGCAACCGCGAGAAGGCCGAGGAATGCCACGGCCCGCCAGTCCCAGCTCGCGGGATTCCCGGAAAGCACGAAGTGGGCGCCCGCTGAGACGCCGGCGACCGCCAGGGCGCAAACGTAGAGACGCGCCCCGGAGCCCAGCTTGGTTGCCCCCATTCGAGCCCCTCCTCCTCGTATCGGTCCAAATCTATGGCGCGACACGGACGGTTGTCCACCCCCGGAGCCAGCGTCGTCCGGGACACGCCGGGAGCGGAGCCCCGGGAGATTCGTGGGGGGGCGTCTGGACTCGCGTCGATCCTCCTTCAGTCGAGCTCCGATCGCGCACCCGCCACGTCGAGACGACTCGGCCGATCGGATCGATCGTGGTACACTTCGCGTTTCATGGAGGTGGTGCATTGTCTCCGCCATCCCCGTTCACGGGAACGACGATTCTCGGGGTTCGCCGCAACGAACGAATGGCCCTCGGCGGAGACGGCCAAGTGACGCTGGAGCGTGCCGTGCTCAAGCACGGCGCACGGAAGATCCGCCGGCTCGCCGGCGGATCGGTGCTGGCTGGTTTCGCTGGAGCCGCGGCCGACGCCTTCGCGCTCCTTCAGCGATTCGAGGCCAGGCTCGAGGAGCACCAGCACCAGCTCGAAAGGGCGGCCGTCGAGCTCGTGCGGGATTGGCGGACGGACCGAGCGCTTCGGCGGCTCGAGGCGATGCTCGTGGTGGCCGACGCACGCCGCATGTTCCTGTTGTCGGGGACCGGCGACCTGATCGAACCGGACGACGGAGTCTTGGGCATCGGCAGCGGCGCGGTCGCCGCCATGGCTGCGGCTCGTGCTCTGCTCTCTCACACCGACATCGAGGCCCGTGAAGTCGTCGCGGCCTCCCTTCGCATCGCGGCCGGAATCGACTTGTACACGAACGATACGTTGACGATCGAGGAGATCTGAGCGTTGGTCTTCTTCATGCCGGGCCGGGTCGGGCCGTCCGGAACTCCTCCGTCGGACCTGACGCCTCGCCAGATTGTCCAGGAGCTCGATCGTTTCGTCGTGGGCCAGACCAAGGCGAAGAGAGCCGTCGCGATCGCCCTGCGCAACCGGCTGCGACGGCGCAGGCTGACGCCGGAGATGGCAGAGGAGGTCCTGCCGAAGAACATCCTGATGATCGGCCCGACGGGAGTCGGAAAGACGGAAATCGCTCGCCGTCTCGCTCGTCTCGCAGGATCACCGTTTCTCAAGGTAGAGGCCTCGAAGTTCACCGAGGTGGGATACGTGGGTCGTGACGTCGAGTCGATGGTCCGCGACATGGTGGAAATCGCCATCGACATGGTCCGACAGGAGAAACGACAGCAGGTTCACGCTCAGGCCCGGCAGGCCGCGGCACGACGCATCCTGGACCTTCTCCTGCCGCCACGCCCCCGAAGTACCCGTGCGGCGGAGTCCGTGGGAAGGGACTCCGAGGACGAATCGCATTCGTCATGGGAACGCAGCCGGGAGGTACTCCGGAGGAACCTCGAGGCGGGAGAGCTCGAAGACCGGAGCGTGGAGATCGAGGTTCCGCCCCCCGCCCCGCCCGCGATGCGCCTCTTTTCCCAGGCGGGGATGGAGGATCTCGACATGAACCTCCGGGAGATGCTGCCGGGACTCTTCCAGGGGAAACCTCGCGTGCAGCGGATGACAGTCCGCGAGGCTCGTGAAGTGCTCGAGCGGGAGGAAGAGGACCGACTGATCGAGCTGGAGCAGGTTTCCCGAGATGCGATCCGTCGCGTCGAGGAATCGGGAATCCTCTTCATCGACGAGATCGACAAGATCGCCGGAAGGGAAAGCGGACTCGGCCCGGAGGTCTCTCGGGAGGGAGTGCAGCGCGATCTGTTGCCGATCGTAGAGGGGACGCTCGTTCACACGAAGCACGGGATGGTGCGGACCGATCATATCCTCTTCATCGCCGCCGGGGCGTTCCACGTGTCGAAGCCCTCCGACCTGATTCCGGAGCTTCAGGGACGCTTCCCGATCCGCGTGGCGCTCGACGCGCTGGGACGCGACGATCTGATCCGGATCCTGACCGAGCCGGAGATCTCCCTCGTTCGCCAGTACGAGGCGCTTCTGGCCACCGAAGGGATCGAGCTACGCTTCGCGACGGACGGAATCGCCGCCATCGCCGAGGCTGCGGAAGAGGTGAATCGCAGCACGGAGAACATTGGGGCGCGTCGCCTCCACACCATCGTGGAGCGAGTGCTCGAAGACGTCTCGTTCGCGGGTCCCGAGCACGCCGAGAAATCCGTCGTCGTGGATGCCGAGTATGTCCGGGGTCGGCTGCAAGAACTCACCCGCAACGCCGATCTCTCCCGCTACATCCTTTGAGCCCGATCGGGGCGCTCGCTTGCATGGCTCCGAGCCGTCGTCGTCACGTCGCGCTCCCAATCGCAGCGGGGTTTCTCGCGGCCCTGGCCGCCGCATCCTGTGGAAAGAAGGGCCCGCCCCGACCTCCGGCTCCGCGTGGCCCGCTCTCTCCCGGCGCCGTCGAAGCGCGGCAGATCGGTGACGACGTGCGGGTGTTGTTCACCCTTTCACAACCGCGGGGGCAGAAGCCCTCGCAGGTCGCATCCCAGGCCGAGCTGCTCCGCGTCGACTGCCCCGCGGATCCCGCTCCGCCGCCGGATCCGGACGCGTTCCGTCGGCGAGGCAAGGTGGTCGGGACGATCGACGTGAACGGCGTCGCCGCGGGGACTCGACTCGATTTCGAAGACCTCGGAATCGGCGGTTTGTCGCTGGGCGGAGCAGGGAGGATCCTGCGCTACGGCGTTCGCATTCGCGATCGCAAGGGGCGTCTCTCGCCGCTGGTCGTGGCGGCGGATCTCGCGCCCGTTCCCGCGCCCCCCGCTCCGGAGGGTCTCTCCGCGGAGGTGACCGCGGACGGGGTGCGGCTTTCGTGGCGCGCCCCGGTGGGCGAGGGGCCGTTTCATTTCAACGTCTATCGGAGCCTCGCCGGCGACGGCGCCCCCGAGCGACCTCGCCAGCCGGAGCCGATCGCCGGCACCGAGTTCCTCGACTCGGACGTCGAACCCGGGAAGTCGTATTCCTACGTCATCCGAACGGTGGCGGTCGCCGGGATGCCATTCCGCGAGAGCGCAACCTCGCCCCAGGTGACGATCGTCGCGGAGGATCGCTTCGCCCCCGCGCGGCCCGCTGGCCTGGTCGCGGTGCAGGAAGGCAACGCGGTCCGCCTGTTCTGGCACCCGGGTTCTGAGAAGGACCTCTCGGGGTATCGCGTGTATCGGAGAGAGGACGAGGGGATCTGGGAGCGCGTGGGATCCGACCCCATCGATCGACCTCTCTATCTCGACACGGACGTACGGGCCGGTCGGCGCCTCTCCTACCGAGTCACGGCCGTGGACCGCGCGACTCCCCCCAACGAGAGCGATCGGTCGGAGCCGGCCGAGATCGATGTCGCGTTGGAACCTGCGACCAGTGGAGGTGGGACGCCATGACGCCTGGCTGGCGCATCGTGAAGATGTCCGGTGCCGGCAACGATTTCGTCGTGGTCGGCGCGGAGGTTGCGACTCGGATCGGTGCAGACCTGCCCGCGTGGACGCGACAGGTCTGTCTTCGCGGTCTGTCGGTGGGCGCGGATGGCGTCCTCGTCGTGACACGTGTGGCGGAGGGGAGGGTGCGGGTCGTGTTCCTGAACCCCGACGGTGGCGAGGCTTTCTGCGGGAACGGGAGCCGCTGCGCGGCCCGCTACGCCTCCCTCCGCGGTCTCGCTCCCCAAGAGATGATCCTCGAGACCCTTGCCGGCGAGATCCCAGCGCACGTGCGGCAGGAGATGGTTCGCCTCGATCTTCCGTTTCCGGAGGACCGAGGCCCGCTCGATCTCGTGCTGGGCGAGGCTCGGATCACCGGCCGGTGCATCTCGGCCGGGGCGCCCCATTTCGTCGCGTTCGTCGAGTCCGTGGAGTCCGCCCCGCTCGCGGATTGGGGCCCCCGGATTCGACATCATCCCGCATTCGGAATCCAGGGGACGAACGTGGATCTCATCGGATGGCGTGACGACGGGAGCCTGAGCATTCGAACCTGGGAGCGGGGAGTCGAAGCGGAGACTCTGGCGTGCGGATCGGGAGCGGTTGCGGCGGCAGTGGTGGCGCGTGGAACGGGTGCCCGAGGCGCGGTCCGGGTTCTCCCGAAGAGCGGAGTGGCGCTTCGTGTGGACCCGGTCGGCTCCGGGGAGCCGCCGCCTCGGCTCGCACTCCTGGGAGATGCCCGCTGGGTTTTCGAGGCCGAGGTATCCGAGGAGGCGATCCGCAGGGCTCCGTCGTGCTGAACCCTGGCGTGCGCAAGGCCTTCGACTGGATCGCGGGCCTCGCTCTGATCGCTTTCGGGGTCGCCTGTTTTGTGATTCCGTTCCTCCCCGGATGGCCGTTCCTCATCGCGGGCCTCGCCGTTCTCAGCAGCCACAGCCGTTGGGCGCACAGCCTGCACGTTCGAGCCCAGGATATTGCGCGCCGTGTTCGGCGACGGATGATCGACGCCAAGAGCAAGGCGCGCGGCCAAGGGGGCGGCCCCGGGTGAGACTCCCCGAGCGACCGTCCTGTTCTGGCTCCGCGCCATGCGGCGGGCGGCGACGGGGCGTGCGACCTCGCGACTCGTCGATCTCGCTTCGCGGGCTTCCTCTGCCTCCGCATGTGAGTCGTCGCTCCGATCGATTCGGAGCCGAGCCCATCCCCGAAGCGCAACGAGCCGTGCGACCTATCTGGGCGATTCGAGGAGCGATCGGTCTCCTCCGGCGAGAATGTCGACGAACGCCTCCTCGAGGATGCAGCTTCCTTCCCGCTGCAGTTCGGGAAAGCGCCGCTGAAAGGTCTCTCTGCCTCGATTCATCGCCTCGCTCAGCCTGAGGTGGATATCCCTTCGACTTCGACCCAGGAGGACGGATTCCTCGTTGTACAGCCGGATCTCCCTGGCCACGAGTCGAGCGTACCGTCGCGCGTCCTCCCGCCGGTTGAACCAGTGGCGGACGCCGGAGTTCCTCTCGACGTACGGTTCGATCCCGGTCTCTTCGCCGCCGGGAGCGATCCCGACGGCCTCTGCGGCAAGCGGCGATGACGCATCCGGCACGACGGGACCGGACGCGACCATCGTGGCGGCGACAGCCGCTTCGCGCCGTTGACCGCGTGAGTCGGTCCCCTGCGCGTGGGCACGGAGCGTTTCCCGCCGCCGCAGCATGTCGATTTCGAGGCGCGCCTGAGCGAACGCCGCGAGAATCGCTATGGCCTCGGGATCCCACGGAGTTTCCCCTGTAACTCGCTCGCCTACGAGGACCGCCACGAGTCGCCCGCCGACGCGGATCGGGACCCCCACCGACTCATCGAAGGTCCCCTGGCCGAAAGTCGGCGCGGACTCTCCGGGACGCGGCCGATCGGGACCGTCATGCGGCTCGGCCGATTGGAGCCTCGCGAACCATCCCACGTGTGCCGGCTCATCGATGGCTCGCAACGCGCCGGCGCATCCCGCGCGATGACCGGAGCACTTCCAGCCACGGATGCGTCCCCGGCGGATGAGGAACAGCGCCGAGCGAGGACATCCGATGCGAACCCCCGCGAGGACGCGATCGAGCACGTCGGATGGCTCGGCTGCGGCCACAATCTCCGAAGCGGCCCGGGCAGCCGCCGCGCACGGCACGGACCCGTCAGTCACGACGAGCCGGCCCTGCGTCCTCGGAGTCGAATCGCGGATGGTCGAGCAGGGGCTCGAGCTCCTCGAAGCCGCGCACGATGTGCCGAAGCTCGGGATCGAGCCTCAGCGCGTGCCACAGTTGATCGGCGGCAGCCGACGACTCCCCGCGACGAACGAGCACCGTCGCGAGGTTGAGACGGTACGTTGGCTCCGCGGGGGCGAGATCCACGGCGTGGCCGTAGGAGCGGGCGGCAGCTTCGAGATCGCCCAGCTCCTCGAGAACATTGCCGAGGTTGTTCCACGCGGGGTGATACCGAGAGGATAGCTGGAGCGTCTGCTGGTAGCAGGTGATCGACTCCGATCGTCTCCCAATCTGTGCGAGAGCGCTCCCCAGGTTGTTCCACACTTCGTGATCGTTCCGCCGGGTTTCCAGGGCCGTTCGATAGCAAGCGACAGACTCCTCGTAACGACCCAGGTCGAAGAGTACGTTCCCCAGATTGTACCAGGCTTCGTAGTCTTCCCGGAAGAGCGAGGCCGCGCGGCGGTACGCTTCAGCGGCTTCGGCGAGTTCCCCATCGCGGGCATGGGCAAAGGCGAGGTTGTGCCAGACCTCGTGCGCATCGGGCTTGAGCTGCAACGCACGGTCGTACGAAGCGACCGCCGCGCTGGAATCGCCGAGGTCGAGAAACGCATTCCCCAGGTTGTACCAGATCTCGTACAGGTCGGGGCGGAGGTCGAGGGCCTTGCGATAGGAGGCGATGCCCTCCTCGTGGTGCCCCAGCCTCGCTTGGGCATTACCCAAGTTGTTCCACGCTTCGAAGAGGTACGGTGCCAAATCGAGGGAACGGCGATAGGCTTCCACTGCGGCGATGAGGTCGCCTCGGCTCTCTTCCGCGTTGCCGAGATTGAACCATGCCTCTTCCTCGTCGTCCCGGATGGTGATCGCCCGGCGGAATGATCTCGCCGCTTCATCGTAGGCGCCCGAGACCTCGTTCGCGATCCCGATGTTGGTCCACGCTTCCACCAGCGCGGGATCGGACTGCAACGCGCGCTCCCACGCCGAGATCGCCCCCTCGATCTGCCCGTCGCGGTAGAGGCTCGCTCCCTCTTCCAGGAAAATCGCGGCATCCCCGCCGATTGAATGGCCGGCCGAGTCGACGGATCCGCTCGGACGGGCGGAGATCCGGGGAGGGCGCCGCATGGGGAACGGCCGGGACCTGCTTGGATGCAGGCCCTCGCGTTCGTCCTTGTGGCTCACTCGCTGGCGCCTCCCGCGTTCCGGCTCGCACCAGACGCGTAGCACGATCACGGTTGGAGTGCCCTGGACGCGAAAGCTTCTGCCGATCCACCGGCCGGCCCAAGCTCTCCTCCCAGATCAGTCCAGCTCAATCCGCTAGAATAACTACCACGGCACGATGGGCCGGGTCAACGGGTCGAAGTCGCCAGAGGAATCGCCGGATCCGGCAATGACGAACGAGAGGCATCGAAGTCGAGTTTCTTTCTCGCGACGCCCCGAGCATCTGGTCCTGGAGCTAGAATAGCCGGCGAGTACCGGGAGGGCGATCGGGGGCATGCACTTTCGTCAAACACTCGCCACCGAACGGACGGTTGTCGGCACCGGACTCCACTCCGGATTGAGTGTTCGAATGAGGATCTGCCCCGCTGAGGCTGGCACGGGGGTGGTGTTCATCCGAACAGACGCGAACGGTGCCGTTGTGCCGGCGGATCTCGAGTGGGCGGGGCCGAGCGCGTACGCGACAATCCTGACCAAGGACGGTGTCACCGTCAGCACCATCGAGCATCTGATGGCGGCGTTGTACGCCCTCCAGGTGGACGACGTCAGGGTCGAGCTGGACGGCCCGGAGGTACCGATCTTCGACGGGTCCGCGCAGCCCTTCGTGGACCTGATTCTCGGGGCGGGGCGGGTCGAGCTTCCCCTGCGTCGCCAGTATCTGACGATCGTCCGGCCGATCGAGCTCGTGCTGGAGGAGAAACGGATCGCGATCTACCCGTGTCCGGAGTACCGCGTCACGTACGCGATCGATTTCGACCACCCGGTCCTCGGATACCAGGAGCTGACCGCCAGCTTGTGGGGGGGCGGGGTGTTTTCGGCCAAGCTCGCTCCGGCGCGGACGTTCACGTTCGAACGGGAGGTCGGGGCGCTCCGCCGGATGGGCCTCGCGAAGGGAGGTTCGCTGGAAAACGCCGTCGTCCTGGGCGAAACCGGGGTGTTGAATCCGGAACTTCGGTTCCCGGACGAGTTCGTGCGGCACAAGATGCTGGATCTCACGGGCGATCTGTCCCTGCTCGGAAGACCGGTGCGAGGGCACGTGGTCGCCTATCGAGCAGGCCACGACCTCCATGGTCGGCTGGCACGGCTCATTCGCCAGCGAGGGGATTGTTGGTACTTGGCTCCATGGTCGGACGAGCCGAGCGGCGCCGACGCGGCGGCGCTCTCATGACGCTGCGCCGCACCGTGCGCATCGGGTGCGCCGGAGTCCTGGTACTGACCGCCATCGCCTTGGCCCACGGTTCGGACCGCGACGCATCGGTGAGCGATCTCGCGGTCCGAAGGGACGGCGAGCGATTCCTCGTCTCCTACCGAGTGGAGGGCGCGTTCTCGCCCGACCTCGTCGAGCGGATCGGATCCGGCCTCGAGATCGCCTTCGTTCACCGGGTAGAGATTCTGGTGAAGCGGTTCCTTCCCCTGCTGCCGTCTCGCTTGGAAGGGAGGACGACGGTCGAGGCGACGGTCCGGTACGATTCGCTCACGCGCCAGTACTACCTCGTTCGTCGCCTCACGAGAGAGATGGCCGGCGACGACGCGCCAGGAGCCGTGGAGGAGACGCGTACCGCGACCTCGTCGTTGAGCGAGACCGAGGCGTGGATGACGTCGATCGTCGATGTCCCGCTCCCTCCACCCTCGAAGAGCGAGTCGGACCGAAAGGCCCGCATTCGAGTCCGCAGCACGTTGGGCCGCCGCTACCGGCTGTTGCTGTTCCCCGGAAATGAGACGGTGGATGCGGAGAAGGAGCTCACCCCCTGATGGCTCACGCGAGGCGAACCGCCGGCTGGATCGCGGTGATCGCCGTCCTGCTGGGCGCCATCGGAGGAGGCTATCTCGTTCTCGACCGGCTGGCGGAGGTCGGCCCGGAGGCGGGAACGGCGCGATGGCTGCTGCCGCTGCTGTCCGCGGCGATCGTCTTGCTGTCGCTGGGGCTCGCCGGAATCCTGATCCGCAACATCGTTCGCCTCGTCATGGACCGAAAACGGGGGATCCTCGGCTCGAAGTTGCGGACGAAGCTGGTGTTCTTCTTCTTGGCCCTCGTTCTTCCTCCCGCACTGGTCCTGTTCTACGGGTCTGCAGCGGTCATCCGGATGACGGTGGAGGGAATGCTCCGGACTCCGGTCCAGGACCTCACACAACAGGCGCAGGCCATGATGGACGCCTGGACGGATCGCCTTCTGGCACAATGCGTCCGTCAGGCGGAAGGCCTTGCGGAGGAGATTCGGATCGGGGGGTGTCTCGAGGCGGGCCGGCGGGAGGATCTCGTGCGCGTCGTGGCCCGATGGCGGGAGCGGGAAGCGCTCCAGATCGCCGCGGTGAGCGTGGACGGGGGGGAGTGGGCGTGGGAGGTCGATCCGTCCCTGGGGGACGACGGGACTCGCGCCGAGGACCTGCTCGAGTTCTCCGCGGAGCTCGTCAAGGAGTCGCGTGCGTCCCGAAGGGCTGCGAGCCGTATCGACCACGTTCGAGACGGGCTTCTCGCGCACGCAGTGACACCTGTGAGGCGCTCCGGCGTCGGTGACACGGATGGGGCCGCCGAAGCAGTCGTGGTGGTGGGGATCTATCTTCCCAAGGACCTGGCTTCCCGCATGGAGAAGATCGCGTCCGTGGGAGACGTGTATCGCCAGCTCCGAATCCAGCGCCGCGATCTCATCCGCGTGTATCTTTCCCTCATCGGGCTCATCTTCCTCGTCACGGTCTTCGTCGCGACCTGGATGGGTTTTTACCTCGCTCGTAGGATCGCGGTTCCTCTGGAGGAGCTGGCTCGCGCCACCCGAGAGGTCGCGGCGGGCAATCTCCACGTTCGGGTTCGCGGGGAGGTGGGGGACGAGATCGGGCGGCTCGTCGAATCGTTCAACCAGATGGCCGCGCAGCTCCAGGAGAGTCGCGAGGTGATCACCCAGTCCACCGCCGACCTCAGACGCTCCAATCGCGCTCTCGAAGAACGTCGTCGCTACATCGAGACGCTCGTGGAGAGTCTCTCCACCGCCGTGATCTCCTTGGGTGCCGACGGATGCGTCACCTTGGCGAACCCGGCGACCGAGAGGATCCTAGGCGTTCGACCCTCCGTGGGAGTTCCGACGGACGCGTGGTGCGATCAGCCCGGGCTCGAGTCGCTCCGCGAGCTCCTGTGGGTGAGCGGCCACCCTACAGGGAAGAGCGTTCGTCAAGACCTCGTCCTGACACCTGGCGGGAAAGCGATCTCCGTGGCGGTGCAGGTGACGCCGCTGCCCGGAGGGAGATCCGAGCCTCTCGGAACGCTGATCATGGTCGAGGATTTGACCGACTTTCTTCGGGCCCAGCGAGCGGAGGCGTGGAGCGAGGTGGCGCGCAGAATCGCCCACGAGATCAAGAACCCGCTCACGCCGATCCGGCTCGCGGCCCAGCGGATTCGGAAGAAAGCCCAGGAGGCGGCGCCCGACTTGCAGGACGTCGTCCCGGAGGCCACCGCGTCCATCGAGCGAGAGGTGCAGGCTCTTCAGCGGATGGTGGACGAGTTCTCGAAGTTCGCACGCATGCCGGCGATGGTTCCCCAGTCCGTGGAGTTCGCGAGCGTCGTACGTTCGGTGCTCAGCTTGTATCAAGGAATGCCGGACATCCGATGGGACGTCGAAAGCGCTCCCGACCTGAGTCCGGTTCAGGTTGACTCCGAGCAAATGCGACGGGTCCTGATCAACCTGGTAGACAACGCGGTGGCGGCAATGAACGGGAAAGGAGCGATTCGCATCGTGACCCGGCCCTACGCCGGCCCGGGATCGCTTCGTCTCGAGGTGACGGACAGCGGTCCCGGGATCGCGCCGGAGGATCGGCACCGGATGTTCGTCCCCTACTACTCCACCAAGCGCCGGGGCACCGGGCTCGGTCTCGCCATCGTCCACCGGGTGGTGACCGATCATGGAGGGACGGTGCGGATCGAGGACAACGCCCCCCAAGGTGTGCGCTTCGTGATCGAGATCCCCGCAGCGGGCGGCGAGCGGGCATGAGGGCAACCCCATGAGCGCGGAGAGGATTCTGGTCGTGGACGACGAACCGGGGGTACGTGCCGCCCTCGAGGGGATCCTGCGGGACGAGGGGTTCCAGGTCTCTACCGCGGCGTCCGGCGAAGAGGGTCTGGAGATCCTGGCGCGGGAGCCGTTCGACGCGCTCCTGCTCGATGTCTGGCTCCCGGGAATCGATGGGTTGGACACGCTCGTGCAGCTTCGGGAGCGGCGAGTGGACGCCGAGGTGGTGATGATCTCCGGCCACGGAACCATCGAAACGGCGGTTCGCGCGACCAAGCTCGGGGCGTTCGATTTCGTGGAAAAGCCGCTCTCGCTCGAGAAAACGCTCCTGGTGCTCCGAAACGCATTGCGCCAGCGCCGCCTCGAGCGGCGCAACCGGCGCTTGATGGAGCATCTGGAGCGGGACACGGAGATTCTCGGCGACAGCGCGGCGGCGGGACGCTTGCGGGAATGCGTTGCCGCCGCGGCCTCGTCGGATGCCCCGGTCCTGGTTTGCGGCGAGCGCGGGACGGGACGCGAGACTCTCGCCCGGCGAATCCACGCAGCAAGTTCTCGTTCCGCGGAGGCGTTCGTCACGGTGCCGTGTGGCGCCCTGGATGCCGGGGTTGCCGGCGAGGCCCTGTTCGGGAGCACCGGACGGCCGGGACGCATCATGCTCGCGGAGCGAGGCACTCTGTTCCTCGAGGACGCGGACCGGTTGGAAGGATCGGTCCAGATCAAGCTCGAGGCGGTTCTGGGTCGCAGCGATGCCGACGCGCCGGACGTCCGGATCCTGGCGAGCGTGGAGCCAGAGCCGAACGGATTGGAGGTCGCTCTTCGGCAGCGCCTCGAGGTGTTGAGGATCGACGTTCCTGCCCTTCGGGAACGTCGCGAGGACGTCCCATTGTTCCTGGAGCGGTTCCTGCGAGACCTCTCGAGGGAGTACGGGAGAGCCGAGCGGCGCTTCGACCGCACGGCACTCACCGCGCTGGTACGGTATGACTGGCCCGGAAACGTCCGAGAGCTGAGGAATCTGGTGGAGCGCGTACTGCTCCTTTCCTCATCCCCGGTCATCTCGGAGCACGAACTCCCCGAAGGGATCGGCGGAGCAACCGGACCGATCGAGGACATGCGCGGCGACCTCGGATCGCTCGCGGAAGGAACGAAGGCCTTCGAGCGCTACTACGTCCGGCGAGTCTTCCGCAGCGAGCATGGGGACGTCCTGGCCGCCGCGTCGAGGCTCGGGATGGCCCCCGACGAGCTTTCCGCGCGTCTCGAAGCCATGGGTCTTCGCAGGCGGGAATGATCGACGAAGGCTCCGCCCCGACCGGACTGCGCGATGTGGGCGGTCGTCGCAGGGGCTCGGATCCGGCGACGCGCCGCTCGAGCGTATCGCGGGTTTTTCGATTCCGGGGACGCCCGCCATCACCGGAGCTTCGGCGGTTTCTTCACGGACCCGCGTCGCAGCGGGACGCGGCGCTGCGACGCACGGGATCGTCCGATGGGGCTCAGTCGATCGATTCCGGCGCGCCGCGTCGCAGGAATCGCATGCCGATCGCCGTTCCTGCGGCGACCACGGCGACTGCTGCCAGGGTAGGGAGAATCGTCGACGTGCAGAACCGCGCTTCCCACGGGACGGGAAGGCGCGTCGGTGCAACGACCCGTTCCAATGCCCATCCTACCGCTTCGAGGACGACTCCGAACGTTCGCAGGAGGTCGTCATCCAGAGGGAGGCCCAACCGGGGGAGGGAGATCTCGGGCCCGTTGCGGAACGAGCGGGTCAGGACGCGGGCCATCAACGCTCCCCCGAGCACTGCGACGCCTGCGAGTCCCGCGAGCTTCAGGCCGCGCCGGCGACGGGCCGCACCGGCCGCGAACGGTGGGGGGGCGGTCGGCAGAGCGCGCATGACGTTGCGGAGGAACGTCTCGCCCACCGGGAGACAGTCCCCCAGCGATTCGAGCACGTTCGCGAGCCGGGCATCGCGGGAGAGCCGGATCCGACATGCGGTGCAGTCCGGGAGGTGTCGTGCCACCGCGAGCGCCTCGTCGGGCGTCGCCTCTCCCTCGGCGACTCGCGATACCAGCGGGCGGAACTCACGGCAGGGGCTCATGTCATGCCTCTCGGTCGAGATAGTCGGCTAGCTCCTTCTTGAGAATCTCACGGGCTCGAAAGATGCGATTCTTGACCGTGCCCATCGGGAGGCCTGTGATCCGGACGATCTCGTCGTAGCGGCAGTGTTGGCGGTGCCGCAGGAGGATCAGATGGCGGTATTCCAGCGGAAGCGACTGGATCGCCCGCTCCAGGCGCGCCTCGAGCTCCCGCAGCCGAGCGGCCTCCAGGGGGCCCGGACGATTCAGCGCCGCGGGTTCCCTCTCTCCGGGACCGCTCTCGTTCGCCGCCCCGTCGGCCAGCGGACACGTTCGCGGCTGCCTCTTGCGAAGGTAGTCGATCGCGCAGTTCGACGCGATGCGGTAAAGCCAGGTTGTGAATCGGTACTTGGCGTCGAACGTGTCGAGGGACAGGTAGATCTTGATGAACACTTCCTGGGCGAGATCGATCGCTTCTTCGCTCTGACCGGTCAGGCGGAACAGATGATTGACGAGAGCTCGCTGGTGGCGTCTCACCAGGGATTCGAACGCCCGGCGATCGCCGCCGAGGGCCTGAGTGACCAACGCCTCGTCGGGAACCTGCTCGACGGGACGTCCCGCCGCGTTGCCGGATCGGGCCACCAGCCGCGCGCCATCGCTACGTGTGTCCACCGCCTCCCTCGCACCGCGGCTCGTCCCTCGGTCACGGGAGTCTACGACCGAGAGCCTCGCCGGTTTCAACCTGGCCTTCGCGACGGTCTGGCGAAGATGCGGCAGGGGGGGGAGATTCCGTTTCGCCCCCACCCGTTCCCCGCAGGACCCATTCGATTTCGGGGGGCGCGAATCAAGCCGTTTTGCCGTTCCCACCGAGAGGAACGACCGACCGTCCGGTCTCGAGCAGCCAGCATGCGCAGCAAGATACCACAGTCGCTCCGGCTGCGAACGACGGTGAGGAGACCAGACGGAGCAGGGGATCGGGGGCAATCGCCACGACTCTCCGCGGGGGCCCTGACACCATGAAAACCCGAAGGCGCAGTCCGGCAGACCGGCTAGTGCCTCCCGCGGGTTTTCACCGCTTTTGGGTGGCGCCTCGAGGCGTCATCGACAACGAGAGTGAGAATACGGGGGCCAGCCCCCGAACCCGTGCTCCCGCGGGAAACGCACGCCGGCGGACCGGCGTGCATTTCCGCGGGACGTTTTCATGATTATTTCAGGGTGACGCCTCGGGCTTCATGGACGACTGTCCCCGATTCGCGCCGACTCACCCTCTCATCACTTCTCTGTCGTGCTCCCATTCCAGCTGGGACGCTGGGCGTCGTGGTACGATTCCCGCCCTGTGGTTCGCTCGTCGGACCGATGGGAGAACACGTGGCGGTCACGCCGCTCGCGAAGCGCGTCCGAGATCGCTTGCAGGCGCTCCCGGCCGATGATCGGTCCGAGCCCGGGCGGCTCCGAGCCAGATTCCGGACGGTTCTGGCAGAGGACGAGCCGACCCCGGGCTGTCCCGAGACGGATCGGAGTGGAGCGATTCTCGGAGCCCCGCGGCTTTGCCGCATCGTGGGGCGGCGATTCCGGCGGTTCGAGATGGCGTCGGTTCCTCCTCGAATCCGTAGGCGGGTCGTGGGACTCGAGAAGTTCCAGGGGAGCCCTCCCGACGAAGCGGGCGGTGGCGAGCCGCGCTTCGAGCTCCCGGGTTGCTTCGACGTCGGGGTTACGTTCGATCGTCCGAGGATGGGCGAAGTAGACGATCTGGTGGCGTTTCTCGAGAAGGCCGGATCGGGCTCGGAGGGATCGTCCTCGTGATCCGGGCGATCGCCATGGACGCATCCACGTGGTGGAGCGGAGTGGCTCTCGTGGAGTTCGGGGACGGTGACACGACTCCCGTCGTCGTCGCTGAAATCGGGCTGCGTGTCCGCGATTCGCATGCAGTCCACCTCCTGGCGCTTCTGGAACGCCTTCTCTCCGAGGCGGATTGGCCCCGAAGCGCCGTCGACGCGTACGCAGCCACGCGGGGGCCGGGGTCGTTCACCGGGCTCCGGGTCGGTCTGGGAACGGTGCGCGGCCTGGCCCTTGCATCCAGTCGGCCGGCCGTCGGTGTGGGGACTCTCGATGCGATGGCCGAGGCGTTCGGGCCCGCGGATCGCGATCGGGTGCCGCTCCTCGACGCGGGCCGAAAACAAGCGTACGGTGCTCGATTCGACCCCGCCGGCTCTCCCCCCCATGAGATCGCTCCAGCCTGGATGGGAGCGTGCCAGCTCGCCCTTCCGCCCGGGTCGCGCGAGCCGGTGCTCTTCGGAAACGGAGCCATCGCGTACGAGCCGGACCTGAGAGAAGCCGGCTACCGGGGGCTCGTGTCCCCGGGATCCGCGGCGGTCGCAGGCGGCGCAGCCCGGATCGCGGCGTGGCGAGTCCGGCAGGGGGCGCGGGACGGGGATGGGATGTCCCCGCTCTACATCCGTCCGGCCGACGCGGAGCGAGCGGACGAGGAGCCGCGCGGATGACCAGCTCGCCGAGGGAAATCGGTCGGATGGAGGAGGCGGATCTCGACGAGGTGCTCGCGATCGAGAGCGAGGCGTTCGTGACCCCGTGGAGTCGCGAGAACTTCCTGTTCGAGATCCGATCGAACCCGTTCGCACGGAACCTCGTGATCCGCGAGGAACGAAGCGTGGTGGCGTACTCGTGCATCTGGGTGGTGGGCGATGAGTTGAAGATCAACAACATCGCGGTGAGGGCCGACCGGAGGGACTGCGGTCTCGGCCGGGCGCTCTTGCTCGAGATCTTGGACCGGGCCCGGAAGGAGGGGTGCCGGGAGGCGGAGCTCGAGGTGCGCCCGTCCAACCTCCCGGCACGGCATCTGTACTCCTCGCTGGGGTTCCGCGAGCTGCGGAGGCGGAAGGGCTACTACCAGGACACCCGGGAAGACGCGATCGTCATGGGAGCGAAGATCCGGCCAGCCGGAACGGGCAGTTGATTGGCGGGGCGGGGACGAGGAAGACGACAGAAGCATGCCGGCGTCCCGACGACGGCATCCTCGGTTCGCGCAACGCTCAGGGGGTTGCGCCGGGCTCGTACCTGCGAGCGGGGGGGCGCTCGCATGGGACTCAAACGGCATCGTGTTGCACGGTTCGAGCCGCGGCTGTGGCTGGCGACGTCGCAACGGGATCGCCGGCCCCCGAGCGAGCCGCCCTGACCCGCTACGCTCGGCGGCCTGGTCGCTCTTCGGAGACCGCCGATCCACCCGGGGCGCGTTGCTCGGACCGGATGGCGGAACTATAGTAAGCGTTCCTCACGGGGCCTCGTGCGCATCCCCGGTGACCTTCCGTGTTCGACAGATGGAGGAGCTCGCATGGATGTCCCCAACGAGATCCGCGATCGTCTGCTTCGAGACGATCCCAACTTCCGGCGGCTTTCCAGGAAGCACCGCGAATACGAGGAACGCCTGGCCGACCTGCAGTCAAGACGCTTCCCCACGGACGAAGAGCGTCTGGAGGAATCGCAGATCAAGAAACTCAAGCTCGCCGTCAAGGATGACCTAGAGCGGATCCTGCGCGCGACGGAAGGAACCGTCCGTTGAAGATCGCGCGGGAGGCCATGCCGTTCGCCGTGGCCTCCGGTGGATTGGCGGTCGCGCTCGCTTTCTTCCACCCTTGGGCATCGCTTCCCGCGCTGGCGCTCCTGTCCTTCATTCTGTTCTTTTTCCGCGACCCCGAGCGGGTTCCGCCGGACGACCCGCGTGCCGTCGTGTCACCTGCCGACGGACGGATCGTTCAGGCGTCTCCCTCGCGCGTGTCGATCTTCCTCAACCTGTTCGATGTTCATGTGTGCCGTGCACCCCTGACGGGGCGAGTGGTGGCGGTTCGCTCCGTGCCAGGCCGGTTTCTGGCGGCGTTCAAGGACGAGGCTTCGGACCAGAACGAGCGGACCGCGATCACGATTCATGGCCCACGCGCCGAAATCGACTTCACGCTCGTCGCGGGGCTCGTCGCGCGCCGGATCGTCTGCAAGGTGACGCCGGGAACGGACCTCGAGGCCGGGGACCGCGTGGGGCTGATTCGCTTCGGCTCTCGGGTCGATGTGGATCTCCCGGCGGGGGCGGTTCGCACGGTGCAACTGGGAGAGCGGGTCGTCGCGGGTGAGACGATTCTCGCCCGCCTGGCCGACAGAGGCCTTGGTCCGACCTCGGCGGTTCCGGTATAGTGCCGCGTCGAGGGATCGCGAGGAGGGCGCCGCAGATCATGGCCGGAAAGCGACGGCTCAGAAGGGGTATCTACCTTCTGCCGACGCTTTTCACCGTCGGAAACCTCTTCTGCGGGTTCTCGAGCATCATCCAGGCCTCTCGCGGGGACTTCGAAGAAGCCGCCGGCTTGATCATCCTGGCGGGCATCCTGGACCTCCTGGACGGTAGGATCGCTCGGCTCACGGGAACCACCAGCGAGTTCGGCGTCGAGTTCGACTCGCTCGCGGATCTGGTCTCTTTCGGCGTCGCGCCGGCCTATCTCATGTGGCAGTGGGCGCTCGAACCGCTGCATCGACTGGGCTGGCTCGTGGCGTTTCTCTACGTCGTGTGTGCCGCCATGAGACTCGCGAGGTTCAACATCCAGTCCAGCTCGGCCGCCAAGCGTTTTTTCGCGGGGCTTCCGACGCCGCCGGCTGCAATCGCGTTAGCCTGCGTGGCGTTCTCCGTGCCTGAGCCATCGGGGCGCACCTGGTTCCCCGGGATCGCGTCGTTTCTGGTGGTGATCGTCGCCGTTCTGATGATCAGCCGGATCCGGTACCGCTCCTTCAAGGACATCGACTTGCGAAACCGGCGCTCGTACGTCTACGTCCTGCCGCTGGCGTTCGCGCTGGGCGCGATCATCTACAAGCCGGCCGTCGCGTCGGCGATGCTGGCAGGTCTCTACGTCCTGTCCGGACCACTCGGATGGTGCGCGACGATCGTCCGCAGGATCGGAGGTGCACGCGCCGACGGGAGCCGCGAGCGTGCCGCGAGCGGCGAGGTGATGGATGAGCACGCGGGACGTTGAGGGGAGGAGCACGCGCGTGGCGGTGCTCGGAGCCGGAGCGCCCCTGGGCGCGATGGTGTGCTCCGCTCTTGCCACGCACGGTGTCCCCGGATCCCGTGTGGATCTGTTCGGGATGACCGGTGGAGACGCGGTGCTGAGCGAGTACGACGGCGAGCCCCGTTGGATCCGTGACGCGGATCCGGCGGAGATCGCGGGTCACGACGCCGTGTTCGTGTGCGATCCCGAGCCTGCCTACCGGACCGTCGTCACCGAGGCGCTCGCCAAGGTACTCGTGCTGGATCTCGCCGCGGTGTGGGATGAGGGCGGAGCGTTCCCGCCTCTGGTCCATCCCGACATCAACCCCGACGGAGCGAAATCCAGCGCCGGAGTCATCGCGGTTCCGCACCCGGTCTCCGGCGTTTGCGCGGAGATACTCCTGTCTCTGGAACGTGACCTGGGGATCCGACGAGCGATCGCCGTCACGATGTGTCCGGCTTCGGATTTCGGGGAGAAAGCGGTCCATGAGCTTCGGGATCAGACCGTGGGACTGCTTGGACTGTCGGAGGTTCCGTGCGATGTCTTCGGTCGCCAGCTTGCCTTCAACATGATTCCCCATCGGCTGCTGGCCGGGGAGAGGGAGGCCGGTCTCGAACGTCGCATCGCACGAGAAGTGAGTCTTCTTCTGGGCTGGGGCGATTCGCGCCTGTCCGTGTCCCTCGTGACCGCCCCGATGTTCCACGGGCACGCGATGGTCGTTCATGTGGACGTAGCCCGAGACCGGACCATGACGCACGTTCGTGCCGCGCTCGAGGTGGCGTCCGGCCGGGGGCGGCGACGGGACGCGGCGGAGACGCCGGCCGACGTTGCCGGGGAGCAGCGGATCGACGTGTCATGGGTGGGAGAAGACGGCATGGGCGGGTTCTGGATCTGGGCGGTGGCCGGGGAGGCGGGTGCGGCCTGTGCCGACCAAGCGGTGCGTCTCGCCGAGATGGCCGGGCGCTTGTAGGGACGGTGTCGTGAGGAAGAAAAGGGTCGTCATGCTGCTGGTCGCTGATGCGCTGGCCGTCGTGGCGCTCGCCGTCTGGCCCGGGATCGGGGTGGTCTCGCGGGCCGCAGAGTCGGGCGACGCGTCCCCTCCGCCGCCGGCGGTGGAAGCCGTGACCGCCACCGTCGACGTGGAGCGGACTCTGCTCCGGGAAGATCTGGAGCGTCACGACCGCCTGGCTGTCGACCGAGGTCGCATCGCGGAGCTCCTTGCCGAGCTCTACGCCGCTTTGGACTCGGCACTCAAGCGAAGCGACGCGCAGGCTCCCCGAGCATTCGAAGACGCCCGGATCGGCGTCGAGTCGGCGGAGAGGGAACGAGCGGATCTCGTGGCCGAGGAGCGGAAGCTCCTCGAGAGGATCGAGGAGCGCCAACGCAGGATTCGCCTGCTGGAAGAGCGACTGGCCGCCCTCCAGAACCGGGTGCAGGAGGACGCGGGGCCGCTCGCCGGCCGGTGGGACATCGTCCTGCTCCCGTTGCAGCAGCGTGGGACGTTGGTCTTGAGTCAGAGCGGCACTCTCGTCAGCGGAACGTACCAGCTCGACGGAGGCTGGAGCGGCAGCCTTCAGGGAACGCTCGTGAACCGGAAGGTCCACCTGGAAAGGATCGATTCGAAGCTCGGACGATCGGCCGAGTTCGAGGGGTACCTGTCCGGAGACGGGTCCCGTGTCCGCGGCACCTGGCGGAGCTACGAGCTGGCCGAACAGGACCCCGCGAGCGGCCAGTGGTCCGCGGTTCGCCGTGCGCCTTCCCCCTGATCCCACGGTGCGCATCCCATTCGAGATCCACCTCGCTCTCCGGTACCTCCGGTTTCATCGGGGCAGGACGTTTCTCTCCGTCATCACGCTCATTTCCGTGGCCGGGGTCACGGTGGGAACGGCCGCGCTCGTCATCGCGCTCGCCCTGAACACCGGCTTTCAGGAGGACGTGCGAGAGCGCATCCTCGGGGGAAGCGCCCATCTGACGGTGCTCGCCATGGGAGAGGACACGTTTCCGGACGCGGAGGCGATGACCCGGCGGGTGAACGGATGCGACGGGGTTCGGGCAACCGGCCCCGTCCTGTTCACCCCGGCGATGATCTCGAACGAGGAGGTCGACTCCACGGCCTATGCGGAGCTGATGGGTGTGGATCCGACGCGGCACGGCCGCGTGATGGCGGTCTCCGGAACGGGCGGCGACTCGCTCGCCTCCCTCGCCCGGCGCGACGAGGGGGGCGGGCCCCAGGGAATCCTCCTGGGCGAGGAGCTCGCGCGCCGCCTCGCCGCCCGGGTCGGCGACCGCATACGGGTCCTCGTCCCGCGCTTGACCCTCACCCCGTTCGCTCCCATCCCTCGCAGTCGTTCGTTCCGAGTGATCGGCACGTTTCGTTCGGAGTACTTCCAGCAGGACGCCCAGCGCGCCTACATCGGAATCGAAGACGCTCGAACGCTCCTCGACGCTCCGTCGCGCGCTTCGTGGATCGAGGTGCGTCTCGACGATCTCCGGGACCTCGAACGCGGCAAGGCCGCGATTCGGCGCGAGATCGGACCCCAGTGGATCGTGGCGGACCTGATCGAGCAGAACCAGGCGATGCTCAAGGCCCTGAACACCGAGAAGATGATCCTGTTCCTCGCCATCGGGCTCATCGTGGTGGTGGCCGCCCTGAACATCGTCTCCACGCTCATCCTGATGGTGACGGACAAAGTCAAGGAGATCGGGACGCTCTGCGCCATGGGAGCGGTGCCGAGGCGGATCGCCGCGATCTTCATGCTCCAGGGTCTCGTCATCGGGATCGTGGGCACGGCGCTGGGTCTGGTGGTGGGCACGTCGGCGTCCTGGTGGATGGACCGCTTCGAGGTGATCCGCCTCAATCCGGAGGTGTACTACCTGGATCACGTTCCCTTCGCGGCGAGGGGCAGCGATCTTGCCGTCGTCGCCGCCCTCACCGTGGCCGTGTCGTTCCTCGCGACGCTGTATCCGGCGTGGAGGGCAGCGACCCAGGACCCGGTCGAGGCGATTCGTCATGAGTGAGGCGGTTCTGGCGGCGAGCGCGATCTCGAAGTCGTATCCCAGCGGGTCCCGCGTGCTCGAGGTTCTCCGGGGTGTCGACCTGCTGGTCGGAAGCGGAGAGGCGGTGGCGATCGTCGGGGACTCCGGCGTGGGCAAGTCGACTCTCCTCCACATCCTGGGAGGTCTGGACCGCCCCGATGGAGGAAGCCTGCGCTTTCGCGGAACGGACGTTCTCGGCCTGGACGTACGGGGGCGAGCCGAGTATCGCAATCGGGCGGTCGGCTTCGTGTTCCAGTTCCATCATCTCTTACCGGAGTTCACCGCTCTCGAGAACGTGCTTCTCCCGCTCCGCATCGGTGGCCGCGAGGGACGGGACGCTCATGCGGAGGCGGAGCGATTGCTGGAGCGGCTCGGCGTGAGCGGTCGGGCGAGTCATCGTCCGGCAGCGCTCTCGGGGGGCGAGCAGCAGCGGGTGGCGATCGCGCGAGCCCTCGTGTCGAGCCCGGCGATGGTGCTGGCGGACGAGCCGACCGGAAACCTCGATCCGTCGACCGGTGCCGCCGTGTTCGCCTTGCTGCGCGATCTCCAGAAAGAACGTCCCTTCTGCCTCGTCGTCGCGACGCACAGCGAGCGGATCGCCCGCGGCTGTCATCGCATCCTGAGGCTCAAGGACGGGCGGCTGACTGTCGTGGAAGAGTCGGAAGCACGCGATTTTTTCGGAGCGCGCGGGCGCGGGGGCGACGCGGGCACTATGCTATAGTCCTGATCATAGAACGCCCGTTCAAGAGGGTTGCGGCGCATGTTCGAGAAGTTCACCGAGAAGGCCAAGCGGATCCTGTTTCTGGCACGCTACGAAGCGAGCCAGCAGGGGAGCAAGGTCATCGGCACCGAGCACATCCTCCTGGGATTGCTGAAGGAGGGGGACGAGACCACACGCGAGCTGTTCAGCAGGGCCAACGTGTCCATCGACATGCTCCAGGCAGAGATCGAACGGCGATCGCCCGGGCGGGAGAAGCTCTCCACGTCCGTGGAGGTCCCGTTCAGCGAGGAGACCAAGAAGATCCTGCAGTATGCCGAGGAAGAGGCCGAGCGGCTCATGCACCCGCACATCGGGACGGAGCACATTCTCCTCGGGCTGCTTCGACTGGAGGAGTCGACTGCGGGTCGGATGCTGATCGAGCGCGGCATGCGGCTGTTCGCCGTGCGCGAAGACGCCGTGCACATCTACAAGCGTCGGTCGCTCCCGAAAAAAAAGAAGGACACCCCGTTTCTCAACGAGTTCTCCAGGGACCTCTCCGAGCTGGCCCAGCGGCGGGTCTTCGATCCCCTGATCGGACGCGAGGCGGAGCTGGAGCGCGTGGTCCAGGTGCTTTCCCGCCGCCGCAAGAACAACCCCGTCCTCCTGGGGGAGCCGGGCGTGGGAAAGACCGCGATCGTCGAGGGCCTGGCCACACGGATCGTGGACGGCGAGGTGCCTCCGTCGCTCCTGAACAAGAGGATCCTGGCCCTGGACCTCTCCCTGATCGTCGCGGGAACGAAGTACCGCGGCCAGTTCGAAGAGCGCCTGAAAGGGATCCTCGGCGAGCTGACGACCACGGACGACGTGATCATCTTCATCGACGAGATCCACTCCCTGATCGGAGCGGGATCCGCGGAAGGCTCTCTGGACGCCGCGAACATCCTCAAGCCCGCGCTCTCCCGGGGCGAGGTGCAGTGCATCGGGGCCACCACCCCGCGGGACTATCACAAGTACATCGAGAAGGACCGGGCGCTGGTGCGGCGGTTCCAGCCCATCACGATCCGGCCTCCGTCCGAGGAGGAGACCTTCGGGATCCTGGCGGGCGTGAAGGAGCGGTACGAACGTTTCCACGGTGTCCGCTTCACGGAGGAAGCGGTCCGGGCCGCGGTCTTCCAGTCGAACCGATACATCACCGACCGGTTCCTTCCCGACAAGGCCATCGACGTCCTGGACGAGGCCGGCGCCCGGGTCAAGCTGGCGAAGCGGACGTCGTACACCGAGATCAAGAAGATCGAGCGGGAGCTCCGCCGGGCCGTGGATGGGATGAAGAGCGCCCTGGCCCGCAAGGACTTCGACGAGGCGGTCGCGTACCACGACCAGGAGGTCACGCTCCGGCGACAGCACGAAGAGATGAAGCAGCGATACGAGGAGGAGTGCAACAAGATCCTGGACGTGGGCCGGGGCGACGTCGAGGAGGTCATCTCCCGGTGGACCGGCATCCCGATCCAATCCGTCGCGGAAGAAGAGGCGGACAAGCTCCTCAACATGGAGGCCTACCTCCACGAGCGGATCGTCGGGCAGAACGAGGCGATCTCGGCTCTCGCCCGTGCGATCCGGAGATCCCGAGCCGGCCTCAAGAACCCGAATCGTCCGATCGGGTCGTTCATCTTCCTCGGGCCGACCGGCGTAGGCAAGACCGAGGTCGCCCGAACGATCGCCGAGTTCCTGTTCGGATCGGAGCGGGCGCTCGTGCGTTTCGACATGTCGGAATACATGGAGAAGCACGCGATCGCCAAGATGATCGGCTCGCCCCCCGGGTACGTGGGACACGAGGAAGGAGGGCAGCTCACCGAGCGGATCAAGCGTAAGCCCTACAGCGTGATCCTCCTGGACGAGATCGAGAAAGCCCATCCGGACGTCTTGAACATTCTCCTCCAGGTCCTCGAGGATGGGATGATCACGGACGCGTACGGAGAGGTGGTGGACTTCAAGAACACCATCGTGATCATGACGTCGAACATCGGGTCGAAGCACGTGGCCCGGACCGGAGGGAAGCTCGGGTTCAAGAGCGCGGAGCACGCGCAGGCGTTCAAGGACCGTCGTTCGCTGGTCCTGGCGGAGGTCCGCAGGACGCTGAGCCCCGAGTTCATCAATCGGATCGACGAGGTGATCGTCTTCGACTCGCTGGACGACGAGCAGCTCCGGGCCATCGCGGTCCTGATGGTGCACCAGCTCAACAAGAGCCTGGAGGATCGCGGGGTCCGCCTCGCCGTGGCCGAGGGTGTGGCCGAGTGGCTCGTGAAGACGTCCTGCCCCGACCAGTCGTACGGAGCCCGCCCCCTGCGCCGGGCCATCCAGCGTCACATCGAGGACGCGTTGTCCGAGGCGCTGATTCGCGGTCAGCTCGTCAAGGGCCAGATCGAGGTCCAGCTCGACGGTGACCAGCTGACGTTCCGCTCCCCCGCCGCAGCATCCCCCACCCCGTAGACCGTCGGACTCCGGCGCACGGTAGCCTTCCGAAGTACAATGAGCGCCGCCGCGCGAGCCGCCGCGGCCCGCCACGGACGTGTCGGCGGGTTCCAGGGGTATGACCGATCCGTTGATCTCCGTGAAGGTGACATCGAGGCGCAACAGAGCGGGCCGACGGGGGGCGATGACCATCGCCTTCGCTCTCGCGGTCGTTTCGGCGCCGGTAGCCTGGGCGGAGCCCGGCGCGGTGGAAAAGGTAGTGGTCCAGGGGCTCGTCCGCATGACTCCCGAGGCATTCCGTCACGTCCTCCAGATCCGCGAAGGAGACGCGTACGATCCGAAAAAGGCGTTCGCGGCGTTCCGTCGCCTCTGGGATCTCGGACTGTTCCAGGACCTCACCATCGAGGCGGAGGACGGTTCCGGCGGCGGGAAGCTGCTGGTGGTGAAGGTCACGGAGCGGCCCATCCTCCTTTCGGTGACGTACGAGGACAACAAGATCCTCACGAGAACGCAGATCGAGGATCGGCTCAAAGAGAAGAAGGTCGGTCTCGACGTCGGCAAGCCTCTGAACGCCAAGTCGGTTTTCGAGGCCGAGGGGGTCATCCGGGACTACCTGGGTGAAAAGGGATACCTGAATGCCGACGTCCGGCACGACCTGCGCAAGGTCACGGAAACCTCTTACGGGGTCGAGTTCGGCATTCGTCCCGGAGGCAAGACCCGGATCCGCGCGATCGTATTCACGGGCAATCGGATGTTCAGCGGACGCAAGCTGAAAGAGATCCTCCAGCTCACGCGGGAGTGGAAGTGGTACTCGCCATGGTCCGCGAAGAGCCTGTATCACCCCGTCAAGTGGGACCAGGATGTCGGGGGGGTCAGGGACCTCTACTTGAACCTCGGGTTCCTCGACGTGGAGATCCGTCCGCCCGTCGTGGAGTTGAAGGAGATCGTCGGGAAGCAAGGCAAGACGAAGAGCGGAAACGGAACGGATGTCGCCGGCGAGCCGGTCCCCACCGGAGGGAACTCGGCGGACGCGCCGCCCGTGGCGGGCACGGACCAGAGCGCCGGAGTGCCGGAGCCGGTCACGGCAGCGCGTTCCGAGAAAGAGCGCAAGAAAGAGGAGAAGGAGCGCAAGAAGGCTGAGAAGAAGCGGCGGGCGCAGGAGCCGAAGGTCAAGCGGTGGGTTTACCTCACCGTTCCCATCGTCGAGGGAGAGCAGTACAGAACGGGGAAGATCACGGTGACCGGCAACACGGTTCTCTCCGAGGCGGAGGTTCGGTCGTTCGTTCCTCTGCGCGAAGGGAGCATTCTGGGAAACGGTCAGCTGAAGGCCGGGATCGATGCCATCACGCTCGCGTACGGCAATCGCGGCTATCTGTACGCGTCCGCGGTCCGTCAGATCCGGAGGCGAGAGGGCGAAAAAGTCGGCGACATCGATCTCACGATCACGGAGGACAAGCCCTACTACGTCTCCCGGATCGACTTCTCGGGAAACACCATGACCCAGGACAAGGTGCTCCGCCGCGAGATCCGCCTCAACGAAGGCGCGCTCTTCAACCGGAGCCTCCTGGAAGTATCCAAGACGAAGCTGAATCAACTCGGTTACTTCGAGGTACAGGGCGAGCCGGCCATCGAGCCCGTTTCAGGGGAGAACCGGGTCCGGATCACGTTTCAGGGAGAGGAGAAAGGGAAGAACGAGATTCAGGTGGGAGGGGGATACAGCGGATTGGACGGCGCGTTCTTCACCGGGTACTACTCCACCAGGAACTTCCTGGGGGCCGGAGAGATCGTCTCGATCTCGGCCCAGATCGGGGGGCGCGCCGACGCCTACTCGCTGCAGTTCCTCGAACCCTGGTTCTTGAACCGACCGTACTCGCTCGGATTCAACATCTTCCGCAACTCCGTGGACTACGGGAGCAGCACCCGCAGCTCCGGCCGCGGCTTCGGGACTCGCGTGGGAAGGCTGTTCGGTTACTACACCTACGCGCAGCTGCGGTACGACCGGGAAACGGTGACGAGCACGGGGTTCACCACCACCGGAGGTCAGGCTACGAACCTCATCTCGAGTCTCACTCCCAGCGTTGCCTTCAACAAAGTGAACAACCCGTACCGCCCGAATCGCGGATGGTCGGTGGATGTCAGCGTGCAGGCCGCGGGCGCCTTTCTCGGTGGAGATACGTCGTTTCTCAAGTCGGTGGTCCGGTATTCCGGGTACCGGAGGGCGAACCGGCGGAGCTTCTTCGGTCTCCACTCGGAGGTGGGCTGGATCCGCCCCTTCGCGGGAGACGTGCAGGAAAGCACCGCGACCGTATATGGGGTTCCCCGCTACCAGCGGTTCTGGCTCGGCGGAGATACGTACGGTCCACGCGTGTTCGAGGTTCGAACGATCACCCCACGCCGATTCGTGCGGCTCGATCCCATCACGCAGGTCATCATCGACACGACCCGAGATCCGCGAGGGGATCCGGTCTCCCACTGGGATCTGAACGGCGATGGCAAGACTGACCGAGCCGACCTGGTCGATCTGGGAGGAAATCGTTTCTACCTCATCCAGGCCGAGTACGTGCTCCCCCTGGGACAGACCGTGGAGGCCGCCGTCTTCACCGACGTGGGGAGCACGCTTTTCGAGGACATGTCCTTGGGCGCTGAGGGCGTACGGGCGTCGGTGGGAGTCGAGGTCCGCTTCTATCTACCCGTTTTTCCCGTCCCGCTGCGGCTCATCTACGGGAGGCCCCTGCGGAGGGTGGAAGGGGACATCACGAGCAACTTCACGTTTTCCATCGGAAGGAGCTTCTGATGGGGAACTGCCCTCGGACGATCGAAGCGGCGCGAGTCGGCAAGGTGGTGCCCCTCCTGATTCGAGGAGGGACCGCGGGCGCGGCACCGACGGATCCGGGCGAACGATGCGGGCTCGCGCCCCGCCTCTCGAGAAACAGATGCTCGGGGGCTCCGCCCCCGAACCCCCGCTCCCGCCCTCCGCGACGCCGGCGGACCGGCATCGCTGCGGTTGGGCTTGTTTCTTTCCGAGGTGTCGGGAGAAGGCCCGTTGGGCTGCTCTCGAGAAACAGATGCTCGGGGGCTCTGCCCCCGAACCCCCGCTCCCGCCCTCCGCGACGCCGGCGGACCGGCATTGCTGCGGTTGGGCTTGTTTCTTTCCGAGGTGTCGGGAGAAGGCCCGTTGGGCTGCTCTCGAGAAACAGATGCTCGGGGGCTCTGCCCCCGAACCCCCGCTCCCGCCCTCCGCGACGCCGGCGGACCGGCATCGCTGCGGTTGGGCTTGTTTCTTTCCGAGGTGTCGGGAGAAGGCCCGTGAGGCTGCTCCTTAGTCACCCCGGCGTGGGTTGCGCCGATGGCGCGCGCCACGGGAGACTGGGAGCGGGAATGGCGGACGTCGCGAGCCGAGGATCCGCGTGGCGGAGAGGCTTCAGCGATGACCTCCCGCAGAGGAAGTTGGTAGCCGGTACACTGGGAAGCTCGAGGAATCCCGGCAGGCTCGCCGGGGAGGGAGTCGCATGAAGAAGATCTATGTCGCATGGAGCATCGTCGCGCTGCTCGTCGCGGGATCGTCGCGGGTCCTCGCGGAAACCACCACGAAGATCGGTGTCTTCGATCCGCAGCGTGTCTCCGAGGAAACGGACGAGGGAAAGAAAGTTCAGTCGGATCTGACCGCCCTGCGCGATCGGAAGCAGGCCGAGCTCAGCCAGAAGGAGAAGGACCTCACCGAACTCCAGAACCAGATCACCGCGCAGGGGCTGTCCCTCTCCGCGGAGAAACGGTCCAATCTGGAGAAAGACATCCAGCGGAAGGCCCTGGAGCTCCAGCAGGGTCGAGAAGCGGCGCGGAACGAGATGCAGTTCGAGCTCTCCGCCGCCCAGAACAAGTTCCAGGACAAGCTGCTCGCGGTGGTGGATCGGTTCGGCCGGGACGAGGGTTTCACGCTGATCCTGGACAAGAGCATGGCGGCCTTCTCGGCACCGAGTATCGACGTCACCACGGCGATCGTGGACCGGTTCAACGCGGCCACGCGGGCGCAATCGCCGCCGGCGAAGCCGGAGACGGCTCCCCCGGCGAGACCGGACGGTGCGCTCCCCCCGAAACCGGAAGGGCGCTGAGGCAGCGGAGGGCGGACCGGTGTCTCCCTCGTTTCAACTGGATGTGCTGGCCCGCCGCGTGAACGGCCGAGTCGTCGGCGATCCGAGCCGGACGGTGCGGGACATCCGGAGTCTCGAGGACGCCGGTCCGGACGACCTGGCGTTCCTGGCGAACCGAAGGTACCGGAAGGCGGCGGAACGGACGCGTGCGGGCTGCGTACTGGTCGGAGTCGGGGAGGTCGTACCCGGCTGCGATCTCCTCGAGGTGTCGCAGCCGTACGTTGCCCTGGTGGAGATTCTCGCGCTGTTCCATCCTCCCGTGGCGCGGGATGTCGGGATCTCCCCTCTTTCGAGCTTCGCGGCGGACGCGCAGATCGGAGGCGATGTCGCGGTGGGACCGTTCGCCGTGATCGAGGCGGGGGCGCGGCTCGGGGATCGCTGCGTGGTCGGCGCCGGCTGCGTGGTCGGGAGTGGGTCTGTCGTGGGGGAAGATTCCGAACTGAAGCCCCGCGTCGTGCTGTATCCGGGGACCCGAATCGGTGCGCGATGCCTGATCCACGCGGGTGTCGTTCTGGGGGCGGACGGTTTCGGCTTCGTCTCGACGCGCGAGGGCCACCGAAAAATCCCACAGGTGGGGATCGTCGTGCTCGAGGATGACGTGGAGATCGGTGCGAACAGCACGGTGGACCGAGCCGCTCTCGGCGAGACGGTCATCGGTCGCGGGACGAAGATCGACGACCTCGTGATGGTGGCCCACGGCGTCCGAGTCGGGCCGCAGGGGATCCTGGTCGCGCAAGCCGGAATCGCCGGGAGCGCGCGCCTCGGTGCCCGAGTCACCGTCGCGGGGCAGTCCGGTGTCGCCGGACATCTGGAGATCGGGGACGATACGGTCGTTGCCGCCAAGTCCGCGGTCTTCGAGGATCTTCCGGGCGGCTCGTTCGTTGCCGGAATCCCAGCGGTGGATCACCGGGCATGGAAGCGCGCCGCTGCCGAGGCGAGACGTTTGCCGCAGCTTCGGCGCGACCTCCGGGAGATCCTCCGCCGCGTGGAGGCGCTCGAGGCTGCAGCCCAAGGAGAACCCGAGTCGTGATGGACATCCACCGGATCCTGGCCAGCATCCCGCACCGCTATCCGTTTCTCCTCGTGGATCGGATCCTCGAGATCGATCCCGGGAGGCGGATCGTCGCGCTGAAAAACGTCTCGATCAACGAGCCGTTCTTCCCGGGGCACTTCCCCGGATCTCCCGTGATGCCGGGGGTGCTCATCGTGGAGGCCATGGCTCAAGCGGGCGCGGTGCTTCTCCTTCACGACAAACCGGACCGAGATTCCAAGCTCGTGTATTTCACGGGCATCGACGGTGCGCGCTTTCGCCGGTCGGTCGGCCCGGGGGATCAACTCGTCTTGACGCTCGAGGTCCTCAACCTCCGAACGCGCGCCTGCAAGATGAAGGGGGTGGCGGTGGTGGACGGCCAGATCGTAGCGGAGGCCCAGATCCTGTCGGCCCTCGTGGACCGGGAGTGAGCGCCGTGGCCGAGACCTTCATCGATTCCCGCGCGGTGGTGGATCCCGGTGCGCGCATCGGCCGCGGTGTGCACATCGGACCGTTCTGTGTTCTTGGCCCCGATGTGGAGATCGGCGACGGATGCCGGCTCGATTCCCACGTGGTCGTTCAGGGCCGCACGGTCCTGGGCCCCGAGAACCACGTTTTCGCCATGACCGTGCTCGGTGGGCCTCCCCAGGACCTGAAGTACCGCGGCGAGGACACGGACCTCTCCGTCGGCGCGCGCAACCAGATCCGCGAGTTCGTGACGATGAACCGCGGAACGGCAGCCGGCGGAAGGTGCACCCGAGTGGGGGACGACAACCTGTTCATGGCGTGCGCTCACGTGGCTCACGACTGCTCCGTGGGAAGCCGTACCATTTTCGCGAACGGCGCGACGCTCGCGGGCCACGTGGAAGTCGGGGACGAGGCCACGATCGGCGCCTTCAGCGGCGTGCACCAGTTCACTCGGGTCGCGCGACACGCCTTCATCGGGGGGTACTCGGTCGTGACCCAAGACGCGATGCCCTGGGTTCTCACCGTGGGAAACCGTGCGACCAGCCACGGGATCAATCTCGTCGGACTCAAGCGCAAGGGCTGTTCCGAGGAGACGATCGCAGCGATCAAGAAGTGCTACATGACCCTCTTCCGGTCGAGGCTCCGGCTCGAGGACGCCCTGGGCCAGGTCGATGCTGCGCTCGGCGGAGTGCCGGAGGTTCGGTACTTCTTGGATTTCGTCCGCGCCAGCACGCGTGGCGTTTGCCGCTGAGGGGGTACCGATGGCCGATCCGATTCTGGTAGGCGTGGTCGGCGTGGGACACCTCGGACGCCACCATGCCAGGATCTACGCGGCGATGCCGGGGGTCCGCCTGGTGGCCGTTGCGGATCGGGACGGCGCCCGGGCGCGGGAAGTGGCTGGTGCCTGCGGATGCGAGGCCCATACGGACCCGGCCAGGCTCGTGGGGCGGGTTCAGGCAGCCAGCGTTGCAGTTCCCACGGTGCACCATCGCGAAGTGGCGGAGCAGTTGCTCGCGGGCGGCGCCGACGTGCTGGTCGAGAAGCCCATCGCGGCCAGTCTCGAGGAGGCGGACGCCATCGTCGAAGCCGGCCGTGTATCGGGGCGCTTGATCATGGTCGGCCACACCGAACGGTTCAACCCTGCGGTGATCGCCCTTTCCCGAGTCGTGGATTCGCCCCGGTTCCTCGAGATCCACCGCCTTTCCGGGTTCCCAGACCGGAGTATCGACGTGGACGTGATCCTCGACCTGATGATCCACGATCTCGATCTGCTCCTTCACCTGGACGGGACGGAGCCGGTCTCGTTGGACGCGGTGGGGGTTGCGGCGCTGACGGGGAAGGTGGACATCGCCAACGTCCGGATTCGACTCGCCTCCGGGTGCGTCGCGAACCTGACCGCGAGCCGCGTATCCACCGATCGAGTGCGGCGGATCCGTGTATTCCAACCGCAATCGTACCTTGCCTGCGACACCGTGGAGCGGACTCTGGAGAGGTACGGGGTCGTGTTCCGTCCGGACGGTTCGCCCGAGATTCGCCGGGACCTCGTTCCCGTGGAGGAGGGGGAACCTCTCGCGCTGGAACTGGCGGCGTTCGTGGATTCGGTGCGGACGCGCCAAGCTCCGCCGGTCGACGCGGCGCAAGGGCGGCGCGCTCTGGCTCTGGCGCTGCGCGTGCGCGATGCCGTTGCGACGTCCACCGTCTGATCGGGTGCCCCTCACGGGCACCACCGACGATTCGCTCGCGTCGTTCCTCGAAGCGAAGGTCCGAGCGGGCAGTTTCCCCGGTGCGTGCTGGCACGTCGAGGCGGGAGGTCGCCCCGCGTCGTCGGGCGCGGTAGGCTGGGCCTGCATCGAACCGGAGCGGATTCCCACGACCCGAGACACGCCGTACGACCTCGCCTCGCTCACCAAGCCCCTCGCGACCGCATGGCTCGCCGTGCAGATCGAGCAGCGAGGACTCGTGAACCTCGACGCTCCGGCTCGACTCGCGCTGCCGGAACTCATCGGGACGCCGTACGCCCGCGCGACGTTTCTGGACCTTGGGGCGCATCGGGCCGGCCTTCCGCCCTGGAAGCCGCTGTATCTCGAGGCCGAGGACCTGGACGGATACGTTCGAGCCATCGCGTCCACGCCTCCTGCCGCAGCGTTCGGCACGACGGTGTACTCGGACCTGGGCTACGTCCTCCTCGGTGCGGCGGTGGAGCGGATCGCCGGGGACACCCTGGAACGGTTGTTCCGTCGCTCGATCGCCGCGCCGCTGAGCCTTCCGCGCGCCGGTTTTGCATGCCATCCGTCCCGCTTTGGTGACGCCGCTGCGACGGAAAGGGGAAACGTCTACGAGCGCACCCTGGTCGGCGCCGTTGGTGCGACTTTCCCGTGGCGAGCGGAAGTCATCCGGGCCGAGCCGCACGACGGCAACGCCCACTGCTTGGGCGGCGTCGCGGGTCACGCCGGTCTGTTCGCCACCGCCGGCGAGGTCGCCGCGATGGCTCGCGAGATCCTCGCAGGTCCCGCGCTGCCCTGGTCGCCGAGCTCGCGGGCTCGGCTCCTCAGGCCGGTGGCCGGCTCCGGGACGCGCACGTTCGGATTCGTGCCGGCGGCGGGATCTTCCGCGGCGCGTGGGGTGCTCCCGGACGCAGCGCCGGGCCACACGGGATTCACCGGAACGTCCCTATGGCTGGACGTGGAGGGGGGAGGATCTTCGTCCTTCTGACCAACCGAGTGCATCCGGTCGTTCCCTCGTCGGATTTCCAGGAAGTGCGCAGAGCCTTCCATGCTCTGGCGAGTCGGCTCTGATCCATCCCGACCGGAGGCGCGATCGAGATCTTCCTCCTACAATGCCGAAGGGTTGAACGCGCCGCCTTCAGCGGAAGGGATGGATAGCGAATGCAAAGGCCGCCCATGGTTCGCGGCAACCCGTTCGATGCAGGTTGGCCTCCCCTCGCGTCGGTCGTCCTCCATGCGCTCCTGCTGTTCGTCGGCTGGTGGCTTCCCGGTCATTTCCATTCCCCCACTAGGTTGTCGCCGGATCCGGTCGTTCCCGTCGTCTTCTCGCCGATGCCCGAGTTCGTGGTTCCCCCACTCCCCCCCGAGTCGGGCCCCCCGCAGGCGCGTCTGGGCCGCCCAGAGGGGAGGGCGGACCGATTCGGCCTGCGTCCGCCAGGTCCGGTCGCGGCGCCTCCTCCGCAAGCCGTCCCGAAACCACTCCCGAATGCCTCGTCGTCCCCGCCGGCCCGTCCTGCATTGGATGCCTCCGCCGCCGCGACAACGCCGCGGGGGAGCCGCCCGTCTTCCGACCCCGTCGACGTCGCGCAGGTGACCCCGGACCACTCGATCCCTCGCCCGGCCAGTCCGGGATTCCGCGTCGACCGAGCCCTGCGGGACTTCCGCAGTTCGCTGAGCCGATCGGCGGGGGAGGGAGCCCCGGTGGAGGGGGGCGGCGGCGAAAGCGGGCGGGGATCGCTTGAAGGGCTGAACATCCCCGATCTTCCGCCGCTCCCGGATACGGGCTTCGGCTTCGGGAACCTCGAGTTCGAGAGCCGGGACTACGACTGGAGCGACTACGCGCGCCAGATCTACGTCGCGATCTGGCGCGCTTGGCACAACCGCCTCTACCTCACCACCGATGCATTCGAGAAATGGGGCTACCAGAACACCATACCGCTGCTCGACCACCAGAATCGGATCCGGTTCCGGATCGAGAGCAACGGAGAAGTGACCGGCGTGGTCCTCGAGACTCCGTCCGGGTGCGTTCCGCTGGACGAGTCCGCCACCGACGCGTTGCGAGAGGTCGTTCTCCCGCGGCTTCCTCCCGATTTCCCGCGGGCCGAGGAGATGATCCACGCGCGCTTCATCGCGTACGGCGAGATCCGCGCGCTCCGCCCGAGCCTCCAGTACCTCCGGAGTCGCGGGTTCTTCTGATCGGACCTTGGTCGGCAAGGATGTGGTCCCGTCGTGGGTGAGCTTCGGATCATCGGAGGAGAGTTTCGGAGTCGGCGGATCCTGGCCCCGCCGGGACGGGGTGTTCGGCCGACGGCCGATCGGGTGCGCGAGGCGCTGTTCGACATCCTCGGCGATCGCCCCCGTGGCGCCTCCGTCCTCGATGCCTTCGCGGGAAGCGGCGCGCTCGGCCTCGAGGCTCTCAGCCGCGGCGCGCGCTCGGTGACGTTCATCGAGCGCGATCGGGCTGTCCTGACGAGGCTCGAGCGGAACATCTCGCGGCTCTGCGTCGAAGAGCGCTGCCGCGTGCTCGCCGGATCGGTCGAGCGAGCGCTCCGGAGCCCGCTTCCAGGCAGGCCCTTCGACCTCGTGCTGGCCGATCCTCCGTACGACCTCGCGGAACGCGGTCCCGTTCTGGCCGCGCTGGGGGGAAAGGGCGTGCTTTCGGATCGTGCCCGAGTGGTCCTCGAAAGAGACCTTCGACAGGGTCCCGCGGAGGACGTGACTGGACGACTGCGGCTCATCCGAACCGCCCGGTACGGGCGCACGTGCCTCGACTTCTACTCGATCGAGGTCACCTCGATCGACACGGAACCCACCCGAGACACCGGAGTCGAGTCTTCCGGCCGAAACGCCTCCGGCGATCCGGATCGGCTTCCAGAAACTCGGAGTTGAATTCGGGAGCCCCGAGCCTATATTTGCCGGCGTTGCACCGGTCAGGCCGCGGGGCGAGGAGACGTCCCCGCGACCTTCGACGTGCGGGCGAGTGCCCGGTCGGAGTCGTCGGAAACTCCTTGACTTCGAGGTGACGCTTTTGAAAGATGGGCCGCGAGGCCGTGCGGATCGCACAGGAGTCGCGCATGAGAAAGACTACGAGGTTCCTGGTTCTCACCTTGGCGGGCGTGGTAGCCATCGCCGTCTCCTCCGGCCAGGCTGCGGCTGTCCGGGCGGGGACCGGGGCGCCGCCCAAGAACCTCAAGCAGGTCGGTGACCACTGGACTCCCTGGAATCCGCCTCAGCCAGCCGCCGACGACTACATCATCCAGCGCGGCGACACGCTGTGGGATCTCGCGCAGCAGTGGCTCGGAAACCCGTTCCTTTGGCCGCAGATTTGGGACCAGAATCGTTACATTCTCGACAGCCATTGGATCTACCCGGGAGACCCCCTCGTGCGACCCGGCAAGCCTACGGTGGTACCGCCCGGCGGTCCCCCGCCGAGCGCGGCCGGAGGAGAGGACGCGGAAGCGGTGTTTCCGCCGAGGGTGCCGCCAGTGCCGCCGCCGCCGACGGCGCTCGATCAGAGACGACTGATCCCTCTGGCCACCGAGCGGGAGGCGTACTGCGCGGACTACATCGACCCCAAGCACGAGTTCTCGAACTTGTGGGTCGCCGGACGCGAGAACGAGCAGCTCGGAGCCGCGCAGGGGGACGTCATCTACCTCAATCGGGGGCGCAACGCAGGAATCGAGGCCGGGATGGAATTCGCCGCGATTCGCGATCAGCGTGCCGTCGCCCACCCCAAGAGCGGCGAGCCGCTCGGCCGCGTCGTCCAGCGACTCGGCAAGGTCCGTATCCTCTGCGCCCAGGAGAGCCTCGCCACGGCGGTCATCGTCGAGTCCTGCGATCCGATTCTCGACAGCGATGAGATCGTCCCGTGGACGGAATTCACCGTTCCCCGCGTGTTCGCCAGTCCGCCGTTCGAACGGTGCGCGGAGCCATCGGGGCGATCCGGGTACGTCGTGTCGATCAAGGACGGCATGGAGGAAGGTGCGCTCGGGGCGATCGTACACGCGGATCTGGCGGCCGACAGCGGAGTACAGCCCGGCGATTTTCTCACGATCTACCGCGACAACGGCGAGCTTCCTCGGATTCTCCTCGGGCAGGCCATGGTGCTGACCGTCGAGCCGGGCACGTCCACGCTCAAGGTGACCCGCTCCAGTCGTGAGTTCGCGGTGGGCGATCGGGTCGAGCTGTCCCGCTAGCGTCTTCTCCGGTCCCGCACACGCGAAGGGCGGACGGCGCTGCGCACCGTCCGCCCTCTGTTTCTCCAGATGTTGTGCTGGATGGGACGCTCAGCGACGGTGACGTCCGCCCCCTCCCGAGGGGGGCCCTCCCCTCCCGCCGTCGGGGCGCCGCCTCGGCCCCCCACCGCCGTCACCGCCCGGCCGTGCCGGCCGATCGCTTCCGGCGGCCTGCGGCTCTTCGGCGGATTCTCCGCGCTGCTCCCGAAGGACCGCTTTGCGGGATAGACGGACCTTCCCGTCCGGACTGATGTCAACGACCTTCACCAGAACCTCGTCCCCCTCGTCGATCTCGTCGCGGACCTCGGCAATGCGATTCTCGGCGATCTCGGAGATGTGGAGCAGGCCCTCCACGCCGGGGAGGATCTCCACGAATGCCCCGAAATTCACCACCCGGACCACGTGTCCGAGGTAGCTCTTGCCCAGCTCGGCCTCCGCCGTCAGCTCCCGGATGATCTCCACGGCTTTGCGGGCTGCCTCCTCGTCGGACGAGGCGATGTCCACGCGACCGTCGTCGTTGACCTCGATCTTGCAGCCGGTCCGTTCCACGATGGAGCGAATCATCTTGCCGCCAGGTCCGATGACGTCCCGGATCTTCTCCTTGTTGATCGTGATCGTGATGATCCGAGGCGCATAGGGAGAGATGTCGGCCCGAGGTGCCTGGAGCGCGCCGTCCATCGTGTCCAGGATCGCGAGGCGAGCGTCCCGCGCCTGGCCGAGCGCTTTCGCCATGATCTCGCGGGTGATCCCGGAGATCTTGATGTCCATCTGCAGGCCGGTCACCCCTCGACGAGTTCCGGCGACCTTGAAGTCCATGTCGCCGTGGTGGTCCTCCGCCCCCGCGATGTCCGTGAGCACCGCGAATCGATCCCCCTCCTTCACGAGACCCATGGCGATGCCCGCAACGGCGCCCTTCATCGGGACCCCCGCATCCATGAGTGCCAGCGAGCCGCCGCAGATCGAAGCCATGGAGGACGAGCCGTTACTTTCCAGGATGTCGGACACGATCCGCATCGTGTACGGCCACTCCTCTTCTTTGGGAGTCAAGGGAAGTAGCGAGCGCTCGGCGAGAGCTCCATGACCGATCTCCCGGCGGCCAGGCCCGCGGAGGAACTTGACCTCGCCCACGGAGAACGGGGGGAAGTTGTAGTGCAGCATGAAGCGTCGGAACGATTCCCCCTCGACCCAGTCCAGTCGCTGCGCGTCCGCGGAGGTCCCGAGCGTCACGGTCACGAGTGCCTGGGTCTCTCCCCTCGTGAAAAGGGCCGACCCGTGGGTCCGCGGAAGGAAGCCGACCTCAGAATGGATCGCGCGGATCTCGTCGAATCGGCGACCGTCGAGTCGCCGACCTCGCTCCAGCACCTCCTCCCGGAGGATCACGTCCTGCATCTCGTTCCAGAATCGCGCCGCGAACCCCCGTTCCGCGGCCTCGCCGTCTGCGAACGAGGCGAGCATTGCCGCTTTCAGTTCGTCGACCCGAGCGTAGCTCGCCAGCTTTCCCCGGATCCGCATCGCCTCGGCGAGAGGCTCCCGAAAATCCCGTAGAAGTCGATCGCGAAGGCCCTCCGGCTCGGCGCGAACGGGAACCTCCCGAGGCTTCCTGCCGATTTCGGCCATCAGCTCCTTCTCGCACGCCACGATGGATCGGATCGCCGCATGCCCGCGGTAGATCGCTTCGAGGATCTCCTCCTCGGACACCTCTTGTGCCCCGGACTCGACCATCACGACGGCTTCTTCGGTCCCCGCGACGACGAGATTCAATCGGCTCGTCTCGAGCTCCTGGAAGGTCGGGTTGACCCGATACTCCCCCTCGGGAGTCAAGCCCATCCGTACGGCCGCGATCGGCGTGGGGAAGGGGATATCCGAGATCCCCAGTGCGAACGACGCACCGGTGATGGCCAGCACGTCGGAATCGTTGGCCTGGTCGGAGGAAAGGAGAAGACCCACGATTTGGGTCTCGCAGGACCAGCCGTCCGGAAACAGCGGTCGGAGAGGGCGGTCGATCATGCGAGAGGTCAGGACCTCCTTCTCGTTGGGTCGCCCTTCGCGTCGGAAGAAGCCTCCGGGGATCTTCCCGGACGCATACGTGTTCTCTCGGTAGTCGACGGTCAGCGGGAGGAAGTCAATCCCCTCCCGGGGCGATCTCGCTGCGCACGCGGTAACCAGTACCACGGTGTCGCCGTACCTCACCGTGACGGCGCCGTCCGCCTGTCGCGCGGTCCTGCCGGTCTCGATGACGAGAGGCTTCTCGCCGACGGTGATTTCCTTTCGACGGATCAATTGAACGCCCTCCAAGAGACACTTCGAATCGGGGGGAACGCCACACCCCGACCGTAGGGCCTGCGAAGTTGGAAACGAGTGTGAGGGGAACCACCCCCCCGAGACCATCGGGGGTCCCGCTGCGGCTGTCCTGCCGACGGTGCGGTTCGAACCCGGAGGGCCGGGCTACTTTCGGATACCAAGCCGGCCGATGATGCGATGATAGCGTTCAAAGTCCTTGCGCTTGAGGTAGTCGAGCAGACGGCGCCTCTTCCCGACCATCTTGAGGAGTCCCTGCCGCGAGTGGTGGTCTTTCTTGTGCGTCTTGAAATGCTCGGTGAGGTACTCGATCCGCTTCGTCAGGAGCGCGACCTGGACCTCCGGAGAACCCGTATCTACCGCGTGGGTTCTGTAGTTCTCGATCAGGTTCGTCTTGTTCTCGCGAGACAGAGACACCGACTGTCCTCCTCCGAAGCCTTCGTCCATGTCGATAGGCCCAGATTCGTTCGAACATGGCGGGAGCGCTGGCCCCACAAACGAGTCCGTACCCTATCACACCCGGTCTCGACCAAGCAAGCAGACCAAACCGGGGGGGTACGACGGGAATTCGAGGAGATGGCGAATCGACGGATCGGGGACGGTCTCCCAAGGAGGCAGGGGGCGCCGCCCAGAAACGATGACAACCGGCGGAAGGTGCTGGCCGGGGTATCCCGCGTCGGCCCGGTTCCTCGCCCCTTTCCGCCGTCAGCGATGCCGACGCGAGTGGGGTGCGATCGTGGTCACCGGGTCGATCGACCGGTGCGGCGAAACGACGACGATGGGATGAAGCTCCGAGTCGACGACGCGAGCGACGCCAACGAGCCTCCGGCCAGGTCCCACGACCCTGCATTCGGTGTACGTGGGTGTCCCGGCAGGGGCCGGGATGGGGGTGCCCGCCGCGATCCGCCGAACCGCCGACGGATCGTCGACCAGGACGTCGGGGAGTTCGAGCGGCATCGCGTCGAGAGGAACCACGGCCGCGGCCAGTCGAGCCGGATCGTCTTCCATCTCCGCTCCGAGAGGGACCGCGTTCAGAACGGTCATGGGTCCGATCGCGGTCCGCCGAAGGCTCGAGAGAGCTCCTCCGCACCCCAGTGCGGCCCCGAGATCCCTGGCAAGGGCTCGGATGTAAGTGCCTCCGGACACCTCGGCGATGAAGCTCCACTCCTCCGGCGACTCGGTCGGGCTGAGGTCGAACCGATACACCTCTCGGTGGGCGGCCGGAGGATCTACCTTTCGCCCGGCTCGCGCGAGGCGGTAAAGGCGAACGCCGTCGACCTTCCTCGCCGAAACCGCGGGCGGAACCTGAAGCAGCCGACCGCGGAAACCGGCGGCGCATTCGAGCACCTGAGCCGAGGTCGGGAGGGGGGCCTCGTGGCGTGCCCGGACGTTGCCGTCGAGATCGTCGGTGTCGGTCGTGACGCCCAGCCGAAGAGTCCCTTCGTAGGTTTTCGGGGACGCCGCCAGGAACCGGACCAGTCGGGTCGCTCTGCCCAGAACGAGCGGCAGCAGCCCCGAAGCGGCGGGGTCGAGCGTGCCGGCATGTCCCACGCGGTTCTGGCGGAGGGTTCTTCGAACCCGCGCCACCACGTCGTGACTCGTCGGGCCGAGCGGCTTGTCCAGGAGGAGCAGACCCTCGGGCGCACCCGAAATCACGCACCCTCCTGCGTGGGAGGCGTGCCCTCCCCATCGTCCGAACGCGGCTCGCGGATTTCTTCGAGGAGTCGGTCGACGCGAAACCCGGTGTCCACGGACGCGTCCTCGAGGAACCGCAGCTCCGGAACGTGTCGCAGCCTCGTTTCCTTCGCCACCGCCCTGCGGAAAAAAGGCGATGCGTGGTTGAGCGCCTCGATGCAGCCGGCCTTCTCTTCCGGAGTACCGATCCTCGTGACGAACACCCTTGCGTGGCCCAGGTCGGGAGAAACACGGATGTCGGTGATCGTCACGAACCCCACGCGAGGGTCGCGGATCTCGGTGAGAAGGAGACGCGCCAGAACCTGGCGGATCACGTCGGCGACTTTCTCGGTCCGATGGGCCGTCATGGCGCAACCTCGTCGCTGCCGAAGGACGTTCCATCGCAGAGGTCGTCGAGGAAGTCCCGTGATGCCTCGACAACGGATCCAGGAACGAGGGACTCGGCCTCGCGATACACCGATTCGAAGAGCCGCTCCAGTGCGTTCCGGTCCGACGCGAGAGAAACGACGACGATCTCCGCTCGCTGCCAGAGATCGGCGTGATCTTCCGACTCCGCGACCGCGAGGTTGTGTCGCGCACGGAGACGGTCCTTGAGCCGGCGCACCACCTGCCGCTTGTCCTTGAGGGAGCGGGATCCCGGAAGGTGAATGTCGAGCGACAAGACCCCGATGGTCACGGGCGAAACCTCGGAGCGGCCGGTCCGTCCCGGCCGGAACCGCGGGGCTACAGGCTCTGCGCCGCGACCTGTTCGACGACGAAGAACTCGATGACGTCGTGCTCCTTCAAGTCGTTGAAGTCCGCGATGCCGATGCCGCACTCGAAGCCCTGCTTGACTTCGCTGACGTCGTCCTTGAATCGTCGGAGAGATCCGATCCGGCCCGTGTACACGACCACGTTGTCGCGGATGAGTCGAACCTGCGCGCTTCGCGCCGCCCTGCCGTCGATGATGTAGCACCCGGCGACCATTCCGATCTTGGGAACGCGGAAGAGCTGCCGCACCTCGGCCTGCCCCAGGACCGTCTCCTTGAGCGTCGGCTCCAGCATTCCCACCATCGCCTGCCGGATTTCGTTGAACAGGTCGTAGATCACCGTGTAGAGGCGGATCTCGACTTCTTCCTTCTTCGCGAGCTCGGAGGATGTGCGATCGGGTCTCACGTTGAATCCGACGATGATCGCGTTGGAAGCGGAGGCGAGCAGGACGTCGGCCTGCGTGATGGCTCCCGTGGACGCCCGGAGAACCGAGAGGCGCACCTTGTCGGATGGCATGTCGTTCAGCGTCTTCTGGATCGCCTCGAGGGAACCTTGCACGTCGGCCTTGAGGAGGATCGTCATCTCCTTCGCGACCCCTTCGGCGATCTCCTTGGACAAGGACTCGAGAGTGCGGCGCGACGAGCGCAACATCGCGGCCGCGCGCACTTTCTCCTGCCGGAACGAGGCGATCTGACGGGCCTTCCACTCGTCGGCGACCACCTGGAACGGGTCGCCTGCCGCCGGCTCTCCCGCGAACCCCATGACTTCGACGGGCCCGGACGGGCCGACCTCGTTCACGCGACGGCCGAGCTCGTCCACCATTGCGCGGACCTTGCCGTACGCCGATCCCGCGATGAAGGGATCGCCGACGCAGAGCGTTCCGTTCTGCACCAACACCGTTGAAATCACGCCGCGGGCCCGGTCGAGCCTCGCCTCGAGCACGACACCCGTGGCCGAGCGGTCCGGATTGGCCTTCAGCTCCTTGAGGTCGGCGACCAGGAGAATCATCTCGAGCAGCTCGGCGATCCCCTGCCGCTTCTTGGCAGAGACCTCGCAGGCCACGGTCTGGCCGCCGTACTCCTCGACGAGGAGTTCCCGGTCGGCCAGCTGCTGCTTGACGCGGTCCGGTCGTGCGTCGGGCTTGTCGACCTTGTTGATCGCCACGACGATCGGGACTCCAGCCGCCTTGGCGTGGTCGATCGCCTCGATCGTCTGGGGTTTCACGCCGTCGTCGGCGGCAACGACGAGAACCACGATGTCCGTGACGCGGGCGCCGCGAGCTCGCATGAGCGTGAACGCCTCGTGTCCGGGCGTGTCGAGGAACGTGATCTTCCTGCCACGCTCCTCGACCTGGTACGCTCCGATGTGCTGGGTGATCCCGCCGTGCTCGCTCGCCACGACGTTCGTCGTGCGGATCGCGTCGAGAAGAGACGTCTTGCCGTGGTCGACGTGGCCCATGACCGTGACGACGGGAGGGCGCGGCCTCAGGTCTTCAGGTCGATCCTCGAGCCGATCCACTTCCGCAAAGGTGGGGGCGACCTGCTGCGCCTCTTCCTCGAACGTGATCACGGAAGCTTCCGAGCCGAATTCGAGAGCGATCTCGACGGCGAGAGTGGGCTCGAGCGGCTGATTGATGTTGGCGAACACGCCTTTGGTCAGAAGCTTCGCGATCACGTCCTTCGACTTCCGGTTCAGCTTCTCCGCGAGCTCCTTGACCGTGACCGCCTCGGAGAGGACGATCTTCTCCGGCACCGGCGGAAGGTCGGGCTTCGGTCGGGTCGCCGTGGGTGCTCCGAGCGCGCGCTCGCGCTCTTTGTCCTTGTCCTTTTCCTTCTTGCGACGACCCTGTACCGGAGCAGTTCCAGGCACCGGCGCGGGTCGGACCGCCGGGGTGGGGCCTCTCGGTGGTGCCACGGCGGGTCGGGCAGGCATCGGAGGGCGTCCCGGGAGAGGCCGGAGCGCACCGGGCCTGGCCCCGATCGTGGACGGGATCGATGACGCCCGGGCTGTGCGTCCGGATGTCATTAACGGAACGGTCCTTTGGGCCGCGAACACCCGCGGACGTGGCGCCCCCGGTGCTGCAGGCTGCAGAGTTGGGGGGGCCGAGGTCGCGGACGGGGCAGGCGGCGACGGAGGATGAGCGGGAGGAGGCGGCGCCGGCGACGTCTCGATCGAAGGCATGGGAGCCGGCTCCTGCACGGCATCAGGCGCAAACTCGAAGACCTCCGGCGACGGAGTCACTTCGCTGGCGGTCACGAGCGTCTCGGAGGGTGTGACCCACTCCGGGTAGAACGGCGGCTCCGTCGCCGGAACGGGCAGCTCGGTTTCCGAGACGGGCTCGAGGACGATCGGCCGCTCGGCTCCATGATGTTCCTCGAGATGGCGCTCCTCGACGAGGCGCTTCTTCTCGCGCTCGATGGCAGCCGTGAGCCTCGTTCGCACCAGCTCCGCGGTCACCGCGTCCAGGGGACTGAGGTCCGACCTCACGTCCCTACCCATCCGGTCCAGCATCTCGAGGATGAGCGCGCTCTGGACGTTGAGCTCTTTCGCGAGCTGATAGACCCTCACCGTCCCCATTCCGTCTCCCTTGCCCTGCGTCTACTCTTCGTCGTCGCCGTCGGCCGCCACGGTTTCGCCGGAGGATCCGACGTCCTCGTTCCCCACTGCTGCATCGGCCTCGGCCTGCGCGGCCGCCTCAGCCTGCTCTCGTTCTCGAGCCTTCGAGAGCCGCCTCGGCGGCATCGTGGATGGCGATGGCCGTGTCCTCGGAAATCCCGTCGATGCTGGTCAACTCGTCGAGGGATGCCAGAGAAACCTCTTCGAAGCTGCGGAAACCGGCGTCGAGAAGCAGAGTGGCGACGGCAGGACCGACCCCCGGCAGGCTCGCGAGCTCGCGGCTCGCTTCCGCCATGCGCTCCATCTCCGACTCGACCTCGGCTTTCTTCTCCGCCTCGCTCTTGATGTCGAGTCTCCATCCGGCGAGCTTGCTGGCCAGCCGGACGTTTTGTCCGCGTTTGCCGATCGCCAGAGAGAGCTGATCGTCGGAGACGATCACCTCCATCTCCCGGTCTTCGTAGTCACGGATGGCGACCCGATTGATCGCCGCGGGGTTGAGCGCGTTGCGGACGTACTGAACCGGGTCGTCGTGATACGGCACGATATCGATCTTCTCGCCGCGCAGCTCCCGAATCACCGCCTGGACACGGGATCCCTTCATCCCGACGCATGCGCCGACGGGATCGACGTCGCGGTCCTTGGACCGGACCGCGACCTTCGTCCTCTCGCCCGCGTCGCGGGCGACGCTGACGATGCTCACGGTTCCGTCGTAGATCTCCGGGACCTCCATCTCGAAGAGCTTCTTGACTAGAAGCTCGCTGGCGCGCGAGAGAGTGAGCTGCGGGCCCTTGCCCAGACGATCCACGTGGATCAGAACCGCCCGGATCCGGTCCCCCGGGTTGTAATGCTCCGCCCGCGACTGCTCCCTCCGGGGGATGAAGCCTTCGGTTCGACCCAGGTCGACCACCATGTCCCCTCGGTCGAAACGCTTGACCTGGCCGGTGAGGAGGTCGCCGATCCGATCGCCGTACTCCCTCCAAGCGATCTCTCGTTCCGCTTCCTTCACCTTCTGGTAGATGACCTGTTTCGCGGCCTGGGCGGCGATGCGCGTCAGGGGTGCGTCGAGTCCCTCCTTTGCCGTCTCCAGAACGGTGCCGACGTCCGCGTCGGGGCGGATCTGCCGGGCATCCTCGACGGAGATCTCGGTGAGCGGGTCGGCCAGATCGTCCTCGTCGACGACGGTGAGCTTCGAAAACACCGTGAACGAGCCGGTCTCGCGGTCGAAACGCGCGCCGAAGTCCTCCCGGCTGTGGTAGTACTTGCGCGTCGCGGCCGCGTACGCCTCCTCGACGGCCTGGATGATCACCGTCGGGTCGATCCCCTTCTCTCGGCCGATCTGCTCGATCGTATGGTAGAGTTCGCTGCTCATCCCCAAAGGGCCCCCAGACGTTAAGCAATCTCGCACTATAGCACGACAGATGGGCCGTCCATCCGTCGTTTCAACCTGTCAGAACGCGGGATCCTGCTGCACTTTTCGGACGCTACCGGAAGCGATCCGAACATCCTGCCCCCCGTCATCCTCGAGCCGGACCTCGTCACCTTCCAAGCCGAGAAGCAGCCCCCGGATCGTTTTTCGTCCAGCGACCGCCTCCCCGCATTCCACCACCACCCGGCGGCCAGTGTTGCGACGGAAGTCATCGGCCGTCCGGATCGGCCGATCCGTTCCGGGGGACGAAACCTCCAGCAGGTAGCTTTCGTCGATCCACTCCATCGAATCCAGTGCCTCGCTCAGCGCCCTGCTCATGCGGTGGCATTCGTCGATCGTCACGCCGACCGGACCCGCGCGGTCGACATCGAGCCGCAGGAGCGCACTACGGCCGCCTCCTCGAAACGTCACCTCAACGACCTCCAGTCCCATGCTTTTCGAGATCTCCGACGCGGTCCGCTGGACCACGTCGAGAAGCCGCTCTTTCCCGCTGCGGTCCAAACTTCTCGTCTCTCCTGCGCTGCACCGCGGACGTTGCCGCCGGCATCTGGAACAAAAAAAGGTGGGCACTGCCCACCTTCCCGACGCCGTGACTGTACCCGATCGAGACGCTGAACGCAACCCCGGCGCCGAACGACCGAGGGCGACGGACCAAGTCCGCCGGGAGCTCGGGGCGAACGGCGCCTCGCCGGTGCGGACGACCTCCCGCTCGTTGGGGCACCGGCAGGGCTCGGAAGGGCCGCCGCCCTATCGACCGCCTCGCGGCGGAGTCGGCTCCGCGTTCGTCGGGGTACAGGCAGGCGGATCACACCGGCCGTGTCGAGCCGGATCAGCAGCTGCCGGCCTACTTCGTCGGCTTCGTCGTTCGGGTTCCCTTTGCGGCGGCGCCGGTCCGCTTGCGGATTTCCGCCGCTTCCGGTGCGTCGGGCCGCAGCTCCAAGAACCTGCGCAGATGCGCGTTGGCATCCTCGGTCTTCCCGAGCCGATCGTACGAACGTGCGATGTTCAGCTCCGCATCCGCGAGATCAGGCTGGATCTCCACCGCCTTCTGGAACGAGAGGATCGCCTTGTCGAACGCCTTCTGGTTGTAGTAGGCGACGCCCGCACGATAGTGCAGTCTCGCCGACCGGAGCCCGGCTGCGCTCGCCTCGTCGATCAGACGCGCGGCGTCGTCCGTCCGGCCGAGACTGAGGTAGAGGTCGGCCAAGTCCCCGTGCGCCTGGGAGTTGGTGGGTTCGAGAGCGATGACCTGCTCCAGCTCGGAAGCGGCCTCCGCGAGGTTCCCGTTCTTCTGAAAGAGAATCGAGCGATTGAGTCTCGCCAGGACCTGTACCTTTGCATCCTGGTTGATCTCGATCTCCTTCGCGAACGCCTCCAGGGCACCGGTGGCGTTTCCCTGCAAGGAGAGCGCGGTGCCCAGAGCGAAATGCGCGCGGAGCTTCTCCGGAGCAACCTCCACCGCATGGCGGAGAACATCCACCGCTTGCTCCGACCGTTGGAGCTGATTCAGGACCTCGCCGCGCAAGAGCAGCAACGATGCGTCGTCGGGATACGACTGTTGCGCTTCCGAGAGGAGCTTCTCGGCCTGCTCGAACTGGGAGGCGCGGACGAGATCGCGCGCAGGCCCGAGATCCGCGCGAGCCACGACGGCCGCCGACTCGGGCTGCTTCGCAGCCGCGGCGGCACCACCGGTCGGGGCTTGCGCCAGCGCGAGCGCGCACGAGGCCGGAAGGAGCGCGGCGAAGATGACGACGTGAGGACCCGAGCCGCGCGCGATCCGAAGAGGTGTCTTGCCGCGAACCGAACCGGTCCCTTCACCCCGCGTGGAGACCGGCCGAGCGCTCACTGTCTTCGACGCGAACATCTCACTCTCCTCCGAAGGTACTCCGACCTTTCGATGACGGCGCGAACGATGAGTTTAACACGTGAATCCAGGCTCGCGAGGGGTACGAATCACCCGGTGGGAGCGGAACGTTCGAGGTCGGGACGATCGGCATTGGCGGGGAGATCCCGAGCGCAACGGACGGGGTGGGCGCTGCATCGT
>CAVOVZ010000010.1:652500-678802 GCA_963699985.1 Terriglobia bacterium
GGAAAGACCCCGTGCACCTTTACTATAACCTGGCAGTGGACTACGGTGCCGCATGTGCAGCATAGGTGGGAGGCTTTGAAGCGTGGGCGTCAGCTTGCGTGGAGCCAACAGTGAGATACCACCCTTGTGACTCTGCGGTTCTAACCTAGGGCCGTGAATCCGGCTCAGGGACACTGCTAGGCGGGTAGTTTGACTGGGGCGGTCGCCTCCTAAAATGTAACGGAGGCGCCCGAAGGTGCCCTCAGGCTGTTTGGAAATCAGCCGTAGAGTGTAAAGGCAAAAGGGCGCTTGACTGCGAGACCCACAAGTCGAGCAGGTGCGAAAGCAGGGCTTAGTGATCCGGCGGTCCCGCATGGAAGGGCCGTCGCTCAACGGATAAAAGGTACGCCGGGGATAACAGGCTTATCTTGCCCAAGAGTTCACATCGACGGCAAGGTTTGGCACCTCGATGTCGGCTCATCGCATCCTGGGGCTGAAGTAGGTCCCAAGGGTTCGGCTGTTCGCCGATTAAAGCGGTACGTGAGCTGGGTTTAGAACGTCGTGAGACAGTTCGGTCCCTATCTACGGTGGGCGCAGGATACTTGACGGGGTGGTTTCCTAGTACGAGAGGACCGGAAACCACGGGCCTCCAGTGTTCCAGTTGTTCCGCCAGGAGCAGCGCTGGGTAGCTGTGCCCGGAAAGGATAAGCGCTGAAGGCATCTAAGCGCGAAGCCCTCCCGGAGATGAGGTATCCCTCCGCTTCGGCGGCTAAAGGCCCCTCGGAGACTACGAGGTTGATAGGCCGGGTGTGTACGTGCAGCAATGCACTCAGCTTACCGGTACTAATCGGCCGTGAGGCTTGACCATAGTTTCGTAATCATCGTTCTTGCCGCGTAGCGAAACGCGAGCCCGACGATTCAGTTTTCCCGGTGATCATAGCGAGGGGGTCACACCCGTTCCCATACCGAACACGGTCGTTAAGCCCCTCAGCGCCGATGGTACTGCGTGGGCAACTGCGTGGGAGAGTAGGACATCGCCGGGATCCTTTTTCAAGCCCGCCGAAAGGCGGGCTTTTTTCTTGATCGGCGAGATGTTTCCTCGCGACGTTCGCCGCGTCCGGCGCTTCCCTCGGGGACAGGCCTCTGGCCCGGACTATTCATGAACGACCTATTCCGACGGCGAGTCTGCTCATCCTGCTCGACGTCCTCCGGCCTCGCGCCCTGCGACGCGCAGTACGTCCCGGGCCTGAGTCTCTTCGGGTGTCGAGCAGGACGGGCTTCTTCGCGACTCGACGGAGCTCGCCGAATTCCGTCTCGCTACGGTTCTTCATGAATAGTCCGGGCCAGGCCCAACGCCAGTCAGTTAGGGCTCTCTCTTTCGAGAGCGCGGGGTATTGGGGGCATGCGCCGAGCACTCATTCAGCCCATTTCCGCGGTTGGATGGCATTCGGCGCCTGTCCGCCGCTCCTTCGCTCTCTACCGAGAGGCCTTTGCTAACCGGCATTGCCGGGCTCCCGACCTGCGGAAGAAGTTCCTGCAACGGGACGACGGTGCCGGAGAGCGGCAACGGCTTGAAGAAGGCTGCTCGACCCCTTGCACCGCGATGGGCCTCGTTTCCGGAGACTGTCGCACCCGTCCGAGAGAAAGCCCGCTATTTCAGGAACTTGCGCACCGATGTCGGGAGCTCTGCGTTGGGGCCAGGCCAGCGGGAGGACTCGCCCGTCGTGAGCGTCCGGCCCGACCGGCGGGTCCCAATCGAGGGCCGATCCGAGTCACCGGTGGGGCTTCTCGTCATTTCGACGGTTCCGGCGGTCGCGACCTTGTCGATTGGGGCTTCTTCTGAGAGTGCACGGGCTTCGCACCAAACTCGGATCGGGACGGCCGAACGCGCGGTTGCGCGGTGAAGCCGACCGTTGACCGTCCCGACTCCCCGATCGCGACTGGGGGCGGATTCCTCGATGCCATCCGGCGTATCGGCACCGCCTTGTGCTCGAGGCCTCGGGCCCAGGTTCCGCCTGCCGGCGCGCGACGACGATCGGCTGGGCGAACCGCCGCAGGATCTCGCTTCCGCGGGCCGAATGCCGCGAGGGGAAGCGTTGGGTCTTGACCGCGATGCGATGGGAACGGTATAAACGTGTGCTCGCTTTCCGGTGGAGGCGCGCGTGAGCGTTCTCGCGCGGGCAGGCGAGTCGACCGGCTTTCCGGAGGGAGCGATCGTGAAGACGAACAACCATCGGGTCATCCTCTTGCTGCTTGCGGCGGTTCTCGTCTGCGCGGTTGCGTCTTCCGCGCGCGCGGAGGACGTGGAGAAAAAGTTCCGATTTGGCCTGGCGTTGGGCGGTTCGAACACGCCGGACAAGGCGCAGAGCGACGCCGGGAATTTCCTCCGCCTGGAGAACGCCGACGGCAGCCTGTTTGCGCAGTACGAGGATCCTCGCAACGACGAGGCTTCCATCGGAACGTTGGGCATCGAGCCAGCATATCGGATGACCGCCTCGGCCCAGTACGGCGTCACCAAGCTCTTCGTCCTCGAGGGGTCGGTGGGCTATCAAATGAGTGATGTCGGCAAGGTGGAGGTCCAGGCCCAGTTCGACGGAGAGCCGATCGAAGCCAACGTGCAACGGTTCAAGTTCAGGATTTTCCGTCTCGGGGCTGGCTCGCTGACGCAGATCCCATTGAAGCTGACTGCGATAGCCCGTTTCCGCCCCAAGGCGACCATGAACCCATACGTGGGGTTCGGAGTCGGGTACACGTTCGTCGGGTTCGCTCCGAGCGGCGAGTTGAACGACCTATCCCGGAACCTGGACGGCACCGAGGGACAGTTCACTGTCCTGCAGGAGTTTCCCGGGACGTTCAATTCCCCGAACGACCTGATCGAGCCCCTGTCGGGAGCGACGATCGAGGCTCCGAATTTCGTCGAATGGAACGTCGTCGGCGGAGCGGAATGGAGTCTTCGGAAGAAGTGGTCTGTTTTCGTCGACCTCCGTTACAACTGGGCCACGAAGCAGCTCAACTTGAGGTTCAACGATCTCGAAAGCCTGGGAGTGTCTGTCCCGGACGGGACCCAGGACGCCGGTTCGGTTTACGCCCTGACGAAGTACGGGGGCTACTACGTCCCGAGCGGTTTGATCGACGACGGCTGTTTGGTCCCAGCAGACGTCCTCACGCAGCTGGACGTGGCCTGCGGCGCGGCGATCTGCGCGCTCAACCCCGGATCTTGCGTGTTCCGGTCCGCCGGGGAGCCGTACGAGGTCCCCCTGGATCCCCAGAATCCGTCGGGGCAGACGGTCAGCTTGACGCTTCCCGAAAGCGACGGCGTGCCGGATGGAGGCATCTACTACGTCAAGGGCGCCGAGATCAAGTACGGGGGGCCTCTGCTTCAGGTGGGATTCCGCTACATGTTCTGATCGGCCGGATTTCCCCCCCCCCGGCGGCCTCGCGCCGAGTCGGCCATCGATCCCAGCACGAGAGACCGAGCTTCCCGAGTCGGCGTGGAGCTGGTGTGGTAGAATCTCGTTCTTCGCAGCGAGGTGGCGCATGTCCGGGCATTCCAAGTGGAGCACGATCAAGCACAAGAAGGCGGCGCTCGACGCGAAGCGCGGCAAGATGTTCACGAAGGTCATCAAAGAGTTGACTATCTCCGCGCGCGTCGGGGGCGGAGACCCGAACGCGAACGCCCGGCTCCGAAACGCCATCGCCGACGCCAAGGCCAGCAACATGCCTGCCGACAACATCAAGCGCGCCATTCAGAAGGGAACGGGAGAGCTCCCGGGGGTTTCCTACGAGGACGTGACGTACGAAGGATACGGTCCCGGAGGCGTTGCGATCCTGGTGGAGGTCCTGACGGACAACAAGATGCGTACCACGCCGGAGATTCGCCATCTTCTCTCGAAGCACGGAGGCAACCTCGGGGACGTGAACAGCGTCGCGTGGATGTTCGAGAAGAAGGGACAGATTCTCGTGCCGGCGGAGTCGGTGTCCGAGGATCGAATCATGGACATCGTCCTCGAGGCGGGGGCCGACGATCTTCAGAACGTGGAGGGGGAGTACGAGGTTCGGACGTCTCCATCCGCATTCCACACGGTTCGTGAGGCGCTCGACAAATCGGGAATCGTCCCGTCCCAGGCGAGCCTGACGATGGAAGCTCAGAACACCGTGCACCTCGATGGCAAGAAGGCGCAGCAGTGCCTGAAGCTCCTCGAGGTCCTCGAGGACCATGACGATGTCCAACACGTCTACGCGAACCTCGAGGTCGACACGGAGGACCTCGAGTCCGAGGCCTCCTGATCCGATCGGCCCTGCTACGGAAACACGGAATTCGCCCGAGAGAGATCGGGAGAGTGTCATTCTGGGAGTCGATCCCGGTTCGGTGCGGACTGGCTGGGGATTGGTCGGCGGATCCGCTGCGCGCCCCCGCCTTCTCGCAAAAGGGCTGATCCCACTCCCGGCGCAGGCGCCGCTTGCCGAGCGCCTTCACCGCCTTCGCCGTGAGTTCGAGGAGGTGGTCCGGACGCACCGTCCCACCCAGGCCGCCGTCGAGGCCACGTTCCACGGCGTGAACGCGCGAGCCGCCTTTCAGCTCGCCCACGCACGAGGCGTCGTGCTCGCGGTTCTGGGAGGCGAGGGGATCCCCGTGGCCGAGTACTCGCCCGCCTCGGTCAAGAAGGCGGTGACAGGCAACGGGCGCGCGGACAAGGGCCAGGTGCAGGCCATGATCGGGCGTCTGCTGGGCGCCTCCGCTCGGAATGGTCCGTACGACGTCTCGGACGCTCTCGGGGTTGCGGTGTGCCACGCCGCGACGCTGGGCGTTCGCGGTGCCGTGGCCGCAGCCACCGCGCGGGGAACCACGAAGTGATCGGTCAACTGACCGGCCAGGTGGCCCACTGCGACCCAGGTGAGGTCGTTCTCGACGTGTCGGGGGTGGGATACGAGATCCAGATTCCGCTGAGCACGTTCTACGCGTTGCGTGGCGGCGGCGGACGGGTGACCCTTCACGTTCACACCCACGTTCGAGAGGATACGTTCCAACTCTTCGGATTCGCCACGCGTGACGAGCGGGGGGTGTTCGAGCGGCTGATCTCGGTCTCCGGTGTTGGCCCGCGGACTGCGCTCGCGGTTCTTTCCGGCATCGAGGTGGCCGATCTCGAGCGCGCGGTTCGAAGCGGCGACCGCGCCCGCCTGGAGCGCGTTCCGGGGATCGGCCGCAAGACCGCCGAGAGAATCCTGCTGGAGCTTCGGGACGGACCTGGTCGCCCCGGTCGCGGTCGGACCCGGGGCGCGCCCCCGGAGCCGCCCGCGCCGTCCGACGCGGGAGGGACTGCACGCGGCGACGCGCTCTCCGCGCTCGAGAATCTCGGGTACGGGCGGGACGCGGCGGAGCGCGCGGTCGACGCCGCCATGGGTCAGGCAGGGCCGTCGCCGGCTCTCGAAGTCGTCCTGCGGGCCGCTCTGCGCGGCCTGATGCGCTGAAGGATCTCGATCCGTGGCGCCCGGGGACGACCGCCTGCTGCAGGACGACGCGGATCGTGACGATGCGGCGTTCGATCTGACGCTGCGACCCCGAACTCTTGCGGAGTACATCGGGCAGGAACGCATCAAGTCGAATCTCTCGGTCTTCTTGGAGGCGGCGCGGCAGCGACGTGAGCCCCTCGATCACGTCCTGCTGTTCGGACCGCCAGGGCTGGGGAAAACGACGCTCGCCCACGTGATCGCGCAGGAGATGGGCGTGCGGATCCAGGTGACATCCGGGCCCTCCATCGAGCGTCCCGGCGACCTGGCGGCGATCCTGACGAATCTGGAGACCGGCGCCGTGCTGTTCGTCGACGAGATCCACCGCTTGGGGCGCGTCCTCGAGGAGATCCTCTACCCGGCGCTCGAGGATTTCGCGCTCGATCTGTTGATCGGCTCCGGGCCGAGCGCGCGGACGGTGCGCCTCGATCTTCCCCGGTTCACTCTCGTGGGCGCGACGACGAGAACGGGGCTCCTGTCGGGGCCGCTGCGCGACCGATTCGGGATCGTCCATCATCTGGACTACTACGAGGCCGAGGAGCTCGCGGCAATCGCGCGACGCTCCGCCGGAATCCTCGGGATCGGGATCGAGCCCGACGGGGCGGCGGAGATCGCGCGGCGGGCCCGAGGTACCCCCCGGATCGCCAATCGGCTTCTCCGGAGGGTCCGGGACTTCGTGCAGGTGGCCGGCGGCGACCGCATCACGGGCCGGTCGGCGGCGGAGGCGCTCGAGCGGCTGGAGGTGGACCGGTTCGGCCTGGACGAGTTGGATCGCCGCATTCTCGAGACGATTCTGGACAAGTTCGACGGCGGGCCCGTTGGCGTGGCAACGCTGGCTGCCGCGGTCGGCGAGGATCGTGACACGATCGAGGAGATCTACGAGCCATACCTGCTGCAGATCGGCTTCCTCGACCGCACGCCGCGAGGTAGGCGCGCGACACGCCGAGCGCGAGAGCACCTCCGGGCCGGAGGCCCCCGCTCACATCTGTTCTAACTCGATCCAAGGTGGTGCGGAGCTTGTGCGATCTCGGAAAAAGCTCGACTCGGCGGGGGTGTGAATCGGGAAAACCTCGAAGCGGCGACGGCTCAACAAGCTTCGCACCACCTTGGAGCTTGTTAGCGCCGCAGGCGCGCCACGGGTCGGATCGGGCGTGTCTGAATGACTCTGTCGCGCCGAATCAGGGCAGGGAGGGGAGCCGGATCCGGTCGGGCGGCGCCCTGAGGGTTTTTTTCGGACCCGCTCGGACAGCTCAGTACGCGTGGCGGCAGGCGTGGAGAGTGTTCGGCCCGATGCTCCGGGTGATCCACTCGCGCCGGTAGACTTCCTTCCACCCGCGTGGCAGCGGGATCCTCGACGGGAACAGACGCTGGGCGAGGACCTTCGGCCAGCTCCAGGGCGACTGGGTCAGCCCGAGCCGCATGGCGGGAGTGGTCGAGTCGGGCTTGCGCTCGGAGACCCCCTTGACGAAGTTGCGCCACGCGGCGAGCACGAAGCCGCGCTCGACGGCCGCGTTGACCCTTCGGGCGAAGGCGATGGTCTCCCTGCGGCCGTGGGCGCTGGTGTGCCGCCAGATCTTGTGGAGGAGATCCACGGCGAACATCTCTCGATCTCTCTCGATGGCCCGGGGCGAGGGGGCGGATCCCTTGGGTCCGCGCTTGGGATTGGGGTAGACGTCGTGCGCGATCCGCTCCTGGGCGGGGTGGTGGGCAAGGGCGCCGCGATAGGCGGGATGGCCGTCCGTGACGAGCCGGAGGCGACCCTGAGGGGGAAGGCGGTCGGCGAAGAGGTCGAGGAGGCGCCGGAAGGAGTCGGCGACGGCACGGCGGGGAAGGGGGGGAAGGGAATTGGCCTTCCGCTGCTGTGCCGGGGTGCGCCTTCCACCCCTTCGGTGGGGAGCGGGATCGATGGCGTAGACGAACCAGCTGTTCTGGCCCGTGGGGGTTGCGAGACCGAGGGCTTCCTCCTGGCGAGCGACGAAGGTCTCGAAGTGATCGACGACGATGGGCTCGTCGAGGTGGGGCAGGTGCTCGAGGGCGAGGGCTTGGAGAAGGAGGGAGTGGCGTCCGAGCCGTGCGGCGAGCCGAGTGACGGTGGAGGGGGCGCAGAAGAGGGTCCGGGCGATTTGGCGGTGCGCGGAGCCGGCCTGGAGGAGCGCGGCGATGGGTCCGAGCAGGGCGGGGCGCTTGAGGTAGTAGGAGGTGGCGAACGACTGGAGCGAGAAGGTGCGGCGGCAGGCGGGGCAGCGGAAGCGGGGGACGGTGCGACCGTCGCACTTGCGGTTGTAGGAGCCCGCGACGGAGAAGGAGGTCGGGGAGCCCGGCGTGGGGCGGTGTGCGGAGCAATCGGGTCGGGGGCAGAAGGGAGGCTCGAAGGTCTCCGGGGGGATGCTCTCGATCGGTGTGTCGGGCCACTGCATGGCGAGCCACAGAGGCAAGGGGAATGCCCGAGAGCGGGGAGGGAAGAAAGCTCGGAGAATCCTGCCGCGGGCCCGGATCGAGGATCGTCACGGTCGTCCGGCGAACGTTCGGGCGAGCGGCTACGGACGCTCCCCAATGTGGTGCGGAGCTTGTGCGATCTCGGAAAAAGCTCGACTCGGCGAGGGTGTGAATTGGGAAAACGTCGAAACGGCGATGGCCCAACAAGCTTCGCACCACCTTGGGGAAAAAGGCTCCTCTCAAAGTTCCGTGATGGCGTCGACTTTCGCGGGGTCGGGCGCCGAGGGGGCTGAGCTTGAGATCCGTCGAGCGACTCGGAAAACCGGACTCACCGACGGAAAAAGAGGAGTCCGGGGTCGGCCTGGGTGGCAAGCGCGAGGCCGCCGCCGAGCACCAGGAATGAACGGATCTACCGTTCTTATCCCTCACTGCTGCTTGGGTTTAGGGGCAGGGGGGCCGGGTGGTTTCCATCAGAAACCTCGGCCATCACGGAATTTCGAGAGGAGCCGAAAAAAAGAAGGGAGGGGCTTTCGCCCCTCCCTTCGGAGAGCCCGTGGCTCGTTGTCAGAAGCCTAGGGTGTGCACGTCGGTGGAATGCTGGCGTCACGGAACGTGGGAACCGAAACGCCGTTCTTCTCCTGCGGAACCAGCGCGCTCCACGTGCCGTTGTTGAAGCGGAGCAGGTAGTAGAGCCCGTTTCCGAGCGTCGGAACCGTGGCATCCGTCAGGGCTGACGTGGGAACGTTGTTGAAGAGGCACGTCGGTAGGTTCGGTCCCGCGAAGTTGAAGGTGGGTCCGAACGGCCCGCTGAACGGCCCGCGCAGCAGATCCATCGGGTACTGGATCAGCGTCGCCGGCTCGGTGGGCGAGGCGATCGTCGTCTTATTGCTGAACTTCAGATTCTTCGTCAAGCCCAAGTTCGGCTGGGCGACCGTGACGGTCGCCGCGGACCAGGCCCCGGCGCAGGTGCCCGAGGTGGCCGACGAGCACTTCACGCGTACCGCGTAATTCGTCGTCACCGTCGGAGCGTCGGGGTAAGAAGAGTTGGGCGAGAAGTCCTGGACCAGCGTGTCCGCGGCATCCCCACCGACTCCGTTGTTGTTGCCGTCGACCCAGAACTGGAAGAGGAGCGTGCCGGTCAGGCAGCGATCCGCCGTCGAGGCCTGTGCCGAAAGAGTCGTCGGCTGTCCGGGAGCCGGCAGCAAAGCCGGCGTCGCGGAGATTGCGGCGGTCAGCGTGCCGCAGGTCACGCCGCAACCCGGTAAGGCGCTGTTGTCGAGGCTATCCGTGGCGACCGCCGATGCCGTCGTCCCCAGGGTTTGGGAGACCCGGATGTCGTCGACGAACCAGCCGTCGTCGTACGGCACCGGGTTCCACTGGAACGCCGCCTCGATCGTGACCGTGTCGGAGACCTTGATCGTCGTGATCAGGAACCGCAGGTTCACGCCGCGGCCCCTGAAGCGCGACAGGTCGAACTTGGACTGGACCCACGTCCCGATGCCCAGGCTCCCCTGGAGGCCTGGAGGATCGGTGGCTCGGCCCACGTTCCCGAGCTCGAACGGCGTGTCCGTGTCGCCGAGGTAGGAGAACGTGAACTCTCCGAAGCAACTGGACGACGGACCGAACCGGCGGTTGGGATCCGTCGGGTCGAAGTAGCTGTCCTCGTTGTTCCCGTCGTCGATCGGGTCGAATGTGCAGTTGGTGAACTGATCGGTCCCCTGAACGTCGTAGACGTTCTCGAACGGATAGAGCTTCTGCCAGATCGTGGCCCCCGATACCAGGGCGTGCACCACGCCGCGGTCAGCGGCCTGGTCGTCCGGAGTGTTGGTTCCACGGGCGTCGGTGGTCGAAATCTGGTGCTTGAAGGACAGCACCGGGCTCGCGGACACGCACGGTCCGCCGCCCACCACGAGACAGTCGGTCACCGTCGTGCAGGCCCGCTTGTTCGCGCTGGGGTCGTTCTGGCAGATCCGCGGTGCCAGGTTGATCGCGCTCTTGGTCCGGAGGGCGTCCATCTGGCTCAGCTGGTAAGTGTCCAGGTTCGGGTTGCCCGGGGTGTGAGTTCCCCAGTGTACCGACTGGACGCCGAGATAGGCGCGGCCGCCGTCCGGAGCCGTGCTGGAGTGGATGTGCCAGGCGTTGATCGGGGACTGCCCGGCCTTGAACCCGAGGTAGCACTCGGAGTCGCCGAACGAGTTCGACGGCGGGTAGTCCGGATCGTTGTACTGGCAGCGCCTCCCGTTCGACAGCGTGTTGTTGGCGATGCCGCTGTCGAGGTTCTGGAACTGGAAGTTGCCAAAGCCGCCCTCGAACCCTTCGGTGAACGTCTCGGTCGCCGCTGCGGTGGACGTCGCGTTGAGGTCGAGATCCAGGAACAGGTTCTGCGTCGTCGTGTTGACGTCCACGTCGGTTGCCGAGAACGTCACCACGAACTTCGCCGAGTAGTCCTGGTCGGTGGTGCGAGCGCAGTTGGCGGGCACGGTGCAGGCACCGGCTCCGTTGGAGCAGACGTTGCCATCGCAGGTCGCGGCCGGCACCGCCCCCGCGCGGTCCGAGGTCGACTTGACCTTGAAGACGAACGGGGTCGGAACCTCCTTGATCTCGTTGGGAGCAAGGGTTCCGATGGCAAGGAGGCCGTTGATGACGCAGTCGATCTTCGGATCGTTGGTGTAGATCTGCGCGACGACGTTCGTTGCGGAGCGAGTGCTGTTGAACGTCTTGTTCTGAACGGTGATGAAGAGGTTCACCGTCTCGTTCGTGTCCGGGAAACCGTCCTGGTCGCCGTTCTGCTCGGCGATCCGGAAGGAGACGACCCGGATCTCTTCGTCTCGAAGCTGGATGTTGGTGCCGACCTCCACCAACCCCCACAGCGCGGGGTTGCCGCTGCCCTGGCACTCCGTACCGCCGGACCGCCCATCCCACTCGTCGACGTAACGAGCCGTGACGTCGTCGACGATCGTGGACACCGAGCGCGAGACGAACAGCACGCCGGGCACGTCGGTTCCGAGCGAGGTCGGAAGCGTGCCGCGGTAGACGTCGGTCTGCCCCGTGACGCGGTCGCAGACCACCCACTCCCCGAGCGGCTCGACCTGGGAGAAGACGCGGGCGAGAACGTCGGGGGTGCCGTTGTCGTCGCAGTTGTTGTCGTCGGCGCTGAAGCAAAACTCCCCCGAGATGACGCACGGGGCGCCCAGCGTCGCGCACGCCGCGTTGGAGCCGGTGTTCGTGACGGGGTTCCAGCAGTGCAGCGCCGCGTCTTTGTAGTCGCCGTCGTGGTTGCAGTCGTTCTTGTTCTCGGGCGTGCACGAAGGCGCGGCCGTGTTGCAGGCGCCCCCCACCCCGCAGTCCGCGTTCGTGAAGCAGGAGGCACCGACACCGGCACTGCCTGCGGTGCACAGATAGGTGCAGCGATAGGGGTAGCTGTCGATCACCGTGACCGTCAGCGAGCCGTTCCCTTCGTACGTCACACCCGTCTGCACCTCGATGGAGGCACACGTTCCGCCCGTCGACGAGCAGGTGGTTCCGTCGGCGCCCAGCTTGTACTCGCGCCACTGGACCACCATGTCGTCCACCGCCACGCCGAAGCTGGTCTGCGCGGCGCCATTGTCCTGGTTGCCTTCGAAGACTCGGAAGCCGAGGGCGCCCTGGAAGTTCTCTCCCGACGGCCCGTAGATGTCCTCGAACGTGGAGAACCGCATGTCGGGTCCGTTCGCCTGGGACATCTGGAAGTTGCGGATCGGGCCGTTCGCCTTGACGTACTCGTCAAACTGGCCGTTGAACCCGATGCACGATCCGGGGGAGCAAGGATTCGGAAGCTGGCCGATGTAACAGGGCGCGTTGGGCTGCGGCGAACTGGCGTCGCAGAAGCCGTTGTCCTTGTCGTCGTCCTTCGGGTCCGCGAGGTTGTACGGACCGGTTCCGCCCGAGGCGACCTCGAAGTAGCACGGGTTGCGACCCACCCGGTTCAGGCCGACGCTTCCGTTTTGCGACGAGGTTCCGAAGAACGGGGCGAAGACCTGGAACCCGTCGGTCAGCGGCGAGTTGCCACCGCTGATCGGACCGTGGTTGCCGGGGAGGGCGTTCTGAACGACGGCGTCGTTGAACAGATCGATCGGAGAGGTCGACGTCGTGTCCGTATCGAACTCCCAACGGATCTGGGCCCACTCGTCCTTGAGGTCAATGGCCATGTTCCAGGCCCAATCCAAGAACTCGACGGTGAAGACCTTCTCGGAGGCCGTGTCGCTCGAGGCGCCGCAGTTGGGCGAGCCGGGGCAGACGTTGACCTTTTGGAGAACGGGAGTGACCAGCATCTCCCACTCACGCTTGATGTTGGTGATCCCGGTGAGGACCTCGTAGTTCTGGCAGGCTCCCGCGGAGTTGCCGGAGACGAGGCACTGGCCGGCCACGAACCCGGTGACATCCACCCGGCCCGTGTGCCAGACACCTCCCGACACGCCGGCGGCGCCGGTGAGATTCGTCTGCCATCCGCATCCGCCGCCCGTGCCCCAGTTGTCGTTGAGGAGGCCGTTGGGCGGATCGCGGTCTTCCTTGGACTCGCACACGCCGAGCCCGCCGCCATCCGGCACGCAGCTCGTCGCGCCGCCGGGGCAGACCGACGTCGGAACATAACCGAAGTTGCACGGGGTCGTGAGGTCCCCGGAGCAGACGTTCGCGACGGTGCAGGTCCCGAGGCCCACGCAGAACTGGACGCAGATGGTGTTGCTGTCGTTGTTGCACCTCCCGCAGGTCCCGGTGGGGAACACGGAGGGGCACTGGGTCGCCGGGCTCAGGGAGCAGGCGTAGTCGAGGACGCCGTTGAAGTTCTTGTCCTCGCCCCAGTTCGCGATCGACTCCACAATTCCGGTCGTGGAAGTGTTGTTGAGACCGACCACGAATCCGTTGCGGCTCGAGTCGAAGTTCCACGGTGTGATGCCGAGGTTTCGACCGGAGGTTTGCATATTCGACCAGGTGATCGCCTCCAGGCGGTAGTCGACGTCCCGCAACTCGCCTTCTCCGAACGAACCGCCCGGGACCGTCGTGACGGTCTGGATGCGTTCGTCGTTGACGTAGTCCCGATTCTCACTCGCTCCGGTGGGGAAGTCGGTGGAGTAGTAGAACGACTGCTCGTCGGCGTTCAGCGTGGTCCGGTAGGCGAGGAGAGTTTCCACGGCCCGTCCGGACTTCCGCGCGGAAACGCCGAGGAGCATGTCCACCGGCAGCGCGCTCTCCGGAACCGCTCCCACGACAATCGTGAACTGCGGGGAAGCGGTGGCGGTGCCAGCCACCGGAACGAGGTCGCCGATCGACTTCGGCGAGTCGAGAATCGTGAGCCTCGTGCCGCATGAGGTGTTATTGGCTCGGTTCGGATCGGTGCAGAGGTCGAATCGACCGGGAGCGCAGTCCCTCGGGCTGTCGGCATCTGCGAGGACGCATCGCAGGGAAACCTGCACGTCTTGCAGCAGGCCTTCCTCCTGGGACTGGAACGCGACGCGGTAGACCACCCGCTCGCCTTCGTCCATGTAGCGATCGGGGAAGCCCTGCGTGAAGTAGCCGCGCAGGTCTCGCTCGCAGCCGCCGTCGACGAACTGAGGTGCGTCGGCTCCGGTGAGGGCGAAGTTGACCGTACCGATGTTCACGTTCGCCTGGCAGTTCACGGACGCGCTGTTCGTGCGCTGCTTGTTGAGGACGGGCAAATCGCTTTCCTCGTCCTTGTAGGTTACGCGGATGGTCTGGCCGCTGCGAACGTCCAGGACACCGTTGTTGGCCAGCGGGACGGTCCCGTCGGTCAGGTAGATCGGGTTCGACGTGAATTTGAGCCCGACGTTCGTGAACGTGAGCCCGCTGGTGGCGTCCTCAACGTCTACCCTTACGCCGCTGGCCGAGTAGACCTCGAGGAGCGTCCGGCTTCCGATCTCGGTCGGCGTCAGGCCGGGGGGGCCGGCGGCGGGGTCGAGCGGCTCGTCCTTCTCGTTCACGATGACGGAGACCTGGTCGTTGCAGTCGAAGGTCGTCTGGCTGAGCTGGACGGAGGAGCCCGTGCAGACGCCGCCCGTCACCACCACCGCGTACTTCTGCGTCGCGGCGGTGACGACCCCGGTCTTCACCCGCACTCTCCAGACGCCGGTCTCGGTTTCCTTGTCCTTGTCGCGGCAGATGTTGCCCGCGCCGCAGTCGGCATCGACTGCGCACGTCGCAGCCGAGTTGTTGCTGCAGCCGCGCCCGTCGAGCCGGGTGTCGGGGGACAGCATCACCGCCTCGGTGGGATTCCTGCGATCGCGATCCGAGGTCGAGCACGCCGGAAGGGTCCACGGCGAGTCGTCGACCAGCACGAGGGCGCCGGTGTAGTTGTTCAGGTCGCATCCTTCGCCGACCTGGATGTCGCCGTCGCGGTTGTCGTCGTCGCTGAAGTAGTTGCCGAAGTACACCTTGCTGGTGATGGCCTGGGTGCCCGGCACCGTGCAAGTCGGGTTCGACGGCGGGCATACCTCGAGGTCGAGGTCGCGAACGAGATTCGCCCCGACCGCGTCCTCCCACACCAGGGCGACGCGAAGCTCCTTGCTGTCGTCGCACACGGTGAAGGTCCCGGTGTCGATATTGCCCAAGTTGTTGAGGTTCAGGGAGCCGGTCAGACCGGAGATATCCAGCCGCCCGCCCGTCGTTCCGCCGTCGGCTACGATCAGGCCGATGGGCGTGTCGGGGTAGTTCTGGAGCGGAAGGACGTTGTTGAGCTGAATGCGACCGTACCCCTGCTCGTTGTTGAAACGATACTTCGCGTCCAGGTTGTCTCCGGGCCTGTTGGTCGGCGTGCCGGGCTGGGAGTTGTCCATCCAGTCGGCCGAGGCGATCAGGACCGCCTTGACCAGCGCGCCGGAGACCGCAGTCACGATCTCACCGGAATTGGTCGGATTGCTGGACGTTCCGTCCCCGTAGAAGCCCTGCGCGAAGTAGTCGCGCACCAGCATCGCGGCTCCGGCCGCGGCCGGGGACGCGAAGCTCGTCCCGCTGGACGACTGGGAGACGTCGCACTCGACCGGGCTCGACTGGTTGTTGTCGTTCGAACGGCAGGCGAACTCGCCGTCGAAGCCCATGTTCCCGCGGATGGCTCCGAAGTCGGTTCCGGGGGCCATCAGGATCGGAACGATGCGCCCGCTGGCGGCCGCGGGGCCGACGCTCGAGTTGAAGAATCGATCCTGCTCGTTGGCGCCGTTGAACGGGATGTTCGTGTTCCCGCTTCCGCCGACGACGACCGCGTTCTTTGCGGTCGCAGGCTCGGAGACCGAGCCCGCATCCGGAACGCCGTCTGCATCGTCATCGCGGCCTTCGTTTCCGGCGGAAAGGAAGACCATCGCCCGGTCGTACAGAGGGTTGGCGAGGAACGTGTCGATGCGATTCGCGTTGGTCCCGTACGTCGGGCTTGCCGTCTGGCCCCAGGAGAAGTTGATCGTCCTGGCGCCATGGGAGTTGTACGCGACCTCGAGGGAGCCCCCTCCCGATCCCGTGTAGATGTCCCCGACCACGAGGCCGGAGTTCGTGGGATCCCCGCAGCTTCCCTGGAGTGGGGTCACGTTCGCATCGTAGGCGACCAGAACCGCCCGCGGGGCGACGCCGTCCACCGGCCACACCACACCGGTCGTGTCGGGCTTCTGCCACCCGCCGAGGTACCTCGTGGGAACGTTCGTCGCGTTTCCGAGCGCGGTGGCCGCGACCACGTGTCCGTGGGTGAAGCCGGAAGAGACCGGCGCGTCGCAGCCCAGGAGGTCGCCGGACCCGGGGCCGAACTGGTTCGTCGTCTCGTACACCCGCACCTTGCGGTGAGAAGGCCCGGCGGTGCCGGCCACGGTACGCGACTCGGAGAGATCACCCGCGTCGAGCTGGATGCCCGAGTCGACTTCCATCATCACCTGGGGAGCGCCAGCACCGTTGCAGATCTCGACATTGGGGCAGTCACGGTCTCCCTGGCACGCGGTCGTCGTGGTGACGCTGCACGTCCCGGGAAGACCACCGCCGTTGACCTTGGCCAAGTGGTACGGGGTCGACGCCGCCGCCCCGGCGACAAAGGTGAACGTCGCGCTGTAGTTGTCGAAGGTGATCCCGCTATTGGTCAATGTCCAGAACCTGTTCACACTTTTTGATGAGTTAATGGCAGAACTGCCGATATTCGCATGGTCCCCGGAAGTGGATTTGGCTGTCAGATTGCCGGCGACGCTGACGTTGCCAAACGAGACGGTCACCGGCGTGTAGCGTGATGCGTCGCCGATTTCGAACGTCTTTGAGGTGCCTCCAGTCGAGATGTACTTCTGGAAATTGCCCACAACACGACCGATCGTGCGGCTTACAGAACCCGTGGAGCTGCTGATGAGACTATAGGAATTTGTGGTCACTTTGCCGAAGTACAAATCCATCAGTCCGTTCACCGTCACATCCCCGGCGAGCGTCACGCCGGCAGTGTTGTTGACCGTCAGGCCGCCGTACGTCAGGGCGCTGATCGTCTGGGCTGATCCCGACTCGTACGAGACCGTCAAATTCGTCAGCGTCTTGTTGCTGATGGTGTACTGGCTCGAGAAGTCGGCCGTGGCCGCCGTGCGGGTCACCTTCACCGTGCCGCTGCCGGTGAGTGTCCCTGCGCCGCTGATGACAACAGCGGACGAGGGAGAAAACGTTGCCGCGGAGTTGACCGTGAAGGTGCTGACGACACTGAAGCTCCCGCTGCCGGTCACGGTTGCGTTCGCGGCAACCGCAACATTCTGGAACGCCAACGTCCCGGAGTTGGCGATCGACCCGCCGTACATGGTGATGGTCCCGGAAGAGGGGGAGAAGTTTGCGCCGGAGCCGACGCTGAGTGATGCCGATACATCGAAACTGCTCGATGTCGTCACCGTCGCCGATGACGCGATCGCCAATGTCATGAATTGCAGCGTCCCCGAGTTACTGATCGAGGAGCCGTTGTTCATCGTGATCGTCCCGGAGGGGGAGAAGAGTCCACTCGAATTCACCGTGAGCGCACCGGCAATGCTGAAACTACTGGAGGTGGTTACGGTCGCCGAGGCAGCAATGGTTAGTCCCTGGAAGGTCAGCGTGCCGGAATTCGAGATCGACGAGCCGTTGTTCATCGTCACCGTGCCGGCCGTCGGAATGAAGCTGCCACCGCTTCCGAGTGTGAGTGCCGTGGCCACGGCAAAGCTCGCCGAACCCACCACACCCGAGCCGCTGATGGTCAAATTACCGTAGTTCTGACTGCTGTTGAGTGCGGCAACGCTGGTGGTCGTGCCGGCATACTCTATTGTGCTTGTCGGTCCAATCGAATGGGTCGAATAGTTCGAGGGCAGAGTTCCCGTTCCACCGATCTTCAATGTGGCTCCGTTGGCTACAGTGAGTGTCCCGCCTGCTGTGGAGCGGTTGGCCGTGTAGGTCAGAGGTTAAGCGTGCCGCCGTTGACGGAGAGGTCGCCCGTCGGTGTGATCGTCCCGGCAAGGGTCTTTGTCCCGCCGCCGCTGATGGTCAGGTTCGCGTAATTCTTCACCGCAACTGTCTGGCTCCCGCTCGATGCGGTATAGCCGACGGTGCCGGCCATGAGCGTTGTTGATCCTGTGACGGTCGGGAATGAGGCTTCCGTGTTCAACGTCCCGGTCGTGACGGTGAGATTGCCCGAGGCTGTAAGTGAGTTGCTGCTCTTGACCGTGAGGACGAGGCTTGCATTGTTGATGGTGATGCTGTTGCACGCACCCGCAACGTTCACGTCAATCGTATTGGCACCGGTGAGACTGACGTCGGTGGAGGATGTGGGGGCATAGTCGGGATTCCAGTTGTTGGTATCACCCCAGTTGTTGGTCGAGGCGCCACCGTCCCAGGTCAGTGTGCCGAGTTCGCCAATCTGGAAGTCGCTGAACGCCGTCGCGCCTGTGATCTGCGTCGTTGTTCCGGTTTTCGTCCCGACTGTGGATAGGTCCAGCCTGAGTATTTGCCCACGATGAAGTCGCCGTGTTGGCTCCGCCGTCGATATCACCCGATACAAAGGTGAAGGTCGCGCTGTAGTTGTTGAATACGATCCTGCTGTTGGTCAGTGTCCAGTACCGGTTCACGCTCTTCGATGAATTTGGCGAAGCCGCAGATATTCCCATGGTCTCCGGCCGTGCCGGCGGTCAGGTCCTCCGCGTAGGTGACGTTACCGAAGGTGACGCTACGGGTGATAGTTCGGCATCACCGATTTCGAAGGTCTTCCTGGTCGCTCCTGTGGCAATATACTTCTTGAAGTTGCCGACCACGTGGCCGCTCGTGCGGGAGACACTGCCCGTGGAACTAATATCAAGTTGCTGGAACTTGCCGTGATGTTGCCGCTGGAAAGTGTCAGGGCTCCGTTAACCGTGGCATTGCCCCCTAACGTCGCACCGCTCGCGTTGTTCATCTTAAGACTGCCATAAGTGAGTGCGCAATCACCTGTGCGGATGCCCCGGCATACTCAACGGTCAGGTTGGTGAGGGTTTTTGGTAATGGTATACTGACTGGAGAAATCGGCCGTCGACGCCGTACGGGTCACCTTAACCGTCCCGCTTCCTGTAAGCGTCCCTGCCCCGCTAATTATTTCCGCTGCCGCTGGTGTAAACGTGCCACCCGTTCACGGTAAATGTCCCGGCTACTGCAAAGTTGCCGCTGGCAGTCACTGTCGCGGAGGAGGCAAGAGTCAACGATAAAATGTCAGGGTGCCTGAATTGGCGATGGATGCCCCGTTATTCATCGTAATCGTTCCGGCTGCGGAGCCAATGTGGTTGAGCCATTGACGGTCAAGGCACCGGTCACGGCAAAGCTCGCTGTAGGTTGCGCGGACGGGGTTCCGGCAATGGTCAGACCCCTGAAGGTCAATGTGCCGGAGTTGCTCACTGACCATCCGGTGCCGGTCATCGTGATGGTCCCGCCGGTGGGCGCGAGCGTCGTTGAACCGTTGACCGTTAAAGTGCCTCCGATTGAATAACTTGCTCCTGATTGTGAAGATGGGGTCCCGGCAATGGTCAAACCACTGAATACCAGGGTCCCCGAGTTGCTCACCGTCCAGCCGGTTCCCGTCATCGTAATAGTGCCGGAAGATGGCGAGAAGTTGGAACTCGAATTCACGGTGAGCGCACCGGCGATGCTGAAACTGCTGGACGTCGTGACTGTGGCCGATGCGGCAATCGTCAACCCCTGAAACGTCAGCGTACCGGAATTGGAGATCGAAGCCCCGTTGTTCATCGTAATCGTCCCGCCGGTGGGCGCGAGCGTCGTTGAACCGTTGACGGTTAACGCGCCTCCGATTGAATAACTTGCTCCTGATTGTGAAGATGGCGTGCCGGCAATGGTCAATCCGCTGAATGTCAAAGTGCCGGAGTTGCCACCGTCCAACCGGTCCCGGTCATCGTAATCGTGCCTGAGGATGGCGAGAAGTTTCCACTCGAATTCACTGTGAGCGCGGCGGCAATGCTGAAACTGCTGGACGTCGTGACTGTGGCCGATGCGGCAACGGTCAATCCCTGAAACGTCAGCGTGCCGGAATTCGAGATCGAAGACCCGTTGTTCATCGTAATGGTCCCGCCGGTGGGGGCGAGTGTCGTCGAACCGTTGACCGTCAAGGCACCGCCAACGGAATAACTTGCTCCTGATTGTGAAGACGGGGTTCCGGCGATGGTCAAACCGCTGAAGGTCGATGTGCCGGAGTTCGCCACCGTCCAACCGGTCCCGGTCATGGTGATCGTCCCTGAAGAGGGGGAGAAGTCGGCACTCGATTCACGGTGAGAGCCCCGACGATGGTGAAACTGCTCGATGTGGTGACGGTCGCCGACGCAGCAATGGTCAATCCCTGGAACGTCAGCGTCCCCGAATTTGCGATGGACGACCCGTTGTTCATCGTGATCGTGCCACCAGTGGGAGCGAGTGTTGTAGAACCGTTGACCGTCAAAGTACCCCCGACGGACAAAACTCGCTGTCGGTTGCGCCGATGGAGTGCCGGCAATGGTGAGTCCCTTAAATGTCGGCGAGGCACTGAACGAAACGTCCATGCCGTGCCCGTCATGGTGATGGTGCCGCCGCTCGGATTGAAGACGGCACTGGCGCCGGTGGTCAGCGCTCCCGCAATGCTGAAGCTGCTTGACGTGGTGACAGTTGCCGAGGCGGCGATGCTCAGATCTGTAGAATGTCAGTGTTCCTGAATTGCTGATTGATGCCCCGTTGTTCATCGTGATCGTGCCGCCGGTGGGAGCCAGCGTCGTCGATCCGTTGACCGTCAACGCACCCCCGACGGAGTAGCTGGCCCTGATTGTGAGGATGGCGTGCCGGCAATGGTCAGTCCGCTGAAGGTCAATGTGCCGGAGTTGGCCATGGACCAGCCGGTGCCGGTCATCGTGATTGTCCCCGCGGTAGGCGAAAGTGTCCTCGAACGTTCACTGTGAGCGCGGCGCCGACCGAGAAGCTCGCCGTTGGTTGTGTCGAAGGCGTGCCGGCAATGGTCAGTCCCTTGAAGGTTGGTGCCGCGCTGAATGAAAACGTCCACGCGGTCCCCGTCATCGTGATGGTGCCCCGCCCGGGTTGAAGACTGAACTGGCGCCGGTGGTGAGAGCACCGGCAACGCTGAAGCTGCTGGATGTGGTGACTGTGGCCGAGGCGGCAATGGTCAACCCCTGGAATGTCAGTGTTCCGGAATTACTGATCGAGGACCCGTTGTTCATCGTGATTGTCCCGGCGGTGGGGATGAAGCTTCCGCCGCTTCCAACCGTAAGTGCCGTGGCCACGGCAAAGCTCGCCGAACCCACGACGCCCGTACCACTGATGGTGAGATTGCCGTAGTTCTGACTGCTGTTAAGTGCCGCAACACTCGTCGTGGTGCCGGCATACTCCACCGTGCTCGTGGCTCCGATGGAGTGTGTGGAGTAGTTTGATGGGAGCGTTCCTGTCCCGCCAATCTTGAATGTGGCACAGTTGGCAACGGTAAGTGTCCCGCCTGTCGTAGAACGGTTAGCCGTGTATGTCTCAGGTCGAATGTGCCGCCGTTGACGGACAAGTTGCCGCTCGGTGTAATCGTACCCGCGAGTGTCTTCGTCCCGCCGCCGCTGACGGTGAGATTCACATAACTCTTGACCGCAACCGTCTGACTCCCGCTTGCTGCCGTATAGCCGACCGTTCCCCCAGAGAGCGTTGTCGTCCCGCTTACCGTGGGGAAGGATGCTTCCGTATTGAGTGCCCCGCTCGCCATGGCCAGATTGCCTCCCAGTGTGAGGCTCTGGCCCGATTTCACGGTGAGGATAAGGCTGGCGTTGTTCAGGTAAAGGTCCATGCCTACCGCAGCGACATTGATGTCGATGGTATTCGCCCCTGTGAGTTCAATCACATCTGTGGATGCCGGCACCCCGTTGGGATTCCAGTTGTTGGCGTCCCCCCAATTGTTGGTGCCAGCGCCGCCATCCCAGGTTTTGACAGCTTTGAAGCTTGCCATGTGGGCGCGCCAGGCTCCGCTTTGAGAAGCAGTCACCGAAGTTGAGTAGGTACCTGTAGATGAAACAATTCGATCTGCATAAGAAGCAGAGGCGGTGCCTTGAATACCACTTCTTACAGTGAAGGGACTGCCCCAGCCTGAGAAGCTGGAGCTTTTGCTCTGGCAGACTCCGGCGATCAGCAGTTCATTCGCGCGCGTGGTGGTGATGCTGTTGGTGCTAATGGCGGTTCCAGTGCCTGATTTGGAGCTGGTCTGGTCGAGCGGATTATAAGTTGCGACTCCCCAGTATCTGAAGGTTAGAAGCGCGAGAAAGGTGCTGGTGCCATACCCGCTGATGGTAATATCGGGGCCTTCCGTACCATCGGCAATCTTATAGAAGATCACCTGCCCCGGACTGTTGTTCGTTTCCGAGATGGCAACGGACCAGCCGGTGGGCGTCGTGGGCGCACTGGAGCTTGCGTTGTTCGATACCTGGGCGACAAGCAGATCGCCGGAGGCTGGTGATCCTCCATAAAAGTGGGCGGTTACGGATGTGCCATTACTTGTAATCCCAGAACTATTGTAAGAAGGGTTATGGCAGCCTCTACTAATGGCACATTAAGCCAGGAGAGCATCAAGATTGCCAGGAGATCCTTATGCCCCGACGCAACCGCGGCTGCGTCTCCAATCCCCGCGGAGATTGAAAAAGTCGTCGTAGTTATGCTTCTCCGTCACGAAGGATTCACCTTTGTCCTCACTCCAACACCAGCTTCGCCTGTCTCTTGGGACCGAGGAAGGCGATACGTAATTCAGCCCGATTCACTCGTCACGCCCTTCCACGCACGGCCTACAGAACAGACTTCTTCAATGATGGTCAGTGCCAATTTCATGCCACGAAAAGGGTTAAAAGTGGCGAAATTGTGTGTGAAAACGGCAAAACAAGAGGATTAGGAAGGGAAGGAGGGTCCACAATGGCCAATATTGAGCACAACTTTCTAAAATCCCCTGTCCACCGTTCCGGGTCAGGCTCATACGCAGTCACGACAAAACATTTGCCGACTCTGCATCCTTCGCAACTACGAGGTGCAACGGACGACCTTCTGCATAACCCAATAATAGCCTGCTGGGAAACGGATTGTCGTTGGGATAGTCTTCGATCACTTCTCCATGCACAAAGCAGACAGCACCTCGCTCGTAGCGATTTCTCTCTCGTACATGTGTCTTATTGCGTGAGCACTGAACCTTGTCTCTCGACATTCCATAATGCAATTGCGGGATTTCAAGAAAGCGAAAACGGTAACCTTCTCAAGCTGCCCTCTTGCGACGCAGAAGCAGAGCCCCGTGTACGCTTTTCATCATCGACTGCGCCAGCCGTGCGAAACAGTTTGCAGACCGTCGACAACGCTTGGCTGGCATCTCGATGTCGGCGTCGCTTCCGATGCAGAATACCGAGTTCACGATACGTTTCTGCTGTTTTGTAGATCCCCTCCGCAACGCGAACCTCGCCAATGGCAATGAGTACCTTGAGGGCATAGATCGTAAACGACCGCGGTGACGACAAACGGCGGTGAACAGCCCTTCATGAAATCTAGCCCCCTTCACGGGGCTTGCCGCTGCCGTCCACAGATCACCAGCGGTGTCCTTTAGGGCACCGCGTGCGAAACACCGCATGCGAAAACGATGCGTGTGTGGAATTTCATGCGCGGCCGTAAACGACCGCGCTGACGACGAAGGTCCGTGAACGGACCTATCTCGGCATATCGGGATCTGATCTCTCCCATCGGGATTGAGTATTTCCACGTCGATGGTGTTCCTTCTGATTGCTAATGTAGCGTAGGATTGTGGGAAGTCTCTCTTCCGAGACTGTGATCACGCCATACCCACCCTGCCATGCAAATCCCCGTGCAAGGTGAACTTCGCTATTAATGTAGTGCGAGGAACTCCCCTTCAATCGTCCGATTATTTCCCCGATGGATTGCCGCGGTGGGATCGTCATCGCGGCGTGCACATGATCCTCCACACCATTGCAGGCGTACATAAATCCGCCGTACTCCTTTGCCTTCAATTCGAGGTAGGGATAGAGGACGGTTTCAATTTCTGGCGTAATAATTGGCTCCCGCCTGTCGGTTGACCACGTAACGTGATAAAAGAGGCGATACCAAGCTTTGCCCACGGGTCTATCCTCCTCTTGCATTACACCGTGCTCGGTGATTTTGCGAAGCGAAATGGGTAATTGATTGCCAACCCAGCCCCGTTCACGGCGGCGTTTCAAGTTCTATATGAGTGGAACGTGCAAGGACAAGACGCCTTGGTTCATTGACTGGAAGTTGGCATTCCCTGCGGGCGCGGTGCAATCGAAAATGAAGGTCACAGCGGTGCTTCAGTATGACACGCTGAGTAACAGCTTACAGACGACCTTCACGCCGAGCCCGACCACCTTTAACGTTCCTGCATCTTTGGATATCGACGTCTCTGGGCTTGACACCTTGAAATTCGGCCGGTGGCGCTGGGGGTCAGGTGCTCTGAGTTTCGTTTATGTCAATCCGAATAGCAACGCATGGGAACTCATGCCCTCAGGGAGCGTCACGGTTGATGCGTCGACCCGCTCGTTTCGTGCACGTGGGTGCCAGGTGCCGCATTTCTCCCGGTACGCCTTCGGGAAATAGACAACGGCGCATAGCAACAGGTATCACAGTCGCATCGGCTCCTGATACCACCTCCACGGTGGTCGTCAGGAGCCGGGCTGGTTTCTTGGGGAAAATATCAAATTGCGGAGAACACGGATCTTGGCAGGGAAGAAAGGACTACCGCTCCTTCCAGGTTCCCTTTGCCATCACGTAGCAGCCGCTTCCTGTCTGCAAGAGTTTCGTCGCAACTTGGGCGATGGCTAAGCTGCTATATCGATAGAGACCATTGTTGCTTTGGCTCCAAAGGGATTGGGGGCCGGTAAAAAGAATCCCGCCGTAGAAGCTGTTCACGTTGGTGATCTTGAAGGTTGGACCTGCCGAGTTTCCTTTGATGATGATCAGCCCGATCCAGGTGACGGTTTGTGTGAAGGTAATCGTGCCTGACCCGGTAGGCTCAACAATCAGAATTCCGCATCCAGTCGTCGGTTTGCTGCATCCCCAATTCCCGCTGAGATAAGTAATCTCTGGACTACTCCACGTTCCCCACGTCTGGTTGGAGCCCGGTGCGCTCGTGACCACGCGGTTTGCTTTCGGGATAAGTTGGCCTGGGAGTGAATTCCAATCGGGCTGAGCAGTACCCAGGGCCACAGTATCTTTGGTCGGGACGGCTCTTTTGCCGAGTATGGGGATACCGTTGTTTGTGCCACTGAGACTCAGATCGCTCGCCAGTGCACTTGAGATGCCATCTATTCCTTTTCCCGAAGAGTTAATGGTCGGTGGGTCCTGTGCAAGGTAGTCCTTTCCATCGATCAATGAGCCTGCACCCGTAATTTTCACCTGCGCCGTTGAGTTCCTTGAGACTCCCATCGCCCCCGTTATTCCAAGGTTGATCCCCTGACGGGTCGCAGCCACAGTGACGGTCTGCAGTGGCGAGCTTCCATAGGAACCTATCGCCGTCAGCTTGATGGTGTCGGCGGACACGGAATCGATCCGTACTGTCACCGAACCGGCTCCGGTGCCGCCAAGGGCCATTGCCGCCAGCTGTCCGCGAAGAGCACTGTTCGTTGTCAACTGCAGCATTGCATTGTCTATTCCGGCGCGGGCGAGATTGCGTGCCTGCGTCTGTTCATACACCTGAACAGCATTATCGATGATCGTATTGTTACGATCAGTCGATCGCAGAACAAGGAGGCCAAGTGTGATCGTCAAAGTGATCACGACGATGATTGCGAGTCGACCCGTAGAAGCACTCCTTTCTGGTGATCTGTATTCTCCATTCTACAAGGCCCGGAGATTTGCCGGGCTGAAGAGCTTGTCCCATACCGCCGCACCATATGAATTTTCCAGAGCATTCTCGCTCGTCATTTTCGCAGGCGTTGCGCCCCGGAAGGTGACGCGAATCGATCGAATGCTATCGCAGTACACCTGATCCGTCTGGAAACCTGTCGGAAAGACGATCGTCCGACCTTTTGCGTCATAGTAGGTGAGCCTGAACTGAGATGCCTGCCAGCCACCACCAATGGAGGCGTTCTCCTTGCGATACAGAATCACTGCCGAACTTGTCCCGGCAGAGGAATAGTAGGAGACCGTGTCCACCTTGCTGTCCGCATACATCGCCGCGGCAAACACGATCTTGTTAGTGTCTGCATAGAGGATGGAGCGTTGTGCTTTGTACCCGATCGTGTGGAAGTCATAGTCCAGCACGCCGCCAAGTCCAGCGATTATTGTGCTCCCCACCGAATAGCCAGTCAGAACTTCGATATTGGACTCGGCCATCGTTTGATTGTAGTCGCTGGAGAGGAATGTCTCATTCAGAAGGAGCACTGTGAGAATCAGGGTCCCAAGAATAAGAGCCGCACCCAAACTGTCAAATTCACCACTCATTCCATCATCTCACGGTTGTCGGTTAATGGTAACTCACCACGTGATAGACGAGAAGCTGCTTCTTCAGTTTCAGTGGATCTTTTCCGGACGTGTCGACCAGAAACTTGTTGTCGACCGTCACGTCGATGCGTTTCATAAATGTCTGTGTCCCAATACTATCGTAAGGCGATGAAGCCCGGATGAAATACACCTTGCAGTAGACGAAAAACGATCCGAACGTCGGACTGACAACGGTGTCGCGGTGACCATTGTAGTCGTCGACATCATTGAACGTTGTTTCCAGGGTGGCGTTCTCGCCGGCATCCAGCCCAATCAGTGCAAAGCTGGAGGAGGAAGGCGTACCATGCGGTGCCACGGCATTGTCGAAATTGCGGAGAGCGATCCTCTCGATTGTGGACTGGGCGATTGTGGTGGCTTCGATCATCGCCTGGCC
>CAVOVZ010000011.1:0-402571 GCA_963699985.1 Terriglobia bacterium
TGAGCGCGATCACGGTATCTGATGGCGCGGCGGTCACGATCATTGATGGACTGGGGCTCTGCCCCAGGCCCCGGGATTTTCTGAGGCATGGCTCCGGTGCCCGATGGCGTAGAGGCAGGCCCCTGACGACATGAGCCGCCAGGGGCCCCGATGCACCATCGGCGCACCGTCGGCCTGGCTATCCCTTGTCCGGTTGCGTCCCCGCAGAGCCGGACTCCGTTTCACCAGGCAAGCTTCTCGGTCGTAGGGCCGGCCGTTTCCCGTTTCCGGTTCCCGTGCACTCTATAGAGAGCGGGAAACGGGAACGGCCCTTCCGGATCGCCGTCGACGAGGAGGTACCCGTCGGGGGATCGGAGGACGCGGCCCTGGGATGCGAGGGTCGCGAGGGCCTCGCCCAGCGTACTCATCCGGACCCGGCACGCTCTTCGCAGTTCGTGGCGCGTCAGTGGCGTGGACGCGACGGCGAGAGCCTGCTCGACGCGTTCGAGGATCGTGGGGTCGGGGCGTTTCTGAGCGAAGGGGTTCGCCTCGGGCTCGACCAGGTGCAGAGCGAGCGCTCGACCTTCGTCGCGCAGCTCCACGGCGAGGCCATCGATGGAGGGGGCGGCGCGATGCTCGATGGTCAGACGCAGCGCGTCGCCCTTGCGCCGGAGGTAGAGGTTGGAGTCGCCCCACGCGTGAAGCTCGGAGGATCCCCGCAGCGCCTGCCCCGCTCGGGCGCCTGCTGCTGCCTTGCGCGCGTGGTGCACCAGGAGCACCGCGAGGCGGAAGCTGCGCTGGAGTCCTCGCAGATAGCCGAGCACGGGGGCCACTTCGGCGGCGGCGTTCTCGTCGATCCGGTGCAGCCGCACGAAGGGATCGAGGACCAGGAGCCTGGGTCTGAGAGCCTCGACGGTCTCCCGCAGGCGGTCTTGGTCTTCCCGGAGATCGAGCCTGAGGCTCGGCGCAGTGATCACGTGCACGTCGAGACCGTCGAAAGGGACCCCGGCGGTCTGGCAGATCCTCTCCAGACGGCTCCGCACGATCGAGGGCGCGTCCTCGGCGGCAAACAGGAGCACGCGGCCGGTCTGCGCGACGGGGAAGTGCCGCAGGCACGGGGCTCCGGACGCGACGGCCACCGCGACGTCGAGGGCCAGGAAGGACTTGCAGCACTTCGGTTCGCCCCCGACGATTCCCACGGCCTCCCTCGCCCACAGCCCCTCGATGAGCCAGTGCTGCTCGGGCGCTGTAACTTCGAGATCCTGCGCTCGAAGGACGGGAAGCGCGCTCACGATCGCCTCGCCGCCACGACCTGAGGCTTGCGGGCTTTCGCCGGCGATGGGTCGAAGACCTCGAGGTAGAGCTTCTCGTCGAGCAGGACCGCCTCGCGGTCGGCGGCGGCGGTCAGGAGATCGGCGGCCATTCCGGTGAGCACGCGGTAGTTACCGGCGGCGTGATCGCACAGGGTGGCCATCAGCTCGGCGGTCATGAGTTTGGGGTTTCCCGCGCTGTGGAGCAGGTGTCGCAAGCAAGCCAGCAGATCATCGCGGCTGGCGTAGTCGAGCAGGAGCCGGGGCCGAATGCGGCTGCCGAGGGGGAGCAGCTCGTCGCGCCGGAGCGCCTGCTGCAAGCGCCCATCGCCGGCGAGCACCACGCTGAGGATGGACCGCGAGTCGAATTGCGTGCTCGTGAGCAGTCGCAGCTCGCCGAGGACCGTCGGGCTCATCTCCTGCGCCTCGTCGATCAGGAGCACCGGCCGGATGAGGGTGCTCTCGAGGTGAGCGAGCCAGCGCTCCCGGAGGACCTTGAATCCGCACCAGCGGTTGTGCGGTCGGAGCTGCACCGCGAAGATCTCCCCCATCTCGCGGTAGAAGTCTGCGAGGTTGCACTGCGGGTGGGTCAGAGCACCGACGGTGAGATCGCGGAGACTCCCGAGCCGGTCGGCCAGCAGCCGCAGCACGACACTCTTGCCGGTGCCGGGGTCGCCCGTGACCAGCGCGAAGCCTCCCTCGCGCACGTGGTGCTGCTCGATGCGCCGGCAGAAGCTCTCCACCTGGGGCGTCACGTGGATCGCCTCGACGGGGATCTCCGGAGAAAACGGGTTCCACTTGAGACCGTACAGGGACAGGAGTTTCTTGTTCACGACTTGGGCTCCTCGTCGTCGGGTGGAGAAACAGGCAAGTAGGCCGGCGGCAGCCCCGTGGCGGCGTAGTCCGCCATGAGCTTCCGCAGGAGGGGTGCGATCGGGGAAGCGGAAGGAATCGGCACCGTGGAGTCGGCGATCGGCTCGGATACGGGGTCGAGCCGCCGCCTGCACCCGTCGGCGTTGCGAGTCTTGTCCAGGGGGTAGAGCGCGCAGAGGATCGCTCGGCTGTGGGGATCGACCAGGTCGACCGAGCGCAGGTCCCACCGGGCGTAGCGGACGTGGACCCGCTCGAGATGCCGGTAGCGCCCCGGGACCTCGAAGCGCCGACCCTCGACGCTGATCGTCCCGTCCGAGCGGCGCTGCGTGCGGGTCGCCGCCATCCGGAAGGCCCGCCGTAGCTCGTCACTCGAGGGGCTGTCGCGGCCGACATCCGGCCCGGCCAGATACCGATCGAGAGGCGAGCAGCCGAGCTCCGAGTGGAGCGCCCGGTTGTATCCCATCTCCACCCAGGCCTGCGTCGCTTCGTTCAGCAGGTCGAGCGTCAGTTCCTCGACCCCCTCGAGCATGGGCATCAGCCTTCCTTCGACGAGGGCCCAAAACACTTCCTGTTTCGCGTTCTGGTAGGGCGAGTACGGGAGGGTGGTTTCTTGCACGATGCCCAGGGCTTCCAAACCGCGCTCGAATTCGGCGGAGGTCATCGCGCTCCCGTTGTCGCTCATCACAGAGCGCGGAAGCCCTCGTTTCTGGATCGCCTGTGACAGTCCGTGGACCAGGGTTTCCGTGACCTCGTCCAGATACCACTGGATGTGGCAGGCCAGGCGCGAGCGGTCATCGAGCACGCCGAAGAGCAAGGGGATCTTCCACTTCGCGTCGCGGGTCACCACCTTGCGCGAGCCGTGGTGGAAATCCAGATGCCACAGTCCGTGGACGTACTCGGCTTCGTAGCTGCGGACCTCCAGGCGCTCGAGCCGGTTCTCGGCCTCGATCGCGCCCGGGGTGTTGCGCGACCGCCGCCGCTTCCGGACCCAGCCCTGGGCCTTCATGAAGCGCCGCAAGGTGGAGTAGGAGGGCGGCCTGCCCAGGGTGGGATCCTCGTCGGCGAGGACCGCGAGATTGTCGGCGTGGAGCTGGAAGGACCAGCCCGGGTGATCCCGGTACTGTGCGTGGAGCGCGAGACGGAGGCGATCCGTCAGACGGCGGTGTCGGCCCGCGTCCTTGCGAGGCCGTCGACGGAGTCGCGCGACCGGATCGCGTCGCTCGTTTCGGGCCGCATAGAGCCACCGTTCGATCGTCGACACGCCGAAGCGCAGCGGCTCGCCCGTCATCGGGTGTCGCCAGCTCCGCTCGGCGAGCTGCACGAGCTCGGCCCGGAGCTCGCCACGCTCCGGAGGCTCCGCCAGCAGGCGCCCCACGATGGCGAAGCGCAACCGCGCCCAGCGATCCCGACTCCCGCCGTCCATCTCGTCGCCCATGGCCCCTCCATCGACGCGGCGAGCCCTCGAAACCGTTGCCCGCCGTGTCGAGCCATGAAGCTACGAGCCCTCGAAACCTCCCACCAGATGCATCTTCTGCGGGTCCCAACCGTCCATCGACGAGCCGGCCGAAGTCGTGGTCAGCGGAGAGACGAATGCCAGGGCTTGGATCAGTCTCGATCGATCGTCTTCGCCGGAGAATCGTTCGACCAGGGAGGCAGGGAGAGCACTCACCTCCACCGGCGGGACGAATCTCCCACGCACGCTCTTCCAGAACCCACCCGCGGCAAACGCCCCCCGCCACCACGCGCGCCAGCGCCGCAGCGTCCGCCGGCCGACCCCCAGACGATCCCGCAGGTGCTCCGTCCTCTTCGCCGTGATCCCATCCCGCATGGCCGACGCGAGCACCACCACCACGCCGAGGTACACGCGACGCCCCAAAAAACGCACCGACGGCGGAGTCGTCCGCTTCCTGCAGCCCTCGCGCGCGCAGCACAGGCTCAGACGGCTGCCGTACTCAGGATCCAGATCCGTCAGAGCCCCCCTCGGCTTCCGGGGGTAGCGGGCGCTGTGAAGCACGCCGCCGCATCGGCAACCCCGCCTTCGTGCTGCGAGGGCCAGATCCTGGTCGAGCCGGAACAGGAATCTCCAAAAGGTAGAGTCGGACAGAAGGGCGTGGCACACTTGCTTCGTCTCCTGGTCTTGGCGGACAAGGAGACGACCCTCTCGGGGGGCTTCTGTCAAGCTCCCCGAGGGGGGACTTCGCAGTCCATCGTTCTATTCGATCAGGATGTGGGGGGAAAGACCTCAGAGTTCACGCCCGCGCTGAGCGGCGGTGAGGCGGCCACGCAAGGGTTTGCACTATTACCTGTATTTCATCGATCGTGAGATGGGCTTCATGCACGTGCGCTTGCAGACGTGGTGGCCGTTTGTGATCCAGGTGTACGTGAATGGCCGCGAGTGGCTGTGTCGGCGGCTCGACGAGAAGGGGATCCGCTACCGTCGTTACGACAACGCCCTGGTGGAGATCGATGACGTCGAGGCGGCGCAGGAGCTGTGCGAGCGATTCGCGCATCGCAACTGGCCACGGCTCCTCAACGCGCTGGCGCGGCGAGTCAATCCCCTCTTGGCCGTCGTGGAGGCGGCGGGCTTCGGGGGCTACTACTGGGTGACGGACCAGGCGGAGCTTGCCACCGACGTGATGTTCCGAAGCCGCGCGGCGCTGCTCGAGATCATGCCCGATCTGTACGAAGCGGCGGTGCTGCTCTTGTCGTCGGAGGACGTGTTACGGTTCCTGGGCCGCAAGCTCCACCCGAGCTTCCAGGGCGAGGTGGTCACCAGCGACAAGTACCGACGCCCCGAAGGGCGGCGGGTCAAGCATCGGGTGCGGCGCAACTCGATCAAGATGTACGACAAGTACAGCGTGCTGCGCATCGAGACGACGATCAACAATCCGGGCGACTTCAAGGTGCTCGAGGGTGCCGACACGAGGCACGGGCGGTCGCCGCGGTGGGTTCCAATGCAGGGCTCCTGACCTGAGCGGGATCATTCCTGCGACACCGGCGCGTCGAAATGGAGCCGGAGGTCCGTGCCCGGGTACAGAGCGTCATGTTCGTTGACCAAGGCGCAGAGCTCGGCGAGAGCGTGGGTCATCCTGGGGTTGGCCAAGCCGTGGAAGCGCACCGTGAGACGGCGTGCACCTCGGTCCGGAATGATGTCAGCCGTGGCTTGGAAAACCGTTTTCAGGAACTTCCTCGTCTCCTCGTCGTGTCGAGCAAGGAGAGGTGCCATCAGTCGGGCCAGCGCGGACTCGGCGCGGTAGGCGATCAGCTTGATGGCATCGACGAGCACCTTGCGCTCACGCTCGAGCTGCACGATCTCGGACGGGTCGAGAATGGAATCGATCGTCACCCGCTTCGGCAGCGCGGCGATCCGGAGCTCCAAGCGATCGATCTCCTCGTCTCGCCGCGCGATCACCTGGTCCAGCTCTTTCTCGGACAGCCTGCGCTGGCCGACACGGACCCGTCCTCCGGACCGCATGTCGAAGCGTTTGTTCTCGAGCCGCGCCAGATCGCTTCGAACCCTGGCGAGTCGCTTCGTCAGCGCGGCGCGTTCCGGGTGAGCCACCTCGCGCTTTGGATCGGCGGGTTCGACCTCGTAGGTACAGAGGTGATCGAGCGCGAACTCGTGCCGCATGTAACGGAAGAAGTTTTCCTGCCGCCACCGCGAGAACATCCGGTGCGCGACCGCGAGTAGCGGGAACTTCTCGCTCGTCGTGATGACCGCCGTCTGATGGCCGTCATCCGTGAGGCGCCGGATCTCGCGGACGCGCAGACCGTTGGACAGCGTCACGGTGCGTTCGGCCAGCCGGTACTCGACCTCCTCGCCACCCACCGTCCCCGCGACCGTGCGGAAGAACCGCTCCTGCCACCGCGACGACTGCCCCTTGCGGTAGGTGAGGACGTCGAAGCCCTCGTCCTTCCACTTGGCGAACCGCTCAGGGCTCCAGCCCTCCCGATCGAACGTGATCGTCACGCGCCGACCGGGCCCGACCAGACGTCGCACCTCAGGCAGCAGGGTCGAGTCCAGCATCGCGAGGAGACTCTCGGTCGCCTCCGCAGTGACGAAGAACAGCGGGTCGGCGCGACGATCGTTGACGTGGAAATCCTTGGTCCCCGGCATCGGCCGGCCCCGTTGCTGGACGTGGTGCTTGGGGAGCACCTGGGTCCGCCCGTGATACGGGCGGACATGGCCGTCGACGTAGAGCAACGCGAGCTCTCTCGGGGTCGCACGTGCCCAGCGCTCGGTGAGCAGCCGCATGAACGTCCGCGCCAGTCCACGCTCGCCCATCTCGCGCAGCTTGCGACGCAACGTCTTGACCTCGGGTGCACGGTCGAGGCCCAACAGACGACCGAGCTCACCAGGGGCGTGTTCGGTGAGTTGCTCGGGTGTCTTGATCCGCAAGAGGGCCATCATCGCGAACGTCAGCAAAACCGAGCGAAGGCCGAAGAACCCGTTGCGCAATCCCTCATACACTTTCGTTCCGACCTCGAGCAATCCCTCCTCGAGCAGCGCCGGCAGCGCCAGCAACACCCCTGCGCCAGGAACACCTTCTGCCGCCTCGAACACCGGTGCGGCCTCGGCGAGCAGGCCGGATCGCGCCAGCGCTCGCTCTGCGGTCCGCTTGACCGCCACCCCGGTTTCGCACGATTGATCCTCCGCGGCCCGCACGCCAGACCGGATCAGCGTATCGTCGGTCGAAGCACCAGCAATCACAGGAACGGCCGCTCGCTTCTCCGGCCGACTCAGCAGGCCCTTCTGAATCGCGTGATAGATCGCGAAGTGACTCACCCCTGCCTGCTTTCCGCTCTCGCGCTGCGAAGCGCCGGAATCGAGGGCGCGCTGCGCGCTCCGAAGTGCTGTGGCATCCAGCTTGAACGGTCCCTTCGGTCCACGCTTCTTCGGCTGAAGCGCTTCGATGCCGCCCGCTGCGAGCTTGGCCCGGTCGCGATGCAACGTTCCGCGATCCATACCGAATGTCGCGGCCAACGCGGTGACCGGCGCCAGCCGCAGCGCCGCCGCGATGGCCACACCAAGACGCACGCTGACCCGGTCATCCTGACGACACTCGTAGATCGGGCCTCCAGCGTTGAACAAGACCACCTTGCCGTCTTCGCGGACGACCGCGAGGTCCGTGCTCACGATCTCCGCGGCTGGAGGAAGCAGAGGCAGGCGGGGGAGAAGCGATTTGGTATTCATATGTGGCACTAATATTATGCCACATCCCGTCGCGATGCAAGCAAAATCGTAGGAAATCTCAGATCAGGTCAGGAGCCCTGCAATGACCAAGGGCGTCTCGAACCTCTGGCGTTACTGGCAGGTGTGCGAAGCGGCGAATCAGCGCTACCTGGAGGCGATGGCGAACGTGACCTTGAAAGGCGAGGCGGTCCGCGAACTGGACGGTTTGTGCCGGAGCCACACCGTGAGCGGTCGTCACGTCGCGCGCCTGTCGCCCATCGGCCCGGACGACTGCCGCTTGTTCCAGGCGGTGCTGCACGGCGAGCACCTGGTGCGCGGACTTCGCAACGGAGACCTCACCGCGCTGCTCTACCCGAAGACACCGCGGGACGACGAGGAACTCCGCCGGCGCTGCACGCGGACTTCACGTGCCGTGGCAAAGCTGCGCGGCCACGGCCTCTTGGCCAAGATTCCGCGCAGCTACCGCTACCGCATCACCCCGCGGGGAGCGCGCCTCATGTCGGCCGCGATCCGGGTACGCCTGCACGACTTTCCCAAAGAGTTGCAGGCCGCCTGAATGGGAGGCTTGACCAGCAGAGCGATTGCGAGGAAAAGTCTCGCGAGCGAAGCAAGTTCTCGCCCCAAATACTATAGTGCCCCATCCCGGACGTACTCGGACGTGGAGCAGGAAACGCAGCTTGAAAGCGCTATCCGTTTGAGTGTGCAGGCCGCCAGCGTGAGCCGCGTCGGGGACGTTCACGGGGCGATCCGGAACAGTAACCCTTCGCCGTTCGTGCCGTCGATGTCGTTCGAGACGAGGATCTGCCCGCAAGCCCCCACCGCGACTCCGTAGGACTGGCGCGCCTGCGGTCCCTGGGTCGCGTCTTCGAAGTCGGAGAGCACGGTGCGCGCGCCGGTGACGGGATCCACCCGGAACAACGCGACCCCACCCGTGTCCGCCTGGTTCACAACGACGAGGATCTGCCCGCTCGCCTCCACCGCCAAGACATAGCCAAATCGCCCCTCGAGTCCTTGTATGTCGTTACCGAAATCGGACAGAGTCGTGCGCACGCCGGTCGTGGGATTCACCCGGAACAGCAGATGCAGGCCGCTGTCCATGACGAGGATCTTCCCGTTGGGCTCGACCGCCACACCAGCGGGTTCCTCCCCCAGCGGCCCTTGCGCGATGTTCCCGAAGTCCGACAGGAGCGTGCGGACGCCGGTCACGGGATCCACCCGGAACAGCGCCCCGAGATAAGCTGGGCCGGCGGCATCCTGGTCCTCGACGAGGATCTTCCCGCTGGCCTCCACCGCCACGCCGTAGGGGTAGCTCCCCAAGGGGCCTTTCCCGGCGTCGCCGAAGTCGGAGAGCACGGTGCGCTCGCCGGTCGTAGGATTCACCCGGAACAACATCCCGTTCGTCCCGGCTTTGGTGTCCGCGACGAGGATCTGCCCGCTGGCCTCCACCGCCACGCCGTTGGGCTCCTTCCCCACCTGCCCTTGCGTGGAATTCCCGAAGTCCGACAGGAGTGTGCGGACGCCGGTCACGGGATCCACCCGAAACAGCGCCCCCATTCGGTTCGGGCCGCCGTCGTAGTCAACAACGAGGATTTGCCCGCTGGTCTCCACCGCCACCCCGGAGGCGCCGCTGTCCCCCAGGGGCCCTTGCGTGGCGTCGCCGAAGTCGGAGACTACCGTCCGCGTGCCAGCGAGGGCCGTCCCGGTCGACAGATTGGTCCACCGCGTCGTCGAGACCCTCGGCTGGCACGACTGGCACGGGTTGGCCGGGTTCGTCGCCCCGTTCTGGTAGAGCACCCCGTTGATCCGGCACGCCGCCTGGCAGCGGCCTCCCCAGCCGCAGACGGTACCGGGACAGCAAAGCCGGTCGTTCGAGATCGTGCTCACGCCGCACGACTTACCCGACGACTGGCAGATGGCCGACGCGGGAGAGATCGCCGCGACGCAGACGAGCGCCAGCCCGAGAGCGAGCCAGAGCACTCCACGACCGCTACGACAACTCCCCACCGCCGCAAGCTTCGACTCCAGATTCGATCTCATTGCCCCTCCTGTCGTCTTGTCCGTATCCGCCCGAGGAAACACCCCCCACGGCCGAAGCCTTGCAAGCGGAATGACGCCGCGGGAAAGTACGGCTATCGGACGCGCGGGGCAACCATTTTGCGGATGGATTCTTTCGTCGTCGGTTCTCCGCGGTTTGCAGGGAAGAATCATGAACCCGCACGGGGAAGGCCCGGAAGTTCCTCTCTCTCCAGCCATTTGGGAGAATGCCCCCAGCAGGACTCGAACCTGCGACCAACGGATTATGAGCTGACTTCCTGGGGCGCCGTTTCGAGCTTCTTCGGAAACGGCGCCCGTTTCTTTGTCCACCGGTTCCACCGGTGTCCACCGTTTCCATGCTGGTGCGTAGCACTACTGTGTCATAAAGCGGAGCCCGCATTCCGCTCGATTCCACATCACGGACAGCAGGGGAGATTTCGGATGAGGACCCGTGCGTTTCGGACGCGTTGAGTAGTGATGGCTTCGGTGACGGTGGACCCCACGCCCGCGTGTCGGTGGTGGACCCTCGGTTACCGTTTGTGGGCTGTGGATCTGCCGGGCTGCTTCGCAGCCCTTGGAAGAGCGAAGCTCTTCCACAGCTCCACAGCCCCTGCTGCTAGCCGCCCCGACCGGAAGAAGAACAGCACAGTTGCATTCCTGCCTGAAGTTCCCCGACCGGGCGATCGCTCCAGAGCCCGAGGAGGTCTGCTCGACTTCGTGGATGCGGTAGGGATTGTCGCGGCGGCCTCGGGCAACGACGCCGATTCAGGCAGCGCAGGCACCCTGTAGGTGAAGCCCCGGAACCGTTTTACGGGGACCGGTGCGATCGCCGTCCACGTCCGCGTGTCGAACAGGAGCGCGTAGCCCGCGGTGGGATCGTTTCGGTTCACCAGCGCGCCGTCGGCGAGTGCGAAGTAGCCGCGCCAGGCGCCCTCCGCGGCCACGAACAGCCGGTTTTCCTCCCCCTCCACGAAGCCGCTCGGCCAGCGGTAGAGATTCCAGGCGCCCTCGGGATTGCGCTCGCGACGCAGCGCCAGCTTGTCCTCGAGCACCTCACGACGCATCCACACCCCGATGTCCATGGCCACCCGTTGAGAGCTAACCCCGTCCGCACACACGTTGCGATGGTTCCACTGTGCCTCCAAGCGCCCCTGTTGTCCAGACCCCGGGCGCGAAAAGGAGGAACGACCGATGAACAGCTTCGCCATCCGTTTCCAGGTCAGCGACTTCACCGAGGCCCTCCCCAAGGAGGGCTACCATCCCTGCACCATCCACTCGGCACGCCCGCGCACCAGCGAGCGCGGCAACGGCACCGTCCAGGTCGTCTACCACCTCACGGGCGTCGATCCCACCTGCGACCGCGTCACCGAGTACTTCGTCGTCGTGGGTGCCAGCCCGCAGGCACTTCGCATCGGCCGACGGCGCCTGCTCGCCCTCTGTCAGGCGTGCGGCCTCGACCCGCGCGAGGGCAACGAACTCAAACTCGCCGACCTCGTCGGGTGCGAGCTGCAGATCCGCATCGGTCACGACACCTATGAGGGCAAGCCACGCGTCCGCGTCCTCGGCTACCGGTCGATGTGATGGCGACCGTTCTTCCTGCGACTCCCGCGCCGGCCCCGGTATCGCCGATTCCGAGGGCCGGTGCGGCTCCTGGGCCGCGGCCCGACTCCGGCCCGGTGCTCCGCCTGTCCGTCGAGAGCCTGCGCACGAGCTGGGCGCCTCTTCGCGCCGGCGCCGCGCGGGCCTCGGCGGACGAGCCCCTCGCGGAGCTTCCACTGCGGGTCGTGCCGCAACACGACGGGTCCTTCGAGGTCGTCGACGGTTTCAAGCGACTCGCCCGCTGGGTCCGCTCGGGTGCGACCGAGGTCCCCGCCGTCGTCGAGCACGCTCGATCCGCGCCCGAGAGCAAGGCCTTGCTGCTGCGCTCCAACGCGCCACCGCGGACCCTCACGGCCATGGACGAGGCGCGGGTGGTCGATTCGCTCATCCGCGATGACGGTCTCACGCTCACCGCCGTCGCCCGTCTCCTCGGCCGTCGCAAGGCGTGGGCCGTGCGGCGTCACGCCCTCGCGACCCGCCTGGGTCGTGCCGCCCAGGAGCAGCTCGACCAAGGGCAGATCCGACCGACACTCGCCTATGCCTTGAGCGCTCTCCGCCACGATGCCCAGCGGGCACTGCTCGATGTCGTGATCCGCCATCACCTCAAAGAGCGCGAGTCTCTGGCTCTCGTCTCCGCCTGGCGCGCGGCCGGCTCCGAGCGCGAGCGCGGCGCTCTTCTGCACAACCCCCTCGCCACCGTCCGCCCTCAGCCCGATGGGCCCTCGCCCCTCGGCTCCCTCGCCACACGGATCGAGGAGCGCCTCGAGCGCATCCGTCAGGCGCTTTTCGATCTCGATCGCTTCGAGCTTCCGCCCTCCGGCCTCACGGATGCCGAGCGGCGCCGCCTCGAAGCCCAGCATCACGCCCTGCTCCATCAGCTCCAGAGGACTGCCCAGTCCCTGGCTCCACTCGACCCGTTCGAATCCATGGAGGACCACCATGAGCGACGAGACCCAATCGCCTCCGAACTCGGAGACACCGCAGAACCCGACCTCTTCACCACCCGACCGAGCGAAGGCATCCCCGGAGCAACGCCGCCAGATTCTCCACCTCCACCAGCAGGGCTATGGCACCAGGGAGATTGCCCGCCGCGTCCTGCTCAATCGCAAGACCGTCCGACGCATCCTCCGCGAGGAAGGCCACGACCCGGCTCCGCCGACCTCCCCGGCGACGAAACTCGATCCCTTCCGCGAAGCGATCCACGAGCGGGTCGAGAAGCGTCTGACCACCACACGCATCCTGCGCGAGATCCGCACCCTGGGCTTCACCGGCGGTCGCACGATCCTGGCCGACTACGTCCGCTCCCTCGAGGGGCCTCTGGCTCCGAGGAAGCCGATCAAGCGCCGTTTCGAGACTCGCCCCGCTGAGGAGATGCAGGTCGACTGGTCCGTCTACACCGTCCCGATCGCCGATTCGTCCCAGCGGGTCCATTGCCTCGGCTGCGTCCTCGCCCACTCCCGCAAGCTCCACGTCCGCTTCTACCGTGACGAGCGCGAGAGCACACTCCTCGAAGGGCTCGCGCGCGCTTTCGAAGCGTTTCAGGGCGTCACCCAGCGGGTGGTCTTCGATAACATGGCGACGGTCGTCCTGGGTCGCATCGGCCGCGACCGCAAGCCTGTCTGGCACCCGCGGTTCCTCGACTTCGCGCGCCACCACGGCTTCCAGCCCTTTCTCTGTCGCGTGCGGGATCCGGACCGAAAGGGAAAAACCGAAAGAATCTTCGACTTCCTCGAAAAGGACTTCGTCCGCGGCTCCGTCTTCTCGAGTTTCGAGGATCTCAACCACCGCGTCGAGATCTGGGCCGCCGAGGTCGCCAACTGTCGCATCCACGGCACGACCGGGCTCGTCCCCGAGGAGGCCTGGCTCGCCGAGCGCGACTTCCTCATCCGACTCCCCGACGCCCGCTTCCCGGTCTTCCAGGAATCCGTCCGCGAGATCGACGACGACGCCACCGTCTCCATCGGCGCCAAGCGCTACACCGTCCCCGCGTCGCTCGGCCGCGGCCCGGTCGCCGTCCGGCTCTACGCCGAGCACTTCGAGATGGTCGACCGGCGCGGCGCCGTCGCCTTCTCGCACCGCTACGCCGATCCAAGCGATCCCGCCCGGCTCCAGCTCGACCCGGCTCACTACGCGACGCTGCCGCGACCGGGGCCTGCCACGCCCGGCCACAGGCTCGACGAGCAATTCCTCGAACGCTTCCCCACGCTCGCCGATCTCGTCGCCGGGATCGAGCGTCGCATGAAGTCGCTCGCCCCGATCCACTTCCGTGCCCTGTGGCGCCTCGCCGACACCTACGGCGAGGAGGCGTTTCTGCGCGCGGCGTCCCGAGCCCAGCACTACCACCGACACGACTCCCAGGCCGTCCGTCGTCTCCTCGAACGCGAACACCCACTCCGGGATAGCACTCCCCCCGTCCTGCCCGTGGGCAATGCCGCTCGTGTCCAGGCGTTGCTCGGTGAAGTCGACTCCGGCTCGCTCGACGGCTACGCCCACCTCGACACTGCGCCCATCGAACCACCTGGCCGCGATGTCCCTGCAGCCCTGGGGGATTGGCCCGAAGGCAACGACGAGAAGGGGAGCAAACCATGAAGCGTAAAGAACCCCGCGATGTCCTCCCTCCCACGCCGGAGGAACTCTCCCGCCTGGCCCTCGATCTCGATCTCACCGCGATCCCAGAGGCTCTGCCCGACTTGCTCCGCCGCGCCGAGCAGGAGGCCCTGTCCTACTCCGATTTCACCCGCATCCTGCTCCAGGTCGAGCGCGACGCTCGCCGCACCCGCAAGCTCGACCGCGGACTCAAACGCTCTCACCTCGGTACCGTCGAGGGGCTCGAGGCATTCGACTTCGCCGCTCGGCCCCAGCTCGAGCCTCGCGTCGTCAAGGAGCTCCTCAACTGCCGCTTCGTCGAGGAGCGCCGGAATATCCTCTGCATGGGCAAACCAGGCCTCGGCAAAACCCGTGTCGCGAAAGCACTCGCCCACGCCGCGTGCCTCCAGGGCTACTCGACCCTCTTCGTCATCACCGCGGAAATGCTCGAAGACCTCCACGCCTCCCTCGCTGATGGCAGCTTCCATCGCGCCCTGCGTCGCTACACCAAGCCCCGCGTGCTTCTCGCCGACGAATTCGGCTACGAACCCTTCGACACCAAGGCCGCGTCGTACCTCTTCCGCGTCGTCTCCGCTCGGCACGGCCAAGGCTCCACCATCCTGACCGCCAACACGGGCTTCTCGAAATGGTCGAGCTTCTTCCCCTCCGAGGCACAAGCCATCGCCACGGTCGACCGCCTGCTCGACCGCGCCACCATCCTCCGCTTCACCGGGAAGACCTTCCGCAATCCCCGTGATGTCCAGGGTGCACCGCTGGACGAGTAGGCTGCTCCGGGAGGGGACCACCGCCGTGGTCCTCTCCCGTCTGCCCCTTACCCGATCGTCCCTCGCCTCACCGTCAGGGGACCACCACCGTCAAAGCGCACCGTCTACGCGGAAACTGGGGGACCACTCCGGCAACGGAGATCCTGCGAATCCCAAACGTCCCGCGGTCTCGACCCTTTCCCCTCGGACCGGCAAACACCCTCAGGGGTCCACCGGCAATGACGATGGACGTCGGCACATGGCGCTCAGGACGCAGCGGGAGCGCCGCGCGGGCGAAAACTCTTGGGTAGACGAGCCGCTCGGAGGAAGGCAAGAGGCTCTGGGGGGGAAAGCCGAGCGCGCTCGGCGGCGAGGAAGGCATAGGCCGCGATGCATAGGACGCCATGATGGTGAAAGCCGAGCCACCCGCGCCCCTCGTAATGGTCGAGCCCCAGTTCGCTCTTCATTTCCTCGTAATCCCGCTCGATCCGCCAGCGGATCTTGACCAGCCGCACCAATTCCTCCAGGGAGACGTGCTCCGGGATCGTCGAGAGCCAGTATTTCGTGGGCTTCGACTCCCCCTTCGGCCACTCGATCAACAGCCATTCCACCGCGCGCGGCTCGCTTCGGTTCTCGTCGCCGTGCGCGGGCCGCACACGAACGGCCGCGAAGCGAGACTCCATCGTCCCCCGCGTGCCTTCCCTCCAACGCACGGTGCGCCAGGCGCGTGCGAGGAGCCCCGCTGCGAGCTGGCCAGCCGATACCGGATGGTGGCGCGTCGAACGACGGATTCGCGTCGCCGGCCGGCCTCGCCCGCTCCACCGCTTGGGCAGTAGCGGCTCCGAACCCGGAGGCCACACGGTGGTTTCTGCTTTGATCCCCACGACGTAGGAAAGGCCGAGTTGCGTCAGACCCTCCCGGAAGGCCGTCACGTCACCATACCCCGCGTCGGCAAGAACCGGCGCCCGGGGAAGATCGTCGCCGAGCAGCCGCTCGACCTCTGCCAAAGCGATCTCCCACTTGGTCGCGAAAGCCACCTGGCGTGGAACTCCCGCCAGACTGCGGCGCTCGCGATCGCGTGTCCACACTTCGGGCAGGTACAGCCGATACGCGCAGGGGACGCTCATCGTGCTGTTGGCCAATGGCTCCAGTACCGCTACGGGCTGAAGAGCTATCGCGACCACCTGCGCGCAGCGGGCAAGCTGACGACCGAGGAAATGGCGGCTCACCTCGGCATTAGCCCCGGCCAGGTGGACGCCTGGCGACGCGCAGGCCGACTCACGGCCACGAACTCTCGCAAGACTCGCGGTTGGATGTACGATCCCGTCGAGCTACCGCGGAGCATCCAGACCCGCACCACGTGCGAGAATACGCCCCGCGCGCGAGGCGCAGACAACCACCCCGTCGATCCAGGGCACGAGGTGCAATACGAACAGCGATCCTTCGCGGTCGATGCCCTGATGTGTTCCTGCTGCGGGTCGCCGACACGGATTCTCGCCGCGATCCAGTCTCCCGCGGCCATCCGCGCGATCCTCGAATGCCTCGGCACGGCGTGTACGTGGCCGGCGAGCGAAGAGACCTCCGCTTCCACTCCCTGCCTCCGCCGGACGATGTCGAGGTGGCCCGGGTGACCGGGCAGGTTGCGCGCCGCTCGCGAGGCTCCTCGAGCGCCGCGGTCTCGGGAAGGAAGCCGATCCTGAGGAAGCGGAACCACTCTCGCAGGAGGAGCCGCTGCTCGCGAAGCTCTACGCGGCGTCGGTCCAGGGTCGGATCGCCACGGGACCGCGCAGCGGAGCGCGCGTCGCGCGGCTCGGCGACCGGATCGAGGTCGAGGACGTCGCCACGCCTCGCGGTCCGCGCTGCGCGGAGCGCGCCGGGGTCAGCGTGCATGCGAACGTTGCAATTGCCCCGCGCGACAGAAGTCGCCTGGAGCGGCTCGCGAGATACGTTGCTCGTCCCGCCGTAGCCGGAGAGCGTCTGTCGCTCCTGCCCGACGGGCGAGTGGCCTATGCCCTGAAGAGCCGCTGGAGGGACGGGACGACCCACGTTGCGTTCGATCCGGTGGACTTCGTGGGCAAGCTCGCGGCTCTGGTACCCCCGCCGCGATTCAACACGGTCCGGTACCACGGCGTGCTTGCCGCCGCAGCCAGCCTACGTTCCGACATCGTCCCGGAAGGCCCCGGCCCGGGGACGTCGGACGTCCGCCATGCGGGCTGCACCGGAAGCGCCTCGGACTCCGCTCCCGCCCCGTCATCCGAGCCGCCACGGTCTCCGCGCCTGCGCAACTACACCTGGGCCGAGCTGATGCATCGCGTGTGGGAAGTGGACGTTCTCGCGTGCCCCGCTTGCGGCTCTCGCATGAGAATCATCGCCGCCCTGCACTCTGCCGAGGCGATCCGCGCCATCCTCGAGTGCCTCGGGTTACCGTCGCGCGCTCCTCCGGTCTCCCCGCCGGTCCCCGAGCCCGAGGACGAGGGGATCGACGGCGGATTCGACTTCGGCTCCGGCTCCGTGGACGGATGACCGGCGGTTCGCACCTGTCGCGATGGATCCCGCCCGGTTCGGGGAAAAGTGCGCCCGCGGGCCGGAATCGGCGGTAGACTTCGGTCGCGGGGGGGGGTGGTGGGGGCCGCGCGGCGGCCCGACCCGAGTCCCTCGAGTTGACGGAAGACCGGTTACCGGACGCAGCTACGCGGGGGGAGGAGCGGAAACGAAGCTCATTCGGGCTATCCGCACCCCACGAATCGCAACGAGAACATCGGCCCTCGGGTGGTACGACGTCCTTGATGATGCATCGTCAAGGGTTACACCACACCGTTTCAGCCGCACGGCTGCCATGGGACAAGACGGGCGGCGATGCTCGTCAGCCGCCCGTCTGTCCACCATCTTCTCCGGGTCCCATGGTGCGGCGGTTCCTCCGCTGCCATCGTGGAGACCGATGGGGGTTGCGCCTCTATTGGTCTTCCAGATGCGGACCCGGATGTAGTCCCACTGGTTCCCGACGGTAACGGAGTTGTCGCTGCTTCCTCGCGTGACCGTGATCGAGCTATCGGTTAGGTTGCTCCACTCGGCTCCGATCCAGCCCCCGGTCACCGGGTTCGTTCCGTAGTTGCTCTGGTGGTAGAACTCACTCGTGTCCTTTCTGCCATCCATGACGACCACGTAAGACTCATGATCGCCCATGTCGGGGAAAGACCATCTTTCGGAGGTTCCGGGATTCACCGTCTCCTCCCACGACCAGTCAGGTCCCCCGAGCCTAATAGTGACCGTGTTGGCCGGATCGCTGCCCGAAACGACTATGCCCGATCCTCCGACCATATCGATGTTGCCGCCGTCGTTGTGCACTCCTTCCACGCTACTCACGATGTCAGGCACGACCTCGTCGACCGTGACGCAATTCGTGCAGCCGAGGATCGTTGCGGCCCCGCCCTTTACGGTCGAGTTCGCGTAGTTGAAGCTCACCATGTCGGGGGTGACGCAACCCGAACAACTCAGCCCGCGGGCATTCCCGCCCTTCGCGTCGGAATCGGCGTAGTTAAAGTCGACCTCAGGAGGCGAAACGCACTGGTCCGCGCATTCCACGTCTTCGGCCGACTGCGCCTTCGCACTCACGAAGGCCCAGGGCACGGTAGTGATGCGCTGACGTGGCTGCAGGACCTCCCCCTGTACCGCGATCTCCAGGTATCGCGGGAGTGCCGTGAAGCACTCGGGGCCCAGAGGGTCATGGTGCCCGAGTTCCACGGTGAAGACGCCGAAGTGGACCGGAACGTTCAGCGACTCCGGGCCGCACACAATGTTCCCTCCGACCTGGTTGTCCCAGATAGAGACGAGCATCGAGATTCCCCCGGGAGCGTTGATCGGGTTCTGCTCCGGGGAATTGTCGGTGAGGCGACCCTGGAAGGTCATGTACTGCTCGGTGGTCGCCATGCCCGAGGAATAGGCGCCCGCGGCGATCGCCGCGACGAGGACCGTCAGGGCCGCGCGACCGATCGCCGGATTGATGACTTTGCTATTGCTTCTGGCTCTCATTTTCTCTTCTCCTTGGGATCAGCGACCGGGCATCGTGCCCACGACTTGGTAGCAGAACAGCTCTCCCACGTTGGGATCGGGGTGTGGGTCGATCCACTCATGCCCCTCGGTCCGACCGACGGGAGCGGACCCGAGCACGTTCGAGCAGTTCATGGAGCTCGCGTCACGGTAGACGAGGTATCGCGGGGTGTTTCCCGTCCAGGAGAGCCTGATGAAGAACTCGGGCTCGGGGGGCGGAGGCTTGACCTTGTCGAAGTGCAGGACGATCGGCACCACGGTGTAGGACGACCAGAAGCCGGCCTGCAGCACGAAGCTGGCGGACGACGACGCCTCCACCGTGGACCTCCTGGCCGACGCTGTCGGTCATCATCCACCCGGACGAGGAGGAGCGGCCCCCCGAGGCGTCGAGCGTGGACCTCTTGAGGATGAAGTTGGGAGACGAGGACTCGGCGAAGACGTGAGCCGCCGAGGCGATGATCGAGACTACGCGGAGCCGCCAACCCAACAGGGCGGTCCCTGACCACTCTGACGATACGTCCGCATTCCAGTTCCTCCTTTCGTCCTGGGCCGGGCCGTTCGGTGCGCCCGGCGAACCTCACCTTGATAGGCGCGGGCCGGGCGAAAAAGGGGCAGAGACCTGCGGAGGTCCTAGCCTCAATGCCGGCTAGTTCAGCGGTCTGCCCCACCGCATCCACGTTCCTTGGGCGGTTGCTTCATCTTGATCGTCACGGCTCGTCGGTATCGGCGGTCGCGGCGCAGCGGAAGGATGAGGAGCGCGAGATCGTGATTCAGGCGTTCGAGCAGCCGCAGAGTGTTACTGGCGAGATGGCCGGCCTTCCACGTGGCTGGGCCGCTCGATGAAGCCGGCCTCAAACCCATCGGCTCCGGGGGTCTGTTCGCCGCGCCGCCGCCGTCGCTGCCGGCCGGGGAGTTCCGGCGGCCGTGACGCGGCCGTCGGGCCAGTGCTGAGTTACGGAATCGCAGTGAACTCGCGGTCAGGAGGGGGTATCCTTAGGGCGCGTGAAAAGGCTTCCCGTCGTGCTCGCCGTCCTCCTCGTCGTCCTGGGCGCACTGGCGCTCGCGGCGCCCCACAGCGTTCGCGCCTACTGGGGGTGGCGGGCGTCGAACCCGGTGCGTCGCGGACTCGCGGTCGCGGAACGGGCGGGGTGCTTCTCCTGTCACGGCCCGCTCGGAATGGGTGGGCTCGCGGATCCCGGGCCCCACGGCGGCGAAGTTCCCGCCTGGATCGACGGCGAGTGGGCGGCGTTCGTCGACGATGCCGCGGGCGTGCGGGAGTACATCCTGCGGGGGTCGGCGCTCCGGCGCGAGACGCCGGAGGCCGCGAAGCCGTCGCGCGCGCGCGGGGACGATCGAGATGCCCGGATACGCCGGCCGGCTCTCCGACGCGCAGGTGCGGGACGTCGTCGCGGCGTTCCTCGTGGTCTCGGGCATGAGCCGTCCTCCCGAAGGATCGCAGGCCGCGGACGGGCACGCGGTCGCCGTGCAGCGCGGGTGTTTCTCGTGCCACGGTCCGGGAGGAAGCGGCGGGCGGGCCAACCCGGGTTCCTTCGCGGGGTTCGTGCCGGGGTGGTACGGCGCCGACTTCCACGACCTCGTCGCGGACCGAGGAGAGTTCGATGCGTGGATCCGCGACGGGGTCACGTCCCGGATCGAGGCGAGCAGGCTCGGCCGGGCCTTCCTGGCGCGCCAGGCGCTCCGGATGCCGGCGTATCGCGACATCTCCGCCGCCGACCTCGAGGCGCTGTGGGCGTATGCCGCCTGGCTGGGCGACACCCGTGGAGGAGTCGGGCCCGAGCTCGAGGGTTTGCGGCGGTAATTCATAATCCCGATCGGGCCGCCCGCGGTGCGGCCCGGGGGGAGAGTTCGCCATCGCCGACTCCGTCGCGGGTTCCGCTCCGTACCGGTCGCTGAGACATCCCGACTTTCGCCGGCTGTGGCTCGCGCAGCTCGTGTCGCTCACCGGCTCGCAGATGCAGGCCGCCGCGATCGACTGGCACATCTATCTCCTCACCCGCTCGCCCCTCGCGCTCGGCGCGGTCGGATTGACGCGCATGATCCCGATCCTCGCGTTTTCGTTGTGGGGCGGGGTGGTCGCCGACCGGCGCGACCGGCGGCGGATCATGATGGTCACCCAGACGGTGATGCTCCTGGCCGCCGCGATCCTCGCGACGCTGACCGCGATGGGGAAGGAGAGTCTCGTCGCCCTGTATCTTCTGACCGCGAGCTCGGCTGCGGCCAGCGCGTTCGACGCGCCGGCGCGGCAGGCGTTGATCCCGAATCTCGTTCCGCGCGCCGAGCTTCCCGGCGCGCTCGCACTGAACCTCACGATGTTCCACGCCGGGGTGATCGGCGGCCCGGCCCTCGCCGGCATTCTCATCGCCGGCACCGCGGGGCTGCTCCCGGGCGGGGCAGTTTCGGCGGCGGGGGATCCGCGCAGCCTCGCGCTGCTCTACGGGCTCAACGCGGTCTCGTTCGTCGGGACGATCCTCGCCCTCGCGACGATGAAGACCTCGGGGAAGCCCGCGGGGAACGGGGCCGCGGAGGTGCCGACGCTCCATGCGCTGCGCGATGGACTGAGATTCGTGTTCGGCACGCCGATCATGGTGTGGACGATGGTGCTCGACTTCGTCGCGACGTTCTTCTCCGCCGCGACTTCCCTCCTGCCGATCTTCGCCGACCAGATCCTGCACGTCGGGCCGGTCGGCTACGGATGGCTGCGCGCCGCCCCCGGGATCGGCGCGCTCGTCGCGTCGGCCGGGACCTCGCTCCGCGCGCTGCCGCGGCGTCAGGGCCCGGTCTTTCTCTGGGCGGTCGCCGCCTTCGGAGGGGCCACCATCGTCTTCGGGCTGTCGCGCAGTTACGCGTTGACCTTCGCCGCGCTGTTCGTGGCCGGATTCGCCGATCTCGTCTCGACCGTGGTCCGCCAGACCTTGCGCCAGCTGATCACCCCGGACGCGCTGCGCGGCCGCATGACCTCGGTGAACATGATCTTCTTTCTCGGCGGGCCGCAACTCGGGGAGTTCGAATCCGGAGTGGTCGCGTCGCTGTTCGCGACCGCGGCGTTCGGGGCGTCGTTCGCGGTGGTCTCGGGCGGCGTGGCGACGATCCTGGTCGTCGCCTTCGTCGCGTGGCGGGCCCCCGCGGTGCGGCGATACACGGTGGGGGACGTCGCGACGGATGGCTGAGGAACGATGGGGGCGCGCGCCGGCGGACGCGCCCACCTACGGAGTCCAGCGACGTCGGTCGGCCGCGGCGCGAAACCGGACGTGAGCGGTCGCCTCGTCGTCGACGGTTCCCCGTCGACCGCGATCGGTCGTCGCAGTTTCGGGCGAGCCCGAGCGCGACGGCGTTGTCGAGGAGGCGCCGGTCGAGCGATACGATGGCGAGATCGTTGAAGACGCGCGCACACTCGAGCGCCGTCGCGAGATGGATCGCATCGAGCGTTCGGACGGGCTCGCGGGGGAAGGCCCGCCCCGCGCGCTCTTCGATCTCGTTCGAGATCGCGAACACCGCCCACCCGCTCCGCAGAGTCTCGAGGGTTCCGAGAGCGTGCGCGACCTGAGCGAGTCTTAGGTGGCGTCCTCGGCGGCGGCGAGGGCGAGCGCGCGGCGGACCTCGACGAGGGTGAGTGAGGAGGTCGTGATGGCGTCCGCCGCGTCGATTCGCTTCGCGATCGCCCGGGCGCTGGTCTCGCCCAGGAGCCAAGCGAGCAACGCCGACGACTCCAGGTAGACGACTCCCACGATCAGCGATTGCCCCGTTCTTCATCGAGGAGGCGCTGTGCGGTCCCGTCCGACAGCTTGAGAGGCGATGCCGGCATCTTCATCTTCGGCCTGGTCGGCAGCGTCATGATGGCCTTCGCGGTACCGACTCCTCCAGGAGCGGATGGAGCGCCGCGTCGGAGCCGTATGCAGCGCCCGGCTCGCGCAGCTCGGCAACAACCACGCTCCGATCCGAGACGAGAATCCGCACGCCGCGCTGACCTCGCGCAGGTAGGCGCTCAGATTGTCCTTGAGTTCCTTGACACCGACGTGCTTGATCTCGGCCATGCCGGGAAGGTAGCTACACGTGGCTACTTCGTCAACTTCGACGATGAATCGGGCAGTTGACGGGCCCGCCGGAAAAACCTCCCCGAAAGATCCGCGGCAGCGATCGTCTTGGCTGGAAGGCGCCATCCGCGCCGATAGCCAGGTACGCCTCCATGATTGTGGAAACGGCGACGAACATCGTGATCCAGCCGCGATCACAGCGAGGATCGAGCGTCCCTTGGTCACTTCCCCGGTGGGGCGTCGTGCGCCTGAGCGACCGGGAGCTCAATCCAAGTCACGACTCGCACCGTGCGGCCCGCTGCTACAGTGGGAGCGAACAGGAGAGCCCGCATGCGCTACCGCCGTGCCCGAGCCGCAGCCGCGATCGTCGCCCTCGCATTGCTTCCGGCCTGTGAGAAGACCAAAGACGCTAAAGAGCCGCTGGAGGGACGGGACGACCCACGTTGCGTTCGATCCGGTGGACTTCGTGGGCAAGCTCGCGGCTCTGGTACCCCCGCCGCGATTCAACACGGTCCGGTACCACGGCGTGCTTGCCGCCGCAGCCAGCCTACGTTCCGACATCGTCCCGGAAGGCCCCGGCCCGGGGACGTCGGACGTCCGCCATGCGGGCTGCACCGGAAGCGCCTCGGACTCCGCTCCCGCCCCGTCATCCGAGCCGCCACGGTCTCCGCGCCTGCGCAACTACACCTGGGCCGAGCTGATGCATCGCGTGTGGGAAGTGGACGTTCTCGCGTGCCCCGCTTGCGGCTCTCGCATGAGAATCATCGCCGCCCTGCACTCTGCCGAGGCGATCCGCGCCATCCTCGAGTGCCTCGGGTTACCGTCGCGCGCTCCTCCGGTCTCCCCGCCGGTCCCCGAGCCCGAGGACGAGGGGATCGACGGCGGATTCGACTTCGGCTCCGGCTCCGTGGACGGATGACCGGCGGTTCGCACCTGTCGCGATGGATCCCGCCCGGTTCGGGGAAAAGTGCGCCCGCGGGCCGAAATCGGCGGTAGACTTCGGTCGCGGGGGGGGGTGGTGGGGGCCGCGCGGCGGCCCGACCCGAGTCCCTCGAGTTGACGGAAGACCGGTTACCGGACGCAGCTACGCGGGGGGAGGAGCGGAAACGAAGCTCATTCGGGCTATCCGCGGGGATCCTCGGCCTCGCACTCCCAGATCGTCATCACACGAAAGCCCAGTCGCCGGAGCGCGCGCACAGCCTCGCGATCCCGGACCCGATTGCGTTGGAACTTGGCCGCCCAGAAGCTCCGATTCCGCTTGGGCACCGTCGCACGCGCGCAGCCGCGATGACCGTGCCAGAAACAACCGTGAACGAACACGGCGAGTCGACGGCGCAGGTTGACGAGATCGGGGGAGCCGGGCAGCTGTCGCAGTGGCGAAGCAAGCTCGTCTCGACCGTCCTTCGCCTCGCCGAAAATCCCAAGAGTCGCGGCGCACAGGTCAGCCGACTCCTCCATCGGCTCCATGTTTACGGACTTGTCGCGAAGATCCCCCGGTCTCGTCGCTGGCGCGTCACGGCCCTCGGCCACCGCGTCATGGCGGCGGCACTCACGCTCAGACACCGGGACTTCCCGAATTCCTACGTCGATGCCACGTGACCATGCCACAATCTTCTCTGCAGAACGCGGAGAACCGACGAAGAAAGAACCTATCCGCACCCTGGAGCTTCGGCAGGTAGAAGTACGGACCGGATCCCTTGACCAGCAAAGCGCGCGCGTTGTGGAAGAAGTAGAGGCCGAAGTCGAACAGCCCCGCGGGGATCGGGCGGCCGTCGACCTCGACGTGTTTTTCCTGAAGGTGCCAGCCGCGGGGGCGGGCCAGCAGCACCGCGGTGCGCTCGGCGAGACGGTAACCCTTGCCGGTCGCCGGGTCGTCGAAGGCGATCGTCCCGCGCACCGCGTCGCGCAGGTTCAGTTGTCCCAGAACGACGTTGGCCCAGGTCGGCGAGTTGGCGTCCTCGAAGTCGGCGATGAAGACCGACGCTCCCGAGTTGAGGGCGTTGACGACCATCTTCCGGTCGACCGGACCGGTGATCTCGACCCGCCGGTCCCGAAGATCCGCCGGCGGAGTCGCGACGGTCCACGCGCCCTCGCGGATCGCCCGTGTCTCCTCGAGGAAGGACGGGAGCTCTCCGCCGTCCCAGCGCCGGCGCATGTCGCGGCGACGCTCGAGCAGCGCATCGACCCGGGGCCGGAAGGTCCGCGTCAGGTCGGCGACAAACGCCAGAGCATCACCCGAAAGGACTTCCTCGCATCCCCGCGGAATCTCGCGCAGGACGGTCAGGCCCTCGGGACCGGCCGGATGGGGAACACTCATGGGAAGCTCCAGGTGCCGAACGGCGGCGGCCGGACACCTCCCGAACCCGAATGCCGTTCGCCACGGAAAGGCCACGGTCGTGGGAGCGGTGGTGCCGTCGCGGACACGACAAAGTAGCGCAACTCCGGGCGTAAGCGAAAGGTGGCGGCGAGGGTGGGTTCCGCTTTGACGGACCGACTACATCATTCGACGTCGGACGGCAGACGGAACGATGTCGGCGAGTATGAGCGGAGGGTATAACGAAGCACCGAAGGTAGGGTAACCGCTGCGGCACGGTTCAGTTGTCGATGGGAAGTGGAATTGTCGTCTCTCACAGCTGCGTTGACTTCGCCGGCATGACGCAAAGTTGTGGGTTGCGACCCAAACAGCTTGAAATCCCGCGGGCGCCGGAGGGAGAATGAGCGTCGGAGGTTTGGCGTGAAGGAGGGAAGTGTTTGCGGAATGCCTGTATTCGAATGTTGCGTCGGCATCACAGCTAGAGAACCCTGTGCGTAGCAGTACACGCGAGGTGAAGGAACCTGCGATAAGCCGACGCGAATGGCGGATATCGATAGCTCGGCGTCGTGATTTGGCCCGATAGCGCGGTGAGATACTCGGATTCGTACTCGCGGCTTTGGTCGTCGGTTCACGATGCTAACTGCTTCTCGTCAAGAGCAGGACCACGATGACCATAGGAGAATCGAGACGCCGCTCTGGGAGGCCTCGGAGCGTCCGTGCCGGCTTTTCGGCTTGGACGACCCGCCCAAGAGTCTCCTCAGCTTCGTTGGATTTCGGGCCGAGTGGGTCTTGACATGACGGACGACATCCCAAGCGTCTTCTTGAGCTACCCGTCCCAATGCAAAGGGACGGTCCAGACTTTCGCTGACAGCCTCCGCAAGGAAAAAGTCGTGGTTGCCATGGCTGGTGACCTCGATCTCCTTCCGGGGCTCCCCTGGACTCACTGGATCGAGAACCAACTGCGGGCCGCCCGAGCCTGCCTCGTTTGGGTAGAAGACACCGGACTCACACCGTACCAAGAACGCGAGCTCGAGTACGCGCTGTCGCTACACGACCATTCGAAGAAAATCTCGGGGACCAGCAACGTTGGGACGTACGCCGTCATTCCTCTGATCGCGAAGCGTAACCACGAGAAGTTCCGCTGGGACATTCGCCTGCATAGCTTTCAGTTTATCGACCCCGAGGATCAGGCCTCGGTGCCCTTGATCGTAGAGGCCGTGAAGGTCCGTCTGCATGGCGCGGTAGGCGGTAGGGGCAACGACGCGTCCTCGCTCGAACGTCTCTTCGGCGAAAACCCATCCGCTCTTGGTACTTGTCCGTGGGCACCGTTGCCGCCGACGCCGCATGCCGAATCCCAGAACTCAGTCATTATGAGCGTAATCCCCATCACGAACGAGCAGTTTGGCCGGTTCGAGCGCCGTCCCACGCCCCGCTCCGACTGCCGTCTGCTGCCCCCGATCGCCCGGCGGTCAACGTCTCCTGGTTCGAAGCGATCCGATTCTGCTCTTGGCTTGAGACGCAGTTCCGGTGGGCCGCCGGGGCGCGCCCGCCCACCGTGGCGGAATGGCGGACAGCGTTCCTTGGCCCTGAACTGCCCAGTAGGATCGAGAGAGCGACCACCCTTCCAATCGCGGAAGCTCCGGCTCGACCGGACAGCCTTGGCTTCTTCGGCCAGGATGGCAGCTTCTGGGAGTGGTGCCAACGAGACGGAGGAGGCGACGATTCGGAGAAGCAAGCGATTGCCCTTTGGACGGCACAGGGTGTCTCGATTCGGCACATTCATCCGGCTCGGCGCAACGACGATCGTGGGTTCCGCGTGGTTCTTCCAGGGCTGCGCCTCGGCTACGATCAGGAGCGTAGAGTCGGTGTCGTAATCACCGGAGATACGCCACATGATAAAGGCGGGGAAAGTGGCCGGAACGGATAAGTGGGTCGGCGTCAACATCACCACCGAGATTCCGCCATGGCACATTCGCGGGGGCCTCGGCCCCGCCGTTTCTCAGGCCACTGAGGCGCTGAACCGGACGTACAAGTACCACATCACGCTGGTAGTTCCCTACTGCGCGTCGATGAACAAGGACTTCGAGCGCAAGGGCGAACCGGTCGTTGTGCTTCGGGACCCTTCCTCCGACGACACGCTTGACGTGGAAGTCTGGGGAACGCGATCTGGTCACAACGGTACCGAGATTATCGCGTTGCGGTCCGCCTACTTCGATGCGTTCACAGAAGGCAACAGCGCCTCAGGTGGCGGTCTGCCGGGGGCACCAATTCAACTCAAAGACATGAATCGTCCACTGGGATACTGCAAGCAAGCGCCGACTTCCTTGCACGCCCTTCTGGCGTTCAACCAAGCCGCAGCCGATTTCTCGGTTCGTTGGTTGCAACGACCTCGCCCCGCAGGCTTCGAGGAATCGTCGGTTGTGGTTATGGTCAACGACTGGCTTACCGGAGGCGTTCTCTCCGCGTTACACGCGAAACACCCTGCCTTCTTTCACGTGACGAACAAGGTATATACGATCCATAACTTTTTCGAGGCGCGCTGCACCCGTGCGATGGCTGGAGCCCTTCTGGGGCATCCCCCGGGCTACCGAAAGCCTCGGGAGAGTGACACGACCGAGGAAGACGGCACGGAGTTCTCGCCCCAAGAAGAAGGAGTACACTTCTCCAACGTTGTGTTCGTCAGTAACCACTTCCATCCGGAGCTGGAAAGGCGGGGAGGGATTCTCTGGGGCACTCTGGCGAGAAAGTTGGAGGAGAAGGCGCTCTGGGACCTTCATCACGGCGTGGACCCACTCCTTGATCCCTTTCGAACCGAGCACGGAGGAGAAACGAGTACGGATTACGCGCCGCTGCCGTCTTCAGATCGACAACAGCTGACGTCCGAAGCGGTCGTCCACTTCAAGAAGACCAATCGAGCGCGGGCTCAGAAACTCCTTGGCTTGAAGCAGGGTGGAGGAGAAACAATCCTTTTTGTCTGGGCTGGGCGGTACGAGCCGCGGCAGAAAGGCTTCCGCATCGTCCTTCAGACTGCACCCGACCTGATGTCCAGAGACTCAAGGATGCAGTTCGCCTTCCTCGGCTGGCCGAACGACCTTCTGGAACCCGATCGCCAGGTGCTTCGCCGCTTGAAGGCGCGCTATCAGGACCGCGTTTACTTCAATGAGACGAGCGGCGCGTCGCGAGAACTTGTGGCGAACGTCTTCGCCGGTGGAGACTTCCTGATGATGCCCAGCAACTTCGAACCGTTCGGATTGTCGAACCTCGAGGCGATGCAGATGCTGTGCATTCCAATTGTCAATGCTGTGGGAGGTATTAGGGCAACCGCTGTGGATCCGGATCGGTTCACGTCCGAAGACAAAGCATCGGCGGGGCAGACGGTCATTTGCATCCGCAGTTACGATTACGACGCGTACCGCTCCGCCCTTCGAGACGACACCGGTCCCTACGGTCTACCGAAACAGCAGCGTCTGGCAGACCGTCGACGTTGGTTCGGCTTCTTTCGAAGGCCACCGCCTCCCCGGGAGGCTGCACGAAGCGCGATAGAGGAGAAGGCAGCCGATCGGTTCATCGAGGCGATGAACCGCGCCCTCGCCCTCGACGACAAGGCCCGCGCGCGCATCGCCATAAACGCGCTGCGACTCGTGGAGAAGGACCATCGGTGGTCAGAGGTGGTTCGCCGTTACTATGAACCCGCTATCAGCCGTGGTCACCAGATCCTCCGCAATTACCATGCGCACTACTTTCTCAAGCAGCGAGAGAGAGATACCGCGGCGTCAATGCTGCCTTCCTTGCTTACGGACGCGGACGCCGTGAGCGCGGAGTTGGCGTTTGGAGACGGCGACCTCGTCCGGCATATCGCCTCACTCTGTCTTCGTCGCGACCACGCGATCCCCTTTCTCCTTCTTCTCAACGCAGAACCCGGAAGGGGCAAGTCAACCTGTCTCCGACGCTTACGAGAGATTCTCGAAACGGAGGGCAGCAACCGCTTCTTGCTCAGGGAGCGCGGCTTTCGTCAGGTTCGGGTTGTGAGCGTTGACGCTTGGCAGTGTTCGACACGAGCCGAACTTCAGATCGCTCTCGTCGCGGCTCTTGATGCCCAACTCAAGGGTGGCCAGGTCGAAGCCATCGGAGCTATCGACGCCAAGATAGCTGCGGGTGCCGGTGCCCTGACAGGAGTCCCGAATGCGGCCGACACTTCCGGGCCTCTTCATCCGTGGAGCGCTCGTGAATTCGGGGTGCTGCTGTCGCGCAAGCGGAACACTCTCCTGAGGCACTTGTCGTCGAGCCCGGCTGCCCAGATCGATGGGGGATGCGTCGTCGTCCTCCTCGACGATCTTGATCGATGCCCGCGGGTGCGGCTGCCCGGTCTGGTCGAGGATTTGGCGCCTGTGCTCGAAACGCCTGGCTATTGCTTTGTGCTAGGAGCAGATCTGGCAGGAATCGCGGGACGAGGTCGCGATGAAGAAGAGGCGATGAAAGAGTTGGAAGCGCGTGCGGTCCTTCGTGTCGATCTACCAGTCGTGACGGAGCGGGCGATGCGGCAACACGTCTCCGAGCTTCTCGGCGAATTGCTGAGCGAAGTCGGTTCAGAGATCGTTACCATTCTCGCACGTACCGCTCGCTGAGGCAGCCTCGAGCTGCCAAGCGATATGTCAACCACGTGAATCATCACCTATCCGTATTCGAGTCGCGAACGGAGCTGCCTGTGAACGATCGACAAATTCGGGCATTCGCGCGTGGCAGGCGCTTGGTGCCGCCCTGTCGGATCTGGGGCGCAAAGCCTGGCTCGGAGTTGGTCGCGATCAGATGGCGGCGTGTTCTTTCGTGTCGCTGGCATGCGGAGAGTCGCAGCAGACACAAGGGCCGAAATCGATGGCGGAGACGCTTTTCGGAATGACGCGTGGCGACGAAACGCTCACGGCGCTGCTGCGACGGCTGTGCGAGCTGCGGTCCGAGGCAGCGACATTGATCACGGCGGGATTGGCGGCTGGTCTCCCGCATGGCGAACCGAGTGTGGCGCAGGAAGGGAGGGGCGACGGGGCCGAGGTCGATGGCGGTTCCGAATAACTTTTCGGTGCGCACTTCCGGCGTAACCGGTCAAGTAACGGCGTTCTTGCCGGGGCGGTCGATCACGAACCGGAGAGGGTCGGCGGCGAAGCGTTGTTTCCAGAGTCGCGCGTCAGGTTTGCGATTTCGCTGGCCGGATGGCTTTCCACGCGCTGGAGCACGTCCACCAGGTAGGTGTACGGATCGACGCCCTGCAGCCGACACGTCACGAGCAGGCTCTGGAAGATCCCGACGTACTTCGCCCCGATCTCCGTCCAGCAAAACAACCAATCTTTTCTCGCTGGTGGACAGACCTCCGCGGCGGCGACGCTCCTCGCCCCGCACCGGTCTCCTCCTACTGGACATGCTTGCGAACTCCGCCCGAGCGACGTTCCGGCGCCGAGGCGCATCAAGCGCGGCATCCCGGGCATCGCCGTAAGCGGTCACAGAACGGCGTCCTTCCTTTCGCTCCTCGCGCGCGCTACGAATAGGCCCGCGCCGGATCTTCCGGTGCCGCGTAGCCGCGAGGGAGGAGAACGCGATGGCGAAGAGGCCCACGGCCAAGGTGCGGCTCACGGAGAAGCAGTGGATCGAGATTCTGCGGAAGGCCAGCCGCACTCCCGCGGTCCAAGCGGCCTTCCGAACCGCAACTTCGGCCGCCGTGCCGTGACGGCGGATCTTCCGCATCCGATCGGAATCGAACTCCGTAGTGACCGGAATGCGGTGGGGCGAAAGCCGTCTCTCGACGTTCCGGAACGGTCGCGATGGACGCTCAGACGTTCGCGAACTTCGAGGCATAAAGCGAGGCCATGCGACGGATCATCTGATCGTAGTGCCACGGTTCGGAGGGCTTCGGGGCCGGGGGCGCCGTGACGAGTTCCACCGGCGAGCCGTCGTTCGCGAGGCGAACGACGACGATCCCGAGAGCGTCGAATCCTTCGGTGTTCGTCTGAGTCCGTCGCGGGACCTCCCTGATCTTCTCGATCGTGCGCTCCGTGTCCCGCGGTTGCGCGTGGACGGAAACGTCGCGCCGACCTCGCTCGGACTTCGTCGTGTTCTTGCCGGGGCTCACGAACGTGTCGGCGAGGTTGACCATCGCGAACCCCGCAGCAATCGCATGGTCCGCCGAACCGTGGATCGCGGCATGGCTCGAGTTCAGCTCGTCGTACAAGCGCGGCAGAGCCTTGATGTGCGCGGTCATGCAGGCCTTGGCCTCGAGGGCCAGATGAACCGACCCGACGGGGACCTGTCGCAACTCGGGGAGTTGCCTCAGCTCGGCCTTCTCGGGGCCGGTAAGCGCGATCCCGTAGGTATCGACGAGAGCCGCGAAGGCGGGGCGCGAAACCAGCACATTCGAATTCGGGGTGCAGACGACGATGTCGAGGTTCTTCTTCCGGCCCGTTCGCAAGTTCCTCATCTCATGGTTAACCGCGAATCCGACGGCGCCGCGTGCGATCTGATGAGTGAGCGTTGGGCACTCCCGGAGCAGATCGAAGAGCATGCCCCAGCAAGCGATTCTCGAATGGAGATCGCTCCGAGGGTGATACTGCCAGACGTTCCCGCGATGATCTCTGATCGCCGCCCGGCTGAGGGATCGGACGATGCGGCTCGGCTCGTACATGGAGTTCCGAGCGCCCGGGTCAGGCAGCGATAGGCGGCGTCGCGGACAGGTGGCCGTGACCGGCTCCACGCTTGGCGACCTCTTCCGCCGGCTTCGTCCAATCCGCGGAGAACCCCTGCATCCGCTCCGCATCCCGGATGTCGGGAGTGATCACCTCGCCGGTCGGAAGGAGAATCGCCGGCGCCGAGGGGATCCCGATCGTCGAGCCCCCCTTGAGGGTCGGGACCGCATCCGCGGCCCATCCAAGCCCACGAATTCCCTCGGTCCAGTAGAAGCCGCACGCGACCCCGGACCGCAGCGATCGGTCGCCGTCTTCGCCGTTGGTTCCTGCTTCGTCGGCGAAGAGCACCGTCCGCGGATCGCCCTCGAGGCTGGCGACGAGGTACACCCGTCGCCTCCGTTGCGGAAGCCCGAACGCGCGGGAATCGACGACCCGGTAGGCCCAGCGGTACTCCAGCTCCTCGAGCGCCGAGACGATGACGTCCATCGCCCGTCCACGCCCGAGCTGGAGCATGAACGGGACGTTTTCCAAGAGCAACCACGGCGTGCGATGCGCCTGCACGAGACGGAAGACCTCGGCGACGAGCCCGGAGCGGTGCCCCATGATCCCCACGGTCTTCCCCGCCTGGCTGAGGTCCTGGCACGGGAATCCCGCGGCGAGCAGGGTGACGCCGGCCGGCAGGCCCTCGAGCGTCGTGACGTCGGGATGCAGCGGGATGCCGGGGAATCTCTGCTCCAACACTCTGCCGGCGGCGGGCTCGTTCTCGCAGAGCAGAAGCGTTTGGTGACCGGCGGCGTGCAGCCCCTTCTCGATACCGCCGATCCCGGCGAAGAGTCCGGCCACGTGGTGAAGGGCTCCCTCCGGGGGAGGGGATGTCTCCCGACGATGACTGATGGGGAAGTCGAAGATCTTCTGTTGCCGGGTCACGCCTGCTGGCTCCTTCGAGGAGGCTTCGGAACGTGGCCATTGTAGCGCGTCCGGACGTCCCGCCCTCCCGGCGGATCACGGGGCGATAGGCCGGGCACGGAAAGGGCATGACGCTGATTCATCATCCTTGCTCGGATCACGCGCCGGAGAACGCGTGGGCTTCAGCCGCCCCACCCGGGCGGCCCGGGCCGCTCCCGCCATCCGGGCCGCCGCCCAGAAGAGATTCACCGCGGTGGGGCGCGAGGCGGCGATCCGCACGACGACCGCGTCGAGGCGCCGGTCGAAGTCCTCGGGGTCGAGCGTCGCCGCCTGGGTCGCTCCCAGTGCGATCCCGAACGCCGCGGTGATGCCGATCGCCGGGGCGCCGCGCACGACCATCTCGCGGATCGCATCGGCGACCTGCTCGGGGGTCGCGCAGGTCAGGTACGTCTCGACCGCCGGCAGCTGGCGCTGGTCGATGAGGCGGATGCCCTCGAAGGTAAGCTCCACAGTGGCGAACACGGGCGCAGTATAACGATGCGGGGCCGACCATTCTGGCCCACCGCGTCCGGTGGCACTCGATGCTCACCGGGAATCGCTTCGGATCTCTGGAGGGACCGCGATCTCCGGCAACCGCTCGACGACCGCCCGGCCCAAACGGTTCGCGACACCCAGGGCGTCCTCCGTCTCTCGGCGCTCCGGCGTAGGCGGGGCGCCTGGATATCGAAACGCCCAAGCGTATTCGGTGTGCGGAACCGCTTCGTCGACGAGGTCATCGAGGGAATTGTCGATCGCACTGCAGATTCATCCGATTTCTTCGAGGCTATGGGTCTTGCGAAACGGCTTGTCGTGCCAGACCAGTAGCGCCTTCAGTGCCTTCTCGATCGCCTGCTGGCAGTGGAAGAGCGCGTCTTCCGGGCCGAAATCGGCGGTAGACTTCGGTCGCGGGGGGGGGTGGTGGGGGCCGCGCGGCGGCCCGACCCGAGTCCCTCGAGTTGACGGAAGACCGGTTACCGGACGCAGCTACGCGGGGGGAGGAGCGGAAACGAAGCTCATTCGGGCTATCCGCGGGCGACGGCGCCGTGGGTAGAGGACTTCGACAACCCGCCGGTGGGGAAGACCGTGTTCTCGCTGGTCACCGGGGTAGCAGGTGGAGTCGAGGGGAGCCTGGGGCAGGATAGAAGCGGGGTGGAGAGGCCGAACGCGAATCCGTGTCCGTAGCGAACCGATTCGAGCCGCCGCAATCCACGAACTACTGCGGACGACTGGATCGAGATCGACAGTACCTATATGTCGAGGTCGGCATCGACGAGGCGGAATTCTTTCTCGTCGACCATCAAGCGCCGTATCACGACGTCTCCGTACCGGCCACACTTCTGAACCGCGGCGGCTACCTCACGTCGTGCCTGCCGGGCCATGAGAGGCCCACACCAGATTCCCGTGAGGGACTCGGGAGGGAAGTCGTACAAATGGATCTTCTCGCCGTTGTTCATCTCGCGTACGTCGACCGCCTCGTCGAGGGGACGGACAATCCTGGCCTCAGCCTCGTATTGCCAGAGCGTGCTCTTGACCCTAAAAAGGCTCAGTTGGTCCAGTTTGTCCGCTGTCATGTCGGGCCGCGAGGGGGAATAAGTGACGTCGAGTAGCTTACAGAACAAGGGGTTGGCCGGATGCTGCTCATGAAACCAGGCGTGCGTGTCGTCAAACTCAAGGACGAAACCTCTGTGACCCTTCGTATAATGAGACCACATGAGAATACTGTCGTGCACCCGGCTGAGCGAGAGTATTCCGATCTTGGAGTCAAGCCAACTCAGGAAGTTGTTCGCCAAATCGATGGCCGCCCTCCTCGTGTGCAGCTGAAACTCGTCGAGGAGGCTGTCGTCAGGGAAAGCGCGCGCCTCGTCCTCAGAGAAACGCATCCACGCGTTTACCCGGTCAGCTAGTACCGCCCTTAGTTCTTCCCTTCCCATGAGGTCGGAAAAGTGCGGCCGCAACTCGAACGGATCGTTGAGGTAGCGCGGTTGGGTGTACCTGACGCGGCAGTTCTGGAGCACATCGATGCGCTCGGGCGACACATACTTGTAGACTGCCATCCTTGGACCTCCGCTTCGAAGACACCCCATTCTGTTCCGGCGACCCGCGGCGCATTGTACCGTCCGCCTCGCTCATCCGACCGGACCCGCTCGGAGAGCCCGAGAACCGGTGGCGGCTCTCTGAGCGTGAAAGCCGGTCGGTCGGGTCCGACCACGAGTTGGAGAGCCCACGCGCAATCGGAACCGGAGAGAAGACGGCGCCGTGTCGCTCCCGTTCCGCAGAAACCGCGTCCGAGAGTTAACCAAACCCCCGTTTTCGGATTTCGGTAGGTCTGCCTTCCCACCCAGGGTTCGAACCGCCGACCCGCCGGTTAACAGCCTCGACGTGCAGCAGAGCCGCCGCCACTCCGTGAGCTTCCGGGTCGGCGGGATTTCGTTTCCGCAGGTCGGGGATCAAGTTAACCGCGCCGAAAGGCGGGACATTGCGCGATTCGTTGGGCCTGCCACGACGGGCCTCAGGCACATTTGGCCTCCCGCTGAGTCACCGCCCCCATCCCAACGGAAAACACCCCGGGGGAAGCGCGGGCGCGCGCTGCGCGCCGTGGTCCCACCCGTGTCGTCTGCGCTGGTTGATCCGCTTCGCGCTATGGCTTGAGTATGGTTTACGGGGTGTCCATCGAAGCATCGGCGTGCCGTCTTCGCTGTATCGAAAGCCCAGGGTTCCAATGATTCGTTGACACTGGCGGCACTCGCGGACACACTGGAGCCGACTCATAACCCAAAGGTCGCAGGTTCAAATCCTGCCCCCGCTACCAAACACGCAAGGCAGATCAAGCACGATGCGGCACCCGAATCGGTGTCGTGTGCCTCCAACGGCGGAATCATGCCCATATCGTGCCCAAACTCTTCAGCGAGCATCCCGACGACCTCGTCGCGCAGCCTCACGGGCACGCCGCTGCGGACGAGGAAATCTCCGCGTCGCGCTCCCCGACCTGCGACGCAGAGCCGTCGTCGTAGGTCCCGGCCCCGCCGCAGTTCGCCGGGCGGATCAAGTACCAGGCTCCTCCCGGGATCGGAACATCCGGATCGAGCAGCGCCGTCTCCGGCTGATCGTTCACAAGGCAGCTCTGCGTCGCGAGGGTGAAGTTACCTCCGCCAGCCTGTAGCTCGAAGAGGCTCCCCCGCACCACGTCGTAGCCGGTCGCTGCCGGCACGGTCCCCCAGCTCAGCGTCGCTGCGGCGTTCCCGGGCACCGGCGCGCTCACCTCCAGCACCGGCCGCCCGGGGGGCGCCGAAACGCCCTCGTCCGCGGGTCCGTCGCAGTCGTTGTCGAGGCCGTCGCACGTTTCGGCCGATGGTTGCTCGTTCGGATCGCAGACGAGCCAGCCGCTCGTGCAGGTCAACGTGCCATAGGCGCACACGCCCTGCTGATTCGTGTCGCAATCGACCCCTCCGCCGGGATTGCCTTCGTCGGCCGCGCCGTCGCAGTCGTTGTCGAGCGCGTCGCAGATCTCGATGGTGTCTCCCGTCGTGTCGGTGCACGCCTGCGCGCGCCCGACGCACTCGTACTGTCCTTCCGGGCAGAGGTCGGAATCGGGCCCGTCGCAGGGCTGTTCGTACCACGCCTCGCCGGACCCGTCGGGCGTGGTGCTGCTGCAATCGTCGTCCACGTCGTTGCATGCCTCCATCGCTCCGGGATGGATGGCTCCGTTCGCGTCGTTGCAGTCGCCGTCACACTCGCTGTAGCCGTCGAGGTCGTCGTCCTCGGAGGCGCCGAGAACGTACCGTCCGCCGGTGTTGAGGTAGGTGTTGCCGCCCCAGACGACCATCACGCTTCCCGTCCAGACCGCGGTGTGTCCGGAACGCCAGGACGGAGCCTCCACCGTTGACGTCGCCATCCAGCTGTCCGTGGACGGATCGTACCGTCCGCCGGTGTTGAGGTAGGCGCCACCGTCGCCGCCCCAGACCACCATCACGCGTCCCGTCCAGACCGTCGTGTGTCCGATACGCCCGGTCGGGGCCCCCACGATCGAAGTCGTCGTCCATGTGTCCGTCGCCGGATCGTATCGCCCACCCGTGTCGAGGTACTGCCAGTCGAGGTTGGTTCCGCCCCAGACGACCATCGCGCTTCCGGTCCAGATCGCCTCGTGGCGATAACGCTCAGCCGGAGCCCCCACGATCGACATCGGAGTCCAGGTGTCCGCCACCGGATCGTACTGCCCGCCGGTGTCGAAAGCGACGAGGCCCACGCCGCCCCAGACCAACATCGCGCTTCCCGTCCAGATCGCCGTGTGAAAACAACGCCCGGCCGGCGCCCCCACGCTCGAGGTCGGCGTCCAGGTATCCGCTACCGGATCGTAGCGGCCGCCGGTGGCGAGGGCGCTGGCATCGTCGTAGCCGCCCCAGACCACCATCACGTTTCCTGTCCAGATCGCGGTGTGGTACGTCCGCGCCGACGGAGCCCCAACGCTCGACGTCGACGCCCATGTGTCCGCAACCGGATCGTACCTTCCGCCGGTGTTGAGGTAGACGCCGCCTCCCCAGACGACCATCACGCTTCCCGTCCAGACCGCCGTGTGGTTTCCGCGTCCGGCCGGAGCTCCCACGCGCGACGTAGGCGTCCAGCTGTCGGTTGCCGGATCGTACCGCCCGCCGGTGTTCAGGTCGCCCACATCGCCGTAGCCTCCCCAGAGGACCATCACGCTTCCCGTCCAGACCGCCGTGTGGTAAGCACGCGCGGACGGCCCCCCCACGGTCGAGGTGGCCGTCCAGCTGTCCGTGGTCGGATCGTACCGCCAGCCGGTGTCGGCGACGAAGTTGCCCAAGCCGCCCCAGACGACCATCACGCTTCCCGTCCAGATCGCCGTGTGGAGGGAACGCCCGGACGGAGCCCCCATGCTCGACGTCGAAGTCCAGGTGTTCGCAACCGGATCGTACCGCCCGCCGGTGCTGAAATAGACGTCGCCGCTGCCGCCCCAGACCACCATCACGCTTCCCGTCCAGACTGCCGTGTGGTGATAACGCCCGGCCGGAGCCCCCACGCTCGAGGTCGATGTCCAGGTGTCCGTGGTCGGATCGTACCGCCCGCCGGTGTTGAGATAGACGCTGCTCACGCCGCCCCAGACGACCATCACGCGTCCCGTCCAGACCGCCGTGTGGTAGCCACGCCCGGCCGGAGCCCCGACGCTCGACGTCGATGTCCAGGCGTCCGCAACCGGATCGTACCTGCCGCCGGTGTCGAGGCGGCCGCCGTTGTCCTCGCCCCCCCAGACCACCATGACACTTCCGGTCCAGACCGCCGTGTGGTACGAACGCCCCGACGGCGCCCCCACGCTCGATGTGGACGTCCAGGTGTCCGTGGCCGGATCGTACTGGCCGCCAGTGTCGAGGCGGCTGCCGCCATCCTCGCCCCCCCAGACCACCATGACACGTCCTGTCCAGACAGCCGTGTGGCGATAACGCGCAGCCGGAGCCCCGGCGATCGAAGTCGACGTCCAGGTGTCCGTCGTCGGATCGTACTGCCCGCTGGTGTTCAGAATGCCTTCGCCCGCGCCACCCCAGATCACCATCACGCGTCCCGTCCAGACCGCCGTGTGGAAAGCACGCCCGGAGGGAGCCCCCACGGTCGACGTCGCCGCCCAGGTGTCGGTGGCCGGATCGTACCGCCAGCCGGTGTTGACGGGGCCGCCGGTGCCGCCCCAGACGACCATCACGCTTCCCGTCCAGACTGCCGTGTGCAGGTACCGGAAATCCGGCGCGGCGTCGAGACTCCCGTTGTTCCAAGTGTCGTCGGGCTCGCACAGGGCCTCCGCACCTGCCTGCGCGGCGATGCCGGTCGTCACACGAGAGAACCCACGCTCGGGATCGGCGCTGGCCCGTCCCGCCGCGACAGGAAGTCCCCCCCGAGTCTGGGCAACCGCTGCGACCGTCTCCGTCCTTAGACCGGCCGCGGCCTCCGCCCACCAGTCGTCCCAGCTTCCCTTGCTCACGGAATAGACGGCGCCCTGCATCGCGTCCGGCTCTTCCCGGAGCATGACCCGGACGACGAAAGCCTCGCGTTCCTCTGTCAGAGCCCCGATCTTCCCCGCGGCCTCCGGGAAAGAGGACCGACCCCTCGCGAACTGCTCGGGCGACAGGACGATCCTCCGCTCTTCTTCGAGGAGATCCCTGCGCGTCGACCGAGACAGCGGCGGCAACTCGGCCGCGGCCTCCTCGCGCCGCGTGATCTCGACGACGTGCCGCTCGGCGAGTTCGGCAAGCGGGCTCAGCTTCCCCGTCGTGAGCTCACGGTGCAGCCGCTCCGCCCGGTTTCGAGCGTCCGCATGAAGGACCGGATCGTACGCGAAGAAGTTCCGCACCAGGCGATCGACCAGCACGGGTCGCGCCAAGCACTCCTGCACGAGGAACAGGTCGTTCCCGAGCGCCGCGTACAGCTCGCGCAGACGCTCCGGCATCCGGGTCTGGCGCGCCTGCCGCTCGGCTTCCCGTTCGAGCATCTCCGCCGTGACACGCGTCTTCCAGTACTTCTCGAGGGCGACCGTCTGCTTCAGATAGGTCCGGACCTTTCGCTCGAGGACCTCCCGAGGTACCGCTTCTTCGAAGGACCTCGTCGCGCGGATCTGGTGCGAGTAGTAGACCCGCTCGATCGCCTCCTGGGCCTTGACGCGCTCCTCGAAGGTCAGATCGCGAGCGTGGGCGAGAGGCACAGCCAAGGCGACGAACGCGAGGGCTGCGGTGACGGCGAGGAAGTGGTCCGCGACGGGTTTCTCGGATCGAATCGCGGCGACCGACGGGTTGCGGCTTCTCCGGCTGTTCATGGTCCTGCCCTCACCTGCGCAGTCGATTGCGCCAGGGGTGTTGGTGCCTGATTGGTGCTCGATGTGAGTTTGCGAGCCTTGGTGCGGTCGGCTCAACCCGTCGGAGCGTCCTGCCGCACGCCGACCAGCTCGGCGGGGCAACTCGTTCCGCATCTTCCCGGGGCCGCCTTGGCGTCCCGCGTGGGACCGTAGACCGGACGGTCGTCATGTGAAGCCCCACTTGGCACCGTTTTACTACCGCTGGAGCGTAAGCGTCAACGGGTCTTCGCGGCGAATCACGACCCCCCAGGTCGCTTTTCGCAAGGCCTCGTAGATCTTCCGACCGGCTGGGCTCGCCGCGTCGACGAGACGGCGGACTCGACATGACAACGCTCACGGATTCGCCCCACGCCACCTCGCGCCTCGACCGGCTCCAGCCGACGCAGGGGACCGTCCATCCTCGTCGTTTCTCTCGAACCGTGCGATCTTCTGCGACATTCGAGACACCGCGACCGTGATCGAGGCCGCGTCTCCGTGGCGCTTCGTGCCACGCACCGTGCCTGGCCGGATTTGATGAGCCGGAACGACGAACTGCGCAACGGCCGACTCGTCGCCTGCATCGCCCGGCGATTCGCGGGCGACCGAGCGTCCACGTTGGAGGCCGCGTCGCGCGGAGGAAGAAGCCTTCCCCGGATTGAGCTCAAAGTTGCCGAACGGCAGACCGCACAGGTGGCCGTACCAACCGCCATGTCGTCAGCGGACGACCTCCGCCACTTCTCCCCCCTGCTGGGAGATCTCGTCGCAGGCTACCCTCTCTGGCTGAGGAACTGGGCCACTTGTACACCCAACGCCGCCGGGAGGAGAAGCCGGAAACCTGACGAATACGGTCGGTTTGGTGCCGGGACAATGCCGCGATGGGGCGGGGCAGCGCAACGGCCTCTTGCCTCAGCCTCCGCTTCCTCGGCTACTCAGCGCGGGCAGTGGCCAGGTCTTCTCCTGCATGATTCGCGGCGCTCGGTGACGCGCACCTGGCGGAACGACGAGAACACCGAGCAGCTGCGTGCACGGAATCCGAGCGGCCGCCGGGAGGGGTGGTGCGCCAATCCGGGGACCGCGGTGAGCCGTTGTGTCGGACCGGGAGGGGCGGGCGGTTCATCCGACCTGACGGCGAGGAACCTCGAACGTGCGCTCGATGTAGATTGAGGGAGTATCCGCGCTGCCACCCTCAGGCTTCCCGGATCCCGAACGGCTGGGAGGGCGAGTTCGCTTCGGGACGACGGTCGACCGGCCACCGTCCTCGATCGGATCTTCTCATCGACCGGTTCGTTCCGAGGGGCGCGCCTGCTGCCGACGCGAACGCTCGAACCCGTCATTCGACGTCGTCGAAATCCTCGATTCCGTCGCCTTCCAGAGCGTAATCCAGGACGACCGGGTGCAGATCGAGGACCTCCAGGCGTGTCTTGCACGCCGGGCACTCGACGATGTCGCCGATTTCCGCCTCATCGCCGAGCTCGAAGTTCTCTTCGCAGTCGAGGCAGGTTCCCATCATCGTGCAACCCTCCCGCGGCTCGCGTGTGCCCTGCGTTCCGAGTCTCCTGCGTCGGAAGTCCGTCGACTACGTCGAGGGGCCGTCGGCGACTGGCGCCGAGTTGGGCCTCCGGGAGATCCGTCCGGTTTCCGTCGTCGGCCCGCCTTGCCAGCCCCGCCGATGGATCGCCGAGGTACGCAACGCATCCGTGAGTCGGGACACTAGGTCACGACCGCGACGGAGTCAAGCCCCTGGACGAAGCCCCCAACGAGCGGGAATCAGTTGACGGAGTGAGGCTCTACCATCGCGAAGGGCGGAATCTCGGCGTCGAAGCTGGTCCCGTCCGGGGTCACCATTCGATAGGTCCCCCGCATGGACCCGAACGGCGTCCGCAGGGGGCAGAAAGACCTGTACTCGAACGCCTCCCCTGGCGCGAGGACCGGTTGCTCGCCCACCACGCCGGGTCCTCGCACCTCCTCGACGTGACCGGATGCGTCGGAGATCCTCCAGTGACGGCTCACGAGTTGCACACGCTCGGGTCCGTCGTTCGAGATTCGGACACGGTAGGAGAAGAACCACCTGCCTTCCGCCGGTGTGGACCTCTCGGGCTCGTAACGTGACTGAACCTCGACCCGAATTCCCCGGGTGATGGCTCGCGACGACGAAGAGGTCATGGGAACGGCACCTCGGCGGTCAAGCGTGTTTGCGGAGAAGGCGGCCGAATTCTTCGGCGAGCTCGAAGGCGGCGTCCACGCCCCGAGGGTTCCGCGAGTCGACGTACTCCACGTTCACTCCCAGCTTCTCCTGGGGGAAGCCGATCTCTCGGGCGAACGCCGAGATCCGCTCCCACACTCCGAGAAGGCACGAGATCGACGCCTCGCGCATGCTCCGCGCTCCGCGCAGCATTCGCTCCACGTCCGCAGGGACGTAGACCCCGAGGATTCGCTTCGCGAACAGGATGTCTTCCACGCAGACGAACGGAGACACCGTGAGGAAGATCTTCGGGATCTCGTGCGCGCCCACGCTGCGGATCAGATCGAGGAGAAGACAGCACATCCATTCGCTTTCGTACAGGATCTGCGTGGAGAAGAAGATCAGTCCGTGCTCCCGGAGTTTTACGACCAGACGCTCGGTCTCGTCCACGGAGGCCGGACGCGCCGCGAACTGGGTCCGACGGGTCGGAATGATGATTCCGCCGCACCGGAAGCCGCGATCGCGGGCGATTCGCGAGGCGGCGCCCAGAGTGAGCGAGTCGTCGTGGCCTCGCTTCACGCTGGCGTCGCTTCCCACCACGAAGATGTCCCGGCACCCGAGGGCCTCCGCGTGGCCGAGCCAGTCGCTGAACTCGTCCGCCGTGCACGAGGTCGCGACCTTGTAGAGGCTCAGCGGCTTTTCCGTGAGATCCCGAAGCCATGCCGCGAATTCCTCGTTCGGGACCCGGTCCCGCCGACGATTGAACTCCGCCGAATCCTGCAGGTCGGGAACGCTCACGACGTGAAACGAGTTGTAGCACGAGAAGCTCTGCCGGAGGACGGCGTACGCCTTCTCCTGATCCGACAACGCGGGGGCGCATGCCTCCATCACCACGCGCGCCGAGACGACCGAATCGTGGCTCCTGGGCGCCTCACCCGCCTGGAGATCTCTCGGCTCGTCCGTCACCCGACCCTCCGGATCCTCGGCGCCTTCGTCATTGCGATCGTCCCATCGAGACGGCAAATCAATCGATTCTATCATCCGGGGGTTGCTCCAGTCCCGGCGCGGGCATCGTCCGGGTGTACGACAGGAAAGGGAGGAGGAGCTGAATCGAAGCGAATCGGGGACAGCAACCGAAACTCGCCAGCACGCAACTCGTTCAAACCACGGGCATTGTGCGAGTTTCGGTTGCTGGCACGCAAACACGGGGGCTCTGCCCCCGCTCCCCCGGCTCCCGCGGGAAATGCACGCCGGCGGACCGACGTGCATTTCCACGGGACGTTTTCAGCATTTCAGGGGGACGCCTCGGGCGTCATGGACGACTGTCCCCGATTCGCAGCATCGTCTCCTCACTTTCCTGTCGTAGACCCGCATGGTCTGCGCTCAGGGTGCCAGCCGTCCGTAGCGTCCGCGGAAATACACCAGCGGCCGCCCTTCGATGTCCGCCTCGCCACCCAGCGCCGCTCCGAGGAACACGCTGTGGTCCCCGGCCGGGATACGTTCCACCAGGTCGCATTCGAGGGACGCGAGGGAACCGTGAAGCAGGGCAGTGCCATGCGAGCCCCAGCGGAACGGCATGCCCCGGAGCCTGCCGAGCTCCGGGAGACCACGAGCCGCGAACGTTCTGGACAGGGGCTCCTGGTCATCGCGGAGGAAACTGATCCCGAAACGGCGAGCGGCCTCCAGTTGATCGTGCGCGCGGGCGGTCGTCTCGATACACACCAGGACCAGGAGGGGTTCGAGCGATACCGAGGTGACGGAGTTCACGGTGATGCCGTGGAGCCACCCGTCGACCGAGGTCGTGATCACCGCCACGCCCGTGGGGAAGGACCCCATGACCTTCTTGAATTCCGCGGTATCCATGCTGGCTCGTCGCTTGCCCTCTCGCAGCCGCCGACTCTTCGGCTCAGGTAGAAAGCCGATCTCGTGAGGTCCCGCTTCCCCATCGGCCGAAGGCGGTTCCGACGCCCTGCTCCCGCGAACGAAACATCACCCCAGGCGGCCCGAACGAGAGCCTCCCCCGTGGTAGTTCCCGCCCATTCGCGGCGCTCGAGCGCCAGGAATCCGATCTTCTCCTGCACGATGACCCGGTTGGCCGGACCGCCGAGAATCCTGAAGGTGAACTAGATCCCATCTTCGTTCGCCTTCCGAATCCCGTCGTCGAGGGAGGAGTCGCGGAGTTTCGGCCGCATGGTCAGGGGCGTGTTCAGGCGGAACCCGGCTCCAGCGGGGGTTTCCACATAGTCGAGGGTGGCATTCTCGAGGTGCGGAGCGCTATCCGGGTCCAGATGGAGCCGGATCCCGTCGATCTCGACGACCCGATCTCCTGGAAGTGTGCTCCCCGGGACGACGAAATGCATCGCGTACTCGCCGCGGGGCGATCCGGAACTGCGAAAAACGATCCGTAATCCGAGGTTTCTCTGTCCGGTCGCGCCGCGAGCCTCGAGGATCCGCCTCCTGGCAGTGTCGGTCAACACGATCACGGATCCCTCGATGTTGCCCACTACGCGATTTCGGAACACAGACTGTCGGAATCGTAGCACGTCGGGTCCGGTGCCGCCGGGGCTGCATCGGCGATCTTGATCGCCGGCTTCGGTGCCCAGAGTGTCCGGCGCCCGCGGAGGGGCAAAGTCGATCCACCCAAATCGTCTCGGATTGACCGAAGTCAAGGCCACCGGGAACCGCTCGCGCCATAGAACTGTTAACCCGTGTGGTTGGGGTGGCGGAGTCCGAGGAGCCAGACTCGGTTCAGGCTCCGGACGGCGTCGTGAAGGAACGAGGCGGTGCGTTGTTGCCTGCTCCCGTGGGTGCCGGATCGACGTTTCGAACCGACCCGGAAGGAAGGGACCCATGCGTCGCACCAAGCGAGCCGAGACCGTGACCATGGCGACAGATTCGCGGCCGGCGTGGGGGAACCGGGGGATTGGCGATGCGTCCACGACCCTCGCCCGGGGCCGTCGGCCCTGGGATCGGGAGGAGGAGTCCGTCGCGGCGATTCTCCCGATGTACCTGCATGAAATGGGTGCCCGCGCCCTGTTGGACGAGAAACGTGAGGCCGAGCTCGCGCGAGAGCTTCGCGACGCCAGAGAGGCGGTTGCGTCGTTCGCCGTTCGGTTGCCTCTCGCGTGCCGCGAATTCGCGCTCGACGGCGATCGTCAGGGGCCACGGCGTCCTTCCGAATGGCCCATCGAGCGGGCCGACCGGTTCTGCGAACGCGCGCTGCGCTACCTCCGCGAGCACCAGGATCCCGGGTCTTCCAGAAAAGCGTCCGAGATCTTCGCGGCGAAGCGCAGACTCGACCGAGCACGGGACGACCTGATCCTCGGGAATCTCCGCCTCGTGATCTTCCTGGCGAAGAAGTACCTCCGACACGGGATCTCCTTCATGGATCTGATCCAGGAGGGCAATATCGGGCTGATGAAGGCGGTGGAGAAGTTCGACGTGGAGCGTGGAAACAAGTTCTCCACGTACGCCTTCTGGTGGATCAAGCAGGGGATCGAGCGGGGCATCGCCGACAAGGCCCGCATGATCCGGGTCCCGGTCCACGTCAACGAGAAGATGAAGAAGATCCTCCGCGCCGCGGGGGATTTCGGGGATCGATCGTCCGGCCGGTCCGATCCGAGCACGATTGCGGAGTCGGTGGGCATGCCCGTGGAGAAAGTCGAGGCGATCCTCGGGGTGGTGCGCGAGCCGCAGGCGTTCGAGGACTTCTCGGCCGAAGACGGAAGCCCGGGACTTCTGGAGTTCCTCGTGGACCGGGATTCCCGTTCCCCGCTCCAAGGCATGATCGAGCGAGAGAGACGCGAGAAGGTCGAGAGCGCCCTGAAGTCCCTGACCCCCCGGGAGGAGAAGATCCTCAGGATGCGCTTCGGCTTCGGTCGCGAGGCGCCGTACACCCTGGAGGAAATCGGTCAGTCCCTCGGCCTTTCTCGAGAGAGAGTGAGGCAGATCGAGGCCTCGGCGCTCCGCAAGATCCAGGTCGAGCGGCGTGGTCGCGAGCTGAAGGCACTCATGGGCTGAGGTTGTCCGGATCCCCGGAACCGCACGGCGCTTCCCTCTGGTTCGGATCGCGCGGCGCTCCTATATTCGATCCGTCCGCGAGCCCCGAGGAGAACGCGATGAGCCATCGGACCGGATGCCGGAGACGACACGACCGCTTTCCCATCGACGGGAGTCTGCAGGGCCGGATCGAGTTCGGCTTTCCCAGGCCCGAAGACTTCCGCTGCGTGATGCCGCTTCGCGATCTGAGCGGCGCGGGTCTTTCTTTCCAGTTGGGGCACGAGCTTCCGGGGCTCGAGGCCGGAGATCCGATCGAGCAGGTACGGGTGCAGATCGGGGAACGCGAATTCCGCGGAGATTTGCTGGTCATGCACTTCACCCCGGACTCGAGCCCGGGATCCGTGTGCGGAGCGCTGTTCTACCCGGAAGAGGACCGGGATCTTCTCACTCTCCGAGTCGTGCTCCGCGACCTCGAAACCGGGAACTCGACCCAACACGCTCCGGCGGCCGACGCCGCCGCGACACGAGACTGACCCGGACGCTTCGCGTCGCGGTCGAGCGGGCGACGTCAGGCCGGGTCGCTTCCTGCGCCGCTCGCACCTCCCCATGGCCGTCGGATCGACTCGCGGAGCGCGATCCGCAGCCAGGCGACGGATAGCGCGGAAGACGCCGCGGTCGCCGCCACGATCCCGACCACCACCCCGTCGATTCCCGGACGTCCGGCGGCATGGGCCCCTCGCAGGCCGAGCCAGACGGCCGGAGGCGTCAAGACCACGTATCGCACCACGGCGAGAAAGAGGCCAGGGCGACCGCGGCCCATCGCTTCGAAGATCGGGCGGCACAGGAAGAACGGAGCTGCGGCCAGGCACCCGAGCGGAACGAGGCGCAGGGCGAAAACGGTGTAATCCAGCGTCGGTCCGGCTTCGGCCAGGGCCGCCGCGATCCGCGGCGCGGCCAGCAAGAGGAGGGGAGCAACGATCGCCACCGAATACGCAGCCGAAGCCGCGAACGATTCTCGAAGGCCTCTCCGAAGCCCTGGCGCGTCTCCGGCACCGATCCTCCGAGCCGCGAAGGGGAGCATCGCGACCGAGACGGCGAGAATCGGGTTGAGCGCGAACATGGTCACGCGGTAGTAAATCGAGTACGCGGCGATCGCCTCGGTGGGGCGGTCGAGCGTGGCGAGCAACACGTTGACGACCGCAGACTCCGTCGCCATGAGACCGAACGCGAGCGCGGAGGGGAGCGCGAGCACGAGGATCGACCGACGGGGGGCCGGGTCCTTCGTCGGATCGCTGCCCGAGTTCTCGGCGCGCCGGCGCTCCTCGTGGCGCCGAGCGCGGGACAGGGCGTACGCCAATCCTCCGAGACGCCCGACCACGGTGGAGAAGGCGATTCCGAAAACCCCCCAGTGGAACACGAACGTGAACAGTGTGTTCAGAATGACGTTGATGAGGTTGGACCAGATCCCCGCCCACATGGTGGAGCGCGTGTCGTGATGAGCCTTCACCACCGAATCGGGGATCACGGACCAGAACAAGGTCAAGGCGGATCCGCCCACCAGCACCGATCCGTAGATCTGGAAGCTCCGGGCAACGTCGGGAGCGAGCCCCAGGTGAGGCGCTGCCAGCCAGATTCCCACCGCCGCAAGGACGAAAGGCGGCGCAACCCAAAGAACGAAGCTGGTGGCTGCACGCAGGTACTGCGCAATCTTCTCGCCGTGACCCGCTCCCATGGCGCGCGACAGGCAGGACGTGAGTCCCGTGGACAGACCGACCCAGACCGCGATCATGAGGAACTCGAACGGGACCGTCAGGCCGACCGCAGCGACCGCCTCGTCGCCGATCGTTGCTGCGTACGCGGTGTCTACGAGCGTGAACGCCGCCCTCATGACGAAGGAAACCACCAGCGGCGCGGCCATGCGGAGCAGCGACGGGGATGGGGTCCGGGGTGACTCGCTCAGGGAAGGCTCCGCAGATCACTCTTCGAGGAGCCGGGCGTACAACGACTCGTAGTGACGTCCTTGTCGTTCCCACGAGAAGTCCTGAGCCATTCCGTTCCGGCGGATTCGCCCCCACGCGTCGGCGTCGTGGTAGATCCCGAGGGCCTGGTCGATCGCCCAGCGAAGTCCATCGGGAGTGAGATGCTCGAAGACGATTCCGGTGCCGTGGCCGGTCGCCGGATCGAAAGGCTTCACTGTGTCGGCGAGTCCGCCGGTCTTTCTCACGATCGGAACGGTTCCGTACCGGAGGCTGTACATCTGATTCAGGCCGCAGGGCTCGTAGCGTGACGGCATCAGGAAGAAATCGGCGCCGGCTTCGATGAGGTGCGCCAGGCGGTCGTCGTGGCCCCGGTGGAACCGCACCTGCCCCGCGAACTCCCGCTCCAGCGCGGCAAACGATGCCTCGTAACGGGGCTCGCCGGCTCCCAGCACTACCATCCGCAGGCTTCCACGCCCGAGCAGGGGCGGCAGCGACTCGAACAAGAGGTCGAACCCTTTCTGCTCGGCGAGTCGGGAGACGATCCCGACGAGAGGCACCCCGTCATCCTCCCTCAACCCGACCTCGGCGAGAAGGGCGCGCTTGTTCGACCCTTTGCGCCAGAGCGTGTCGACGGAGTAGCGGTTCGCAAGGTTCGAGTCGGTCTCCGGATTCCATTCCTCTTGGTCCACGCCGTTCAAGATGCCCGTCAGGACGTCGCGCCGTGACCGGAGGACTTCGTGCAATCCGAAACCGTGCTCCTCGGTCTGAATCTCCCGGGCGTAGGTGGGGCTCACGGTGTTGATCCGGTCGGCGTGCAGCAGTCCGTTCTTGAGGAACCCGATTCGTCCGCCGCGAAGATCGTCGCCGTCGAGCAGATGCGCATGTTCCCCGAGGCCGATCCCCTGCAGCACGGACGCCGGAAAGACCCCCTGATACCCGAGGTTGTGGAGAGTCAGGAGGGTGCGGGACTTCCGGAACAGGCCGTCCCACGCGTAGGGGCCTCGAAGGTACACCGGGATCAGCGCGGAGTGCCAATCGTGGCAGTGAATGACATCAGGTGCCCATCCCGTGCGCTGGCAGCACTCCAGGGCTGCTCGGGACAGGAATGCGAATCGCAGATGCTCGTCCGGATCGTTCGTGTACACGGCGGGCCGATCGTAGAACCGGTCGCAGTGGATCAGGTGAATCCTCAGATCGGACTTCGGGATCGGGGAGGTGAAGACGTCGAAACTCGCCGTCCCGGCACCCACCGGGATCGGAACCCCCCGCAACGCGCTCTCCGGAGTCAGCTCTTCCGCATGCGCGAGGACCGGCGCGTACAGCGGGAGGAACGCTCTAACCTCGTACCCCCTTCGGTGAAGGTAGCGCGTCAACGCGGCGGACACGTCTCCGAGGCCACCGGTCTTGGCAAAAGGGTAGAACTCAGCGCTGACGAAACAGATCCGCATTCGAGCACGTTCCGCAATGAGCCGTGCATCGTACCACAGCGCCCGAATCCCGCCCCCGATTCTCCGCGGAGTCTCGTCGTGCGCTCACGGTCGACCGAGTGTACGAGGAAAACGGGAGCGCTTTCTAGCGTGAAGAAGAGGGCGGCGCTGATCCTCTGCGCGGACGGCAGGACCGATCGGCTCTCGGACCCGAAGGGCGCGCGGATCCGGCCATGCTGACGGGCATCCTCGGGACTTGGACCGTGCGACGTGCTGTTCGACTACGTCTCGGGTCCTCGCCCCTGCGGCTGCTCGTCATCACGGCCGTCTCCGCACTCTCGCGACGGACCTTCGTGAAGGATCCGAGCTAGCCGTCGGCACCCTCGTTCGGTGGACGACGGGCTGGGGTGGACCCTGCTGCACCGCTCGAGCGCGAGCCGGCGCCTCGGGACACCTGACGGAGCTCCACGCCTTCCCACACGGCGAGCAGGTAGGACAGGTACGCGGTCAGGAGCAGAGTGGTCCCGAAGTTCTCCAGCGTTTCCTCCACGAGTCCGGAGACATGCGGGATCGTGTCCTCGTGGAAACCGAGGCGTGCCGTCAGCTCGATGTAGGGAACTTCGATCCCCTCGACGAAGTCCAGGGCGACGGCGAGGACGAAGCACAGGATGCCCGAGAGCACCATGGCTCTCGAGGAGCGCCGGCGCATCTCGCGGAAGCTCCACACGACCGTGAACAACCCGAGTGCCCCGAGAGGTGGGACGAACAGGATCTGCCACGCATAGCTCGGAAACGCGCGCAGCAGTCGTGCCGCGGGACCTCCAGCGCCCGAGTCGGCGGCCGAGCGGAACGCATTCTCGAACGACGTGCCGATCGCCTCATGGAATCCCGATCCGTCGTCGAACGCCATGTACATGAAAAACAGCGCGACGATCCCCCATCCGATGGCCTGGTGCCGTCCCTCCCGGGAGGCGCTCTCCCGCGCGGCGATCAGGAGCAGGACGATTCCGACGAGGAGAGTTTGCACGCTCGAGAACCAGGCGCCCATCGAGCCTTCCACGACGAGGTTGCACAGATCCTGGAGCGGGACGTCGTCGATGGCCTCGTAGTAGGTCACGACGACGTCGAGGTACACCCACAGGAGGGAAACGACCACGAGGGCCGCGAACACCGTGCGCAGAAGCCGGTTCCCGTCGATGGCGAGGACAACCCGCTCCTCCGGCCTCGCCTCGGCGCCCGAGAATGGGGATGGGTCGCGGTTCGTGTTCACGAGCCAGGAGTCTATCATCGGGTGTTCGGCGGACGAGACGGGCGAAACGTCTCCCGGGAATTCCGCTGGGACGGGGACCGATCCCAATGGTTCCTTTCCCGCTTTGCTCGGTACGCCGTCCGCCGGCCGTTCAACCGCTCTCCGCCGTCGTCGCCTTGACAACGACCGACGACTGGCCGTATACCGCAGTCGACCCGGCGGCGCGCCGCGTCGAGAGACGATCGTGAGCGTGAAGAGGATGCGCGGACGGAGAACGACTCGGATTGCTTGGGCATGCGTCGTGCTCGGCTTCGCTGCTGCCGCCGGCCACGATCGCCCGAGGTCGGACGCCAGTCGGCCGGCGAGCGCTTCCTCACCTGCGGCATCGGTGCGAGAGCGCATCCTATCCAGGATCGAGGAGAGGAGGACTCGGACCGAGGGGCGCGGCGAGGGGGACCAGGTCACCCAGTCGGCGCGAGCGAGAAGGGCCCGACGATCGCCGCCCGCGACCGTCGAAACGGCTTGGAATCCCGGCGCCGAGTCGTGCGACACCGCGACGATCGTGGGAGCGATTCCGCCGGATCACTTCGAGGGTGGGGTCGAGCTCGCGGATCGCGACCACGAGTGGCGACGCTTCTCGCTGTCGTCGGCGCGCCGGGTGCGGTTGGAAACGGTTGGCGATCCGATCCTGTGCGACACGAACCTCACGTTGTGGGCCGGATGCACGGCGGGGGTTCCGGAGGTCCCGGTCGCCTTCAACGAAGATCGCGGGCCCGACGACTACACCTCGGTCATCCCCGCGGAAGGGGAGTTGTGCCTCCCTCCCGGCAGCTACTGGCTGGACGTGGCGGGTTTCCTCGGTCTTGCGACTCTGGCGCCGTTCGAAATCGCGATCCGGGATGAAGGACCCTGCGTGGTGCCCGCTCCCGATTCGTTCGAGCCGGACGACGAGCTCGCGCTGGCGGTCGCCGTCGATCTACGGCGCACGTGGGCTTCGCCGCATCGAGGCACGTGGGGCCGGCTGCCCCTGCGCACGATCTTCCCCCCGGAGGACATCGACTTCGTGCAGTTCCGGCTGGAGCGTCCGCGAGTCGTGAGGATTCGGTCGGGCTCGTGGGACAACGCCAATACCCTTCTCGGCGTGGGCTATGCCGGTAACGGCCTGCTGATCGGGGTGAACGACGACATCTCCGCGGATCTCCGGGGTTCCAGCTTCCAGTCCTGTCTTCCTCCCGGGAGGTGGTTTGCCGTGGTTCTCGGACGATTCGTCGCCGACTACTTCCCGTACGAGCTGGCGGTGGAGGGGCTGGGATCCTGCCGGTTCGAGCAGGAGCCGAACGGCACGCTCGCGACGGCGACGCCGCTGGCGGTCTCCGAGGGCGAGGGGCTGATCCACGGCCTCCACACGAACATCGGCGGCCTGCGCGATCTCGACTACTACCGTATCGAGGTCCCGCAGGAGCGCGGACTGATTCTCGAGACCGGGGGCTACGACGGGCGCGACGTCGACACCCGCCTCGATCTGTACGACGCGCAGGGCGAGTTGCTGGCGACGGACGAGGACGGGGGAGAGTGGCTGCTGTCCCGGCTGGAGCGAAACGTCCCCGCCGGCACGTACTACGCGATGGTAACCATGTCGAGTTTCGAGCCGCCCGGGGGCGACACCTGGGTGTACTCGCTCCGCGCGCGTCTCACCGATCCAATGCTGCTCGAGGCGGAGCCGAACGATGCGTGCGGTCAGGGGAACGCAATGGCTCCCGGCCAGAGGGTGCTCGCTTCGATCTCCCCGGTGGGAGACGTGGACCACTACGTGCTGTCCGTCGGAGACTCGTCCCTGGGAGGGATCCATCTGGAGGTTCAGGTCTCGAGCCAGGGGGATCCCGTCCTGAAGGTGTTCGACGATCCTCCCGGATGCTCGTCTCTACTCGGGTGCGACGACGACAGCGCACCCGGCCTCGACCCGCTGCTGTCCTGCTGCGTTCCGGCCAACGCGACCTACGCGGTTCAGGTGCGCGACTTCGCGGACAACCATGCGATCGGTTTCTACGCCCTAGAATTCCGGTCGCTTGGCGAGTGCGTTCCCAGCGGCGAGTGCCCCGTCGCGCCGAATCAGCTCGGCTGTCCCTGACTTCTGGGGCCGCGCACCCGACTGCCGGGCCCTGCTCTCGCGTCAGGCGCGCGGTCCCGCGGCTCGGATCTCGTCCGACGTGTGCGCCGCGTACCGCTGGAAGTTGTCGCGGAACATCAACGGCGCTGGCTGGTTCCAGTGGATCTCGCGTGCCCGCTCCAGTCCAACGGCGCGAAGGGACTCGTTGCGCGTGGGGTCCGTGTCCATCCGACTCCTCTCCCGCGCCGCTGCGCGCCATGCGACCGGTCCGAATCAAACGGCGGTGAGGATAACGCGCAGGTTGGACCTTGGAAAGGGGTTTCGAACGCGTCGGCGGGGGGGCGACGGGAAAGGGCCTTGACGGCAAACGGCTCGCACCGTAGCCTCGCCCTCGGTGAGCGGCGTAACCGTCTGGGTCCGAAGCGATGACGCGTTCCCGCGCCTGCTGGAGGCGGCGGCGCAGGGGGTGATCGCTGTCGACCTGGAAGCGGATTCCTTCCACTGCTACCGCGAGAAGGTCTGCCTGGTCCAGATCCTTGCGGATGGCACCGTCTTCCTCGTGGACCCGTTGGCAGGAGCCGACCTGCGGAGGCTCGCTCCGATTCTCGCCGATCCGGCGATTCGAAAGGTCCTGCACGGCGCCGACTACGACCTGCGGCTGCTCGGACGTGACCACGGGGTGGTGGTCCGCGGGCTGTTCGACACGATGATCGCTTCGAGATTGGTCGGGGAGCGCGCATTCGGCCTCGCGGCGCTCCTCGCGTCGTACCTCGATGTCGATCTCGACAAGCGTCACCAGCGCGCCGACTGGTCGCGGCGGCCGCTTCCCGAGGAGTTGACCGTGTATGCGGCGGCCGACGTCCTCCATCTCGTGCGGCTCGCGGACCGGCTCGAGGAGCGTCTCGATCGCCTGGGCAGGGGGAACTGGGCTCGGGAGGAGTTCGTCAAGCTGGAGGCGGTACGCTGGAAGTCGGAGACGAAGACCGATCCGGAGGCGTTTCGCGCCCTGAAGGGTGCGCGGGATCTCGACCGTCGCGGTCTAGCGGTCCTCCGCGAGGTCTTCACCTGGCGGGATCGGGAAGCACGGGAGCGGGACGTTCCTCCCTTCAAGATCGCCCGCGACGAGGTCCTGGTGGCGATCTCGGGCGCATCGCCGGCGACGCGATCCGATCCGTCCGGCGCGCGAGGGCTTCCGGACCGCTACCGGCGTGGAGCCGCAGCGGCCGGGCTCGTCGCCGCGATCTCCCGAGGGCTGGCGGCTGCGAACGATGACCTGCCGCCGCTCGCCGAGAGAGCGCCACGCAGAGCGCCGGACCGCGCGTTCGAGGCTCGCCTTCATCGCCTGAAAGCGAAGAGGGACGCGATCGCGTCGCGACTCGATCTGGATCCGTCCGTTCTCGCTCCTCGTGGGGTTCTGGAGGGGATTCTGCGCGCGGTCGATGCCGTGGAGCCCATCGCGACCGTCCCGGGCATCCGTGCGTGGCAGGTGGCATTGTTGGAGCCGCTCATGGGGGACGTGCGTGCTCCGTGAGAACAACCGCGTCTGCGGGACGAAATCGAACTGCGGACTGGCAGCGGGTAGACGGATCGGCATGATGGCCTCGGCACGAGCCGCGCCGTTCGCCCTCCCGTTCCGGCGAGTCGAGAGCGCGCGGGTTTTCGGCCGCGGTCGGCTTTCGGATTTCGAGCGCCCGTGGGATGAGTCTCGGAGGGGTGAATGAGACCGCGGAAGAGGTGGTCGGCGCGTTGCCGGGTCGGCGCGTTGCTCGTCCTCCAGGCAACGGCTGCCCGGTTCGCAGGCGCGGCAGGGGATTCCGGATTCCTGACCGCGGATCTGACTCCGGAAGTGCGGGCGGCACTCGAAGCGTCGGCTGGCGGCGCAGGAGTGTCGGCGGACCCCAGCCGGGTGCTCGAACGGATCTTCGCGGCCGCCCCGCCGTTTCGATTCAGCTCCGGGCTGGTGACCGTGCACACGGACCGCCGCTGGTTCGCGACGCTCCCCCAGGATGCGGCCGGCGCGCCGATGCTGGAGATCCGCCGATGGCCCGGGGACACCGTGCTGGCGCTCTATGCACTCGAGGGCGACGCTCCGAAGCCGGGCGGACCCACGATCCCGAACGCGAAGCTCACTCCCGCCCTCTCGAGCGTCGAGGGGACGTGGCGCTTCGAGGGAACGGTCGACACGCTGCTTGGCGAGAGGCGGGTCCTCTGGTTGGAACGACGCGTTCCCGGAGTCGCTCGACGCCTCGGCGCGTTCCTGGCGCCGGGGGACGCAGGGCTCGGGCCGACCGCGGTGCCGGACCTGCTGCGGGAACTGGTCGCAGCGGTTTCGCGGATCGAGATTCACGCGGACGCATGGGAGGTCCAGCCGGGTGTTCCTTCTTCCGTGCCGCTGCTGGTGCCCCCGCTCGACTTCCCTCCGGAGCCTGCCGACGAGCGGAAGAACCCCTGGCAGGTGATCGAGGGCGGGGGGTTCACGCTGGGCCTTCCCCCCGGAATCCGGGGTCGACGATTGGACCAGGGCGTGGCGCCTCCCCGCCCGGTTTCCGGTGGCGTCCTGTGGCTGCGGGGCCGGTTCGTCGACCGCAAGGGGACGGTGGTTTCCGTGGGCGACGGCGACCGCGCGGGGTACGCCAGCGTCGTCGCTTCGATCGACAGCGGGTGGAGCGAAGGGAAGACCGCCCCTCTGGGTGCACCGGGAGCGACGCGTCTGGCTGCGGAGGACTTTTCGGTCGCGGTGGAGGAGACGGGCGCCCTGGCGGGACGCGCCGACCGATGGAGCGAGCCAGGATTCGAAGGGCAGTGGCTGGTGTTCCGTCTTCTCTTCAACGCGGCGGGAATCGAGATCGGACTCCCGGTGCTCTCCGGGCGGACGTCGGAATCCTTGTTCTGGATACCGGCAACGCTTCGCCCCGCGGGGCAGCCCCCCGCCGCACCGCCGGTGGATCCTGCGGAGCGCTTCGGGATCCGTTTCGAGCGTTTCACGCGCATCGAGCAAACGCGCAACCCGTGGCTCGAGGGGTACCTCACGGTGCCGGGATTGCGGCTCGACATCCCGCGCGGGTGGATCGCGATCTCGACGCTCCGCTCGGACGACGGATTTCCGGTCACGCTGATCGACGGGCGACGGGAGCTCATGGGTCGACTGCTGCGAATCGCTTCGGAACCCGACGCCCTCGCGGCTCCGAGCGGATCGGGATGGGTCGTGGTGAAGCGTCCGACCGCGCGAAAACCGCTGGCGATCTACCGTCACGCGGGAGGCGAGAGCGTGTTCCTCACGGGGGACGGAATCGGCTACCGGCTCGTGCCCGAGCCCGCGGCGCCTCGGACCGAGTGGGGACGCCTGTCCGAGAGCGCCCGCGTGACCCGCTCCCGCCCTGGCCGCCCCGCCAAGAGCGAGTCGCGCTGAGCTGTCGCGCCTCAGGACGGTTCGGGGGCGCGAGCCGGAAGCAGGTCGAGCAGCTGCGTCAGCGAGTCGAGCACGAGCTCTCCCGTGGAGCGCAGCTCGTCGATCGTGGACGAGCCGCCGGCGACCACGATCGCGGCCACACCCGCTCGTGCCGCGCTTTCCACGTCCAGCGTCATGTCGCCCACGTATACCGCCTGCCGCCGAGGGACTCCGAGCCCGACGAGGCAGGCCCGGATCATCGCCGGATCGGGCTTCGTCGCTCCGGCGCTTTCCGGGCCTTCCGTCGCAGCCATCAGCGGCCGGATTCCGAGATGATCCAGAATCCGTTCCGTGAAGCGGAGCGGCTTGTTGCTGGCAACCGCGAGGGAGTAGCCCCGGTCTTTCAGTCCGACCAGTGTTCGGGCCGTCCCCGGGAGGAGCCGAGTGCCGGGAAGAAGGGCTCGTTCGTAGGCCTCGGTGAACGAGCGTACTCCGTCCTCCACACGATCCGGGCCGATGAGCCGGCCCACCAGCGACGGGAGCCCGTGACCCACCGCCCGACGAACCTCATCCAATCCCAGCGGCTCGAGGTCGAAGCCGCTTCGCGCGTGGTTCAGCGCCAGCGTGATCGCAGGGTACGAATCCACGAGGGTACCGTCGAGGTCGAAGATGATCGCGCGGACGCAGGACGGAACGAGGGGAGGCGGCCGCCACACGTTCATTGCCGCCTCAGAGCCCGCGATCCGATCGCCGGATGGACCCGAGCGCACCCTCGAGGATCGAGACGCACGACGCGCGGCAACGCGAATCGTGGGAGCGCGGTCGAGACGATCGACCGGGAGACGTAGCGCCCGCGTCCGGCATCACGGAGGGACCGGCTCGCAACCGGTGGCTCAGATCTCGTGAAGCGTGAAACGTCGCGTTCTCAGAACGCCGCCGTGCCGCTTCATGTTGAACCGCCCCTGCTCGCAGTTGAGGCATCCGCCCGAGGTCCGGAACTTGGTCCGGAACGCGCAGTCGAGGGATGGGTACCATACCTGGAATCGAAGGCAGAAGAAGTCGTCCCCCGCGTCTCGGTGACAACGGCGCATGAGCGCGTGTACCGACCCACTCTCGATGGGATCGTCCGCTGAATCGGGATCCGGTGTCGAGTCTCGCATCTTTTCAAGCCGGAGGGGTCAGTATACCATGCGTTCCGCGAAGGGAAGGCGTACGAAAGGAAGAAGACGACGAAGCGGTTCGAACCGGGGATGGAATCGAGGAGGCGACCGGCTCGCGTCGCACGCGGGCGGTCCGGTATCGGAATGACCTCTCGGGGCGGGACGCAGGAGGCCCCCGATTCGCGACCTCTCCTCCGAGCCCCCCTTTCGGAGGCGTCGCGCGAGGAGCGGTAACGTGCGACGGTCCCACCAGGCCCGAGTGCCGGTGGCAACGACGCCGCGGACATAGCCATGATCCCCTACAGAGTTGCAATCCTGGGAGCGACTGGAATGGTCGGCCAGAGGCTGGTACAGCGGCTGACCGGTCACCCCTGGTTCGAAATCGCGGCTCTGTGCGCCTCCGAGCGCTCGGTCGGCCGGCGCTATCGAGACGCGGTGCGTTGGGTGATCTCCGCGGACCCTCCGGCTGACTGCCTGGATCGTGAAGTGCGCGCGTGTGCTCCGGAGGTTCTCGCCGATTGTGATTTCGCGCTGTCCGGTCTCGATACCGCCGTAGCCCTCACCGTGGAGCCCGGATGCGCACGGGCCGGGATGGCAGTGGTGAGCAACAGCTCGGCACACCGTCGAGCGCCGGACGTTCCGCTCCTCGTCCCGGAGGTGAACGCGGCCCACCTGTCTCTCCTGGCGGCGCAGCGGCGGCGCACGGGCGGCGGGTTCATCGTCACGAACCCCAACTGCTCGGTCACCGGGCTCGCGATCGCGCTGGCCCCCCTCCATCGGGCTTTCGAGGTGCGTCGGCTGGTGGTGAGCACGCTTCAGGCGGTATCCGGCGCCGGTCTCGACGGTCCACGAGGATTGGACCTGGTCGACAACGTGCTCCCGTTCATCGCGGGCGAAGAGGAGAAGATCGAGACGGAGCTCGGGAAGATCCTCGGCATCGTCGGAACCGACGAGGTGCGGGAGGACGGCATCCGGGTCTCCGCACACTGTCACCGGGTCGGGACGCTCGACGGCCACCTCGAGGCGGTTTCCATGGAGCTGTCGAATGAGGTCACGCCCGAGCAGGCGGCGGAGGCTCTGCGTTCGTTTCGAGGCGACGTGGATGCCGACCGGCTCCCATCGTCGCCATCGTCGCCGATCCTCGTACGGGACGAACCCGACCGGCCGCAGCCGCGGCTCGACCGCGACGCGGGAGGGGGAATGAGCGTCGTGGTCGGGCGACTCCGGAGTTGTCCCGTTCTGACCCTCCGCATGGAGGTGCTCTCGCACAACACCGTGCGGGGCGCCGCGGGCGCCACGGTCCTGAACGCCGAGCTTCTCGCTTCACGCGGGCTCCTGCCACGCAGAGCCGTGCGTTGATCGTGATGAAGTTCGGCGGAAGCTCGGTGGGAGACGCCTCCCGCATCGTTGCGGTGTGTCAGATCGTGCTCGCCCGCGCGGCGGCTCGCCCGGTGGTCGTGGTGTCGGCGCTCGCCGGGGTCACCGACCTGCTGGTGGCCGCGGTCACCCGCGCGCGGGAGGGCGATCGGGAAGGGCTCGATCCGATCCTCGCCGATCTCGAGCGCCGACATCGTTGGGCGATCTCGGGCGCGCTGCAGAGCGCACGGGTGCGGCACGACCTCTCTCTGGAAATCGGCGGACTCTTCGAAGACCTCCGGCAGCTTCTGCGATCCGTACGAATCCTGCGCGAGGGGACTCCGCGCGCGGCGGACGCGCTGCTCGCCTTCGGCGAAGCGTTTTCCACCCGGATCCTCGCGGCGGCGTTGCGGGATCGTGGAGGCGCCGCCCGTCTGGTCGACGCGCGGGATGTCATCGTGACGAATGCGCGCCACGGCGCGGCGGAGCCCGAGCTGGAGCCCATCGAGCGCCGGTGCCACGATCGTCTTTCGCCGATCCTCGAGGCTGGCGAGATCCCGGTGGTCGGCGGCTTCGTGGGGGCGACGCCGGAGGGGATCACGACCACGCTGGGGCGGGGCGGATCGGACACCACCGCCTCGGCGGTCGGATCCGCCATGGGGGCGGAAGAGATCCAGATCTGGACCGACGTCGACGGGATCCTGAGCGCGGATCCGAGGCTCGTCGCCGCTGCCCGACCTCTGGCACGTGTCTCGTTCGCGGAGGCCGCAGAGCTCGCCTACTTCGGCGCCCGCGTCCTGCACCCGGCAAGCATCGCTCCGGCCGTGAGGCGAAACATCCCCGTGCGCGTCCTGAACTCATTGAATCCTTCGGCTCCGGGAACTCTCATTCTCGGCGACGTGGGTGCGGAAGCGCCGCCAGTGGCGAGCGTGGCGAGCCGGGCCGGGGTGGTAGCGGTGCGGGTGACCGGAAGGCGCATGCGGATCGACCCGGGGTTCCTTCCTCGTGTGCTGAGCGCGTTCGATCGCGCAGGGCTCGTGCCGGATCTGGTCGTGTCCTCGGAGGTCGGGGTGACGCTGGTCGTCCCGGAGGCGGAGGGGCTTCGCGCCGCCGTGGAGGCGGCCGGGTCCGATGCCTCCGTCGAGGTCGCTGGGGGCCGCGCGATCCTGTGCGTCGTCGGCACCGGCCTCGCGCGGGACCCGAAGGTCCGGGCACAGGTCGTCGATTGCCTCGCGAGCCTCGAGCCGGAGCTCATGGCAGTCGGCGGCTCGGCGACGAGCGCATCCGCGCTCGTGCCGGAGTCGCGCCTGGTCGAGTGCGTCCGTGCGGTCCACGGCCGCTTCTTCGAGGAGCCGACATGAGATTCGCAGTGGTGGGATTCGGCCGCATGGGGCGGGAGGTGGCGGCGGCGGCGGAGCGCCGCGGGCACGAGCTGACCGCAATCGTCGATCCGACGTTCGACGGTCCGCTGGCCCACGCACGGATCGGGAGGACAGCGCCGGGCGGAGCCGAGATCGCGTTCGAATTCACGTCCCCGACCGAAGCCGAGCGGAACGTGATCGCGCTGCTGCGCTGCGGGGTCTCGGTGGTCTGCGGCTCGACCGGATGGGACCCGACGAGTCGCCGCCTCGAGGATGCGGTTCGGCTGGCGAAAGGGGGGCTCGTCGTCGCGCCGAATTTCTCCATCGGGATGCACCTCTTCTCGATGATCGTGTCGGAGGCGGCACGGCTCTTCGGCGCCGCGGGCCTTCACGACCCGTGGGTGCTGGAAACCCATCATCGCGGTAAGGTGGATGCCCCCAGCGGAACGGCTCGCCTCCTCGCCCGTCTGATCCTGACCGCAGACGGGCGCTTCACGAGCGTGCAGGAGGGGAATCCGGAAGGACCGATCGCGCCGGGCGCGCTTCACGTGGCCAGCGTCCGCGCCGGACACGAGCCAGGCACTCACTGCGTCGGATTCGACGGAGAGCACGACGCGGTGACGCTGTCCCATCGAACCCGCGGGCGATCGGGTCTCGCGCTGGGAGCCGTGCTCGCGGCGGAATGGCTGGTCGGTCGTCGCGGAAGGCATGGATTTGGCGAGGTCGTGGGAGATTTACTCCATGCGGGAACGACGGCGACCCGCGGAACGAGACGCCGTCCCAGATCGGGAGGGAGGAGATGAACGGGTCCTCGGGTGAAGGGGAGCGGTTGACGCTCCGCGGAGCCATGACCGCGCTCGTCACGCCGTTTGGCGAAGGGGGAGAGGTCGACCTGCCTGCGCTGCGCGCGATCGTTCGATGGCAGGTTGAATCGGGGATTTGCGGGCTCGTTCCGTGCGGCACGACCGGAGAGGGGGCCACGCTCGATCCGGACGAGAGCGCCGAGGTCATCCGAGCGGTGGTCGAGGCGGCGGACGGTCGGGTTCCGGTGATCGCCGGCTGCGGGAGCAACGACACGCGTCGCACCATTGCCGCAGCGCGGCGTTCGGCTTCCGCCGGTGCGGACGCGCTCCTCGTGGTGACGCCCTACTACAACAAGCCGAACCGTTCCGGGATGCTGGCACACTACCGGGCGGTGGCCGAGTCCACCGACCGACCGATCGTCGTCTACAACGTGCCGGGGCGGACCGGACAAAACCTGGGCGTCGACGGGATCCTCCGCCTCGCGGAGATTCCTGGAGTGGTCGCCGTCAAGGAGGCCTCGGGCAATCTGGAGCAGATCGCGGCGATTCTGGCCGACCGGCCCGCCGGTTTCGCGGTTCTGTCGGGGGACGACGCGCTCGCCCTTCCCACGGTTGCCCTGGGCGCGGACGGGCTGATCTCGGTGATATCCAACGAGGCGCCCGCGGAGACGGCCAGCCTGCTCACCGCGGTGCTCGAGGGCGATCTGAAACGCGCGAGAGAGCTGCACTTCCTCCTTCTTCCGCTGATGCGAGCCAATTTCGTGGAGTCGAATCCGGTTCCTGTGAAAACCGCGCTCGCGATGCTCGGGCGGTGCCGGGAGAACCTCCGCGCTCCTTTGGGCCCGCCGGAGCGCTCGACACGGGACCTCGTGCGCGACGCGCTGACCCGGGCCGGTCTGATTCCGGTGGCCTCGTGACCGCCGATGCGCTGCAGGATCGGATCGAGCGCCTCGCCAGCTCCGCGACCCCGGCGCGGGCGGATTCGCTCGGGGCGGTCGAGGAGCTGCTCGATGCGCTGGAGCGGGGCGAGGTACGCGCCGCGGAGCCCCGGGCCGACGGAGGGGGTTGGATCGTTCACGGGTGGGTGAAAACGGGGATTCTTCTCGGCTTTCGTATCGGCGTGAACGTGGACCTGGACGTCCCTCCGGTATTCCGGTTTCGAGACAGGGATACGTTTCCCACGTGGGATTCCGATCGATTGCCCCCGGACGTTCGCGTGGTTCCGGGCGGGACCGCAGTCCGAAGAGGAGCCTTCCTGGGCAGGGGAGTCGTGATCATGCCTCCCGCGTACGTCAACGTCGGCGCGCGCGTCGGGGATGGCTCGATGGTGGACAGCCACGCTCTCGTGGGGTCGTGCGCTCAGGTCGGCGCTCGGGTGCACCTCTCGGCCGCCGCGCAGGTGGGCGGCGTGCTCGAGCCGGTCGGGGCGCTGCCGGTGGTGATCGAGGACGACGTGTTCGTGGGTGGAGGCTGCGGGATCTACGAGGGGACGTGGGTGCGGGAGGGCGCCGTGCTGGCGTCCGGCGTGGTACTGACCCGCTCGGTTCGCGTCTACGACCTGGCGCGCGAGGAGGTGATCCGCGCGGCCGCGGGCGGCCCGCTGACGATTCCTCCGCGGGCGGTCGTCGTGCCCGGCGCGCGTCCCGCAGGCGGAGAGTTCGCCCGTCGGCACGGCGTGCACCTTCAGAGCGCAGTGATCGTGAAGTACCGCGACGCGTCGACGAACGCCGCGGCGTCCCTCGAGGAGGCACTTCGATGAGCATCCGGCCCGCAGCGCGAATGGATGGGATCGAGCGGACGTTGATTCGCCAGATCTTCGACGCGGCGCCCGCGGGGGCGATCAACCTGGGTCTAGGTCAACCCGACTTGCCCACTCCGGAGCGGATCTGCCTGGAGGGAATCCGCGGAATCGCCGCAGGCAGGACCTCCTATACCTCCACGGCGGGAGACCCGGCGCTTCGGGCCGCCGTGGCGGCCTGCTACCCCGGCTTCGCCGTGGGGCCGGAGAGCGTCGCGATCACCGTCGGGTCGCAGGAGGCGATGTTCGCATCGTTGGTGACGATGATCGACCCCGGGGATGAGGTGCTCCTTCCCGACCCAGGATACCCCGCCTACGCGACCATGGCCCGGCTCCTGGGAGGTGTGCCGGTGCCGTATCCTCTCCGTTACGAGAACGGGTTTCGCGTGGACCCGGAGGAGGTCGAGGCTCGGATCACGGCCCGCACGCGAGTCTTCATCCTCTGCAACCCGTCGAACCCGACCGGTGCGGTGGAAGGTGCCGCAGGTCTCGGCCGGCTCGCGAGTCTCCTCGAGCGCCGGGGAATCGCCTGGATCTCCGACGAGATCTACTCGGCGTTCGTCTACGACGGGCCGTACACATCGCTGTCCGGATTCTCCGCCGGAGGGGGGCTCGTCGTGTCCAGCCTCTCGAAAGATCTGAGCATGACCGGTTGGCGGCTCGGGTGGGTGGTCGGTCCGACCGACGCGATCTCGCGAATCGTCGCCGCGCACCAGTACCTCGTCACCTGCGCGCCGAGCATCTCCCAGGCAGCCGCTCTGGCTGCCGTTGGTAGAGCGGGAGACCACGACCGTCGCCGTCACGTCGAGATCTTTCGCCACCGCCGCTCGCTCATGGCGGAGGAGCTTGCGCGCATTCCGAGAATCCGCTTCCACGTTCCTCGAGGTTCGTTCTACTTCTTCGTCGACATCGCGGCCTACGGTCCGTCCCTTCCTCTGTGCCGCAGGATCCTGGATCGTCGCGGTGTGATCACGATTCCCGGGGTCGCCTTCGGCGTCCAGGGCGAGGGGTATCTGCGCCTTTCGTTCGCTGCGTCGGATCGTGACATCGAGACGGGCATCCGTGCTCTGGCCGGGGAGTTGCTCGGTGACGAGGCCCTCTGACCGGGCGCTCGCGGTTGACCCCACCCGTTCCTGCGGTCTCCGGGCTGCGCGGGAGGGCTCGGAAGCGTCCGCCCCCGTGTTCCCCTCGGTTCAGGGCTTCGGTGGGGCCGAATCGGCGGACTGCGAGGCCTCGCTGGCCCGGCGCACCCGCTCCAGCTCGGCCGACCTCGTCCGAACCGCCTCGACCGTCGCCGGGTCGTCGTCCGGATAGGTCGCAACGTACTCGGCGAGGGCCGAGACGTCGTCCATCCCGGCGACAGACAGGAGCGAGCGGGCTGCGGTCACGCGGACCGTCTTCCGGTCCGAGCGAAGTGCCGCCTTCAGAGGCAGCAGCGCGCGACCGCCGATCCGCGCCAGTGCGGACGCGGCGAGCGCCGGAATCTCGTCCTTGCCAGCGTTCAGATGCGCTTCGAGAAAAAACCGGGAGCGGTCGCTTCGAAGCGTCCCGAGAGCGTCGATGCAGAGCGGGAGGAGAGCAGGATTCTCGGTCCCGGCATCCATGATCGTCAGAATCGCCGAGACGAAACCCATCCGGGCGATCTCTGGGATCACGACGCGTCTCGCTTCCTCCGTGCCGAACCAGGCGGCCTCCTCGAGGGCCGGTGGATACTCGGGAGGCACCCCGGCGTACACCTGTCGGTGCGCCTCGAGCAGGGCGCGGGCGACGTCCGCCTGGTGACGCGGATGCACCGAGCGAATGGCTTTTCGAAGATAGGGAATCCCCAGCTCGCCGAAGCCGGCGATCTCCTGTCGCGCACGCACCGCCACCGCGGGATCTCCATCGATCCTGGGCCAAGCCAGCGCGATGATCGCCGCGGCCTGCCCGGGCACGTCCGACGCTTTGGACAGCGCGTCCAGTACGACGCTCTCGGCGTCGACCTGCGTTGCGGGCGGAGATCCAGGTGCGGCAGTGAACACCAGAGCGATGGTCATGACGAGGCAGGTCGCGGCCGCTCGCACCACATGTCCTCCGAGGCGCGTCCGAAGTATACCTTCCTGCTGCGGAGGGGGCCACGGCGACGCACAGGCCGGGACGGGCGCGTCGTGTCGGGGGATCGATCGAGTGTCCTGCGTCGGGCGAGGAGCCGTCTCAAACGGAGCGATTCGACCATCCCTTGCGAAGGCGGCCGAAGAACCCGTCGCCGTCGTCGCGGGGTCCTGATTGTCCCGGGCTCATGGTCGCGAGGACTTCCTCCGCGATGCGGAGGAACGCGCGAGAAGGAGCGGAATCCGGCAGCGCGGAGGTGATGGGCGTTCCTCGATCCCCGCTGTCGCGGATCGCCGGGTCGATGGCGATCTCGCCGAGGAACGGAACTTGGAGGCGCTTCGCCTGTGCCTGACCCCCGCCATGGCCGAAGATGTCGGTTCGAGCTCCACAATGAGCGCAGGAGAAGAAGCTCATGTTCTCGATGATCCCGAGAATGGGCACGCCGACTTTCCGGAACATCGCGACCCCCTTGATCGCGTCGGCGAGCGCCACGTCCTGCGGCGTGGTCACGATGACGGCGCCGGCGAGGCGGACTTTCTGCGAAAGGGTGAGCTGCGCGTCTCCGGTTCCGGGAGGCATGTCCACGACCAGCACGTCGAGCTCGCCCCATGCCACGTCGGTCAGCAGCTGGCTCACCGCCTTCATCACCATGGGGCCGCGCCAGATGACCGCTGCGTCCGGTTCCACCAGAAAACCCAGCGACATGAACCGGACGCCGAACCGGTCGAACGGAAGAAGCGATTGCCCCGAGTCGGTGAGCGCGGGCCGCTCATCGGTCCCCATCATGAGCGGGATGGACGGTCCATAGATGTCGGCGTCGAGCAGGCCGACGCGTGCTCCTCTCATGCCGAGGGCCACCGCGAGGTTCACCGCCACGGTGGATTTGCCCACACCGCCCTTCCCGGAGGCGACCGCGATCGTGTGCCGCACTCCGGGGAGGACGCCATTCTCGACAGAGCTTCCGGAAGGCCGGGACGCCGGCGCGCTCAGGAGGGGGAGGCCTCGAGGGTCCGATGCGAGGCCGCCGGTGCGGATGTCGACCGCGGAGGCGCCGATCGCGGCGAGCGCCCCTCGCACGGCGCGCTCGATCGTGCTCGAAGTCTCGGGGCTCCCCTCTCTCTCGACGAGGTCGATCCGAAGCGAGACTGAATCCCCGTCGACTCTGAGATCCCGCACCACCCCCAAATCGACGATGTTCCGGGTGAAGCCGGGATACATCACGGACCGCAAGGCTCGCAGCACTCTCTCTTCGGTCATACCAGTTGTCCATGAAGCTCGGGGCTTCACCCGAACGCGATGAAAAACCCGCGGGAGGTGCAGGCCGGTCTGCCGGACTGCACCGTACGCGGGTGCGGGGGTCCGGGGGCTGGCCCCGGTATTCTCACTCTAGCGTTCGTTCGGGAACCGTCGATGCACGTTCTCGCGAGCCTTCCGCACGATCCGGAGCGGTCGGTCTTCCGAGCAAACCGCTCTTCCCAGCTCCGCGGACTGTCGAGCGCCCCGACGGATCCGTCGATCGCCCTGCTTCGGCGGGGGCCGGACGGTCAGACTTCTCGAGTATGTCGCCCACGACGGGAACTCCGCCGCCGATGGCGCGTCATGAATCGCGCAGGCTAGAACGCGTACGACATTCCCACGTAGTACCCTTCCACGGTGGTCGAGAGCGGAGACTCCTGCATGCCGCTCGCGGTCGGCCGCACGATCGAGCCCGAAGTGCCGTACCGCGTATCCCGCATCCCAGCGAACAACTGGATCGTGCGCCACGGCTTCCAGCGGAAGCCGAGGTACGCCTCGATCATTTCCGATCCAGTGGATTTGCTGGGAACGGTCACCCCCGACAACAGCCCGACCTGTCGGGTTGCTCCGTAGCGTGCAGGATCCTCGGCAAGATGGTAATTGAAATCCTCGGGTGGGATGTACGAGCAGGTCTCGTCATCCGCGAGCGAGCAGTATGCCCAGGCGACCGCGTCGTACTGTGCGTGCAGCCTGCCTCGCAGTGCCGCGACTCCCAATCCGCCCTCGATGCTGAAGGACTGCTTCGCGCCGAAGGGGAACTCGAAATCGATTCGGGCCTCCACTCCACGTCCTTCGTAGTCCGAGACCCACGCGAGCGTATCATTGATCGGGACGAGGTCGGGATTCACGTTGTTCGCTCCCACGACGGGCGGGAGGACCGTCGGAAACTGCTGGTCGTCCGGGAGTAGGGCGGCATAGTCCATCGACATCGAGTCGTGATGGACGATTCTCCGCAGGCCCAGATACCACGTGGCGTGGAGGCGTTCGGTGCCGTTGATCGGACGAGCAAAACCGATCCCGAAGTCTCGAATCCCGGTGTGAACGTCCGCTGAAAACCCGTCCGCGAATCCGTCGTCGAATAAGCCCGCGTAGAAGGAACTCGCTGGATTGCCCAAGAACTCGTACTCGGTGAGGAAGCGGCCTGGATTCGTGGCATCCGGGGGCTTGATCGAAGCCCAGCGAGTGGATTCGCCGAGGCCTTCCAGGAAGGCGAAGTTCCCGGGGTCCGTCTGCGAGAGCCCGCGATCCTGGCTGAGCGAGTAATACGTACCCACGATCTGTCCCACATTCTTGGGAAGACCGACGGAGAGTCGCACGCGCGGGCGGACTTCGACCTCGTCGGTGGGAACCACCGGTTCCACGTAGCCGGTGCTCTGATCAAAGCGATGCGCCGCCACGTGATCGAGGCCGGTGGGCTGTGCCCACCAGGATTCCAGGTCGATGCGGATCTTCAGCGGTCTTCCGCTCGGCTGCTCCAGATCCGGGGTCTTCTCTTCAGCGGGTTCCGGAGCAGGGGACTCTTCCTGCGCGGTGGCGCTCGCGGAAAACCAAAGCACCAGAAGGGCGGCACCGAAGACGTTGCGTGCGGCAGTACTCATCGGGATCACCTTGCGCTCGAGTCGGCCCACTGCCCGAGACGCGTTCAGCGAACCGTGAAGCTGGACGAAATGACACCCTGTTGGCCCGGAGCTTCGTTCATCACCAATTCCCCACCCCATCGCCCGGTGAGCCTCAACGGAGTGGGGGTGACATAGCGTGGGACTCGGGCGGGATCGTAGGTGCACGGATAATCGGGATCGTTGGGATCGGTGAGCGGCAGGCACCGTTCGAGATCCCGATACGCCTGCTCCGGATTCACTCCGGCGTGAACGATGACGGTGTCCCCCGCCGCCAGCTCGACCTGAACCTTCGGGGGAACACCTCCGAAGTTCGGCAATCGAAGTTCCCCGGCGGTCGCTCCCAAAGTGATCGCGGCGCATTCGAAGCCCTCGACGGAGTTCTCCTTCGCGGTCCGTCCGTTGCGATAGAAGAAACCCTGCTCTCCGCTGATCGGCCCCGGCGCGGCGGGAGTCCCGACCGGAGTCTGATCCGCACGCGTCGAGCTGGTGTATTCGCTGACCGCTCTGGGCTCCGTGATGAGCGTCCGGACGAGGGAACCATTCCGCAGGACCACAATCTCCACGGAGAAGGTCAACGGGACCAACTCCGTGATCGGCGCGCCGAGCTGCCTGCCGGGGTCACAGGCAATCCCGATCAGTTCGTCATCCTCGTCCAGTCTACCGTTACTGTTCGAGTCTTTGTATTTATCCCAGACGTCGTAGACGAACCAGACCGTTCCCGTGGAGGTGAAGTCGATTTCGAGAGTCTTCTCGCCCTGCGTCAGCGGCTGCTTCGTATCACACCCGCAGAGCCCGATCGCTGCGAGCACGGCTCCGGTCAGCAAGGAACGCAGTATCGACTGTCTCATAACCCCTCCGGCCCTGACCTGCACGCGCGTCAAACTATCCGAGTCGCCGGATCTAGTCAAGCGCTCCCGAACCCCCGCGGAAGCCATTGCGGTGAATCTTCCGCGGGAAAGGTCGTGGTAGAATCCCGCCTCGATCCGGAGGGGAGCGCATGCCGAATTACCCAGCGTTGGAACAAGCCGCCGTCGAGTCTCGCAGAGTGGAGCGGGTATACTCGGTCCTCGCGCGAGTGTACGACGGCTTTTTCGACTGGGCCCTCGGACCCGGTCGGCGCCGCGCGATCGCGCGTCTGCCCATTCGCCCCGGAGACCGGGTGCTCGAGGTCGGGGTCGGGACGGGGCTGTCCCTTCCGCATTATCCGCCGGAGTGTCACGTCACCGGGATCGACATTTCGGACGCGATGCTCGATCGCGCCGTCGCGCGGCTCGATTTTCTCGGCCGAGAAGGGGTCTCGTTGCGGCGCATGGACGCGCGCTGCCTTTCCTTCCCGGATGGCTCGTTCGACCACGTGCTGGCGCCCTACGTGATCTCCGTGGTTCCCGAGCCGGAACGGGTGATGGCCGAGATGCGCCGGGTCTGCCGGCCTGGCGGCACCGTACTGGTGGTGAACCACTTCCTCAGCTCGAATCCGGCTCTCGGCCCGATCGAACGCCTGCTCACCCCCGCTTCGCAGTGGATCGGCTTTCGCCTGGATCTTCCCATCGGCACCGTGCTGAACTCCGAGGGTCTGGAGGTCGTCCGGGTCGATCGGGTCAATCTGCTCGGGCTCTGGAGGCTGGTGGAGATGCGCCGCACCGGCTGACGGCCGATGCCGCGGGTTGCGCTGGATTTCGGGAAGGGCAGGGGATCAGTGTTCTGACTCGTCGGCTCTCGGACGAGGCGGCGGCCAGGGTGAGGTTTGGGGTTCGGAGAAGCGCATCGCCTCGAGCCGCTCCACCCGGCGGTGCTGGTCGGAGAGCTGATCGAGCTGTTGGGCGAGCTCGGGGGGGGCTGGCGCGTTTCGAGCGATGGTCTCGAGCGTCCGAAGCTTCTCGCGCAGCGCCGTTGCCTCGATCGTACGACCCTCGAGCTCCAGCTCCGTCTTTCGAAGTCGCTCGCGCAGCAGCGAGATCTCCCGGGAGGACTTCTCGCGCAACAGCGCCAGGTCGGCCTCGCACCGCGCCGTTCGCTCGCGGGTTGCTTCGACCTCTCCTCGCAGCTCGATCGCCCGCAGACCGTTCACTCGAACCATTCCGTACTGGACCAGGAGCTGCTCGTGCTTCATCTGGAGCTCTTGGAACAGCCCGAGAGGAACCGACTCGGCTGCAGGGTGCGCGAGCGCGCCGCCTGCGACCGGGTGAGCGACGCGAGTCATCTGCCTTCCTGTCTCATCCACCTCGAGGCCCGCCTCGAGGAGCGCTTCCGCAGCCACGAAGTACTCCGGCCCGTAGCGACCGGGTATCTTCTCCGCACGCAGCCTCCCGCTCCGGATGTAGCGCCGCAGGGTGGTGATCGACCGTCGCGTTCGACGGGCCGCGTCGCGCAGGTTCCATCGCGCCATGTTCCGACCTCCGCGAGCTCCGAGAGATATACTCGGCTTTCTTATCACAGTCGCGTCGACGGATACAAGGGGACCGACAGGGGTACGATGGAGAGGCTCGATTCGAGCGGCCGGCTCGAGACCGCCCCGGCGAGAGGGGCCGCGGGAGCGACAGAATGGGCGAGCCGAAGGCGATGCATTGGGCCGACGAGGCGGCGCGGGCCGTGGTTGCGACCGGACGCTTCCCGGTGCTCTCCACCGGGATCTCGCCATCCGGAGAGATTCACATCGGGAACCTCCGGGAGGTGCTCACCGCGGATGCCGTGAGTCGCGCCCTGGGGGACCTCGGGGTGGAATCCCGTTTCAACTACGTCTGCGACGATCTCGATCCCTTGCGCAGGGTGTATCCGTTCCTCGATACGGCAGCCTACGCCCCTCGAGTGGGCCGGTCGCTCTCCGAGGTGCCGTGCCCGTGCGGGCGCCACCCATCGTACGCCGATCATTTCCTCGAGCCCTTCCTGGACTCGCTGCGGGAGCTAGGTGTGCGCGTGGAGGTGGAGCGCGCCAGCCAGATGTATTCTTCCGGACGGATGACCCCCTGCATCGTCGCGGCGCTTCGCGAGAGAGACCGGATCGCCTCGATTCTGACGGAGCTCACCGGGAAGGAGAGCGGGGCGGATTGGTTCCCGTTCCAGCCTCGGTGCGACGCCTGCGGCAAGATCAATGAGACGCGGGTCACGGGCTGGTCCGTCGAAGGAGAGCGTGTTTGCTACGCGTGCGCGTGCGGATCCTCCGGGGACGTGCCCATGGCAGGGGGGGGGAAGCTCACGTGGCGGGTGGACTGGCCGGCGCGCTGGAAGGTACTCGGCGTCACGGTCGAGCCATTCGGAAAGGACCACGCCACGCGGGGGGGCTCCTACGACACAGGCGTCCGGATCGTCCGGGAGGTGTTCGAGGGAGAGCCGCCGTTTCCGATCCCCTACGAGTGGATCTCCCTCAAGGGCAAGGGGGACATGAGTTCGAGCAAGGGGAACGTGCTGTCGATTGCCGACGCGCTCCGGATCGCTCCTCCGGATTCCCTTCGGTATCTCGTGCTCAGGGACAGGCCGCAGCGCGCGATCTCCTTCGATCCGGGTCTTCCCCTGCTGAAGCTGCTGGACGAGATGGAAGAGGCCGGATCGTCGGAGAGGGACGAACGTGCTCTCGCGCTCTCGCGCGTCGAGGGCATCGCCCCGCTCGGTCTCCCGTTTCGGCATCTCGTCGTCGTCGCTCAGGTGGCGGGCCATCGGCCGGATCGGGCTCTCGAGATCCTGCGGCGTACCGGCTACCCCGCCGCCACCGGCGAGGCCATCGCATTGCGCATGCCGTACGTGAAGAGCTGGCTTCAGGGGTATGCCCCCGATGAGCTCCGATTCGAGGTCCAGGCCGTCCTGCCGCCCGAGGCGCGGTCGCTGGCGACGGATCAGAGGCGATTCCTGGCGCGTCTGGCCGAGGCACTGCGCGCCGGCATGGACGGCGATCAGGTGCACGCGCTGGTCTACGAGCTCGCCTCGGATCTCCACGACGCGCGACCGGCGGACCTGTTCCGGGCGATCTACCTCGCACTGCTCGGCAAGCCGCGCGGGCCGCGCGCCGGTTGGTTCGTGTCGCTGCTCGGGACGGATTTCTGCGCGGAGCGATTCCGCGAGGCCGCGTCCGCAGGAGCGGCCCCCGACTGATCCGACCCAGCTGAGGCCGGGCGAGCCTTTCGGGTCGTGAGCCCCGCCCGGATCGGGTGGGACGTGGATCGCTCCGGTCGCGCCGGTGCGACGCGATTCGGTGGAGCGCGGGTCAGGGCCGCTCGGGAGCTCGCTCTCAGGGAGGGGTCGGCGGTTCGCGGTCGCTGTCGTCCTCCGCCGCCAGGCGCGACGACGAGAGCCGACGGGCCGCGTCCTCGGTCACGCAGCGCAGAACCGCCGTTTGGATTCGCCACGCGCTCGTCAGGAGGCCCAGGGTTGGAGCGGCGTGGTCGCGAAGCGCCGAGACGAGGGTGTCCGGCTGAGGAGCGTTGCCGTCGGCGACCGGCTCGACCGCTCGAACGGCTTCGCGGAGGATCCGCAGCGCATCGTCCACCGAGGCGCGATCTTCGTCGGCGAGGCTCCGCAGAGCCGCGGCGGTATCGAGAAGCCCGGGCGGAACCCGCGTCTGCTCCGGGGAGCCGTTCTCCCAGTGGCGCCCCGTGAGAATCCACTCGACGCTCGTCTCGCCGATGCGGGCGAGTTCCACGAGTCGCCGGGGCTCGGGGACGACGCCGTGCTCGTACTTGTGAACGGCCGACTGGGTCGTGCCCAGCATTCGAGCGAGTTCCCATTGACGCAGCCCGGCCTGGGCGCGGACCTGCCGGATGCGAAGTCCGAGCGAAGTCTTGTCGAGCTCCTGCATGCATCACCCGGTCGGCCGGTACTCCGGACCCGGCCGCGGCCCCCGTCCTCGGTCGGAGGGAATATAGGGTCGTGCATGGCGGAAGCAAGGCGAGATGGCGCCATCGACTTGCCCGGGATGCGGAACGCGACAACTCGGCGGTCAACCGCCGGAGGACGGGGTCAGCCGGTCTCCGCCGAGTCCCGGATCGTGAGAACCAGAGCCAGGCCCACCGCGAAGAACGGGACCGTCCAGAGAACCGCCAGGCGCTGGTCGCCGGAGCCGGTGGAGATCAGGCCGAACGTGAGAAACGCCAGGATCGAGCCGACCTGGCCCGCCATCACGTAGAAGCCGAAGAACTCCGATTCGCGCTCCGCGGGGGAGAGTCTCGCCATCAACGAGCGCCCGATCGACTGCGTGCTCCCCATGCCGATCGCCGCTCCGGCGGCCATGAGCCAGAAGGCCCACTGCTGCCGCGCCGTCGCGCCCAGCAGAGCCACCGCGATCCAGAGCACGAGGCTCAGCGCCAGCGTACGCCGGTGACCCAAGCGGTCGGCGAGAGATCCCGCGGCGAGCGTGCCGGGCACGGCGACCAGGTTCGTGAAAACGAACAGCAGAAGGAGCTCGATCCCTTTGATGCCGAACGTCTGGCTGGCGTAGATCGCGCTGAAGCGGATCACCGTATTGATGCCGCCGAAGAAGCAGACGTAGGCCAGGAAGAACTTCGCGGTCTCCCGATAGGCGCGCAGGTGCGCCAGCGTGTCCAGGACGCGGCGGAAGCCGACGAACAGGTAATCCCGCGGTCGAGCCAGACCACCCACCGCGCGGTCGCGAGGCAGCAGGACGAGAGTGGGGACCGAGAACGCGGCGAAGAACGCGGCCACCACGAGAAACGCGGTCCGGTACCCGGCGGCGGAGACTGGATCGAGCAGGCCGCCGACGTCCGTGAGGGGGCGCGAGAGAAACGGAGCGCATGCCAGGAGCGACGCGAGCCCGCCGAGAAACCCGACGCCCCATGCCAGAGCGGAGATCCTCCCGACGGTCGCCGGCGTCGATACCTCGGGGAGGAAGGCGTTGTAGAACACGTAACCCCCCTCGAATCCTACGGCGGCGATCCCGTAGAGGAGCAGCGCCAGACCGACGTTTCCGGGCTGCACGAAGCACAGGAGGGCGGTGGCGGCCACGGTCTGGACGACGGTGAGCAGGAGGAACCGCTTCTTTCTCCCCGAGTGGTCCGCCAGCGCTCCGAGGATGGGAGAGGTGAAGATCAGCACGACGTTCACCACGATGCCGGCGAGCCCCCAGTACAGATCTCCCCGCGCATCGGCGGAGCCAACCACCGCCTCGCGGAAGTAGACCGAGAACGCCACGGTGGAGATCAGCGTGGTGAACGACGAGTTGGCGAAGTCGAAGCAGCACCACCCCACGACCTCTCGCCGTCGAGACGGACGCGCGGGGAGAGGCGCCTCGGGCAGCCCGGCGATCACGCGGACCGCGCCCCCCAGCGCAGCTTCCGCCGCAGCACCTCGAAGAAGCTGCGACCGGCCACCCGCACGAGTCGTACCGGACGGGCGCGGAAATCCGCGCTGATGGAATCGCCGTGCCGCATCGGGAAGCCCACCTGCCCGTCGAGGGTCAGGTACACGGCTTCCTGCTCGCTCTTCAACGTGACCTCCACACGCACCGAGCCGGGGACCACGAGCGGCCGGAAGGCCATGGCGTGGGGACAGATCGGGGCGATCACGAACGCCTTCATGCGGGGGTCGAGAATGGGCCCGCCGGCCGACAGGTTGTACGCGGTGGACCCGGTGGGAGTGGACAGGATCAGGCCATCGCTCGTGTAGGTCGCCACGTCGTCCTCGTCCACGCGCACGGCGAGGGTGATCATCCGCGCCAGGGCGCTCTTGGTGATCACCGCATCGTTCAGGACGCTGTGTTCGCTCCGGACGATTCGACCGCTGCGGTATCGAACGCGGAACGCCTGGCGCTCCTCGACGACGTAGTCACCACGCAGGACGCGGCCGAGAGCCTGGTACAGCTCGTCCGGCTGCAGCTCGGTCAGGAATCCGAGTCCTCCGAAGTTGACGCCGAGGATCGGGATCCGTGCCGGTGCCACCGCTCTGGCGACGGCGAGAAGGGTCCCGTCGCCTCCCGCGACGATCGCGAGATCGGTTCCTCGCGGCGCGCTCCCGCGAGGCACGCCGTCCTTGCGGCCGAGCGCCTCGGAGGTCTCCTCGTCCAGGCTCACCGAGATCCCTCTGCGCTGAAGCCACGTCGTGAGCTCGGCCGCCATGCGGGGCCCCTCGGGCGGCCCGATCTTGGCGACGACGAGCACGCGGCGCACGGGTTTCGGGGCGAGGGATCGAGGGGTCACGGCTTGCTCCTTTCGTCGATCGGTGCCAACTCGTCCACCGCGCGGTCCAGCGCTTCCTGGTCGGGACCTTCCGGTGAGGGTACGACGTGCACGAAGAACTCCACGTTTCCTTCGGCGCCCGGCAGCGCGGACACGGCGAGACCCCGCACGCCCGCTCCCGCGTGGCGAAGGAAACGGGTCAGCCGTCGCAGGACCTGCCTGTGGAGTGCCGCGTCCCGCACGATCCCTCCGCGACCGACCATTCCGCGGCCGACCTCGAATTGCGGCTTGACCAGCGCCAGCGCTTCGCCCCAGGGCTCCAGGCAGGCCAGTACGCCGGGGAGGACTCGCTCGAGGGAGATGAAGGATACATCGACGACGGCGAGCGAAGGGGTGAAGGGGAGGTCGGCGGGGCGGAGGTAACGCGCGTTCACTCCGTCGAGGACGAGAACTCGCGGATCGGTTCGCAATCGCCAGTGCAGCTGGCCCCGTCCCACGTCCAGGGCGATCACCTGCGCCGCTCCCGCCTCGAGAAGAACCTCGGTGAACCCGCCGGTCGACGCGCCCACGTCGATCGCCCGCCGGCCCTCTACGCCGATCCCGAACGAGGCGATCGCCCCCGCGAGCTTCAACGCGCCACGGCTCACGTACCGCGGGGCCGGGTCAATCTCCAGCTCGACCTCGGAGTCCACGCGCATGCCCGGTTTGTCCGCCCGTACCCCGCCGCAGGTAACGCGACCGCTCATGACGAGCGCCTGGGCCTTGTTGCGGGTTTCGACCAGCCCCCGGCTGAGAAGGAGCGTATCCAGCCGCTCCCGCCTCGGGCGGCGGCTCGCGTCCGTCACGATGTCCGCGTGATCGCCCACCGCGCGAGATGCTCCAGCAGAGGGCTACGGATTCCGGCGCCGGCCAGGGCCGCCAGCGCCGCTTCCACCTGCAGCGCCGCCTCCCCTCGGGATCCCTGGATGCCGAGCAGCGCCGGATAGGTCGCCTTGGCAGCCGCCCGGTCCTTTCCCGGGGTCTTTCCGAGAATTTCCGCGGTCGCCGTGAGATCGAGGATGTCGTCCGCGATCTGGAACGCGAGCCCGAGGCACTCGCCGTACCGTGCCAGGGCGGCGCGGGTGACGGTTCCGGCATCGGCGTGGATGGCCCCCACCTCGACGCATGCGGACAGGAGCGCGCCTGTCTTGTGCCGGTGGATCCACTCGAGGCCGGCGCGGTCCACCGATCGTCCTTCAGCCGCCAGATCCGCTTCCTGCCCTCCCACCATTCCCGCAAGGCCGGCACGGGACGCCACGGCGGCGACCGCGTGTGCGCGGTGCCTTGCGGACCGCTCGCCTTCGGGACGGGTCGCGAGGATCTCGAAGGCGAGGGTCAGGAGGGAATCGCCGGCGAGGATGGCCGCCGCCTCATCGAAGGCGCGGTGCACGGTGGGGTGGCCGCGGCGGAGATCATCGTCGTCCATGGCGGGAAGATCGTCGTGGATCAGCGAGTACGCATGGATCATCTCGAGGGCCGCCGCCGGTTCGACGACCGCCGCCGCGGCGCCGCCGCAGGCCTCGCAGGCGGCCATGGTGAGGAGCGGCCGGAGACGTTTTCCACCGCAAAGCACCGCGTAGCGCATCGCCGCCGCCAGGCGGCGAGCGGGACCATCGGGCGCGGGCAGCAGTCGCTCCAGCGCCTCGTCGACGGTCGAACGAAACGAGCGGAGGATCGTGTCGACGCTCACCGTGCGTCCTGCGAGTCGTCCTCGCGCACCTCGATGCGTCGAATCGACTCGGCCCGACCCGTCGCCGCGGAGGCCTCGATGAGCACCGCGGCGAGGCGCACGTCGCCGGTGGCCGGGGTGAGGCGCACCGGACGCTGGGTGAGGAATCGCTCGATCACCAGGGACTTCTCCACTCCGATCACCGAGTCGTAGGGACCCGTCATTCCCACATCGCTGATGAACGCGGTTCCTTCAGGCAGGACGCGCTCGTCCGCGGTCGGGACGTGGGTGTGCGTTCCGATCACCGCGGTGACCCGTCCGTCCAAGTACCATCCGAACGCCATCTTCTCGCTGGTCGCCTCGGCGTGGAAGTCCACGACGATGACTCGGGCGTGCGAGCCGATTTCGCGGAGAATGGAGTCGGCGGCGCGGAACGGATCGTCCGTGAGATTCATGAACACGCGCCCCATGAGATTCACCACGGCCGCGGGCGTGCCATCGCGCCCCTCGCAGAGGCATACGCCGCCGCCGGGAGCGGGGTCGGGGTAGTTCGCGGGCCGCAGGAGCCGCGGGTGCGACTCGAGGAGAGGGAGGATCTCCCGCTTGTCCCAGGTGTGGTTTCCTCCGGTGATGACGTCGCAACCAGCCCGGAAGATCTCCTCGGCGGTCGAGGGCGTCAAGCCGACCCCTCCGGCGCAGTTCTCCCCGTTGGCGATCACCAGATCGGGCAGGTATTCCCCTCGGAGGCGGGGCAGGACGTTCTTGAGAATACGGCGTCCCGGGTTCCCGACGATGTCTCCCACGAACAGGATGCGCATCGCGTCAGACCGCGAACTGCACGGCCCGGGTCTCGCGAACGACGCTGACCTTGATCTGGCCGGTGAAAGAGAGGTCCCGCTCGATGGCGCGCGCGATCTCCTTGGAAAGGGCGTAGGCGTCCTCGTCCTTGATGGTCTTCGCGTCCACGACGACGCGCACCTCCTTTCCGGCCTTCACGGCGAATGCCGCGGTCACCCCGGGAAACGACAACGAGATCGCCTCGAGCCGGCGAAGACGCTCGATGAAGACCTCCAGATTCTCCTTCCTGGCGCCGGGGCGCGCGTCGGACACCCGGTTCGCGGTGTGGACGAGGATCGCCTCGACGGTCTTCGTCTCGACGTCCGGGTGGAGACTCTGGATGGCGTGGACCACCGCCTCGCTCTCGCCGTACTTTCCGGCGAGCTCGGCGGAGGCCAGCACCGAGTGGCCTTTCGCCGTTTCGTCCGCACGTCCGACCTCGTGCAGCAACCCCGCCCTGCGTACCACCTCCTGCCTCGCTCCAAGCTCGCCGGCCATGTGGGCGGCCACCAGGGCCACTTCGACGCAGTGCTGCAGGAGGTTCTGCCCGTGATTGGTCTGGAATTTCAGCCGTCCCACCAGGCGCGCGAGGCGAGGATGCAGGTCGGTGATCCCCATGTTGAAGGCCGTCTGCACACCGCCTTCTTCGACGAGTTGCTCGATCTCGGTGCGGACCCGGGAAACGACTTCCTCGATCCGCGCAGGGTGAATACGGCCGTCCTCGATGAGACGGTCGATGGCGACCCGCGCCACCTCGCGGCGTAGAGGCTCGAACGAGGAGATGAGGATCGCGTGGGGCGTGTCGTCGACGATCAGGTCGATGCCAGTGGTCATCTCCAGCGCACGGATGTTGCGACCCTCGCGGCCGATGATCCGGCCCTTGATCTCGTCGTTGGGAAGATGGATCACGCCGACGGTGGTTTCCACCGCCTCGCGGACGTTCACCCGTTCCGTGGCCTGTACGACCAGGTTGCGGGCCTCACGCTCCGCGCTCTCCCGCGCCTCGTCCTCGATGCGACGGGCGAGCCGGGCGCCTTCCTTTCGTGCCTCGTCCTCGATGCTCGCGACCAGGTCCGCTCGGGCCTGCTCGGCCGACAGGCCGGCGTTTCGCTCGAGGATCCCGCGGGCTTCCTGCTCGTGTTTGCGAGCCTCGCCCTCGAGGGTTCGGGCGACCTCTTCAGCCCGGGAAACGGCGGTCCGTCGCTTCTCCAGATCCCTCTCGCGTCGCGCGACCTCTTGAGACTCCTGCTCGATCTGGCGGGCGCGAGCGTCCAAGTTGGCCTCTCGTGCCTCGACCTCTCGCTCGCGACGGTCGGATTCTTCCTCGGCGGCGAACAACTTCTCCTGGACGGAAACCAGGGCTTCTTTGACCCGGCGCTCCGCCTCTTCCGCGGCGTCGGCCAGCGTGCGACGCGCCTCGTCCTGCGCCCGGCGGGTCGTAGCGCGGGACACGTACCACCCCGCGGCGATCGCCACGGCGCCAACGAGCGCCCCGACGAGGATCGGCACAGACCAAAGCATCACGTCTCCTGGTCCGGGGACGCCTTCGTCCCCGGCGCGAGGCACGGGCTGTCGGAATGGGGCGAATCGAGTGCGATCAGGAGGGGTCGAACCGCAAGCGACCCCCGCCTGGGCCGTGTGGGCAGATCAGGATTGAACCTGGCCGACGAAGTGGGAACCCTACGGCCGCTTCCGGCTTCCCCCCGTGAGAGGGGCCTGCTCTCCGCGGCGCGATGACCGGGCTCCCGAGAAACGGACGTTGGCTCAAGTGACGCTTCCCATCACGCACCCCGCAGGGGCCTCGTTGAGTATCAGTCTCCGTGCACTCGATTCGCACCACCGCCGGCACGGCCTGCGGCCGCCCTACTCGGCCAGCGCTTCGTCGAGTAGAGCCACGAGCCGGGCCAAGCGATCCCCGCCGATGGCGTGACCGTCGTCGGCGACCTCACGCCGAGCCCGGAAGTAATCATCCGCAATGTTCAGCGCGGCGAGGATGGCGACCTTCAAGGAGTCGGCCGTCCCGGTGGCCTCCGCCACGCCGCGCATCTTCGAGTCGACCAGTCCGGCGAGCTCGGCCAGGTAACTCGCGTCCCCTTCCCCGCGCAGATAGTACGTCCGACCGCAGATCGTGACGGGAGTCGGGCCGGATCCCGAGGTCGACTGAGCTTCCAGCACGCCACGACTCCTTTCGATCCTCTTCCGTCGACCCGGTCCTCAGACCTCGCGGAGGTCCCGGATCGCTTTTCTCAGCGTTTCGGCGACCCGACCGGCGGAACCCCTTGGCTCCGAAAAACGGTCGTCCTCGATCCGGCGAGCCGCATCTCCCGTCTCCAGGAGCTCCCGCAGTCGGAGGATCTCCCGTTCGAGACTCGCCTTCTCGTCTCCGAGATCCTTCAGCCGCCGCACGGCTTCCTGGATCCGTTCCTCGAGGAGTTTAAAGGTTGCGTCCATGCAGTGTCAATCGGAGGGTGTGCGACCGGAAAGTGAGGAGGAGCTGAATCGAAACGAATCGGGGACAGCAAGCGAAACTCGCCAGCACGCGACTCGTTCAAACCACGGGGCATTGTGCGAGTTTCGCTTGCTGTCCCCGATTCGCAGCATCGTCTCCTCACTTTCCTGTCGTACACCCTCAATCGGATCATCTCATTCTCTCAAACGGATCCCCAGCTCCACGGACAACGTCTCCACGAGCGCAGCGCGGTACCGCTCCGTCTCGGCATCCGTGAGCGTTCGACTCAGCGGCTGTAGAATAACACGCACGGTGAGAGAGACCTCGCCGGGGTTCAGGGGAGGCCCTTCGTACCGATCCGCCACCTCGAATTCCACCGATGCCGGGGCCGCCACTTCCGCGAGGGCCCGTCGGATGGATTCGAACGGGACCGCACCGTCCACGACCAGAGAAAGGTCGCGGGCGGCCGACGGCAGCTTGGGCAGGGGAGTGAACACGACCCCCGGTGCCGGCGCTTCACGAATCCGGTCCAGGTCCAGCTCGGCCAGGAAGAGATCGCCCGGGATCTCGGTCTCGCGCCGCACGTCCGGATGAAGGGCGCCGGCCCAGGCGAAGGCACGCTCGACTCCGGAGCCATCGACACCCGACCAGACGGCCATCCTACCCGGGTGGAACGCCGGCGGCGCCGTCCCCATCGCGGCGCGAACCGGGCGCAGAGTGGCTCCGGGGCGCAATCGTTCGAGCATCGACTGCACGATGCCGGTCATATCGTGAAGCGCCACGTCGATCGACGTCCCGCTCCAGTGCCTGGGCGAAGCGGCTCCGCACCACGCCAGACCGATGCGCAGCGGCTCGACGGGGAGCCTCCCGGGGCGCGAGTGGAACACGCTCCCGACCTCGAACAGCCGCACGTCGCGGGCGCCGCGCCGGACGTTGAAATCCACCGTTCGAACGAGCCCGGGGAGGAGCGAGCGACGGAGCCGAGCCATCGGCTCGGCGATGGGGTTGATCAGGGCCATCGACTCCGGCGCGTCGGAGTGCACGAACCGGTCGTCCTCGCCCACGGCGATCATCGAGTAACAGAAGCTCTCCTGAAAACCGGCATGGGCGAGCGCATCGCGGGACCGCTCCGCCGCGGCATGACGGTCGTCCTGCGGGGGAGGATCTCCGCCCGACCGGGGGAGCCGTGCGGGGATCCGGTCGTACCCGAGGTGACGCGCCACCTCCTCCACCAGATCCGCCTCGCGCTCGAGATCCACACGGAAGCTGGGAGGCCGGACCTCGAAGGTGCGGTCGTCGACGCGCACAGGAGAAAGACCGAGAGCCCCGAGAGAGCGCTCGATGGAGTCCGGTTCGGGCTCAAATCCCAGAAGGCTGCGGAGCCGCTCGGTTCGCAGGCGGAGCGTGCGGGACTCGAAAGGGACCGGACGAACGTCGACGGTGCCGGGTGAAGGGGTGCCGTGAGCGTTCTCGACCAGAAGGCGGACCGCGAGGTCTTGCGCGGCGATCACCCCTTCCGGATCGGCGCCGCGCTCGAAGCGGTGGCTGGAGTCCGTGGCCAGTCCGAGGCGGCGCGCGGTGGAGCGCACGGAGCTGGGGAGGAACCAGGCCGCCTCGATGAGAACGTCGCGAGTGGCGGCGAGGATCTGGGAGTCGGCGCCCCCCATGACGCCTGCGATCGCCACGGCACGACCCGCGTCGGCGATGACCAGCGTCGACGGGTCGAGCGCCCGGTCCACACCGTCCAGCGTGATCAGCCTCTCCCCGGATCGGGCCCGTCTCACCCGGATCGTTCCCTCGAGGATCCCTTGGAAATCGAACGTATGAATCGGGTGACCGGTTTCGAGCAGGACGAGGTTCGACACGTCCACCACGTTGTTGAGCGACCGGAGTCCGGAGGCTTCCAGGCGAGCGACGACCCAGGCAGGGGACGGTCCCACCTGCACGCCGCGCACGAGGCGCGCCGTGTAGCGACCGCACAGGTCGGGGGCGTCGATCTCGACGCGAACGAGTCGTTGCACGGGGTCCCCGCGACCGGCGACCAACGGAGCCGGCTGCGCGAGCGGCACCTCGAACGCCGCGGAAAGCTCCCGCGCGAGCCCCAGGTGGCCCAGACAGTCCGGCCGGTTCGCCGGGACGTCCACGTCGAGCACCGCGTCTCCTGCATCCTCTCGGAGAGAATCGACCGTGAGTCCTCGCGCGGTGAGGGCGGCGGCCGTTCGCGCCGCATCGGCGAGGAACGGGCAAAGGGCTCGGAGCCAGTTCAGCGAGACGAGCATGGGAGCCCTCAGATCGGGAACTGCCGAAGGAAGCGGACGTCGTTCTCCATGAGCAAGCGGAGATCGTCGATCCCGTAGCGCATCATCGCGATCCGGTCGATCCCGAGGCCGAAGGCGAACCCGTTGTAGCGCTCGGGATCGATTCCCACCGCCTCGAACACAGCCGGGTGGACCATTCCCGCGCCGCCGAGCTCGAGCCAACCGGTCCCCTTGCAGGCGCGGCAGCCGCTGCCGCCGCACACCCGGCAGGAGATGTCGTACTCGCATCCCGGCTCGACGAACGGAAAGTAGCCGGGGCGAAGGCGGGTTTCGACCTCCTCGCCGAAAAACTGCTTCCACACCGAGGCCATCGTTCCCTTCAGATCGGCCATGGAGATCTCTTCGTCGACGACCAGAGCCTCCAGCTGATGGAACATCGGAAGATGGGTAGCGTCCCAGTCGCGCCGATACACCCGCCCGGGGCAGATCATCCGGATCGGCGGGCGGCGCGACTCCATGGTTCGGATCTGAACGGGGGAGGTGTGCGTCCGGAGCAGTAGATCGCCCACCACGTAGAACGTGTCCGTCGCATCGCGCGCCGGGTGGTCCGGGGGCAAGTTCAACGCCTCGAAGTTGTGGAAGTCGTCCTCCACCTCGGGACCGCTCTCCACCGAGTAGCCCATCTCGCGGAAGATCCGTTCCAGCAGCCGCCGGGTGTGAGTCACCGGGTGCAGCGACCCGGTCCACGGCTTCCGGGGAGGCAGCGTCGGATCCTCACGATTGGCGTCGAGAGCATCGGCCCGGGAGGCCGCTTCCGCGGCCCTCGACGCGGCGCCCAGGGCAATCTCGAAGCGTTCCTTGACCTCGTTGATCGCCTTGCCGGCGGAGGGGCGCTCTTCCGCGGGCAGCGACGCGAGCCCGCGCAGGATCGATGTGAGGTCTCCCTTCCGGCCCAGGTATCGGACCCGAACCCGCTCGACGGCGTCCGGATCACTCCCGGCCGCCTCCAGGGATGCCTCGAACTCCCGGGCGATCCGCTCCAGATCCTCGCGTAACGGGGACATCTCAGGGATTCGCGACAGCCTCGCGGGCCGCATCCGCCACACGGCCGAACCCGGCGGGATCGTGGACAGCGAGCTCCGCGAGCATCTTCCGATCGAGGCGAACGCCCGCGATCTTCAGCGCATGCATCAGAGAAGAGTAGGTCATTTCGTGCAGGCGAGCCGCCGCATTGATCCGAACGATCCACAGCCGGCGAAAATCCCGCTTCCGCGCGCGCCGATCGCGGTAGGCGAACTGGAGCGATCGCTCCACCTGCTGTTTCGCGATGCGGTACAGCTTGGATTTCGCCAGGTAATACCCCTTCGCCCTGCGAAGGATCTTCTTTCTCTTCAGCCGTCTCTTGTTCCCGCGCTTTACTCGGGGCATCGGATTCCTCCTTCCGCGCCGGAGAGGCGGATACCTCCAGGTCGCGGGACGATGGGGCTCGCGAGCGATCCGGTCGCCCCGCTGCGCGCGGTGAATCCGCGCGCGGGTCGTCCGGGCCGGCGAGTCTCGGTCAGTAGGGAAGCATGGCGGAAATACGTTTGTGGTCCGCCGGGGATGCCATCCCCGGCATGTCCAGCTGGCGCTTCCTCTTCGAGCTCTTCTTGGTCAAGATGTGTCGCTTGTAGGCTTTCGAGCGCTTGAATTTCCCCGTCGCGGTCTTCTTGAACCGCTTGGCGGCACCCCGGTGCGTCTTGAGCTTCGGCATGTCCTCTCCTCAGCAATCGATGCATCTTCGCACAATCAGATCGCGCAGGTGGCCGACGAAGGCGTCGAGACCCGAGGGCCCGCGATCGCCGTCCTTCCGCGAGCGCACCGCCACGCCGCCGGCCGCGGCCTCGCGATCCCCCACCACGAGCATGAACGGAACCTTCTGGGTCTGAGCCTCGCGGATCTTCGCGCCGATCTTCTCGTTCCGGACGTCCGCCTCGGCCCGGAACCCCTCCGCGCGCAGGCGGTCGCGGACCTCGATGGCGTACGCCGCGACCCGCTCGGTGATCGACAGGACTCGAGCCTGCTCCGGAGCGAGCCAGGCCGGGAACGATCCGGCGCAGTGCTCCACGAGGATTCCGATGAACCGCTCCAGGGAGCCGAGCATGGCCCGGTGGATCATGACCGGCCGCTGCTCGCGGTCGTCCGCGTCCCAGTACCACAGGTCGAAGCGTTCCGGAAGCACGTAGTCGAGCTGGATCGTCCCGAGCTGGTGCTCCCGCCGAAGCGCGTCCCTGGCGATGAAGTCGATCTTCGGACCGTAGAACGCCCCGTCTCCCGGGGCGGTCGCGTAGGGGCGACCGCTCGCCTCGAGCGCGTCGCGCAGCGCCGACTCGGCGCGGTCCCACAGCTCGTCACTCCCGGCGCGCTGCGCCGGGCGGGTCGACAGGACGATCCGCAGGTCGAAACCGAACAGGGCGTAGCATTCCAGGAACATGGTGGTGACCGACTCGACCTCGGCCGCGATCTGGTCGGGAGAGCAAAAAATGTGCGCGTCGTCCTGGGAAAACGTGCGCACGCGCGTGAGACCCGAGGTCGCGCCGGACATCTCGTACCGGTGGAGCCGACCGAAGTCCGCGAGCCGGATCGGCAGCTCCCGGTACGAGTGCCTGCCCTCCGCGTACATCAGGCAGTGCGACGGGCAATTCATGGGCTTCACCGCGAACTGCCTTCCATCCACCTCGGTGAAGAACATGTTCTCCCGATAGTGCTCGTAGTGCCCCGAGCGATGCCAGAGGGACGCGTCGAAGATCTGCGGAGTGATCACCTCCGAGTACCCGTAACGACCGTAGAGGTCTCGCACGTGGGCGACGAGCTGGTTGTAGACGATCGCGCCTCTCGGATGGAAGAACGGGCTCGCGGGCGCCTCGCCGTGGAAGGAGAACAGGCCCAGCTCCCTGCCGAGCTTCCGGTGGTCCCGCTTGCGTGCCTCTTCCAGGAGGCGGATGTGGGCGTCGAGGTCTTCCTGGCGGAAAAACGCGGTCCCGTAGATCCGCTGGAGCATCTTGTTCTTCTCGTCGCCCAGCCAGTACGCACCGGCGACGGAGAGGAGCTTGTAGGCCCGGAGATGCCCGGTGGAGGGTACGTGCGGGCCGCGGCAGAAGTCGACCCACTCGCCCTGTCGATAGAGGGAGACGGGGTCGCTTCCCTTGGTCGACGCGAAGTGGACCTTGTAGGGTTCTCCCTCGTTCTGGAAGAACGCAACCGCTTCCCGCTGGGAAAGCTCGATCCGCTCCACTGGGAGGTCCCGCCGGATGATCTCGGCGATACGCTTCTCGATCGCCTCCAGGTCCTCCGGGGAGAACGGCTGATCCCGCTCGAAGTCGTAGTAGAACCCGTTGTCGATCACCGGCCCCTGGCCGACCTTCGTTCCGGGGAAGAGCTCTTGAACCGCCTGGGCCGTCGCATGAGCCGTGGAATGGCGAAGCACGTGAAGGGCGTCCGCGTCGTCCGGAAACACCAGCTCGAGTCGTCCGCCGCTCTCGATCCGATGCGTCAGGTCCACGAGGACGCCATCGATTCTCGCGGCAATGGGGTGCTCGCGTCCGCCCGCGTCGATCTCCCGGGCGAGATCGAAGGGGGTCGTTCCCGAGGGAACGAGTCTCTCCCGACCGTCCGGAAGAAGGAGCCGGATCGACGGTGCTTCACTGGCCATGCCTACGCACCCTGGTCATCCCCGAAGGGATCCGGAACCGACAGCGCACGTGGTAGGCGCGGGCGGTCTCGAACCGCCGACCTCTACCGTGTCAAGGTAGCGCTCTAGCCCCTGAGCTACGCGCCTGTAAAGCCCGCCGGGACCGCGAGAAGCCGTTCCGACTCGCCGTCCGAGCGACCGAAGAAGCTAGCACAGGGTGCAAAACGTGTCAATGAAAGGAGTTCCGTAGCGGTGCCCATACCGTCTCCGGCGAGAAACCTGTTGATTCGCGCGCCCCGTTTGGCTACCATCAGCGGCCGTCCGAGCGAGGGGCGTGCCCGCACCGGCGGGCGGGGCCCGGCCGGGTCGATCGTTGGGTCTTGGAAAGAGCGGACGCTCCCGCGAAGTCGCGAAACGAACGCGTTGGATCGCGGACAGTCTCGGCGAGGTGGTTCCGAGCGCGTCGTGGTGGGCGCGTCGGGGATCGGGAGGCGTGACGTTGGAAGGGTTCCTCGCGCTCGAGGACGGGAGAGTGTTTCGCGGGCGGGCGTTCGGCGCGCCGGGAGAACGCTCCGGCGAGGTCGTCTTCAACACCTCGATCACCGGCTACCAGGAGATCCTGAGCGATCCATCGTATCGGGGGCAGATCGTGGTCATGACCTGTCCCGAGATCGGCAACTGCGGGACGAACGACCTCGACCTGGAATCCGCCGGGCCTCAGGTGGAGTGCCTCGTCGTGCGGCAGGTCAGCGCGACCCCATCGAACTGGCGGGCGACGAGGAGCCTCCATCACTTCCTCCGCGAGCACCGGATTCCCGGCCTGTCCGAGGTCGACACGCGTGCGCTCACCCGCCACATCCGCACGCGCGGCGCGCTCAAGGGGATCGTCTCCACCGTCGATCGGGATCCGGATTCGCTCGTCCGCAAAGCTCGGGAAGCCCCAGGCCTCGAGGTCCAGGATCTCGTCATGCGGGTCACCTGCGACGCCCCGTACTCATGGAGCGCTCCCCGGGCGACGCCCTGGCTCACCGGAGTCGGCGAGCCCGTTCCCGACACCCGCGCTCGATGCGTCGTGCTCGACTTCGGGACGAAGCACAACATCCTCCGGATCCTCTGGGAGTCGGGGCTCGACGTCACGGTGGTTCCCGCGAACGCCCCGGCGCGGGACGTTCTGGCGCTGCACCCGGATGTGGTCGTTCTGTCCAATGGTCCGGGGGACCCGACGGTGGCGACGTATGCGGTCGAGACCGTGCGCGGTCTGCTGGGCCGCGTACCGATGCTTGGCATCTGTCTGGGCCATCAGATCGCGGCGTTGGCGTTGGGCGCGCGGACGTTCAAGCTCAAATTCGGGCACCGCGGAGCGAACCATCCGGTCCAGGATCTGCGGACGGGACGGGTGGCGGTCACCAGCCAGAACCACGGGTACGCCGTGGATCCGGAATCGCTTCCATCCAACGCCGAGCCGACTCATCTCAACCTGAACGATGGAACGTGCGAGGGATTCGCCTGTCCCGAGGCCCGCTTGGTGGCGCTGCAGTACCACCCGGAGTCGTCCCCGGGGCCCCACGATTCCCTCGGTCTGTTGCGGGACTTCCGCGCCGTCGCTGCCAGCGTCCGGGCCGAGGGCCCGCCGACGTACGAGGGCCGTCCATGACCGACTGGCGATCGTCCCTCCGCTCGGATCCGATGCCGTGGCTGCTCGAAACTGCTGCGCCTCCCATTCGGTACCGCGTCCTCACCGAGATCCTCGAGCGGCCGAAGGAAGATCCCGACGTGCAGCAGGCCTGGAAGGACGTGCTGGAGTACGCTCCGGCCGTCAAGCTGCAAAAGACGCAGAGGAAAGACGGTACCTGGGGAGCGAAGCTCCACGCCGGGGATCCCCGGAAGTACGAGCCTTCCCTCGAGAACGCGCTCTGCCGGCTGTACGAGCTCGGATGGACTCGAGAGGCCAAAGCGATCCGCGTCGCAGCTCAGACCCTGCGCACGTTCCTCACGGCGAAGAAGGACCTCAAGCTGTTCGAGTTCGGAAAACTGGTCAAGGCGGACGAGCGCAGGGAGCGCTACTACCGCTGGTTCCTGCGAATCCTCGCTCTGGGGCTTCTGATCCGCGGAGGGTATGTCGACGACCGCACCCGTCATGCCGTGCTCGAGCTTCTGGACCTCACGGCGGGGTTCGTGGACGATCCCGCGTCCCGCAACCCCGTGGAGGAGATCGGGGCGAGCCATCCGTTGCTCCGGTCGCAGGTTTGGCGCCGCGACTACCCGTTCGTTCCCGACCTGGCCCTGGCGAGGGTCTTCGCGTTCTCTCCGTGGCTCCTGGACGGCGAGCTCGCGAAGATGCGCCTGAAGAAGATATTCGACTACGTCCTTTCCGAGACGTACCAGCGACTCGCTCCCGAGATCGGTTTGGTGCGAACCGCGAAGGGGTCGTTCCTCAAGGGAGGAGGCCTGCGTCTGAGACCGGTGGACTTCTACAACAAGCACGGTCACCTGGACGAGCTCCTCGTGAACCTCGAGCTTCTGGCCCGTCTCGGCCTCATCAACCGATATCCGGTGCTCATGGCGCACCTGGAGTGGATCCACTCGCTGCAGGGGAAAGACGGCCGGTGGAATCTGCCGACGAAGCTCCTCAACGAGTCCAGCCTCTGGACCGCCCTCCTCCGCCTGGAGAAGGACTGGAGGAGCCCGGCTCGCAAGGAAGCGGACATGACGTTCCGGATGCTCCTGATCCTCAAGGCCCAGGCCGACCGGCAGATGCGAATGCTCGACCGCCGGGACGACGGCTACCCGATCTGATCGGATGCAGCGCCGCGTTCCGCGACGCGGGCGAAGAACATCTTCCCGGACGTGGTCTGCAGGACGCTCGTCACTGCCACATCCACCGAGCGGCCGATCAGACCCCGCGCCTGCTCGACCACGATCATGGTCCCGTCGTCCAGGTACGCGACCCCCTGGTGAGGCTCCTTGCCCTCGCGGACGATGCTCACCCTGAAGGTCTCTCCCGGGAGAGCGACCGGCCTCAAGGCGAGGGCGAGGTCGTTCAGGTTCAGCACGGTGACTCCGACGATCGAGGCGACCTTGTTCAGGTTGAAATCGTTCGTGAGCAGCTTTCCTCCCGTGCGCCGCGCCAGCTCGACCAGCTTCAGATCGACCTCGCGCGGCTCGGCGATCTCCTCGTCGGAGATCCGAACGGTCACGCGGGACGACTTCTCGAGCCTCTGAAGCGTCGCGAGCCCTATCCGTCCGCGACTTCGCCGGGCCGGATCCGAGGAATCCGCGACGGCATGGAGCTCGTGGAGCACGAATCGCGGAACGACGAGGCTTCCCTCGACGAATCCGGTCTCGCAAACGTCGGCGATTCGTCCGTCGATCAAGACGGAGGTATCCACGATCTTGTTCTCGGAGCTCGAAGGGGGGAGGGGTCGATTCGCGTACCGAACGAACCGTGGATCCTCGGCGAGCCTCGCGCCGGCGGACGCAGCGGTGTAGAGGATCATCAGAGTCAGGAACGGGCGGAGGGCGTCGCCGGGAACTCCCCGGACGCGCTCGGGCACCAGCAGCGGGAGAGCTGCGGCGATGACGGCGCCGACCAGGATGCCTCCTGCCGCTCCCACGGTCGTCGCGGAAGGCGCCGCGCGCAGCGCGCGCTCGGCGGCAATCGTGATCCCCGCGACGACCAGCCCGAAGGCGAGGCTCACCGGGATCGTCTCCCACCCCTTCCCCAGCGACGCGAGCGGGCGAAGGAGGAACGCAAGAAGCAGGGCGGCGCCGATCAGAGTCGTTCGCGCGAGCCTGTACGACATGGTTCTCCCCGCGAAGCATCGAAGAGCAGACGGACTGCCTCGCTCAGCTGCCGGACCGGCACGATGTCCATCCCCTGAGGTACGCAGGCCGATGCGGTTCCCCCCGGAGCGACTGCCCGGACGAACCCGAGCCGCGACGCCTCCTTGAGTCTCGCTTCGAGGCGCGACACCGCCCGGATCTCTCCGGTGAGACCGACCTCGCCCAGCAGGATCCAGCGGTCCGGCAGCGGTGTCCCCGCGAGACTCGACGCGACGGCGGCGGCCACCGCGAGGTCTGCGGCCGGCTCCACGACGGAAAGCCCTCCGGTCACGTTGACGAACACGTCGCGGGATCCCAGAGCGAAGCCCGCGCGCCGTTCGAGCACCGCCAGGAGCATCGCCAGACGGCTCGGGTCGACGCCGAGAGCGGATCTTCGGGGAGACCCCTGGATCGGGTCGCCCACCAGAGCCTGGATCTCCACGAGGAGAGGACGACTCCCCTCGACCGCGGCGACGATCGCCGAGCCCGGTGCGCCGAGCGGACGCTCGGCGAGGAAGAACTCGCTGGGGCTCCGGATCCCCGTCAGGCCGTCCTCCGACATCGCGAACACGGCCAGCTCGTCGGAGGGGCCGAAGCGGTTTTTCAACGAGCGCAGGAGGCGGTACGCCAGGTGACGATCTCCCTCGAATTGGAGCACCGTGTCCACCATGTGCTCGAGCACCCGCGGTCCGGCGAGAGTTCCGTCCTTCGTCACGTGACCGACCAGGAAGATGGGGACCCCCGAGGATTTCGCGAGACTCGACAGCCGCCCCGCCGATTCTCGTACCTGCGGCACCGAGCCGGGAAGCGACGACAGATCCGCGCACCGTACCGCTTGGATGGAGTCCACGATGACCGCAGCCGCGCTGCTGTCCGCGGCGCGACTCACGATGGCGTCCACATCCGTCTCCGCCAGTACGAGAAGAGCTTTCGAGCGAACCCCGAGGCGGTCTCCCCGCAGTCGAAGCTGCGCCGCGGACTCCTCCGCGCTGACGTAGAGAACCTGCCGGCCGGATTCGGCGATGGCCGAGGCGGCCTGGAGCAACAGCGTGCTCTTCCCGATTCCCGGCTCCCCGCCGAGGAGCACGACGACTCCAGGGACCAGGCCACCGCCGAGGACCCGGTCGAACTCGTCCACCCCCGTGCCCGACCGCACGCAGTCCGCGTGAGAGATCTCGGGGAACGGCACCGGTCGAGCGCTTTGCGTGGGGGGGGCGGATCGAAGGCGGGAGGAGGGCTCGGCCTCTTCGACGAGCGAGCCCCAAGACGCGCAGCCGGGACACTTGCCCATCCACTTCCGGGCCTGGAACCCGCAATCCTGGCAGACGAACACGCTCATGTCCGAGCACCCCGTCGGGAGGAGCCAAGCGGCCGGGGGCCGCGTGTCCGTGGCATCTCTCTCACCCCTCGCGCCACTCCGCGTTCTCGAATCGGGTGAACTCGCGGATGAAGACGAGATCCACGGTGCCGGTGGGACCATTGCGCTGCTTGCCGATGATGAGCTCGGCCTTCCCGCGCAGCTCGGGGTCGTCGCGCTTGTAGATCTCCTCGCGAAACAGGAAGAGCACGACGTCCGCATCCTGCTCGATCGCCCCCGACTCCCGAAGGTCGGAAAGCTGCGGCCTCCGGTCTCCGGTGCGCTGCTCGGGAGCCCGCGACAGCTGGGAGAGGCCGACCACCGGGATCTGGAGCTCCTTCGCCAGCTCCTTGAGCGAACGCGAGATGTCCGAGATCTCCTGCTGGCGGCTGTCCCGGCGCTCGCGTCCCCGCATGAGCTGCAGGTAGTCCACCAACAGGAGATCGAGACCGTGCTCCAGCTTGAGCCTGCGCGCCTTCGCGCGCATCTCCATGACGGAGACTCCGGGCGTGTCGTCCACGAAGATGGGAGCTTCGGAGATCTCGAGATACGCCTTGCTCATCCGCTCCCAGTCGGGCCGTCCCACGCGTCCGGTGCGCAGGTGATGCGCGTCGACCCGAGCCTCCGAGCAGAGGAGTCGAAAGAAGATCTGCTGGATGGACATCTCGAGGGAGAAGATCCCCGACTTCAGGCCGTGACGGATCGACGCGTTGGCGGCGATGTTCATCGCCAGGGTCGTCTTTCCCATCGAGGGGCGAGCCGCCAGGATGACCAGATCTCCCGGCTGGAGGCCGGCCGTCATCTCGTCGAGCAGGAAGAAACCGGTGGGGATTCCGGTGATCGGCTCCTTGCGCTTCGTGAGATCCTCGATGGCCTTGAGACTCTTCTCGGCGATGGCTTTGATCGGGACGAAGCCGGCGCGAAGGCGGTCCTCGGCCACCCGGAAGATCGCCTTCTCGGAATCGTCCAGGATCAGGTCGACCGGCCCCTGCGCCTGCATCGCCTGCGAGAGGATGTGCTGCGCCGCCAGGACCAGGTCGCGCAGCACCGCCTTTTCCTTGACGATGCGGGCGTAGTGCTCCACGTTGGCCGAACGGGGCACGCCGTCGACGAGCGCCGCGAGGTACGCGGGCCCGCCGCAGGCGTCCAGATCCCCCGCGCGTTGCAGGTGCTCCTTCAGCGTCACGAGATCGAATGCGACGTTCGCCTCCGACATGCGCTCGAGGGTCCGGAAGATCTTCTGGTGCCGGGTGGCGTAGAACGCGCCCGGTGCCAGGAGCTCCTGCGCGCGATGGAAGAGGGGATTGTCCAGCAGCACGGCACCGAGGAGGGAGCGCTCGGCGTCGTCGGAATGCGGGAGGGTCTCGGGGAGGTGGTCCGAAGGCATCTCGACCTCTCGCGGCCCGGCCCCGATGAAGCGCGGGATCATGCCTGCGGGGGCCGATGGTACCACAGCGCGTTCGGGACGAGTCCCGGCGCCGGTGTTAAGCTGTCCCGCCGCTCAGCGGGCCGGCTGTGAGGCCATGGAGGGCCACGAATGGGGCGTTTCCGGGCGATTCCCTGGGTTCTGGCTTGTGGTGTCCTTGCGGGTGTCGGGACCGCGACTCGGGCCGAAATCCGCCCGAAGGTGGTGATTCTCGGATTCGACGGCGCGGACGCGCACCTGGTCGAGCGATTCATGAACGAGGGGCAGCTTCCCAACCTCGCGCGACTCCGGGCCGAAGGATCCTACTCTCCGCTGCAGCCGACCAACCCTCCGCAAACGCCAGTCTCGTGGTCCGCCTTCGCCACCGGGCTCAACCCCGGCAAGACCCAGATCTTCGACTTCCTTCGCCGCGATCCTCGCGACTACCTTCCCGATTTCGCCATGATCACCGAGACGCGCCGTCCGTTCCTGTTCGGGAACCGGAATGGAATCGCAGCGGGACTGGCCATGGGAATCCTGTCGTTGATCCTGACCTTTGGTGTTCTCCTGTTCTTCCGGGCCCGCTTCAGGACCCGGGGCATGATCGCGGTCCTGGCCGCCGTGGCTGTGGGGATGCCCGCCGGCTTCGTGGCGCACCATGCGCTGCCTGCTGAGCTTCCGGACGTGCGGAACGAGAGAAAGGGCCGCACGATCTGGGAGCTTGCGAGCCAGGCGGGGCGGAGCGTCCAGGTAATCCGGGTTCCAGCGACATTCCCCGCGGAGCCCATGGAAAACGGTCGAATGCTCTCGGGCCTCGGCGTGCCCGACATGAGGGGCCGCGTGGGAACGCCGTCCCTGTTCACCTCGGACCGCTCGTTCCGGATGGACGACGACAACGAGTTCAGCCTGGAGCTCGTGAAACTCCCCGCGAGGCGGGGTCGCATGGATTCGCAGATCCTCGGCCCCCTGAACAAGCCGTTCTTCGACTATGTCGTGGACCGGCGGGTGGCCGCGCGGCCGGAGTCCGAACGGACCCAGGCCCGGCGCAAGATCCGTCAGGAGCTCGACCGACCGGGGGATCCGCCGGAGAATCGACCTTCCCCTGACCCTCGAGGTCAGCGACGAGCGGTGCACGATCCGTCTTCCGGGCCAGTCGCGTACCCTCGCGGTCGGAGAGTGGAGCGATTGGGTCGTGCTGGATTTCCCGGTGAACTGGCTCGTGGACGCCGCCGCCCCGCTGCGCGGCATGGTGCGCTTCAAGCTGCTGCGCCTCGATCCCGAGGTGGAGCTCTACATGTCCCCGATCAACTTCCATCCGGACTGCCACCCGATCTCGTTTTCGTGGCCTCCCTCCTACTCCGAGGAGCTCGCGGAGCGATTCGGGCTCTACAAGACCCTGGGCTGGCCGGAGGACACCTGGTCGCTTCCCTCCGGAGTCGGGGACGAGACCCTCTTCCTGGAGGACATGGAATTCACCATCGCGAAGGACCGGGAGATCTTGCGCGGCCTGCTGTCGGACAAGAAGGACGATCTCTACATCCAGATCTTCTACTTCACCGACCGGATCGGTCACCTGTTCTGGCAATTCCTCGACCCGGGCCACCCGCTGTACGATCCCGCGAAAGCCGCCCGTTTCGCGCCGGAGATCCTGAAGGCCTACCGCACGATGGACGAGATCGTCGGCGAGGCGCGCGCTCTGGCAGGCCCGGAGGCGATCTTCCTCGTCCTGTCGGACCACGGGTTCGCGTCGTTCCGGCGCGGGATCAACTACAACACCTGGCTGGTCGAGCAGGGTCTCATGACCCTCAAGGGCGGGACGGGAGGGACGGCGACCCTCGAGAAGCTGTTCGAGACGCGCGACCTGTTCGTGGACGTGGACTGGTCGCGTACGAAGGCGTACGCCCTGGGGCTGGGGGCCATCTACGTCAACGTCCTGGGCAGGGAGAAGCACGGCATCGTGATGCAGGGGGCGGAGTACGACGAGGTGCGGCGTCAGATTCGCGAAGGGCTCGAGAGTTTCGTCGATCCGCTGACCGGCGAGCGGCCGGTCACCAAGGTCTGGACCCGCGAGGAGATGTACAACGGATTCGATCCCGACGTGATCCCCGATCTTCGGGCCGGAAACGCGCTCAACTACCGCGTGGCCTGGCAGTCGACCCTGGGCGGTGTGACCCCCGACGTGATGGACGAGAACCGCAAGGCGTGGTCTGGCGATCACTGCTCCAGCGATCCGGACCTGGTTCGCGGCGTCGTCTTCAGCAATCGGCGATTTCAGGTCGAGCGTCCCGGCATGCTCGACATCGCTCCGACGGTCTTGAAGGCTCTCGGCGTCGAGGTGCCCGATGAGACGGACGGCCATCCGCTCTTCTAGGCGCGCGGCGAGGCTTGCCGGCCTTCTGGCGCTGTGGTTTTCTTCGGGGACGCCTGCCGCTCTCGACGCCCAGGACGCCGCGCGGGGGGCGGAGCGCCTGCGCGAGATTCAGACCGAGGTCGCTCGACTCCGGGCGGAGCTTCGCGCGATCGATGGAAAGGAGCGCGGGGTTCTCGGAGAGATCGAGGCGCTCGACGCGGGGCTGCGGTTGCGCCGAGCGGAGCTCAGCCTGGCCGGGGAGAGGATCGGGGCCGCGACTGCCGCCATCGAGGCACGCACGGCGGCGCTCGCCGCGCTCGATCGCGACCAGGGGAACCGTCGATCCTATCTGGCCTTTCGGATGCGGGAGATCTACAAGCGGGGCCCCGCGGTGGGACTTCGCTTGCTCTTCGGAGGCGAGCCAGGGAAGGGCTCCCTCGACGGTTTGCGTTACGCGGCGTATCTGAACGAGAAGGACCGCAGGATCATCCGTGCGTTTCGTGACGACGCCGCGCGGCTCGCGGACGAGCGGAGCCGTTTCGCGCTCGAGCGGAACCGGCTGCTCCAAGCGCAATCCGACGCAGACGCCGCGCGGCAGGAGCTCGCCCGAAGCCGCGGCGAGCGCGCTGCGTATCTCGCGGCGCTGCGGCGGGACCGCCAGCGAGGCGAGTCGACGTTGCGGGAGATGGAGTCCGCCTCGCTCGACCTGTCGGGGCTCGTCGGCCGGATCGGCGGCGAGCCGATCGCACCGCTCGGGAGCGACCCCGCGCGCCTGCGCGGGACCCTCGACTGGCCCGTGAACGGGAAGATTCTGGCCGGCTTCGGACGGATGGTCCATCCGCAGTTCAAGACCGTCGTTCCGCATCCGGGTCTCGATCTCGAGGCTCCGGCGGGAAGCGACATTCGGGCGGTCCTCGACGGCACCGTGGCGTACAGCGCCTGGCTGCGCGGGTACGGCCTGACGGTGATCCTCGATCACGGGAAGGGGCTCCTGTCGATCTACGCGCACGCCGCCGAGCTTCTGGTGGCTTCGGGCGACGTCGTGCGTCGCTCGCAGGTCGTCGCGAAGGTGGGGGACACGGGCTCGATGCGTGGGGCGTACCTGTATTTCGAGATGCGGATCGACGGCAAGCCCACGGACCCACTCCCGTGGCTTCGCAAGCGTTGAGGCGAGGTTGCCGGGGCGCGGGGTCAAGTGTACGTTGAGATGAGCCCAGCCGGGTCGGAGGCAGTCATGAAAAGCGGTCGGACCGTGCTCTTGATCGTTTCGAGTTGTGTCGTTGTTCTGGTGCTCGGAGGAGGACTCGCGATCCGAGTGGGGGCCGCCGACAACCCGTTCCGTCAGGTCGTCCGATTCTCCGAGGTGCTTTCGCTCGTCACCGAGAACTACGTGGACCCGGTGGACACCGACCGTATCCTGGAGGGGGCGTACGAAGGGCTGCTGGGAGGGCTGGATACGGGCGGCACCTACCTGACGCCGGCGGAAGTCGAGTCGTGGCTCGCCGCGCCGTCGAACTCGGAAGCAGACCCCGGTGTCGCGGTGCTGAAGGCATACGGCGCCCTCGTCGTGGTCCGGGTGGCTAGCGGATCTCCGGCCGAGACGGCGGGAATCGAGGTGGGAGATCAGATTCGACGCATCGACGGGAAACCGCTGCGGGACCTGTCCCTCGATCAGGCCGTCCGCATGCTTCGCGGAAAGGACGGCAGCTCGGTCACTTTGGGAATCCTCCACGCGCGGGAGTCGCTGAAGCGCGAGGATGTGCCCCTGCGGCGGGCGAAACGGATCGAGACCCCCTTCCGGGTGAATCTCGAGAACGGCGCCGCCGTGGTGACCGTCCCCGATGTCGGTCGGATCGTGGAGAACGATCTCGTCGCGGCGCTGAAGGACGCGCGCCAGCGAGGAGCCAGTCGACTGCTCGTGGATCTGCGTGACGCCGCGGAAGGCTCGCCGCAGGATGCGCAGGTGCTTCTCCGGATGTTCGTCACCGGAGATCTGCTTCGCCGTCGCGAGCGGAGCGGCCGTATCTCCGAGACCATCGCGAGTCGTCTTGCCGCCCCCGTGTGGGACCTGCCGGTGGCCGTGCTCGTCAACGGAGCGACCGCGGGCGGCGGCGAGGCCGTCGCGCGCGTCCTGCAAGTCCGGCGGGGCGCGAAGGTCTACGGCGAGGGGACTCATGGACGGGCCGCTGAGCCGAAGCTGTTCAAGCTGTCGAACGGAGCGGGCATCCTGATCCCGGCCTACCTTTGGGAGACGCCCGGGGGCGAAACGTGGGAAGGGGACGGTGTCAAGCCCGACGTCGTCCTGACCTCTGATCCGCGCATGAAGGAATCCGCGGCAGAGCAGTTGCGGCGCGCTCTCGAGGCGTTCGAGAAGAGCTCTTCCACTCCCGAAGCGCCAGGCAGGGCCGCCTGATCCGCTCTGGGTGGCCTTCACCCACACTTCCTCCTGGCGTGGTGGGAGGCAGAGCCGGACGAGACGCCGGAGACCATGACGGCTGCCCTGCGGCTCGGTACAATGGACCCCGCGGCGGTCGCGATGGCGTATCGCTCGCGAACCTCCCTCCCGACTCGGGATGCCGATCGCTCCGATCGAAAGGAATCGCGTTGAGATACCCGAGACGACGTTTTCTCGCAGCAGTTGTTCTGTGGGCCGCGCTCTCGGGCGCGACGGGTTCCACCCGGGCTCGGGCCACGACGGGTGACGCAGAAGCCGGCGATCCGACTCTGCGTCGCGGAGACGCGTACTACCACCTCGTCATGGCGCGCATCGCCGCCGCACAGGGAAACGGCTCGGAGGCGCTCCGCGAGCTGCAGCAAGCCTCCGCGCTGGAGCCCGACTCCGCCGACCTCTTGGCCGAGGGGGCGGACTTGCTGGCTCAGATCGGTCGCCGCACCGAGGCCGAGCGGGCCGCCCGGCAGGCGCTCGAGAAAGACCCGTCGCAGCCGCGCGCCATGCGAACGCTCGCCGATCTCCTCGCAGCCCGCGGTCTCGGATCGTCGGGGGACGCTGGGGCGCGCTCGGAGGCTGCGGCGCTGTTCGGGCGGCTTGCGGACATGCCCGATGCGGACGCCCAGGTCCTCCAGATCCTCACGAACCTGAAGCTGCTCGAGAACGACTTCAAGGGAGCGCTGGATGTGGCCCAGCGATACGCTGCGCGTCGCCCCGGGGACCCGGGTGCCGCTCGGCTCGTGACCCAGTTGCTGCTCCAACAGGGGCGCGCGGAAGAGGCGCTGGCATCGATCCTCGCGTTCCTCGCCACCAACGGCTCGGTGGCGCCCGAGCTCCTTTCCACCGCGGGGGAGATCGCGGAGCGCGCCGGCAAGTGGCCCGAGGTGGAGCAAGCCGCGCGCGGCGCCGTCGCCCGGGGCCAGGGGAGCGCGGAGGCGCGGCTGCTCTGGGGAGAGTCGCTCCTTCGGATCGGGAAGCCCGAGGAAGCGCTTCAGATCCTGACGGCCCTGGAGGGGACGGAGGATGCTCCCCGGATCGAGGCGAGAAGCCGGGGGCTCCTCGGAGAGGCTCTTCTCCGCGTCGGGAGGAGTGCCGAGGCGATCGGGCCTCTGGAGCGCGCCCTGGAAGGCGGCGCGACGGACCCGATCGTTCGGCTTCACCTCGCGTCTGCGTACGGAGCCGTGGGGAGGCTCGCGGACGCGACGGCGCTCGCACGCGCTCTTGCAGGGGATTACCCGGGAAATCCGGCGATTCTCGTCGTGCTGGGTGAGAGCTGCGCCCAGCAGGGACTCGTCGGCTCGGCCGCAGAGGCGTTCGGAGCCGCGACGGACGCCCTCCGCGGCTCCGACGAGCAGAGCGTGACACGTCGTGACGATCTGCGGCTCCGCCTCGCGAACCTCTACGTGACCCGCCGCAAGTACGATGAAGCGAGCCGAATCGTCGGTGCGCTGGAGCGTCCGGAGCGAAACGAAGCGCTGCAGCTTCGCGCCCGTCTCGCCCTCGTCGCCGGCCGGACCAAAGAGGCACGGCGGCTTGCCGCGAAGCTCGGCGCCGCGGAAGGGCCGGGCGTCCGTGCGCTCGTCGAGGGGGAAGCGCTGCTGCGGGAAGGCCGAATCGGAAAGGCCGAGGCGAAGTTCGCCGATGCCGTCGGCGCGCTGGGTCCCCGCGTGGCGGACCGCGTCGCGGCAATCTCCCGCGAGGCGAAGCAGCCGCATCTGGGCGATCGCTTCGTTCGCGACTGGGCGCGCACCGAACCGGCGAGCGCCGAGGCGCGATTCGCCCTCGGTCGTCATCTGGAGCGCACGGAACGGTTCGAAGAGGCCGTGGGAGAGCTTCGTCGCGCCATCGAGCTGCAGCCGGAAGACGCAGAGGTCTTGAATTACCTGGGCTACAGCTTCGCGGATCGCGGCGAGAATCTCGAAGAGGCCCTCGATCTCGTCCGCCGCGCCATCGAGATCGACCCGTGGAACGGAGCGTTCCTGGATTCTCTGGGCTGGGCGTACTTCCGGATGGGCGAGGTCGACAAAGCACGAGAGCCTCTCGAGAAGGCGGCCCGGGAGTACCCTCGCGATCCGACGGTTCTCGAGCACCTCGGAGACCTGTACGACCGGCTCGGGGACCGGGAGAGCGCCGAGCGGGTCTGGCGCCGAGCGCTCGAGGAAGGGCCTGAAGATCCCTCGACCCTGCGATCGAAGATCTCCGGCGCGCGCCTGAGCCCGCCGGCGGATGGACGCAATCGAACGGGCGTCGCAGCGCCGGCCCCGGGGCGTGGTTGACGGCCGGTAGCGCGCGAGGATGGCAGGGAGTGTTTGCCCTGGCGTTGCTTCCGCTGAGCGCGTGCGCCGTGGCGCGGACCGACGGGACGACCCGATCGAAGCCGCGGATCGAGATGTACGCCGGATCGTACACCGACGAGACCGGGAGGTCGGGTCGCTTCCGCCTGCTCCTTCACGCCGCGCTCCCCGACCGCCTGCACGCAGAGATCCTGCCCGTGCTGGGCGGTCCCGTCGTGATCGTGGACGCGGGAGCGGGCGTGGCCTCGGTGTCCCTGGTCGCCGAACGGATCGCCTATCTGGGCTCGACCTCCGAGGATCTCTCGGGAGCGGTGGGGATTCCGCTCTCGGTTGAAGCTCTGGTGGATCTGCTGCTCGAAGGTCGATCCGAACGCCTCGACGACGAAGTGTGGATCGAGCGACGGCCCGCCGAGCGACGAGGGACACCCGACCTCCTACGCGTCGGATGGCGCGGCAGGACGATCTCGATCACGCTTCGCGGGCGGCAGAGGCTCCGTTCCGATTCGTCCAGCCTGGCAACGGGAACGGTTCCGGAGGGCTTCGAGCGAAAACGCCTGTCCGATCTGCCTGCGGAGAGCCGGATGGACCTGCTGCTCGGAGTCGGAGACAGTCCGTGAAGGACGCCGTTTTCGCGCGATGTCCCGCCAAGGTGAATCTCTCCCTGCGAGTTCTGGGAAGACGCTCGGATGGCTACCACGAGATCGACACGGTGTTCCAGGCCGTGAGCCTCTGGGACGAGATCGAAGCGAGACCGGCGGAGGGGCTCGATCTGATCTGCGACGATCCGGCTCTGCCGGTCGACCGCTCGAACCTCGTCCTCAGGGCGGCCTCGTTGCTGCGCGACGAATTCCCCGGGCTCGCCGCAGGCGTGCAGCTGCGGCTGCGCAAGCGCATCCCGATCGGCGCCGGTCTCGGGGGGGGGAGCTCCGACGCGGCAGCAACGCTCCTGGTCCTTGCTCGGCTGTGGGGAATCGAGGCGGATGGCGAGACCCTCGCGAAGATCGCAGCCCGAATCGGCAGCGACGTGGCGTTTTTCCTCGTGGGAGGGACGGCGCGGGGCACCGGGCGAGGCGAGCGCATCGCGCCCCTGCCGTTTCTCGGTGAGGCGCCGATTCTGATCGGGTGCCCGCCATTCGGGATTCTCACCGCGGACGTGTACGGACGGGTCGGTGTGCGGTTGACACACCCTGAAAACAGTGTTACATTACGCGGGTTTTCGTCCCCTAAGTGGTCGGAACAGAACGACTTAGAGTCTGCGGTCAACGACCTGGAACGAGTGGTGTTCGGGGATCGTCCGGAGTTGTTGGCGTTTCGAGACGCTCTCCGGAGCCTCGGATCGGGTCTCGCTCTCATGAGCGGGAGCGGTTCGAGCGTATTCGGCGCTTTCCGGACCGCCGCCCTGGCCGATCAGGCGCGTGTCCAGCTCGCCGAACGATTCCCCGAGTGGAGGCTCTACACCACCCGGGCCATCGAGCGGGGAGCGCACGTCGTCCGGGAGGTCGGAGACCCGGCCGATCGGGGAGATGGGAAATGGAGATCACCCAGGTTCGGGTCTTCCCCGTCGAGGAGGACAAGCTCAAAGCGTTCGTCTCGGTGATCTTCGACGACTGCTTCGTCGTCAGCGATATCAAGATCATTCAGGGAGCGAGCGGCCTGTTCGTCTCGATGCCCAGCAAACGACGAACCAACGGGACATTTCGGGACATCGCCCACCCGCTGAACACGGAAACCCGTCGCAAGATCGAGGAGACGATCATTGCGAGGTACCGCGAGACGGTGGCGGAGATGGGCGGGGGCGTGATCGGTGAGATGCGCTCGCTCGCCGCTTCCGGCGACGATTCCGACGAGCACTGGGGGGATCGCGCCGGGGACGGCGACCTGAATTCGAGCGATTCCCGGTGACGGACATGCGGACGATCGCGATGCTGGGACACCCGCGATGGGGCGTCGTCAAGTGGTAAGACACGGGTCTTTGGAACCCGCATTCGGAGGTTCGAATCCTCCCGCCCCAGCCAATCGTCGCGGGACGAGGTTCGGGGAGCCTTCCTCGTGATGAAGAACGACATCAAGCTCTTCTCGGGGAACGCAAACCCCAGGCTGGCGCGAGCGATCTGCGAGTATCTGCGGATTCCTCTCGGTCAGCTGAAGCTCACCCGCTTCAGCGACGGTGAGGTGTACTGCCAGGTTCTGGAGAACGTCCGGGGAACCGATGTGTTCGTGATCCAGCCCACGGGCCCGCCGGCGAACGAGAACATCATGGAGTTGCTTCTCGTCGTGGACGCCATGAAGCGCTCGTCCGCCGCCCGGATCACTGCGGTGCTTCCCTACTACGGATACGCCCGACAGGATCGGAAGGACAAGCCTCGGGTGCCGATCTCGGCCAAGCTGGTGGCGGATCTCCTGCAGGCCGCGGGCGTGGACCGGCTGGTCACCATGGATCTGCACGCGCCGGCGATCCAGGGGTTCTTCGACGTCCCGGTGGACCACCTGTACGCCGCTCCCATTCTCCTCGAGTGGCTGGAGACCCAGAAATTCGACAACCCCGCCGTCGTCTCTCCGGACGCCGGGGGGGTGGAGCGGGCGCGGCTATTCGCCAAGAGGATGCAGGCCGATCTGGCCATCATCGACAAACGGCGTGTGGAAGCGAACGTCGCGGAGACGATGAACGTGATCGGCGATGTGGAGGGGCGCACCTGCATCATCGTCGACGACATCGTGGACACCGCCGGGACGCTCGTCGGATCAGTGAAGGCGCTGCGGGACCATGGCGCCGCCCGCGTGGTGGCGTGCTTCACCCACGCGGTCCTCACCGGTCCTGCCATGCCCCGCCTGGCGTCCGCTGACCTTGCGCAGATCGCCGTGACCGATACCATACCGCTTTCGGAGGAGAAGCTCCGGGAATCCAAGATCACGGTTCTCTCGGTGGCGAGCCTTCTCGGGGAAGCCATCGCCCGTATTCACAGCAATTCCTCGGTGAGCTCTCTGTTCGTGTGAGGAAACAGGATGATCAAGAACATCGTCGTCGACGTGGAAAGCCGCAGCGGGCAGGGCAAGAACCCGGCTCGCCGCCTCCGCCGTGAGGGCAAGGTGCCCGCCGTCTTGTACGGCCTGGGTGTCGATCCTTTCTCCTTGTCCGTGAGTCCGCGACGGATCGAGGAGATCCTGCGGCTCGACAGCGGCCGCAACACCATCTTCCGTCTTTCGCTGGCGGGTGCCGACCAGCCACGAGCCGTGATGATCCGTGACCTGCAGCGAGACCCCGTGACCGACGCGGTGATTCACATCGACTTCGTCCGGGTGGATCTGCAGAAAGCGGTCAAGGTCTCCGTGCCGGTCCGGCTGGTCGGAATCGCCGTGGGAGTGAAGACGGAGGCGGGCTTGCTCGAGCCCGTGACCCGCCACGTGGAGGTCGAGTGCCTTCCGGAGGAGATTCCGGAGCACTTCGACGTGGACGTGACCGAGCTGCACGTGAATCAGCATGCCTCCGTTGCGGACCTCCACGTGAGCGAGCGGGTCAAGATCCTCAACGATCCGGACACGATCCTCGTGACGATCGCTCCTGCGCGGGTCGAGGAGGTCGCGCCGACGGCGGAGGCTGCCGTCGAAGCCGGCGCCACGGCAGAGCCGGAGGTCATCAAGAAGGGCAAGGAAGCCGCTCCCGAGACGGCAGAGACCAAAGAAAAAGAGAAAAAGTAGCGGGATCGAGACGTTGCCTTGCGGATCGTCCTGGGCCTCGGCAATCCCGGGGAGCGGTACCGAGACACGAGGCATAACGTGGGCTTCCGGGTCGTGGATCTGCTCGCCCGGACCCACGGCCTTCTGTTTGAACGTCGGGCCGAGCTCACCGATCTCGCGTGGACAGCCGAGGCGGAGATCGCCGGAAAGCCTGTGATCCTGGCCAAGCCAAGAACCTTCATGAATCGATCGGGGGACGCCGCTCAGGAGTTGATCCGATGTCTGGCGGCGGCGCCGTCTGAAATGCTCGTGGTCCACGACGACGCGGATCTGGATCTCGGCCGGGTTCGCCTCCGACCATCGGGACGCTCCGGCGGCCACAACGGGCTGCGGTCGATCCTGAGGAGCGTCGGGACCCAGGAATTCCCGCGCCTCAAGCTCGGGGTTCGCGGCTGTGGGCGCGAGGGCGAGGATCTCGCGGAGTACGTGCTGCGGGAGTTCGACCCGAGCGAGCGGGCGGTCGCGGCCGCTCTCGTCTCGCTGGGTGCCGACGCGGTCGAAGCGGTGGTCGAAGAAGGGATCCTCGCGGCGATGAACCGGTTCAATGCATGCACGGCGAGCCCCGGCGCTGCGGACGAGGATCGGGCGCCCGGCGAGTGAGCGCGCATCGTCTCCCCACTTCTCCGTCGTCTGCCTCCGGGGAGGGATCCCGGTTGGCGGCCGAACTTCCGGAATGGTAGAGTCTTGCTTCGTTTCTGGGACACTCGGACAGATCGATGGCCGGTGTTCCCCGGGGTCCAAGAGACCCCGGCTCCCCGCTCCCGGTCTGTCCGGGGGCGGAACGCCATGGGGAGGATTGATCCGTGAACACCTACGAGACTATTTTCGTCACGGTTCCCACGCTCACCGAGGACGAGGAGCGAAGCCTCGTCGGAGGGCTAGCGCAAATCGTCACCGACGGCGGTGGGACCATGGTCGTCAACGACCGGATGGGGCGGCGACGACTCGCCTATCCGGTCCAGAAATTCGACGACGGCGTCTACACCAGGTTCCTCTACGACGGCGACACGGCGATCCCCAAGGAGCTCGAGCGACGGATCCGGATCTCCGACAAGGTGATCCGATACCTTTCGGTGCGGCTCGAGCCTGACTGGGCGGAGGCGTCGAAGGAGCAGGCCGTTCGGGACGCGCAGGCGCGTGCCGAGGCGGAGATCGCACGGGAGGCCGCAGGGGTCCTCGCGGAAGGCGCGCTGCCTCGCGTGGAAGCTCCTGCCGATGCGGACGACACGGACGACACGGACGACGATGACGAGGGTCCTGCGCGGGTCCGTTCGGACCCCGAGGACGGGAGGGAGGCATGAACGGCGACCGGAGGCCTCCGATGTCGCGATCGACCGGCGGCGGGGGAGATGCAGCGTCTGGAGCGGGTGGCGGGGGAAGCCTCGCGGGGCTCGAGGGGGCGGACGCCGGCGTTTCCTCTTTCGACGGAGGAAATACTGCAAGTTCTGCGAGGACAAGGCCCGCTGGATCGATCACAAGGATATCCGAACGCTGCAGAACTACATTCCCGAGCGCGCGAAGGTGCTGCCCCGACGGATCTCGGGCAATTGCTCCGGGCACCAGAGGCAGCTCATGCGGGCGATCAAGCGTGCGCGGATGCTCGCGCTGATTCCGTTCACCGCCGACTAGCGAGCCGAGGAGGAACCAGCGATGAAGGTCGTTCTGCGCCAGAGCGTGGAGAGCCTCGGGGAGCGGGGTCAGGTCGTGAATGTCGCGGCCGGTTTCGCGAGGAACTTTCTGATCCCGAAGAAACTGGCCATGGAGGCCACGTCCGGCAACCTCCGGACCGTGGAGCTTCACCGAAGGGTCTGGGATGCCAGGGAGACTCGAGAGATCTCCGAGGCGCAGGCGTACGCTGCCAAGCTGGGGGCCGTGCGCCTCACGGTCGCGAAGAAGTCGGGTGAGCACGAGACGCTGTATGGCTCCGTGACCACCAGCGAGATCGCGGAGCTCCTCGAGAAGCAGGGGTTCCAGATCGATCGCCGGAAGATCGTGCTCGGGGAGCCGATCAAGACTCTCGGAGCCCATGCGTTTCAGGTGAAGATCCACCGCCAGGTGACCGTGGACCTGTCGCTCGAAGTCGTCGCCGAGAGCGAGTAGCAGGATCCTGCCATGTCGGACGACCGGCGGGACGTGTCGCGGGGTGCGGATGCCAGCACGCCGCCCGGCGGCAAGATCGGGCTTGCTCTCGTTGCGGCTTGGCTCGTGCCGGGTCTCGGGCACGTTGTCGTCGGGCGCTGGCGCCGGGGACTGGCGTTCGGAATCCTCGTGCTGGGCTCTTTCGCCCTGGGTCTGATGCACGATGGACGGCTCGCCATGGCCGACCGGGAAAGCGATCTTCTGATCGGGGGCGTCCGTCTTCCGGTGAGCCTGACGGCGCTCCAGGTGGTCGCGAACCTCGGCGTCGGACCGGTCGACTGTCTCGCTCGCCTGTTCGTGTACGGTGAGCCGGCCTACGTGCTGCCTCGGGACCACGCGATGCCGTCGTACGACCGGCGGGTCCGCGTTCTTCGCGAGCGCACCCGATCGGTGCTCTCGATCTACGGGACCGCGTACCTGTGGACCGCAGGTCTGATGAATCTCCTCCTGCTCTTCGACGTGTGGGATCTGACGACCGGGAGGAAGAGCTGACGTGGCGAGCCACCTTCTTCACCTTCTGATTTACTCCACCATCGTCGCGACGTTTTTTGCCTTGCTCCTCAGGCAGGATTCCAGGGAGCGATGGAAGCTCGGGGGGAAGATCTGGCTGGGGATGGTCGGCGGTACGATGGCCCTCGCCTACCTCATGTACCCGTTTCCAAGTTGAGCGCCCGCCGGTTTCTTTCACGCTGGGGGCCGGTCATCCTCCAGGCCGCGGCTCTGTTCGCGGCCTCGTCGCTCCCGTCGGTGCCGGTTGCCGTCACGGTCTGGGACAAGGCGGCGCATTTCCTGGCGTACGCCGTGTTCGCGATGCTCTGGCTTCGAGCGCTGCACGGGACCGTGGCGCCCCCGTTCCGATCCGGGCCCGTCGTCGTCGCGGTGGCGTGCGCGGTGCTCTACGGTGCGACCGACGAGATCCACCAGTCATTCGTGCCGGGCCGTGACGCGAGTCTGCTCGATCTCCTGGCGGACGCGCTCGGCGCGATCTTCGGCGTCGCGATTCTCGTCCTGACGATGTCGCGCCGCGGTCGGATGCGCGGCGAGGAGCGTCCGGACGCAGGCGTATAATCCGCGAGTTCCGGGAGCCGGCGTCGCGTCGAGGATGGGGAGTCCGGGCCCCCGGCTCACGACGGATCGAGAGGGAAGAAATGGAAAAGACGATTGCGGTACTGCCGGGCGACGGGATCGGCGTCGACGTGACCCGCGAGGCGGTGAAGGTCCTTCAGGCGGCGGCCGCCGCCGGGTCGTTCCGCCTGGTGATCGACACAATGGACTACGGCGCCGAGAGATACCTGCGAACGGGGGAGACCCTGCCCCCCAAGGTGCTCGAGAGCTTTCGCAGCTACGACGCGGTTTTCATGGGGGCGTTCGGCGATCCGAGGGTCCCCGACATGAGGCACGCGGCGGACATTCTCCTCGGCACGCGTTTCGGGCTGGATCTCTTCGCCAACGTCAGGCCGGTGCGATGCCTGAGCGACCGTTTGTGTCCGCTCCGACACTACACGGCGAAGGACGTGGACTTCGTCGTGTTCCGGGAGAACACCGAAGGCCTGTACGTGGGAATGGGCGGGATCTTCAAGAAAGGAACATCCGACGAGATCGCGATCCAGGAGGACGTGAACACGCGCAAGGGGGTGGAGAGGATCGTCCGGGCCGCGTTCGAGTACGCATCGTCCCACCGCAGGCGCAAGGTCACCATGTCCGACAAGTCGAACGTCCTGCGGTTCGGACACGATCTCTGGCAGCGGACCTTCGCGGAAGTCTCGGCGGAGTTCCCGGGACTGGAGGCGAACCATCTCTACGTGGACGCCCTGACGATGCAGATGCTGAAGGACCCGAGCCAGTTCGACGTGATCGTCACGTGCAACATGTTCGGCGACATCGTGACGGACCTGGGGGCCCAGCTGCAGGGTGGGCTGGGAATGGCTGCCTCGGGAAACGTGCATCCGGGAGGGGTCTCGATGTTCGAGCCGGTCCACGGCTCCGCCCCGAAATACGCCGGCAAGGACGTGGCGAACCCGATGGGAGCGATCCTGACGGCGGCCATGATGCTGGAGCACCTGGGCCTGCCGGATGCGGCGCGAAGCGTGGAACGAGCGGTCGTGGCGTGCATCGAGGCGAGGGAATGCACCGCGGAGGTCGGCGGGGGGCTGGGAACGGGGGCCACGGGGGACGCCGTGACGCGACGCATCGCGGGGAGGTGAGTCGGGTGTGCGACCGGTTGGAGGAGTTTCGCAGGCGCCGCGAAGCGCAGAACGAGAGAGTCCTGGGCGCCGGGCACCTGGGCATCCGTAGGTTCTTCGCCCTCGACACGCAGGCGTACCACGATGCCGCGCTTCCGGGGCGGACCAAGGAGCTGCTCGGGCTCGTCGCCTCCGCCGTGCTCCGCTGCAACGACTGCATCGACTATCACCTGATCCAGTGCGTCCGCGCCGGGTACACGGACGAGGAGCTGCACGACGCGCTGAACGTGGCGCTGGTCGTCTCGGGGTCGATCCTGATTCCCCATCTTCGCCACGCGTTCGAGACGATCGACATGCTCCGCACCGAGGAAGCCGGCCGCCACGCCTGATCCGCGCGAGGGCCGGCCTTGGGCTTCGTCGAAAACACCGGGAACGCTCCCCGACGAGAATCGCGGAGGGGCGAAGGAGAAGCCATGGGGGATTCCCTGGTCCGATACACGGCCGAGGAAGGGATCGCGGTCCTGGAGCTCTGCGACCCTCCGGCGAACGCATACACCCACGGGATGATGCGGGAGCTCGACGAGGCGATTCTGCGCGCCCGCTTCGACGCGGCGGTCCACGTCCTGGTGCTGCGGGGGGCGGGGGACAAGTTCTTCTGCGCCGGCGCGGACATCCAGATGCTCTCGGAGGCGGATCCGAACTTCAAGTACTACTTCTGCCTCCATGCCAACGAGACGCTGAACCGTCTCGAGCAGACTCCCAAGCTCGTCATCGCCGCGCTGAACGGGCATACCGTCGGGGGAGGCCTGGAGATCGCCCTCGCCGCGGATCTCCGGGTGGCCCGGAAGGACGGAGGGAAGATCGGCCTCCCGGAGGTCCATCTCGGCGTCCTGCCCGGAACCGGCGGCACGCAGCGGCTCGCCCGGATCCTCGGGAAGAGCCGCTCCCTCGAGCTGATGGTCACGGGGCGCAATCTCTCGTTCGACGAGGCCCACCGGATCGGGCTCGTCCACGAGGTTCTCGACGGGGCCGACTTCCACGGTCAGGTGATCGACTACGCCCGCAGGTTCCTGCCCCCCTCGCGGGCCAGCATGGCGGTCGGGCACATCAAGCGCGCGGTGCAGAGCGGAAGCGAGATCCCGTTCGAGTCCGGCCTGGCGCTCGAGCGCGAGCTGCAGCAACGGCTCTTCGAAAGCGGGGACGCGCGGGAGGGGATTCAGGCGTACCTCGAGAAGAGGCCACCGCGCTTCCAGGGCCGCTGAGAGCCGCCGCGCCGCAGCCGCGCGTCACCCTGCCGTGGTGGAGCCCGCCGGTGGGGGAGGCTCGTGGATCTCGCGGGCTCCCCAGGCCGAACGCCGAACGAGGCGTGCCGCCAGGTCCACCCAGAGCGGGTGGGTGTTCAGCGAGGGGACGAGGCGCAGGTCCTCGCCGCCGAGCTCGAGGAATCTCTCTCGAATCCCGATTCCGACCTCCTCGAGGGTCTCGAGGCAGTCGGCGACGAACGCGGGGCAGAACACCGCGATTCTGCGCTCGCCTCGTCGTGCCAGATCGCAGACCGTCTCGTCCGTGTGCGGACGGATCCAGGGATCGCGGCCCAGGCGCGACTGAAACGAAACGGTCCACCGCGCCGGCTCGATTCCCGCGGCGCGGGCGATGCGCCGCGCCGTGTCGAAGCACTGGGCTCGGTAGCAGTTCCGGTTGGCCTCCACGATCTCCCGGCAGCAGGCGTCCGACCGGAGGCAGTGCGATCCGGTATCGTCGGATTTGAGGACGTGGCGCTCCGGAAGGCCGTGAAAGCTGAATACGACGTGACTGGGATCGAGGTCGGCGAGGACCGGACGGCCGACCGCCGCGAACGACTCCGCGAGCCCCGGCTCATCGTAGAAGGGCGGAATCACCGCCAGACTCGGCACGTTCCACCGCTCCACCGCGCGGCGGAACACCTCCTCGAGGCCGCTGCCGGTGGAGGACGAGGCGGCTTGCGGAAAGAGGGGGAAGACGACGATGCGGTCCACCCCGTGGGAGGTCAGCTCCTCGATCGCCGCACCGATGGATGGGTTGCCGTACCGCATCCCGAGCGTGACGCGGAAGCGGTCGCCCAGGGATCGGGCGAGCTGGCTCGAGAACGCTTCGCCGATGGCGAGGAGCGGCGAGCGGCCATCGGGGCGCCAGATCTTGTCGTACGCGCGCGCGGAGCGCTTCGGGCGAAAGGGCAGGATCACGAGATGGAGCAGCAGCCAACGCGGAATCGCGGGAATGTCCAGCACACGCGGATCCGATAGAAACTCGCGGAGGTACCGACGGACCTCGGGCCCGCGCGGGGCGTCGGGAGTGCCCACGTTCAGCAGGAGTACGCCGACGACCCCTTCTCGATCGGTCATGCTCGATCAGACTAGTGGGAGGCCCGGCCCGGCGCAAGAATGCTCGTTCCCTGGAGAGGGAAGCCCACCGCGAGGTATCCTTGCCGGCCGGAGGTGATCATGGACCGCCTCGTCCCCCCCGCGGATCTTTCCAGGGTCCGCACGTACCCGATCGCGGAGCGGAAGAACAAGATCACCGTCGCGGAGTTCGCGCGCAGGGTGGATCCCCGCGGCAGCCTCGAGTCCTTTCTCTCTGGTCTGAGCCCGGTTCTCGGGACCCGGATCTTGCTCGACCTGGCCTGCGCGATCGTGGACGCTCGGGCGGGCGGGAAGCCGGTGATCTGGGCCATGGGTGCGCACGGGATCAAGGTCGGACTTGCGCCCGTCCTGGCGCAGCTGCTCGAGGAGCGGGTCGTCACCGGGCTGGTTCTGAACGGCGCCGTGGCGATCCACGACTGGGAGATCGCGGCGGTCGGCGCCACATCGGAAGACGTCGCGGAGGGCCTGCACCTGGGGCGATTCGGGATGGCCAGAGAAACCGGAGAGGCGCTGAATGGCGCGGCCAAAGAGGCTGCGCGTGGCGGCGAGGGGCTCGGGGAGGTGCTCGGGCGGACCATCGCGAGATCCCGTCTTCCCCATCGCGATGCGAGCTTGCTGGCTCGTGCCTTTCTTCTCGGAGTTCCGGTGACCGTGCACGTGGCCATCGGCAGCGATATCGTCCACCAACATCCTACGGCCGATGGCGCCGAGATCGGAGCGGCCACGTTCACCGACTTCCGGCGCCTCGTCACGCTGGTGTCCGGCCTCTCCGGCGGGGTGTGGGTCAATTGCGGATCGGCGGTGCAGCTCCCGGAGGTCTTCCTCAAAGCGCTCTCGGTGGCGCAGAACCTCGGGCACGACGTCTCCGGGTTCGCCACCGCGAATCTCGACATGATCCGTCACTACCGAACGGACGAGAACGTGCTGCGCCGTCCGACTCTCGGGAGCGGAGCCTCGTTCGCGCTCACCGGACATCACGAGATCCACGTGCCGCTGCTCGCCGCGGCGATCCTGGCGGAGCGCGAGCGCCGCACCGCCCCGAACGGATGAACGTCCTGGTCGTCCAGACCGCGTTTCTCGGGGACATCGTCCTGACGACCCCCCTTCTTCGAGAGCTCCGGAAGGCACACCCCTCGGCCCGGATCGTGGCCCTGACGACGCGGCTCGGCGCCGCCGCTCTCGACGGCCTCCCCTACCTCGATGAGATCCTCACCGTCGACAAGCGCGCGAGAGGGCGTGGGGTCGGGGAGACCCTTCGCGTCGCGGCCCGGCTCCGTCGCCAGCGTCCCGATCTCGCATTCGCCGCGCAGCGCTCCTTTCGCACGGGCTTTCTCCTGCGCGCGTCGGGGGCGCAGGTGCGGGTCGGCTTCTCCGGCGCGCCCGGCTCGTGGGCGTACACCGCGAAGGTGGCCTGGGAACCCTCCTCGCATGCCGTGCGTCGCTATCTGGAGCTTTCGGCGCCCGCGGGGGGACGCCCGGACCTCGCCGATCCTCGCCCCGAGCTCGCCGTGACGGAGCGCGCGGCGGAGCGCGTCGCTTCTCTCCTGTGCGCTGCAGGCATCGCCGAGCGGGATCCGGTTCTGGCCGTCGCGCCCGGCTCGATCTGGGGAACGAAGCGATGGCCCGCCGAAGGCTTCGCGAGCGTCGTTCGAGCCGGCGCGGCCCGGGAGCTGCGTGCGGTCCTGACCGGCTCCGCGGACGAGCGGGCGCTCTGTCTGCGCGTGGCGGAACTCTCCGGCTCGCCGGCGCTCGTTCTCGCGGGCGAGACCTCGATCCAGGAGGTGACCGCGCTACTCGCCCGGAGCCGCGCCCTCGTCACGAACGACAGCGGACCGGGACACGTTGCCGCTGCCGTGGGCACGCCGGTGGTGGCCATCTTCGGACCCACGATTCCCGGCTTCGGCTACGCACCGTTCGGTCCGGAGCACAGGATCGTGGAGCACCCCGCCCTCGACTGCCGCCCCTGCGACCGCCACGGTCCTCGGGTCTGTCCGCTGGCACACCACCGATGCATGCACGAGGTCGCTCCGGAGCGCGTGGTCGCCGCCCTGGACGAGATCCTCGCCTCGCGTTGAAGCGGACGCGGCCGGTCAGCGACGAACGACACGCGCCGGATACGCTTCGAGCGCCGCGGCGAGGATCTTCATGGCACGTCGAAGCTTCGGCTCCTCGAGAACGTACGCGATGCGGACCTCGTCTTTCCCGAGCCCCGGCGTGGCGTAGAACCCTTCGGCAGGAGCGACCATGACCGTCTCGCCATCCAGGTCGAACTCGCGCAGGAGGAAGGTCGCGAAACTCTCGGCATCGGGAACCGGGATCCTCGCGCACACGTAGAACGCCCCCTCCGGCTTGCGCAGCGTGATCCCCGGCGTCGCGGAGAGCGCGTCGAAGACCACGTCGCGCCTCCGCTGGTACTCGGCGATGACCGAGTCCATGTACGCCTTCGGCACCTCGGTGAGCGCGCACCCCGCGACCTGTCCCAGCGTCGGCGGGCACAGACGGGCCTGGCCGAATCGGAGGACGTGATCGAGCAGCTCGCGGTTGCGAGTCACGATGTTGCCGATCCGGACCCCGCAGAGCGAGGCTCGCTTCGAGAGGCTGTCGACCATCACGACGCGGTCCTCGATTCCGGAGAGGGTCAGGGCGGAACGCTGCGTGCGCCCGTCGTACGCGAACTCGCGGTACACCTCGTCGGACACCAGGTACAGGCCGCGGTCGCGGCAGATCGCCGCGAGCGTTTCCATCTCGTCGTCCGCATACACGGTGCCGGTGGGATTGTTGGGAGAGCAGATGAGGATCGCCCGCGTGCGCGGGCCGATCTTCGCCTCGATGATGCTGCGGGCTGGGAGATGGTACCCGTCCTCTCCGCGCGTCGTGACCGCGACCGGCGTCACGCCCATCATCGACGCGAAGCCGTTGTAGTTCGTGTAGAACGGCTCGAAGAGAAGCACTTCGTCGCCCGGGTCGGCGATGGCGCCCAGGACGAACAGGATCGCCTCGCTGCCGCCTGTGGTCACGAAGATCTCCGAAGGCTCCAGGCGAAGCCCGTGCCGGGCGTAGTAGGTCCGGAGCGTCTCGATGAATTCCGGGAGCCCCTGGGACGGCCCGTAGGGGATGTTCCGGGCGTCGTAGGACCGGATCCGTTCCAGGATTTCCCGAGGAGTCGGGATGTCCGGCTGGCCGATGTTGAGCTCGTAGATCGTCTTTCCTGCCCTGCGGGCCTCGAGGGCGAAGGGCGCGAGCTTCCGGATCGGCGAAGCGGGCATCGCACGGGCGCGTTGGGAGACGGCGGGCGGTTGTGCGGGCATGGCTACCTCCGAAGGGCCGCGTTCGCGACGCGGTGGGGAGTTGGCCGCCTTCACCAGGCCAATCCTTCATGGCTGAGTCAAGTTCATGCCGATGGCTGAATTCACGCCTTCTCCGGCGACGGCACGATCACCTGGTTTCTTGGCCGGAATGGCCGTTGGCGCGGATTACGCTGGTTTCGAGCCGATAGACCCCGGGTGGGACGCAGATCATCCAGATGTTCCTGCTGACCTTGAACTTCAGGCCGCCATCGACAGTCCCATTACAGTCATCGTCGATGCCGTTACACACCTCTTGGGTCGGCACACCCGGGGTGCACGTTTGCGGTACGCCGTTCGAGCAATTCCGAACGGTTCGCTGGCAGGCTCCCAAGCCGCACGTCGTCTCTCCGTTTTCCGTCGGGGCATGGACGCACCCCAAGGCCGCATCGCACGTGTCGACAGTGCACGGATTGGAATCGTTGCAGTTGACCGCGGTACCGCCCACGCAACGCCCTTCCACGTTGCAGGTGTCGTTCATGGTACACACGCTGCTGTCGTCGCATGGAACCCCGTCCGCGTGTTGGTCCGGCGGGCAGGACGGCGCTACGCCACTGCAGTGCTCCCCGATATCGCACTGCCCCGTCGAGGGGCGGCACACCGTCGTCGCGGGCACGAACGCGTCCGTTGGGCAGGAAGGACCGGTTCCCGTGCAGCGCTCCGAAGTGTCGCAGATTCCCGCAGACGCGCGGCACACCGTCGTCGCCGGAGCGAACCCGTCCGCTGGACACGAAGGACCGGTCCCCGTGCAGCGCTCCGAAGTGTCGCAGATTCCCGCAGACGCGCGGCACACCGTCGTCGCCGGAGCGAACCCGTCCGCTGGACACGAAGGACCGGTCCCCGTGCAGCGCTCCGCAGCGTCGCAGATTCCCGCGGCCGCGCGGCACACCGTCGTCGCTGGAGCGAACCCGTCCGCTGGACACGCAGGACCGGCTCCCATGCAAGTCTCTGCGGCGTCGCATGGCCCCGCCGGAGCCCGGCAAGTGGTCGCCGCGGGCATGAACATGTCCGCAGGACACGTCGGATCGGCTCCATTGCAGGATTCGGCAACGTCGCAGGGACCGGCAGGCGGTCGACACTCGACCCCAGGATTGCCCGGCGTATTGACGCATCCGGCAGCCGGATCACAGGAATCCACGGTGCACGGGTTTCGGTCATCGCAGGACCGCCGCGACCGACCGTATAGGGCGCCGCTTGCGTTCGGACCCGAAACAGAGCCACCGTCATCGTCGCCCCAGCAGGTGAGGCCTTGGTCGCGTCGCAGAGCGCAGGTTTGGAAGACTCCGGCGGCGACCGCGGCGTACCCGTCCGTGCTTCCGTTGGGGCCGTCGACTGCCGTGCCGCCACCCCAACAGACCAGGCGCCCGTCATCCCGCAACGCGCACGTGTGGGCCCAACCCGCACTCACGGCGGTGTACGTGTCCGCAGTCCCGTTCGGGCCGGTCACTTCGGGGGAATCATTCCCCCAGCAGGCGAGACGCCCATCGCCCCGAAGCGCGCACGTGTGGTAGTAGCCCGTGCTGACGGCCCGGTAGGTGACTGCGCTCGCGTTCGGGCCCGAGACCTGTCCATAATCATCTTGCCCCCAGCAGGCGAGACGGCCGCTGACGCGCAGGGCGCAGGTGTGAAACGCACCCGACCCAACCATGGTGTATCTACCCGTGCCGGCCATCGGGCTTGACACCTGTCCGTACACGTCGTGGCCCCAGCAGGCGAGACGCCCGTCGACGCGCAACGCGCAGGTGTGCGCCCCTCCCGTACTGATCCCAATGTAGCTGTCCGTGCTCCCGTTTGGTCCCGAGACTTGGCCCGAGGTGTCCTCGCCCCAGCAGGCGATACGGCTGTTGGCACGGAGCGCGCACGTCTGACGATAGCCTGCACTCACGATGGTGTACAAGTCCGTGCTCGCGTTCGGTCCCTGGACCTGTCCCCACATTCCATTGCCCCAGCAGTCGATTCGCTGATCGCTCCGCAGCGCACAGGTATGGTACCAACCGGCGGCGATAGCGCCCTCGGCGATAAAGCGGGCACAAAAGCCGTTGGAACAGGTGTCGTTCGTGGAACAAGAATCGCCGTCGTCGCAGGCGCTCCCGTCTGGCTCGTAGTTCAAGCTACAGCGGCCGGTCCCATCACAGGTGTCGGGATGATCGCACGCGGAATCCGCCGGGCTCCCGCACGAGGCGCCGGCCGGGACGGGCGTGTGCACGCACCCGCCGCCGAGATCGCACGAGTCCGCCGTGCATGCGTTATCGTCGTCGCAGTCCGTTGCGATCCACGAGCAACCCACCGCGGGATCGCACGAGATCGCCGCCGTACACGGATTCGAGTCGTCGCACAGCCCGAGTCCATACAAGTCCGTGCTTCCGTTCGGCCCGGAGACCCGCCCGTCGCCGTCGCCCCCCCAACACGCGAGGCGGCCGTCGATCCGTACGGCGCATGTGTACCCCGATCCCGCGCTCACTGCCGTGTACGCGTCGAGGCTCCCATTCGGGCCGGAGACGCAACCTTCATAGTCGTAGCCCCAGCACGAGAGACGGCGATCGGCGCGCAACGCACAAGTGTGACTCCCGCCGGCGGTTACCGCCGTGTAGTTCTCGACACTCCCATTCGGGCCCGAGACCTGACCGAAGTTGTCGTATCCCCAGCACGCGAGACGGCCGTCGGCGCGTAACGCGCAGGTGTAGTCGCCGCGTGCAGCGCTCACCGCGATGTAGCTGTCGAGGCTCCCGTTGGGACCAGAGACCTGTCGGTGGTAGTCGGCACCCCAGCAGGCGAGGCGATGGTCGCCGCGCAACCCGCACGTGTGAGCTCGACCCGCGCTCACCGCCGCGTAGTCATCCATACTGGCGTTCGGACCCGATACTTGCCCGTAGCCGTCAATTCCCCAGCAGGCCAGTCGACCATCCGCGCGCACCGCGCAGGTGTGAAGATCGGCGGCGCTGACCGACGCGTACACCGCGAGACTCGCGTTCGGGCCGGAGACCCGACCCCATTCGTCGTAGCCCCAACACGCGAGACGACCATCCGCGCGCACGGCGCAAGTGAACGAGGAGTCGGCGGCACTTACCGCGACGTAGCGGTCAACGCTCCCATTCGGACCCGAGACGGAACCGAGGTAGTCGCCTCCCCAGCACGCGAGGCGGCCGTCCGTTCGCAGGGCGCAGGTGTGATTGCGACCCGCGCTCACGGAGTGGGAGATAGACGCCCCCTCGCAGAATCCCCTCGAACACGCGCTCGAGAGCGTGCACGCACTTCCGTCATCGCAGACCGTCCCATCTGGCTCTTGGTTCAACAAGCAACGCCCGGCGCCATCGCATGTGTCGGGACCGTCGCACGCCGTAGCCGCCGGGCTCCCGCACGCTGTGCCGGCCACGGCCGGCGCGTGAAAGCACCCACTCACGGGATCGCAGAGGTCGGTCGTGCACGGATTCCCCTCATCGCAGGCCGCAGGGACCCACGAACACCCCAGTGCGAGATCGCAATCGGCCGGCGTGGTGCACGCGTTCGAGTCGTCGCAAAGCCCAATGCCATGGAGATCAACGCTCCCGTTCGGGCCGGAAACCTGGTTGTACTCATTGCGGCCCCAGCACGCGAGCCGACCATCGGCGCTCAAGGCGCAGGTGTGACCGCCGCCAGCGGAGACCGCCGTGAAACCGTCGAGGCTCCCGTTGGGACCGGTGGTAGCATTGCCGTCGTCGCTCCCCCAGCAGGCAAGTCGTCCGTCGAGCCGCAGGGCGCAGGTGCGACCCCCGCCAGCCGTCACGGAAACGTAACTCTCGCCGCTCGCGTTCGGGCCGAAGACTTGACCGTAGTAGTCATACCCCCAGCAGGCCAGACGGCCGTCGGACCGTAAGGCGCACGTGTGACCCCCGCCGGCGCTCACCGCCGTGTAGGTGTCCGGGCTCGTGTTTGGGCCGGAGACGTTCCCCCAGGAGTCACTTCCCCAGCAGGCAAGTCGACCGTCAACCCGCATGGCACAGGTGTGTTCTCCGCCCGCACTCACTGCAATGAACGTCTCGACGCTCCCATTCGGGCCGGAGACTTGACCGGACACATCGTAGCCCCAACACGCGAGACGGCCGTCCACACGCAATCCGCAAGTGTGAGACCATCCCGCGCTGACTCCAGAGTAGCGCTCGGCACTTCCGTTCGGACCGGAGACCTGACCAAAAAAGTCGTAGCCCCAGCACGCGAGACGTCCGTCCGTCCGCAGGGCGCACGTGTGATTGCCACCCGCGCTGACCGTCGCGTAGTGGTCGATGGAACTATTCGGATCCGAAACTTGGTAATAGGCGTCGTTTCCCCAGCAGGAGAGTCGACCGGCGGCACGCAGGGCGCACGTATGAGCTTGGCCCGCACTCACTGAATTCGAGAAGGACGCCCCCTCGCATCGCCCGTTCACGCATGCACTCGATGCCGTGCAGGCGTTGTCATCGTCGCATCCCGTCCCGTCCGGCTCGTGGTTCGAACGACAGCGCCCAGCCCCGTCGCACGTGTCGGGATCGTCGCACGCCGTATCCGCCGCGATTCCGCACTGCGTGCCCGCCGCGGCCAGCGCGTGGGAACACTCACCCGTGGGTTCGCACCGATCCGTCGTGCATGGGTTCCCGTCATCGCAGTCCACCGGAACCCGTAGGCATCCCACCGCGGGATGGCAACTGTCGTCTGTGCATGGGTTGTGGTCGTCGCAGTTGGGTGACGGTCCGCCGACGCATTGCCCTGACGCGCTGCACGTGTCCTTGAGGGTGCACGCGTTCCCGTCGTCGCAGTCGAGGCCCGGGGTGGGTGTGTGAACGCAACCTGTCGTTCGGTCGCAGGTGTCGATCGTACACACGATTCCGTCATCGCAGTCCGACGCACCAAGCAAGTACCGCCCGCCGCTGCTCAGGCCACCCGCCCAAGCGCCGCCCCAGACGATCATGATTCGTCCCGTCCAGACCGCCGTGTGATCGGAGCGCTTCGACGGTGCCCCCACCGTCGACGTCGGCGCCCAGGTGTCGGAGGCCGGATCGTACCGTCCGCCGGTGTTGACGGACCCGCCGTCGCTCCCGCCGCCCCAGACGATCATGGCGCTTCCCGTCCAGACTGCCGTGTGGTTGGCGCGGGGGGAGGGCGCCCCGACGATCGATGTCGCCGTCCAGGCGTCGGAGGCTGGATCGTAGCGCCCGCCGGAGCTGTCACCAGTGTAACCGCCCCAAACCACCATCAAGCTTCCCGTCCAGACCCCGGTGTGGTGAGAACGGGAGGAAGGCGCTCCGGCAGTCGATGTCGCCGTCCAAGTGTCCGTGGCCGGATCGTACTTCCCGCCGGTGTTGACGAAAACGCCGCCGCTCCGGCCGCCCCAGACGGTCATGACGCTTCCCGTCCAGACAGCCGCGTGATTCGTACGCGCAGACGGAGCGCCCTGGATCGACATTGCCGACCAGGTGTTCGTCGCTGGATCATACCTCCCGCCGGTCGTGTCGTCGCCACCCCAGACCACCATCCGGCTTCCCGTCCAGACGGCTGTGTGCCCGCCGCGCTCGGATGGTGCGCCGATGGGCGAGGTCGCTGTCCAAGTGTCCTTCACGGGATCGTATCGCCCGCCGGTGTTGAGGTCCTCGCGGATTTCCTGGTAGCCACCCCACACCACCATCTCGCTTCCCGTCCAGACTGCCGTGTGTCCGTCGCGTGCCGAAGGAGCCCCCACCGTGGACGTCTCCGTCCACACGTCCGTGGCCGGGTCGTACCGCCCGCCGGTGTTGAGGTCGGTGGAGTAGCCTGCGTCGCCACCCCAGATCACCATGACGCTTCCGGTCCAGACTGCCGTGTGGCCGGAACGCACGGACGGGGCTCCCGCGGTTGCCGTCCAGGTGTCCGTGGCCGGATCGTATCGCCCGCCGGTGTTGAAAGGCGGGCTGTAGTCGCCCGTGCCGCCCCAGACGATCATGGCGCTTCCCGTCCACGCCGCCGTGTGTAGAAACCGCGCAGTGGGAGCACCCACGGTGGACGTCGCCGTCCAGGTGTCTGTCGCCGGATCGTACTGCCCGCCCGTCTCGAGGAGTCTGGAGTAATGCTCGTGGCCACCCCAGACGACCATCCGACTCCCGGTCCACACCGCGGTGTGGTCACCGCTCCCGGGCGGAACCTCCACGGTCGATGTCGCCGTCCAGGTGTCTGTCGCCGGATCGTACCGTCCGCCCGTGTTTAGACCTTGCCTGTCCGAGTTCTCGTGGCCACCCCAGACCACCATCTCGCTTCCGGTCCACACCGCCGTGTGACGGAAACGCGCAGAAGGGGCCCCCGTGGTCGATGTCGCCGTCCAGGTGTCTGTCGCCGGATCGTACCGTCCGCCGGTGCTGATTCCGGGGCCGCCCCAGACCACCATGACGCTTCCGGTCCAGACCGCCGTGTGCTCCCCACGCGGGAAGGGCGCATCGATGGTCGATGTCGCCGTCCAGGTGTCCGAGACCGGATCGTACCGTCCGCCTGTATCGAGGCCCGTTCCGTTTCGATCGTAGCCACCCCAGATCACCATCTTGCTTCCGGTCCACACCGCCGTGTGACGGTACCGCGCAACAGGAGCCCCGATGGTCGAAGTCGCCGTCCAGGTGTCCGAGACCGGATCGTACCGTCCGCCCGTGCTTTGAGCCGTGAAGAAGTCGAACTGACCTCCCCAGACGACCATCTTGCTTCCGCTCCAGACCGCCGTGTGGTCAGCACGCGGCGAAGGTGCCCCCACCGTCGATGTCGCGGTCCAAGTATCGGTGGCCGGATCGTATCGCCCGCCGGTGTTCACGTGGTTGCCGGCCCAGCCCCCCCAGACGACCATGAGGCTCCCCGTCCAGATCGACGTGTGCGCAAAACGAGCTTCGGGCATCCGGTCGAGGATTCCATTGTTCCACGTGTCGTCGGTGCTGCACGGTACCTGATGCCCGCCGATTGCAGCGGACCCCGAGTCGACGGATGGGCCCGCGGACGCCACCATGCCGATCGGGCGATTCGGCGCGACCGAAGAAGGACTCCCTTCCGAGGCCACCGTGGCGACTCGCTGGCCTCGCAGTCCTGCCTTCGCGCTCTCCCACCAAACGTCCCAGCTCGTCTTCGGGAAGACGTAGCTCGCCACGCGCATCTCGCGCGGTGCCTCGCTCAGCACGACCCGGATCACGAAGGCCTCGCGTTCCTCCGTCACGGATCCCACGCCCGCTGGGAATTCAGCGAATCGGGCCCGCTCCCTCTCGAACTCGTCCCTCGAGAGCCACCGGCGAGCGGGCGTTCCTCCGTTCGTGACGTCTCCCGCTCTTGGGTGCGTCTCTTCCGTCGACTCGCTGACTCCCGGCTCACGCGCGACCAGATCGATCACCGATCGGTTCGGGTGTTCGTCCCACCGTCCCAGATTGCCGTCCACGAGCTGCCGGCGGAGTTCCTCGGCTCGCCGCCGCGCCTCCAGGTGGAACATCGGTTCGAACGCGTAGAAGTTGCGCGTCAACCTGTCCACGAGCGTCGCCCGTGCCAAACACTCCTTGATCAGGAACGGATCGTTATTGAGCGCTGCAAATAGCTCCCGCAGACGGTCTGGCAGCCGGGTCCCCCGAGCCATGCGCTCAAGCTCCCGCTCGAGCATCTCGTCCGTAACCCTCGTTTTCCAGTGCACACGTAGCGCGACGGTCTGCTCAAGGTATTTCTGGACCCGGGCTTCGAGCACGTCCCGCGGCACCGCCACCTCAAATGGCGTCGTCGCCTCGATCTGATGCGAGTAGTAGACGCGCTCGATCGCCGCCTGAGCCTTCACGCGTTCCTGGAAAGTCAGGTCACGAGCGTGCACAACGAAGGTCGCGAAAATGGCAAACGCAATCGCTTGCCCCGAGAAAGAGAGCAGCCTCTTCGTCACCTCACACCTCCTAGAACGCACGTTGGATATACCAGACCGCCCGGGGAGTCAATCCGCCAATATTGACAGATTGAGTCCGATATGTGGGCCCAACGTGACCGCCGGGCAGCGGGCGCGGAACAGGAAGGCAGAATGCTCACGGAATTGACGATGAACGATGCCGATCGTCGAGGTGTCGACTCTGATCAATTCGATCCTGCGCGTGTATCCGGTGGAGCCCGTCCTCTTGAACGCGTGACGCGGCTGGCATGATCACCGTCGAAGAGGTCGCCATGCGAAGCTCGAAACGGTCGAGGGCGTAACACTTGACGGTGGCCGAGGCGCGCGCTGCGCTCGGGGGTCTCGCGGGCGGTGTCGTCGCCCCGCGCTCGACCGGCCACACGCGCGTGGACGACGTCGTCGCGATTCTTCTTGCGCCAGGCGTAACCTCGGTGGGGAAGAGGGATGTCGATGAAGCCAACTGGAAGCCCCTCGCAGGAGCGCGGTGGGCTTTGGTCCCACCCGGCAAAGCCATTTTCCCAGAGGAACGGGCGCGGTTGTCTAGATCGGGACCCTACGTTCGATCTCCTGCAGTGGTTCTGCTATCGACGCCTCCGTTGGCTGAGGCACTCCTGTCGGCCGGATTCGCGCGATTGCACCCGGCCGCCCGGCGGCGATAGACTCTCCCGGCTCGGGCCAAGGAGGTCGGTGGGTGTTCCATCGCGTGCTCATCGCGAACCGGGGAGAGATCGCGCTTCGGATCCTGCGGGCCTGCCGCACCACCGGGATCGAGACCGTCGCAGTGTTCTCCGAGGCGGATCGGGACGCCCCATGGCTCGCGAACGCCGACCGGGCCGTGTGCATCGGGCCGGCCCGGGCCGACCGTTCGTACCTCAACGCGGATGCGATCCTGCAGGCCGCCGAGCAGTACGATTGTCAGGCGATCCACCCCGGCTACGGATTCCTTTCGGAAAACGCGATCTTCGCCGCCCGCTGCCAGCAGCACGGGCTGACGTTCATCGGGCCGGCTCCGGGCGCGATCCGCCGGATGGGAGACAAGGCGGAGGCCAAGCGAACCATGATCGCCGCCGGCATTCCGACGATCCCCGGATCGAGCGGAACGTTGGACGGACCCGCGGAGGCGGAGCGGGAAGCGGAGACGATCGGTTACCCGGTGCTCCTCAAGGCGACGGCCGGAGGCGGCGGGAAGGGGATGCGGCGGTGCGAGGGCCAATCCGATCTGCGTGACGCGTTCGCGCAGGCCAGCCTCGAGGCGGAGAAGGCTTTCGGGAACCCGGGCCTGTACATGGAGAGATTCATCGAGGGAGGGCGCCACGTGGAATTCCAGGTCCTGTGCGACGCCTTTGGCGGCGCGGTGCACCTGGGAGAGAGGGAGTGCTCGGTTCAGAGGAGTCACCAGAAGCTCATCGAGGAGAGCCCTTCGCCCGTTGTGGACGCTGCCGTGCGGGAAGGGCTCGGAACGCGCGTCGCACGCGCTGCGGCCTCGTTCGGCTACCGGAACGCAGGAACCGTCGAGTTCCTTCGCGCTCCGGACGGCAGCTTCTATTTCATGGAGATGAACACCCGTCTCCAGGTGGAGCATCCGGTCACCGAGATGGTGACGGGCCTGGACATCGTGGTGGAGCAGCTCCGCCTGGCTGCACTCCACCCGCTCGCCTTCCGGCAGGAGGATGTCCACCATCGAGGGCACGCCATCGAGTTCCGCATCAACGCCGAGGATCCGGAACGAGGCTTCCGCCCGGATCCGGGAACGATTTCCACGTTCGCCTCGCCGTCGTGCGGGCGGGGCGGGGTTTCGGTGCGATGGGACTCGGCCATCGCCCCTGGATACCGCATTCCGCCGCACTACGACTCGTTGGTGGGGAAGCTGATCGTGCACGCCCCCGACCGGGGCGCGGCCATCGAGGGAGCGCGGGAAGCGCTGCAGTCGCTCCGGATCGAAGGGGTGAAGACGACTGTCCCGCTCCACCTCCGGATCCTCGACGAGCCGACGTTTCGTCAGGGGAGCTACGATCTCGGCCTGCTGTCGCGGATGGCGCTGTCGTCGCCTCCGGGGGCTTGAGGGGGGCGGCGTGGCGAAGGTCGTTCTGGAGCCGATCGGGAGTCCGTGGGACCGGATCGTTGCCGCCGATCCCTCCGGGGCGCAGCGCAGCGCCATGGACGAGCTCGTCCGCGACCTCGAGGCGAAACGGTCGGAGGTCCGGGCGGGGTGGGGGCCGAAGTACCAGGCTCGAGTCCGCGAGAAGGGTAAGCTCCCCACCTGGGACAGGATCGAGAGGTTGAAGGACCCCGACAGCCCGATTCTCCCGATCGGGACTCTGGTCAACTACGGGCGCACGTTCGGGGAGGACGCGCGAACCTCGCCGGGAGCGGGAGTCGTCACGGCCTTCGTGCGAATTCACGGACGCTTCGTGGTCGTCATCGCGAACGACAACACGGTGGCGTCCGGGTCGTGGTGGCCGCGGACCCCGGAGAAGATCGAGCGGGCCCAGGAGGTGGCGATCCGGATGCGGGTTCCGGTGGTCTACCTCGTGGATTGCTCGGGTCTGTTTCTCCCGGAGCAGTCGCGCACCTTCCCGGGAAGAACCGGAGCCGGCGCCATCTTCCGGCGCAACGCCCAGCTGTCGGCGGCCGGGGTTCCCCAGATCGCGGGAGTGCACGGCGACTGCATCGCGGGGGGCGGCTACATGCCGATCATCAGCGACGTGGTCTACATGACCGAGCAGGCCTACATGGTGATCGCGGGGGCGGCGCTCGTGAAGGGGGCGAAGTCGCGGAAGATCACGTCGCTCTCCATCGGAGGTCCGGACGTCCACGTCCACCTCTCCCGTTGCGCCGATCACCGGGTTCCCGACGACGAGGTCCTCCTCGACCGGATCCGGTCGGAGGTGGCGAAGCTGCCGAGCCCCGCGTGGGACTACTACCGGTACGGAGCGGAGCCTGCCCCACCCAAGTTCGCGCCGGAGGAGCTGGACGGGTTCTTTCCCGTCGACCATCGCATGGCGTACGAGGTCCGGGAGGTGCTGGCCCGCCTGGTGGACCACTCCCTGTTCTGGGAGGTGTTTCCGGGCGTTGGCCGGGAGATCGTCTGCGGCGTCGGGCGCGTGGGCGGCCTGTACGCCGGCTTCGTGGCGAACGACCTGGCCCTCGCCGACCACCCGGTCCATCGCGACGCGAAACGGCCCGGGGGGATCCTGTATCGCGAGGGGATCGCCAAGATGTCCCAGTTCTCTCGCGCGTGCAACGACGACGGCATCCCCGTCGTGTGGCTGCAGGATTGCTCGGGGTTCGACATCGGCCCGGAGGCGGAGAAGCAAGGGCTTCTCGGCTACGGCTCGAGCCTGATCTACACCAACTCCACGAACACCGTTCCCATGATCACCGTGCTGTTGCGCAAGGCCTCCGGCGCGGGATACTACGCCATGGCCGGGATGCCATATCGGCCCGTGCTGCAGCTGGCGACCCCGATCACCCGGCTCGCGGTGATGGAAGGCCGCACGCTCGCCATCGGGGCGTTCCACACCAAGCTCGACGACAACTTCAATGTCGTGGCCGCGCGCCCGGCGGAGGCGGAGGAAATCCGGCGCGGCATGCAGGCCGTCGAAGAGCGGATCCAGACGGATATGGACCCGTTGATCGCCGCGTCGCAGATGGACATCGACGAGGTGATCACCCCCGCGGAGATCCGCGGCTATCTCGAGGCCGCGGTGGCGATGTCCTACCAGGCCACCGGGTATCGCCGGGTCAAGAACCCGCGGATCTGGTCGCTTCATGACCTCGCGGTCCTGGCCGGTTGAACGAGATGGACGAGCCGGTCTTGCTGGTCCGCGTGGAGCGACTCGACGAGTCGCGGGTTCGCGTTCTCTCGCCCGACGTGGGACTGTGGTCGGACCATCCACACCTCGGAGCGCTGCTGGGGCCGGGAAGCAAGATCGGGATCCTCGCGCGCCTCACGCGCCGCGCCGCGCTGCTCCTGCCCGACGGAACCGCCGGCGTGGTCTCCGGGCCTCTTCCCCGTGATCGATCCGTCGCGGTCGAATACGGCCAGCTCCTGTTCGAGCTCTCCCCGGTGGGAGGAGCGGCTTGGGAACAGAGCGTGGAGGCCGACGCGGGGCGGCTCGGTCATCCGGTCGCCGCGGACCTTCCCGCGGGAGCCCGGGCGATCGTCTCGCCCACCGACGGGACCTTCTACCATCGGCCTGCGGCAGACGCCCCGCCGTTCGTACAGGTGGGGGGAACGGTGCGCAGGGGGCAGGCCATCGGTCTGGTCGAGGTGATGAAGACGTTCAACCACGTTCTGTACGGGGGCCCGGGCTTCCCCGACGAAGCCCAGGTCGTCGAGGTGCGATGCGGCGACGCGGAGGAGGTCCGCGCCGGCCAAGTCCTCGTCGTCGTTCGGTAGGGGATCGTGGCCGACCGCAAGCTGTACTACGAGGACGCGACCCTCGAGCGGATCGAGACGGAAGTGGTCGAGGCCGGCGAGCTCGACGGCCGGCCGTGGGTTCGGCTCGAGGCCACGGTCTTCTACCCCGAGGGCGGGGGACAGCCCGCCGACCGAGGGACCGTCGGCGGCGTCGAGGTGGTGGGCGTGCAGTCCCGGGGGCCGGAGGTTCTCCATTTCCTCGCGCGGCCGCTGGGAGTCGGGCCGGTGGTGATTCTCCTCGACGGCGTCCGCCGGCTCGACCTGCGGCAGCAGCACTCCGCGCAGCACCTCCTGACGGCCATCCTCGCCGATCGCCACGACCGCGCCACGACGTCCTTCCATCTCGGCGAGGAGTACGCGGCCATCGAGGTCGACGGGAGCGTCCCGTCGCCCGACCGACTGCACGGGATCGAGGAAGAGGTCAACCGAACGATCCGGCAGGACCTCCCGGTCCACTGCCGCTTCGTGGACCCCGCTCAGATCGAGTCTCTCCGCGTTCGGACGCGGGGACTGCCGGATGGCCATCTGGGACCGGTGCGCATCGTGGAGATCGAAGGGCTGGATCGCAACACGTGCGGAGGCACTCACGTGAGCCGACTCTCCGAGATCCAGATGGTCCGCGTCTTGGACGCCGCGCCGGCCCGCGGGGGGGCACGGATACGGTTCCTCGCCGGCAACCGAGTGCTTCACGAGCTGCGCCGCCTCTCTTCGCTCGAAAACGCGCTTCGAGCGCGCATCGGAACGGGGTCTGACGAGTTCGTCTCGGTTCTGAACGGCTGGATGGCGGAACGGAAGCGTCTCGACAAGAGGGTCGGTGACCTCGAGCGCTCGGCGGCGGAGTCGATCGCACGGGAGGTCGCGGCGAGCGAGGGGTCTTTTCTGTTCCGGACGGTGCCCGGCGCGGGGCCCGACATGCTCCGAGCGATCGCGCTGGCCGTCCTCTCGCGCCGGCCGGAGGCGACGGTCGGACTCGTCGGCGAGACCGGCGAGCCTCTCGAGTCGTGCTTCGTCGTCCAGGCGGGCCCCGACGGCCCCCCCGACGTGTCCGCCTGGGCGGAGCGGCTGCGAGATCGACTGTCCGCGCGGGGAGGCGGACGCGGCCGGTTCTTCCAGGGGCGGGGCGGGAAGTCCAACCCGGCGGAGGCCCTCCGCGACATCCTTCCTCCCGACGGCGGAGCGTCTCCGGTCTCGGGCCACTGAACGTCGGCCGGGCCGGCCGGAACGGGCGTCCGATCGCTGGCCCACCCCAAAACGAGTCGGCCGATGGGCCGAAATTGACCGGGTTTGGCTCGGTCCCTATATTCCGCTCCGGCAATCGAGAGGACCTTGGTGGAGAGCGAGACCGCGCAGCAAGAGCGGCGGATCGGGCGCTACGTCGTCCGCGACCCCCTGGGTCGGGGCGCCATGGGCATCGTCTACCGGGCCCAGGACCCGCTCATCCACCGGACCGTCGCCGTCAAGCTGCTGCACGTAACGGGCGCTCTGACGCCGGAGCAGAACCGGGTCGTTCAGGAGCGCTTCCTTCGCGAGGCCCAGACCGCTGGCAGCCTCGATCACCCGAACATCGTACGAATCTTCGACGTCGGGCAGGACGACGTCACCGGCGAGCTCTACCTGGTCATGGAGTTCGTTCCGGGTCCGAGCCTCGACCGGTTGATCGAGGAGGAGTCGTTCTCGAGCGAGCGGGTTCTCGAGATCGTCCGTCAGGTGGGGTCGGCCCTCGACGTCGCCCACGCCCGCGGAATCGTCCACCGGGACGTCAAGCCCGCGAATGTCCTCTTCACCGAGGACGGGGTGGCGAAGCTCACGGATTTCGGGATCGCGCGCATCACCAGCTCGCATCTGACCCAGGACGTCCGCGACCTCGGCACGCCGGTGTTCATGTCTCCCGAGCAGGTCGCGGGGAAACCGATCGACGGCCGTGCCGACCTGTTTTCGCTGGGGATCGTGACCTACCAGCTCTTTGCCGGGCGCCCTCCGTACGACGGCAAGAACGCCGTTTCGGTCGCTTATCAGATCGTGCATTCGACACCCCCGCCCCTGAGCGTCGTCGCCGGGCTGCCGCCCTCCGTCGATCCGGTGATGGCGCGGATCCTCGCCAAGGACCCCTCCGCGCGCTTCGCAACCGCCAGGGAGTTCCACGCATCGCTGAAGCAGGCGCTGGACGACGCGGAGCGCCGCCGACCGAATCCCTCGACGGCTGCGCGAGGATCCTCGCCAGGGATCGCGCGCGCGCACCCGGCGGCTGCGTTGGCGGGCAGGTTCTGGCTCCCCCTGGGAATCGCGCTCTCGTGTGGACTGGCGGGCTGGGGAGTCTGGCGCGCCGTGTCGACGTCCGGCCGTCCGGGAGAGATTCCCCTCGTCGGCGCCCGCGCGCAAGCCAATGCGCCGCAGGGGGCATCGCCTCCTTCGGTCCCGGCGGCGGTCCCGCTGCCGGAACCCGTCGCCTCCCGTGGCGACGCCGGCGACCCGCCGCCTTCCGCTCCGTCACCCGGCCCAGCGGAGAGAACGACCACGGCTCCGGCGAGAACGCTCGCGACCGCTCCGCGGTCGCGCAGCGAACCGCCAGCCTCGGCGGAAGGAGTCAAAGCTCGCGCCGCCCCCTGCCGCCCCTGCGACGATCGTGACTTCACCTGCTCCGTCGGAGATCGTCGCGGCGACACCCGAACCGGCGCAGAGGCCGCCGGAGCCAACCCCCGCTGCGCTGGCAAACCTCACCGTCAGCCTGGGTCACTGGATGACCCGCGGAACGCTCACCGTGTGGCTCGACGGGGCACCGATCCTCGACGAGGAGTTCTCCAAGAGGAAGCTCGTCCCGTACCAGACCACGGTGTGGGATGCGATCGCGATCGCGCCGGGCCCGCACGATCTCACGGCGCGGGTCACCAGCGGGAACGATCGGGTGCTCCTCTCCTCTCCCTTCGCCGTCGACCTCGAGCCGGGCGCGGCTGCCGCGGTGAAGATCACCGTAAAGGACGACGTGCTCTCGTTCAAGCGGAGGGAGACCCGCGGCGACTGAGGAGAATCCCGCGGCGGTTTCTACCAGGCGGCCAGATCGACGATGGCATCCAGGATATCGGTGACCTGGGGGAGAATGAAGTCCTCGAGCTCCGGAGCGTACCCCACGAACGTGTCCGTCGCGGCCACGCGCCGGACCGGCGCGTCCAGATCGAGGTACAGATCCTCGGAGATCCGCGCGGCCAGCTCCGCGCCGTAACCCCAAGACAGCGAATCCTCCGTCAGAACGATGGCCTTGCTCGTCTTCCTGACGGAGCGAGCGATCGCCGACCAGTCCACCGGGGACAGCGTCCGCAGGTCGAGAATCTCCGCGGAGACCCCGGAGCTCGCCGCCTGGCGCGCGGCCTGCAGCGCGCGGTGCACCGTGGCGCCGTAGGTGATCACCGTCACGTCCGACCCCTCGAGCGCGACGGAGGCCCGGCCGAAGGGGATTCGATGCTCGGGCCCCGGGTAGGCGGACTTGTTGTACGTCTGGCGGTACAGATGCTTGTGCTCCAGGAAGATCACGGGATCGTCGCATCGGATCGCCGTGCGGAGAAGGCCGTTTGCGTCCAGGGCGGTGGCGGGGCAGACGACCCGAAGGCCGGGATTCGCCGCGAGCAGCGATGCACCGGTCTGACTGTGGTAGATCGCGCCTCCCCGGATGTAGCCCCCGTATGCCACGCGGATCACCACCGGACAGGAAAACGCGTTGTTCGACCGCCAGCGCATCGTGGCGAGCTCGTCACGGATCTGCATGTACGCGGTCCAGAGGTAGTCGAAGAACTGGATCTCCACCACCGGCCGGAGACCGCGTAGCGCCATCCCGATCGCCCGTCCCACGATGTTCGCCTCCGCCAGGGGAGCGTTGAACACCCGGTCGGAGCCGAACTCCTTCTGAAGACCCCACGTGACCTTGAAGACGCCTCCCTTTCCCTTCACCTTTCCCTGCGCCTCCGGCTTCGAAACGTCCGCGACGTCCTCGCCGAAGAGAACGATCCGCTCGTCTCGCCGCATCTCGTCGCGCAGACAGGCGTTCAGGAGGTCGACCATCGTCGTGGGCGTGCCCTCGAACACAGGCTCGGACGAAAACGAGTCGTCCGTGGGGTCGACATCAGGCGAGTACACGTACCGCAACGCGGATTCCGGAACGGGTCGAGGACCCGCCATGCCGTCGTCCACCGCTCGTTCGATTTCGGTTGCGATCTGTGCCTCGAGGGTTGCCAGCAGATCGGGGTCGGCGATCCCCTCGTGGACCAGCAATTCGGGAAAGGTCCGGATCGGGTCGCGTGCGGCCTCGGCCTCCCGCTCCTCGCGGGTCTTGTAGAGAGTCTCGTCGTCGGAGAGCGAGTGACTGTAAGGTCGAATCACGTGGGCGTGGACGAGCGCCGGGCCCTTTCGGGCGCGGCAGTAATCCGCCGCTTCTCGAAGGGCATCCGTCGCCGCCACCGGGTCGCAGCCGTCCACCTCGCGAATGAGGAGCCCGGGGAACGAGGCGAGGAGCTTGCTGATGCTTCCACCTGGAGTCTGGACCGAGACCGGAACGGAGATCGCGTACCCGTTGTCCTCGATCAGGAAGATCACCGGGAGGTCGAAGCTCGTGGCCGTGTTCAACGCTTCCCAGAACTCACCCTGACTCGTGGTGCCTTCGCCGGCGGTCACCAGGACGACCTCGTCGCTCTCGAACGCGATCCCCGCGCCGGGATGGCGCTGCGCATAGAGGCCGGCTTCCGCGCATCCCACCGCCTGGAGGAACTGCGTTCCCGTGGGGGACGACGTGTTCGCGATGTGGAGCGGCACGGAAGAGAAATGGGAGGGCATCTGTCGCCCACCGCTCTGAGGATCGTCGCTCGATCCCGAACCCTGCAGGAACATCTCCCGAGCCGACATGCCCAGCGCGAGGGAGGCGGCGCGGTCCCGATAGTAGAAAAAGAACCAGTCGTGGCCCGGGCGAAACGCCTGACCCACGGCGGCGCCCAACGCCTCGTGCCCGACTCCGTTGATCTGGAAGTGGATCCGGTTCTGCCGCTTGAGCTGGATCTCCTTGTCGTCCACCCGGCGGGAGAGCAGCATCACCCTCAGCAATTCAAGAAGCGTGGCCTGATCGAGACGCCTCGGACTGTCGAGGGCGATCTTGGGCGGCACCTTCCACCCTCCTCTCGCCACGGCGAACAGGTCGCCGGCTGAATCGTTCTGCGAGCGCGCGGGTGGGGCAATGTATCACAGCCCTCGGCTGCCGGAGGGCGACTCCGCGGGCGGTTCCTTGCGTGCGAGCGACAGCAGAACGAGCGTCGCCTTCGGGTCCGTGTAACGCTCCCGCGCGACCACGATCCTGCCGTCGCGAAACGCGGCGACCCCCCCCACGAGCCTCCCTTCCGAAGCGGGCACGTCCAGGATCGCGATCCGGCCGCCATCATAGAGATCCAGGGCGACCAGCGATCGACCGCCGTCGGGCAAAACGAGCAGCAGGCGGAACAGCTCGAACGTGGGGTCGACTCGTGGCGCCGGGCCGGTTTGCGCAAACATCGCGCTCCACACGGCGACCGGCCGCGAAACACGGTCCAAGACATCCGTGGCCCAAACGCGATGTCCGTTGTCCGCCCGCAGGCAATAGACCCGACCGTCGCGGGAGGCGACGTAGATCCGAGGGCCGTCGAGGGTCGGAGCCGAAAGGGTCGCCGCCGGCATCCGAAGGGTCCAGCTCCGACGCCAGCCGGAGCGGCACCAGCCGCATCGACTCTCGGCATCCACCCGACCTTCCGGGAAGGTGCGAAACCTGCGTCGTCCGTTGGACGCTTCGATCCAAGGTGCCGCCGCCGGATCGTCCGGCGCAGCGGGTCCTGGTCCTGCCACGATGCGGGGAGGCGGACCATCCTCGATCGTTGCCCACACCACACCCCCTCCGGCCAGCGGCACCACGACGTGGTTGCCCTCGAGACGAAGGGGTTGCGAGGAGGGTTTGGACGGAAGGGGAATCTCCTGGTCGATCCGGAACGTAAGAGGTGGGACAGGGGCGTTCTGCCGTCTCGACAGCGGCGAGGGGTATCTCCCCGGCGCCTCCCCGATGCCAGCAGCCGTCGCGAAAGTCAGCGGGACGCCGGCCGCCAGCAGGACCAATATTCCCGTTCGTCCGAAAGCGGCGGTACCGAAAAAACGCATCTGCTCGGCCGCTCTGCGAATCCGCAACGGAGGCACGCCAGCGATGGTAGCATGCGTCGGGAGCGGGCGGCGGGTTTCTCGAGCGCCCGGGGAAATCGGTTGCTAGGGTGAAAATACCGGGGGCATGCCCCCGAACCCCCGCACCCGCGTACGGTGCAGTCCGGCAGAGCGGCCTGCATTTCCGCGGGACGTTTTCATCGATCTCAGGGTGACGCCTCGGGCGTCATGGAGGCCCGTCCCCGATTCACAGCATCGCCTCCTCACTTTCCTGTCGCACAGCCGCCGTGAGAGCGACGTTTGATCGGGCTGTCCGCGTGTGCTAGAAACCGCTGGCGGTCGCGCGCTGGTGGCGCAGAGGTCTGGGAACGAGGGGTGTCCCGTTCGGATGAAACAGAGCTATCGAGCCGTTCGGGGTACCCGCGACATCCTCCCGGAAGAGGTCGGTCGCTGGCGGTTCGTGGAGAGGACCGCCCACGCAGTTTTCTCCCGGTACGGTTTTCGTGAGATCCGGACGCCGCTCCTGGAGGCGACCGATCTGTTCGCGCGGTCCGTGGGGGAGTCCACCGACATCGTTCGTAAGGAGATGTACACGTTCGTCCGCGGGGAAGAGTCCGTCACGCTCCGTCCGGAGAACACGGCGCCCGTCGTCCGCGCGTTCGTCGAGCATGCGCTCCACCGCGGCGTCGCCACCGGCTTCCCGGAGCGGTTCTTCTACCTGGGTCCCATGTTTCGCTACGAGCGGCCGCAGAAGGGGAGGCAGCGACAGTTCCACCAGATCGGGGTGGAGATTCTCGGTGCGAAAGAGCCGCTGTGCGATGCGGAGACCATCGAGATGGTCTGGTCGTTCCTTCGCGAGCTGGGCGTGCCCGAGCCGGAGCTCTTGCTCAACTCGGTGGGCGACCCACGCTGCCGACCCGTCTTTCGAAGCCGGCTGATGGCGTGGCTCGAACCTCGCGTGCAGCGTCTGTGCGAGGACTGCCGGAGACGCTTCGCCGAGAATCCCCTGCGCGTGTTCGACTGCAAGGTCGAGCAGGACCGAGATCTTCTCGCGGACGCTCCGGTGGTCCTCGACGTGCTGTGCGAGGATTGCTCCGATCACTTCCAGCAGGTACGGTCCGGTCTGGATCGCTACGGGATTCCGTACCGGGTGGACTCGAAGATGGTCCGCGGTCTCGACTACTACCAGAGAACCGTGTTCGAGGTCGTGTCGCGCGATCTCGGCGCCCAGAACGCGATTCTCGGGGGGGGGCGTTACGACGGTCTCGTGGAGGAGCTCGGCGGGCCCGCGATCCCGGGTTTCGGGTTCGCGCTGGGAATGGAACGGTTGATCCTGCTTCTTCCGCCGGACCGCGGCGAGGGTGGGTCCGCCGACGTGCAGCTGGTGTCCCTGGGGCCGCGTGGGTTCGAGGAATCGGTGGGGCTCGCCCGGCGGCTGCGGGCGGCCGGCGTCCGGACCGTCATGCCGCTTTCGCACCGTCCCATGGGCGCCCAGCTCAAGCGAGTGGCGAGACTCGGTGCTCGCTACGCTGTCTTCGTGGGAGACGCGGAGATCGAGTCGAGACGGTTCGCGGTGAAGGACTTCACCACCGGGGAGCAGGTGGAGCTCGACGAGGCGGGAGTGGTGGCCCTCGTGGGCGGAAGGAGATGAGCGTGGGCGCGCCGGAGCTTCTGCATCGCACGAACGGCTGTGGAGAGGTGAGCGAGAAGGACGCCGGAGAGCATCGAGAGGTCGTGCTCACCGGCTGGGTCCACCGCAGACGGGATCTGGGACAGCTGATCTTCATCGAGATACGGGACCATACCGGCCTCGTGCAGGTCGTGTTCGATCCCTCGGAGAGCGTCGAGTGCCACGCGGCGGCGGAAAGACTCCGACAGGAGGACGTGGTGGGGGTGCTCGGCATCGTCGCGCCAAGGGAATCCGCGAACCCGCACCACCCCACCGGAAGCGTCGAGGTCCGGGCGCGGCGCCTCGAAGTGCACAACCGCGCCGAGCACGTGCCGTTTCCCGTGGACGACGAGGTGGCCGCCAACGAAGAGGCGCGGCTCACGCACCGGTACGTGGACCTGCGCCGGCCGAGGCTCCAGTGGGCGCTGCGCACCCGCCACCGCCTTGCGTCCGCCGCCAGGCGCGTGCTGGACTCCACGGGATTCGTCGAGGTCGAGACTCCCATGCTGACGCGGTCGACGCCGGAGGGCGCGCGCGACTACCTGGTTCCCAGCCGGGTCCATCCAGGCCAGTTCTACGCTCTCCCGCAGTCGCCGCAGCTCTTCAAGCAGCTCCTCATGGTGGCTGGGTTCGATCGCTACTACCAGTTCGCACGCTGTTTTCGCGACGAGGATCTCCGCGCGGACCGGCAGCCGGAGTTCACGCAGATCGACATCGAGATCTCGTTCGCTTCGCCTCAGACCGTCTACGCCGTCGTGGAATCCCTGATGGCCGCCATGCTCCGCGAGACCGGAATCGAAGTGCGGTTCCCGCTTCCCCGGATGGCGTACTCCGAGGCGATGGACCGCTTCGGGACCGATCGTCCGGACACGCGATTCGCCATGGAGCTTCGTGATGCGGCTGCGGAAGCCGCCGGCAGCGGATTCGGAGCGTTCGAGTCGGCGCTGTCCGCTGCGGGGGCGGTGCGCGGCATCGCCGTCCCGGGGGGCGGCAGCGCATCGCGCAAGGTGCTGGACAGGTGGACTGCCTGGGCGCGCGAGGCGGGGGCGAAGGGTCTGGTCTGGATCAAGCTCGAGCCGGGAGGGACGGTCACTTCATCCGCGCTCAAGCAGATCGGCGAGGATCGCTGTCGGCGGATCGCGGCCGAGGTGGGCGCGGCGAGCGGCGACGCCGCGCTGCTGGTCGCCGACGCGCGGGACGCGTGTTGCCGCGTGCTGGGAGCGCTGCGATCGAGGATTGCGGCCGAGCAGGGCCTCGTTCCCGTCGGGCGGTGGGAGCTACTGTGGGTCGAGGCGTTCCCTCTGTTGCAATGGGACGAAGGGGAGAACCGATGGCTCGCGAACCACCACCCGTTCACGGCACCTCTCTGGGAGGATCTCGCTCTGCTCGACGGCGATCCGGGAGCGGTTCGCGCTCAGGCCTACGACCTCGTGCTCAACGGAGTGGAGATCGGAGGCGGCAGCATCCGGATCCACCGGCGGGAGATCCAGGAACGGGTGTTCTCCGCTCTCTCGCTGTCGCGAGAAGACGCCGAGGCGAAGTTCGGATTCCTGCTGCGGGCGCTCGAATCCGGCGCGCCGCCCCACGGCGGCGTCGCGCTGGGATTCGATCGCATCTGCGCGCTCCTCACCGGATCGGAGTCGATCCGCGACGTGATCGCTTTTCCCAAGACGACGAGCGCGTCCTGCCTGATGACCGCCTCGCCGGCGGCGGTGGACCGGAGACAGCTGCGTGACCTCCACATCGCGATCGTCGATCGGGAGCCGACCTCCTGACCTTCGCGGTGCCGGTCGGCCTACCTCCCGGGGAGATCGGATGCGCCTCTTGAACTCCGCGCCCCGAAACACCAACATTCCGTGGGGGGGCGGCCGCGTCGGGCGAGCGGTCCGGCGGATCGAGCGGCCCGGCGGCGCGGGGCCGGCGGACGAAGGCGAGGAGGGAGCGACGCGCGTGGGGCTCTGGCTGGCGAGAGGAGGGATGGCCCCGGGATCGGGGCGCGGCGATCGCCGTCGACGCTCCTTCCCGTCCCGCGAAGCGCGAGTTTCATGAAGACGGTCCTGCTGGACCGGCCCGCCTTCGAGGCGATGGTCGGAAACTACGAGGAGACGCTCCGCCTGATCGAGGAGAGGTTTCACGTGACCGTGTCCGCGCGCGGCGGCGAGGTCACCGTCCAAGGGACCGGCGAGGGGGCGGCGGATCGGGAGGAACGGGTTGCCGAGCTCCTCCGCCAGATCCGCGAGATGCACTCGCGCGGCGTCGCACTCGGGCGCGAAGACGTCCGGACCGCCGTCGGCCTGTTTCTGCGCGACCCGATTCCACGTCTCGCGGAGCACTTCCGCGACTCGAGTCTGAGGGCATCCCTCAAGAAGACCGTGGTCGCGAAATCCGCGAATCAGCGCCGCTACATCGAGGCGATTCGAGACCACGATCTGGTATTCGGGATCGGCCCTGCGGGAACCGGCAAGACGTATCTCGCCGTGACCATGGCGGTCGTTCTCCTGAACGAGAAACGGGTCAAGCGCATCATCCTCGCGCGACCGGCAGTGGAGGCGGGCGAGAGGCTGGGTTTCCTCCCAGGAGACATCGCCGCCAAGGTGGATCCGTACCTGAGGCCGCTGTACGACGCGCTGTGGGACATGCTCGAGCCCGATCGGGCGGAGAAGCTCATCGAGCGGGGCGTCGTCGAGGTCGCCCCTCTGGCGTTCATGCGGGGCCGCACCCTGAATCAATCCTTCATCATTCTCGACGAAGCGCAGAACACCACATCGGAGCAGATGAAGATGTTCCTGACCCGGATCGGCTTCGATTCGAAAGCCGTGGTGACCGGGGACGTCACGCAGATCGATCTCCCCGCGCCGAAGGTCTCGGGGCTGGTCGAGGCGCGGCAGGTGCTGGCGGGGATTCCGGGGATCGGCATCGTGCACTTCGATGAGACGGACGTGGTTCGCCACCCCCTCGTGCAGCAGGTGATCCTGGCGTACGATCGCGCTTCAGCGATGCGCCGGAACGGTCGCGCGACGGAGACACGGTCGCCCGAGGACGAGGGAGGGGGGGCGGGCCGGTGAGGGACGAGGCCCCTCCGCCCCGACCGCCGGACGGAGGCCCGCGGTCGCCCGCGGCGTTTCGGCGTTCCGGAACGCTGTCCGGCCGGTTGCGCGTCGCACTTCGCCGCATCGTCAAGCGGGTCCTCGGTGCGGAGCTGGTCTGGGGACTGGCGTTCGTCGGGGGGATGCTCGTGCTGCTGGAGAGCAGGCACTGGGGGGTGGGCTACGAGACGTTCGTTCCCGGCGAGGCGGTGCCGTACAACGTCACGGCGGTCCAGGACTTCGAGGTTCGCGACGAGGCGCTCACGCACGAGCGGCGAAGCTCGGCCTCCGATCGAGTTCCGAGCGTGTACGTCTTCGATACCCAGCGCGGCGTGCGCCTGGCCGCCGAGATCGCGTCGTTGTTCGAGGCGGGCCGAAACGCGGCCGTCGAGAGCGGCCGCGGTCCGACGGAGTCGGGGGTGTGGCAGGATCTCAGGCGACGGCTCGGGCCGGAGGCGCTCGAGGTTCTCACCCGGCACGGCTTCTCCGGAGCCATCGAGGAACGGATGATCCAGCGAGTGGAGGCGGTCCACCGCTGGCCGATCGTGGCGAACCGAGCGCTCCTGGATCGGGAGCGGGCGGTTCTCCTCACGCGGACCCCGGGAAACCGCGAGGAGCTGATCTCGGAGTATGCGGCGATTCTCGATCTCGATGAGGCTCGGGAGCGGGTGCGGGTGGACGCCCGTCGGGACAGCCTGCTCCCGGCGGAGGACCGGGAGACCATCGGGGAGCTGAGCGCGGCGTTCGTGGATCCGAACCTGGTGTTCGACGCGAGGGGAACGGCGGAACGGCGCGCTGCTGCCGCGGAGTCGGTGCCGCCCGTCCTTCTCCGGGTGCCCCAGGGCACCGTTCTGGCACGAGCCGGCGACCGATTCACCCCCGAGAGCCTCGCGCTCATCGGGGCCGCGCGCGCGGCCGCGCTACGCCGCCTCGGGATCGGCGAATTCCTGGGTGCTCTTGCGGTGCTCGGGATGCTCTCGTTCTTCCTCTGGCGCTACTCGCACTACCACCAGCGCCGGTTCCGGAAGATCGAGCATCTCCACGCCCTCCTCGTCCTGGTCCTGCTGCTGAGCATGCTCGCGGCCCAGGGCACGCTGTGGGTTTCCCGGGCACTCGTGGACGACCTGGCGGAGCCGTTCCACCACGCAGGTTACTACGTCTACCTGGTTCCCATGGGAGCCGGAAGCATCCTGGTGGCGCTGCTCGCCAATGGCAGGATCGCGATCGTGTACTCGGCGTTCGCGTCGATTCTCTTCGGAGGGCTCGTCGGATGGGACGCCCTTGCGATCGTCTGGTCGTTTCTCGTCCAGATGGCGAGCGTCTACGCGATCTCCACGTATCGTGAGCGCGCAGCGCTCCTGCGCGCGGGTTTCGTCGTGGGATCGGCGGGATCTCTGGCGGCGGTCGCCGTCGAGGGGCTGCGTGACGGCTCCGGCACGCCGGGGGGGGCTCTGTTCGCGGCGGGGCTCGCCTTCGCCGGCGGCGCCGTTGGGGTCGGATTGCTGGTCTCGTTCGCATTGCCCGTGTTCGAGCGGCTGTTCAATGTGCTGACCGACATCCGGCTTCTCGAGCTCTCCAACGGGAGCCACCCGCTCCTCGCAGAGCTGGCCCTCAAGGCGCCCGGCTCGTACAACCACAGCCTCGTGGTGGGCACGCTGGCCCAGGACGCCGCCAACGCGGTGGGGGCGAACTCCCTGTTCTGCCGGGTGGCGGCCCTGTATCACGACGTCGGGAAGATCCAGAAGCCTGAGTACTACGTCGAGAACCAGCGGGGGAAGAACCCTCACGACCAGCTTTCCCCCACCATGTCCGCGCTCGTGATCGCGGCCCACGTGAAGGACGGAGTCCGCATCGCGCGAGATGCGGGGGTTCCGGAGCCGATCGTGGACATCATCCCGCAGCACCACGGAACGCGGCTCATGACGTTCTTCCTCGAGAAAGCCAGGCGGGGGATGGACCCGTCGCTCGGCGGAGTTCGCGAGGACGATTTCCGGTATCCGGGGCCCAGGCCGCGAACCGCCGAAGCTGCGATCTTCATGCTCGCGGATGCCGTGGAGGCCGCGGCGAGAACCGTGGACGAGCCGACGCCGAACCGGTTGCGCGAGCTGATTCGGAGAGTCACGAGCGCCGTGGTTCTCGACCGCCAGCTGGACGAGTGCGAGCTCACGTTCGCGGACCTGGAGAGGATCCAGGAGTCCTTCCTGCGAACCCTGCTGGGGATGCACCACCACCGCCTGCAGTACCCTGGATTCGAGTTCGGGAAGGCGCGCGGAGCGCCGCGCGCCGATGTCGGACCCGTCGATCGTCGACCGGAACGGGCTGGATGAGACGGGGATGGAGATCGTCGTCCTCAATCGGCAGCGGGCACGCCTCGTGAGCACGCCTTCCCTCGTCGTGTTCGCGACGAGTCTCTCCCGCGCGGTGCCGCCTCGCCTCGCCGATTCGATGACGGTGTGCCTGGTTTCCGACCGGACGATGTCCGGCTTGAACTTCCGTTTTCGAGGGAAGAAGTGCACCACCGACGTCCTGTCGTTCCCGTCGGGCGCCGGTCGCGACCCGGACGGGAGGAGGCATCTCGGCGACATCCTGATCTCGGTTCCGCTGGCCGCCCGGCAGGCTCGGGAGGCCGGCCATTCCCTCGGGCGCGAGCTGCGCATCCTGCTGTTGCACGGCTACCTGCATCTGCTGGGGTACGATCATGAGGTGGACGGCGGCACGATGATGCGCCTGCAGCGGAGGATCGAAGCGCGTCTTCTCCGCCGCACTCGAGGAGGCGGGAATTGAACGCGGGCTGGTCGGGGGGCATGGTGGCGGCCGGTTTCGCGGTCGCCGGAACTCTGTTCCTGCTGGAGCTCCTCTTTTCCGCGGGCCTCCTGTCCATCGCGTACCTGAGTCGGGTGGCCGTCCGGCGCCTGAGCCAGGAGTCCGGAGGTCGGCTTCGCTTCCTGGAGGAGCTCAAGGATCCCCAGTCCACGTACCGCATGGCTGCGCAACTGGCGCGGCAGGTGAGCCTCCTGAGCGCGAGCGTCGTGACCGGCATGGCGGCGCGAGGGGCGGGTTTGCCTCATCCCTGGCTGCTGGGCGTCTTTGTGGGGTCGGCCCTGGGCGTCCTGCTTCTCGAGACGTTCGCTGCGCGGGGCCTCGCCCAGCACGATCCGCGAGCGGCGCTCCGCCTCACCGCGCCTCTCCTGCGTCTCGCGCACGCGATCCTGTACCCGTTGCTCGCGCCGCCGGCTGCCGTGCTTCGGCGCTTGGGCCCCGCCCCGTCCCAGGACGACAACGAGCGCGAGGAGGACCAGGACGAGGAGATCGATGCCCTGATCGAGGTCGGCGAGCGAGAAGGGCTCCTCGAAGCCGATGAGGGCGAGATGATGCGCAGCATCGCCGATCTTGCGGATACGAGCGTGCGGGAGATCATGACCCCTCGCACCGATATCGACGCCTTTCCGGCGGAGACGACCGTGGCAAACGCCCGACGGGTCCTGTCGGGAGCGGCGCACTCGCGGTTTCCGGTCTACCGCGAGACGATCGACAACGTGGTGGGGATCCTCCATGCGCGTGACCTGTTCCGGGCATGGAACGACGGAAAGGACGAGGGACCGATCACCGCGTACGTCCGTCCGGCGTTCTTCGTCCCCGAGACCCAGCCGGTGTCGCAGCTTCTGACCCAGATGCGGCAGCGCACCCACATCGCCCTCGTCGTGGACGAGTACGGCGGCATCGCAGGGCTGGTGACGCTCGAGGACTTGCTCGAGGAGATCGTCGGGGACATCCGGGACGAGCACGACGAGGAGGAGGCGCTGGTGGAGCAGGAGAGCGAGGGGGTCTGGTTGGTGAACGGACTCGTGCACGTGGAGCAGCTCGAGGAAATGTTCGGACTCGCGGTGGGGGAGCGCGACTTCGATACCGTGGGAGGCCTCGTCGTGTCCGGATTCGGACGGGTTCCGGCGGAGGGCGAGACGCTGGAGGTGCACGGCCTGCGTATCGAGGTGGTGCAGGCGGACCGCCGTCGAGTCTACAAGGTCCGCGTGCGAGCGACCCCTACGCGGGAAGCCGCCAGGGTCTTCCCGTGAGCGGCCCGGAGCCGGCGGACCCGCCGATGCGTTCCGGGCTGGTCTCGATCGTCGGCTGGACCAACGTCGGGAAGTCGACGCTTCTCAACCGGCTGATTGGCGAGAAGCTGGCGGCGGTCGCGGACGTGCCTCAGACGACGCGAAACCGCATCACCGGGGTCCGGACGTTCGCCGGGCGGGCCCAGGCGGTGTTTCTCGACACGCCCGGATTTCACCGGCCGCGGAGCCGCATGAACCGTGCGATGGTGGAGATCGCGCGCCAGAGTCTCTCGGGAGTGGACGTCGTGATGTTCCTCGTGGACGCGGCGCGAGGCCTCGGGCCGGGCGATGAGGAGGCGGCGTCCCTCGTTCGTCCGCTCGTGGTCCCGAAGATCGCGGTCCTCAACAAGATCGACCTGGTGCGGCCCAAGACCAGGCTCCTGCCGATGCTGCGCACCGCGGTGACGGAGTGGGGCTTCTCGGAGGCGGTGCCGGTCTCCGCGCGCACGGGGGAGGGGTGTGATGCCCTGCTCGAGCTCGTGCTTCGCCTGCTTCCGGTGGGACCGTTCCTCTTTCCTGAAGACTACCTGACGGATCAGCCGGAGCGCGCGCTGGTCGCCGAGTGGGTGCGGGAGAAGCTCCTCCACCACACCCGGCAGGAACTCCCCCACGCCACCGCCGTGATGGTCGACCGCTGGGAGGAGCGGCCGGACGGGCTCGTTACCATCGAGGTCACCATCCTGGTCGAGCGGGAGTCGCAGAAGGGAATCGTCATCGGGAAGGGTGGGGCCCTCCTCAAGACGGTGGGAAGCGAGGCGCGGTTGGAGGCGGAGCGACTTCTGGGGACGAAGGTGCTCCTGCGCCTGTGGGTCAAGGTCCGGACGGATTGGCGGAACGACGAGCGGACCCTTCGCGAGATCGGTCTGCCCTGAGCGGGGCTTCCCGATCCGTGCCGTCGACGGGCGGGAGCGGGGTGGACGACAGAGAAGTGGCGAGTCGGCCGATCGACACGAATCGGGGAATCGGGGACAGCAGCCGGATCTCGCGCGACACCTCGCGGTTCAATTGACATGCAGGCTCGCGAGATTCGGTTGCTAGCCCGCTTTATTCACGAAGGTCCGTCGCGAGACCGACTTCGGCGAGCTCAGTCGAGCCGTGGAGGCGGCCGTGATGACGGGCATCCGCAGGGGCGAGGACCCGAGACGTACTGGAACAGTACGTCGCAGGGTCCGAGCCCCGAGGACGCCCGTCAGCATGGCCGGATCCGCGGTCGCAGCAGGAGCTTCGTGAATAATGCGGGCTAGCCCTGCCCTTGCCCCACAAATCCTCCGGGACATTTGTCAGGGTGAGGGGTCGGCGCGAATCCCGGCCAGTTGATAAGTTCCTATCCCGCAGCGAGATTGTAGAGGTGTACGATTCCCTTCCAGCTGCACTTGGGGCTGGGTGGCGGGTCGGAACGGCGCGCCGAACATCCGCCCCGTCTGGCGACCAGGATGATCGCCTGACCGAGATTGACTGGCGGCTTCGTCGTACGGCCGCAAATGTCCAGACTTACTTGTGGGGCAAGGGCAGGGCTAGCCTGGATTTCCACGGAGGGGAATTCCCCTAAGAACTGACCGCCGGGCACGTCTCCGCCACCGGCCCGCGTCACGCGGGCTAAATGCGGCGTGGTTGCGTCTGTCCCTCGTGCGACCGGACCCTCGCCAACCGGAATCATGCTCCCCCGTTCCTGCTGAGCCCCCAACGGACCTCGCGCGTATCTTATCCTATATGGTGCTCTCATCGGCACGTAGATTCAGCCATCATGTGCTGTTTGGCAAGCGGGCCAACGGTGCGGGCGAGGAAGTGCACCCCGGCGGAGCTGCGACGCCGCAAGCGGTATGAGCCCGCGTGAGGCAGGCGCCGGCCAGGCCTGTGCTTTTGTGCTTGACTTTGCGTGGCGATGTGGTAACTGTATGGATATGGCTATCGGACAACCTAAGAGCCTAAGCGAATGCAAGCGGTTCTTCTGCCAGCCCAGTTCTGCCAAGCAGCGCCAGTACGAGGCCCTTCGCGCCTACTTCGCCGAAGGGCGCTCCTCGGCGGAGGCCGCCCGCGCCTTCGGCTACACGACGGGCTCCTTCCAGGTGATGTGCCATCGCTTCCGCCGCGAGAAGAACCCCTCCTTCTTCCTGACGCCCCAGCCCGGCCCGCGCTCTCAACCGAAGAAGTCGGCCGCGCGCGACTTGATCGTCAAGATGCGCAAGACCAACCATTCCGTTTACGAGATCAGCGAGATCCTCAAGTCGCACGGCAAGCCCCTCAGCCCCACCGCCGTGCGCGAGGTCCTCAAGGTCGAAGGCTTCGCCGCTCTGCCTCGTCGCCTCGATGAGGAACGGCCCGACGGGCTTCGCCCGACCATCGAGGCCGTCGCGGATGTTCGCCAACTCTCTCTCGCCCCTCGCCGCTTCGAGACGATGTGCGGCGGCTTGTTCTTGTTTGTTCCTGGCCTCGTCGCTCTCGACCTCGAGGGCCTCGCCGAGGCAGCGGGCCTCCCCGGATCGAAGATGATTCCCGGTAGTCACGCGCTGCGCTCCATGTTGGCCCTCAAGCTCTGGTCCATCGAGCGCCGCAGCCACGTGATGCCCCATGTCGCCGACCAGGGACTGAGCCTTCTGGCGGGCCTCAACGCGATCCCCAAGCGCAGCTTCTTGTCGGAATACTCCTCCCGCGTCGGCCACCACCAGATCGTCAAGCTCCAGGCCGCCTACCACAAGCAGATCGACAGCCAAGCGCTCTTCCCTGGCGAGTCGTTCAACCTCGACTTCCACTCCATCCCCTACTTCGGGGAGCATCCCGGAGTGCAGTGCCACTTCCTCGCGATGCGCAGCCGGCGCCAGAAGTGCGTGCTCACCTTCCTGGCGCAGGAGCTCGACGGTCGCGCCTTCTGTTACTCCAACGCCGACATCCGCAAGGGCGAGGAGTCCGAGGAGATCTTCAGGTTCGTCGCCTTCTGGAAGCGCGTCCACGGCGAGCAGCCGCACCACCTCGTCTTCGACTCCAAGCTGACCACTCTGGCCAACCTGGCGCGTCTGGACAAGATGAACATCATCTTCATGACCTTGCGGGCGCGCTCACCAAAGCTCAAGAAGGAGGTGGCCTTGATGCCTGCCTCCGCCTGGCGTGAGATCGAGCTCGATGTGCCCACGCGGAAGTACCGTTTCCCAAGAGTTCACGAGCAGCCCGTGCGGATCGAGAAGCGGGACTTCCGCCAGATGTTCATCAAGGAGCTCGGACATGACGAGCCGACGATCCTGCTGACCAACGACCGCCGGAGCGCGAAGGAGATCGTGACTCGCTACGCCAAGCGGATGCTCATCGAAAACGCTCTGTCCGACGCCGTTCGCTTCTTCCACATGAACGCACTCTCGTCGGCGGTCGGCATCAAGGTGGACTTCGACATGGCGCTGCTGGTGATCGCCAGCGGGCTGTACCGACAGCTGGCCGACAAGATGCGCGGCTACGACGATGCGCAAGCGAAACGCATCTTCCGCGACCTCATCGACATGCCCGCCACGGTGACGCTGGGCGACTCGGAGGTGACCGTGGAGTTCCACCGCAGGGCGCACCTGCCCATCATCATCGATTCCGGGATCCTCAACTCACGGGTCAACGTGCCCTGGTGGAACGGCCTTCCTCTCCGAATGCGCGCCTGAACCGGCAGGCCCGCTCCGCGGCCGGTTGCTGGCGGCCTGGCCCGAAGCCGTCGATTCGCTGCAGGAGGCACCCAAATCTTAGGGGAATTCCCCTCCGTGGAAATCCAGGCTAGTGCAAACACGGGAGTTCCGCCCCCGCGCCCCCGGCTCCCGCGGGAAATGCACGCCGGCGGACCGGCGTGCATTTCCTCGGGACGTTTTCATCATTTCAGGGTGACGCCTCCGGCGTCATGGACGACTGTCCCCGATTCGCAGCCTCGCCCCGCCGCTCTTCTGTCGTACAACCGCGGGAGCGTTTCGGAGCAGGTCGCGACCCGTGGCGGCTGGTATGATTCGCGCTCGCTCGAAAGTAGGCTCCGGAGGACGCGGGTGAGGCATCGTCAGGACGAGGCGTACGTGCTCGGGACTCATGATCTGGGAGAGGCGGATTTGATCGTCACGCTCCTCGCGGAGAACTCGGGCCGCGTGCGGGGAGTCGCTCCCTCCGCCCGCAAGAGCCGCCGCCGCTTCGGCGGCGCGCTCGAGCCCCTGACCCGCGTGCGAGCCACATGGAGCGAGAAGGACGGCCGCGAGCTCCACCGGATCGACTCGCTCGAGACCGCTCGCTCTCACGCGACGATGCAGTCCGACCCGGCGATCCAGGCCACGTGTGCGGTGTTCTGCGAGGTCGCCGCGGCGGTGGCGCGAGACGGCGAGGCGGATCCCAAGGCGTTCCGCCTGCTCGGCGCTCTTCTCGAGGCGCTGGAGGTGGGGCTCGATTGCTGGGTTGCGGTCCGCTACTTCGAGTTCTGGATGCTCCGGCTTCACGGGCTCCTGCCCGATCTGTCCCGCTGCACGGGGTGCGGTCGAGCGCTCGGCGATGAAAACGCGGTTCGGGTCGTCGCTGCGGAGGGGTTGATCTGTCCCGCCTGCGCGAAAGGGACGGGCACGTCCGGGAGGACTCTGTCCCGCACCGATCGGGCCTTCCTCTTCGCGGCAGCCGTGGAGCCTCCGGCCCGGATGGGAGCCCACCTCGAGGCCGCGCGTCCGGACGGCGCGCTGGAGTCGTTCCTTCGCGGAACCCTGGAGACCTTCGTCGAACGAAGATTCCGAACGTACCGCCACTTGCGCGTCGCAACACGCGAGGGCGGAGAGGGGATGCGGTGAATTTCCAGCAACTTCTGCTCGCAATCCAAGTCTACTGGGCGCAACGAGGGTGCATCCTTCAGCAGCCGTTCGACCTCGAGGTGGGCGCCGGGACGATGGCCCCGGACACGTTCTTCCGCGTGCTCGGGCCGGAGCCGTGGCGCGTCGCCTACTGCCAGCCGTCTCGTCGGCCCGGTGATGGCCGGTTCGGCGAGAACCCCATGCGCGTGTACAAGCACTACCAGTTCCAGGTCATCCTGAAGCCGGCGCCGCTCGACGTGCAGGAGCTCTATCTCGATTCGCTTCGCGCGTTCGGCGTGGACCCCCTGGAGCACGACGTTCGATTCGAAGAGGACAACTGGGAATCCCCGACCCTGGGCGCCGCCGGAGTCGGATGGCAGGTGGTCATGGACGGAATGGAGATCTCGCAGTTCACCTACTTCCAGCAGGCGGGCGGCCAGGAGCTCGCACCGGTGTCCGCCGAGCTGACGTACGGAATCGAGCGGATCTGCATGTTTCTCAGCAATATCCGGAACATCTTCGACATTCCCTGGAACGATGAGATCACCTACGGGCAGGTGCGCCGCTCCGAGGAGGTGGAGCAGTCGACCTACTGCTTCCGAGAGGCCGATCCCGTGTTCCTGCGAGCGCAGTTCGAGCAGTGGGAGGCGGAATCGACCCGGCTCCTCGAGCGCGTGGAGGAAGGGACGGACGCTGCGCGACCGTCGCCGCTGGTACTGCCGGCCTACGAGGCCGCCCTCAAGTGCTCGCACCTCTTCAACGTGACGGACGCCCGCGGCGCCCTCAGCGTCACCGAGCGTGCGGCGGTCATCGGCAGGATTCGGCGACTCGCCTGTCGCTGCGCGGAGGCGTACCTCGCCCAGCGCGAGGCGCTGGGGTTCCCGCTCCTCGCGGCCGCCGTCCCGCCGTCGGGAGGTGCGCGATGATCCCGCCGCTGCTTCTCGAGATCGGCTGCGAAGAGATCCCGGCGCGGATGATCCGCTCGGGGGCCGCGGAGCTTCGAGCACGACTGGTCGCGGCGCTGGACCAGGCGGGCTTGAGCCACGGCTCCGCTCTCGCGTGGGGCGGCTCGCGGCGCCTGGCGGTCCGGGTCGATTCGGTGCAGGCCCGGCAGGACGACCGGGAAGAGGAGGTCCTCGGACCACCCGCAAAGGCTGCCTTCACGGCGGACGGGAGCCCCACCGCGGCGGCGGTGGGGTTCGCGCGAAAGCACGGGGCGGACCCCACGATCCTGCGGCGCATCGACACGGGGAAGGGCGAGTACGCCGGGTTCTCGCGGAGCGTCCGCGGGCGCTCCCTGGCGGAGGTCCTCGCCGCGTCGGTTCCGGCCGCCGCGGCGGCCATGCCGTTTCCGAAGACGATGCGATGGGCGGACGGAACCCACCGATGGGTGCGACCCGTGCACTGGATCGTGGCTCTTCATGGCTCGGAAGTTCTCGACATGGAGATGTTCGGCGTCCGGTCGGGCCGGCTGTCGAGCGGACACCGGTTTCTTTCCGGGGGGGCGGTCCAGGTCCTCGACGCGGATCGTTACCCGTCGGCGCTGCGCGACGCGCACGTGGTCGTGGATCCGGACGAGCGGAAGACGATGCTGGCGAATGCCCTCCGCATGCGGGCCGGCGCCGAGGGAGGCGAGCTCCTCGAGGACGCCGCCTTGCTCGAAGAGGTGGTCGACCTCGTCGAGTGGCCAGGGGTGGTCACGGGGAGATTCGACGACGATTTCTTGCAGCTCCCCCGGGAGATCCTGGTGACGACGCTGCGTCATCACCAGAAGTGCTTCTCCGTTCAGGATGGCTCGCGATTGCTCTCGACCTTTCTCGCCGTTGCCAACACGGACCGCGATCCGAAAGGGCACATCCGCCGGGGAAACGAGTGGGTCGTGACGGGGCGGCTCCAGGATGCGCGGTTCTTCTGGAACGAGGATCGAAAGGCACCTCTGGCGGCGCGCTCGGAGAAGCTCGCGAGCGTTCTCTTCCACGCGCGGTGCGGAACCTACGCGGACAAGGCGGTCCGAATCGAGGAAATCGCCGGCCGCCTGGCGCGGCGCCTCGGTCTCGATACACCCTCGATCGCCGCGTGCCGCGAGGCGGCGCGCTTGGCGAAGAACGACCTGACCACCGGACTGGTGGGGGAGTTCCCGGAGCTGCAGGGAGTCGTCGGGGGGTTGATTCTCCGCGCGGAAGGGAGCCCCGAGGCGGTTCATCGCGGAGTGTACGAGCACTACCGGCCCGCCGGATCGGAGGATTCGATCCCGGACTCGATCTGCGGAGGGGTGGTCGCGGTGGCGGACAAGCTCGACACGGTGAGCCGCCTCGTGGCCGCGGGGGAGACACCGAGCGGCTCCCGGGATCCGCATGGGCTGCGTCGCGCCGTCAACGGCGTGTACCGCATCGTGGACGAGCGGGAATGGATGCTCGCGGTGCGCGATCTGGCCGACCTCGGCGGCGTCGGCGACGGGGTCGGGGACTTCCTGCGGGAGCGCCTGCTCAACTACCTGAGGGAACACGGGTACGCGGGAAGCGAGATCCAGGCGGTCCTGCGGCCGAGGGTGGACCCGGACGAGTGGACGGCATGGCCCGTTCCCGACGTGACCGCGCGCCTTCAGGCCATCAAGACCGTGCGAGGACGAGCCGACTTCGAGCATCTGGTCGATCTGACCAAGCGCGTGGACAATATTTTGACCAAGGGGGATGCCGAGATCCGGCGCGCCAAGGAGACGGCGGTCGGGATGAGAGGATTCGTCGAGACGGAGCCCGCCGCGCTTGCTCTGGCCGCGCTCGTCGAAGAGTGCACGCCTCTCCTGCTCGCAAGCGCCCAGGAGAGGCGCTATCGAGACGCGGTCGAGGTGATCTCCCGCTTCATCGGGCCGGTGGAGCGCTTCTTCACGGAGGTTCTGGTGCTGGATCCGGGACGCCCGGACGCCACGATGCGGCGCACGGACCTTCTGAGCGGCCTTCTCAGAACGGTTCTGACCTCAGCGTTCGACATTCGCGAACTGGCCGGGCAGTCCAGGTAGCAAACGGATCCGAACGCCCCGTCGCGGGCCCACGCGGGAGCGCGGACCGCATCCGGCGCCCCCGGACCCGGCGGCGCTCACTTGTCCCGCGAGGTTTCTCCGATCGCGGCCTGCGCCGCGGCGAGTCGGGCGATCGGAACACGGTACGGACTGCACGAGACGTAGTTCAGCCCGATCCGGTGGCAGAACACCACGCTCGTCGGTTCGCCTCCGTGCTCCCCGCAGATCCCCGTCTTGAGATTGGGGCGCGCGCCACGTCCCCGCTCCACGGCCATTCGCACCAGCTGTCCCACCCCCTCCTGATCGAGCACCTGGAACGGGTCGTCCTTCAGGATCTTCCTCTCGACGTAGAGCGGGAGGAACCGCCCCGAGTCGTCGCGGCTCATCCCGAACGTGGTCTGCGTGAGATCGTTCGTTCCGAAGGAGAAGAACTCGGCGACCTCGGCGATCCGATCCCCCGTGAGGGCGGCGCGCGGGAGCTCGATCATCGTTCCCACGAGATACGCGAAGGTCTGACCGGATTCCCGCATGGCCTCCGCGGCCGCCTCGCGCACGAGGTCCGCCTGGGCGCGCAGCTCGTTCACGTCGCCCACCAGGGGAATCATCACCTCGGGGAGCACTTCGATCCCGCGCTTGCGGCACGCGGCGGCTGCCTTGAAGATCGCCCGTGCCTGCATCGCGGTGATCTCCGGATAGACGATCCCCAAACGGCATCCGCGGAATCCCAGCATCGGGTTCGCTTCGCGGAGGCTCTCCACCTTGGCGCGAAGCGCGGCGGGCTCCATCCGCAACTTGCGGGCGAGGCCGGCGATCTCCTCCTCGCCGTGGGGGAGGAACTCGTGGAGCGGTGGGTCCAGGGTCCGGATCGTGACCGGAAACCCGTCCATGGCCTCGAAGATCCCCTCGAAGTCCCCCTGCTGCAGCGGCTCGATCTTGGCGAGGGCTTTGCGTCGGTCCTCGGTCGTCTCGGCGACGATCATCTCGCGCACCGCGTCGATTCGGTCGCCTTCGAAGAACATGTGCTCGGTCCGGCACAGCCCGATCCCCTCCGCACCGAATTCACGGGCGACCCGAGCATCGTGAGGCGTGTCGGCATTCGTGCGAACGCCCATGGTCCGGTGCTTGTCCGCCCAGCTCATGAACGTCGAGAAATCCCCGGTGAGCTTCGGCTGCACGGTGGGAAGGGATCCGGCAAACACCTCGCCGGTGCTCCCGTCCAGCGTGAGGGGGTCGCCCTCTCGCAAGGTCCTCCCGCTCACGGCGACCGTCTTGGCGGCGTAGTCGATCCGCAGTTCGCCGGCACCTGCGACGCAGGGCTTGCCCATTCCGCGTGCGACGACCGCGGCATGACTCGTCATTCCTCCGCGCGCGGTGAGGATGGCCTGAGCGGCCACCATTCCGTGGAAATCCTCCGGGGCGGTTTCGGTCCGTACGAGGATCACTCGCTGCCCATCCTTCCCCATGCGCTCGGCTTCGTCTGGATCGAACACGATCTTCCCCTGGGCCGCTCCGGGCGATGCGGGAAGACCGGTCGTGAGGTAGTCGGCCGTCCCTCGCGCGCGACGCTTGGCTGCTTCGTCGATCGTCGGATGGAGGAGCTGGTCGAGTGCGGCCGGATCGACTCGCTGGACTGCGGTGGATTCGTCGATCACTCCCTCGCGAACCAGATCGACGGCGATGCGGACCGCGGCCGCGCCGGTTCGCTTGCCGGAGCGCGTCTGCAGGAGCCACAGCTTGCCGCGCTCGACGGTGAACTCGACGTCCTGGACGTCCTTGTAGTGCGCCTCGAGCCTCCGCGCGATTCCCGCGAACTGCTGGAAGACGGCGGGCATGTCCTTCTCGAGCTCCTCGATGGGTCGAGGCGTCCGAACTCCCGCCACTACGTCCTCGCCCTGCGCGTTCACCAGGTACTCGCCATAGATGCGAGCCTCTCCCGTCGCGGGATTGCGACTGAAGGCGACGCCCGTGGCGCTGTCGTTCCCCATGTTGCCGAACACCATCGCCTGCACGTTGACCGCGGTACCCAGGTTGTCCGGGATCTTGTTGAGACGCCGGTAGTCCACGGCGCGGCGCCCCATCCACGAGTCGAAGACGGCCGAGATGGCCATCCGCAACTGCTCTCCCGGGTCGTCGGGGAACTCTCGATCGACCTCCCGGCGAGTGATTTCCTTGAACTGCGCGGTGATCACGCCGAGCTCCTCCGCGGAGAGGTCCGTATCCTGCCGGTTGGCGCCCTTGCATTCGTTCAGGACGTGCTCGAACGCCTCTCCGTTGACCCCCAGCACGATCTTACCGAACAACTGCACGAATCTCCGGTGGGCGTCCTGGGAGAATCGCACGTTGCCGGTCAGGCGGGCCAGACCCTCCTGCGTGGCTCGGTTGAGTCCGAGGTTCAGGACCGTATCCATCATGCCCGGCATCGAGAACTTGGCGCCGGAGCGGACGGAAACCAGGAGCGGGTTTGCCGGGTCGCCGAACTTCTTGCCGGTGAGGCGCTCGATCTCTCGTACTCCCTGGAGCACCTGGTCCCACATGCCGTCCGGGAACGCACCGCGGTTGTCATAGTAGCTGTTGCAGGCTTCGGTCGTGATGGTGAAACCGGGCGGGACCGGGATCCCGCTGCGGGTCATTTCCGCGACACCAGCCCCCTTCCCGCCGAGAAGATCCCGCATCGACGCGCTTCCTTCGCTGAAGAGGTACACCCACTTCGTCGCCATCGCGTGCCTCCCTCGCGATCGCGCCGGCTCTGCCGGCGGGATCGATCGCAGACGGAGAGAGGATAGGGATCGAACGACCTCGGGGCAAGGAAGGAGGAGCGGTTTGTCTCCGGTTCCATTCGATCGGACCTTTCCTCTCGATTCCGTCGCACTCCCGACCGAGGCACCGGGATTGCACGATGCGGAGCGGCGTGATAGAAGCGGCAGGCCATGCGAATCCTCGTGCTGTCGCGCAAGCGCACGCTCTACACCACCCGCCGCATCGTGGAGGCGGCGTCGGCCAACGGCCACGACGCGGCGGTGGTGGATCCCGTGGCATGCTGGCTGGTCTGTGGCCCGCGCACTCCGTCGATTTGCTACAAGGCCGGACGGCGCAAGTTGGGAGAGTTCGACGTCGTTCTGCCCAGGATCGGAAGCTCCATCACCGACCACGGTCTCGCCGTGGTGAACCAGTTCGAGATGATGGGGGTTCCCGTGGTGAACACGTCCCTCGCGATCGGACGCTCTCGGGACAAGTTTCGCAGCCTACAGTTCCTCTCGCGGCACGAGGTGGACATCCCCAGGACCGTCATGGCGCGGGGACCCGGGCAGATCCGGGCCGCGCTCCGGATCGTCGGGGGGCTTCCCGTCGTCCTGAAGCTGGTCCAGGGAACGCAGGGAATCGGCGTGATGTTGGCCGAAACCGAGTCGGCCCTGGAGTCAATCCTCCACACGCTCTGGGCGGTGGGGCAAAACGTGCTGATCCAGGAGTTCGTGGAGGAAAGCCGCGGACGGGACATTCGCGCGCTGGTGGTCGGCCGACGGGTCGTCGCGGCAATGACCCGCGTGGCTCGGATCGGGGAGTTCCGATCCAACATCCATCGAGGAGGAGTCGGGAGAGTCGTACGGCTCGCGGCCGGTTACGAGCGAGCCGCGGTCCGGGCGGCGAGGATCATGGAGCTCGATATCGCGGGGGTCGACATGCTGGAGTCGCGAACGGGACCGAAGATCATCGAGGTCAACTCGTCCCCTGGATTCGAGGGGCTCGAACGAGCCGCGGGAGTGGACATTGCTCGCGCGATCGTGGACCACGCCGCGTCGCGAGCTCCGGCTCGGAAGCGTCCGGCGCGGCCGACGACTCGACGAAAGCGCGTGTGACGCGCTTTCCCGCGAGGACCTCTCGGAGGCCACGAGCGACAGGGAGAGCCGACGAGCCGGCCGGTGGCGCTCCCGCGCCAGCATCCCAGACGGGGAGTCAGCTCGACGCCGAGCCGTCGGGGCTCGACGGGCGGCTCTGCGACGGACTGCTCTACCTATCCCTGGGAAAGCCGTCGCTCCGATGGGTTTTGCCGCATGCGGCTCGATCGAGTTCCTTGACGCCTCCTTGGGGTGGGATTATATTACCGCGCTTTCGCGGGGTCCGGAGGGTTTCGCGCCGAAGGAGCTTCCGCGACGGCAGGTGGCTCGAGGTAGCGGCCGGAATCCGGTAGTGCTCCCTTCTCCTTCCGGTCGAGCCGGTGAGGTTTCCATGAGCGTCAAGACCACCAGGACGAAGGCTGCTTCGAAGAAGAAGCCGTCGAAAGCACCCTCGCGCAAGGAGCCCGCCCTCTCCGCCGTCAAGTCCGCGACGCGTGTGCGAGGGGAAGGCAAGGTCAAACCAACCAAGGTCGAGCAGGCCGCGCGGCCGGCGGCAGCCGCGGCGTTACGTTCGACTCGCATGAAGGTCGCCCCCGTGACGAAGGCTCCGAAGAAGTCGGATGCGAAGGCTGCTGTCGGCATCGACGCGAAATCGAAAACTGCGCCGGGACCCGCCGCGCTTCGGCAACGTGATTCCCGTGAACCGGCGACCGCAAGGGTGAAGAGCTCCCTCGGCAAGAGGGACCTCGAGCATTTCCGGAAGCTCCTCCTTCAGAAGCACCAGGATCTCGCGGTGTCCTACAAGGTCTCCAAAGGGGACAGTCGGAGCAGTCTGGACAACGGAACCGAGGACTACATCGACTACGCGGTGAACTCCTATGCGAAGGAGTTCCTCCTGTCTCTGAGCGAGATGGACCGAAGGCAGATCCTGTTGGTCCAGGAGGCGATCCGGCGGATCGATCGCAGGGAGTACGGTCTCTGCCTCCAGTGCGCGCAGGAAATCGTGCGGAAGCGTCTCGAGGTGGCTCCCTGGGCTCGGCACTGCGTTCGTTGTCAAGAGCTCGAGGAGCAGGGACTGCTTCCAAAGCACCCGTACGCCGCCGGGGACGAGTTGGGAGAAGGTGCGATCGGACTCGACGAGGATGAGTACGAAGGCCCTCTCCAGCCGGACGAGGAGGAGGAAGAAGAAGAGGAGGAAGAAGAAGAGGCCGACGAGATCCCGAAGAGCGAAGGTCTCGTCATCGAGACCGAAGAAGAGTAGCAGCGGCGTGCCGATGCTCGCCACCAAGACCGTCGTCGCGCTCTCGCGAAGGACCTCCGCGAATCGCGTGGGCTGACCGGAGCGCGACGGAGCTCCGGACGAGCCAATTCCCTCCGACCTTCTGCCCGAGGACAACGGGTGCTCGCGCGGTGGGGCCGAGTCCATCCAGAGCGAGCGAAATTCGTGCGGAACCGAGCGTCCTTGATTCGACTCCTTCCCTTTCCGATGATGTCGGTTGACGACGTTGCGCGTCACGGAGCGACATCGCCCACGTTTCCTTTGGTTGCTCGGCACGGAGCTCCCGGACGACGGCGTTTCTTCCGGCGGTCCGGGTCGGATCCTCGCTCGGCGATCGGACGCTGAACGATGGTTCCCGGCGTTGCTGGCTGCGTCCGCGTCGGTGGCCGAGGTGAGGCGCGTGTCCGCGCGCTTCATCCCTGGGTGTTTCGCGGCGACCTCCGGGAGGTTCCGCCGCTGTCGAACGGCGCGCTGGTGCGCGTCCGGACGGAGTCCGGACGACACCTCGGGTGGGCCTTCTATTCGGCGACTTCAAAGATCGCGCTGAGGATCGCCTCCCTCGCCGACGAGCCGCCCGACGCGAGCTTCTGGAACGCGTGCGTCGACGCAGCAGTGCGTCATAGGCAGCGGGTCGTGAGCGAAACGGATGCCTTTCGAGTCCTCTTCGGGGAGAGCGACGGGATCCCGGGACTCGTGGTGGACCGCTACGGGACCCACCTGGTCGTCCAGGCTCTCACGGCCGGTGCGGAGGCCACGCTCGAGACGGCGCTTCGAGCCCTCGCGGAACGGATGGAAGTGGACTCCGTCCTCGCCCGGAACGATCCGGCGGTGAGGACGCTGGAGGGGTTGCCGCGCGAGGTCCGCCAGCTTCGGGGAAACACTCCGGAGCAGATCGAGGTATTCGAGGGTCCGATCCGCTACCTCGTCGATCCCTGGAGAGGCCAGAAGACGGGAGCCTTCCTCGATCAGCGCGAGAATCGCCTCGTGGCGGGGGCTTACAGCCGCGGACGGGTGCTCGACGTTTTCTGCTACCACGGATCGTTCGCGCTCCACGCCGCATCGCGCGCAGATCGGGTGGAGGCGGTGGACGCGTCGGCGGAATCGCTGGTCCGCGGCCGCGAGAACGCGGCGCGCGCCGCCGTAGAGAACGTGTTCTTCCACGAGGCCAACGCGTTCGATGATCTTCGGGAGAGGCAGCGCGAAGGGCAGCGGTTCGACACGATCTTCCTCGACCCGCCGGCCTTCGCAAAGAGCCGGGGCGATCTTCCGGCGGCCCTCCGCGGGTACAAAGAGATCAATCTCCGGGCGATTCAGCTTCTGGCTGCGGACGGAATCCTCGTGACGTCCTCGTGCTCGTATCATCTTCCGGAGGCGGCCTTCATGGACTTGCTGGCCGCTGCGGCCGTCGATGCCCGGCGGGCGATCCGCGTGATCGAACGAAGGTCCCAGTCTCGGGACCATCCGCTTCGCCTCGGGTTCCCCGAGAGCCACTACTTGAAGTGTCTGGTCTTGAACGTGATGTGAGCTGGCGAAGGTCCGTGCGCCGAACGTTCGTCGTCGCCGCGGGTGCGATCGCGCTTGCGGGAATCACCCTTGGGGCGTTGATCTACGCCCGACGAGAGCGTGTGGTGGAGTGGGCGCGAGTGGAGCTCGAGCACCGACTGGCTCGCTCTCTCGGGGGAGAGGTTCGGGTGGGTCGGATCGACCTCGACCCGCTGCGTCTTCGCGTCGAGATGCGAGACGTGGACCTCCAGCTTCCCGCCGGGGACGCCCCGCCTCTGATTGCGACCGTGGAGCGGGCGACCATCCGACTCGCATGGCGCGGTCTTCTGGGCCTCCCTGCGGGACGGATCCACTTCCGGGACGTGGAGATCCTCCGACCGGTCCTGGCGGTCGGCTCCGGTTTCCTCGAATCGCGGGCTTCCCGAGCGCGCGATGAGGCTCCGATCGCGCTCCTCATGGACCGACTCGAGGTGGGCGAAGGCACGATCGTATTCGATGATCACTCGATTCCGCTCGCCCTCCAGGCATCCGAGGTGGCGATCGTCGCGAGATGGGATGGAATCCGTGGTGGAATCGCGGGCGAGGCCCGGTTTTCCCTCGAAGTCGCCCACGAGGCGTTCGCCGAGCCCCTTCCGGTCGCGGTTCGCTCGGCCTTTCGCTGGACGGGTGGGCGGCTCGACGTGTCCGATCTCGGGGCCACGGCTTCCGGCTTGGACGTAACTCTGACAGGTCACGCGACGTTCGACGGAAAGGCGGGGGAGTTGATCGGTGAAGGTCGGGTTTCTTCCGATCTCCGTGTCTTTCGGTCGGCGCTCCGCCGGGATTTTCCTGAGATGGAGGGAACCGTGTCGGGTCCGATCCGGCTCGAGAGGACCCACGGACGGCTCCACCTTGCCGGCCGGCTCACGGCGGATCGAGGACGATTCGGGCCTCTCACTGCGAGGTCGCTCGTGGCGAACGCCGAATTCCGGGAAGGACTCCTGCACCTCCGCGGTCTCCACTCCGAGGCTTACGGAGGGAATGTCGAAGGGAGCGTGGAGGTGCGCTTCGCCGCGCCGATCCGCTTCGGGGCCGCGCTTCGAGGCAGGGGCCTCGACGTCGCGGCGCTCCTTCGGCTGGTCGGGTCGCGCCTCCCGCTCGCGGGGAGGACCGACCTGACGCTGGATCTTCGAGGCGAGTCCGGGCGGCGGAGCACTTGGAACGGCTCGGGCTCGCTGGAAGTGACACCGCTTGCCGGGGTCCCCGGACGCGTCGGTGCCGGCGGATCCGTCGACTTCTCCCTGGTCGAGGGACGGCTGCGGGCGGATTCCCGCAGCGTGGATATCGCCGACGCCGCCCTGCGCATGGGACTCGTCCTCGACCTGAGTGCCACTCCGGAACGCGGCTCGCTGGTCCTCGACGGGGAAACGCGGAGCGCCGCTTCCACGCGGGAAGGCCTCCTGACGATCTTGAGCGCTCTGGGAATCGAGCCCCCGGCCATTCTGCGAGAAGCGCTCTCCGGAGCGGGGCAGGTCGAGGCGCGACTCGAGCTCGGATCCAGGGTCTCGGTGGACGTCGGCCTCGACCTGCGCGACGGACGCTGGCTCGACACGACGTTCCGCGAAGCGCGGCTCGATCTCGGCGTTCGCGATGGACGCGTCGACGTCCGTGAGCTCAACGTCGACTCGGACGGTGGGAAGATCGAAGGGGCCGGCACTCTTCGGTTGTCCCCTTTCGTCGTGGAGCAGCTCGACGCTCGCGCGATCGGATTGGATCTGGAGCCCGTGCTCGGTCGCCTGGCTCCGGAGGTGCCCCTCACGGGTCGGCTCAGCGGCACGGTAGCGTGGAGGACCGGCCTGCAGGGTACGCAAGGAGAAGGGACCGTTCGTGTGGACGGCGGCACCCTCCTCGGCGAGCCCGTGAACCGCCTCGACGCGTCCGTCGAGGTCCGGGGCACGAGGGTTCGCCTCCACGATCTGTCCGTGGCCGGACCGGCGGGCGATGCGTCGGGGGAAGTCACGTTCGATGTGTCCACGGAGGATCTGGCGATCTCAGTTGCTCGTTCTTCGATCTCGTTGGCGCGGGTGGGAAGGGTGGGCTCGCACGAGCTTCCGCTCGTCGGGGAAGTGCGGCTGTGGGGCGAGCTGCGCCGAAACGGCGCCGGCCTGTCGGGCCGGTTGCTCCTGGAATGCCCCGCGTGGGGGGTGGGAGGCGAACCGCTGGGTGATGCCGCGGGCAGCCTGGGGTTCTCGTCGGGAGGGATCACGCTCGATCTCGGCCCGTCCGACGGTGCGAGTTGGCATGCGCGGGGAACGGTGGGCGTCTCGGACGAGCGTCCCGTTCGGATCGACGTGACGCTGGACAAGGCGTACTTCCCGATTCCCGTCGGTCCGAAATCCGGTGAGGCTTGGACGATTCTGAGTGGCACGGCGCGGATCCGCGGGGATCTCGCACATCCGGAGGGGATCACGGTCGACGGGAACGTCGATCGGGCGCAGATCCAGCTTGGAGCCGTGTCCGCGCAGACGATCGCGCCCGTGCCGCTGCGACTCGAAGGCGGCATCGGCCACGTCGGGCCGCTCCGCATCCAGAGTCGGAACTCCGATGCCGAAGCAACACTCGCCTACGAGTTGGAGCGCGGGGGGATCGTCGCCCGGTGCTCGGGCCGACTCGATCTCGCGTCGATCGCCGCGCTGTGGCCGGGGCTTCGGGCAACCGGGACAGCCCAGGTCGATCTGGAGATCGGCGGAACGGTATCCGCCCCTTTGTGGCGGGGGGTGCTCGACGTGAGCGGAGCGCGTGTCCGAAGTGACGCCCTTCCGGCGCCCCTCGAGAAGGTGAACGCTTCCATCGTCGTCGAGAACGGAGAAGCCCGGATCCGGAGCTTCACCGCGCTTCTGGGTGGCGGGGAGGTGAGCGTCGCGGGGGCGGTTTCCTTGAGCGGCATGCGTCCCGGGCCGTTCGAGTTCCAGGCCACACTATCCAACGTGAGGCTCGACTACCCATCGGGATTCCGAGGCTCGTACGAGGGGCAGCTCGTCGCGCAGGGCGAGGGAGACTCGATGCTCCTGTCCGGTCGGCTCGCGGTGCTCCGGGGGGTCTACTCGAACGAGTTCGCCGACATCCTCTCTTCCAGGCCCGGCGCCGAGCGAGAGTGGGCTTCCGGGCTTCCCACGGTGTTTCTCGATGTCGACATCCAGGCGAGCGAGGGAATCTGGATCCAGAACGAAGTGGCGAGGATCGAGGCCGCCGCGGATCTCCACCTCGGGGGCGATCTCGGCCGACCCGAGCTCACCGGGAGGATCTGGGCGCTGGAGGGCGGCACGGTCCGATTGCGGGACGTGGACTACCGGATCGTCTCGGCGAGCCTGGATTTCACCGATCTCAATCGGATCAACCCGTACGTGGAGGTCCAGGCCGAGACACGTGTGCGGGAATACGACATCGCACTTCGCGTGGGCGGAACCGCCGATCGATTCGAGTACGACCTCACGAGCAACCCGACCCTGTCCACCCAAGAAGTCATCGCTCTTCTCACGACCGGGATCACCCAGGAGGAGAACCAGGCCGCGAAGGCAGGAGGCGCGGGAGGAGGAATCGGCACGGATGTGGCGGCGGACTACGTCGCCGGCGCCCTCACCGGACCGATTGAGCGCGGCCTCAGGAGGGCACTCAGTCTGGAACGCGTTCGGATCGATCCGCTGCTCGTCCAGGAGCAGGCGGATCCCACCGCTCGAATCACGCTGGGCAAACGCGTATCGCGCAGGCTTCTCCTCGTCTACTCCACGGAGTTGGGCTCGACCGAAACGCAGATCTATCGCGCCGAGTGGGAGGCGACGCGCAAGCTGCGATTCGCCGCGCAGCGGGACGAAACAGGCGGCGTGGGCGGTGAGATCGGTTACAGCACGCTTCTCGGTCGGGCGAACGCTTCCGCCGCTCGCAGCGTTGCCGCCGTTGGGGCGGCGGGGGGCGTAATCGGCTCCGAGCCCCGGAACCGGGTAGCCGGTGTTCGAATCGAGGGAGCGTTGCAGGAGGATCTTCCGGCGCTCCTGTCGCGGGTTCCCCTTCGGACCGGCGAGCCCTTTCGGCGATCGAAGCTGTTCGAGGGGGAGGAAGCGATCCGCGAGTTCTACGTCCGATCCGGCCGCATCGAGGCCCAGGTGGACGGCGACGCGATTCCACTCTCGGGACGGCCGGAAGAGGTGGAGGTGGCGTACCGGGTTCGCGCCGGACCGCTCGTGGAGGTGCGCGTCCTGGGTCTTGGCCGGACCGATCGGAGACGCATCGGGCGACGCATTCGCGCCTTCTGCCTCGAGGCGTCGTTCACGGACGATGTCTACGGGGAGGCGGCACAGCGGATTCGCCGCGACTTGCAGGAAGAGGGGTTCTACACGGCGCAGGTCTTCCCCTCGATCGAGAAAGCCGGCGATCAACTCCGGGCGGATTTCTCCGTGGATCGCGGTCCATCGGTGGCGGTGGATTCGGTGAGAATCGCGGGTGCGACCTCTCTCTCGGAGGATCGGATTCGCGGGGTGCTGGAGACGCGGCAGAGCGGAGCACTGGCCGCACGATTGCTCCGCCCAGCGATCCTCGAACGGGATCGCGCCGCCATCGAGCGCCTCTATCGCGACGAAGGATTCCTGCGGGTGAAGGTCGCGAGCCCCCAGATCGCGTTGCGTCCCGACGGCGGAGCGGCGGAGTTGACGTTCCGGATCGACGAAGGAAACCGACTCGCGGTCGGGCTCATCGAGACGGCGGGCGCGCCGCCATTCTCCGTGGCGCAGATCGTGGAGTGGTCGGCCCTGCGTCCCGGCGATCAGTTCTCGTACCGGGTTCTGGCCGAAGCGGAATCGCGCGTGCGATCCGGTCTCGACGAGCGAGGCTACCCCGAAGCGCGCGTCTCGTCCCGGGTGGAGCTTGGAGCGGCGAACGCGGACGTCCGCCTCGACGTCGCGCCCGGCGCGCGCAAGCAGGTAGGGGCCGTCTTGATCGACGGCAACCATGCGACTCAGGACAAGGTGATCCATCGAGAGCTCCGCCTCGCGCCCGGAGACTTGATCTCGCGCGAGAAGCTGATCGCGAGTCAGGAGAGGCTGTATCGCCTCGGAGTCTTTCGCAGCGTGCGGCTCGACTATGCGCCGATGGAAAGCGAGACGGAGCGGCAGGTCCTCCGGGTCCGGGTCGATGAGGCGCTTCCGCTTCGGCTGGGCGTGGGGGCAGGGTACGACAACGAGGCGGGTGCCCGGGGCAACGTCGCGCTCACCTGGAACAACGTGGGGGGGTACAATCGAACCGTGTCTTTCCAGGGGGCGTTGAGCGGGCTCTACGAGCGGTTGCAACTGGTCGTTCGCGAGCCGAGGTTCTTCAACCGGATGCTTCCCGCGCTCCTGTCGCTCTACTGGGAGCGTCGAGAACAGGTCGGGTACACCGAGGATCGCCGCGCCACTGCGTTCCGTCTGGAGAAGAAATACCGGTCCGATCTCGTCGGCTTCCTCCGCTACAACTTCCAGAAGGTGGATCTGTCGCAAATCGAGGACGAGCTGGCCGTTCAAGAGGCGAAGCTCGAGAACGTGCGGCTAGGGGACGTCGGGTACACCCTGTCCTACGATCGAAGAGACGATCCGTTCCTTCCCAAGAGCGGCGGGTACGCGCGCGGGGAGGTGCGATGGTTTGACGAGCCGTTCCTGTCGGACGAGTCGTTCTTCAAGACATTCCTTCAAGCCGGGGTCAGTCGGACATCTCCGCGGTGGGGGACCCTGGCCTCTGCGGTTCGAGTAGGGGTGTCGTTGCCTTTCCGCGACACGACGCGAGTGCCCCTGCCCGAGCGGTTCTTTGCCGGGGGAGACTCGACGCTCCGGGGATTCGGTCGAGATCAAGTCGGACCGAAGACCTCCGACGGGGTGCCGGAGGGAGGAGAGGCGATCTTCCTCTTCAACGAGGAATGGCGCTTCCCGATCTGGCGCTCCCTGAAGGGGGTGGTCTTCTACGACGCTGGCAACGTCTGGTCGACAGCGGGAGATCTCGATCCCACCGATTCGCGTCACGTGGGAGGCGCGGGGCTGCGATTCGAAACTCCCATCGGTCCCATCCGGTTCGAATACGGTCGGAAGCTCGACCGCGAGCCGAACGAGCCGAAGGGGGAGTTCAACGTATCCATCGGAACTGCGTTCTGATCCCGCTCGCAGGCCTCTGCCGGGACGATCGGTGCGCATCGTGGTCGATGCGAAGGGTGCCAGACTGGAAAGGTGCGCGTGCGAGAGAACCGGACGAACGGACGGGGAAGCGGAGCCGGGGAGAGAGGACCCGCCTCCGGCCGGGGGGCGACCGGAGGCCGGCCACGGTTCGCCGTCAGGCCATCGAGTACCGCACGTCTGCCCTGTGGCGGATCAGGTTCTCACGGAGCTTGTCCTTGGCCTCGCGCTCGAGCTGACGGACACGCTCTCTGCTCAGGTTGAGGCCCCTCCCGATTTCCTCGAGCGTCAACTCGTCGCCCCCGAGGAGGCCGAACCGATTGCGGATGATGTGCCGTTCCCGCTCATCCAGGCTGACGAGCGCCTGCCGAACCAGGTGAATGATCTCGCGCTCGTAGATCCGCTGTTCCTGATTTTCCGATTTGGGGTCCGCGAGGAGAATCCCGAGGCGGCACTCCTGGTCGGCATCGACGTAGTCGTCGAGGGACAGTTCTCGCTGCAGCATCGGTACGATCATCATGGTCCCTTTCGAGGATCCCCTCGATCCCCGAAGTAAGCAAACGGCGTGCCGAGAATCCGACACGCGACGCGATCAGATGAGGATCGGGGGGACAGAGGGCCTGGATGCACCGATCGAGCTGCTCTGCCGCCGGGCGCTGCTCCGAATTCGATTTCACCTCCCGCTGCACGAGGTCGACGGCTCCGCGCGGGGGCCCCGCGGGAGTGCCGAATTGGCATCCGATGTCTCGTCGGACGCAATTGTGGCGCACGCTGGGACGGGGTCGCGGGTGGTAAGATCCTCGTTTCCGCGGCGGTCCGCCTTCCGCCAGAGGGGAACCGGTGGGGCGAATTCACGTCCTGAACGATCTCGTCGTCAACCGCATCGCGGCGGGGGAGGTGGTCGAGCGTCCGGCCTCGGTGGTCAAGGAACTCGTCGAGAACAGTTTGGACGCCGGTGCTCGATCCGTGGAAATCGTCCTTTCCGCGGGGGGAAGGCGCTTGATCCGTGTCGCGGATGACGGCGAGGGGATGGACCGGGACGACGCGTTGCTGGCGCTGGAGCGACACGCCACGAGCAAGCTGCGCTCCCACACCGACCTGGAGCAGATCCAAACGCTCGGATTTCGCGGCGAGGCACTTCCGAGCATCGCGGCGGTCTCGCGCTTCCTGCTCCGGACGGCGATCGAGCGAGCGGTCGGCACCGAAATCGAAGTCCGCGGCGGACGGATTTTGGAGGTTCGGGAAGTCGTCGCCTCGCGGGGGACGGTCGTCGAAGTGGCCAGCCTGTTCTTCAACACCCCCGGTCGGCGGAAGTTCCTCAAATCCGAGGCAACCGAGCTGGCCCATGCGGTGCGCGCCGTGACACGCTATGCGCTCGCTCGCTGCGATGTCCGTTTCCGGGTGGAGCACGACGGCCGCGTGCTGCTGGATGCCGGCCCCACGACGGATCCCTTGGCGCGAATCGCCGCGATCTACGGAGCGGATCTCGCCGAAACGCTTCTCCCCGTCGAGTTCCGTCGAGGGAACCTCGGGGTCCGGGGAAGGGTCGCCCGCCCCGCCGATGCGACGGGGCGGAAAGACTTGCAGAACGTGTTCGTGAACGGACGGGCGGTGCAGGATCGCGTGCTCGCACACGCGATCTCGGAGGCGTACGGAAACACCGTTTCCCGAGATCGCCGTCCGGCGGTATTCCTGTTCGTCGAGATCGACCGCGCGCTACTGGACGTCAACGTCCACCCCCAAAAAACGGAGGTTCGCTTCGCACGATCGTGGGAGGTCCATGATGGAGTTCGGGAGGCGATCGGCGCCGCGCTCGCGGTCCTTCCTGCGATTCCGTCGTACTCGGATCTTCGTTCCGGGGCGGGCGCTCGCGCGGAAACCGCCGACGCTGCGGCAGCCGCATTCCGCTATCTGGAGCTGCACGAAGGACCGAGGACGGCCGACGAGCCCTCTTCGCGCCCCGCGCCGAGGAGCGCGGCTCCATCGGTCGAACTCCCGTGGCGTTCCGGAGTCGGGACGCCGCCCGAAGTGGGGGAGGGCGTCGACGAGCCTTCTGCCGCGCACGCGGGACCGGAAGCTTCCGGCCCGCTCGCGGAACGGCACACGGTCGCTCTTGCGCAGCTGCGCGAATCGTACATCCTGGCGCAGGACGATTCCGGGCTGCTCGTCGTCGACCAGCATGCCGCGCATGAGAGGGTCCTTTTCGAGCGTTACCTGGCCGATGCGGAGGAGAATCGCGTGGAGATCCAACGACTCCTCTTTCCGGTCATGGTGGATCTTCCACCGCACGAGAGAGTGCTGCTGGAGGAGGAGGCGGAGGAATTCGCGCGACTCGGCTTCCTGTTGGAACCGTTCGGCGGGAATTCGATCCGGATGGACGCCGTACCTGCGGTGGCGGCAGACCTGGATCCTGCGGAGCTTCTTCGAACTCTGATCGGGGAGGCCGGGCGAACGCGCGCGGCCTCGTCGGGGATCGCGGAGCTGCGGAGGAAGCTCGTGACGACCGCCGCGTGCCACGCCGCGATCAAGATCCGTCATCCTCTTGCCCGAGAGGGGATGCAGGGGCTCCTCGACGATCTGTTTCGCGCGTCCAACCCCACCACGTGTCCCCACGGAAGACCGATCCTCTTCCGCTTTCCCCTGGAAGAGCTCGAGCGTGCCTTCCGCCGTCGGTGACGCCCGACCGCCCCTCACCGACACGAGGCATGGCGCTTCGGGTCTCACGGGACGGCGGGGAACGGTGTCTCCAGGTGCAGGTAGACCGCGGAGCTCTCGAGGAACGGCGGCGCCTTGAGCGCTTTGCGATACGACTCCACGGCCTTCGAGCGCTCGCCGGAGAGGTCGGCCGCTCGCCCTTCGAGCAGCCGGCATGGGCCGATCCACTCGTCCGGGAGATCGCGGCACCCGTCGGTCCGTTGCACCCATCTCGAGGCCTCGGCGCCGTGCCCCGAGAGGAGCAATGACCGACCGAACAGGAGGCAGAGGGCGGGGTCCTCGGGCGTCTCCTCGGCGAGTCGGCCCCACGATCGGAGCGCGGAGGGGATGCCATCGGTGCGCTCGATCTGCAGCGCCTCGCGAAGGCGAGCCCAGGCCGCGCGCGAGAGGCCCGCGGACCCAGTTCCCGTCGCCGCGACCTCGCGGGTGGCGCTCGGAGACTCTCCGGTCAATCGGGCCGCCGCGGCGGCGAGCGCTTCGGCCTCCCTGCGCGTTCGCGCCGGGGACGCAGCCCCGTTCCCGGCCAGCAGTGGCTGCAGCCACTCGAGCGCCAGGTCAGGACGGAACCGCGAGAACTCCGCGCGGGCCCGCTGAAGGCGCAGACCGGCGAGCACCGATGGATCGGTCCGCGGCGCTCGACCCGCGATCGCGAGCGCCCGGTCCAGCCGTAGCGCGGCCCGATCCGCACTCCCCAGAGAGACGTCCAGACGAGCGGCCGCGTCGAGGACCGCGATGGACTCCGGATGCAAGGCGAGCGCTCGCGTCGATTCCTGCAGCGCCCGCGTGAACTTCCGCTCGTGTCGCCCCGAGAAGATCGTGACGAGCAGCAGCCGAGACTCCAGCGCGAAGTAGCGGCTTCGTCTCGCCGCGACGTCGAGCTGGCTCAGACCGGATTCCCGATCGCCGGCGGGCAGTCCGAGGAGGAATCGGATCCCCTTTGCGACCGCCGAGACCCTGTCGGCGTAGTAGTTGTACGTTCCGAGACCGAACTGCGGCTCGGGGGACTCGGGAGCCCGCTCGTGGGCCCGTCCGAGGAGACGGCGCGCTTCGCGGGCCTCTCGGGCCGCCGCCAGGCTCCGGCCCTGCGTCGCTCGAAGCTGGGCGAGCAGCAGATGGGAGTAGCCCCCCCAGACGGTCGCTTCTACCGTTGCCTCCCTCGAGCGCACCGCCGCGTCCCCGGCGGCCGCGGACCGGGAAAGGCGCTCTTCGAACTGGGAGGCGAGGGTTCGATTCTCGTCGTCGTAGAGAAGTCGCCACCAGGAAACGAACGCCTGGAGGAACCGCGGACCGGGAGCCTCCGGAACGCGTGCCGCGAGGTCGGCGGCCTGCTGGTCCGCCTCGTCGAATCGACCGTCGTGAAGCAGCCGCAACGTGGACTGCATTGCGGCCTCCGCCGGATCAACTTCCCCCCGAGCCGGGGGGATGGGCCACGCGCACAAGACGAGGGCGAGCGCGATCGTTCGCACCGAGGCTTTCCTTTCGACGCGGAGTCGCTATATTGCTAACCGAGACATCATAGCCCGAGGCCAAGCCGTTCGGCCTCGCCGGAGAGTGGCACGGAGCGATGCCGGGACACTTCAGCAGCCATACGCTCGCCGAGGTGTTCCGCGATCTGTACCTCGGCGAGAGGACAGGTGTCCTGCATCTGAGCCGCGGGACGTTGACGAGGCAGCTCCATTTCGAGCGGGGAATCATCCTCTTCGCGGAGTCGAGCGCGGAGGACGAGAACATCGGACGCCGTCTCGTGAACGATGGGAAGATTTCAGCGGGCGCGCTGGCCGAGGCCCTGCGGAGCGTGGCAGACGCTCGAGACCTTCCCCTGGCTCTGGTGAATCGCGGGCTCCTCTCGAAGTCGACGCTGGCGGAGTCGGCCAGGTTGGTGGTCGAGCAGGTCCTCCAGTCGGTGTTCCGCTGGGAAGGGGGTTCGACTCGATTCGTGGACGGGGAGCCGTTCCCCGAGCTGTTCGAGACCGACATCCTCGTGACGTTCGAGCTGATCCTGAAGGGAATCTCCACCATGATCGGCTTCGAGCCCATCAAAGAGGCGCTGCGGGGCTTGGAGAACCGCGTTCGAGTTCGTCAGCCCCCGCAGTTGCCCGTCGAACGGCTCGCGTTGTCCCCTGCGCACGGGTTCATTCTCTCTCGCGTGGACGGGACGACGACCGTTCACGACATTCTGGCGATCCTGCCCCAAGGGGAGGAGGACCAGGCCTGCCGTTTTCTTTACGGACTGCTCGTGATGGGAGTCGTCGTGTACGATCCGCCCCTGGGCGACGGTCCCTTCCGGGTGGCGGGCATCCTGCGCAGCCATGCCGACCAGATCGCCATGGAGAGACTCCAGGACAAGCTCGTCACCGAGACGTACGACGCGCTGCCTGCCAAGACACCCTATCAGGTCCTGGGAATCGCCTCTTCGGCCCCGCGTGAGGCGATCGAACGAGCTTACGAGGACGCGAAGGAGCGGTTCAGTCGGGATCGGATCCTCCCGCGCGTCAGGGATCGGTACCGAGCGGAGCTCTCCGTGATCGAGAGCCGGCTGGTGGAGGCGTACCTCACGTTGAGCCAGACGAGTTCCGGCGAGCTGGCAAGCCGGAGGGAACGAGAAGAGGTCGCCTCCGGCAAGGACACGGTGGGCGTGGACGAAATGCTGGTCCGGGTGGAAATGGACAAGACCAGGACCAAGATGGCTCTCGAGGAGAATGCCCGAGTCTCGGACGCGTACTACAACAAGGCTCGGAAGTACATGCGAGAAGGGGATTATTACAACGCCATCCAGTACGGTAAGCTCGCGATCTCCTACAACCCTGACGATGCGCGATTCTATTTCCTCCTCGGGGACTGCCACGGTAGGAACCCCGAAGTGCGCTGGCAGAGGCTCGCCGAGCAGAACTACCTCAGGTCCACGGAGCTGGATCCGTGGAACGCGGACTACCGGATCGGGCTGGGGCGTTTCTACAAGCGCCGGGGGCTCAAGCTTCGCGCGAGGAAGCAGTTCGAGTGGGCGCTCCAGATCGTGCCCGGCCACGAGGAGGCGCTTCAGGAAATCCGCTCCCTCGACTGAAGGCGGCGGTTTGCGGATCTCACGCGTCGGTTCTCCTTGACACTCCCCGGCCTGATGCTAGAATGCGCGGCTCTTGGGAACCGTATGTTCCTCGATGTCAACAAGATCGGGCCGGCTGGGCTCGCTTTCGAAAAGATGGTTCGGCTTCAGCCGCTCGAGGATGGTTCCGGGCAGGCCATCGAGGTGGCCGCGGCGTGGGTTCGGGGTGACGTGGCGCGCGGGACGCGCGGTTTCGACCTCTTGGGGCATCTCGACGCGGAAGTTGTTCTTACGTGCAGCCGATGTGTCGAGTCGTTTTCGTGCCGGATCTCCTCTGATTTCCGGCTCCTGCTCGTGCCCGTGCGCGACGAGGGGCTCGAAGCCGCTGAGGAGCTGGACGAGGAGGAGGCGGCGGCCCGATTCGATTGCGCGGACGGGCTCGTCGATCTCGGTTTCATGGTGTCCGAGCAGATCTATCTTTCGCTCCCCCTGAAGCCTGTTTGTCACGACGGATGCAGGGGTTTGTGCCCGGAGTGTGGGACGAACCGAAACGTGTCGGAATGCAGCTGCGCAGGGGAGCGCGTCGATCCTCGGCTTGCGCCACTCCTGCGACTGCTCAAGAACAACCGCTGATCCTTTCGCGTTTCTCCGGGCGCCGGCTGGGTCGGCGGCCCGCGGGGGGCGGTCGAGATCAAAGATGCCGAATCCCAAGAGACGTCACTCGAGGGCACGTCGAGACAAGCGCCGGGCGCACGATGCGCTTCCGGAGCCAGCGCTCTCGATCTGTTCGAACTGCCACGAGAAGAAACTCCCCCATCGCGTGTGCCCGCACTGTGGTTACTACAAGGGCCGCGAGGTCATCGAGCCGCCGGAGGTCTGACCTCTGCGGACCCCAGTGCTGCAGAGGGTCTCGGTTCTCGACCTTCGAACCGCTGGATCGCGCGCGGCCTCGTTGTGTGGATTCTGTGAGCTCGAGCAGGGTCGGTCGGCCGCCCGCGTATTCCCGGGATAGAAGTCCGGCCTCGGCGAGACGTGAAGGACGCGAACCGTGGAGGCCGTGATGACAGCCGGGACTGCGATCATCAGCGGTACGGGGATGAGCGTGCCGGCGAGGGTCGTCACCAACCGCGACCTCGAGAAACTCGTGGACACCAGCGACGAGTGGATCATCGCTCGGACGGGCATCAGGGAGCGTCGGATCGCCGGACCGGACGAGACCCTGGCGCAGCATGCGGCTCGCGCCGGAGAACTCGCTCTCGAAGCCGCCTCCGTTTCGCCGGAGGACGTGGATCTGATCATCCTGGCCACCGTGACTCCCGACATGCCGATCCCGGCGACCGCCTGCACGGTCCAGCAGCGTCTCGGGTGCCGCAGGGCCTGGGCGTTCGACATGCAGGCGGGCTGTTCGGGCTACATCTACGCGCAGTCCGTCGCGAAGCAGTTCCTCCTGACCGGGAAGGCCCGCCAGGTGCTCGTCATCGGCGCGGAGCTTCTGAGCAGGTATCTGGACTGGGAGGACCGCACCACGTGCGTCATCTTTGCCGACGGAGCGGGGGCGACCCTGATGACTTCCGGAGAGCCGCCCCGCGGTGTCCTCGCCTCGGCGCTGCACACGGACGGGAGCATGGCGGACTTCATCACGATGCCCGGAGGAGGGTCGCTGCATCCGCCCACCGTCCAAACGTTGCAGGAGCGCCTTCATTTCGTGAAGATGCGGGGAAACGAGACGTTCAAGATCGCCGTCCGGTCCCTGGAGGAGGTTTCCCGCGAGGTTCTCGAGGCGGCCGGGCTTCGGTCGACGGATGTGGATTGGTTCATTCCGCATCAGGCGAACGGGCGGATCATCGATGCCGTGGGAGAGCGACTGGGCATCGGTCCGGAACGGTGCTTCGTCAACATCGATCGGTACGGAAACACCTCCGCGGCGTCGATTCCCATCGCGCTCGATGAAGCCGTGCGCTCCGGCCGAGTCCGACGGGGGCACGTGGTGCTCATGGCGGCGTTCGGAGCCGGCTTGACGTGGGCGGCCTCCGTGGTGCGATGGTGAGTCGCGTCGCCTTCGTCTTCCCCGGACAGGGCTCCCAACACCTCGGGATGGGAAGGTCGCTGTGGGAAGCGTTTCCGGAGAGCCGTATCGTCTTCGAGGAGGCGGATGACGTCCTGCGCGTTCCGCTCTCTCGGATGTGCTTCGAGGGATCCGAGGACGAACTCGCGCTCACGGAGAACACGCAGCCGGCGATTCTAGCGGTCTCCATCGCCGCGATGCGCGCCCTCGCGGCGCGAGGCGTGGGTCCGGACGGTGCGGCGGGGCACAGCCTCGGGGAGTATTCCGCACATGTGGCTGCGGGAGCGATCTCCTTCCGGGACGCCGTCCTCGCGGTGCGACAGCGCGGTCGGTTCATGCAGGACGCGGTGCCGGTGGGGCATGGCGCGATGGCCGCGATCATCGGGCTCGATCGAGCGACCGCGGAGCGAGTCTGCGTGGAAAGCGCTGGCGAGAACCTGGTGACTCCGGCGAACCTGAACGGACCGGATCAGACCGTCATCGCTGGCCATGTCTCGGGAGTCCACCGAGCGGCGAAGCGTGCCCGCGAGGCGGGGGCGAAGCGCGTCGTCATGCTGGCGGTGAGCGCACCGTTCCATTGCCCGCTCATGGCTCCGGCGGCGCAGCGGCTCGAACAGGTACTGGCGAAGATCGAGTTCCACGATCCGTCGATTCCGGTGTTCTGCAACTCCGACGCACGTCCAGTGCTCTCGGGCCGCGACGCCCGAGCGGCGCTCGTCCGACAAGTGGTGTCGCCCGTCCGCTGGCACGAGACGGTGGAGGCGATGGCGGCCGCCGGCTTCGACACGTTCGTGGAGGTCGGTCCCGGAAGCGCCCTCGCCGGACTGGTGCGGCGGATCCTGAAGAACGCGCGCGTGCTCTCGGTCTCCGATCCCGAGAGTGTCGGCGCGGCGCTGCTTCAACTCGGGGGAACCACGTGAGCGGGAGCCTGGAAGGGAAGGTGGCCCTCGTCACCGGCGGATCCCGCGGAATCGGTCGCGCGATCGCGCAACGGCTCGCGGCGGACGGCGCCGAAGTCGTCGTCGGCGCGCGAACCGTCGAGGCCGCCGAGAGCGCCGCGGGCGACATCGTCGCAGCGGGCGGCCGGGCCCGATCCATCGTCCTCGATGTCTCAGACGATGCTTCGGTGGATGCCAGCGTTGCCGCGCTGCTGCGGGACTATGGTACAATCCCGCTCCTCGTGAACAATGCGGGGATCACAAGAGACAATCTACTTCTCCGCATGAAGAGGGAGGACTGGGAGCTCGTGCTCGGAACGAATCTGACGGGAGCATACCGGCTCTGTCGCGCCCTCGTCCCCGGCATGGTGAAAGCCCGTTACGGTAGGATCGTGAACCTGACCTCGGTCGTGGCACACGTCGGGAACAGCGGTCAGGCGAACTACGCAGCGTCGAAGGCCGGGCTCGAGGGCTTGACGCGTAGCCTCGCGAGAGAGCTTGCTTCGCGGAACATCACGGTGAATTGCGTTGCGCCTGGGTTCATCGACACGGACATGACGCGGGCCTTGCCCGAGCAGGCCCGCAAGAGACTGTTGGATCAGGTGCCGCTGGGGCGTCTCGGAGCCCCGGACGATGTCGCTGCGGCGGTGCGGTACCTGCTGGGGGACGAGGCCGGCTACATCACGGGAGCCGTCCTTCACGTCAACGGCGGCCTGGACATGTGAGCCGCCTCTCGATGCCGCCCGCGCGGCGGTGTCAGGATCGGAGGGATCGTCCGATGGCTTCGGTGGAAGACAAGGTCAAGCACATCATCGTGGAGCAGCTCGGCGTCGACGAGGACGAGGTGAAGGGAACTTCCTCGTTCGTGGACGACCTGGGAGCCGACTCGCTGGACGTCGTCGAGCTCGTCATGGCCCTCGAGGAAGAGTTCGAGCTCGAGATCGGCGACGAGGACGCGGAGAAGCTCACGACGGTCAGCAAGGTCGTCGAGTACGTCGAGAGTCACGCGAAGTCCTGACTGCGCCTGAGGGCCGGTCGGGCGCACGGGAACGAGGCGCCTGGGCGGTCCGGAGTCGCCTCGTGGGGGCACGCTCCGGGACCCCGACTTCTGGGAGTCCGCACCGGGTCTCGGGCGGTCGCGGAGCCGACCGATGAAACGACGTGTCGTCATCACCGGAATGGGATTGATCTCGCCGCTCGGGAACGATTCCCGGTCGACGTGGGAGGGCCTGCTCGCCGGTCGGAGCGGCATCGGGGTCATCACGAAGTTCGACCCCTCCGGATTCGCCAGCCGGATCGCAGGAGAGGTTCGCGGCTTCGATCCCGAGCGTTTCCTGGAAAAGAAGGAGGTCCGCAAGATGGACACCTTCATCCACTACGCGGTCGCGGCCACGCACGAGGCGCTCCAGGACTCCGGGCTGGTGATCCATCCGGGCAACGCCGAGTCGGTGGGAACCTACATCGGGTCGGGGATCGGCGGTCTACCGCTGCTCGAGGCGACCCATCGGGAGCTGCTCGAGCGCGGTCCTCGACGCGTTTCTCCGTTCTTCATTCCCGGAATGATCCTGAACCTCGCCTCGGGACAGGTGTCCATTCTGTTCGGCGCGAAGGGCCCGAACCTCGCGGTCGCGACGGCCTGCGCGACGGGAACTCACGCCGTGGGCGAGTCGTTCCGCATGATCCGGGAAGGCCAAGCCGACGCGATGATCACCGGGGGGACGGAATCCGTGATCAGTCCGCTCGCGGTGGCCGGATTCTGCGCGATGAAAGCCCTGTCCACTCGCAATGACGAGCCTGAGGCCGCGAGTCGCCCGTTCGACGCAGAGCGGGACGGTTTCGTGATCGGCGAGGGAGCCGGCATCCTCGTGCTGGAGGAGCGGGAGCACGCTCTTTCGCGGGGCGCACGGATCTACGCGGAGGTGGTCGGGTACGGGATGAGCGGCGACGCGTTCCACATGTCCGCCCCACCCGACAGCGGTGAGGGAGCCGTTCGCGCCATGCGCGCCGCCCTGCGGGATGCGGGTGCAGAGCCGTCGGACGTGGACTACATCAACGCGCACGGGACCTCCACGCCCACGGGAGATCGCATCGAGACCCGGGCGGTGAAGACCGTGTTCGGCGAGCACGCACGGCGCCTGAGTTTCTCCTCGACGAAGTCCATGACCGGCCATCTCCTGGGGGCGGCCGGTGGGATCGAGACGGCGGTCACCGCGCTGGCTGTGTACCACGATCTCGTTCCTCCGACGATCAACCAAACGACGCCGGACCCGGATTGCGATCTGGATAGTGTCCCCAACGAGTTCCGAAGGACGACCGTCCGCGCCGGACTGAACAACTCCTTCGGCTTCGGTGGAACCAACGCGTCCATCCTCCTACGGAAGGACCCATCGGAAGGCTGAAGGAGGCCCGATGAAGCTCCTCGTCGCCGTCAAGCACGTTCCCGACACCGAGACCAAGGTCCGGGTCGCCGCGGACGGGAGTTCTCTGGACGAGACCGGCGTGAAGTTCGTCGTTTCGCCTTTCGACGAATTCGCGCTGGAGGAGGCGATACGGCTCAGGGACTCCCACGGAGGGGAGGTCGTGGTCGTGTCGGTCGGAAGGGAGTCGGCGCAGACCTCCCTTCGGCAGGGTCTCGCGATGGGCGCGGATCGGGCGATTCTCGTCCAAGACGACCGCTACGAGCGGGCGGACGCGCTCGCACGAGCGAGGGCCATCGCGGCAGTCGCCAGAGCCGAGGGCCCGGACCTCATCCTCACGGGAAAATACGGGGTCGGAGTCGACGAGGGCCAGACCGGCGCGATGATCGCCGAGCTCCTCGACCTGCCTCACGCCGGCGCCGTCTCGAAGCTCGAAATCCGTGCGAGGGAGTTCGCCGCGCACCGCGAGATCGAAGGGGGCGTGGAGGTCCTGGAAGGCTCGCTTCCCGCAGTGGTGACGTGCGACAAGGGGCTGAACGAGCCGCGCTACGCATCCCTCAAGGGGATCATGGCGGCGAAGAAGAAGCCGCTCCATGTGAAGACCCCTTCCGAGATGGGTCTCGATCCGTCGGACCTCGACGGCGCTCCGCGGGTCGTCTGGGAGTCGCTGGAACTGCCCCCCCGAAGACAGGCGGGCCGCATGATCGAGGGAGATGCCGCCGAGTCGGCACGGAAGCTCGCGGCGCTTCTGCGCGAGGAAGCGAAGGTGATCTGATGGCGTCGAACGTTCTGGTGTGCGCGGAGCGGAGAGAGGGGAGTCTCAAACGTCCCACGTTCGAGGTCGTTTCCACGGCAAGGCGGATCGCGGACGCGCTCGGCGGCCGCGTGGTCGTGCTGGACCTCGGTCCCGGCTCCCGGGAATCCGGGCCCGAGCTGGCGGAGTACGGTGCCGACCGAGTTTTCGTGGCGGAGGGCCCGCTGTGGGAACGGTACGCACCCATGGCCCATGCCGCCGCCCTTGCCGAGGCGGCCAGGCAGGCGGATGCGGCCGCCATTCTTCTGCCGGGCACCGTCCTCGGACGGGATGTAGCCGCGCGGACGGCGGCCCGGTTGGCCACCGGCTGTCTGAGCGACGTCGTCGAGCTTCAGGTCCGTTCCGACGGGGCTCTGCGCGGGCGGCGGCCCGTCTACTCCGGGAAGGCGTTCGCGTGGGCCTCGATCCCGCATGCGCGTCCGGCGATGGCCACCCTCCGCCCCAACGTCTTCCCGCTGACGCCGCTGGGGTCAGGGCGACGCGCGGAGATCGTCCCGTTCACGCCACCCGATGCGGAGGGACTCCAGCGCGTTCGAGCCGTTCGCGTGGACAAGCCCGCGGTGCAGGAGCTGGACGTGGCGGAAGCCTCCATCGTGGTTTCCGGCGGTCGCGGGCTGAAGGCCCCGGAGAACTTCTCGATCATCCGCGAACTTGCTGCCGTGCTCGGAGCGGCCGTGGGAGCGTCGCGAGCGGTCGTGGACAGCGGCTGGATGCCCCACGCGCACCAGGTGGGTCAGACCGGGAAGGTCGTCTCTCCGAGCCTCTACGTAGCGTGCGGGATCTCCGGAGCGATCCAGCACCTCGCCGGCATGTCCTCGGCGAAAGTGATCGTTGCCATCAACAAGGACCCGGAGGCCCCCATCTTCAAGGTGGCTGACTACGGGATCGTCGGAGACCTCTTCGATGTCGTCCCGAAGCTCACGGAAGAGATCCGCAGGCTGAAAGCCGACGAGTAGCAACCGTTCTCCGACGATCGGGCTTCGAGCGTCGCGCCCACCCGTCGTGCGGCGGAAAGGGAACTCTCAGACCTCCGAGAAGAAGTACGGCTTCAGACACTGGATCCTGTCCTCGTAGTCGTCCGGATACAGGAACCAGGTCGCTGCGGACACCGACGAGAGGAGGGAGTTGCCGTCCTGTGGGGTGAAGCAGTACCCCACGATCTCCGTCTGGTTCCGAACGGTCAGGGTGGGAACGCACACCACGGTCACGTTCAGGATCCGCCCGAAATGGCCGTGGTCCCGTCCGAACGAGAAGACGCTGTTCGCGGAGTCCTTGTATGTGATCGCCATCCGGTCGTTTTCGGCGACGTGCGAGAGGAGCGTCTTCACGTCCGTAGGGTTTTTCACCCGGACGTCGAAGTAGATCGTGTGCATATATTGCGTGTTCAGCTTGATCGCGGACGAGAAGAGATTGAGATCGAACCCGAGGGTGTGGAAGAGGTGCCAGGCGTCTCGCGCGTGGTGCGTGCCGAACCGAGCATCCTTGTGCTTGCCCACCACCGGGGACGGGCAGAAGCTACCGTCCTGAGAGAGGTCGTTCGCGCGCCGCATGCAGATGAAACGCCCCTCCAGGAGGTTGTCGGGGCCTCCGTCCTGCAGCGCGAGCGTGTGGATCAGGATGGACAGGTTGTGGGTGTTGCACGAGACGACCTGGATGAAGCGGTCCTGGCCTCGCTCGAGGGACCGGTCGTTGATCCCGCGGGCGTAGGGCTTCCCGAAGCCGAACTCGCTGCCCTGCGCGATGAACCCCAGTGTGTTGCCGAGGTACTTCTCGTAGAACGCGTTCTTGTTCTCCATGCCCACGCCGGACGGGGTGCAATCGATCACCACGGCGGCGCGGTCCAGGGCCTCGTGAGTCTCGTAGGACGGGTCCATCCCGAGGTCCTGGAACCCCTTGACTGCGGCCTCGTCCACCACGAGCCGAGCGCCCCTCTTGATGAGCGCGCGCACTTTCGAACGATCCGTGAACAGGGCAGTTCGCTTGTGAAACGTCACCTCCTCGATTCCAAGGGGCTGCTTCATCGCGCTGAGGAGCCCGATGAGCGGCTCGCCGATGGTTCCGGTTCCGACGACGTGCACGACGGCGCTTCGACCCATGACGCAACTCCTTCTTCCGGTCGGCGTGCGCAAGGCCCGCCGAGGGAGCGGGTGACCACGGAGGCAAGATGGTAGCGCACTCGCGCCGAAGAGGGGAGAGCCTTCGTCGTTCCAACGCACCCAGAGACGCTCGCGGCCGAGACGTGTGGGGAACGCGGTCGGCTCGCTCGTCTCGCGGGGGGACTGGCGCGGATGTCCTCCGTCCGCTGCATCGCCTCGTCAGTCCTCCGGCGCACACCCCCGCCTTCGCGCCTCCTTGACACTCTCGATACCGGCTCCTAACATCCGTCGCGATCGGTGACCACGACCCTCGGAGCAGAGATCGTTGAGCGGCCTAGACAGTTGCGTCATCCCTTCCATGGCCGTGCGCGAGCTCCTGAGCGACGACGCGGCGGAGCATCTCGGGCTGTACCTGGCCTCAGGAGCCGACGGGCTCGACAACGTCGTGAACCGCCCCCGGATTCAGAAACCGGGACTGGCGCTCGCGGGGTTCCTCGAGTACATCCACCCCGGTCGCGTGCAGATCCTGGGGAGATCGGAGATCACGTTTCTCCAGGAGCGGGCTCCGGCGGAGCGGAGCCGCATCGTCTCCCAGCTGTGCCGCCAGGGGGTCTCGTGCTTCGTCGTCACCGGCGGCTTGCCGCCTCCGGGCGAGCTCGTGTCCGAGACCGAGCACAATCGGGTCCCGTTGCTGCGCACCGACCTGCCGTCCTCGGCGATCATCGACGGATTGACGCGATACCTCGAGGAGAGACTGGCGCCGCGGGCGGTGGTCCATGGGGTCCTGCTGGACATTTACGGGCTGGGCGTTCTGCTTCTGGGGGACAGCGGGGTGGGCAAGAGCGAGTGTGCGTTGGACCTGGTGGTTCGCGGACACCGGCTCGTGTCCGACGACGTGGTGGAGATCAAGCGGATCGGCGGAATGCTGGTCGGGACGGGGCCCGAGCTCACCCGATATCACATGGAGCTGCGCGGCCTCGGAATCGTGAACGTGAAGGAGCTCTTCGGCGTCGCCTCGGTGAGACGGGACAAGTTCGTGGAGTTCGTGATTCGCCTCGACCCGTGGAAATCCGGCAAGCGCTACGACCGACTCGGACTCGACGAAGGTGGCCACGACATCCTGGGAGTCGAGTTGCCGTACGTCGAGATGCCGGTCGGCCCGGGCCGAAACCTCTCGGTCTTGATCGAGGTCGCGGCGAGAAACCACCTCCTGAAGCTCAAAGGGTACAATCCGGCGCGGGAGCTGGCGCGCAAGCTCGGCGAGAAGCTCCAGACCAAGCGTCGTGAGAGCGGCGATTCGGACCAGGCCCGGTCGTGGGAGCGCGAGCAGGAAGAGGGTGACGACTGACATGGACCGCCTGGTGGTCATCACGGGCCTGTCGGGATCGGGGAAGTCCCTTGCCGCTCGCTGCTTCGAAGACATCGGCTTCTTCTGCGTCGACAACCTGCCGGTGCTTCTGATCCCTCCGTTTTACGAGCTGATCCAGCGCAGCGGCGAGCCGCTCCGGCGTGCGGTGCTCGTCATCGACGTGCGAGAGCGCAGCTTCCTCTCGGATTTCCCCGACATACTCCGCCAGCTCCGCGATCGCGGCGCCCAGGTCACGCTCCTGTTCTTCGAATGCTCCGACGAGCTGCTCAAGCGGCGGTTCAGCGAGACACGCAGGCCGCATCCCATGGCGGATCGCGCGGCGACGCTGGAAGAAGCCACCCACATGGAGCGCATCGCGCTGGCGCCGTTGAGGGACCTCGCGGACCGGATCATCGATACGTCGAAGTTCAACGCCCACGAGCTGCGCGCCTTCCTGAAGGCCTCGTACGGCGGCGAGCCTGGCCGCAGCGAGATGATCGTCAACGTCGTGTCGTTCGGATTCAAGTATGGGGTGCCTGCGGAGGCGGATCTCGTATTCGACGTCCGCTGCCTTCCCAACCCCTTCTTCGACGAGCGCCTGAGCTCGATGGACGGGCGGTCCGAGGACGTTCGGGCATTCCTCGACTCGAAGCCCGAGACCCGCGAGCTGCTTGGAAGGCTGGAGGACTTGATGGCGTTTCTCGTGCCGCTCTACGAGGCCGAGGGGAAGAGCTACCTGACGGTCACGATCGGTTGTACCGGCGGTCGGCACCGGTCCGTGGCGGCAGCCGAGGATCTGGCGCGCCGCCTCGCGGGGAGGCGCATCTCGGCGTCCGCCCACCACAGGGACCTCGGGCGAGAGTAGGATGTTCCCCGGGAGGAACGGATGGGCGCACCTGGCTTGCTCGTCGTCACCCACGGTCGACTGGCCGAAGAGCTCGTGAACGCCGCCCGGACGATCGTCGGCGACATCGACGCGTTCGAGGCGGTTTCCATCGGCTGGAACGACGATCCGGAGGAGGCGAGGTCTCGGATCGAGGCGGGAATCCGGACGGTGGAGCGAGGGGAGGGGGTGCTCGTGCTCACGGACATGTTCGGCGGCACCCCGACGAATCTCGCGCTCTCGTTCCTGGATCCCGGTCGAGTCGAGGTGGTCACGGGCGTCAACCTTCCGATGCTCATCAAGTTCACCAACCTCCGGGAGGATGCGGGCCTCGGTGAAACCGTCCACCGGATCGCGGAGCAGGGCCGACAAGCGATCCACGTGGCGTCGGGACTCCTGCTGGGGGGGGGGAACGGACCGCCGGAGGGAGCTCGTGACCGAGATCGAGGTGCAGATCGCGAATGCCTTGGGGCTCCACGCGCGAGCGGCCGCCCGTTTCGTGCACTTGGCGAACGGCTTCAGGTCGCGCATCACGGTGGGCCGAGAGGGTACCCGCGTGGACGGGAAGTCGATGCTCGGCCTCCTCACGCTGGCAGCCGCGCGCGGAACGCGGCTGCGCCTTGCGGCCGACGGCGAGGACGAGGCGGAGGCGGTCGCCCGCCTCGCCGAGCTCGTGCGCGACTGCTTCGGCGAAGAGCACTAGTGTCGCCAGTCCTCAGAGGGGTGGGAGTCTCGTCCGGCATCGCGGCCGGTCGCGTGTTGCTCGCCCGTCCGGTGCCGGAGACCGCATCCAGGTCCCGTATCGCTCCGGACCGGATCGACGAGGAGATCGAGCGACTGCGATACGCGCGGAACCGCGCTCGTGGTGAGCTCCAGGAGCTGCGCGATCGGATACGGGAGGTGCTGGGGCAGCACTACGCCGCGATGTTCGAAGCGCAGTTGCTGATCCTCGACGATCCCGTTCTCGTCTCCGAGGCGGAGCGGAGGATTCGGGACGAGGAGGTGACGGCGAGCTTCGCGCTTCACGAGGTCGTCAGGGATTTCATCGGCAAGTTCGAGGCCCTGGACCAGGGGCACTTCCGGGAGCGTGGAGGCGACCTCGAAGATGTCCACCGGCGGATCCGACGCCTGCTCCGCGGAGAGCATCCAGGCCGGCCCGGCGTTCCCGACGGACCGCTCGTTCTGGTGGCTCATTCCCTCGGTCCATCCGAGGCGGTCTCGCTGGTCCGGGACGGGGTGGTCGGGCTCGCTACGGATGTAGGCGGCCGCACGTCGCACACGGCCATCCTCGCGCAAGCCCTGTCGGTGCCCGCCGTGGTCGGACTTCACGACGTGAGCCTGCGGGTCCGAGCCGGCGATCCCATCGTGATCGACGGGGAGCGCGGCGAGGTGGACACGGAGCCGGACGAGGAAGCCGTGACCCGCGCTCGCGAGCGGCGAGAGGCGTGGCTCGCGCGCGAGAGTTCGATCGCGCGGCGCCTGGACCTGCCCGTTGCGACCCGGGACGGCATCCAGGTGGCACTTCGGGCGAACATCGAGCTCCCCGAGCAGGTCCCTTCCGCGGTCCGGTTCGGAGCACTCGGCGTCGGTCTGTACCGGTCCGAGTTCCTCTTCCTCACCCGGTCTCCCGGACTCCCCTCCGAGGAAGAGCACTATTGCGCCTACCGGGAGATGGCGGAGGCGGTCGCGCCGCACCCCGCCGTGATCCGAACGCTGGATCTGGGCGGGGAGAAGCGCTTCGACGAGCTCGCCGACTCGCAGGGGTCGGGCGCTGCCGTTCTCGGCCTCCGCGCGGTCCGGCTCTGCCTCGCGCGGCCGGACGTGTTCCTTCCTCAGATCCGTGGTCTCCTCCGAGCGGCGATCCACGGCGACGTCCGAGTACTCATCCCGCTGGTCTCTTCGTGCGACGAGATGATCGAGGTCCGGCGGATCCTCGTGAGCCAGGCAGAGCGGCTGCGCGAGCAGGGCGTGTCGTGTCGCGCCGAGGTTCCCCTCGGCGCGATGGTCGAGGTTCCCGCGGCCGTCACCATCGCCGATCATCTGGCCCGAGTGGCGGATTTCTTCAGCATCGGGACGAACGATCTCATCCAGTTCGCAATCGCCGTCGACCGGGGAAACGAATCGGTGGCTCATCTCTACCAGCCCCTGCACCCTGCGGTTCTCCGAATGCTCGACCTGACGGTCCGCGCCGGGCGCTCGTGCGGGATTCCAGTTTCCCTCTGCGGGGAGATGGCGGCGGATCCGCGGCTGACGCCCCTCCTTCTGGGCATGGGCCTCCGGGAGTTCTCCGTCGAGCCGCGGATGCTGCCCCGGCTTGCCGATGCGATCGAAGCAACGGATGGGGGAAGAGCGGGAGCTCTCGCCCGGGAGGTGCTGGATCTGCCGACGGTCGGGGACGTGGTCACGCGTCTGACCCGGCACCACGCCGAAGTGGGTTCGCACATGGATGGGAGAGAACCATGAGCGTCGAGCGCGTCGACAAGCCCTGGGGGCACGAGCTTCGTTTCGCCCGGACGGATCGATACGGGGGAAAAGTGCTCTTCATCCGGGCAGGCCACCAGCTGAGCCTCCAGTTCCATCGAGTCAAGGACGAAGCGTTCCTGGTGCACGAGGGAGAGATGGACCTCGTGCTGGGCCGGGGAGACGCGCAACGCGTGGTGCGGCTGACGAGCGGCGATGCGTGGCGCATCGTTCCGGGGACGATTCACCGTTTCCGTGCGGTGACCGATTGCCTGCTCTTCGAGGTTTCGACGCCGGAATGGGATGATGTCGTGCGCGTAGAGGACGACTACGGCAGGCGCGAACCCGGGAACGCTCCCGAGCGACCATAGCTCGCGTTCTCGGCGAACCTCCGTCCGGAGAACGCGGAGAAGGCCGGAATCGGCCGGGGCACTCCCGGGTTCGCTTCCCTCGAAGCTCTCGACCGTTCCCCGGCGTTCACCCGGACCGGCGCGGTGCCTTGTCGGGGTCGGACGTGTACCCTATACTCCGGCGTACTCGAGTCGGCAAGGGAACGCGGCTCCCGGGACCCATGGGATGCAGGCGAGCCGCGACGCCGGCCCGGCGTGGCTGCGAGTTGAAGCTCTACGCTCCCCTCGCGGCGAACGGAGCGGAACAGTCGTGAGCGAGATTCCCGACAAGCACTCGTACAAGATGGGAGAGGTCTGCAAGTTCACCGATACACAACCGTACGTTCTCAGATTCTGGGAGAGCGAGTTTCCCCAGCTCGCGCCCCAGAAGAACCGGGGCGGGCAGCGGCTGTACCGACGCGAAGACCTCGAGATGGTGCTCCGCATCAAGCAGTTGCTCTACGAGCAGGAGTACACGATCGCCGACGCCCGGCGCGTCCTCGAGCAGGAAAGCCTCCCCGAGGGTGGGACGAGCCTTCGCTCGAGCGCTGCAAACGGCGACGCGGACTCGGCGGGCACTCCCGGAGGAGGAGAGCCCGGCACGAGCGAGCAGAGGATTTCGAAACCTGCCGGAGTCGCGGAGGAGGATCTTTCGGCGGCGTGGGAGCGCCCGCTGCCCGACGACGTGCGGATGGGGATCCAGCGGTTGCGTCGCGAGCTCGCGGAAGCGGACGAGCGGCTCCGAAGCATCGAGGTGGCTCGCGCGGAGGCCGAGGAAGGTCGCCATCAGGCCCGCGAGCGTTGCCGAGAGGTCGCCTCGGCGCTCGAGGGACTCCTCCGTTCGCTGGGAGTCGAGCCCAGTGGTCCGGAGCCCTACGACGCGAACGAGGGGGCGTCCCGATCCGAGGCGGTCGACTCGGCCGGGGCGTCGACAGAGAAGTGAAGAGGAACTGAATCCAAACGAATCGGGTACGGCAAGCGAAGCCCGCCAGCACGCAACTCATTCAAACCACGGGTCGTTGTGCGATTTTCGGTTGCTGTCTCCGATTGGCGGCACGGTCTGCTCACTCTCCTGTCGTGCGCCCACTCGGCCGTGTCGACTTGAACCGGACGCACCGGTCCGGTAGCATACCGTCGCTCGATGCGTCGGTTCTCGCCGAGCGGAGCCCGTAGCGGAAACGCGCGGGGAAGAATATCGGCGCGGCGAGGCTGAACGCTCGTGCCTGCGATTCAGCGGGTTCTTCGGCACGGTCGGGGCGTGGCGCAGCCTGGTAGCGCACTTGCTTGGGGTGCAAGTGGTCGGTGGTTCAAATCCACTCGCCCCGACCAATTCAGTCATTTCCACTCTACACGGCTCTCGGAGAAGAGCGGCGTTCCGGATCTGGCGCGTCGGACCGACGAATCGCGACGAGCCTCGAGAGGTGACGTAAGGTGTGTGCAGCGCGAGGGGAGCGATGTGTCCTCCTGACGAACGACGACGGGTACGATGCTCCCGGCTTGGCGGCGCTGGCGGAGGCTGCTGGCGACCTTGGAGTCGTCTTCGTGGTTGCTCCCGATCGCGAGCGGAGCGGCGCAGGTCATGCCCTCACCCTGGGAAGACCGCTGCGGGTCAGAGAAACCGGCCGTGGGTGGTTCAAGGTAGACGGCACTCCGACGGACTGCATCCATCTCGGTGTCTTCAATCTCACAGGTCTCGAGGCTCCCGATTTGGTGCTCTCGGGCATCAACCGCGGCCTGAATCTGGGGGACGACGTGACGTACTCCGGGACCGTGGCGGGAGCGCTCGAAGCGACCCTTCTCCACATCCCGTCGATCGCGGTGTCCATGGCGGTCGAAGACGAGGAGCGCGCTGACTACGGTCCGGCGGCGCGGTTCGCCACGAGGCTCGCGCGCCGGGTCCTCGAGCACGGACTGCCGGACGGAGTCTTCCTCAACGTCAACTTTCCGCTTCAGCCAGTGCGGGGCGTGCGCGTGACCCGCCAGGGGACTCGCTCCTACCGCGCCGCGGTGGTGGAGAGGCTGGATCCCTCGGGGCGGCCGTATTTCTGGATCGCCGGGGCGGACACCAAGCCGGCGGGAGAGCCGGACGGCGACCACGCCGCGATCGCCGAGGGGTACGTCTCCGTGACCCCTCTCCATGCGAATCTGACCCATGAGTCATCGCTCGCCTCGCTCGCGAAGTGGCCGCTCGAGATGCCGCGATGAAGGACGACCTTCGAAGGGAGCGCATGGTGCGCGAACTGGAGGCTCGCGGTATCGTTCGCGCCGGAGTGCTCGAAGCACTGCGAACGATCCCGCGGGAGCGGTTCGTCGAGGAAGCGCTGCGCGGCAAGGCGTACAGCGATGCGGCCCTGCCCATCGGCGAGAAGCAGACCATCTCCCAGCCTTGGATCGTGGCCAGGATGACGGAGCTCCTCGAGCCCGACGGGACCGGGCGCGTCCTGGAAGTCGGTACGGGGTCGGGATACCAGGCGGCCGTTCTCTCCCGTGTGTTCCAGCAGGTGTACACGGTCGAGAGGATTCGGTCCCTCTCCGAGCGGGCGCGGCACGTCATCCGATCCCTCGGCATCGAGAACGTGCACTTCAAGATCTTCGACGGAAGCTACGGATGGAGCGAGTTTGCTCCGTACCGGGCGATCGTGGTGACCGCGGCGGCGCCGGATGTCCCGGCCCCGCTGCTCGACCAGCTGGAAGACCCAGGGATGCTCGTCTTGCCGCTCAGCGGCGGCTCCGTCTGCGATGGCAACGACGCGCAGTCCTTGGCGCGCATTGAAAAACGGAACGGAACGTTTTCCCGTTCCGAGCACGGCGCGTGTCGCTTCGTACCTCTCCTCGGCAAGTTCGGCTGGGTCCCGGCGTTTCCCTGAGCGTCCCGGAGCCGATTTCCCCTCCGCCGGGATCCTCGCGACGGCTGGAGCCCCGGCGTTTCTCAGAGGTCCGTTTCGTGCAGGGTGTACGACAGGAACGTGCGGAGACGAGGCCGTGAATCGGCTCCTCCTCACTTTCCTGTCGTACACCTCTACACGTCTCGTGCAGATCCGTTGCAGGCGGGGGAGGTTGCTGGTACCATCCGCGCGCTTCACGAGGTCGGGGCGTAGCGCAGCCTGGTAGCGCACCTGGTTCGGGACCAGGGGGTCCCGCGTTCAAATCGCGGCGCCCCGACCACTTTTCCTCCTTACGTACCTGCTGCTCTTGCTTCGCGGGCGTTCTTGCCTTTGCCGGTCGCGTACCGTACGATGAATGGTCCGCGAGCGTCGCTTTCCAGGCTCGTCAAGCAAGTAGGATGGAGCCACGGCCTTCATGAGCGGTCCGAACGAGAACACGGGCGGACACCGAGCAGTCCACCTGGTGGCGTTCGGTCGCGTCCAGGGGGTGGGGTTCCGGAGTTTCGTCGAGCGAGCCGCGGCGGTGCACGGAGCGCTCGGATTCGTCCGAAATCGTTTCGACGGAGCCGTGGAGATCTGGGCCGAGGGATCCGCGGAGCAGCTGGAGCGGCTTGCCGAGGCGGTCCGACGCGGACCAGGACACGCGTTGGTCGAGCGGGTCGACAGGGCCGATGTAGAGCCGAGCGGATCGTTCACGGGGTTCGAGGTCCGGCTCTGATGCCGGCACTGGCGACGGGTTGGGATGGTCATGCTGGTTTCCGAGCTGAAGCGAACAATCCGCGAGGTGCCGGACTTTCCCAAACCCGGGATCAACTTCTACGACGTTTCCACGTTGTTCCGCCATGCGGAGGCGTTCCGCTCCACGGTCGACCGGTTGATCGAGCGGTACCGGGGGGAGAGGATCGATGCCGTCGCGGGAATCGAAGCCCGCGGGTTCGTGCTGGCCGCTGCCATGGCGCACCAGATGAGCCTGGGGTTGATCCTGGTGCGCAAGCCCGGCAAGCTCCCGTGCGAGACGGAGAGCGAGAGCTACTCTCTCGAGTACGGCACGGCCAGGATCGAGGTGCACCGGGACGCGGTGGCACCGGGACAGCGGATCTTGATCGTGGACGACGTGCTCGCCACCGGCGGAACCGCCGCCGCTTCGGGGCGAATCGTGGAGAGACTCGGCGGGCGGGTGGAAGGGTATGGTTTCCTGATCGAATTGGGGTTCCTCGGAGGCCGCAAGAAGCTTCTTTCGGACAACGTGTTCAGCCTGATACAGTACGGATGATCGACCGCGGATTGGACTGCGCCCCTGGGCCTGTAGCTCAGTACGGATAGAGCAGGAGTTTCCTAAACTCTTGGTCGGGGGTTCAAGTCCCTCCAGGCCCACCAGGATCGGTCGCCCGCCGGAGCAAAAGCATGACAGAGAGAATCAGTCGGAAGTCGCTCAAGCACGACGAGTTCCTGGAAGCCGCGTTCGACCTCGAGCGTTGGTTCGAGAAGAACTGGAGGCCCGTGGCCGCGGCTGCAGGAGCGCTCATCGCGGTGACGCTCCTGGTGAGCGGCTGGTTCTGGTGGAGCGGGAGGAAAGCCGGCGAGGTCGCCATTCTGCTCGGCGATGGCCTCGGCAAGCTGGAGGAAACGGGAGACCCCGCGACCTTGTACGCGGGGGCGCTTCCGTCCTTCGAGAAGGCCGCGCGCGAGGGGGCCGGCTCCGAGCGGGGTCGGGCGGCGGCGTTTCTCCAGGCCGCTTCCCTCGTCCGGCTGGGGCGCGCGTCGGATGCGGTGACAATTCTCGAGCCGCTGGCGCGAGAGGGGGGAGTCGTGGGGGACCTCGCGCGCGCCAAGCTGGCTGCGGCGCTCGCGGCTGCGGGGCAAACCGATCGCGCCGTGGCGGCATGGAAGGACCTGTCGTCGCTGGCGGAGTCCACCTACCCACCGGATCTCGCGCTTCTCTACGCCGCGCAGCTGCTCGAGCAATCCGGGCGCGGCGACGAGGCGAAAGCAGTGATCCAGGACCTGCTCGCGAAGCACCCACAAGGCCCCGCGAACGCCGACGCTCAGAAGCTGCTCTCCGAGCTCACCGGAGGCGCGGCGGCGCCGGCTCCTTGACCGTCGCCGGATCACGTCGGGGTCAGAACGGAATGTCGTCCCCTTCGACCGCGGGTTCGGATTCCGCCACCATTTCAGTGGGGCTCGCGCCAGCAGACGGGTGCCGTTCTTCGGGTCGGCCGAGCATCTGAATCCGCTGAGCGCGCACCTCAGTGGTGTATCGCTTGTTTCCTTCCCGGTCAGTCCACTCGCGAGTCTGCAGGGATCCTTCGACGTACACCTGCCGTCCCTTCTTCAGGTACTCGCCCGCGATCTCCGCCTGCTTTCCCCAGACGACGATGCGATGCCACTCCGTTCGTTCCTTTTTCTCGCCGGACGGATCGGTCCATCGCTCGGTCGTGGCCATGGTGAAGTTGGCCACAGCGGCTCCACTGGGCGTGAACCGAACCTCGGGATCCCGTCCGAGGTTTCCCACCAGGATCACTTTGTTGACGCTCGCCATATCTTGCTCCCTGTCAGGGGAACGACGTTCCCGACTCCGGAAGGAGGCGACGGGACCTCTCGACTCAAAACCCGTACTCCCGACGCGATGGCCGGGACACAACGTCGGAAGGCTATCACATCGACGAGAACGTGCTCAAGTCGTGGCACGCCGCGGGGTGTGCGACAGGAAAGTGCGGAGACGATGCTGCGAATCGGGGACAGTCGTCCGTGACGCCCGAGGTGTCATGGACGACTGTCCCCGATTCGCTTCGATTCAGCTCCTCCTCACCTTCCTGTCGGACACCCCACGCCGCGGGTGTCGCGGCAGGGAACGGACGAGAAGGGGAACGACGAATCGGGAGGCGTTTCCGGTGAGCCGCTCCGCGTCGTCCGGAAACGACGGAGACGCGGGACCCTCGAGGGACCCGTCCTGATCGTCGTATCTCTCGTCGCTCGTTCTTCGCGCAGGTGTCGCAGCTCGAGAGGGCGCATGGATTCTGACAGAACTCGCCGCCTCGCACGGAAGGAAGCCCTCCATTCATGAGCGAACGCCGGAGCTTGATGAAAGTCGTGGGGTCGATCAGCCTCGCGACGCTCGTCAGCCGCGTTCTCGGCCTCGCTCGAGACCAGGTGCAGTCGTACTACTTCGGCGCAAGCTGGGTCACGGATGCGTTTCTTGCCGCCTTTCGCATCCCGAACCTCCTGCGCGATCTCTTCGCGGAGGGAGCGCTCTCCTCCGCGTTCATCCCGACCTTCACGCTGGAGCGGGCCCGCGGCGGCGACGAGTCGGCGTGGCGCCTGGCCAATCGGGTGTTGACCGCGTTGTTCGTGGTGCTCTCTGTTCTGGCGCTGGCCATCGCCCTCTTCGCCCCCTGGATCCTGAAGATCTATGTCGGCGGCTTCTCGCCGGAGAAGATGAGTCTCGCCGTGGCCATGACGCGGATCCTGTCCCCCTTCCTCCTGTTCGTGGCTCTCGCCGCGGTGGCCATGGGCGTGCTCAACACGTGCGGGCGCTATTTCCTTCCGGCACTGGCTCCCGCGGCGTTCAACGTGGCGGCGATCCTCGGGGTCGTGCTCCTGGTCCCCTTGCTTCGCTCCCTCGGGGCGCCCACGGGCATGAGCCTCGCCATCGGCGCGATGGCGGGCGGAGCGTTGCAGTTCCTGGTGCAGGTTCCCGCCATGCGCCGCGAAGGGTTCCGGTTCCGGCCGGAGCTGGCGCCGACCGATCCCGGGCTGCGGCGTGTGATCCGCCTCATGCTCCCTGCGACGTTCGGTCTGGCGGCCACGCAGATCAACATCCTCGTGGACACGGTCATCGCCTCCAGCCTCGGCGATGGACCGATCACATGGCTGTCGCTCGCGTTTCGATTGATGCAGCTTCCCATCGGGCTTTTCGGGGTGGCGATCGCCACCGCGAATCTGACCCAGGTGTCCCGGGATGCGGCGGCAGGAGATCACAGCGGCCTCCGCGCGAACCTGGCGAAATCGCTTCGGGCCGCGGCGCTTCTGACGCTCCCCGCGAGCGCCGGTCTGGTCGCCCTTCGCGTGCCCATCGTGCAGATCCTGTTCGAGCACGGCCGCTTCACCGCGGAGTCCACGGCGAGCACCGCCGCAGCCGTACTTTGCTACGCGCTCGGCCTCTACGCCTACTCGGTCGTGAAGATCCAGGTACCGACGTTCTACGCCCTGGGCGACACTCGCGTCCCGGTGATCGCCGCGGCGGCCTCGGTGGTCCTGAAGATCGGCGCGAATCTCCTCCTGCTCTCCGTCCTTCCGCGGCTCGGGGTCCAACCGTTCCTGGCGCTGGCGATCTCGACGTCCCTGGCCGCGTGGAGCAACTCGATCCTCCTCGCCGTCGGACTTCGACGCCGTGTCGGCCGCCTCGAGGGACTCGGCGTCGGGACGCTGGCTCTGCAGCTCCTCGCCCTTTCGTGCGTCATGGGCCTGTCGGTGGGGACGTTGCATGCCGGACTCGAGCGCGCGTTCCCCGGTGGCGGTTTCTGGGGTCTCATGGGACGCCTCGCGGTTGCGGTGGCTTGCGGCGTCGCGCTCACCGTCGGCGGGACGCGGTACCTGGGGATCCCGGAGGGCCGGGCTCTTTGGGACCGCTTGCGCCGGCTTGCCGGGTCGCGCGGCGACGCATAACATCCCGGAGCCGTGCGACCGGGGGAGTCGAGGGTCGAGGCGTTCATGATTCAGCTCGGGAATCTCCCGAAGCGATTTGAGAAGATGGCCCGACAGGACTACGGATCGTTCCGTCCGGAGCGAGGGGTTCTCGGTGGGCTCCCCGAAGCCGACGGCGCGAGCAAGACGGCGAGCGTCTCGCGGCTCGACCGCGGCGCAGAGATCCCCGCGTTCATCGAGCCCGCCGATCCGGCAAGAGGGAACGCGGACAACCACCCCGGGAGCGCCTCGGCCCCAGCATCCCACGGAGCCTCGCCGGAGCCGCAAGCTTGAAGGTGCTCCTCCAGCGGGTCTCCCGCGCATCCGTGCGTGTGGACGGCAAGACGGTGGGGTCCATCGGACGGGGTCTGCTGGTCTTCCTCGGGATCGAGAAGGGCGATCGCCCCGAGGAGATCGACTACCTTGCCGACAAGACCGCGGACCTCCGGATCTTCCCGGACGAGCGGGGGAAAATGAACCGAAGCGTGCACGACGTCGGGGGCCAGGTCCTCGCCGTCTCGCAGTTCACGCTCGCCGGATCGACCCGTCGCGGCCGCCGTCCGTCGTTCGACGCGGCGGCTCTGCCCGAAGTGGCCGCTCCGCTTTGTCGGCGTTTCGAGGAGCGGCTGGCTTCTCGAGGCATCCAGGTGGCCACAGGAGTGTTCCGAGCGGCGATGGAGGTCGATCTGGTCAACGACGGTCCGGTCACGATCCTCCTCGACCCACCGCCGGCCAGAGCCGGCCGTTGAAGCCGGGCCCTGGGTCTCGCGGGGCACCCCCCAGTCCGGCTTCGCGCCGCTTCCTCGAGCACCTGGCGGCGGAGCGCGGACTCGCCCCGAATACGGTCGCGGCCTACCGCAGAGATCTCGGGCTTCTCGGGGCTAGCCTGCGCAAGGGAGCATTCCCCGAGCAGGCGAGCCGCGCGGACATCCTCGACGCGCTGCGCCGCCTGCGCCTCGACGGACGATCGCCGCGGTCCTTGGCCCGATGGGTGGTGGCGATCCGAAGCTTCTTCGCGTTTCTCGCCCACGAGGGCATCGTCGCCGAAGACCCGTCCGCGCGCCTCGACACGCCCCGGATCTGGCGGCCCTTGCCGCGCGTGTTGAGCTTCGACGAGGTCGAGCGCTTGCTTTCCTCCCCGAGCCGCGCCGAGCCACGCGAACTGCGCGACGCAGCGATGATGGAACTCCTCTACGCAACGGGTCTGCGAGTCAGCGAGCTGGTGGGTTTGCGCCTGCGGGATCTGCACTCCGACGCGGGAACCCTCCGCTGCTTCGGCAAGGGATCGAAGGAGCGGATCGTCCCGATCGGGGCGGAAGCGGACGCGACCGTCCGCGACTACCTCGTCCGCGGACGCCTCGCGCTGCTCGGTCCCCGGCAATCCGAATTCCTCTTCGTGGGCCGGCGCGGCCGGCCGCTCACGCGCCAGGGGTTCTGGAAGCTCCTGAGAGCCTATGGAAAGCGGGCGGGGATCCAATCGCCGCTCTCGCCCCACGGCGTGAGGCACTCGTTCGCCACGCACCTCCTGGAGAACGGCGCGGACCTCCGCTCGGTCCAGCTGCTTCTCGGCCATGCGGACATCTCCACGACGCAGATCTACACGCACGTGAACCGCGAACGCCTGCGCAGGCTCTACGAGGACTTCCACCCGCGAGCCTGAGTCCTCCGCTCGAACGTGTTGCCTGCAGTCGCACCTGGTACTAGCCTCTCGCCGTGATCCTCGTCACGACGCACCAGACCGCCGATTTCGATGCCTACGCCGGAGTCCTGGCGGCGACGCTCCTCCACCCCGGCGCCGTGGCGTCGTTCCCGGGATCCAAGGAGCCGGCGCTTCGTGCCTATCTGGAGGCGGATCCCGCAGGGGCCGTCGCCGAGATCCGTGTGAAGGAAGTCAACCTCGCCGCGGTCGAGACCCTCGTGCTGGTCGACACGGTCTCGGTCGATCGCCTGGGGCCGTTCTCCGCGCTCGCGGCACGGCGAGGCGGCCCGCGGGTCGTCTGCTACGACCACCACCCGTCGCACGTGGCGCCCATCGGATTCGAAGTGCATGTGAGACCCGTTGGAGCGGTGACCACTCTACTCGCCTCGCTGCTGCGCGAGCGAGGGGTCGGTGTGACGCCGCCGCAGGCGACCTTGATGGTCATGGGGATCTACGAGGATACCGGCGGACTGCTGCACGCAGGCACCACCCCGGAGGACCTCGTGGCGGTCGCCTGGCTTCTCGAGCAAGGGGCGGACCTCGGAAAGGTCGCCCGAACCCTGTCGCGGGGCCTCAGCCCGCTCCAGGTCGACCTCTATCACTCCCTGCTCCATGGAGTACGCAACGTGCAGTTGCGAGGCCGCGAAGTCGTCCTCGCCACCGCCGCGACGAACGTGTTCGTACCGGACGCTTCGGTGGTCGTGCAGCAGCTCGTTCAGGGTCTGGGTGCGCTCCGCTTCGTCGCCCTGATGCGGATGGGCGATCGGATCTTCCTGATCGCGCGGAGCGGCGCCCACGACTTCGACGCGGCAAAGATCGCCATCGCGTTCGGCGGAGGCGGACATCCCAGCGCGTCTTCGGCGGTGATTCACGGGAAGACGCTGATCGAGGCCGAGGACGCGCTGCTGCCGGCCATCGAAGCGGCGCTGGTCCCCTCGGCATGCGCTCTGGACCTCGCGACGCCGATCCTGTACACGGTCGAGTCCGGGGTGACAGTGAGGCAGGCGGTCGGCCTTCTGAACCGCTATCGGGTCAACGCGCTTCCGGTGGTGGACGGGGGACGGGTCACGGGGGCTTTCACGCGGCAGCTGGCCGACTTCGCGCAGCACCATGGGATGGACGAACGCCCCGTCGGAGACGTTGCGGTGGGGGAGGTCGAGGTGATTCCTCCGGACGCCGACCTGGACGAGGTTCGCAGACGGCTCCTGAGCGCGAATACACGGTTCGTCCTGGTCGGGAACGATCCGTCGAGCGTCCGCGGGATCCTCACCCGAACGGTGCTCCTCCGCCATCTTCTGGAGGAACGATCGAAGGAGTCCGTCCGTGCCCTGCAGCGCGACGCCCAACCTCCGGCCTCCGCGGGGGAAGATCTCTCGCCCCTGCTCGCGAAGGGACTGGCGGCTCCGGGCCTCGATCTGCTCCGGAGCATCGGCCAGCTCGCCGCCGATTCGGACGTCCATGCGTATCTCGTCGGAGGAGTGGTACGGGACCTCTTGCTGCGCCGCGAGAACCGCGATCTCGACGTCGTCGTGGAGGGAGACGCGGGGGCCCTGGCGCGCCGTCTCGCCGAAACCGTGGGAGGGCGGGTCCGCGTTCATGAAGCGTTCCAGACGGCGGTCGTTCTCCTGGGCAACGGACTGCGCGTGGATTTCGCCTCGGCCAGGACCGAGCACTATCGCGGGCCGGCAGCCCTCCCCGAGGTGACTCCCGGAGGGATTCGTCAGGACCTGTTTCGCCGGGATTTCACCATCAACGCCCTCGCCATCCGACTGACTCCTCCGGGATTCGGCCGGGTGCTGGATTTCTTCGGCGGTCGACGGGATCTTCGCGAGGGGAAGATCCGCGTTCTCCACGGCCTCTCGTTCATCGAGGACCCCACCCGCGCGTTCCGGGCCGTTCGATTCGCGAATCGGCTGGACTTCCAGATCTCGAAGGAGACCGCGCACCTGATCCGCGTCGCAACGGAGGAGCGGGTGTTCCAGAGACTCACTCCGGTGCGCCTGCGCCGCGAGCTGGAGCAGATCCTCGGCGGTCGCCACCCGGCGGCGGGGGTTCGCATGCTGGCGGAGCACCGGCTCCTCACCTGCGTGCACGGGAAGCTCCGTCCGAATCGACGTACCTACGCTCGCCTGGAGCGGGCGGAGGAGGTTCTGTCGTGGCATCGGCTCCTCTATCGCGCCGAGGCGGTTCTCGATTGGACGGTGGTCCTCGGAGTGCTTGCGGAGGGCCTGGAGCCGTCGGAACGAGAGGAGTTCCTCGATCGTCTACGTCCGAACCGTGCGGCGGCCCGGATCCTGAGCGGACAGGCCCAAACGGTGCACCGCGTCCTCACCCAGCTCACCAGTCGAGCCGCGCTACCCGCCAGCGCGGTGCACGAGGCCTGCCGCGGCGAGCCAGCGGAGACGCTCCTGCTGGCCATGGCGCTCACCAGCCGCGACGCGGTGCGCGAGCACCTCTCGCGGTACCTGTCCCGGCTGCGCGACGTCCGGCCGGACATCCGAGGCACCGATCTGATCCGCGCGGGCGTTTCCGAAGGACCGCGGGTGGCGCGTGGGCTCGAGGCGGCGCTGCGGGCGAAGCTCGACGGGCTCGCTCCGGATGGACCATCGCAGCTGCGCGTGGCACTCGCGGCGGTGGGCGGGATCGACTGAGAAGCGAGGAGACACCACAGCCTGAGCGAACTACGCGCATGGCGAGGCCTCGCTTCGGTTTCGCGTGGAGCCGGGGTGCGGGGGCGGAGTCCCGTGTTTGCATACCTGCAACCGAAACTCGCACAACGCCCCGTGGTTTGAATGAGTTGCGTGCGGGCGGGTTTCGCTTGCTGTCCCCCATTCGCTTCGATTCAGCTCTTCCTCGTTTTCCGGTCGTACACCCGTTGCAGCACGGCTGCTTGACTTTCTCCGACAGGTGCAGCGTATCCTATCAGGCGGGTGAGACATCGGGAGGCCGTTCCGGAAAGACAGTGTCGAATCGGAGACCACCTGTCGCCGACGAAAGGCGATGCACGATCGGACGAGGCAGGAACGCAGCTCCAATGTCGAGAACGGTCGCATGGTCCGTGCGCGTCGTCGACGGATGGGAGTGCCTGTTACCCGAGTTCGCGCGCCCAGCGAGGTGATCGACTCGACAGGGATGCAGGGCGCCGGGGAGCTCGCGCGACGATCCAGCCGTAGGGCGGAGCGTGGGACACCGCGGCCATCGCGAGGCATCCGATCGCGGACGACGGACTCGAGCCCGACCCCGCTCGGCGCCAGAGGAGAAGCCATGGACGAGGAAAGTTTCGAGCAACCCATTCTGGACCTCGAGCGGCGCATCGAGGCGCTTTCCGGAATGGAGGACGCGGGGATCGAGCGGCAGCGGGAGCGACTCCAGCAGGAGCTCGACGACCTGAGGTCGCAGGTCTTCTCGTCCCTCACCCCCTGGCAGAAGACCCTCGTCGCCCGACACTCCCGGAGACCCTACACGCTCGATTACCTCCACTTCCTGCTGGAAGGGTTCGTCGAGACGCACGGCGACCGGAAATTCGCCGATGATCCGGCCATCGTGACCGGTTTCGGGACGTTTCGCGGCAGACCGGTCGTGATCGCGGGGCATCAGAAGGGAAGAGACACGAAGGAGAAGATCCACCGGAACTTCGGAATGCCGAAGCCCGAAGGGTACCGGAAGGCGCTTCGGGCCATGCGCATGGCCGAGAAATTCGGCCGGCCGATTCTCACGTTCATCGACACGCCGGGCGCGTACCCCGGAATCGGCGCCGAGGAGCGAGGCCAGGCGGAGGCGATCGCGTTCAACCTTCGCGAGATGGCCCGCCTGAGGGTTCCGATTCTCGTCACGGTGACCGGCGAGGGGGGCAGCGGCGGGGCGCTGGCTCTCGGCGTGGGCGACCGGGTGAACCTCCTGGAATTCGCCATCTACTCGGTGATCAGCCCCGAAGGCTGCGCGGCGATTCTCTGGCGGGACGCCGCCCGGAACCGGGACGCCGCCCGGGCCCTTCGCCTGACCGCGCCCGAGCTCCTGGATCTCGACGTGATCGACGAGATCATCCCGGAGGTCTGCGGCGGAGCGCACGTGGACCCGGCTCGTCAGGCGACCATGATCGGGGACGTGCTCGAGCGCCAGCTTCGTGAGCTCGACGGTCGGGAGCCGTCCCTCCTCGTCCAGTCACGCTACGAGCGGTTTCGCAGGATCGGCCGCTTCGAGCTCGCCGGGAGCAGCCTGGGCGGTCGACGCTCGGATTCGAACGTCACGGGCCGGAGCGGTCCTGCTGCTTGACCTCGTTCCAGAGCTGATCGAGGAGATCGAATCCCGCCTCGTCGACGCGCATGCCACGACGATCCAGCTCTTCCTCGATCGCCTCGAAGCGAGTCCGGAACTTGAGGTTCGTCCGCTCGAGCGCAGCCTCCGGATCGGTTCCCGCATGCCGCGCGAGCATGGCGAGGGTGAACAGGACGTCCCCGATCTCTTCCCGGGCCGCAGAAGGATCCCCGGAGCCGATCGCACGCCGGAGCTCCTCCATCTCCTCTTCGACCTTCCCGAGGACGGCTGCGGCATCCGGCCAGTCGAAACCCACGCGGGCCGCCTTGGTGCCGAGTCGCTGCGCCTTCAGGAGCGCCGGCAAGACTGGAGGGATCCCAGATAGGACCGAGGCGCGTGGTGCTTCCTCTCCGTACGTTCTCTCCTTCTCGCGCCGCTTGATCTCTTCCCAGCTCCTCAGGACCTCCTGCGAGGTGTCGGCCCTCGCGTCGCCGAAGACGTGCGGGTGCCGGCGCACGATTTTCGCGGCGATCCCTCTCACGACGTCTGCCGCGGAGAATCGTCCCTGCTCTCGCGCCAGACGCGAGAGGAACACGATCTGAAAGAGCAGGTCGCCGAGCTCTTCCTGGAGGGAGGCGGCGTCGTTGCGATCCAGGGCGTCCACGACCTCGTAGCATTCCTCGAGGAGATAACTCCGGAGCGTCTCGTAGCTCTGCTCGCGGTCCCACGGACACCCGCCCGGGTCGCGCAGGCGATCCATGATCTCGACGAGGCCTTCGAACGTGCTCTCTTCGTCCATCGGGGATCGGGCTCCTTGACTTGCTCGCCGGAGGACCACATGTTTCGTCGCGGTCGCGCTGCCCCTTCGACGGGCGTCGCTCCGGGGGTTCGTTTGTGGCGCCGAGAACCACAATGGTACCATCCCGCTTCCGTCGGAACGCAGACGTTCGAAGCCACGGGGTGGGAGAAAGAACATGTCGGACGGCGACCGCGAAAAAGAGAGCCGCTCTGGTCAAGCGGAACGGATCAAGATCACGGACCGGCGCCACTTCACGCCTTCCGGCGACAGGAGACCGGGCGTCGGGGAAGACCTGGAGGAGGCGACGGGTGGGTCCGGAGTCGAGACGGCGCCCCGCGAGGAAACCCCGAGGGAATCGGCGGGGTTCGAGAGGCAGCCGGTCGACGAGCCGGACGGCGTGGATTTCACCATGCTGGTGAATGCCATGGCGCAGCCGGCGCTCCTGTTTCTCGGCGAGATCCCTCATCCAGCCACCGGGCAACCTTCTCTGGACCTGGAGCAGGCCAGGATCCAGATCGACATGCTGGGATTGCTTCGGGTGAAGTGCCGCGGGAATCTCACGAGCCAGGAGGAGCGGCTCCTCGAGCGGATCCTGTACGAACTACGAATGCTCTACGTCGCTCGATCCGGCAAGACGGGCTGAGCCTCCGCGACCGCGCCACGCGCGGCCCAGGTCCGCGCGACGGTCCGTCTCGACGGCGAGAGCGCGGGGGAGGGTCGTGAGAACGCGGCGTTGCGGGATCGCCGTCCGTCTCGTGGTGGCGTTGCTGGGTATTCTCGCCGTTGCCGCGAGCATCGCTCGAGCCGGCGAGACGATCCGGATCCGGGTGCCGAAGGCTGAGACCGGCGTTACCGGAGACGGTCCGCCTCCTGCGATTCGCTCCGAGGGTCGACGAGGGTTCGACTACGACGCCTTCACCACGCGGCTCGAGACGCTCTGGTTCCAGCGAAAAGCGTTCCTCGCCGACGGGCGCGACGCCGATGCGGCCAACCAGGCGCAACTCATCCGGGCCTTCTGCTCCGAGGAGGGAGTGCGACGGCTGGACGGCATGGCCGCCGCGGCGCTGGCCGAGGCGCACCGTCACATCGACGAGGGGAACTTCACGCGGGCCCGGGCCACCCTGGAGCTGGCCGAGTTCTTCCGACCGGACGGGTCGCAGGTGCGGCGGGCGCGGGCGGAGGTGGCCTGGAAGTCAGGCGCCGGAGTGGGGGCGGCCGCCTCCGAGTGGCTGGCCGCAATCCGCGCGGCCGCTGCGGAACGGTGGAGGGATCTCACGCTCCTCCACCATCTGCTGCTGTTGCTGCTCGTTGCGTGGGTCGGCGCGTCCACCGTCTTCGCGACGCTCCTTCTGATCCGCTACCACGCGCCGCTGCGGCACGAAATCGAGGAGCGGATCGAGGAGACCGCATGGGCCCAGTGGGCCGAACCGGCCGGCTGGGCCGTCGTGTTGCTTCCCCTGCTTCTCTGGGTGGGCACCGGATGGGCGGCCCTGTACCTGCTGGTCCTCACGTTTCGCTTCATGCGACGCGGGGAGCGCGTGGCGGCCATTTGCGTCCTGGCGATCACCGCGGCGCTCCCTCCCCTGTACCGCGCTGCGGTCGCGCTTCGGGGAATGGCCGAAGACCCGGTCGTGCGTCACGCCCTGGCCTCGTCCGGGGGTGCCTACGACCCGGAGCGCGTCGTGGAGCTGCAGCGACTGGTCGAGTCTCACCCCGACGATTCGACCTATCGGTTCCTCCTGGCGGGGCTCTACAAGAACGGTCGATACTTCGAGGAGGCGTTCGAGCAGTATCAACGGATCCTCGAGCAGAGCACCGGAGCCGATCCCGCCTACGTGAACCTGGGGAACATCTTCCTGCAACTCGGCCAGCCGGGCGAGGCGCTCGTGAACTACCGGCGGGCGATCGAGCTTCGGCCCCGCTCGGCCCTGGCTTACTACGACGCGTACGTCGCCCAGTCCGAGACGTTCCGGTTCAAGGAAGCGCAGGAGTACCTCGATCGGGGAAGCGCCGCGGACCCGGAAGGGATGACTGAGCTTCTCTACCGCAGCGGTCGCGAGACGGGGCGCCCGATGGTCGTGGACGCGGTGGTCGATCTTCGGGCACTCTGGCGCGCCGCGCTGGAGGGGAGGCCGCTTCAGGGCCTATCCGCGGTCGACGAGCGGAGCGCCTGGTGGACCCCGCACCTACGCAGCCTCGTGAACCCCCTGAGCGCGCTCTCCTTGCTCGCCATCGGCGCCTGTTGCCTCCTGGTCTGGAGTTCCCGTCGCATCCCACCCGCTCGCGCGTGCATCCGCTGCGGCCGGGCCTTCTGTGCGCTGTGCAGGAACGAGCGCGAGAAGGGGAAGGAGTACTGCACCCAGTGCCTCCACCTGTTCGTGCTGGGCGACGGCCTCGCCGCAGAAACGAAGACCCGGAAGCTGTATGAAGTCGAGCGCCACGGACGACGATGGCGTCTGGCACGTCGACTGACCTCGCTGCTGGTACCGGGAGCTTCCCACCTTCTCGGGGGCCGCGCGTTCGCCGGCCTGCTCCTGTCCCTGGCGTGGATCGCGAGCTTGCTGGCCTGGGAGCCGGCGGTGGTCCGCCCGCTGGTGGGTCTCTCGGGGATCAACCTCGATCTGGACCTGCTGCGAACCGGAGTGATTCCAGCACGCTACGCGCTGGATGCAGTGTCCGTCGCCGGCCTCGTGACGGCTACCGTGGTCTGGATCGTCGCGAACGCGCGACGGTTTCGAGTGCAGGAGATCTGAGACGTGGCCCTTCAGGGGACTCTTCGCGATTTTGCTCTACCCGACATCCTGCAGCTGATCGGAATCCAGAGGAAGACCGGGATCCTGACCATGGAGGGAGAACAGGATACGGTCACGGTCCAGTTCTTCCAGGGCCAGGTGGTCGGTGCCGACACTCGCTCTCGGCGGCTCGAGGACCTCCTGGGATCCGTCCTCGTCCGGACCGGCAGGATCAGTGAGGCTCAGCTTCGGGAGGCCCTGGCGGTGCAGCGCGAGACCCTGCAGCGCCTCGGCTACATCCTGGTCCGTTCCGGATTCATCTCCGAGGACGGGCTCCGGGAAGCTCTACGGGTCCAGATCAACCAGATCGTGTACCGCCTGTTCCGTTGGCGAGACGGCCGCTACAACTTCGCCCCCATGGATCACCTGGAGTACGACCGGAACCTGACGATTCCGGTGAGTGCCGAGACGGTGCTGATGGAAGCGGCCCGGATGATCGACGAGTGGCCCATGATCGAGAAGCGCATTCGCAGCCCGCGCATGGTGTTTCGCAAGACCGCCGCGGGCCGGGCGTACGAGGCGGATGCGGCCGGCGTGGACGGTTCGGCGGAGGACTTCAATCTGGACATGCTCGGAGGGACGGCGTCCTGCGGGAAGGAGTCGCCGGTCCAGTGCAGCCCGGAAGAGCACGAGATCCTCCGGAAGCTCGATGGCCGCGCGAACGTCCAGGACGTCGTGGATCAGACCTCCCTGGGCGAGTTCGACGCCCACCGGACTCTGTACGAGCTGCTCAAGCGGGACCTCATCCAGGAGGTCACGACGCCGGAGGCCGCTTCCGCCGCTGCCGGGGGCCGCACGTCCGCCCTCATGGTCCGCGCCTCTGAGGCGGCCTTGGCCGGTGTTGCGATCCTCGCGCTGCTGACGGCTGGATTCAACGATTTCGCCCCCTGGCGAATCGGGAGCGTCTATCGGGAGAGCGAGGCGCTGCGGGGCTACGTGAGCCGCAGCCGACTCGAGCGCATCGAAGCCGCGATCCAGGTCCACTACCTGGACACGGGTTCGGTACCCGACCGCCTGGACACCTTGTCCGAGAGCGGCTACCTGCGATCGACCGATCTGCTCGATCCGTGGGGTCGCCTGTACGAGTACGAGCGGTCCGCGGATGGATTCCGGCTCCTGGGCCGCGACGGGGCGGGAGGTGAGTCTCCGGCGCTGCGGATCCTCCGTTCCTTCAATCCAAATCAGCGCAACTTGATGGAGGGGCTCGCCCATACGTCCCCCGGAGGAGGCTCGACCCGTCCTTGACAGCCGGCCGCTCAGGTCTTAAAACGCCGCCGGTGGTCGAGGGACGAGGCGCCCTCACGAAGGGAGACCAGGTTCATGAGCAAGATTATAGGGATCGATCTCGGCACGACGAACTCGGTCGTCAGCGTGATGGAGGGCGGCAAGCCGACCGTGATCGTGAACCCGGAAGGCAGTCGCCTCACGCCGTCCGTGGTGGCGATCAACGAGAAGGGGGAGCGGCTGGTCGGGCAGGTGGCGAAGAGGCAGGCCATCACGAACCCTGCGAACACCGTCTACTCCATCAAGCGATTCATGGGACGCAAGTACGCTGAGGTCCAGAACGAGACCAAGATGGTGCCGTACCGGGTCACCCCTGCCGACAACGGGGACGTTCGGGTGGAGATCCAGGGAAAGTTGTATGCCCCGCCCGAGATCTCGTCGATGGTCCTCCGCAAGCTCAAGGAAGCCGCCGAGTCCCATTTGGGAGAGCCTGTCACGCGCGCCGTGATCACGGTTCCCGCCTATTTCAACGACGCGCAGCGACAGGCCACGAAGGACGCAGGTCAGATCGCGGGACTCCAGGTGGAACGGATCGTGAACGAGCCGACGGCCGCGGCTCTCGCGTACGGACTCGACAAGAAGAAGGACGAGACCATCGCCGTGTTCGATTTCGGCGGTGGCACGTTCGACATCTCGGTTCTCGAGGTGGGCGAAGGGGTCGTCGAGGTGAAGTCCACCAATGGGGACACCCATCTCGGCGGCGACGACATCGATCAGCTGCTCATGGACTGGATCGTCTCGGAATTCAAGAAGGACCAGGGAATCGACCTGTCCAGGGATACGATGGCGCTTCAGCGGTTGAAGGAGACCGCCGAGAAAGCGAAATGCGAGCTTTCCACGGTCACCGAGACGGAGATCAACCTCCCGTTCATCACCGCGGACGCCAGCGGGCCCAAGCACCTGCAACTCAAGCTGAACCGGGCGAAGTTCGAGCAGCTCGTCGAGGGGATCCTCCATCGGACCCTGGGTCCGTGCGAGCGAGCGTTGTCCGACGCGGGCCTTCGGCCGGCGGACATCGACGAGGTGGTGCTGGTGGGAGGCTCGACGCGGATCCCCAGGGTCCAGCAGATCGTTCGCGACTTCTTCGGGAGAGAACCCCACAAGGGCGTGAACGCCGACGAGGTGGTGGCCATCGGCGCCGCCGTGCAGGCCGGGGTCCTGGCCGGCGACGTGAAGGACATCCTGCTCCTGGACGTGACGCCGTTGTCCTTGGGAATCGAGACGCTGGGCGGCGTCTTCACCCGACTCATCCCCCGCAACACGACGATTCCCTCGCGCAAGAGCGAGGTCTTCTCCACGGCTGCGGACGGGCAGACGAGCGTGGAGGTTCATGTGCTGCAGGGTGAGCGTGAGATGGCGGGCGACAACAAGACTCTGGGGAAGTTCCACCTGGACGGTATCCCTCCCGCGCCGCGCGGCGTTCCCCAGGTGGAGGTCACGTTCGACATCGACGCCAACGGAATCGTCCACGTGTCGGCGAAGGATCTGGGCACCGGGAAGCTGCAGAAAATCACCATCACGTCGTCCTCCGGCTTGAACAAGGACGAGGTGGAGCGGATGGTCCGGCAGGCCGACGAGCACGGCTCCGAGGACAAGGTCCGGCGAGAAGCCGTGGAGACCAGGAACCGCGCGGACCAGCTCGTCTACCAGGTGGAGAAAACCCTGGCGGAAAGCGGCGCGAAGCTCGCCGAGGCGGACCAGGCGCCGGTGCGGGATGCGATTCGCGACGTGAAGGCCGCCATGGAGAAAAACGACGTCGCCGCGATCCGGGCAGCGTCCGAGCGGTTGGAGAAAGCATCGTACCGGCTCAGCGAGACGATCTACCGGTCGAGCGCCGAAGGGGCGGCCGCCTCGTCCGCGAGCGGCGGGAACGCCGAAGGAGCGTCCAAGCGAAGCGACGAGGTCATCGACGCGGAGGTCGTGGACTCGGACGGAAGCAAACGGAACTGATGTCCCCGACGAGGGGCAGCACCGATCCGTGCGGGCTCCGCGCGGGTGGGGAGCGCACGGGAGGTCGTGATGGTGCAGTCGGGATGGGATCCGTTGAAAGAGCTGGCCGGAGTCCGGGAGCGCATGAACAAGATGTTCGAGGCGGCCTTGACCCGAACCAATTTCGACGCGGACGGGGGGGTCGGGGCGTGGAGCCCCCTTGCCGACGTCTTCGAGTCTCCGGATCGCTTCATCCTCTGCCTGGAGCTTCCCGGGGTGGAGCTCGACGACATCGACCTGCGGCTGGAAGAGGACGAGATTCTCGTCCAGGGAGAGCGCCGGATGGAGCGAGAGCGGGACGGGGAACAGTTCCATCGCGTCGAGCGCTCCTACGGGAAGTTCTCTCGGCGCTTTCCACTCCCTTCCAACGTCGATCGGGGCACCGTGGAGGCAGCGTTTCGCGAGGGAGTGCTCACCGTGACGCTCCCGAAGAAGGAAAGCGAGGCACGGGGTCCCATCCGCGTTTCGATCGGGTGAGATGAGCTCGGCTCCGGCGCCGGACGAAAGCGGCGGTCGCGATCCGATCGGCTTCGTTGCACGCGCGTACCCAGCGCATCCTCAGGCATTGCGGCTGTGCGAGCGCCCCCTGATTCCACCCGAGCCCGGATCATTCACGAAGGACCTACTCCGACCGCGAATCTGCCCATCCTGCTTGACGTCCTCGGGCCTCGCGCCCTGCGACGTACGGTACAGTACGTCTCGGGCCCGAGTCCCTGCGGGCGCCAAGCAGGACGGGCATCTTCGCGGTCTCGCTACGGTCCTTCGTGAATGATCCGGGCTAGGCGCCCCGGGAGATGCCCGCCTCGACCCCAGGCGGCTCCTGCAGCGGCTCGAGGTCATCCTCGGACCTACCTGCAGGATCGGGCTCGAACTGGCGGGAGTCGCGGTAATCCTCCGAAAGCGGGATCGACTCGAGCAGCTCCGGGGCGAGGTCGAAAGAAGGACGGCGGCCGGTCGCCCCAACGATCAGAACTCGGGATGAGGGAGGAGCCCCGCCGCGGAAGAACCGTCGGGAGCGCGTGCTATACTCCGTTTTCGCTCGAAGGGGTGGCATGGAAGAGGAACGTGAGGAATCCCGCGGTGGAGGTTCGGAATCCCTGAAGAAGTATCTCAGGGAGATCTCGCGCCTCTCGCGAGTTACCCCTGAGGAAGAGCGGGTCCTGGGAAAGCGCATCCAGCGAGGGGATAAGGAAGCGCTGCGTCGCCTCGTGGAAGCGAATCTTCGTTTCGTCGTGTCCTACGCGAAACGCTATCGCGGCTGCGGACTCTCGTTCCTCGACCTCATCAACGAAGGGAACATCGGCCTGATCGAGGCGGCCAAGCGTTTCGATCCGGGCAAGAACGTGAAGTTCATCACCTATGCGGTCTGGTGGGTTCGGCAGGCCATCATCCACGCGCTGTCCGATCAGAGCGGTGCGTTCCGACTCCCGCAGAAGCAAGCGAATCTGCTCTACCGGATCGGCAAGGCACAGTCCAATCTGCGCTCGGAGCTGAAGCGAACTCCTTCGCCGGAGGAGATCGCCACGCGGATGGATGTGACCGTCGAGGAGGTCACGAACCTCCTCCAAGTTTCCGACGAGAACATCTCGCTTTCCGCGGTGATCGACGAGGAGCACGAGTTCCACCTTTCGGACAAGCTCGAGCAGGAGACGATCCCCTCCGCAGACCTGGTGCTGCTGAAGACTTCGCTCCGACGGCTCCTGCGCCAAGCGCTCGGGGAGCTGGACGGGAAGGAGGAGAGGGTCCTGCGACTTCGCTTCGGCCTGGACGGTGGAGATCCAAAAACGCTGAAGGAAATCGGGGAGTTGCTCAGCCTCTCCCGCGAGCGGATCCGTCAGATCGAGGCACAGGCTCTGGAGAAGCTGAACCGCTCCCAGAAATGCCAGCAGCTCCGCGGCTACCTGAATTGACCGCGATCGGGAAGCCGATCGCGCGAACGCCGGAGCGCGGGGGTCGAGAGGATCCATGGACGGCAGCTGTCCGGTCTGTCGAGACACCGGTTTCGAGATCCGAACTCACCCCGACGGGGCCACGACCGCCGCTCCTTGCGTCTGCAGGGTGCAGGACCGGGCCGAGCGCCTCCTGCGCTCCGCCCGGATTCCGCGGCGGTACGATCACTGCAGCCTGGAGTCGTTCGAGACGCACCATCCGAGCCACGCAGCTGCGTGTGACGTGGCGGCCGGGTGGGTCGCCCGTTGGCCGCTCGTGGAGCATGGACTCCTGTTTCTCGGGCAGCCGGGCACCGGCAAGACCCACATCGCGGTGGGAATCGCCAGAGCCGTCGCGTGCACGAAGGGGGGGCGCGTTTTGTTCTACGAGCAGCGAGATCTGCTGAAGGAGATCCAGGCGACGTTCGACGCGGGCTCGAGCCGCACGGAGTCCGATATCCTGCGCCGGATCTTGGACTGCGAAGTGCTCGTCCTGGACGATTTGGGCGCCGGGCGGACCACCGCATGGGCCCGCGACGTGATGCACGATCTGATCGGACAGAGGTACAACGATCGTGCCCCGCTCATCCTGACGTCGAACCTCGCCACGGGTGAGGACGATGGTGGAGAGCCACGACGGTCTCGAGATCCCATGGAAGGGCTGACGTTGCGAGACCGGCTGGGGGACCCTCTCATGTCCCGGCTGTACGAGATGTGCCGGATCGTCGTCTTGGAGGGCGGCGACTACCGTCGGGGCGTCCTGCACGCCCGGATTCACTACTGATTCGAACGAGAGGCAACGACGCTGGCCGGCATGCATCGGCGGCCGCATTGCAGCGCGGGTTCGGAGACGGGACGCCTCTCCGGCTCCACGCGCTCGATCGAGGAGACGATGGCTCACCCAACCTATTCCAACGTGGTGTACGAGTCTCGCGACCAGGCGGCGTGGATCACCGTGCACCGCCCTGACAGCCTGAACGCTCTGAATCGTGAAACCGTGCAGGAGATCCGTACCGCCGCCCTGCAGGCCCTTGCCGATCCGGCGGTTCGCGTGCTGGTGATTACCGGCGCCGGCGAGAAAGCGTTCGTCGCCGGGGCGGACATCCGGGAGATGTCCGCGATGAGCGCCGCCGAGGCGCAGGAATTCTCCCGCACCTTTCAGGACTGCCTGAACACCCTCGAGCGTTCGCCCAAGCCTGTGATCGCCGCGATCAACGGGTTTGCGCTCGGGGGGGGATGCGAGCTGGCGCTGGCCTGTCACATTCGCCTCGCCTCGCAGACCGCCCGGTTCGGCCAGCCGGAGGTGAACCTCGGGCTCATTCCCGGCGCCGGGGGAACCCAGCGGCTTCCACGGATCGTGGGAATGGGCCGGGCCCTCGAGATGATCCTCGGGGGCGACGTGATCGACGCGGAGGAAGGGTATCGCATCGGGCTCGTGAATCGCGTCGTTCCGCCGGCAGCGTTGCGGGACGAGGTGAAGGTCTGGGTCGGACGGCTTTCCAGCAAGAGCCCCCTGGCATTGTCACGAAGCCTCGAGGCGGTGGTGGCGGGACGCGAAGGATCCGTAGCCGAGGCGCTGCGCCTCGAGTCCAGCCTCTTCGGGCTCTGCTTCGCGACCGAGGACATGCGGGAGGGCACGACCGCGTTTCTCGAGAAGCGCAAGCCTGCGTTTCCCGGACGATAGGCTCGAGTGCTGCGGCTCCGGGTTCTGCGTGTTCTTCTCCCCGCCCTCCTGGTGCCATTCCTCGTCTTGATCGGTCTGACGTTTCGGCAACGACCGGTCGCGGTGGGAGGCCGAGCCGCCCACCCCGAGGAGGCGTCGGGACCGCGTGCCGAGCGTATCGAGCTCACCGAGCTCTGGAACGACAACCGAAGGCTGTTCCTCCGGGCCGCGGTGGGTGAACTCAAAGACGACGGCAAACTTCGCCTGGAGGGGGTCGAGCGCGTCGAGGTGGATCGCGATCGTGGTGGTCCCCTCGTCTTCAGCTCGCAGCGGGGCGAGATGCGAGGCAAGGAAGGGGATCGGGTGCTTGCGCTCGAAGGCGAGGTCCGCGTCGAGGACCGGAACGCAGGTCTTCATGTGGAGGTCCCGGGAGTGGAGGTCGAGGAGGCTACCCGCGAGGCGCGCTCGGTGGGAACGCTGACGCTGCGCGGCCCGGGCTACACCGGGACCGCGGCCCGGGCCGTGCACGGGCTGGACCGGGAATCGCCATCTTCGCTGGAGGCTCCCTCGATTCGTGGCGATGATGGGTCGACCTTGACGGCCCTGTCCGCGGTCGTGCGCGCGCAAGGCCGGGTCATCGATCTGGCCGGCAACGTCCGTGTGGACGGGAACGGTGCGCGCCTATCCGCCCGCGATGTGACGCTGACGCGAAGCGAGTCAGGACGAATTCGGTTGGTGGAAGCCAGTGGATCGGCAACCGTGGAGGGCGTGATGATCGCCGCCCTTCCTGCGTCGGTGGTCGCGAACCGGCTGAGCGTCGCATGGGACGACTCGGCAGATCCGTCGCGCGCGAGCGCTACCGGATCGGTAACGCTCCACCGTGGCGACCTGGCGGTGGAGGCATCCGCCCTGGACGCGACGCGGAACCCGGACGGGCGGAATTGGTCCGTCGCGGCACGGGGCGGGGTTCGAGCCCGCGGGATCTTCCAGGACTCCTCATCGACGCTCCGCACGGAGGATCTCCTGGCGACGATCGACGCCGACCGCGGTCTGATGCGGGCCGAAGCCAAGGGAGCGGTTCGGTTCGTCAGCCAGGGCGCAAATGCCGAAGCAGATCATGCCTCGTTCGTCCCGGAGCTCGGCGGTGGAGTCATCACTCTCGATGCAGCCCCTGGCCGTCGGGCGCGTCTGGCACAGGGCCGCTCGAGGGTCGCCGCGGAGACGATCGTCACCGATCCGCGCGGCGACAGGATGCGTGCGACGGGGCGCGTCGAGGCGACGCTTCTCGGCACGTCTCAGCGACTTGATGTCGTCGGAGGAGTCTTCGACGCCGGCGAAGCGGTCCACTTCGTCGCCTCGTCTCTCGACGGCGACTCCGGAGGCGGACGCTTGACGTTCCGCGGAGACGTGCGCGGCTGGCAAGGGGACAGAAATCTGTCCGCGCAGGAGGTCGAGATCGAGAGGTCGAAAGACGTCCTGCGCGCCAGAGGGGCGGTGACGAGCCGCTTTCCGCGCGCGTCGGACTCGGGGAACGTGGAGTCCGACTACGTGCAGATCGCTGCCGACCGGCTCGACTACGAGGGCGCCGCCCGACGAGCCCGGTACGATGGCGGCACCAAGGTTCGGCTTTCCGAGGGCTGGCTGGAGGGGCGCAGTCTCGAAGTGGATCTGGAGCCATCGGGGGGGCGAATCCGTGAGATCCGGGTCGCCGACGGCGTTGGATTCGAGCTGCGGCCGACGGCCGGCGGGCCGTCGGACGGGCTGACACGGGGCTCGGGGGATCGGGTGATCTACAGCCCCGTCGAGCGATTGGTCCGGCTGTTCGGTGACCAGGCACCGGCCTCGGTCAGTCGGAGCGGAGGAACAGGCGGCACCACCATGGGACGGGTGTTACGCTACCGGCTCGATCTGGGAACTCTCGAAGTGGAATCCGGGGATCCGGCTTCGGGGGACGGCACTTCCGGAGAGAGGGAAGGCGCTCGCCTGCGGGACCCATCGAGGATGAAGACCGCGATCGATTGTGGCGCGACCGGCCTGGCGGCAGACGGCCTCGAAAAGAGGTTCGGGCGCAGGGCTGTGGTCCGCGGGGTGTCCGTGCGGATTGGACCCGGCGAGATCGTGGGGCTGCTCGGCCCGAACGGCGCGGGGAAGACCACCTCGTTCCATTTGATCCTCGGTCTCGTTCCGCCCGACGGGGGGCGGGTGATGCTCGACGATGAGGACATCACCGCTCTGCCGATGTATCTCAGAGCTCGCCGTGGAGTCGGTTATCTGCCGCAGGAGGCATCGATCTTTCGCCGGATGACCGTGGAGGAGAACATCCTGGCCGTTCTCGAGATCCGCGGAGTCGGTCGAGCCGAGGCCGCAGAGCGCTGTTCATCGCTGCTGTCGGAGTTCGGGCTCCAGACGGTTGCACGCTCGTCGGGGTACTCGCTGTCGGGAGGCGAGAGGCGTCGCGCGGAGATCGCACGCGCGCTGGCTGCGGAGCCCCGCTACATGCTCCTGGACGAGCCGTTTGCCGGCATCGACCCCATTGCAGTGGCCGACCTCCAGACGCTCGTCGCGCGGTTGAAGCAGCGAGGCATCGGCGTGCTGATCACCGACCACAACGTCCGGGAGACTTTACAGATCACCGACCGCGCATATATTATCAGCCAGGGTAGCATTTTTCGTCAGGGTACCCCGTCGGATCTCGCGTCCGATCCCGAGGTGCGCCGGGTCTATCTCGGCGAGAACTTCAGACTGCACTGACGGGGAGCGAAGGGTACCGGATGGCCCTCGAACAGAAGCTCGGGCTGCGGATGAGCCAGCGGCTCATCATGACCCCATCGCTCCAGCAGGCCATCAAGCTCCTCCAGATGTCGAAGCTCGAGCTCCTGGACGAGGTGCAGCAGGAGATGCTCGAGAACCCCGTCCTCGAAGAGCTCCAGGAAGAGGCGCCGCCGGTATCGGAAACGACCTCGCCGGACAGTCCCGCCGCCGAAGCCGAAGCGTCGTCGGAGGAGCGGAGGGACCCGTTCGACGACATCGACTACGAGTCGTACTTCCAGGACGTGGACACGGGGCCCGTTCCTCGCGCTCCCTCCGAGCCGCTGGAAGATCTGCCGTCGTTCGAGAACACGCTCACCAAGGCCACGAACTTGGCGGATCACCTGGAGTGGCAGCTGGATCTGTCCACGTCGTCCGACACGAGAAAAGAGATCGGACGGGCGATCATCGGCAATCTCAACGAGGACGGGTACCTTCGGGCCACGCTCGAAGAGATCCAGCAGATGGGGGACTTCGCGCCGGACGAGGTGCGGGATACCCTGCAGATGATCCAAGGGTTCGACCCGGTGGGAACGGCAGCGCGAGACCTCGTCGAGTGCCTCTGCGTGCAGCTCCGGCATCTCGGTCAGGAGGGAACGCCGGCCGAGGCCATCGTCCGTCACCACATGGACAAGCTGCAGGGGCACCGCTATCGGGAGATCGCGGATGCCCTCGCTCTCGACATGGAGGATCTGCAAGCCGAGCTCGAGATCATCCGACACCTGGATCCGCGGCCGGGCCAGAAGTACAACGTCGGGCAGAGCCGCTACGTCGTGCCGGACGTGTACGTGGTGAAGATCGACGACGAGTACCAGATCCTCCTGAACGAAGAGGGGCTTCCGCGTCTGAGGATCAGCCCCGTGTACCGTCGGATGGTCGAACGGGGCAGCGACGCCGCGGGCTCGGCGGAGGCGCGTGACTACGTTCGGAACAAGCTTCGATCCGCTTTCCGTCTGATCAAGAGCCTCGAGGAGCGGCAGCGGACGATCTACAAGGTCGCCAAGTCCATCGTCAAGTTTCAGAACGAGTTCCTCGATTACGGCATCGAGCGCCTCCGTCCCCTCGTTCTGCGCGACGTGGCCGATGATATCGGGATGCACGAATCCACCGTGAGCCGCGTCGTGAACGACAAGTACATGCACACGCATCGCGGCCTCTTCGAAATGCGTTTCTTCTTCCACAGCGGGATCGCATCGACACATGGCGGCGAGAACGTCTCCTCCCTGACGGTGAAGGAGCACATCCGACGGATCATCTCGCACGAGGAGACGAGCAAGGCGCTGTCGGACGCGGCGATCGTCAAGATCCTCCGGGCGGAAGGTCTGCAAATCGCCCGTCGGACCGTGGCGAAGTACCGCGAGGAGCTGCGCATCCCCTCCTCGAGCAGCCGGAAGAAGGTGTTCCCTTGACCCGGGGCGCGTCACAGCTCGAAGCTCGCGGCCAGAGGCGGAGTCGGCGAGGTCGTCTCGGCTTCGCCGTCCCCCGTCGCGTGGGAGGGAACCCCGTGGGCGGCAACGGCGGAGGCTCCCGTGACCGCTTCGGTTCACCGATCGGGCGGATCCGACGAAAAACAATGATGAGTTCGATCCGGGCCGGCCACGTTTGCGCGCCGGCGCAGGAGGCTCGCCGATGAACATCGAGATCACCGGTCGGCAGATCGAGGTGACACCCGCTCTGAGGGACTTCGCCTTCGACAAGTTGCGGAAGCTGGAGAAGCTGCTGGATGGCCCCCTGGACGTGCACGTCGTGCTGACCGTGGAGAAGCACCGGCACGTCGCGGAGATCCAGGTCAAGGCCAGGACCGGCGTGTTCTCGGGAACCGAGGAGACGGGCGACTTGTACGCTTCGATCAGCGAGGTGGTGGACAAGCTGGAACGACAAGCGCTCAAGCACAAGGAGAAGGTGACCGGAAGGAAGCGGCGCGAGGCGACGCGGGTCCCCGATGCGGTGCGGGTCATCGAGAGCGAGATTCCCTCCCCTCCGGAGGCCGCGGACGACCTTCCGACGCGGATCATCCGAAGTCCGCGATACCGGCTCAAGCCGCTGTCGCCCGAGGACGCTGTTCTCGAGCTGGAGGCCACGGGCGAGGACATCCTCGTCTATCGCGATTCCGGGACCTACCGGGTGAACGTCGTCTATCGGCTGAACGACGGGAATTTCAGCCTGGTGGACCCCGAGTTCTGAGGCCGGCCGGGATGGGAGTACGCCGCCGGATTTCGAAGAGCCGGTGAGGCGGCATGGGTAGGGGTAGGGGCCGAACATCGGAGTGCCTCCGCTGGCCGCGTCGTGTCGCCGAGCTACTGTCGTGCACTCCACGGCCGGGCGCAGCTTGACCCTCCGCGGCGCCGCTGGTAGCGTTCCAGGTTGCTCGCGCCACGGCGGAGCGCCCGCGGAGAGCGGGGCACGGTGATGGGGTGTGTCGAGACGGAGTCCGCGGAGATCGTTCCGATGGACCACCCCGTCGAGGAGAGCGGATGAGTGGCACCGACCGGGACGATCCGACGAAGGCCTCGACCGCCCCCGAGAGTCGCTCGCGAGCGGAATGGGAGAGCCGTACGCTCCGGCCGTATCTGGAGCGTACCGGAGAGCGCGACGTGGAGTTCTCCACGGTTTCGAGCCTTCCCGTCGATCGGCTCGGCACTCCCGACGATCTTGGCTCCGCGGGCGCTGTGCCGGCGCGGATCGGGTTTCCGGGCGAGTTCCCGTTCACCCGGGGAATCCACCCCACGATGTACCGTGGTCGGCTCTGGACCATGCGGCAGTTCGCGGGGTTCGGAACCGCGGAGCAGACGAACCGTCGCTTCCGCTACCTGCTGTCACAGGGTCAGACCGGGCTGTCCGTCGCGTTCGACCTGCCGACCCTCATGGGACGAGACAGCGACGATCCGATGGCTTGCGGCGAGGTCGGCAGGGAGGGAGTCGCCATCGACACCCTGGCCGACATGGAGGCGCTCTTCTCGTCGATCCCCCTCGATCAGGTGTCCACGTCGATGACGATCAACGCCCCGGCCGCGGTGATCTTCGCCATGTACCTGGCCGTGGCGGAACGTCAGAACGTCCCATTCGAAAGAATTCGAGGAACGCTGCAGAACGACATCCTCAAGGAGTACATCGCGCAGAAGGAGTGGATCTATCCGCCCCGCCCCAGCATCCGGATCATCACGGATCTGATGACGTACTGCGCACAGAACGTCCCGCAGTGGAACACGATCTCGATCTCCGGCTATCACATCCGCGAGGCCGGCTCCACGGCGGTCCAGGAGCTGGCGTTCACGCTCGCCGACGGAATCGGATACGTGGAGGCCGGGATCGAGGCGGGGCTGGACCCGGACCAGTTCGGCCCCCGCTTGTCGTTCTTCTTCAATTCCCACAACGACTTCTTCGAAGAGATTGCGAAACTGCGCGCCGGACGGCGCATCTGGGCACGCGTGATGCGAACCCGATTCGGAGCGAAGGACCCTCGTTCGTGGATGCTCCGATTCCACACCCAGACGGCAGGCTGTTCCCTCACCGCGCAGCAGCCGTACAACAACATCGTGCGCGTCACGGTGCAGGCGCTCGCGGCAGTTCTGGGGGGGACGCAGTCGCTCCACACCAACTCTCTGGACGAGACGCTCGCGCTCCCCAGCGAGGAAGCCGTCACGATCGCGCTGCGCACCCAGCAGATCCTCGCGGAGGAGGCGGGCGTGGCTCACACGGTGGACCCGCTGGCTGGCTCGTACTTCGTGGAGGCGCTGACCGACCGCATCGAACGCGAGGCGGAGCAGTACATCGACCGAATCGATCGGATGGGCGGAATCGTTGCGGCAATCGAGGCCGGATTTCCGCAGAAGGAGATCGCCGACGCCAGCTACCGCTATCAGCGTCAGCTGGAGGACGGCGCGAAGATCGTCGTGGGAGTCAATCGTTACGTGATGGAGGAGCGCTCTCGTCCGGAGATCCTCCGCATCGGCAGCGACGTGGAGCGCGAGCAGCTCGAGCGGCTCGCGCAGGTGAAATCTCGTCGGGACGATCGTGAGCTGAAAGAGGGCCTGGACGCGCTCCGGGAAGGCGCCGAGGGGGGAGCGAACCTCATTCCGCTGATGCTCCGATGCGTTCGCGCGTACGGAACGGTCGGGGAGATTTCGGCGGCGCTGATTCCGGTCTTCGGTACCTATCGAGAGGTGTCCGTGCTCTGACGGTCGGGAGCGGACGAGGGTAGGCGTGAACGAGCAACGAAGGTTGAGGCTGCTGGTGGGCAAGGTCGGACTCGACGGTCACGACCGTGGCGCGAAAATCATCGCGCGCGCATTCCGGGATGCCGGCTTCGAGGTGATTTACACCGGTCTCCATCAGACTCCGGAGATGGTGGTGAACACGGCGATCCAGGAAGACGTGGACGCGGTCTCCCTGTCGATCCTGTCGGGCGCCCACAATCACCTGCTGCCCAAGGTCGTCGACCTCCTTCGCGAGAGAGGGGCAACCGACATCGTCGTCTTCGGTGGCGGGATCATCCCGGAGGAGGATATCCCCGGTCTGAAGGCGGCCGGCGTTGTCGAGGTGTTCACTCCCGGCGCGTCGACGAACGGCGTCGTGGAGTGGGTCAGGGCGAATATCCGCCCCCGGGAGCTGTGATCGGGCCGCGAACGGCGCGGACGGCACCGCGCCGCCCGTTCGCCGAACGCGCCGGCGAGGCGAGACGATGGCTAGACGGATTCTCGTAGCCGACGACAGCGTGACCATTCGGAAAGTCGTCGAGTTGACGTTCCATGACACCGACATCCTCGTGGAATCGGTGGGAACGGGGCTGGAAGCTCTCGAGCGCATCGAGCAAACGAGACCCGACCTCGTGCTGGCTGATGTGGTCATGCCCGAGCCGACCGGTTACGAAGTGTGCCGGTCGGTGAAGCGTTCGGAGCGGCCGGTTCCCGTCCTTCTCCTCACGGGGACGTTCGAGCCGTTCGACCCGGAGCGCGAGAGAGAGTGCGGGGCCGACGGCCACGTCGTGAAGCCGTTCGAGTCCCGCGCCCTCCTCGAGCGGGTCCGGGAGATGCTCGCGAGGCCCGTGGTTCCCGCACCGGGACCGGAAGACACCTCGCCTCAGGCCGAGCTCGAAGAGGCTCTGCACGACGCGGTGGCGGAGTGGCCGGAAGCGCATTCCGCGACCTCAGCTCCCGTGTCGATCGACGGCTCTGATCCGCTCGACGTTCTTCTCGGGACGGTCGTTCCGGAGCCGGTCGACGCGGAACCGGCGTGGCCCGTGTCGGTGGATCGCCCGGGGGAAGATCCTGACGGCTCGGACGCCCTCGCGCGGGATGAGGACCGACACGAGCCGGGGTCGGGGTCGGACGTGCTGCGACCCGTGTTCCGGAGCGGGGACCCGCACCTCGTGTCTTCCGAGGTGGGATTGCGCCTTTCGTCCGAAGATCTCGACGCGATCGTCCGGGCCGTGGTGGAGCGGCTGTCGGAGAGCGTCATCCGTGAGATCGCCTGGGCCGTGATTCCCGAGCTGGCGGAATCACTGATCCGCCAGCGGATCCGAGAGATCGAGCAATCCGATCCGAATCCGGTCTGAGAACGGGCGGTCCGATCCGCCGCCCACCCCGACGACGAGGAACGCATGGAGATCGAGAAGGAGTACATCCCGCAGACCGTGGAGCCTCTCTGGTATTCCCGGTGGATGGAGAGCGGCTTGTTCGAGGCGAAGCCGCATTCGGGCGCCAAGCCGTTCTGCATGGTGATTCCCCCGCCGAACGTGACCGGCAATCTCCACATGGGCCACGTGCTCGTCTACACCCTTCACGATATCGTGGCGCGATGGCGTCGCATGCAGGGGTGGGACGTCCTCTGGCTTCCTGGCACGGATCACGCGGGGATCGCCACCCAGATGGTCGTCGAGCGAGAGATCGCCAAGGAAGGAACCAGCCGCCAGGCGCTGGGTCGGGATGCGTTCGAGGCGCGAATCTGGCAGTGGAAGGACGCGTACGGGCGCAGGATCACCGAATCGCTCCGCCGCCTCGGGTCGTCGTGCGACTGGACCCGCGAGCGGTTCACCCTCGATGAAGGGTTGTCTCGTGCCGTCCGCGCGGTTTTCGTAGAGCTCTACCGGGAAGGTCACATCTACCGGGACCGATACATCGTGAACTGGTGCCCTCGTTGCCATACGGCGATCTCCGACTTGGAGACCGTGCACGAAGAGGTCCGTGGCGAGCTGTACACGATCCGCTACCCACCCGCCGACGGGCAGGGTCCGGGCGTCGCGGTGGCCACCACGCGCCCCGAAACCATGCTGGGAGACACTGCGGTCGCGGTCCACCCGGAGGACGCGCGATATCGCACCTGGCTCGGCCGTTCGTTCCGCCTCCCGCTCACAGGGCGCGAGGTTCCTCTCATCGCCGACTCCTTCGTGGATCCAGCGTTCGGCACCGGGGCGGTGAAGGTGACTCCCGCTCATGATCCCAACGACTTCGAGATCGGACGGCGGCATGGGCTTCCCTCGGTCGTCGCCCTCGATACGCAGGGGCGCATGGCGGCTGAAACCGGCGAGTGGGCGGGCATGGACCGGTTCGAGGCCAGGAGGATCATCGTGCAGCGCCTGGAGGAGGCGGGCCTCCTCGTCGCGGTGAAGGACCACGATCACGCGGTCGGGCACTGCCAGCGCTGCCGCACGATGGTCGAGCCGTTGGTGTCGACCCAGTGGTTCGTTCGGATCGCGCCGCTCGCCGCTCCCGCCATCGCGGCGGTGGAAGAGGGGCGCATCGCGTTCGTCCCGGCGTCCTGGTCCAAGACGTACTTCGAATGGATGCGCAACGCGCACGACTGGTGCATCTCGCGGCAGTTGTGGTGGGGCCACCGCATCCCGGCTTGGTACTGCGCTTCCTGCGACGCCATGGAGGTCGCCGAGGAGCCTCCCACGGCCTGCGCGGCCTGCGGAGGCGCTCTCCGGCAGGACGAGGACGTCCTTGACACCTGGTTCTCGTCGGCCCTCTGGCCGTTCACCACCCTGGGATGGCCGGAACGGACCCCGGACCTCGCGCGCTACTATCCGACCAGCCTGCTCATCACCGGGTTCGACATCATTTTCTTCTGGGTCGCGCGGATGATCATGATGGGGCAGCGATTCATGCGGGATGTTCCGTTCGGCGAGGTGTACATCCACGGCCTGGTGCGCGACGCCCACGGCAAGAAGATGTCCAAGTCCAGCGGGAACACCGTGGATCCGGAGGAGGTCCAGGCGCGTTACGGCACGGATGCGGTTCGATTCACCATGGCGATTCTCGCCGCGCCGGGAAACGACATCCCGCTGGCCGCGGAACGGATGGAGGGGTATCGCGCGTTCGCCAACAAGATCTGGAATGCGTGCCGTTTCGTCCTGCTCCGGCTGGGAGACGAGCCTCCCGCGCGCCGCTACGACACCGCGAACCTCTCGCTGACGGATCGGTGGATTCTCTCGCGCACCCATCGAGTCGTGGCGGAGGTGGACCGAGCGCTCGAGCAGTACCGCTTCGATCGGGCCGCCGATGCCCTGTACCACTTCGCGTGGCACCAGTTCTGCGACTGGTACATCGAATGCGTCAAGCCCGATCTGATGGCTTCTCGGGACGGGGGCAACGGCCACGATCCGGATCGAGCTGCGACTGCCGGTGCCGTGTTGCTCGAAGTGGTGGACACCGTGCTGACGCTCCTGCACCCGTTCATGCCGTTCATCACCGAGGAGCTCTGGCAGAAATTCCCCCACGACCCGGGGTTCCTGGCTGGCGCATCATGGCCGCGCGCGGACGCGAAGCGCATCGACGCGGCTGCCGAGCAGGAGATGGAGATCCTGCAGAATCTCGTGGTGCGGGTACGGAATCTCCGTGCGGAGTCGAACATCGATCCGGCGCGGCGCATCGACGTCCTGGTGCACGCCACCAGGGAGAGCGACTCGCGACTTCTGCAACGGGAAGCCTCGCTCCTCTGCACGCTGACGCGGGCATCGTCCATCGGCGTGGTGGCCGGCTTCTCCGAGGGGATCGTCGCAGCCAGAGGAGTCGTCGGGGAGATGGAGGTCGCGATTCCGCTCGCCGGGCTCCTCGACCTCGACGTCGAGCGAGCACGGCTCCGAAGGGAGCTGGATCGAGTGGAGGCGGACGTCGCCGCGAGAGCTCGCAAGCTCCAGAACGACTCGTTCCTGGATCGCGCTCCCGCCGCGGTCGTCGAGCTGGAGCGGAGCCTGCAGCGCGCGGCGGAGGAAAGAGAACGCCGGATTCGCGCCACGCTCGGCGTGCTGCTCGGGGGAGGGGCGACCTGATGGTCTTTCCCCTGGATCCCGACGAGGTGCGTCGGATCGTCGATCGAGCGCTGGCGGAGGATCTGGGCGAGCGGGGCGACATCACGACCGACACCGTCGTTCCCGAAGGACGTCGTCTCTCCGGCCGGGTGGTGGCTCGGGACTCGCTGGTCGTGGCGGGCATCGCGTTGGCGCGAGAGACGTTCGCGCGGGTCGACCCGGAGGTGGCCTTCGAAGCCAAGGTCGAGGACGGGATGCGGATCGAGCGGGGTACGGATCTGGCGGTCGTTTCCGGCCGCGCCCGTTCGATTCTGAAAGCCGAGCGTGTCGTGCTGAACTTCCTGATGCGCCTGTGCGGTATCGCCACCGCGGCGCGCGCCGCCGTCGACGAGGTTGCCGGAACCGGCGCCGTCATCCTGGACACGCGCAAGACGGCTCCGGGTCTCCGCTCCCTCGACAAGTACGCCGTCGCCGCCGGGGGCGCGACGAATCACCGAATGGGACTCTACGACGCGATCCTGATCAAGGACACCCACCTGGTGGCGGCCGGATCCATCGAGAGCGCGATGGAGCGCGTTCGCTCGTCCGGTTACCCCCTGTCCCTCGTCACGGTGGAGGTGGAGAGTCCGGAGCAGCTCGCCCAGGCGATCCGGGCAGGTGCGGGTCGCGCGCTCCTGGACAACATGGACCTGGATACGCTGCGCCGCTGCGCGGAGATGGCGGGCGATCGGATCGTCCTCGAGGCGTCGGGCGGACTGCGACCGGGCCGTCTTCGGCCGGTGGCCGCGGCCGGCGTATCGTACCTGAGCGTGGGATGGCTGACGCACTCCGCGCCGGCGGCCGACGTGGCACTCGATGTCCAGTCGATCGAGTGAACGTCCCGTGCCTCCGATGGATCACGCTCGGCTGCTGCGTCGGATCGGAACGGACGGTTTCGTTCGCCGGCTCGTCCTTCTCCCCAGCACGGGCTCCACGAACGACGACGTGCACCGCCTCGCCGCGGAAGGGGCGCCCGAAGGAACCACGGTGATCGCGCAGGAGCAAACCGCCGGCCGCGGGCGACTGGGGCGATCGTGGTTCTCCCCGGCGGGGGTGGGAATCTACGTGTCCGTGCTGTTTCGTCCGACCCGGTCTTCGCGCGAGTTGACCCGCTTCACGATCGGAGCGGCCGCGGCGGCATGCGAGGCGTGCCGGATCGTGAGCGGATGCGAGATCCGGGTCGAATGGCCGAACGACCTGGTGTTCTCGGGAAGGAAGATCGCCGGGACGCTCACGGAGACGAGGAGCGTCGGTGATCGTGCCACCGAGCTCGTCGTCGGAACCGGGTTCAATGCGAACCACTCCGCGGAGGACTTCCCTGAGGGCCTCCGCACGCGCGCCACCTCGCTGCGCATCGCGCGCGGAGGGAGTCGGGTGGACGTGGAAGCGCTGGCGGCGGAGTACCTGACCCGCCTCGGGCGCACGGCCGCTCGCCTGAACGCCGGCGAGTGGGAAACGGTCTCCCAGGCCTGGTCCCGGCTCGCCGTCGACGCATCCGGGTGCCGGGTCCTGGTGACGACGGGGAACGATGGACGCGACTCCTTCGAGGGGATCACACGCGGACTGGACTCGGCGGGCTCCCTCGTGGTGGAGTGCGCGGACGGAATGCGTACCGTGATACGGCAAGCCGAGTCGTTGATCCGTTTGGGGAGCTGACGATGTTGCTCGCGCTGGACGTCGGAAACACGAACACGACCCTGGGGCTGTTCGACGACGGTCGACTGGCCGCGGACTGGCGGGTGTCCACGCGCAAGGACGCGACCGCGGACGAGATGGGGGTCTTGCTGCGCGCCCTGTTCTCGGAGGCGAACCGGGACGCGAACGCAGTCACCGGGATGATCGTCGCCTCGGTCGTGCCGGATCTGAACGCAGTGCTCTCCAGGACCGGCCAGCAGTACTTCGGTTCGAAGCCGCTCTTCGTCGAGCCCGGGATTCGGACGGGCCTGCCCATCCTCTACGAGAACCCCCACGAGGTCGGGGCCGACCGGATCGTCAACGCGGTGGCGGCCGTCGCCCGGTGCGGGGCTCCCGTCATCGTCCTCGACTTCGGAACCGCCACGACGTTCGACGTGGTCGGTCCGCGTGGGGAGTACCTCGGAGGACTGATCGCGCCCGGCCTGGGCATCTCGGCGGAAGCGCTGTTCCAGCGTGCGGCGCGCCTGGCTCGGGTGGATGTCCGGCGGCCGCCGCAGGTCATCGGACGGAACACGAAGGAGAGCATCCAATCCGGTCTCTTCCACGGATACGTGTCGCTCGTCGAAGGCCTGGTGACCCGCCTGCGTCGTGAGCTGGGGACGGACGCACCGGTGATCGCCACGGGGGGACTCGCCGCCGTTTTCCAGGAGGAACTCCCCTTCGTCCGCGAGGTGGATCCGAACCTGACGCTGGAAGGACTGCGATTGGTCTGGGAGAAGAACCGGCGTTGAAGATCCTCTTCGTGTGCAGCGGGAACATCTGCCGGAGCCCGATGGCCGCAGAGTACACGCGCCATTGCCTCGCGCGCGGCGGGTCGAAGCGCGTGGCGGTGGGCTCGGCCGGGCTCCTTGGGATCGAGGGCGCGCCGGCTTCCGCGGAAGCCATCGAGGCCCTTGCGGAGAACGGGCTCGATCTGAGCGGTCACCGTTCGCGCGGTCTTCGGGAGGTCGACGTCCGGACCGCGGGATTGATCGTGATCATGACCGCCGCACATCTTGCCGAGATCGAACGTCGCTTTCGTCGCGATCTTCCTCCGCGGCTGCTGATCCGCGCCTTCGAGCGATCGCCCCGGCCCGATTCGTGCGCTGCGTCGCTCGACGATCCGATGGGCGAGCCGCTGGACGCGTATCGGCGCTGTTTCGCGATCATCCGTACCTGCGTCGACCATCTCGTCCTGCACCTCGAGCAGGTCCGATGAGCGTCCGACATCGTCCGCCGGCCGCCTACGTGCGTGCGCTCGAGAGGGCGCTGCAGCGACACCGCCAGGGGCCGGCCGTGCTTTCGCCTCGCGACTGGGACCTCGTGGCGAGCTGGCACTCTCGGGGAATCCCCATCGGTGTGGTGCTCGAGGCGTTGGAGTCCGGCGCGGAGCGCGGACGCAGGCGCAGGCGATCCTCCGCCGCCCTGAGCTTCTCCCGTGTCGTCCCTCTGGTCGAGGAAGCGTGGAACGTGATTCTCGCCGGTCGGGCGTCGCCCATCGTGGCTGTCGATGCGGCGGACCCGTCGCCTGCCTCGCGGCGACGATGGCAAGAAGCGCTGGATGGCAGCGAGCGAGGAAGCCCGCTCGCCCTGATCCTGTCGGAGCTGCTCGAGCTACTCGACGCGGGGGCGGATCCTGGCACCATGGATCGGCGACTCGACGCGGCCCTCGTCGAGGTGGTGCCGGAGGAGATTCGATCGGAGATCGATCGGCAGGTGGCCGCCGATCTCGCGCCGTACCGCTCCCGGATGGATGGCCCGGCTTTCGTCGTCACGCGAGCCCGAGCCGTGGCGGATCGTCTCCGGAATCGGCTCCGCCTTCCTCGGCTCGCGCGAGGCGGGTAGCGGAGCGTCCGAAGATCGCGACCGAAATTGAGCGGATCGCGCAGCCTCGAGTCGCGAATTCCGGGGGACCTTCCTCCTGAGAAACAGCGGCGCGGGGGCTCTGCCCCCGAACCCCCGCTCCCGCCCTCCGCGACGCCGGCGGACCGGCATCGCTCCGGTTGGGTCTTTTTCCTCCCGAGGTGTCGGGGCGCAGCCCCGTAGGCAGGCTCTTAAGAAACAGCGGCGCGGGGGCGCTGCCCCCGAACCCCCGCTCCCGCCCTCCGCGATGCCGGCGGACCGGCATCGCTCCGGTTGGGCTGTTTCCTCCGGAGGTGTCGGGGCGCCCGCCCCGTGCGGCCGCTCCTGAGAAACAGCGGCGCGGGGGCTCTGCCCTCGAACCCCCGCTCCCGCCCTCCGCGACGCCGGCGGACCGGCATCGCTCCGGTTGGGCTGTTTCCTCCGGAGGTGTCGGGGCGCCCGCCCCGTGCGGCCGCTCCTGAGAAACAGCGGCGCGGGGGCTCTGACCCCGAACCCCCGCTCCCGCCCTCCGCGACGCCGGCGGACCGGCATCGCTCCGGTTGGGCCTTTTTTCCCGAGGTGTCGGGGCGCAGCCCCGTAAGCAGGCTCCTGAATCCCCGATTTCCACGGAGGTTCCGACCGACCGAGCCGCGCTCACCGGTGCTTTTGTCCCGCGACTCACGGAGCACCGCGCGATCGCCGCATCGCCTGCCGCAATGCAGCTCCGCCTGCTGTGCGCAGGACGGGCCCGAAGTGCGCGCGCTATAATCGCGCCGTCCTGCCTCCCGGATCTTCCGCATGAACGAAGGCCCGGCGCCTCGCCGGCCGGCGCTGGTTCCGGCCATGGCGTTTGTCGCGGGAGTGTGTCTCGGCGAGTTCCGGGCGGGCTTGGCGGCGATCGTGGTCGCGGGCCTGACCGCCGCGGTCGCGGCAGTCGGGCTCGGAGGCCGCCGCCTCGGTGCGCTGCTGGCGTCGACGCTGCTCCTGTGCGGAGCGTGGTCCGCCGGACAGGGGAGTCTCGGCGAGACGCCCCGCTTGACCGGATGGGTCCCGGCCGACGAATCGCCCGTCGCGCTCTCGTTCGTCGGCGTGGCGCTCGACGCGCCCGAGCGGGAGCGAAACGGAGATCGGCGCCTTCTCCTCGAGGGCTCGCCCGAAGTCGCCGCGCCCGTCGGCTCGGCAAGCGTGTGCGTGCAGCTACGAGTCCTGTCCTCGCCGGCAGACGCGATGCGCGCCGTCGATTCGTTGCGCCGGGGAGATCTGGTTCGGGTTTGGTGCACGTTGCGCCCGCCCCGCCGGCCAGGGGATCCGGACCTGGCCGATCCGAGGCGTCTGCTGCGCGCCCGAGCAATCGATGCGGTGGGGGCGGTCAAGAGCGCCCGCCTCGTCAGGATCCAATCGCGAGGCTCTCCGTCCCCGGCGCGAGCGCTCTCGGAGATCAAGGCCCTCGCGCGGTCCCGTCTCGACCGGTGTCTGGGCGCGGACACGCCGACTCGGGCGGTGCTGGGAGCGATGCTGCTTGGAGATCGCAGCCTGCTCGATCCCTCCTGGGAGCGGGCGCTCCGGGATTCGGGGCTGATCCACCTCCTGTCGATCAGCGGCCTTCACGTGGGTCTGATCGTCATCGCGCTCATCCATGCCCTCCTGCGCCTGCGCCTCGGCCCGTGGGCGGTGCTCGGGGCCACGGCTCTGTCAGTGGGCGCGCTCGCCGTTCTGGTCGGCGCGCAGCCTCCGGTCGTCCGGTCGGCGTTATCGGCCTCTCTCCTCCTGTGCGGTCGCGCATTGGGAAGGGACGGAGATTCGTTGAACACTCTCGCGGTCACCGCGGCCGCGATGGCCGTATTCCGCCCGGCGATCGTCGGGGACATCGGCTTCCAGCTGACCTTCGCGGCGACCGCGGGGCTCTTGTCCCTCGCGGGGCCGATCGCTCGATCGATCCCGCTTCCCCGGCCCGCGGCGCTCTCGCTCGGTGTTTCGGCGGGGGCGTATCTCGTTTCCATCCCGCTGGTTGTCGTCCACTTCGGGCGTGTCGTACCTGTGGCGTTGGTGACGAATCTGACGGCCTCCGTCCTCTGCGGAGCCGCGTTGGCGTCGGGAGGCGGCATTCTCGCGTTCGCCGACGTCCCGGCCGTCGGCCCGGCGGCGGTTCTCTGCGGTCACGTGAGCGTCGCGGCGCTGCTCCGGGTTTCGGAAGCCGCCGTGACGATTCCGGGGGGAACGTTCCGGACATCGCCTCCATCCGGCACGTTGCTCTCCATCTACTACCTTTCGCTTCTGGTGGCCTGGCGCATGGCGGACGCCCCGGGTCGCCACCCGGTCCTCGAGCGGCTCGGCGGTCGCCTCGTCCGACTGATCGGCGCCCTGTCGTGCGCGGCGATGCACGTGGGTGTTCCTCCACCCGCTGCGACGGCGACTTCCGAGGTCGCGGTCCTGGACGTGGGTCAGGCGCAGGCCGTGGTCTTTCGCGGCCCGAGCGGCGGTTTCGTCGTTGTCGATGCGGGAGGCACGGCGGGAGGACGGTTCGACGCGGGCGAGCGGATCGTCGCGCCGTTCCTGGCACGCAGGGGATGCCGGAGGATCGAGACGCTCATCGTGACCCACGGTCACGACGACCACGCGGGCGGTGGGGCAGCCATCGTGAGGGAGTTTGAGGTCGCAGAGCTGTGGATCACGCTGGACCATTACCGCGAACGAGAAGCTCGCGAGATCCTCACCGTCGCCAACGCCAGAGGTACGGCCATTCGAAACGTCGGTCGTGGCACGCGCGGAAACCGAGCCGGATTCGAGTTGGAGGTGTTGCACCCTCGAAGGCGGGAGAGCGGGCTATCGGAGAACGACGGTTCTCTCGCGGTGAGGCTCGGAGCCGGTTCCGCCCGAGTCCTCGTCCCGGGCGATCTGGAACGGCAGGGAGAGTCGCGACTTCTCGAGGATGCCGGCGAGATCGCTTCCGATATCCTCGTGATCGGTCACCACGGCGCGAGAGGGGCCACGAGCGATCCGTTTCTCGATGCGGTTGCCCCGGGCATCGCCGTGATCTCCGTGGGCGCCTGGAACCGTTTCGGTCATCCCGACCCCGACGTGCTTCGCCGGCTGGCCTCGCGCGGGATCCGGACCTATCGCACGGATCGAGACGGTCGAATCGTCCTCCGAAACGAGGCGGGTGGGTGGAGGGTGGAGCGAGCGGTCACGGAATCAGAATGGGCATCGGAATGAACGTTGCGCAGAACAGCAGGACGAGCACTACACCGACCAGCCGACGACCTCGCCCGAGCGGCGTGGCCTCGTCCAGAAGACGCGGATGACGATTTCGCATGATCGCCAGGACGACGAGCCAGACGGCATACGTCGAGACCGTCCGTAAGGCCACGGCCTGGTAAAGGACCAGTCCAAGAACGCCCAGGGGCGTCGATCTCGACAGCAGCCGGTGCAGCCTCGCGGAGATCGCGTATGCGGCGTGACCGCCGTCGAGCTGCCCGACCGGAAAGAGGTTCAACGACGTCACGAGCATTCCCACCCAGGCCGCGCCGTAGATCGAGCCGATGCTCAGGTCCGTGTCGCCGTGGAAGAGTCTCTCGAACAGCGCAGAAACCGCCGGAGAGCCCAGTTGAATTCCTTGTCCGAGCGTTCCAGCGGGAACCGGGGTCGCGTGGAGCAAGCCGGTGATCAGTACGGGAAGACCCACCAGGAAACCGGCCAGGGGGCCGGCGGCCGCGACGTCGAACAGCGCGCGCCGGTTCGGAATCGGTCCACGAATCCGAATCACCGCGCCGAAGGTCCCGAGCGGAGGCAGGCCAGGCAGGAAAAACGGTAGCGAAGCCGGAATGCCGTGGAAGCGGCAGGCGACGTAGTGGCCGGCCTCGTGGCTTCCGAGGATCAGGAGCAGAAGCACGGCGTACGGCCAGCCGGACAGAAGCCACGAGATCCACCCGGCGATGGACTGCGCCGGCGTTCCGGACGGGTCCGTGTGGGGCGGAGTTTCGGACCAGAACAGGCTCCCGGCGACGAGCGCTGTCAACAGCGTGATCAGAAACAGCGTGGCGTGCATCCAGGTTCGTCGTCGAGACGAGCTCGGCCGAATCGGAGCGCTGTCCGGCGGGAAGTTGGATGGAGCCTCCCCACGCGGCAACTCGACTCGGCAGTTCCTTTCTTGCACGGGTCTCGTTCCTCGCCGTATATCCTGGTGCAGGGGGGCGGGGCAGTATAACGACGGGCCTCCCACGGAGCGAGCGTCCTTCGAGGTTGACGGTAGTCCCCCGAAGTGGACAGCATTCTCGTTCCTGAGGCGATCGGGGAGCGTGTTTTCAACCTACGGTACGAGAGTTGCAAGGTAACGAGGGTTCGGCCCGCCGCGGAAGAGCGACTCCGTTGACTGCGCGGAGCGAAGGAGGATCGCAAATGGCGACGCAAACCCACGTGCGAAGGATCGCGGGTGCAGCGCTCGTGATCGCCGCGCTCGCTTCACCGGTGGTCGCCGGCGGAGCGGCGCGGACTCGACCTGGCGGACACAGCGGTCCTTCTGCGAGCTCGCGTCCGGCTGCCGGTCATGCTCAACACGGCTCGACGTCGTCGGCTCCTCAGAGGGCTAGCGGTCGCGCGACGTACGGCTACTCCGGCGGGTATGCGTACGGGCCCGGCTACGGTTGGGGCTATCCGTGGTATGGCGGGGGTTACTACGGCGGCTACTACTGGGACCCGTGGTGGTGGGGCTGGCCCTACGCGTCGCTCGGGATTGGTTGGTACTCCGCTCCGTACGCGATCAACGCTTCCTTCGTCGGGTCTCACGAGGTGGCATCGACGTTTCCGGCCTTCATCGAGACCCCCGTGAGCCCCGCCAAAGCGGAGGTGCGGCTCGATGGCGAGGCGGTCGGCTGGGCGAAGGACTACAACGGCAGGTGGGATCGGCTCACCGTGGCTCCCGGTCGGCACCTGATCGAGTTCTCCCACCCTGGGTTCATGACGCTGCGAATCGCTTTCGACGCGCAGGGTGGACGTTCCTATCGATTCGAACGGAGTCTGCGTACGGGAGACGGCGTCGATCCCAGCTCCGTGGAGCTCGGCGAGCCCGCGGATGCCCCGGCGATCGGTGGCTCCCATGCGGAAGGTGAAGGCGAGCGCGCGCCAGTCGTGACCGCGCCGTTGCCCGGATTGCAACGTGGCTTCTTGAGACTCCACATCCTGCCACTCGACGCGGCGGTCTACCTGGACGGTGAGTTTCTGGCCAGCGCCCGCGAGATCGCCGCGCTGCACGGTGCGATCCCGGTTGCACGAGGTCCGCACCGGCTCGAAGTGGTGCATCCGGAACGGGCGAAGAGAAGCATCTCCGTGGACGTGATGGGGGAGGAGCCGCTCCGCATCGAGGTCGACCTGAACCAGCCGGAGTGAGAGCGCTGAAGGCGGACCCCGCTCAGCGCAGGTTCCTGAGGTTCTTTCCCGGCTTGAAGCGGATGGTCTTGCCCGGCGGAATCCGTACTTCCTTTCCCGTACGGGGGTTTCGACCGATTCCCTTCTTTCGCGGCTTGACCTGAAACACTCCGAAGCCGCGCAGCTCGATCCGCTCTCCCTTGCGCATCGCGGCCTTCAGGGCTTCGAAGACCAATTCGACGGCTTCGACGGCCTTGACCTTGGTGATCTCGGCGCGCTCCGCGACCTTGTTGATGATGTCCGCCTTGATCATCCGCGCTGCCTCCTCACCGGAACCGAACGCCAGTCTACGGAGCCCGGCGCGCGGTTGTCAAGGATAACTCCATCTCCCATGCGGACTTAGCGCTCTCCCAATCTTGGACGGCGCGAACCGGCCGTGGTAGGGTGCTGCGTTGAGCAGGCTGCAGGGCAACGAGAGGAGGACGGACATGCCGCTCGGCGCGGTTGTGATCGTCGGAGCGCCGAACGTGGGCAAAAGCACTCTGTTCAACCGTCTCGTCCGGCGGCGTACCGCGATCGTGACCGCCGAGCCAGGAGCGACTCGAGACCGCCTGTACGGGGAGATCCCCTCGAGCGGCGCGCCGATCCGAGTCGTGGACACCGGTGGGCTCACAGGGTCTCCGGGATCGCCACTCGAGAGCGGGATCGCGGCGCAGGTCCAGGCGGCGATCGAGGAGGCCGATCTCGCGATCTTCGTCGTCGACGTTCGCACGGGACCGTCCCCGGTGGATCGTGAGATCGCCACGATGCTTCGCAGGCGTTCCCTCCCCGTGCTGGTGGTCGCGAACAAGGCGGATTCGACCGCACAGGAGGCGCTCGCGGCGGAGTTCTACGATTTGGGCCTGGGCGACCCTATTCCGGTCTCGGCGATTCACGGATCAGGAATCGACCAGCTTCTCGACGAGATCCTCGTGCGTCTCCACCGACCGGGAGTCCCCCAGCCGATGGGACCGGTCGAGCCCCCCGCGCCCAGCGTGCGCGTGGCCCTGGTGGGCAGGCCGAACGTCGGGAAGTCTTCGCTGCTGAACCGCCTGCTGGGCGAGGAGCGGCACCTCGTGAGCGAGCTTCCCGGAACGACCCGAGACCCGGTGGACACGCTCCTGGTTCGGGGCCAGCGCCGATACGTGCTCGTGGACACCGCCGGGATCCGGCGCAAGGGACGGGTGCACCACGAGTCGGAGATCCTCGCCGTGCAGCGCGCCGAGGCTGCGATCCGGCGATGCGACGTGGCGGTCCTCGTGCTGGACGCCTCGGAGGGGTTTGCCGCGCAGGACGCCCACATCGCCGGGTACGCGCTCGAGGCGCGAAAGCCGATCGTGGTGGCGGTGAACAAGTGGGATGTCCTGGATCAGCGAGAGGAGAAGGCGAAGGAGTGGTCGCTCACGATCCGAGAACGCCTGAAGTTCCTCAGAAACGCTCCGGTCATCTTCGTGAGCGCTGCGACCAGCCAGCGGGTGGCGAAGATTCTAGATCTCGTGGACACGATGCATGCGGCCGCCGGCATTCGGGTTCCCACACCGGAGCTGAACCGCTGGCTCCAGCGGGCGGCTCATCGCGAACGATCCTCGCCAGCGGTCGGGCGATCCGTTCGCCTTCTGTACACCACGCAGACGGGCACGCATCCACCACGGTTCGTGATCTTCTGCAGTGATCCGCAGCGAGTCCACTTCTCGCTCCGACGTCAGCTCGAGAACTCCCTCCGGGCGGAGTTTGGATTCGGCGGAGCGGCGATTCGCCTCCAGTTCCGAGGACGGCGGGCGGAGGCGGGACGCGGGTGAGACGCCGCGTTCGGCTGCCGCGGGACGCGGTGCTCGTCGTGCGGAATTTCGCCGCCGATCGGTGCCTCGATCAATCGGCGGCCATCGCCTATTACTCGCTGCTCTCGCTCGGGCCGTCCCTGTACCTGCTCTCCGTCGCGCTCGGGTGGTTTCTTCCGGAAGCCTCGGCGACGGGGACCGCGCTGTCGGGCGCTGCCGCGCTGGTCCCTCCGGCTCTCGCACCGATCGTCGTTCGTCTGGAGGAGAGCCTCCGGCTGGGAGACGCCCTCGTGGTCGTGGCTCTTCCGGGCCTGCTGTGGACGGCCAGCTCCGCGTTCCTCTCGCTCGAATACGCCGTGAACGTCGCGTTCCGGACCGCCGAGAGGCGTCGCTTTTTCCGCTCCCGACTCAAGGCGTTCCTCGGTGCGTCGGTGGCCGCGGTTCTTCTGGTCGCATCGGCCACGACCACCCAGGCCGCGGCGTGGATCGGGCGGCAGCGTGCGGAGCTCGGGCTGACCCCGGGCATCGGCACGGGGGCTACGTCGATGCTCCTTCACCTGGCCGCGACGTTCGGGGCTTTCGCGGCCCTCTTCAAGATCCTCCCGCGTGGCAGGGTCGGGTGGGGGGCAGCCTCGATCGCAGCCAGCGCGTCTCTGGCGATGTGGGAAGGGGCCCGCCGCGTTTTCGGCGGGCTGCTCGAGCGGTCGCCGGCCTTCGGTCTGGTGACCGGCTCCCTTGCCGGAATCGTCGCCTTCCTTCTCTGGGTGTACACCGCCGTCGCCCTGCTGCTCTTCGGAGCCGAACTGGCAGCCGTGCTCAACGGGAACCGTGATCCGCAGCCCTGATCGAAAGCGGGCCCGGGACCGAGACCTGGCGAAGACGCACGGCGAATCGAGGCGCGCGAGTCCCGTGTTGCAGGCTGCGGCCCGTCCAAGGCGCGCCCGCCTCGGCGCGCGGGAAGGCAGCCTCGTTGACCCTCGCGTCAACGGGCGGCTTCGTCGATTCTCCGGCGTGCGCAGCACGGTGGTCGTTCCTTGACGCTCCCCGGTACGGGATATATGTTCGGCGGAGACTCGGGATCGTCGGCACTCCCGCCTTCGTCTCGGCTCACGCGGAGAGGTCTGCGATGGTTCTCTTCAACTACGCCACGAGAGAACTGACGGCGAAGATCGTTTACTACGGCCCCGGTCTCTGCGGGAAGACCACGAACCTCCAGTTCGTGTACGAACAGCTTCCCGAAGACGTCAAGGGAAAGATGCTCTCCTTGGCCACGAAGACCGACCGGACGCTCTTCTTCGACTTCCTCCCCATGGACCTCGGCGAGATCCGGGGGATGAAGACTCGCGTGCAGCTCTACACCGTCCCCGGACAGGTGTTCTACAACGAAACGCGGAAGCTGGTGCTGAAAGGTGCGGACGGAGTGGTCTTCGTGGCGGATTCGCAGGAACAGATGATGGCGAGCAACATCGAGTCCCTGAGAAACCTCGAGGAAAACCTGAAGGCGCACGGGATGAAGCTCTCGGAGATCCCGCACGTGTTCCAGTTCAACAAGCGGGACTTGCCACGCCTGTCTTCCCTCGACGAGATCAACGCAGGCCTGAACAAGCACAACGCCCCGTTCTTCGAAGCGGTGGCCACGACGGGGATCGGCGTTCAGGATACGTTGAAGGGGATTGCCAAGCTGGTCCTGGTGAACCTGACCCGTCGATACCAGCCGAAGTCGACACCTGCGGTTGCCTCCGAGAGGACCGCTCCGCCGGCGATCGCCGGCGTCGGCTCGGGCTCAGGAGTCGGGTCCCAGACTGGCACCGCTCTGCCGCGAGCCGCCAACCCGCACCCATCCGTCGATGGAACTGCTCAAGTTCCCAGAAGCGGATCCGTTCCTCTGTCGCCTGCCCGCGTGCAGACGTTCTCGCCGACGACGGCACCGGCCCCCCCGCCGTCCGTGCTCGTCGGGACCCACCCCAGAGTCGCTGCGGACCAGCCAGCGGGCATCGGGTCGTTCGGGGAGATCGAGATCGACGAGATGGTCGAGAGTCTTCAGGGCGCCGACGAGGCCGCTCCCTTGACCGTTGATTCGGAGTGGGACGATGCGCGACTGGACGCAGGGCACGGGGCGTTCTCCTCTGGGCAGGAGAAGACGTACTTTCTCGGAGAGCCGGAGGAGGGAGCGCCGGATCCGCTCTCGTTCTCCGAGATGCGGCACCGCGGCATCGCTCCGAGCTCGACCCGACTGATTGTCGGGGAAACCAGCGATGTGGTCGTTCCGGTGGAGATCCAGGAAGGCGAGTCGTTGCGCCGGTTCCGACTGACCGTGAGGCTCCGGCTGGAGCCAGCGGACTGATCGGCCGTTCATGGCGCGACCACCGCACCGACCGTCACCGGAACATGAGCTGCGCCCCGGCGGCCGAGCCTGCCGCCCGAAGGTCGCACCTCCCTCCATGGATGCGCGCGGAAGGCAACCCGTGAAGCGCGTGACGCGACCAGCCAGCGAGAGCAGGCTATCCTTCCGAGGAAGCGACGGAGGGAGTCGGTCGTGAGTCGGCAGGAGAGAGACGGTTCGGTCATTCTCCATTGCGCGTTCTCTCGCTCGGCACGCCTCGTCTGGTTGCTCTCGCTGTCGACCGTCGGGAGCCTGGGCGCCTCGGCAGGCTCGGACCTGAACCTGTACGAGTGGATGTCGGTCTCCAAGATCGTGGTTCTCGGGACCGTCGCGTCGGACGACCAGCGGTTCGTCGGCCTGCGGATCGATCGTTGCTTCCGAGGCGATCTCACGCCGAGTTCCACCGCCCTCCTGGACGTTCGAACCGCAAATCGGAACCGGGAGGCCGGCCAGTCGGTTCTCCGCATGGAAGCCGGTCGCAGCTACCTCGTGCTTCTCGAGCCGCGTTCCTCGCGACGATCGCAGGGCCCTGTGGTCTACGGGTTGGTCCGCGGAATCCACGGCGTGCGCGAAGCGCCCAAGGAAGGCTCGGCAGCCCTCGCGGGGGCCGTGGCACGACTGGCTCAGGTGCAAGCCGACGCCGACGACCGCTCCCGCTGGCGGGCTATCGAGAAAATGCTGGAAGAGCCGAATCCGTTCCTCGTCCGGACGGCGCTGGAGCTTCTCGTGAAGTTCCAGCGCGGGGAGGGTGAGTTCGCGCGGGTCGTTCGACCGATTCTCGACCACCCGCGGTCGGACATCCGGGCGTCGGCCGCGCTCCTCATCGGACAGATCCTGGGAAAACCGGACGCCGTGGAGCCGGAGGAGCGGGCGGAGCTGATCGGCGATCTGGCGGGGCGAGCTCGACGCGACAGCGCCGTGGAGGTTCGCGTCGCGGCCACGAACGCCATCGCTCAGGCGAGCTCCGAGCGCGCTACGGAGCTCCTTCGCGAGATCGCTCGGGACGACCCGGATCAGGCGGTGCGCTACGCAGCGGAGCGAGCCCTGTACGAGCGCTCCGCGACGCGAGACCGCGGACCCCGGTCTCGCAGGGATTGACACGGCGGTGGATCGATCTAGGATCGATGGAGGAGCGCGAGCAGTTCGGTCCGTCGAGGTTGCGAGAATGGCCGCAAACCAGCCGTTTCAGAACTTCGTGATCCGGTTCGACGCGGGAGCACGCGTCTTCACCGAGGGCGACCTGGGGACGACGATGTACGTCATCCAGTCCGGAAAGGTCCGACTCGTCCGTAGCGTTCAAGGCCAGGAACGGGTCTACGGCATCCTGGAGAAAGGGGACTTCTTCGGAGAGGCGTCGGTGCTCGAAGGACTGCCCAGAAGTCTGACCGCGGAGATCGTGCAGGATGCGGAGCTGATCGAGATCAACAGTCTCACCTTCGATCGCATGCTGAAGGGGAACATCGAGATCGCCGTGAGGATGCTCCGCAAGCTGTCGATCCGTCTGCGCGAGTCGGAGAGTCGCATCGAAGCGCTCGAGGCCGCGGCTCCCCTCACCGGCGCTCCGATGGCGGCAGCTGCGCCGACGCGCGCGCCCTCCGCCGCACCCCCAATCGAAGGGTGCCGCCTCGAAGTCGAGGGGGACTCCGCACTGTTCCTTCTCGACGGCTCCGAGACGATGATCGGGCGGTACGACCCCGTCACCGACCTTCGGCCGGACGTGGACCTCACTGCGGTTGACCTCAAGCGCAGCGTTTCGCGACGCCACGCGCGGATCGCGCGTTCGGAGGAGGGCTACTTCATCACCGAAGAGGTGGGCTCACTCAACGGGACTTTCGTGAACGGGAATCGCCTCGTCACGGGGCGACCCCACCCGCTCGCCGACGGGGACCGAATCGGCGTCGGCACGGTCAAGCTCGTTTTTCGTCGCTGATGTTCCCCTCGGACCGAACCCGCACGCTCGGTCGGTCGCTCGCGACCTGGATGGTGTTCCTTGCGTTGGCCGCTGCCCCGGGCGGCCGGCTCTCCGCCGGCGCCGAGCCGTCCCTTCCCTATCGAGTAGCCGTGGAGGTGCTGCAGGGTAACGACCGCTCCGCCGAGGGGTTCCGGGACGGGCTGCTCGAGGTCGTTCTCCTCGAGCTCCGGCGGCGAGGTTGTGCGCCCTCAGCGTCGGCGATCCGGGCGGGGGAGTCTCCGCAGGGGGATTTGCTGCTGCAGATCGTCCTCGATGAAGTCGCGGAGGACATGAGCTGGAGCATCGGCATCTCGGATCGAGCTCAACGAGCCGGCTCCGAGGAATCCTCCACCGCCGGGACCGCAGTGGTCGAAGCATCGGCGCACGTCGATCTCGTGACGCTGCCGACCCGTAAAGTCGTCCGTTCCCGGAAGTTCCGAATCAGTCTGCAACGGCAGCCGCTGACCCCCGGTGAGGATCCGAAGGACTTCGCGCGGGCCGAAGCTCAGGAGCGCATTGCACGGGAAGCGCGGACGCTTCTCTGTGGCGCGCGCCGACGATTGGAGCGGGACCTGCGCATCGCGCGAGAACCGTCCGACGAAGCCTCGTCCGCTCGTTGACCTGTGTCCTTCGGACGTGGTACCTTCTCGGCCCTCAACTCGCACGCGCATCGCGCGGAAGCGTTTCGTTTCCCTGCGCGATAGACTTTGTAGCTTTGCTGTCGAGCATCTCGATCAGGTGAGTCCATGGCCGTTGAGCGCCGAATGAGGGTCCTCTCGGGGATGCGACCGACGGGCGCTCTGCACATCGGTCACCTGGTGGGAGCCCTGGAGAACTGGATTCGCCTTCAGGAATCGCACGACTGCTTCTACGTGATCGTGGACTGGCACGCGCTGACCACCGACTACTCGGACACGTCGGGGCTCCGAGGGTTCATTCACGAAATCGCGCTCGACTGGCTCGCGGCCGGCCTCGATCCTGCGAAGAGCGATCTGTTCGTGCAGTCTGCCGTGAAGGAACACGCGGAATTGCATCTCCTGCTCTCGATGATCGTTCCTCTGCCCTGGCTCGAGCGGGTTCCAACGTACAAGGAACAGCAGGAGCAGTTGCGGGATCGGGATCTGAACACGTACGGATTCCTGGGCTATCCGCTGCTGCAAGCGGCGGACATCCTGCTGTACAAGGCGGACCTGGTCCCGGTCGGCGAGGACCAGATGCCCCACCTCGAGATGTGCCGAGAGGTCGCCCGTCGGTTCAACCATGCGTTCCGGGACGTCTTCCCGGAGCCTCAGCCGAAGCTGACCCACGCGCCGCGCCTTCCGGGAACCGATGGTCGCAAGATGTCCAAGTCCTATGGCAACGCGATCTTCCTGGGCGATTCCCCGGAAACCGTGGCCCGCAAAGTGGATTCCTACCTGACCGACCCGCAGCGGACCCATCGGCACGTTCCCGGAAACCCGGAAGTCTGCCCGGTGTACGCGAATCACGGCATCTTCTCGTCGGCGGATCAACTCGCCTGGGCGGCCGACGGTTGCAGGACGGCGAGGATCGGCTGTCGAGACTGCAAGGCCGTCTTGCGCGACAACCTGCGGGTTCGCCTCGCCCCGATCGCGGCGCGCCGGTTGGAGCTGCAAGAGGATCCCGAGGCCGTGGATCGAATTCTGAGCCAGGGGGCGGACCGCGCGCGCGATGTCGCCCGCGGGACCATGGCGGAGGTTCGTGCCGCGATGCGGATCGGATGAGCGGCGGAACCATGGACACCCCCGACGCGACCGGGTCGGTCGCAGGATCCGAGATCTACCGGGTCCGGCTCGACGGATTCGAGGGTCCGCTCGATCTCCTGCTGCACCTGGTGCGGGTGAACGAGGTGGACGTCACGGACATCCCCATCGTCGAGATCACGCGACAGTACAACGACTTCCTCGACGTGATGCGCGACCTGAACCTCGAGATCGCGGGCGAATACCTCGTCATGGCAGCGACGCTCATGCACATCAAATCCCGCATGCTGTTGCCGCCGGATCCCGCCTCGCCGGAAGAGACCGGAGAGGATCCCAGAACGGATCTGGCGAAGCAGCTCCTCGAGTACCAGCGCTACAAGCAGGCGGCGGAGAACCTCCACGCCTTGGACTCGGCTCAGGCCCTGGTGTTCACTCAGGATGGCCGGATTCCCGCCGAATTCAGCGGTGAGGAGATCCTTGCGGTGGATCTCTTCGATTTGATCGCCGCCTTTCGCGGCGTGCTGGGACGACTCGATGACGAGGTTCGTCTCCACCTGCGGCGGGACGACGTGTCCGTGGCGGACAAGATCTCCTGGCTGATCGACCAACTCGAGGAGCGCTCGTCCCTGGACCTGATGGATCTTCTGAGCGCGTTGCCGACGCGGCTCGAGAGAATCGCCACGTTTCTCGCCGTCCTGGAGTTGGTCCGACTCCGAATCATCCTCGCGTTTCAGCGGATGCGACTCGGGGCGATCCGGATCGCTCTACGGGACGAGCCAGACGGGCGGATCGCGGGGGATTCGGGGGCGGAGTCGCCGGTTACCGAAGAGAGGGTCCCGGGCGCGGACGGTGGCCAACCGGAGGGCTGGAGTTGAGGCGGAACGAGAACGCACAGCCCCCCGAGGATGTCCTCGTCGCGGTCCTCGACGCGGTGGTGTTCGCGGCAGGCGAGCCGGTGCCCGCCCGGGAAATCGCGGAGGCGCTGGGCGGAATGGACCCCCGCGTGATCGAGGAAGCGTTGGACACTCTCGACGAGGAGTATCGCCGCCGAGGGGGCGGGCTGAGGCTCGAGCGGGTGGCAGGGGGAGTCCGCCTCGCCACTCGCCCGGAGGTGGGTCCCTGGGTTCGCCAGTTCTTCCGGCAGAGGAACCGAACGCGGCTCTCTTCCGCGGCGCTGGAGACCCTCGCGATCATCGCCTACCGTCAGCCCGTCACCGCTCCCGAGATCCAGGCGATCCGTGGAGTCGATTCGTCGGCCTCGCTGAAGAGCCTCGTCGACAAGAGGCTGATCCGCATTCTGGGCAAGAAAAAGGTCGTGGGAAGCCCGATGCTCTATGGAACCTCGCGGCAGTTCCTGGTTCACTTCGGAATCGACAGCCTGCAGGATCTCCCGCCGATCGACGACTTCCAGCAACTGATCGGAGACGCCGGCGAAGTCGAGGGGCCGATCTCCGAACCGGTGGCGGCAGCCCTCGCCGCGACGGATGCGCAGGCGCCCCCCTGGGAGGAGACGGATCCGGTCGCGCCGACGGATCGTTCCGAGGAAGAGTGAGCGAAAGGCTGCAGAAAGTGCTGTCCCGGGCGGGAGTCTCGTCCCGACGGGCTGCGGAGGTCTTGATCCTCGCCGGACAGGTCGAGGTGAACGGCCGAACGGTCATGCAGCTGGGAACCCGCGTGGACCCCGATCGGGACTCCATCCGAGTCGATGGCAAGCGGCTTCGCCTCGACCGTTTCCGTGCCGTCTACCTCCTTCTGAACAAGCCCCGCGGCTACGTGACGACGCTGAGGGACCCGGAGCGGCGACCCACCGTGCGTGACCTGGTTCGAGACGTCAGGGTGCGCGTCTACCCGGTGGGTCGGCTGGATTTCGACACCGAGGGCCTGCTCCTGCTCACGAACGACGGGAATCTGGCGAATTCGTTGATGCATCCGCGTCAGGGCGTCGAGAAGACCTATCTCGCGAAAGTCCGGGGCGTTCCGAGCGGCGAGGCCCTCGCACGACTCACGCGGGGAGTCGTCCTCGACGGGAAACGGACTCTCCCTGCCGAGGCCGCCATTGCTCGGGGCGGCGAGAACGCCTGGATCGAGATCACGGTTCGCGAAGGCCGCAAGCATCAGGTCCGACTCATGCTCGATGCGGTCGGGCATCCGGTCTCCAGACTTCGAAGGATCCGCTACGGCGGAGTGGAGCTCGGGAGGTTGCCTGCCGGCGCCTATCGCGCTCTTCGAGCCGAGGAGGTGGAGCGGTTGAGACGGGTCGCGAGAGCCGCGGGAAAGCGGGCGGACGCCCGACGGGGTGCTCCCGGAGCGACCTAATCCCCTGAAAACGCGATTCTTCTTGACACGCCCGGTGGGTTTCTCTACCATTCGATCTTCTTCGGCGCGATCTCGTGTGATCGGCGGCGACTCGGGATGTTTCCGGCCCGGGATCAAGGGTGTCCGTTTCCGTCCGAGCGGCGGCCGGACTCACCCATGGGAGGTACGAATCCGCAGTATGGACACGCAGCAGCAGACCCCGCGAGACGAGCCGGACGACAAGACGGCAGGAGAAAGCCTCGACCAGTCTGGAGCGACGCCTTCCGACGAGCCCACGCTCCCGGAGGAGACCCTCGACGATCTCGACGACGCGGCGGATTTTGGCCAAGCGCTGGATCGATGGGAAGCCAGCCTCAAGGCGTTGAAAGAGGGGGAAGTCGTCACCGGGAAAGTCCTGAAGATCCTCGACAAAGAAGTGATCGTTGACATCGGCTACAAGTCTGAGGGAGTGATCGAAGTCGAGGAGTTCCGTCAACCGGACGGTTCGCTGGCCGTCAAGGTCGGAGACCGGGTGGACGTCCTTCTCGAGAAGAGCGAGAACGCAGACGGATACGTGGTCCTCTCGAAGGACAAGGCCGAGAAGATGAGGATCTGGGACGAGGTGGAGCGAGCGTACGAGACCGGGGAGCCCATCGCCGGTCGAGTCGTCGACCGGATCAAGGGCGGCCTCAAAGTCGATATCGGGCTGCCGGCGTTCCTGCCGGGATCACTCGTCGACGTGCGCCCGTTGAGAAACCTCGATTCACTCCGGGGCCAAACGTTCAAGATGCGCGTGATCAAGGTGAACAAGCGCCGCGGGAACATCGTGCTTTCGCGCAAGGCGGTCCTCGACGAGGAGAACGCGGGAAAGAAGAAAAAGACGCTCGAGGATCTCGCCGAGGGCAAGATCATCCGGGGCATCGTCAAGAACCTGACCGAGTACGGGGCGTTCGTCGATCTCGGGGGGATCGACGGACTCCTTCACATCACCGACATGGCCTGGGGACGAATCAACCACCCGTCGGAGAAGTTTCAGATCGGCGACGAGGTGGACGTCGTGGTCCTCAAGTTCGATCGAGAGCGAGAGCGCGTCTCCCTGGGCTTCAAGCAGCTGCAGCTCGACCCTTGGGAAACCGCCGCGGCAAAGTTCCCTCCCGGGACTCGGATCCGCGGGAAGGTCGTCAGCCTCACAGACTACGGCGCGTTCGTGGAAGTCGAAGAGGGAGTCGAGGGCCTGGTGCACGTTTCGGAGATGTCTTGGACGAAGCGGGTGAAGCACCCGTCCAAAATACTCAACGTGGGCGACTGGATCGAGTGCGTGGTGCTCGAGATCGACCAGGAGGGAAAGCGACTCTCGCTGGGATTGAAGCAAACCGAGCCGAACCCATGGGACATGATCGACACGAAGTACCGGGTCGGGGATACAATTCACGGTAAGGTGCGGAACATCACCGACTTCGGCGCGTTCGTCGAGGTTGAAGAGGGGATCGACGGACTCGTGCATATCTCCGATCTTTCGTGGACGAGGCGGATCAAGCACCCCAGCGAGATATTGAAAAAGGGTGACGACGTCGAGGCGCTCATTCTGAAGATCGACTCCGAGAACCAGAGGCTGTCTCTCGGCATCAAACAGCTCCAGCCCAACGTGCTCGAGGATTTCTTCCGAACCCACGGCGTCGGCGACCTCCTCACGGGCAAGATCGTCCGTCTCGCAGACTTCGGAGCGTTCGTGGAGCTGTTCGAGGGGGTGGAGGGGCTCGTTCACGTTTCGGAGATGGCCAGGGAGCGGATCGAAAAGCCGGAGGATCACTTCTCGGCAGGGCAAGAGGTTCGCCTGAAGATCATCAAGATGGACCCGGTGGAAAGAAAGATCGGATTGTCGATCAAGGCGGCTTTGGACGAGCCTGGAGAAGAGGCGTTTCACCCCTACCGTCAGGGACAGGAAGGCGATGGGAGCGCCACCCTGGGCGACCTGATGGACCCCGAGATGTTCCGACGGACCGGTGAAGACCCGGACTCCGACGAGCCGCAGAACTGACGGACGCCGGCCGGGGAGACGGGGCGGGAGCGGTCCGCTCGACGTCCCCTGGGGGGCGGAGGGGAGCGATGACCAAGGCCGATCTGGTCGAGGAAGTCGTCAGGGTGTCGAGTCTCAGCAAGCGGCATGCCGAGATCGTCGTCAATACGCTATTCCAGTCCATCATCGACGCCCTCCAGAAGGACGACAAGATCGAGCTTCGAGGCTTCGGGAGTTTCCGCGTGCGAAGGCGTCGCTCTCGCCTGGGAAGGAACCCGAAAACCGGGGACCGGGTGGATGTGCCGTCGAAGCGAATTCCGTATTTCAAGCCGGGCAAGGAACTCAAGGACGTGATCAACGGTTCCGGCGAGAAGATGTGGGACGCCGCAGACGCACGGCGGGTGGATCCGGCCGGTACCGTCTGACCAGGCGCTCCCATGGACTTCCTCTTCACTCCATGGCGGTACGCGTATGTGAGTTCGTCCCCGGCCAAGGCGGAGTGCGTCCTTTGCCGGCTCGGCGCCTGCGATCCGGATCGGGATGCGGACGCCTTCGTGGTGGCGCGGGCGGACCACAACTATCTCGTGTTGAACCTCTATCCGTACAACACGGCTCACCTGATGGTGGTGCCGTACCGTCACGCCGCTCGGCTGTCGGCGCTGGAGCAGGTGAGTCGCCGAGAGATGTTCGATCTTGCCACCCGAGCGGAAGAAGTGCTCGAAGAGGTCTATCGGCCCCACGGAATCAACATCGGAATGAACCTGGGAGCCTGTGCCGGGGCAGGGATCGCCGATCATCTCCACGTGCACGTGGTGCCTCGATGGTCCGGGGATACGAGCTTCATGACCGTCCTGGGAGAGACTCGGGTCCTGCCGGAGAATCTGGCGGAAAGCTGGCGCAAGCTCAGAGAGAGATTCTGAGGAGCGAATGAGCGGAAGCGAGTTCGAAAAAGACACGGGGCGAGCAGCGCGGCGCTCGTACTACATCCTGACGTGGGGATGTCAGATGAACGTGCACGACGCCGAGAAGCTCGCGGGCACCCTCGATCACGAGGGTTACGATCGAGCTGCGGGCCCTCGCGATGCCGACGTCCTCCTGCTGAACACCTGTGCCATTCGGGAGAAGGCCGAAGAGAAGGTCTTCTCCGAGCTCGGTCGCCTGCGCGCCCTCAAGCATCGGAACCCGAACCTCGTGCTGGGCGTTTGCGGATGCGTCGCTCAGCAGGAGGGAGATCGGATCTTCGAACGAGCACCGTACGTGGATCTCGTGATCGGCCCGAGGGCGACGGGAACCGTCGTCGGAGCGCTGGACCGTTTGCGAGCTCCCGGTGCCGAGCCGATTCGCGTGCTCGACACGGAAATTCGCGACGATTCGATTCGCCTGCCGTTCGATCGGATCCGGCGCGAGGGGCTCGGCGCAGGAAGGGCGTACGTCACGATCGTCGAGGGCTGCAATCACCGATGCACGTTCTGTGTGGTTCCGAGAACCCGGGGTCCGGAAATTTGCCGCACCCTCGGGGACATTCTCGCGGAAGTCCGCGACCTCGCGTCCCGCGGGTTCCGAGAGGTGGAGTTCCTGGGACAAACGGTCAACGCGTACCGGGATCGGTTCGGGCGCACGCTGGCGGATCTCCTCGTCGCCACGTCCGAACTCGACGGCATCGATCGGATCCGATTCACCACCTCTCACCCGGCACAGATGACCGATCGCCTCGTGGACGCCATGGCGGTTGCGTATCCGAAGGTCTGTCCGTACCTCCATCTCCCTGTGCAATCGGGATCCAGCGCGGTACTCCGGTCCATGAAACGCGGATACGATCGGGAGGGGTACCTGCGCCGGGTGGATGATCTTCGACGGAGGATCCCAGGGATCTGCTTCGGAACCGACGTGATCGTCGGATTTCCCGTGGAGACGCGAGAGGCGTTCGCCGAAACGCTCTCTCTCCTGGACGAAGTCCAGTACGATACGGTGTACTCGTTCACCTACTCGGCCCGCCCGGGAACGGCGGCTGCGGGTCTCGACGACCCGATCTGCGCGAAGGAGAAGCTCGATCGGCTGGCCGAACTCCAGGAGCGCCAGCGAGCGATCCAGTCGCGCAGAAACCTCCGCTGGGTCGGACGCGAGATCGAGATTCTGGTGGATGGCCGAAGCAAGCGAGACCAACACGCGTGGACCGGGCGAACCCCCGAGAACCGAATCGTGAATTTCGGGGGTTCTTCGGCCCCGGGGAGAATGGAGCGACTTCGTATCGTCTCCGCATCGGCGTTCGCTCTGCGAGGCGAGCGGGTCGACGAGAAGCCTTGACCGCCGCCGTCCAGCACATATATATTGCCTTCGCGTGTCGAGGGGACCACGAGGTGTGCGACCCGCAGAGGTGTACGTGAGCGCACCTGTCCAGATGCGAGTCAAGGGTCTGATGATCGACCCGGTGTCGAGCATGCCGATCATCGTCCTGAAGGACCCGCAAGGCGATGCCGTTCTGCCGATCTGGGTCGGCATCTTCGAGGCCAACGCGATTGCGATGCAACTGGAGAAGATCGAGTCCCCGCGCCCGATGACTCACGACCTCTTGAGGAACGTCATCGAAACCCTGCGGGCACGCGTGGTCCGCGTGGTCATCACGGACTTGAAGGACAACACGTTTTACGCGACGATCCACATCGAGCGCGATGGAGAGAGTCTCTCGATCGACGCCCGGCCCAGCGACGCGATGGCTCTGGCGTTGCGCTCCGATGTGCCCATTTTCGTCGAGGAAACCGTTTTGAACCGTTCCTCCGTGAGTGCGGATGATCGGGAGCCCGACGAGACCGAGCGGCTCCGCCGTTGGCTCGAGCATGTGGATCCGGAGGAGCTCGGGAAGTACGAGATGTGACGTCGAGTCGGGTCGCCCCGATTCGAACCCCGTCCTCGTCCTTGCCGACAGTCGTCGCAATCGCTCTCGAGAGACAGATGCTCGGGGGCTTCGGACCCGAACCCCCACTCCCGCCCTCCGCGAATCCGGCGGACCTGTATCGCTCCGGTTGGGCTTTCTTCTTCCGGAGCTGCCGGGGCGCCCGCCCCGTGCGGCCGCTCTTAAGAAACAGATGCTCGGGGGCTTTGCCCCCGAGCCCCCACTCCCGCCCTCCGCGACGCCGGCGGACCGGCATCGCTCCGGTCGGGCTGTTTCTTCCGGAGGTGTCGGGGCGCCCGCCCCGTGCGGCCGCTCTTAAGAAACAGATGCTCGGGGGCTTTGCCCCCGAACCCCCACTCCCGCCCTCCGCGACGCCGGCGGACCGGCATCGCTCCGGTTGGGCTGTTTCTTCCGGAGGTGTCGGGGCGCCCGCCCCGTGCGGACGCTCCTGAGAAACTGCGCTGACTCGCGGAAATTCTTGCCACCTTCCTCCAGTGGACACCGTGTTCACCGTGGGATTGACACCACGACGACCCTGCCGCTACACTCCACCCCGAGCTACTGGCGAGGAACACCAAATCTCGGGCTGTTGGGCTCTGAAACCCCAACATCCGGTGGTGGTACTCGTCAAGGCCAGTTCCGGCGCGGCGCTCGACACCAAGCTCCGCGACCTCACGGGTGCGACCCATGGCGGCCATGATCATCGCGATCGCCAATCAAAAAGGCGGGGTTGGGAAAACGACGACTTCGATCAACCTCGCCGCAGCCCTCGCTCAGAAGTCGGTCAAGACACTGCTGGTCGACCTGGATCCACAGGCGAATGCGACCTTGTCGTTCATCGATCCACAGTCGCTCCAGCACTCGATGTACGAACTCCTCGTGGATCCTCAGGTGACCGCGCAGCAGGTCATTCGGCCCAGTGCTCACGATGAGCTCGACATTCTCGGTGCACGAATCTCCCTCGCCAAGGCCGATGCGAAGCTGATGGGGGAGTTCGACAGCCACTTCCGGCTACGCGACAAGCTGGAGCCGATCAGGGATCTCTACGAGTACATCGTGATTGACACTCCGCCCACGCTGGGGATCCTGACGGTCAATGCACTAGTGGCCGCGAGCCACCTTCTCGTTCCGATCCAGTCGTCGTACTTCGCACTCGAGGGAACGGACGATCTGCTGGAAACCTACGAGAAGATCCGCGCCCGACCGAATCCGGATCTGCGATTCCTCGGGGTCGTCGTGACCCTGCATGACCGTCGAACGATCCTCGCGCGAGATATCGTGCAGCAGATTCGAGAAGTGTTCGGTGACAAGGTGTTCCGCACGACGATATCGAAGAGCATCCGGCTGGAGGAGAGCCCCGCGTACCGGCAGAGCATCTTCACGTTCGCGCCGAGCTCGTCCGGGGCGATCGAGTACTACAGTCTCTCCGAGGAGGTCATTGGCCGTGTCTAAGATACGAGGATTGCCCCCCGAGAAGCGAATGCGCCACGACAGCCACTACGTCGACGTCATCACGTCCGAGCGAACCGACTCCGTCGGGCGCCTGATCGAGATCGATCGGATCGAGCCGAATCCCCATCAACCAAGAAAGGACTTCGGGGACCTGGGCGAGATGGTGGCTTCGGTGAAGGAAAAGGGAATTCTCGAACCGATCCTGGTTCGCAGCCACGACGGCCGTTACCAGATCATTGCCGGCGAGCGCAGGTATCAGGCGGCCAAGATCGCCGGTCTCCTGCACGTTCCTTGTATCGAGGTGGATGTCGATTCTCGCGGAATGCTCGAGATCTCGCTCATCGAGAACCTGCAGCGGAAGGACCTTTCGGCCTTTGAGGAGGCGGCTGCGATTCACAACCTCGCCGAGCAGTTTCGTTACACGCACGAGGAGATCGCTCGGAAGCTGGGGAAGTCACGGCCAGTGATCACCGAGGCTCTGAGCCTGAATCGGATGCCGGAGGACGTCCAGGAGAGATGTCGGCGTGCCGACATCTCCAGCAAGTCGATGCTCCTTCAGATCGTCCGGCAGGAGAGCGTGGATGAGATGCACGGGCTGATCGACAAGATCACCGGGGAAGGCTTTACGCGTGACGACGCGCGACGGTTCGGCCAGCGGGAAACGGGGCGTCGCTCGCGACCCAGGAACTTCGTTTTCCGCTACCGACCCGAGAACGATGCGTTTCGATTCAGTGTTCGATTCGAGAAGTCCGAGGTGCATCGGAACGATCTCATTCAGGCGCTGAGAGAGGTCTTGGAGACCCTCCTGAAGTCCGAAGGCGATCCGCACCCCGGCGGCGGCCCTGAGGCGGAGGTGGCTGGGCGCGACGCGACGGGCTCGAGAGAGGGGCACGGCTCGGCCCCGATCGAGTGGCCGGGCGTGCAGGCGGGGTAGACGTCGTCAAATGGGGCGGCCGTGCCTCTGGCTCGCTCCAGTTGACATAATGTATCTTATCGGACGTTTGGCGTTTACCGTGGGGAGACGCCGATTCGCCACATTCGGCCGATTGCGACCCCCGCGAGGAGCCGCCTAGCTGCCTGCCTGCCGGTGCCAGCGTTCCCTGATCGCTCCGCGACTTCCGCTGCTGTGGTCTCGCGCATCAAACCTCCTGAGCACAGAATCGCCGCGTCGCCGTCCAGCGGGACAGGCGCCTGAACGTGCTGGATCACGTGATGTGCGGGGCGGCGTGCGACGACGTTGCGTCTTGGGGCAATTTCCGAGGCAGTACACTAGACTTCGCGCGATGTTCCGATCTCGTCGGCTGTTCCTGTACGTGCTCGGAGAGCTGGCCGTCGCCTCCGGCTTGGCTCTGGTTCTCTACACGTTCACGCTGATGATGAACGAGTTCTTCCTCATCGCGCAGAAGGCCATTTCCAGGAACCTCGCCTGGGATCTGGTGCTGCGCCTCTTTCTCTATTCGATTCCCAGAATCCTCGTCTACGCAATTCCCATGGCCACGCTTCTCGGAACGATGATCGCCGTCGGGCGCCTGTCGGCGGACCACGAATGGGTGGCCATGCAGGGGCTCGGGGTCGGTCCGAAGCTCCTCCTCAGGCCGGCCCTGCTCCATGGGCTCTTCGCGTCGATGATGGCGTTCGTGGTCTATTCGGAGCTGACTCCTCTCGCGAACCACGCGGTCCGCGACCTGATGGGCCAGGTCTACTTCTCGTCGAATCTCGCAGCAGACCTCCGGTCCCGTGTGTTCTACGACGACCTTCCGGGGGCCGTGCTCTACGTGAGCGAGATCCCGGCGGGCAGCAGCGGACAGCTCACGGGAGTGTTCATCTACCAGCCCGGGACTCCCGCCGGCGCCTCGGAGAGCATCATCCTGGCCCGGCGAGGTGAGCTCACGTCCACGTCCGACGGAACGGGCAGCCTTCGGCTGGATCTCCAAGACGGGATTCTGCACTCGTTCCGCGTCGCGGCCCCGGAGAGCTACCTGGTGAGCCGTTTTGGCCGTTATGTCTTGGAATTCGCTCCACCTGACTTCATGAAGGCGCTGCGGGCGGCTCCTGCCAGCCGGACCGTTCAGGACATGGGGACACGTGCGTTGCTGGCCGAGCTTCAGGTCGCGGCGACGGAAACGGACCCGATCTTGAAGCCGTTTCGACTTCGCAGTGTGCACACCGAGATCCATCAGCGCCTCGCGCTGCCGTTGGCGTCTCTTCTGTTCGCGCTCCTGGCAGTTCCGCTGGGGATTACCCGGGTCCGATCGGGGAAGGGCGCGGGATTCGCGCTGAGCATGGCCGTGATCTTCGCCTACTGGATCGTCTTCACCGTGAGCCGCGACCAGGCGATTCGCGGACGCATCCCGATCTTCCTCGGCGTCTGGGCGGCCAACCTCTTGATGCTCGCCTGGTTCCTCTCCGGCATCGCGCGAATGCGAGGTGTTGCAGCGGACCGCTCCCGGTTCATCGGACTCCTCACGAGGGCCGCGCGGTCGATCGCCTCGCCGAAGGTCCCGTACGGGCGCTGGATCGGCGGAGGTCGTCGGGACGACTCCGCCACGGAACGCTCGTTCGACCGACCTCAGCGACGATGGGGGGCGCTGGTGGACGGATACCTCGTTCGCGGGTACCTCCGGATTCTCGCGCTCGCCCTCGCCAGCACCTACCTCATTTACGCACTCGTCGAGCTGAGGGGTCTCCTGGATGGAGTGGTTCAGAACCGGCGGCCGCTGATCCTCGTCGCGCGCTACTTCGCGTACTTTGCCCCCGGGATGCTGCAGTTCGTGCTCCCGGTTTCTTGCCTGGTGGCAGGCGTGACGACGTTCACCGTTCTCTCGAGGCGCGGCGAGATGACGGCTCTGAAGGCAGCGGGCATGAGCGTTCGACGGGCGGCCGTCCCGGTGGTCCTTTGCACCTCAGCGATCTGCGTGCTGCTCTTCCTCATCCAGGACCAGATCGCGCCGGTGACGAATCGGAAGGCCCAGGAAACCCGGGATCTCATCTTCAACCGGCCACCCCGCTCGTACGGCCACTCTCCGGGGGGACACTGGTCATTCGGGAGCGGAAACCGACTGTACCAGTACCGGCTCTACGATCAGGAGCACGAGATGTTCCAGGGGCTCAGCGTCTTCACTCTCGATTCGGAGAAGCTCCGCATTCTCGACCATCGCTTCGCGGCGACCGCGCGCTGGAACGGAGACTCCTGGCAGCTCGCCCGAGGTTGGCAGCGCAGCTTCCCCGAGAACGGTCCACCCGGTACGCTGCACCCCTGGGAGAGGACGAACGACGCGGAGGTCGACCCGCCGGAGAACTTCTCCCGTCACGAGACCACCCTCGCCCTGGGAAACGACCTGCCCGAGCAGTTGAGCCTGAGGGAACTGAAGGATCAGATTTCCAGTCTGAGGAGAAGCGGCTACGACACCACGAGGTTCGAAGTGGGCTACTTCGCGAAGCTGTCTCTCCCCTTCACCCCGCTCGTGATGCTGTTGCTCGGGTTGCCGTTTGCCTTCCGGATCGGTCGGAGCGGGTCTCTGTACGCGGTAGGCGTCTCTCTCGGCCTGGCGATCGTCTACTGGGCCACGCTCGCGGTGTTCAACGCTCTGGGGCTCGAGACCGTGGTTCCCGCGGTCCTGTCTGCGTGGGCTCCCAACATCCTGTACGGTTTTCTCGGCGTGTATCTGCTCCTCTACGTGAAGACGTGACCGCGTCTCGGATCTTCGGCGATCACGGAGTCCCGGAGAGCGACTCGAGCCTTCTCCGAAGCTCCGGCTGAGCCGGCTCGATCGCCAGCGAAGCCCTCCAGGCTTCGGCAGCCTCTCGGGGCTTCCCAGCGCGAGAGTAGGCTTCTCCCAGAGCGTTCAGGAGATTTCGATCCCTGGGGCTACCGCTGCGCGCCTCGCGGAGAAACACGATGGCGCGTTCTGCGCTCCCTTCCTGGAGCTCGAGGATCCCGAGTTGGGTCAGCGCGCTCACTCTGGAGCGGGCGTCCTCCGCGGCCTTCCGTAACTCCTCCCGGGCCTCGTCCGGCCGTCCCTGCGTGCGCCGAAGCAAGGCCATGTTCATCCGGGCATCCCCGTAGCTCGAATCGAGCTCGAGTGCCTTTCGAAGAAGCGACTCCGCCTTTTCCATGTTTCCCGTCGAGATCTCGATCCCCGCGAGGTTGTTCAGCGGCGATGGGTAGGCCGGATCGGCCTGGACGGCCCGCTCCCAGAGTCGGCGGGCTTCGTCGAGATCCCCCTGCGCGTAGTACAGGCTCGCCAGATTGTTCATGACCACGGCGTTTCGCGGTGCCTTCGCCAGCGCCTTCGCGTAGAGGTCGATGGCCTTCTGCATCTCTCCGCGCTCCTGGTAGACCAAGGCGAGGTTGTTGTACGCACCCATGAAGTAGGGATCGGCATCGATCGCCTTCAGGTACCACGATTCGGCGCCCGCCAGATCACCTCGGTTCTTCGCCAGATTTCCCAGGTTGCTCCTCGGCTGCGATGCGTTGGGATCGTCCTGAGATGCTCGAAGATACTCGGATTCCGCTCGCTCGAGCGTCCCGCGTTTCTCGAGCACCAGGCCGAGCGTGTTGCGGATCTCCGAGGCGTGGGGCTCCTCCTCCAGGACCCTTCGCAACTGTTGCTCCGCCTTGGCGTACTCCCCCGCCTCGAATGCGATCTGCGCGAGCTGGTGGCCGGCGGCACGGCGGGCAATGGGGAACTCCATCGCGGCCTCGAACTGTGCCTTCGCCTCTTCGCGCTTCCCCTGTCCCCGCAGCGCGAGACCGAGATTCACGAGCAGGTTCGGCTGACGGGGTTGGTTCGCGAGCCCTCGCCGGAACTGCTCCACGGCCTCCGCGAACTTCCCTTCCGCCATGAGCGCGACGCCGGCGTTGTTCGCAGCAGTCACCGAGACTTGCCCGGCGTCGCCGCTCGAGATGTATCCGAGATTCTTGAGCTTCTCGCGCAGCGCCGCACCGGCCGGGTCGGCAAGAGCGCCCTCTCCTGCGGCCAGTTCGCTGCGTGCCGGGTCGTCGGCACGGAATCGGAGAGGGTGGCGTTGCAGGAACGAAGGGTCCACCGCGTCGCCCAGGACACGGCCTGGCCAGGATGTCGGCACGGGCTGGCCGAAAAGCGCGAGGATCGTGGGAGCGATGTCGTATACGCTCGTCTCGCTGAGACGCACGCCGGAACGGATGTGCGCGCCCGACAGGACCAGCACTCCGAACTTCCGATGCCAGTCGGCGGCGGGCCCGTGTCCGATGCGCGAGTCAGTGGTCAGCGGGCGCGTGGTATCGGTGGCAAAGCCGTGGTCCGAGAGGACCATGACGGTCCATTCGTCCCCGCGTCCCTCGAGGATCTCTCCGAGATACCGGTCGATCATCTCGTAGTAGCGGTCCACCAGAAACCGGAACGACTCGAAGCGACGTGGGTCGACACCGGGCCGCAAGGGGGGGCGGTACGACATGAACAGATGGCCGACGGTGTCGGTTCCCTCGAAGTAGATCGCCTCGAGCTGCGGGTGAAATCGAGAGGATGCGAGGAGCGCGGCGTTCTTGTACGACTCGCCCGAGGCCAGGAGGGTGCGGAAGTCGTCCAGGAGCCTCTGCTCCTCGTCGTCGAATTCCTCTCGTTGCCGACGAGAGCCGTCGAGGAACTGCTGGACTCGGCTCCAGGAAACGTCGTTCGGCGACACGATCCGGGGGCGGATCTCGTCGTAGAACTCCGGAGGCCACGTCTTGCCTTCCGCCTGGCCGGAGTCCGATCGGAAGCCGAAGAGCTGGTACGCGATGCGATCCGTGACGAGGTATCCCTTCACCGGCTCCGCGGGCCAGGTGGCCCACCAGCCCACCACTCCCACGTGGACCCCGGCGCTGGACAGAACGTCCCAAACCGTCGCGGCCTTCCTCTGGACCGACGTGACGGGCTGCCCCGGTCCACCTCCCGCGTCCTGCACGAGAAAATCGAGGATTCCATGACGGCTCGGCTCTACACCGGTGGCCACGGTCGTCCAGACCACCGGCGAAAGCATCGGACTGATGGTCAGGAGCTTCGCCCGCGTTCCGCGCTCGATCAAGCGTGCCAGGTTGGGCATCCTCCCGCTCGTCAGGAGAGGGTCCAGGATCGCCCAGTCCGCTCCGTCGAGCCCCACCACCAGGAGTCTCGTCTCCGTCGCCGGAGGCGGCGCAACTCCGGCTGGGACCGTGAGAAAATCCAGCGAGCCGAAGTTGAGCCTCCGCAGATCGACTCCGCGCCGTTCGAGCTCCTCCGAGAGCGTCGTCTCGAATTCCCTCGCGAGGGCCGGCCGCTGGCTCTCCCCTTGGAGGGCGCCCGACGTCATCCGCGTTCCGGCGGCGCGCGCGGCGTTCAGGAGCACTCCGGACAGACCCTTCCCCGCGGACGAATCGTGCGCCATCCGCCAGCGCTCGGGGCGAAGCTGAACCGTGGCCTGTCCGCGAAACCCGAAGCGCGACCCGTTCGGCCCCGCCAGCATCGCCTCTTCGGCCTGCGGGAGCGGAAGCTCCACGGCGACGCGCGGGTACCTCGTCAGCGCCAGGAGGCCCGGGGGAGCCAACACCCAGGAGCGCTCGGTCTCGAACACGAGGGAGCGGAGGAGCGGGCTTCCTAGGACACCGACCTCCAGGGCAGGATCCAGAGTCCGCACGCCGGCCGCGGCCCAGAGCAGACCCAGCGCGAGAATGGACACGGCCGCCCGCTTCCCGGAAGATCGAATCCCGACCCGACCCGGTCGATCCGAAGCTTCGATTCCCACATCGCTCAACGCGATTCCACCCTCGAGGGAGCCCTCGACCGCACGGCTGATTCGGGTGGCCGCCACGACCGACGGGAGGCGCCGCCCCGCCGAGCTACGTTCCCTCGCTCCACGACCCGAGGTACCGTTTCTGCTCCGGGCTGAGCCGATCGATGGACACCTTCATGCTTCGAAGCTTGAGCCGGGCGACCCGCTGGTCGATCTCCCGCGGAACGGGAAGCACGCTGCGACCCAGCGAACGGTGATGGGTCACCATGTACTCGCACGAGAGTGCCTGGTTCGCGAAGCTCATGTCCATCACCGACGCGGGGTGTCCCTCGGCGGCGGAGAGATTCACGAGACGCCCGTCGGCGAGGAGGTAGATCCGCCTTTCGTCCCGCAGAACGAACTCACCGACGAACTCCCGGATCAGGCGGTGGGACCTCGCCATCTTCTCGAGCGCGGGAATGTCCACCTCGACATTGAAGTGCCCGGAGTTGCACACGATGGCGCCGTCCGGCATCACCTCGAAATGCTCCCTCCGGATCACACCCTTGTTTCCCGTCACGGTGACGAACAGCCTTCCCTCCCGCGCCGCCCGGGCCATCGGCATGACGCGAAAGCCGTCCATGGTCGCCTCGAGAGCCGCCACGGGGTCGATCTCGCATACGATCACCTGCGCCCCGAGTCCTCGAGCGCGCATCGCGATCCCCTTGCCGCACCACCCGTACCCCGCCACCACCACCGTCATTCCAGCGATGAGGACGTTCGTCGCCCGTAGCACTCCGTCCAGCGTCGACTGGCCGGTGCCGTACCGGTTGTCGAAGAAGTGCTTCGTCACGGCGTCGTTCACCGCGATGATCGGGTATTCCAGAACCCCTTCTGCCGCCATGGAGCGGAGTCGGATGACGCCGGTGGTGGTTTCCTCGGTCCCTCCCAGCACGTCGCCGAGAAACGCTCGGTGCTGGCTGTGCAGGCTCGAGACGAGATCCGCGCCGTCGTCCATCGTGATGGTGGGGCGCGATTCGAGCACGCTCCGGATGTGAGCGTAGTAGCTCCGGTTGTCCTCCCCCTTCACGGCGAACGTGGAAATACCGTACTCACTCACGAGCGCCGCAGCGACGTCGTCCTGCGTCGACAGGGGGTTGCTGGCGCACAGGGCGACCTGGGCGCCACCGGCGCGAAGGGCACGGGCCAGGTTCGCTGTCTCACTGGTCACGTGCAGACAGGCCGCGATGCGTTGTCCCCGGAGCGGCTGCTCCTTCTCGAAGCGTTCACGCACGCCCCGGAGGACGGGCATCATGCCGTCCGCCCACTCCACCCTGTCCCGCCCCTTCGGCGCCAGGCCGAGATCTCTGACATCATGGGCTGGCACCCGTCCGCTCGATCCTCTCCGCTTGCTCGCCATGCTGGTCCTTTCCTCGCCTCGTGCCGCGACTCGCGGGATCCACTCTCCGTACCGCGGCTGTGTTGTAACCCGAACACGGATCCGACGGAGCCGTGTCAGACTCCCGATCGCTCGCGCAGCGTGTCTGCCAGGTGGGTTCGCTCCCAGGTGAAACCGGGTTCGCTCCGTCCGAAGTGGCCATATGCCGCAGTCGCTCTGTAAATCGGTTTGCGCAGATCGAGATGATCGATGATCCCTCGGGGGCTCAAGGGGAAGTGCTCCCGAATCAGCTCCACCAGCCGCGCCTCAGGGATCTTCCCCGTGCCGAAGTGCTGCACGAGCACGGACACCGGCTCCGCGACACCAATGGCGTAGGCCAGCTGGACCTCGACTCGATCCGCCAGTCCCGCCGCGACCACGTTCTTGGCCACGTGCCGCGCCATGTAGGACGCCGATCGGTCCACCTTGGTGGGGTCCTTGCCGGAGAACGCACCTCCTCCGTGGTGACCCATGCCTCCGTAGGTGTCCACGATGATCTTTCGTCCGGTGAGCCCCGTGTCGCCCTGCGGCCCACCGGTCACGAACCGCCCGGTCGGGTTCACGAAGATCTTGGTCTTTCGGTCCAGGAGACGCTCGGGGATGACCGCCCGGATGACCAGCTCTCGCACCGCCTCCTCGAGGCGGTCGTGGCTCGCCGTGGGCTCGTGCTGGGTCGACACGACCACGGCATCCACGCGAAGCGGCCGATCGTCCTCGTACTCCACGGTGACCTGCGACTTCCCATCGGGACGGAAGAAGTCCACCAACCTGCTCTTGCGGCATTCGCTCAGCTTCCGGACGAGTCCGTGAGCCAGGCTGATGGGAAGGGGCATCAACTCGTCGGTCTCGCGGCAGGCAAATCCGAACATCATTCCCTGATCGCCCGCCCCGCCCGTGTCGACTCCCATGGCGATGTCCGACGACTGCTCGTCGATCGTCGAAACCACGGCGCAGGAGTCCGCGTCCAGTCCGAACGCTGCGTTCGTGTATCCGATTTCCTTGATCGTCTGTCGCGCCACCCTCGGGATGTCGGCGTAGCTCTTGGTGGTGATCTCTCCTGCGATCAGGCAGAGGCCCGTGGTCAAAAGAGTCTCACAGGCGACGCGTCCCTGGGGGTCCCTGGCGAGAATCGCGTCCAGAACGGCATCCGAGATCTGGTCCGCCAACTTGTCCGGATGCCCCTCGGTCACCGATTCGGACGTGAAGCTGTGCTTGCCTCGAAAGATCATGGACGGTCCCTCCCGGGGCGATCGCCCCATTCTCCGAAACCGATCCACGAAGCCTTCGAGGAACGGATCGAAGCGGCGTAGGTCGAAACGCGCATGCTATCACCCACAGGGGACAGCCTCAACGGAAGACGGGTGTGCGACAGGCAAGTGAGGAGGAGCTGAATCGAAAAGAACCGGGGACAGTCCTCCATGACGCCCGAGGCGTCACCCCTGAAATGCTGAAAACGTCCCGCGGAAATGCACGCCGATCCGCCGGCGTGCATTTCCCGCGGGAGCCGGGGGCGCGGGGGCGGAGCTCACGTGTTTGCATACAAGTTCCCCATGAAGCTCGGGGCTTCACCCGAAAGCGATGAAAAACCCGCGGGAGGTGCAGGCCGGTCCGCCGGACTGCACCGTACGCGGGTGCGGGGGTCCGGGGGCTGGCCCCCGGTATTTTCACTCTAGTTGTCCATGAAGCTCGGGGCTTCACCCGAAAGCGATGAAAAACCCGCGGGAGGTGCAGGCCGGTCCGCCGGACTGCACCGTACGCGGGTGCGGGGGTCCGGGGGCTGGCCCCATGTGTTTTCACTCAAGCAACCGAAACTCGCCAGCACGCCACTCCTTCAAAACACGGGACGTTGTGCGAGTTCCGGTTGCGGTTCCCGATTCCCAGCATCGTCTCACCACGTTTCCGTCGTGCGCCCTCGGAGCGCGGCGCCGCGGAGCGACTCACCCGCGTAGCTCGCGGGCTCGATATCGGACCCGCCCGGGACCGACGACCGACTCGATGGCCCGTGTGAGCGCGGGAGAGGCGGCGACCCGAAGCCCCGCCTCCGCCCGAGCGACCAGACGATACCGCCCGGCCTGCACCACCTCGAGGTACAGCGCCTTGTCCCCGCGATGTCGCTCGACGGCTTCGCGAAGTCGCTCCACCAGATCCGCGTCCAACTCCGAGGCATCGAGCCTCACCTGAACCGACTCGGAGTGCCGCTCGCGCAGACCGTCGAGGGGATGCACGGAGTCCGCGAGGATCCTCACGCGATCCTCCTCGGGGTCGAGACGTCCGGTCACCAGGACTGCCGCGTCATCGGCGATCATCGCCTGGCACGACTCGTACGCCTTCGGGAAGACCAGAGTCTCCACGAGGCCCTCCAGGTCCTCCAGCTGAAACGTCGCCCACCATTGCCCCTTCTTGGAGCGCCGCCGCTTCAGTTCGGTCACGATTCCGGCCACGGCCACCTCGGCTCCCGGACTCGTCTCCCGCAGCGCCGCGGTCGAGTGAGAGGCGAAATCGCCGAGGAGCGCTCGGTGGCTTTCCAGCGGATGTCCGGTGACGTAGAACCCGAGCGTGGCCTTCTCGAAGCCGAGGCGCGTCTTCTCGTCCCAGTCCGGAAGATCCGGCAGCGCTCGTTCCGGATCCGTGACGTCCGCGGTGGACAGCGCCTCGAAGAGGCTCGACTGCCCCGCCTCACGGTCGGCGCGCAGTCGCTGCGCGTAGTCGAGAGCCGAATCGATGGAGGAGGCGAGTTGGCTGCGCCGCGCTCCGACGAAATCCAGGGCGCCGGACTGGATCAGGGCCTCGAGCACCCTCTTGTTCACGAGGCGCAGATCCACCTCGGCGCAGAGGTCGTGAAGCGAGCGGAACCGCCCCACGCGCGCCCGGGCCTCGAGGACCGAAAGGATCGCCGCCTCTCCCACGTTCTTGATGGCGGACAGACCGAAACGGATCCGGTTCCCCTCGACGGTGAAATCGAGACCGGACGAGTTCAGGTCGGGAGGAAGGACCGGAATCCCCATGTCGCGGGACTCGTTCACGTACTTCACGAGCTTGTCCGTGTGGTCCTTCTCCGTGCTGAGCAAAGCCGACATGAAGTGGACCGGGTGATGCGCCTTGAGCCAGGCGGTGTGGTAGGCGACCATCGCGTACGCGGCGGAGTGGGATTTGTTGAAGCCGTACCCCGCGAAGAACTCCATGAGCTCGAAGACCTTGCCGGCCTCCGCCGCAGTCACTCCCTGCCGTGTTGCCCCTTCGATGAAACGCTGGCGCTCCGCCGCCATGACCTCCTTCTGCTTCTTTCCCATGGCGCGACGGAGGATGTCGGCCTCTCCCAGCGAATACCCGCCCATGCGAGAGGCGATCTGCATCACCTGTTCCTGATAGACGATGACACCGTACGTCTCCCGGAGGATGTCCTGGAGGAGCGGATGCGGGTGCTCGACCTTGACCTTGCCGTGCCGCCGCTTGATGAAGTCGTCGATGAGCCCGCCCCCGATCGGGCCGGGCCGGTACAGCGCGTTCAGCGCGACCAGGTCCTCGAACCGCTCCGGCTTGAGCCGTCGCAGGATGTCGCGCATCCCGGCGGACTCGAACTGGAAGATCCCCGTCGTGCGCGCCTTGGAGAAGAGATCGTAGACGGCGGGGTCGTCGAGGGGCATGTGCTCCAGGTCGGGCCTCTCTCCGGTGGCGGCGGCAATGGACTCCACTGCGTCGGAGATGAGAGTCAGGGTCTTCAGCCCGAGAAAGTCCATCTTGAGCAGCCCGATGGACTCGATGTCGTCCTTTGCGAACTGGGTCGTCGTTTCGTCGTTCGTCCCCTTGTGGAGCGGGGCGAACTCCACGAGCGGGCGAGGAGCGATCACGACACCCGCGGCGTGCGTGGATGCGTGACGGACGAGCCCCTCGAGCCGACGGCCCAGGTCGATCAGCTCCTTCACCTTCGCATCCGTGTCGTAGGCATGCTTGAGCGCGGGAACCTCCCGCATGGCCTTCTCGATCGTCACCTCGACGCCGGGCTGCTGTGGAACCAGCTTCGCGATCCGGTCCACGTCGGCGTACGGGATCTCGAGCGCGCGGCCCACGTCGCGGATCACCGCGCGCGCAGCCATGGTGCCGAACGTGATGATCTGCGCGACGTTCGGTCTCCCATACTTCTCCGTCACGTATTCGATGACCCGCTCGCGGCGCCGGAAGCAGAAATCGATGTCGATGTCCGGCAGGCTCACTCGTTCCGCGTTCAGGAAACGCTCGAAGAGGAGGTCGTGTTCCACCGGATCGATGTCGGTGATTCTCATGCAGTACGCCACCAACGAGCCGGCGGCGGAGCCGCGCCCGGGTCCGACGGGAATCCCGCTGTCCCGAGCGAATCGGATGAAATCCCACACGATCAGGAAGTAGCCCGCGAACCCCACCTGACGAATCGTCGCGATTTCCCGATCGAGCCGCTTTCGGTACTCCTCCATCGGGTGGCGCAGGCGCCCGGCGGCCTCCGCGGCACGCCAGACGATCGCGCGACGCTCGAACCCGTCCCGCGCGACCGTCTCGAAGTAACCGTTCAGGTCGTAGCCCTCGGGAACCGGAAACTCGGGGAGGTGGGTCGGCTGCTTGTCGAATGCGAAACGGCATCGCTCCGCCACCGCCAGCGTGTTCCTCACGGCATCCGGATTCCACGCGAAGCGCTCGGCCATCTCGGCTGCCGATTTGAGGTAGTGCTCTCGCGAGTACTGGATTCGGTCGGTGGCGCGCACGCTCTTGCCGGTCTGGATGCACACGAGGACGTCGTGGGCGGCGTGGTCGTCCGGCAGGAGATAGTGGCAGTCGTTCGTGGCAACCAGCCCCACGCCCAGATCTCGAGCGATGCGAACGAGGCCATCGTTGACGACCTTCTGATCTTCGATTCCATGATCCTGGAGCTCGAGCCAGTACCTCCCCTCCCCGAACAGGTCGCGAAACTCGCCGGCGGTCCGGAGGGCGTCGTCGAGCCTCCCCGTCCGAATCAGCGTCGGCACCTCGCCGGCCAGGCAGGCGGAGAGGCAGACGATCCCATCCCGGCACTTCTCCAGGATCTCCTTGTCGATACGCGGGCGATAGTAGAACCCTTCGAGGAAGCCGGCCGTCGAGAGCCGGATCAGGTTCTTGTATCCCGCGTAGCTCTCCGCCAGGAGCAGGAGGTGAAAGTACGGTTTCTTCGTGGCTCCGCCGGCAGGTTGCGATCCCCGGTCGAACCGCGAACCGGGCGCCACGTAGGCTTCGATTCCGATGATGGGCTGGATGCCGTGCTGGTTCGCGGTGCGGGCGAACTCCAGCACGCCGAACAGGTTTCCGTGATCGGTGATCGCGAGCGCCGGCTGCCCGTCCTGCGCGGCGCGCGCCGTCATCTCGTCGAGTCGCTGGGCCCCGTCCAGAAGGGAGTACGTCGTGTGATTGTGGAGGTGGACGAAGCCGCCTGCATCGACGCTCATCTCGTCCCCTCCCGTTCGAGATCCGGGTTCATTCCCACTCGATGGTGCCGGGCGGCTTGCTGGTCACGTCGTAGACCACCCGGTTGATTCCGCGGACCTCGTTCACGATCCGGCTCGCCACGCGACCGAGAAACTCGTGGGGAAGACGCGCCCAGTCGGCGGTCATGAAGTCCTGGGTCTCCACGGCGCGTAGCGCGGCGACCAGGTCGTACGTCCTTCCGTCACCCATCACCCCGACCGTCCGAACGGGGAGAAGGACCACGAACGCCTGCGCGACGCGGTCGTACAGGCCGCTCGCCCGCAGCTCGTCCATGAAGATGGCATCGGCATTCTGGAGCAGCTCCACCCGCTCGCGGGTGACCGATCCGATCACGCGCACCGCGAGCCCGGGACCCGGAAACGGGTGGCGCATGACGAACGCCGGATCGAGGCCCAGCTCCCGGCCCACCCGGCGTACCTCGTCCTTGAACAGATCTCGCAGGGGCTCGACCAAACGAAGTCGCATCCGGTCCGGAAGCCCCCCCACGTTGTGGTGGGTCTTGATGGTCGCCGACGGCCCGTGCACCGATGTCGACTCGATGCGATCGGGGTAGATCGTCCCCTGAGCCAGGTACTCCACCGTTCCCACTGCCGTAGCCGTCTCCTCGAAAACCTCGATGAACGTCTCACCGATGATCCTCCGCTTGCGCTCGGGATCGTCGATTCCCTGCAGGCGATCGAGGAATCGATCGGCGGCGTCGGCATAGCGAACCTCCAGGTGGTACCGGTCGCGGAAATCCCTGAGGACCTGCTCCGCCTCTCCCTTGCGAAGGACCCCGTTGTTCACGAAGACGCACGTGAGGCGGTCGCCGACGGCGCGGTGCAGGAGCAGCGCCATCACAGCCGAGTCCACTCCCCCCGACAGAGCGCACAGGACGCGACCGTCGCCCACCTGGCTCCGCACATCGCGAATCGACTCCTCGATGAAGCCCGCGAGAGTCCAGTCTCCCCTGCAGCCGCACGCCTCCATGAGGAAGTTCCGCAGGATTGCGGAGCCGTGCTCCGTGTGCACGACCTCCGGGTGAAACTGCACTCCGAACAACTTGCGAGAGCGATCCTCGACGGCGGCGTAGGGCGCGTTCGTCGAGGAAGCGCTCGAACGGAACCCGTCGGGGAGCGACAGCACCCGGTCGCCGTGGCTCGCCCAGACGTTCTGCGTCGTCGCGAGCCCGCGGAAGAGAAGCGAAGACGCGTCGGTCACATCCACGACGGCCGGGCCGTACTCGCGGCCCTGCGAGGACTCCACTCGTCCGCCGAGCCGCTGGGTCATGATTTGCATGCCGTAGCAGATCCCCAGAACGGGAATGCCCGCGGAGAACATCGCCGGGTCGATCTGTGGTGCCCCCGGCCGATAGACCGAATCCGGACCTCCCGACAGGATGAGTCCCTTGGGGCTCGCGCGGAGGATCTCTTCCGGGGATCGCTCGAAGGGCAGAACCTCGCTGAAGACCCCGAGCTCTCGCACCCGCCGCGCGATGAGCTGCGTGTACTGAGATCCGAAATCGAGGATCAGGACCTTCTCGTGCAGGTGAGTCACGGTGCTTCCTCGTGCGCGCTCCCCGCGGGGCGTGTCAGATCCGAGACGAGCGTCTCGAGGACGCTCCGGGGATCGAGCGCCCGGCTCTTGAGCGTCCGATCGGCCTGAAGGAGCCGCGCCGGAAACGCGACGACCTCCGCGAGCGAGTACTTGCCCACCGCGGCCCGGAGCGCTTCCTTGTCCTTCTCTCCGTACACGCGAGTGCTTCCGAACACCTCCTGCCAGCCGGCGCCCCCCTCGACCATCGCCCGGGCCTGCACGATCGCCCGCGTCCTCCAGGCCAGAGCGCCGAGAACCTGCAGGGGCGCGTCCCCTGCATCGAGAACCTGGCGGAGTCCCGCGATCGCCCGGGCCGTGTCGCGGGCGAGGATGGCGTCGGTCACCGCCCAAACGCGGAACACCCCTCCGACCGCGCCGACCTCCCGGACGACGTCCATCGTCACGAGTCGCGGTCCCTCGGTTGCGAGGAAGCTGGCGATCTTGTCCAGCTCCGAAGAAACCCGATAGTAGTCCCCCGCGCTGCCTTCGAGGAGGAACGCCGCGGCCGTCCTTTCGATGCGAAGCCTCCGCGCTGCCGCCAGATCGGTCACCGCTTGGACGCCCTCGGCTCCGCCCGCCTCCACGATGCCGAATTCGAAGAAGAGGCCGGCGGTCGCGAGGGCCTTGTGCAAGGCGCGCCTCAGATCGAGCTTCGGGGCACGCACGATCAGGAAGCTGTACTCCGGGGGACTTCCGGCATACGCAACGACGGGCGCCTCGTCCCCCTCGAGGCACGAAGCGTCCCGCACCACGACGACTCGCCGAACCGCGAACATGGGTCTCGAGCGTGCCGCGGCGATCACTTCCGCCACGGCCACGCGCGAGTCTCCGCAAACGGTCAGCGCGAAATCGTGTGAGTTCTCCGGGACGAGATGGGACAGAAGCGCGTCCCGTGCCGCGTCGAGATGAAACAGATCGTCGCCGCTCAGCACGGTGAGCCCGGCTCGCCATCCTCCGGGGAGCGAGGACTTCACCTCGCGTAGAGCCGATACGCCGGATTGCCGCCGCCCGCTCCGTTCGGCCGGCCGCCGGCCGGCCATCAGAACCCCTCCAGGATCGAGTTCACCAGCAGGCTCGCTGCGCCGTGCGCCACGTCGTCCAGCGCCAGAGTCTCCTGGTCGAAGAAGCCCGCTTCGGCTCCCGGTGCGCCTGCCTGATCTTGCACCTCGTACTGCGCTCGGAAGAGGAGTCCCGACTGACTCCAGAGGATCTCGTCGTTGGACAGATCGCGCAACGTCGCTTCGAGCGTCACCGTAGTCTCCACCCGCGTCGCGCGCCCTTCGTCGCCGAAGTTGACGGGGTTGGTCTGGAAACCCGTCACCGCGCCCTCCAGGACGGCGTCCGCCCCATCGCGTGTGGCCACGATGCGGTAGTGCTGCCGCTTGCTGAATTCGCGGCTCACCTCCTCGCTCACCCGCTGCTCGATTTCCGGGCGGGTCGTGCGGTTCGCGAATGGGAGGATCGCCACCACGCGGATCCGTTCGGGGAGGAACAGGTTCTGTCCGGCGAGCCGGTACCCGCAATCGAACGATGCGAGAGCCAGCAGGATCGCGGCGAGGGACCGGGCCCGCCGGCCCGTCATCGCACCACCACGTTGAGCAGCCGGTCGGTCACGTGGACCACCCGGTCGATCTCTTTCCCCACCAGGTGCGCCGCCACCCGGGGGTCCGCGCGTGCGGCCTCGAGCGCATCGGACTCCGCGGCACCGCGCGGAAGCGTGAGCCGCCCGCGAAGCTTCCCGTTCACCTGGACCACGATGGTCGCCTCGTCCTCGTCCATCACCCCGGGGTCCGCCTCGGGCCATGCGGCCACCGCCACGAACCCCGTCCCACCCGACGCTTCCCACAGCTCCTCGGCGAAGTGCGGCGCGAACGGAGCGAGCAGCCTTGCGAGCACCGCGAAGGCCTCGCGCAGCGCCCACGTCAGGGCCGGATCCGGGGATTCCCGGTCCGCGTGCGCCGCGATGGCGTTGATGAGCTCCATCTGCGCCGCCACTGCGGTGTTGAGCCGCATCCGCGCGCCGAGGTCGTTCGAGACCCGACGGATCGTGCGGTGCGTTTTCCGGCGTAACGCCAGCGCGTCCCCCGAGATCCCCTCGGGAGGCACGGGCGAGTTTGGCTGCGGGAGCCGATCGCGCACCTTCTCGAACACGCGCCAGACGCGGGCCAGGAAGCGATGGCATCCCTCCACGCCCGACTCGTTCCACTCGAGCTCCTGCTCGGGCGGCGCGGCAAAAAGCGCGAACAGACGCGTGGTGTCGGCGCCAAATCGCTCCACCATGTGGTCGGGGTCCACCACGTTCCCCTTGGACTTGGACATCTTCGCTCCGTCCTTGATCACCATCCCCTGGGTGAACAGGCGGAGTACCGGCTCGTCGAGCTCCACGAGCCCGAGATCTCGCATCATCTTCGTCCAGAATCTGGTGTAGATCAGGTGCATCGTGGCGTGCTCGACCCCGCCGATGTACAGCTGCACGGGAAACCACGGGCGCGCCAGCGGCCAGCGAAACGGAGCCTGATCGCACTGCGGATCCAGGTACCGGAAGTAGTACCAGCAGGAATCCACGAACGTGTCCATGGTGTCCGTGTCGCGCCGTCCCGGCCCGCCGCACTTCGGACAGGGCGCCTCGACGAACGACGCGACCTGCGCGAGGGGGGAGCCGCCGTGCCCCTTCAGGGGAGCTTCCTCCGGAAGGACCACCGGGAGCTCCTCGTCGGGAACACCCACCGGTCCGCAGCGCTCGCAGTGGACGACCGGGATCGGGGTTCCCCAGTACCGCTGCCGCGAAACGCCCCAGTCCTTCAACCGGAACAGGACGACGGACTGACCGAACCCGGCGACCGCGGCGTCGTCGATCATTCGTCTCCGGGCGATCGCGCCGGGCAGCCCGCTGTAGGAACCGGAGTTCTCCAGCACACCGTCGTCGGGCCACGCCTCGGTCATCTCCTGCGCGGCGAGACCCGGCGCGCCCGCGGCCGGCGTCACCACCCGCCGGACGGGAAGCCCGTACTTCCCAGCGAACTCGAAATCCCGCTGATCGTGGGCCGGAACGCTCATGATCGCTCCCGTTCCGACGTCCATCAGAACGAAGTTCGCGATCCAGATGGGGATTCGCTCCCCCGAGTACGGATTCACGGCATGGCGCCCCGTGAACACCCCGAGCTTCTCCGCGGCCTCCGCGAAGCGATCGTCGAGGCCCCGGGAGAGCTGCTCGCCCACGAACGCGCGGACCCCCCGCTCCTGCGCAGTTCCGCGCACCAGCGCGTCGATGGCAGGATGCTCCGCGGCCAGCGCGACGTAGGTCGCTCCGAAGATCGTGTCCAGGCGCGTGGTGAACACCTCGACGCGCAGATCCGTCCCCTCCACCGCGAACGCGATCCGCGCCCCTTCGCTCCGGCCGATCCAGTTGCGCTGCATGACTCGGACCTTCTCCGGCCACTGGTCCAGTCGGTCGAGCCCGGCGAGCAGTTCCTCGGCATAGTCCGTGATCCTCAGGAACCACTGCTCGAACTCGCGGCGGGTCACCTCGCCGTCGCAGCGCCAGCAGCGACCTCCCACCACTTGCTCGTTGGCGAGCACGGTCGCGCAGGAGGCGCACCAATTCAGCGGGCGGTGTGCTCGATACGCGATGCCACGCTCCATCATCCGAAGAAAGAACCACTGGTTCCACCGGTAGTACTCGGACTCGCACGTCGCGATCTCGCGCCCCCAGTCGTAGCCCAGTCCGAGCCTTTTGATCTGGGCGCGCATCGCGTCGATGTTCCGGATCGTCCACCGGCGCGGCGCTTCCCCCTGGAGGATCGCGGCATTCTCCGCAGGGAGGCCGAAGGCGTCCCATCCGATCGCGTGCAGCACGTTCTCGCCGCGCATGCGTCGAAAACGGGCCACCGCGTCGCCGATGGAGTAGTTCCGGACGTGTCCCATGTGCAGGCGTCCGCTCGGATACGGGAGCATCTCGAGGCAGTAGAAGTCAGGTCGTTCCGGGGTCGGCGGATCGCTCCGGAAGATCCGCGCATCCTCCCATCGCGAGGACCATTTCGCCTCGATACGCTTCGGATCGTATTCGCTCATCGGAGTTCCTGCGGGGGCCGTCACGGCCGACGTCCGGCACACCGTCGGAACTCTCCCGCCGCCCGGGGCGCGACCTCCGGGAACACGCGATCGACGAAGTTCCGAGGGCTGACGACCGCGGGATCGTAACACGAGGAGGCAGGTGGCTCAATCGCTGGTCGGAGGCACCACCTCGCCGCGCTCGATGCCTCGGCGCACGGCGTCCAGCAGGCCGTTCACGAAGGCGCCGGATTCCTCCCCGCCGAACCGCTTCGCCACTTCGATCGCCTCGTCGATCACCACCGCGCGCGGCGTGTCGGGATCGAATACCAGCTCGAACACGGCCATGCGGAGGACGTTTCGGTCCACCACCGCCATTCGCTCGACGCGCCAGTGCTCGGAGCAGCTTGCGACGGCTCGGTCGAGCCACCGCCGGTATTTCGTGACGCCGTGGACCAGCGATTCCGCGAACGCCCGCGTATCGTCGGGAGTCGGCTGAGCCGCCCAGAAGCTCGGGAAGACCTCGTCCGGTCCCGAGCCAACGACGTCGATCTGGAAGAGCATCTGGAGGGCGAACTCTCGGCCGCGCCGGCGGTGGCCCAAGACGCCCCCCTACTTCAGCCGGCGGAGGAGGCTCGCCATCTCCAGCGCCGACAGGGCCGCGTCCCAGCCCTTGTTGCCGGCCTTGCCGCCCGCCCGCTCCATGGCCTGCTCAGCAGTTTCCGTGGTCAGGACCCCGAAGCCCACGGGGACGCCGTGCTGGAGCGACACCTGGGCGAGACCCTTCGTCACCTCGGCCGCCAGCACGTCGAAGTGCGGAGTCTCCCCGCGGATCAGGACTCCCAGGGCGACGATGGCGTCGACGCGCCCCTGGATGGCGAGGCGCTGCGCCGCGAGAGGAAGCTCCCACGAGCCGGGCACCCGCACCACGGTCAACCCCTCGCGAGCCGCGCCGTGCCGGACAAGGCAGTCCTCGGCTCCGGAAAGCAGGCGATTGCAGACGAAGTCGTTGAAGCGCGACACGAGCAGGGCGAAGCGGATTCCCCGCGCATCGAGCGTGCCCTCGTGCACCCGTTCTTCCGCCGGGACGGGGAGATCGTTCTCGCGAGGGATTCGTCTCGAGGGGGCCATGACGTACGGAGTATAGGAACCGGTCTTCCGGGGTGTCAAGGCAGCCTGCTCAGGGGGTGTACGACAGGAACGTGAGGCGGAGCCGAATCGAAGCATGCATCTGCCTTCTCACCACGCTCCCGTCGCGCGCCCGGCCTCAGGCGTCGAGCGGCTCGAAGCGAGTCAGGCGGAGGAAGGCATCGAAGCGTTGTCGGATGTCCGCGGGGGTCAGAGTCCGCAGGCGGTCCAGGGAGAACGCCTCCACCTGGAACGAGGCCATCACCGAGCCCATGACCGCGGCGCGCCGCCAGTCGTGCGCGCCGTGGCCCAGTCGAGCCGCCAGGTATCCCAGGAATCCACCTGCGAACGCGTCTCCGGCGCCCGTCGGGTCCATCACCGTGCGCAGCGGGAACGCCGGGAGCGCGAACACGTCGTCTTCCGAGAAAACGAGGACTCCGTGCTCGCCCCGCTTCACCACCACCGTCGCGGGACCGAGGGCGCGGACCGCCTCCGCCGCCTCCACCAGATTGCGGCGACCGGTGAGCTGGCGGATCTCCGCGTCGTTGATGAACTGCAGGTCGACGCGGCGCATCGTTCGCGCGAGTGCCTCCGGCTTCGACGAGATCCAGAAGTTCATGGTGTCGGCGGCGACCAGGAAGGGCCGCTCCACGCGATCGATCATCCGCGCCTGGAGGTCCGGATCGATGTTCGCGAGAAACACGACGGGGGTCTTCGACCACCCATCCGGGAGCTCCGGGTCGAATTCGGCGAACACGTTGAGCTGGGTCTCTAGGGTCTGGGCGCTGTTCAAGTCGTCCTCGTAGCGGCCGCTCCACCGGAACGTCCGCCCTCCCGGCACGCGCCGGAGACCGCCCAGATCCACACCGCGTTCCCGGAGCGTCGCCAGGTGCTTCTCGGGGAAGTCCTCCCCGATCACCGCCACGAGCCGCACGGGAGCGTGGAACGACGCGGACGCGGAGAAGTGCGTGGCCGACCCTCCCAGCAGGTCGTCTCCCTCTCCGAACGGGGTGCGCACCGTATCGAGCGCCACCGAACCGATGACCAGGATGGACATGGGACCCTCTCAATCCAGGTGCGGAGCGAGGATCGCCCCGAGGCGCTCCCGAGCCTCCCCGGAGATATCCTCCCGAGGTGTCAGGATCGCGCTCCGGAGAGCTTCTCCGCAGGTGCAGGACCGCTCGATCGGAGTCGCCGCCAGCGCCGCGCTCAGGATCCGCCCGGCGAGAGCCGTGTTGGCCCGCAGGTTCTCCAGGACGGCATCCACCGACACGTCCGCCTCCTCGTCGTGCCAGCAGTCGTAGTCGGTGACCAGGGCCAGAGTCGCGTAGCAGATCTCCGCCTCGCGGGCGAGCTTGGCTTCCGTGAGGTTGGTCATGCCGATGACGTCCATCCCCCATGCGCGATACAGCCTGGACTCGGCGCGCGTGGAGAACGCCGGCCCCTCCATGCAGAGGTACGTTCCCTCTTCGTGGACCCGCACGCCCTGCTGGTGCGACGCAGCGGAGAGGAGGCGTCTCAGCTCGGGGCAGAACGGGTCGGCAAGGGAGACGTGGGCCGCGATCCCGTCCCCGAAGAACGTCGCACTTCGCCCGCGGGTCCGATCCACGAACTGGTCGGGAATCAACACGTCCCGCGGGCGTACGTCCTCGCGCAGCGAGCCCACGGCCGACGCCGAGAACAGACGCTCGACCCCCAGGCTCTTGAGGGCGTACACGTTCGCGCGGTAGTTGATCTCCGAGGGAATCAGGCGGTGCTCTCGCCCGTGGCGCGCGAGGAAGGCCACGCTGCGCCCTTGCATCGTTCCCACGATCACGGCGTCCGAGGGGGACCCGAACGGAGTCTCCACCCGGATCTCCCGGGGATCGCGCAGGCCGGCGAGCGCGTACAGGCCGCTCCCGCCCAGGATTCCCAGCTCGGCCATTGCGGCGCTCACGCCGGGTCCTTCCGTCGTGGTTTGTCTCCGTCCGGGGATGCGAGATGGTTCGGGGCGAGCTCCGTCACGTCCCGCGCGGACCATGAACGATCCGCCTCGCGAAGGAAGCCCAGGCATTTCGAATCGGCCGACCGGCTTGCCGCCAGAAGTGCCTCGACCCGCGGCTCCGCGCGCGACGAGAGGATCGCCCAAGCCGTCGACAGGAATGCCACGATCACGCGACTCGCAGCCGGCGGACGCGCTCGCACTCTGCGGAAGCGGACACGGCAGTGGGACGCTTTTCGCAACAGCTCCTCGATCAGATCGTCCTTGGAAGGTGGAATCGTCATTATCGGGAGGCCTTCGAGAGGTGTCAAGCTAATGCCGACATCCGCCCCGTCGCGCACGCACCCGATCGTCGGCCTTGCCTTCGCGCGGAACCCTCGTACCTTCACCGTGAGCGCTTCGCTCGCACGACACGAAGGACGCGCATGAGACGTTGGCCCCCCACCACGGCTCGCTCGCTCTCGCGCTCGACCGCGCTGGGTGCCGTCGCGTGCGCAGCGCTCGTGGCCGCAGCGGCATGGATCGCCCCCTCCTCGCGAGCGACCACCTTGGCGTCGGCCACCGCTCTTTCCGCCCTCGCGATCGCGGCCGTCGCCACCGGGCGCGCCGCCGCCCGCGCCGAAGACGACCTTCGCGCGAGCCGCGCATCCCTGTCGAATCGCCTCACGGAGCTGGCGACGCTCCACTCGATCAGTCGCGAGATCGTCTCCTCGATGGACCTGGCTCGAGTCTTCGCCACCCTCGAGCGCGAGTGCCGGAGGATTCTCGACGTGGACTTCTTCTTCATCGCGCTGGTAGATCGCAGCACGCGTCAGCTGCGTGTGGTGTACCGGCGTCAGGGACTCGAACCGCCTCAGGAGACGACCCAGCCGCTGGGCAACAGCCTCGCCTCCTTCGTGGCCACCTCCAAGCGTGGCCTTCGCGTCGACGATTTCCGCGCCGAGCCGTCGCGACTCCCGTTCCGTCCCCTCGTGGTGGACGAGCGGATTCGATCGGCCCTGGCTGTCCCGCTCGTCGTGGAGGGCGAGGTGACGGGGGTCCTGTCGGTCCAGAGCCGTCAGCCCGGCGCCTACGACGACCACCATCTCTCGGTTCTCTACACGATCGGCCAGCAGGCTGCGGTGGCCATCGAGAACGCCCGTCACTTCGAGATGGCCACGGTCGATTCTCTGACGGGCCTGTTCCTGCGCGACTATTTCTTCCGGCGCCTCGAGGAGGAGCACGGGAGGACGATTCGCTACGGCGGGAGCTACGTCCTGCTGATGACCGATCTGGACGGATTCAAGGAGATCAACGACCGCTCCGGTCACCTGGCGGGCGACCGGTACCTGCGGGCCGTCGGCGCCCTGATCCGCGAGCAGCTTCGTGCGGCGGACCTGGCGTGCCGCTACGGTGGCGACGAGTTCTGCCTGCTCCTCCCGCAGACGGGGCTTGCAGGCGCGAGGATCATCGCGGAGCGCATTCGGGCCGCGGTCGCGGCGCTTTCGGTGGAGATCGACGGAGCGGTCGTCCGGACCACGATGAGTATCGGACTCGCTCCGTTTCCGGATCACGAGGCCGGCGATCTCCGGAGCATCCTCGGGAAGGCCGATCAGGCGCTGTACGAATCGAAGCGATCCGGTCGCGACCGCGTCTCGTCGTTCGCGGCGTGAGGGTCGCGAAGCGACTCGATCTTCGCGAGGTCAGCCCTCGACCGAGCCCGCATCGGCCTCCCCTGCACGGAGCACCTCTTGCACGGTACGCCCCGTGCGCCGCGCAAAGCGCTCGGCGAGAGCCGGGAGTGCGCCGCTGGAACGGTCCAGGATCACCTTCTCGATTCGAGGAGTGGGAACGAACACGACCGACGGTCCGGCCAGAGCCTCCTCCCCGCGCTCGATCTGCGCGACCCAGGCATCGAACGATCCCAGGTCGATCCCTTCGAGGACGAGGCCGGTTCCGTCGAGCCGGCGCAGGACACCCCAGAGCTTCTCCGCGGGCTCCCGAAGATACGCGAGCACCGGTTCCCCGGGTCCGAACACGGCAGCCTGCGCGGCGCACGGCGGATGCTGCACGAGCTCCACGAGAACCCCTCCCGTGGATCGAGGGTGGAGAAACGCGACACGACTGCCCCCCGCTCCGGGCCGCGGAACGGCGTCCAGCATCGTCACCCCGAGTCCGGCCAGACGCTCCAGCATCCCATGAACGTCGTCCACCGCGAACGTCATGTGGTGGATCCCGGGTCCCCGTTTCTCGAGGAAGCGCGAGACGGCCGATTCGGAGTCCCTGGCCTGGAGCAGCTCGATCGACGTCTCACCCGCCGGCAGGAACGCCACCTCGACCCCTTCCGAGGCCACGGTTTCCCGCCCACGCAGCTCCAGACCCAGTGCCAGCTCCCAGAACCGCAGGCTCTCGTCGATGCTTCGCACCGCGATCCCCAGATGGTCGACCTTGCGGATCATCGCACCTCCACGCGGGCGAGAACCCGCTCGACGGCGGTGTAGGGGTCGGTCCGCCGGTCGGCGATCTCCTCGATGATCCCGGAAATGACCTGCTCGGGAAACGCCCGACGGAGAACGCTCGCGACGAGGGTCTCGGAAAGAAGCGACAGGAACCGGCTCTCGGCGCGGTCGCGTCGGCGCGCAATCCGCCGCGCTTTCCCGGTCGTGCCCAGGAACCGGTCGACGGCCGCCATCAGCTCCGGGATCCCCCGCCCATCGACGGCCACGGTACGAACGGTCTCGGGACGAGGACGCCCGTCGCCGGTGGAAAGCGACAGCATGGCGTCCAGATCGGCCGACAGGCGATCTGCCCCGGGCCGGTCGGCCTTGTTGATCACGAACAGGTCAGCGATCTCGAGGATTCCAGCTTTGATCGCCTGGATATCGTCTCCCATTCCCGGAACCAGCACGACGAGAACCACGTCCGCGGTACGGACCACTTCGATCTCGTCCTGGCCCACGCCCACCGTTTCCACCAGGACCGGATCGAATCCCGCGGCATCCACCAGATCGATCGCGTCGTTGGCGGCCCGCGAGAGCCCTCCCATGTGTCCGCGCGTCGCCATGGATCGGATGAACACCCCGGGGTCGGTCGCGTGCCCCTGCATGCGCACACGATCTCCGAGGATGGCGCCTCCGGAGAAGGCACTCGTCGGATCGACGGCCACGACTCCGACACGCCGATTCGCGCCCCGATGGCCGGCCACGAGGCGGTCGACCAGGGTGGATTTCCCCGACCCGGGAGCACCGGTGACGCCGAGGACCGTCGCGCGACCGGCATGGCCGAAGGCCTCGCGCAGCACTGCCGCGGAGCCCGGGGCGGTCTCTTCGGCGAGGCTGATCGCTCGGGCCAGGGACCGGACGTCCCCTCGAAGCAGCCGGTGGACTACGTCGGAGCCGGACACGCCGCCACCGCTCCGCTCATTCACCCGCGTGGCGCAGGACCTCTCGCGCGATCACCATCCGCTGGATCTCGCTGGTCCCCTCGCCGATGGTGCACAGCTTCATGTCGCGGTAGTACTTCTCCGCGGGGAAGTCCTTGACGTACCCGTAGCCGCCGAAGATCTGGAGCGCCCGGTCCGCCACCCACACCCCCACCTCGGAGGCGTAGAGCTTCGCCATGGAGGACTCCTTGGTCACCTTCATTCCCTGGTCCTTCATCCAGGCGGCGCGATACACCAGAAGCGAGGCCGCGTCGAGCCGCGTCGCCATGTCGGCGAGCATGAACTGGATCGCCTGGAACTCGCTGATGGCCTGTCCGAACTGGAACCGCTGACGCGAGTAGCGGAGAGCCGCGTCGTACGCTCCTCGCGCCATGCCCAGGGCGAGCGCGGCGATCGAGATGCGGCCCCCGTCGAGGATCTTCATCGCGTCCACGAAGCCCATGCCGCGCGCTCCGAGCAGCTGCTCGGAGCCGACCCGGCAGTCCTCCATGATCACCTCGGCCGTATCCGAGGCGCGGAGGCCCATCTTGTTCTCCTTCTTGCCCGGCCGGAAGCCCTCGGTGCCCTTCTCCACGATGAAGGCCGAGATGCCGTGCTTGCCCTTCGCGGGATCGGTCACCGCGAAGACCACCGCCACGTCGCCCACCGACCCGTGCGTGGTGAAGGTCTTGGACCCGTTCAGCACCCATGCGCTTCCGTCCGGACGCGCCGTGGTGCGCGTTCCGCCTGCGTCGGATCCTGCCGTGGGCTCCGTGAGGCTCCACGCGCCGATCCACTGCCCGGATGCGAGGAGCGGGAGGTAGCGCCGCTTCTGCTCCTCGTTGCCGGACTGGAAGATGTGATTGGAGCAGAGCGAGTTGTGCGCGGCGACCGAGATACCCACCGACCCGTCCACACGGGACAGCTCCTCGACGACGATCACGTACTCCACGTAGCCGAGGCCTGCGCCTCCGTACTGCTCCGGGAAGATCACTCCGTAAAACCCCAGGTCGGCTGCCTTCGCCACGATCTCCCGTGGAAATTCCTGTTTCTCGTCGTACTCCTGGACCGTGGGCGCAACCTCGCTCTCCGCGAACTGGCGCACGGTTCTCCGGAGCATCTCCTGGTCCTCGCTGAAACCGAACTGCACGGAACTCCTCCCGGCAAGCCTGCGGAGCCGCCTGGCGACGCTCCCGAAAAAGAGCGGGGAGTATACCGCCACTCACAGTCGCTCGGCGAACAACTCGTTCGAGCGGGGTGTATGACAGGAACGTGAGGAGGCGATGCTGCGAATCGGGGTCAGTCGTCCATGACGCCCGAGGCGTCACGCTGAAATGCTGAAAACGTCCCGCGCAAATGCACGCCGGTCCGCCGGCGTGCATTTCCCGCGGGAGCCGGGGGAACGGGGGCGGAGCCCCCGTGTTTGCATACCAGTTCCCCATGAAGCTCGGAGCTTCACCCGAAAGGGATGAAAAACCCGCGCGAGGTGCAGGCCGGTCTGCCGGACTGCACCGTCACGCGGGTGCGGGGGTCCGGGGGCTGGCCCCCGGTATTTTCACTCTAGTTCTCCATGAAGCTCGGGGCTTCACCCGAAACGATGAAAAACCCGCGGGAGGTGCAGGCCGGTCTGCCGGACTGCACCGTACGCGGGTGCGGGGATCCGGGGGCTGGCCCCCGGTATCTTCACTCTAGACGAATCCCAACGCCTCGCGTGGAACCCATCCGTTCAAACCGTTCGGTAGCCCGACCTGAACCCACTCCTCTCTCTCGGCGAGTACCTCCAACGACAAGCCCTCGTGTACCGTGGCGATCGAGGCGTTGTTCTGGCCGGGACCGGCGAGCACGTCCACCGTGTCCTGCAACACCACCGCCGCCGGCGTCCCCTCGATCCTTCGGTACGTCGTGAACCACGAGACCGAGGTGACCGCGATCGCAGCCACCAACCCCGCCAGGACCCAGCCAGCGAAGGCGTTCCAGCCGCCGGGCCGCGCCGAACGCCAAGCCACGAGCCCCGCGGCCGCCCAGACCAGCACGAGCACCGTCAGAGCGAGTCGATCGGGTCCGACGCGGGCCTGCAGTTGCAGCGCGATCCGGATCGGAGCGGCCACCTGCGGAGCCTCCACGCGATCGAATCGCCGTGCGCGGGCGAGCTCGAGGTTCGCCTCGACGTCGGCGTCCCCGGGGCTCAGCCGAAGGGCCCGCTCGTAGTGGAGAATCGCCTCGCCGAGCCGTCCGAGCTTGAATGCCGCGTTGCCGAGGTTGTACTCGACACGTCCGTCCACGATTCCGTACTGGGCGACTCGCCGGTACGCAGCCGCGGCTTCCTCGTAGTTCCCCTTCTCGTAGGCGGAGTTCCCGGCGTTGAAGATCTCCTCGGGAGTCTCGGCGCGGCTCGTGACGCAAGGCCCCGCGGCGAGCCAAGCGAGAGTCAGAATCGCCACGCGGAATCTCACCGCCCGTCCTCCAGGAGGTCCACGACCGTCGTCGCCTCCTTCAGGACCTCCGCTTTGCTCGCGTCGCGTGCCGCGTCCGGGACGAAGCGGGCGAAATCGCACCTCTCGAGACAGGCCCGGAATCGAGCGCGACGCTCGTTGTCCACCCCGCGGGACTCGAGAAGCTCGTCCGCGGCTTCGTAGGTGAGGCCCGCGGCGGATCGGTCGAACCGATCGGCCACATACTCCACGAGCGCTCGGGCTACGTCCTCGTGAAAGCGACCGGCATCCAACGCGGCCATGCGACGCTCCGTGGAGCGAAGCAGCTTGCGCGCGCGCGTCCGCGCCCGCCGGGATCTCGCGAAACCCCTGTCGTCCCGGAGCCTCGCGCGCCGACGACCGAGAACGATTACCGCCGGGACCCAGAAGAGGGGAAGCAGCAGCGCGGTCAGGAACCAACCGGTCTGATGCGTTCGACGGGCGCTGCTCGAGAGCTTTCCGCGGAGCGGCTTGATGAACGCCACCTCGCGCCGCAGCGTGCGGAGCTCCCCGCCCGAGCTGGCCACGTCCCGGGTGCCCTCTCCCCGCTTCACCAGGAGGGTCGGAGGGTCGGCTCGCAGCTCCCGGTAGCTCCCCTGCTGGGGGTCGAAGTACGCGAAGGAAGGAGAGGGGAGGCGGAGCTCGCCTGGAACCAGAGGAACCAGAACCCACTCCCAGGTCTTCTTCGATGTGATCTTCCCGCCGCTCGCGGCGCTCGATTCGGTGACCTTGGGGTCGAAGACCTTGACGTCGTGAGAGACGTCGAGGTGCGGCGGGGCGACCGAGCGGAGGAAGCCGTCCCCCTCGACCGTCCACTTGAGCGCGACCGCGTCGTTCACCTGCGCTTCCTTCCGGTCGAGCGCCGCCCGCATTCGGAAAGAGCCCACCGCACCGCCGAACGATGCCGGCCTCCCCTGTTCCGGCAGACGCTTCACGCGAAGGGTCAGGGGGGACGTCTTGCGGATGACGTCCTGCGACCGGCCGAACGAGAACAGGTCGGAGAACACGTCTCCGGGCGCGCGACGGACGCGGAACTGGGCCGTGTACGGCTCGATGGTGAGGTCCCCGGCCGAGTTCGCAACGAGGATCTTCTTCTGGAGCGGGTAGGCGACGTATGTCCTCCCGCCCACTTCGGCGCGATACCTCTCCGCCGACGGATCGACCGCCACGTCCTCGGTCCAGAAGCTCGAGAAGGACGGTGCATCTCTCCACTCGAAGTTGGTTACCTCCACGTTCGCGAACAGCGTCACCGAAACCATCACGGGCTCGCCGAACCAAGCCTCGTCGCGGCTGAGCTCCGCTCGAAGGAACACGTCGGGACCGCCGCCCTCCTGCGGCGGCGCGGCCGCACCCCCGCCGGGGCCCGTGGGGCGACGCGGAGGGGCCCGAGAACCCGTCTGCCCGGGAACCACCTCCAGACGGATCGGCTCCGTCCGGTAGACCGTGGATCCGATCTTCACGTCGAGTGCGGGGACCTCCGCGGGACCCGGGCCAGCAGCGACCAGAACGTAGTTGAGGCTCGAGCTGGCCGACGCCTGACCGTTGACCCAGGAGAACTCGCTGGAGGTCGAAGGCCCGCTGACCACCCGGAGGTTCGTGAGGGACGGGAGCCGCGGCATGGAGACGTCCCGGAGATTCGCCCCCTGGATTCGGATCGTCAGCTGGATCGGCTCGGAATCGGTGACTCGACCGGCGGGCTGAACGAACGCGTCGACCCGGTACGTCCCGGCAGCGCGCACGGATCCCGCCGTCGCCCCGATCCCGGTGGCGAGCGCCACCGCCGCGATCCCCCGAATGGTCCGACTCTTTCGCACGGCTACGAGCATACCGCAGCGCTCCGTCGGCACCCGGGCGGGCGGCACCGACTCGCGAATGAGACGCTCGGGATCGGCCGTCGGTCGCATGCGAACGGGCTCACCAGTCCTTCTCGGGCGGGCTCTCTTCTCCTGGCTCCCGCCGCGCGGCCTGCCGCTTGCGTTCTTCACGTTCCTGGTTCGCGATCTGGTTGAGCAGGCGCTCGGTCTCTTCGCGACTCAGGGACTGCTGTTGCCGGTCGTTCCGTTGCTGCTGTTTCTGCTCCTGTTGCTCTTGCTGCTCCTGCTGCTGTGGTGTGCTGCTGTTGTTGTTGCTGCTGTTGCTTTGCTTGTTGCTGCTGCTGCTGCTGCTGCTCGCGAATCGCGCGAAGTGCAAGCTCGAGATTGTGCTTGGCGTCCCGGTCTTCAGGTCGCCGTTCGAGAGTCCGCCGGAAAGCATCCACGGCGTCCTGGTACTTCTCCTGACGGAAGAGGGCGTTGCCAAGGTTGTAGGTGGCGTCGGAAAGGAGCGACGGAGGCACCGAAAGGAGCGAGCGACGGTAGGCTTCCGACGCCCCCTCGAAATCTCCCTGCCGGAACAGCACGTTGCCGATGTCGTAATGCAGCTCGGGAGCCTCGGGCGCCACGACCTGCGCCTCGGTGTAGGAACGGAGCGCGTCCTCGTAGGCTCCCTCGCCGTACAGGCGGTTTCCTTTCTCGGTCTTGCGGTGCGCGGCCCCCCCGAACGGCGAGAGAACCGCGGCCAGCAGGATCACCGAGCACATCGGGCGGATCACGATGGTTCCTCCACTTTCTCCTCGATCGCGGCGCTCCGTCGCCTCCGATCCGAGAGAACCGTCTCTGCGAGGAGGGCCGCCAGCGCGAGCGCCAAGGGGATCTGGAAGCGCTCCTCGTACTTCGTGCGGAGCACCGTGCCGAGCTCCCGGGCGTCCATTCCGGCGATCGCTCGAACGATCTCGTTGATCTCCTCCTCGGCAGGTGTGGCGCGATAGTAGTGGCCATCGGTGCCGAGGGCGAGCTTCTCCAGCACGGATTCGTCGAGGCGTGTGGTGACCACCCGACCTTCGGAGTCCTTCTTGAAGCCCCGAGATGCGCCGGAGGAATCCCCCAGCGGGATCGGCGATCCGCGGGCGGTCCCGCAGCCGATGGCGTGCACCGTCGCGCCGCCCTCACGGGTGGCTCGAATCGCCTCGTCGATGCCCCCCTCGTGGTCCTCCCCATCGCTGAAAACCACGATCGCCCGCTGCCGCCCCTCGGATGCCGCTCCGCCAAAGGCACGAACGGCGGTTCGAAGCGCGTCCGCGATGGCCGAGCCCGGCACCGGCACCGCTTCGGCGTCCACGGCCTCCAAGAGGAGAATCGCCGCGCCTTGGTCGAGCGTCAGAGGGCAGGCGAGCGTGGCCTTTCCCGCGAACGTGACCAATGCCACGCGGTTTCCGGAGAGCCGCTGCAGAAGGGAGGCGGCGGCGTGCCGCGCCAGCGCGAGCCGGTTCGGGGCGACGTCATCGGCCAGCATGCTCACCGATGTGTCGAGCACGACAACCACGTCCACGCCGCGGCGCGTGATCGGCTCGAGACGCGTACCCCACTGCGGTCGAGCCGCGGCGAGGACTCCCGCGGCCATCGCGACGAGCAAGAGCAACGTCTTGACCGCCCGCCGATTCGAGCCGACCTCTCCCGAGAATCGCCCGAGGTGCTCCGTCCCGCCGGCGAACCGCGCGAGAGCACGGCGTCGCACCCGCGACCCCAGGAGCGCCAGCGCGGCGAGCACGGGAAGCAGGAGCAGCAGCCAAAGGAGCGTCGGCTCGGCGAAGCGCATTCAGGGAATCCTCCGAAGCCGTGTGAACCCCAGGACCCGCTCCAGCAGCAGGAGCACCGCTGCCGGAACGAGGAACCAGGGGAAGCGTTCGGTGTAATGCACGCGGATGCGGCTCTCCCTCCGGGTCTTCTCCAGCGAATCGATCGTCGCGAACACCGCCCGCAGCCCCTCCTGGTCGGCAGCGCGGAAGTACTTCCCTCCGGTGACCGACGCCATGGATCGCAGAAGCGTCTCGTCCAGGTCGAGCCGCTGCCACATGTAGCGCCGGCCCAGCGGTGTGTCCACCGGAACGCGCGACTCCCCTTCCTGCCCCACTCCCACCGTGTAGACGCGCACTCCCATCGTCTTCGCCATCTCCGCAGCCGTCTGCGGCGCGATCTGGCCCCGGTTGTTCCGACCGTCGGTGACCAGAACGGCCACCCTTCCGCGCGCCGGCGACGAGCGCAGCCGTCCGAGCGCCGTCCCAAGCCCCATGCCGATGGCCGTGCCGTCCTGCTCGGGAGCGGTGAAGTCGGTCTCTCCCAGCAGCTCGAGCAGCATCTCGTGGTCGAGCGTGAGCGGGCACCGCGTGGCGGCCAGTCCCGAGAAGGACACCAGCCCGATCCGGTCGCTCGGCCTCCCTCGGACGAACTCGGTCACCACCCGCTTCGCCGCGTCCAGTCGGTTGACCGAGCGCGAATCCTCCGCGCGCATGGACCCGGACACGTCCAGCGTCACGACGATGTCCACTCCCTCGCTGGTCACCGTCTCCTCTCGCGCACCCGACTGGGGACGGGCGAGACCGAGAACGACCATCAACAACACCGCACCCCGGAGCCACGGAAGGAGCTGCTCGATCCGGATCCAGCCGGTCGCGAGCGATCGTGCTCTCGCGACGCCTCGGGGCAGCGCGAGACGAGCGTCGGCGGTCCTCTTCCTTCGCGCCATGGCCCACGCGGCCGCTGCGGCGACGGGGAGGAGAATCAGGAGCCAAGGGTGCGCGAACCGGAACATCAAGTTCCCCCCGACTCGCGCGCCGAGACCCCGTCCTCGGCGGGCTTCGTCGAATCCACGATCCGATACGCGTCCTCCACGGCCTTCCGGCCGGCCTCCGCACTGGCAGCGCGACGCGCGAACTTCACGAGGTCGCAGAACTCGAGAAGCGACCGCACGTCGAGCAGCGCGGCGGCACCGGCGCCGGCCTCTCGCAAGAGACCCGGGATCTCCTCGGTCGTCCGCTCGAGCAGGTCCATCCGGTACCTGCCGCCGAGATAGCGCTTGAGGATTCGCGCCAGCTCCTCACAGAACTCGTCGAAGCGCCCCTCCTCCGCGAGACGGCTCGCCATGAGTCGCTGGAGCTGCTCGTACGCCCACAGGTGGGGCGGTGTCCGATGGAACGGGTCCTCGGGGACCGGGACCCTGGCGAGCTTGGCAGCGGACCACCGGTGGATCCACCATGCCGCTCCCGCGGCGGCGAGCAGCAAGCCCAGGACGAGAGCGGCCTTTTTCAGGGGCCCGTAGTCGGGAGGGACCGACGCAGGCGGCTTCAGGTCGGCCAGATCCGGCGCCTCGCTCTTGGCGCCGGTCGAAGGCCCCGCGGGGAGGACGCTCTCGATCGTCACGACGACTGCTTCGGTCTTCAACGTGGAAACTCCGCCGGCCCCCGCCACGCGGATCTCGATGGCAGGCACCTCGAGGTCGCCGGTCTCGAAGGCCGAGAGGGTTCCGGTCCACGTCCAGCGCGAGGATCCGTCCACCGTCTCCGGACCCTTCCACGATCCGGAGTGCACCGCGAGCTTTCCCAGACCCGAGCCGAGAGCGGGCTGCTCGATGAGGGCGCCTGCGGGAACGTCGATCGTCAAAGTGGCGCTCAGCCGATCTCCGACGGTCGCCCTGCGCGGAGTGATGTCGAGAACGGCCCGTCCCGCGCTCGGCTCGGCGGCAAGAGCGACGATCCCGAGGAGGAGCGCCAATCCCGATCCGAGGGGGGCGCGGCGCGCGCGGGGCAGGGAGAGGGAGGGGCTCGGCATGGGCGCGATCAGCCTCCGGCGCGAGCGACCCTGCGCGCCCGCTCCCGGAAGAAGCGCACGAGAGGAGACTCGTACGGCTCTCCCGTGGAGAGTTCCATCAGGTCGACACCGGTGCGCCGCATGACCGCTCGGACCTCGGAGCGATGGGCTTCCGCGAATTGGGCCCACATGGCCCGCACCTTCGGGCTCCCGGTGTCGAGGATCGCGCGCTCCCCCGTTTCCGGGTCCACGACCGCCACCAATCCCACCGCGGGGAGCACGCTCTCGCGCGGATCGGCGACGCAGATCGACACCAGGTCGTGCTTGCGCGCGACCACCCGGAGGGTCCTTTCGAAATGCTCCGCCTGGAAGTCGGAAACGAGGAACACGACCGCGCGCTTGGTGACGACCCTGCGGAGATACTCCAGTGCCCGAGCGATGTCCGTCCCGCGGCCCGCGGTCTCGAACGCGAGCAGCTCGCGAAGAACGCGCAGACCGTGGTCCCGTCCCTTCCTCGGGGGAACGAACGTCTCGATCCGGTCCGTGAACAGGAGCAACCCGACCCGGTCGTTGTTTCGGATCGCGGAGAACGCCAGGAGCGCGGAAATCTCTGCGGCGAGCTCCGAGCTTGGTGGAAGGTCCGGTTCCAAAGCGCTTCGAGCCACTGACGTCCACCGCCAGGACGACGGTGAGTTCCCGCTCTTCCGTGAACTTCTTGACGAAGGGGTGGCCCATGCGCGCCGAGACGTTCCAATCGATCGTCCTCACGTCGTCGCCGGCCTCGTACTCGCGGACCTCCGCGAACTCCATCCCTCTCCCTCGAAACACCGAGTGGTACGAGCCGGCGAGGCTCTCGTCCACCAGACGTCGGGTCCGGATCTCGAGGCGCCGCACCTTCCGGATCAGCTCGCGTGGGTTCAAGGCACCTCCACCGCGTCGAAGATCCTCTGCACCACCGCATCCGGCGTCACGGACTCCGCCTCCGCCTCGAACGAAAGGATGAGACGGTGGCGCAGCACGTCGTGCCCGATGGCTTTCACGTCTTCCGGCGTGACGAATCCCCGCCCCCGGAGAAACGCGTGGGCACGGGCGGCGGTGACGAGGTAGATCGTGGCCCGCGGAGAAGCGCCGTACTGGACCAGACCCTCGAGATCGAGGTGGAACTCACGCGGACGTCGCGTGGCCTGAACGAGCCGAACGCAGTAGTCCTTGATCCGGTCGTCCACGTAGATCAGGTGCATCGTCTCGCGGGCCCTTGCCAGGTCCTCCAGGCTGACCGACGCAGAAGCCTGGGGCGTGACGGTTCCACTCATGCGATCCAGGATCTCTCTCTCTTCCTCGGGAGAGGGGTAGTCGACGCGCAGCTTCAGCATGAAGCGGTCCACCTGCGCCTCGGGCAGCGGATAGGTCCCCTCCTGCTCGATCGGGTTCTGGGTGGCCAGAACGATGAAGGGATCGGGGAGGGGGTACGTCGTGTCGCCCAGCGTGACCTGGCGCTCCTGCATGGCCTCGAGGAGCGCCGACTGCACCTTGGCGGGGGCCCGATTCACTTCGTCGGCCAGCACGAAGTTCGCGAAGAGGGGCCCCTTGCGCGACACGAAGGTTCCTTCCCGCTGGTTGTACACCAGAGTTCCCGTGAGGTCGGCGGGGAGCAGATCCGGAGTGAACTGGATGCGCTGGAACGATCCGCGGACGGCCGACGCCATCGTTCGGACGGCCAGCGTCTTCGCCAGGCCCGGCACCCCTTCGAGCAGCAGGTGGCCTCGGTTGAGCAGCCCGATCGCCATCCGCTCCAGCAGGTACTTCTGTCCCACGATTACCTTGCGCACTTCGCCCAGGAGTCGTTCGACCACCAGCGACTCCCGCTGGACCTGCTCCTGGACTGCCTGAACGTCGACTTGCATGCCTACCCTCGTCGCCGGCGCCGTGGAAGCGCCGTTCAGAGTGGATTTCCCCGAGAAAAGCCAGCACGAACTTCGATTTTACCGACGGCGGTGTGACTGTCAAACCGACGAGGCATCTTCCCGCGCGCGAGACGACCGTTCGGACGCGTCGACGGAAGTCGCTCTTCTCGGCTGGAAACGGCGGGGCCGCTCCGATTCACGGTCACCGCTCCGGGAAGGGAGGGCGCGGCGGCCCGGGCCCGGATCTCTCTTCAGACGACGTGTTTTTCGAGAAGGCGCCGGATGTGCTCTTTCGGAACGTTCCCGACGATCTGGTCGACGACTCGCCCGCCCTTGAACACCATCAGCGTGGGGATGCTCCGGATTCCGAAGCGATTCGCCAGGTCGCCGTTGTCGTCCACGTTCACCTTCGCGATACGCGCTCGTCCGGCCATTTCCACGGAGATCTGCTCGAGCGCCGGCGCGAGGAGCTTGCATGGGCCGCACCACTCGGCCCAGAAGTCCACGAGCACCGGCTCCGCGACCTCTTTCATCTGCTCGTCGAACGTATCATCGGTCAGCGTCAGGATGCTCTCGCTCGCCATGGCACCTCTCCACCCTCGCAGAATGACGAGTGGCAATATAGCATGCGGCCGCATCGTTTCCGGGAGAGATGGGCATGGATCTCGACGCCCCGCCCCGACGTCGCTGGGGTCAGAATTTCCTCGCGGACCCGCGGGCGGCCTCCAGGATCGTCGATGCGCTCGATCCGGTGCCGGGCCATCCCCTGCTCGAGATCGGCCCCGGCCGGGGAGCGCTGACGGGGCAGCTGATCGAGCGCTCCTTACGCATCGCCGCCGTGGAAGTCGATCCGATCCTCTGCAGCCTCCTGAGGCAGCGGTTCGACTCGGAGCGGTTGACGATCTTCGAAGCCGACGTCCTCCATCTTCCGCTCTCCGCGGTGACTCGGGCCCTGGGGGCGCCGCCCGAGAGCCGGCTCGCGGTGGCCGGAAACCTCCCGTACTGCATCTCGAAGCCGGTCGCTTCGAAGCTCGTGCGGGAGCGCAGGTTCGTGGATCGAGCGGCGCTCATGTTCCAGCGCGAGGTGGCGGAGCGCATCACCGGCCGGCCCGGTAGCCGCGCCTACGGACCGCTTTCGGTCCTGGTGGGCGAGGCGTTCCATGTCACACGGCTGTTCGATCTTCCTCCGTCCGCGTTTCGGCCGCGCCCGAAGGTGGTCTCCACGCTGACGCTCTGGATCGCGCGCCCCGCCTCCGATTTTCCCGAGCCTGCGGAAGCGCCCCTTCGCGCGTGCCTCGCGGCGAGCTTCGCTCACCGACGCCAGACCCTCTTCAACAATCTCCGTGCGGCACTCGGCAGCGACGACCACGCACGCACGCTCCTGCATCGGTCGGGTCTCGACGAACGACTCCGCGCCGAGGCGATCCCGCCCGCCGGCTTCCGCGCGCTCGCGGAGGTCTGGCCCGTCTCCCGTGGGGCGCGGCACGAGGGACCCTCGTGAGGCGCTCTGGCTCGCCGCGACGAGCGGAGCCTCGCGAGACCTCGCGCGTCTCGCTTTCGATCTTCCCTGCCTGGCTCCGGGACGCCGGCGCCGGCTTGCTCGTCGTGCTGGCCTGCGCCGTTGCGTATCTGCCGACTCGCAGCGCCGGCTTCATTCAGGACGATCATCCGATCGTCGACATGAATCCCGTGGTGCATCGCGGCGACCTCGGCGAGATCTTCTCCACCGACTACTGGGGAGGCGTCGGCGGGAGCGAGACGAACCTGTTTCGGCCGATCACCATCCTGAGCTTCGTGCTCGAGCGCGGGGCCGACGGCAGGGTGAACCCGGCTCGCGCCCATCTCGTCAACGTCGTGATCCACGCGCTGGCGTCCCTCGCTCTGGCCGCGCTCGCCCTGCGGCTCGGCTCGAGCCGGTGCACGTCTCTGCTCGCCGGAGTCCTGTTCGCCGTCCACCCGATCCACGTCTCGGTGGTCGCCGGGCTCGTCGGCCGGGCCGAGATGCTCGCGCTCCTCTTCATCGTCCTGGCATTGCTGGCGCAGAGCGCCGCGGGCGACTGGGATCTCGGCGGCACCGAGACCCCCTCGAAGCCCCGGCGACGGCGCGTGGCCGCGTGGAGCGCCGCGGCGTTCGTGTTCCTCGCGCTCGGCTCGAAGGAAGTCGCGGTCTGCGCCCCCCTCCTCCTCGTTGCTTTCGAGGCCGTGCTCCGCCCGCGCCCGCGCGGGGGAAGAGCGGGCTGGCTCCTGGACCGTGCCGCCGCTCTCGCCCCGACGGCGCTGGCCGTCGTGGGGTTTCTCGTCCTGAGGACTCATGCGCTCGGGGTGTTTCCGGGAACCCAGCGAGCGCGACTGGCCGACAACCTCCTGGTCGGACTGGACGGCATCGAGCGCGCGGCCACGGCCCTCGGGATCGCCGGACGTTCGCTTCGGCTCCTGGTGTTCCCGCATCCGCTGTCGGCCGACTACTCCGGTCCGGTGATCGCCACCTACGGCTCGCTCCTCGCGCCTCTTCCCCTGCTGGGTCTGTGTACCCTCGCTTCTCTCACCTGGCTCGCCGTCCGGCCGATTCCGTCCCGCCGATTCACGCCGTCCGCGCGGAGGCTCTCCTTCGCCTCCCTGCTCTTCCTGCTTCCGTATCTGGTCGTCGGGAATCTTCTCGTTCTGGTCGGGATCGCGTTCGCCGAGAGACTTCTCTACGTACCCTCCTCGGGCTTCTGCCTGCTCCTTGCGATTGCGTGCACACGGGCGATGCCGTCTCTCGAGGCCGATGGGTGGATCCCCCGCCGGCCGGCCCGCGCCGTCGCGGTCGCCGTCGTCGTCGTCGTGGTGATCTCCGCGGCCACGTGGCGCTGCGTCGCGGCGTGCCGCGACTGGAAGAGCGACGTCTCCGTGATGGAGGCGTCGGCTCGCGCCACTCCCGCGAGCCCGCGCGTTCAATTCACGCTCGGCAAGATCCGCCTCGATCAGGGAAGGCCCGGCGAGGCACTGCCCTACTTCGAGCGCGCCACGCAACTGTGGCCGAACTACTCGTGGGCATGGTACGAGAGGGGGCTTCTGGAGTTGCGACCCGGCGGGGATGCCGCGAGCGGAGAGGAGAGCCTTCGCCGAGCCGTGCGCGCGAACCCGATGCATCCCGACTCGAGCGCGGCGCTCGCCGAGGTCCTGGCCGCGCACGGACGGTGGGTAGAAGCGGAGCGTTTCTTCCGGCGCGCCGTCCGTCTGGGACGCACCGACCTCGAACCCCGCCTCCGCGCGGCGGAGGCGCGAGGAACGACCACGGAGAGGTGAGGAGTTTCGGGGACGGTCGTCCATGACGCCCGAGGCGTCATGGAAGGCTGTCCCCAAAACCCGGCTCCGCCGCTCCCGTCTCCTGTAGTACAATCCGTCCCGACTTTGCCTGACGCCGCTCGCCGGGGTGCGGAGTGGGGCCGGCGGGAGGGCCCTTGCACGCGACGACGCATCTCGAGATCGTCCCGCTCGGTGGGCTCGGCGAGTTCGGGATGAACCTCATGGTCTACCGCTGGGGCGACGATTGCCTCGTGGTGGACTCCGGATTGATGTTTCCGGGAGCGGAGCATCTGGGCGTCGATGTGGTCATCCCCAACCTGTCGTTCCTCGATGCGTGCGGAACGATCCACGGCGTGATCCTCACCCACGGCCACGAGGATCACATCGGGGCGCTTCCCTTCCTGCTGGCGCGTCACGACGTCCCGGTCTGGTCGACCCCGTTCACGCTGGGCCTGGTTCGCCGACGACTCGCGGAGCATCCGCTCGAGACGCAGCCGAGGCTCCACGTCTTCCCACCGTCCGGCGAGCCGCTGCGTTTGGGGCCGTTCGTCGTGGAGACCGTTCCCGTCGCTCATTCGATCCCCCAGTCGGTCCTGATCGTACTCCGGACCCCACTCGGCACCGTGGTGCATACCGCGGACTTCAAGCTCGACCCAACTCCACCCGACGGGGTCGGCGCCGACCTCGGCCGCCTTTCGAGGTTGGGCGACGAGGGCGTCCTGGCTCTCCTGTCCGACAGCACCAACGCCGAGCGTCCCGGGTTCACCCGCGGCGAGGCCGCGGTGGTTCCTGCCATCGATCGCCTCGTTTCCGCGGCCCGCGGACGCGTTTTCGTGACCACGTTTTCCAGCAACATCCATCGGATGTCCCTCGTCGCGCAGATCGCGGCCCGGCGCGGGCGCCAGGTGGCCTTGGTCGGCTCCTCCATGAGCGAGCAGGCGGACGTGGCGGAGCAGCTCGGCCTCCTGCGTTTTCCTCCGGGTGCCCGCGTCGACGTCGAGCGGGCCGTGGATCTACCTCCCGAGCGCGTCGTCTTCCTCGTCACCGGCTCCCAGGGAGAGCCGCTGTCGGCCCTCGCGCGAATCGCCGTCGGCCGCCACCGGGAGGTGCACATCGACGACGGGGATCTGGTGATCCACTCGGCGCGGACGATCCCGGGTAACGAGAAGAGCATCGGTCGCATGATCAACCATCTCCTGCGCCGCGGCGCCGAGGTGGTGACCGAGGCAGACGCCGAAGTGCACGTGTCGGGCCACCCGGCGCAAGAGGAGCTCAAGATTCTCCTCGGTCTGCTTCGTCCCCGGTTCCTGATTCCGATCCACGGGGAGTACCGGCAGCTCCGCGCCCACTCCAGCCTGGGTCGCGACGCGGGCATCGCGCCGGAGCGGGTCGTCGTCGCCGAGAGCGGAGATTTGCTGGCGCTCAGCGAGGAGGCGTGCTCGATCGCGGACCGCGTCACCGTCGGGCAGGTCTTCATCGACGCCACGCTCGAGGAAGTGGACGTGGCCGTGCTGCGGGACCGCAGGCAGATCGCCGGAGACGGGATCGTCGTGTCCATCGTCGCCGTGGACCGGGAGAGCGGTGGGGTCAACGGCACCCCGGAGATCGTGACTCGAGGATTCCTCTCCGAGTCCGAGGAGGCGGAGGTCGTGGAGGAGGCCCGTCGGATCGTCGCGGATTCGCTGAACGAGGCGACGCGCGAGGAGAAGATGGACGAAGGTCTCCTCAAGGCGCGAATCCACACCGACCTGAAGCGGTTTCTCAAGCGGAAAACGCAGCGGCGGCCGCTGATCATCCCCGTGATCGTGGAGCTGTGAGGTCGCGATGGACGCTCGAGCCGGCCGCAGCGGGATCCACCGTCACCGCAACGAGGTCGTCGGACTGATGCTCTTGGTCCTCGCCGCCGTGGCGCTGCTCGCCCTGCTATCGTATTCGCAGAGCGATCCCACCTGGTTCCAGCGCGTCTCCGGGGTGACGCACGTGTCCAACTGGATGGGCAGGGTGGGAGCCACTCTCGCCGAGGCGCTCCTCCAGATCTTCGGCCTCGCCTCGTTCTTCGTGCCGGTGGTCCTCGCGGCGGTCGGCTGGAACCGGTTCCGCGGAAGGAGCGTCGGCGAGTCCTACGGACAGCTGGCGGGGTACGCAGTCCTCGTGCCGTCGCTGTGCGCCCTCCTCGATTCCAGCTATCGTCCCGTGCGATACGGAGGAACCCAGGGAATCGCTCCGGGCGGGTGGACCGGCGAGGTGTTCGCCGGCGCGTTGCGCGCGCTGCTCAATCCCGCAGGGGCCGTTCTCGTTTCGGCCACGCTGCTGGCGGCCAGCGTCATCGTCACCAGTCGGTTTTCCTTCGCGCGTCTCGGGGAACTCGTCGCGGCCGCGATCGGCCGTGTCGCGCGGTCGGCGTGGCAGTCCGGCGCCGGGCGGTTTTCGGCGGCTCTCGCCGCGGTCGTCGCCCGCATCCGCGCGGCCATCGAAGAGCGCCGACGCACGGCGCGCAAGAGTGCGGTGCTGCGCAAGCACGCCAAGCGCACCGCCGAGAAAGTGAAGGCGGCCGACGACGAGTCGATCCCGGCGCTGCCCGCGGAGCGCCGGCCGTCGATCCCACTGGTCCCCACCGAGGATGTCTCTGCCGCCTCCGCTCGGCCCGCGCCGGTTCCCCGGCTCGTCGTGCCAGCGGGGGCTCCCGCCTCCAAGCCGACCGCGCCCCGCCAGCCCCCCCTCCCGTTGGCCGCGGGCGAGCCGGGAATGGCGCTGCCTCCCCTCGAGCTGCTGCGCGAGCCCGAGCCCCAGTCCCCGGACGACGAAGCGGAGCTCCTCGAGCGAGCGCAACAGCTCACGAGAAAGTTCCAGGAGTTCGCCGTCGAGGGGAGCGTCGTGGCAATCCACCCGGGTCCCGTGGTGACCACGTTCGAGTTCAAGCCGGACGCGGGAGTGAAGTACTCGAAGATGACGACGCTCGTGGACGACCTCTGCCTCGCGCTCAAGGCCGAATCGGTGCGGATCGACCGGATCCCCGGCAAGTCGACCGTGGGGATCGAGGTGCCGAACCGGAAGCAGGAGACCATCTTTCCCCGGGACCTCCTCGGATCGGAGAAATTCCGGAACTCGCGCTCGAAGCTCAGCCTTGCGCTCGGAAAGGACATCGGCGGCGAGGTCTTCACCTCGGAGCTCGATCGGATGCCCCACCTCCTGATCGCCGGCGCGACCGGAGCCGGGAAATCGGTGGGTCTCAACGGGATGATCGCGAGCATTCTCTACAAGGCGACTCCCGCCGAAGTCCGATTCATCATGATCGACACCAAGATGATCGAGCTGGGGATGTACCAGAGCATCCCCCACCTCCTGATTCCCGTGGTCACCGATCCCAAGGCGGCCTCCACCGCCCTGAAGTGGGCGGTCCGCGAGATGGAGCAGCGCTACAAGAAGCTCGCCTCGGTGGGAGTCCGCAACCTCGAGCAGTTCAACGCGCTCCTCAGAGACGAGCCGGATCGAACGATGCCCGACGAGCGAACGGGGGATCCGATCCCGCTGCGCCACCTCCCGTACATCGTGATCGTCATCGACGAGATGGCGGACCTCATGATGGTGTCCTCCGCGGACGTGGAGGAGTCGGTGATGCGTCTCGCCCAGATGGCCCGGGCCGTCGGGATCCACCTGATCCTGGCGACCCAGCGGCCCTCCGTGGACGTGATCACCGGGACGATCAAGGCCAATTTCCCCGCTCGCATCGCGTTCCGGGTCTCCCAGCGGGTCGACTCGCGCACGATCATCGACCAGATGGGGGCCGAGCATCTCCTGGGCCGTGGAGACATGCTGTTCCTTCCGCCCGGATCCGGACGTCTGGTCCGCCTGCACGGAGGATTCGTCACCGAGCCGGAGCTGAACCGAATCGTCTCGTTCCTCAAGAAGCAGGCGAAGCCGATCTACGACGAGTCGATCCTGAAGGAGCCCGACGAGGACAAGCGAGGCATCGATGCGGGCGAACGGGACGACATGTTCTTGGACGCGGTGCGCCTCGTGCTCCAGGAAGGCCAGTGCTCCATCACGCTGATCCAGCGGCGGATGCGCCTCGGCTACGCTCGCGCCGCCCGGATCGTGGACATGATGGAGCAGGAAGGGATCGTCGGTCCCGCGGATGGGAGCAAGCCCCGGGAAGTGCTCGTCGGCCCCGACGTGCTCGAGACGCTCGATGCGCCATCCTGACCCGAACGGGTCTCGAAGCTCCTGACGACAACTCGGAGCGTCGAAACCCAGGCCCACCGACCAGTCTGCAGTGTCAGGCCCGGGCGAGGATACGCTCCGCGAGCGACACGTGGAGCGCCTCGATCATCTCGCCGTCCGCGATCACGATCCCGCGGTGCTCCCCTCCCTGCTCGGACCAGGCAGCGAGAACGCGCTGCGCCCAGGCGATCTCCTCCGCGTCGCTGCGGTACACCTCGTGGACGGGGGGAATCTGATCGGGGTGGATGCAGCTCTTGCCGTCGTAGCCCATGTCCCGCGCGATCGTGGCATGTCGCGCGAGCCCCTCGAGGTCCCGGAAGCGGAAGAACACTCCGTCCACCGCCTCGCAGCCGTGCATCCGGGCGGCAAGGAGGATCTCGCCCATCGCGTGGCGCTCCCACGCGCGCCCGGGGTCGGGTCGGGCCCCCATCGACAGCCGCAGATCGGCCGAGCCCAGGATGAGCGACTCGACCCGGGAGTGGCATCCTGCGAGATCCCGCGCTCGACCGACCCCTCGCGCGGTCTCGATCATGAGGGCAACGGCGCACCCGCTATCTTGGAGCCGCTCGGCGATTCGAAAGACCGCGGACGGATCCTCCGCCTTTGGCACCACGACGCGGGAGGGGCGGAGTGTTTCGGCCAGAGCGAGATCCGCGGAATGTTCGGACGAGCCGGGAGCGTTGATGCGGATCATCCATGCCGGCAAGCGCTGGAGCTCCCCGCGCTGCGCGGCCGCCGTGATGGCGGAGCGAGCCGCAGCCTTCTCCGTTGGCGCCACTCCGTCCTCGAGGTCGACGATCACCGCGTCAGCTCCCAGGCTCGTCATTCTTGCGAGCATGCGAGGCCGCGACGCCGGCACGAAAAGGACGCTCCGCGGGGGGATCATCCGTCGGGATCCGCGCCGGGCGTCGCCTCGCCCGCCCGGGGCGCGGAAGCGGCCGGCACGTGCACCCCCGCCCGCCAGAATCCCGGAACGAGCGTGCCGCACGACCCGCACGCGCCGTTTCCGGCGAGATTGCGCACGCGAACGCGGTAGCCCCGTCTCTCGATGAGCAGCTCCGAGCATCGCGGGCAGCGGGTGTGCTCGAGGTCGCCGACTGCTCCCGGGAGATTGCCCGCGTACACGAATCGCAGGCCCGCCGCCGTTCCGATCGCCGCGGCCCGCATCAGGTCGGCGGCGGCGGTATCTCTCGTTCCGGTCATCCGATAGTCCCCGTGAAACGCCGTGACGTGCCACGGAAGGTCCGGCGATACGGAGGAGAGGAACGAGGCGAGATCCGTGAGCTCGTCGGCGGAGTCGTTCCATCCGGGAACCACGAGCGTCACCACCTCGACCCAGAACCCCGCGGCGTGAAGACCTCGGATCGTGTCCAGGACCGTGTCGAGCCTGCCGCCCAGCGCCTGGTACGAGCCCTCCCGGAAGCTCTTCAGGTCCACCTTGAAGAGATCCACGTGGGGCCGCAGATACTCCAGCACCTCCGGAGTCGCGTTCCCGTTGGACACGTAGCCGCAGACGATCCCTTCGCGACGCGCGAGGGAGAAGACCTCGACCGCCCACTCGCTGGTGATGAGCGGCTCGTTGTAGGTGCTCACGATCGCCGGCGCACCCGACTTTCGCGCGAGCGCGACGACCTCCTCCGCGGTCACGTCGCGGGGCCGGGCGAGCGCCTCGTGGTCCCGTAGGGTCTGGGAGGTGAGCCAGTTCTGGCAGTACGCGCAGTGGTAGTCGCAGCCGAGCATGCCGAACGACAGCGCGGAGCCTCCGGGCAGCGCGTGGAAGAACGGCTTCTTCTCGATGGGATCCACCTGGAGACCGGCCACGTAACCTCGTGGAACCCTCAGCATCCCCGAGCGGTTGAAGCGGATCCGGCAGATCCCGTCGTGCCCATCGGGAATGCGACAGCGGTGGCCGCACGCGACGCACCGGACGGCTCCGCCGTCGAGCTTCTCGTAGAGCGCCCCGAGCGCTCCCTCCCCCGTTCGCTCCTCGAGCGCTTCTGCGAGCGTCGCGACCGCGGGCTCGAGCTTCCTGGGCATGTCGTCCCCTCGAACCGATAAGACCCGCCCCCCTGCCGGCCGCTCCGACGGCTCGCCGGACGAGGCGACGCGCCTCCGATTCGGGAGACTAGTGTACGTCCCGGCCTGCCGCAACCGCGAGCGCGAGGCGGAATCCTTCGGCGGCCTGAAGCGGATCCGGGGCCGCGAGGACGGCTCCGCACACGCCCACGCCGTGCGCCCCCGCGTGGATCACGTCGGGCACGTGGGAGATCGAGACCCCTCCTACGGCGAACACGGGAACGGGTGATGCCAGCGCCGCGAGTCGCCCCAGAACCTGGAGACCCAGGCCCGGATGTCCGATCTTGCCCTCGGTGGGAAACACCGGACCGACGGCCAGGTATGCGACACCCTCCTCCCGCGCGACGAGGATCCCGTGCTCGTCCCGGGCGGAGCGGCCGACGAAAACGATCCCCTCGCGCGAGACCGGGGACGGGCCACCGGCGGAAATGTGGAGTCCCGTCCCCTCCCTGCGCGCGAGCGCGGGACGGTCGCTGATGGCCACAGGGATCGCCGCCGGAACGACCCCCCGGATGCGACGAAGGAGGATCCCGGCCTGCTCCTCGGGCAGATCCCGCTCGCGAAGCTGCACGAGGCCCACGCCTCCCTGCACGGCGTCGGCGATCACCCGGAGGAGGTCCCTCCCCCGCGTGCGATGGCGGTCCGTCACGATCATGAGTCTCGGAATCGGGGTGGACACGCTCACGACCCGCCGTCGCTTCGCAGGTGCCGTGACCGACGTGCCCTCGAGCCGACGGTGGAGCAGATCGCTCGACGGTCGGCCCGGAGGCGCAGCGCGCCGATCGATGATCCTCCGCCCCCGATGGTGCGTGCGGTCGAGTTCATGGATGGCGCCCCCCGCGGATCGGCGTACCGCCCGTCCGCCGTCAAGATGATACGGCCCGTTCAGGAGGGAAGGCCAGACGCGCGTCTCGGCGTGTCCTGCGCACCCGGTCGTGAAACAATGGAGGCGTCCGATACGGGCCACGGAGGACGACGATGAACCGGCCGGAACACGACCCGCCCCTCGACGCTCTCGAGGCGGCTCGATACGGGCGCCACCTGGTCCTCCCCGAGTTCGGTCTCGAGGGCCAGCGAAAACTGCGGGACGCCGGCGTCCTTTGCGTCGGAGCGGGCGGCCTGGGATCTCCGGCGGCGCTCTATCTGGCTGCCGCGGGAGTCGGGCGGCTCGGGCTGGTGGACTTCGACACCGTGGACCTGAGCAACCTCCAGCGCCAGATCCTCTATGGCACGTCCGACATCGGCCGCGCGAAGGTCGATGCCGCCCGTGACCGGCTCTCGGAGGTCAACCCCCACGTCCGCGTCGTCCCCTACCCCGAGCGCCTCACGGCTGCGAACGCAATGGACCTTCTGGCGCCCTACGACGTGGTGGTGGACGGCACGGACAACTTCGCCACGCGCTACGTGGTGAACGACGCCTGCGTGCTCCTCCGGAAGCCGAACGTCCACGGCAGCGTGTATCGATTCCAGGGTCAGGCGTCGGTATTCTGGGCCGGGCGCGGCCCGTGCTACCGGTGCCTGTTCCCCGAGCCTCCTGCGCCCGGCGCTGCGTGCCCAGCTGCGCCGAGGGAGGGGTGCTGGGCGTCCTGCCCGGGATCATCGGCACGATCCAGGCGACCGAGGCGATCAAGATCCTGATCGGCAGCGGGGGAGCCGCTCGTCGGGAGGCTCCTGATTCTCGACGCTCTCGAGATGCGTTTCCGTGAGGTCAGGCTCCGGAAGGATCCCCGATGCGCTGCGTGCGGAGAGAACGCCTCGATTCGCTCCGTCGGGGCGATCGAGGATCCGTGCCGCTCGCCGCTCGAGCCGCGCGGGCTCGACGGGCGAAGCGACGAGATTCGCGTGGCCGAGCTGAAAGAACGCCTCGCGCGGGACTCGAGTCCGATCCTCGTCGACGTGCGGTCCGCCGCCGAGCGGCTGCTGGGAGCGATTCCCGGATCGATTCACATCCCGTTGGCCGAGATCGAGGCGCGACTCTCCGAGCTCGATCCGGTCGCCGAGATCGTGGTGTTCTGCCGGACGGGCGCGCGGAGCGCCCACGCTTCAAGAATCCTGCACGAAGCGGGCTTCCATCGCGCCAAGAACCTCGCCGGCGGTTTCGACGCGTGGGAGCGCGAGGCAGGCTAGAAACCGGCCGGTCCGCGGGCGACCCTACACGGCGTCGAGCACCCGTGCGAGCAGCGCGTTCACCTTCGTCGCCACCTCGGACAGGTCCCTCCCGGGCAACATCGCGGACATCGACTCCGCGTTGATCACCTCGACGCGGATCTTCCCTCCCGCAACCTGCCGCACCACCACGTTGCACGGCAGGAGGAGACCGACCTCCGGCGCCCGGGTCAGCGCCTGGTGAGCGAGTGGCGGGTTGCAGGCCCCGAGGATCTGGTACGGGGGCATCTCCGCGCCCAGCTTGTTCTTCAGAGTCTCGCGGACGTCGATGCGCGTGAGGACTCCGAACCCTTCCCGCGCCAGCGCTTCCTCCGTCCGCCGGAGGGCCTCCTCGAACGAGACATCGACGATCTTGCCGAATCCGATCTGCATGGCGTCTCCATTCATTCGCGCGCGAGGTCTCCCTCACGCCGATTTTCCTCAGGATCGTCATCATGGGGCACCAGTTCGTGAACGCCGACTGGAGCAGGTTGAGCCCCACGAACGCGGTGAAGGCCAGAAACCATGGATTCACGAACACCCCGAGCGCCACCGACAGCGTCACGAGGGATCCGGAGATCATGCGGAGCCAGGCGTGAAGGTCCATCGTCACCCTCCTCGGGGGCCTCGCCCCGGTCCCCTGCTCCTGGATGCAACGCCGACGGGAACGATACGGCCTTCATGTCTCAGGCTTCGCCGGCTCGTCGCAGCCGCTCGTACGCGTCGAGGATCTGTCGCCGGACCTCCGCGGGAAGGGTCGGCGTCCGGACGGACTCGACGAGACGGACCGTCCTGCGGAGGGACTCCAGAAACGCCCGGCAAGGATCGCAGCCCTCGAGATGCTCCTCGATCTGCTCGCAGGGGTCCCCGTGAAGCTCGCCGTCCATGTACTCCGAGAGCCGCGCGAAAAGCTCACGGCAACCCGCGGAGCGCAGACCGTGCTCGTGCGCCATCACTCTCCCGTCGCGGTTGCGCCCCGGCCGATCGTCGCTCCCAGCCGCTCCCGCACCATGAGACGCGCGCGGTGCAGGCGCATCTTGACCGTGCTCTCCGAAAGACCCAGCGCCGCCACCGTCTCGGCGGTCGACAGCTGTTCCATGTCGCGCATCACCAGAACGATCCGATAGTGCTCCGGGAGGGCGTTGACCGCCTCGCGGATGGTGGCCTGGAGCTGCGCCCGCTGGAGCTCCTCGTCGGGAAGCGAGGCCCCGTCCGGGAGCTCGAGGGTGGCCCCGTCGAGGTCCCGGGGCATCAGGTCCTCGAGCGAGATCTCGTCCTTCGGGTCGAACTTGCCTCTCCGGCGCTTCATCAGGCAGGCGTTGGTCGCCACGCGGTAGAGCCACGACCGGAGCGCTCTGGGCTCCCTGACCTCGCGCACGCCGCGGAACGCCTGGAGGAGCGTCTCCTGGACCACGTCCCGGGCGTCCTCGCGCTCGCCGCACATCCGCATCCCGAACCCGAAGATCCGGTCGCCGAAACGAGCCACGAACGAGTCGAACGCGCCCGGCTCGTCGTTCCGGATGCTCTCGAGGAGCGCGACGTCGCCGTCTTCGCCCCGGGGATCGAGGTCGGCCTTTGGGTCGAGCATGCGCGGCGAATTCTATCGCACCCTTCCGGCCAGTCGCCCATGACGATCGAGTCCTCACCCTAGAGTGAAAATACCGGGGCATGCCACCGGACCCCCACACCCGCGTGCGGTGCAGTCCGGCAGACCGGCCTGCACCTCCCGCGGGTTTCCATCGCTTTCGGGTGACGCCAGGAGGCGTCATGGAGAACTGATATGGAAGAAAAAGTCTCGCGGAAATGCACGTCGGTCCGCCGGCGCGCATTTCCGGCGGGAGCCGGGGCGATGGGGTTGGAGACCCCGTGCTTGCTTGCGAGCTCCTGCTCCGGGGCGATGGGTCGGCCGAATCAGGCGCCGGCGTGCCCGGCGCGTCGCATTCTCGGTCCGAATCCGGACTTCCCGGGTCCGAAACGTCCGGCCTTTTCGGCAAACCGGTGCGCGGCCGAGGCGTCGTCCGGAGTACTCTTTCCTCCGATCGGCGCGACGGCTGTATCCCCCGTGCCGCTCGCGCATCCTTGCCGAGGACGGCGTGCGGACGGCCGGGAGAGGAGGGGCAGGATGAGATTCCCGAGGTACCTGCACGCTCTCGCGGTGGCTCTCTCGCCGTGGGCGTGGAGTGGAGGCATTCGGGCCGGCGAGCCGCTCGGTCCGGGCGACGCCGTTCGGATCGCTACTGCGGCCCATCCCATGAACGCGGCGGCGGATTTCGAGGTGGCCGCCGCGGAGGCGGACCGCGATCTGGCTCGCACGGCGTTCATCCCGCGAGTGGATCTCCAGGCGGACTGGGTGCGCTCCACGAATCCCACCTTCGTGTTCGCGTCGAAGCTCGGGCAGGAGATCTTCGGCCTCGCAGACTTCGATCCGGCCCGCCTGAACGATCCCGATCCGTTCACCAACGCGGCGACTCGTCTGGTGCTGAGCCAGAACGTATGGGACGCCGGGATGGGCTCGCTGCGGCGCGACGCAGCCGGGCTCGGGCTCGAGGTGGCGTCGGCGGGGCGCACGAGAGTCCGGGACCAGATCGCGTTCGGAGCGCTCCAGGCGTTCTGGGATGCCGTCCTCGCGGACCAGATGCGCGACGTCGCGCGCCGGGCGGAGGGGGCCGCGCAGGCGAACGCGGACCTGTCCCGCGAGCAGGTCGACGCAGGGTTCGCCGTGCCTTCCGACCGGATGGCCGCCGAAGTCCGGCTCGCCGAGGTGCGCGCCATGCGGATCCGTGCCGAGCAGATGGTCCTCGTCGCGAGGGCCGCGCTCCGCCGAGCCCTGGGCGTGACGGAGCCGGAACGCGACTTCGACCTCGTGATCCCGGAGACGGCGCTCCTTCCCCCGGAAGGCAAACTGGCCGATCGCATCGTCGAGGCGCTCGCGGCCCGGCCCGACCTCCGGGCCATCGACCGGAGGATCGAGCAGGCGGAGGTCGCGGAGGAGATGTCACGGCATCTGCGCTACCCCACGGTGGGGCTCGGCGCCCAGTACGAGTGGAACGACAACTACCCGCTGGGAAACTCGGGAAGCAACTGGACCGTGGGGCTCGCCCTGCGGGTCCCGGTCTGGGACGGCCTCGAGACCCGCGCGCGGATCGCCCGCTCCAGCGCGGACCTGCAGCGAGCTCGCGCGATGCGACAGGCCATGGCGGACGGGATCCGCCTCGAAGTCTCGTCGGCCTGGGCGGATCAGGCGGCCGCGGACGAACGGCTCCTGGTCGCGCGAGGCGCGGAGGATCTGGCGCGGGAGGCGCTGCGGATCGTCCGCGAGCGCTACGCGGAGGGCATGGCGGTCATGGTGGAGCTGCTGTCCTCGGAGGTCGCGCTCACCCAGGCCGAGGCGAGCCACGTCGATGCGCGGCGGTCCGTCGCGCTCGCCCGGGCCGCCGTCGACCTGGCCACGGGACGCACGCTCCTCGAGGACGCGGAACCGGACGAGGTGGGACATGAATAGCCCGGACATCGGCGGGGCGGCTCGTTTTCCTGGATTCCGGCGCGCCGCTTGCGCGACGGCGCTGACAGGGGCGATCGCCATCATGGCGGCATGCTCGAAAGGCGGCCCGGGCGCGCCCGCGGCCGGCCGGGGCGCTCCGATTCCCGTGCGCGTCGAGAAGGTCTCCCCCGCCCCGTGGATCGACGGGACCGAGGTGACCGGCACGGTCCAGGCGTTCCGTCAGGCGACCTCCGGTACCGTGCTGATCGGACGCGTCGAGCGGATCCTGCATCGGGAGGGCGACCGCGTCCGTGCCGGCGCGGCGCTGGCCCGGATCGAGAGCCGGGACGTATCGGCGCGCCTGGCCCAGGCCGAATCCGCCGTGGTCGCGGCGCGTGCCCAGGAAGAAAACGCCCGCCTCACGAGGGACCGCCTCGAGCGGCTCCACGCCCGCCAGGCCGCCCCGAAACGAAGCCTCGACGACTCCGTCGCGGGGTACGAAGCCGCGCGGGCAGGCCGCGAGGCTGCGGAGGAAGGGGTCAAGGCTGCCCGGGTGTACGTGGGCTACGCGAGCGTGACGGCGCCGTTCGACGGAGTCGTGACTGCCAGACGCATCGAGGTGGGCGACATCGCCGCCCCGGGCATGCCGCTGTTCGTGGTGGAGGATCTCTCCCGGGTCAAGATCGAGGCGGCGGTTCCCGAGTCCCTCGCGTCCAGGCTGAAGCTCGGCGACCCTGTCGAGATCGACGTTCCCGCCTCGGGAGGGGCCCGCAGCGCAACCCTCACCGAGATCCTCCCGTCCACCGACGCCGCGAGCCGCACGCTCACGGTCCGTGCGGTCCTCGACAATCCCGACGGCCTGCTGCGCTCGGGAATGTTCGCCCGCCTCCGGATTCCCGGCGAGGCCTCGCCCGCCCTCACCGTGCCGAGCGGCGCGGTCGTCCGCCGCGGACCGCTGACCGGCCTCTTCGTCGTCGACGATCGGGGCATCGCGCGCCTTCGCTACGTGTCCCTGGGAGCGGAGCGGGGTGACCGCGTGCGCGTCCTTTCCGGCCTCGCTCCGGGGGACGCCGTCGCGCTCGACCCTCCCGACGCCCTCGAGGACGGCAGCCCGGTGCAGGTGCGGTGATGGAAGGAGTCGGAGCCTCCGGACGGCTCGCCCTGGCGTTTCTCCACAACAAGCTCACGCCGCTTCTGATTGCGGCGTCGCTGGTGCTCGGACTCTTCGCCGTCGTCTCCACCCCGCGGGAGGAGGAGCCCCAGATCGTCGTTCCCATGATCGACGTGATGGCCGGCTGGCCCGGAGCGACCGCCGACGACGTGGAGAAACTCGTCGCGGTTCCGCTCGAGCGGGCCATTCGCGAGGTGCCCGGCGTCGAGTACCTCTACACGACCTCCCGTCCGTCGGGAGCGATGCTCGTCGTGCGCTTCCTCGTGAACTGGGACCCGGAGCGTGCGCTGGTCGGCGTGCGAGACAAGGTCACCAACGTCACCGCGTCCCTTCCCCCGGGGGCGCTGCCCCCGGCGGTGATCCCCCGCTCGATCGACGATGTTCCGATCTTTGCGCTCACGCTCTCCTCCGGCGTCTACGATCCGCTTGCGCTCCGCCGCATCGCCGCCGAGCTCGAGGAGGAGATCCGGAGGCTGCCCGAGGTGGCCGTGACGACGCTGACCGGCGGCCTTCGGCGCGAGATCCGTGTCGCTCTCGATCCCGCGCGGCTGGCCGCCCGCGGCCTCGCCCCCGCCGCGGTGGTTCAGGCACTGCTCGACGCGGGCGCGTCGCTCCCGTCCGGAAGCGTCGGCGTCGACGGGAAGGAAATCGAGATCGAGAGCGGGCGCTTTCTCCGCGGCGCGGAAGACGTCGCGTCGGTCGTGATCTCGGCGCACGGCGGCCGGCCGGTCCACGTCGCCGACGTGGCGAGCATCGAGGACGGACCCGAGGAGTCCGGCGCGTACGTGCTCCACGCACGCCCCGGAGCCGCCGCCGAGCCCGCAGTCACCCTGTCCGTGGCCAAGCGGAGGGGAGCGAACGCCACCAGAATCACCGCAGCGATTCTGCACCGCGTCGAGGAGCTCCGGGGCCGGCTCATCCCTCCCGAGGTCCGGCTCACCGTGACCCGAGATTACGGAGAGACGGCGGACGAGAAGTCGAACGAGCTGATCAAGCATCTCCTGCTCGCCACGCTCTCGGTGGTGCTGCTGGTCGCGCTGGCTCTCGGCTGGCGCGAGGCGGTGGTGGTCGGGATCGCGGTTCCGGTCACGCTTGCGCTGACCCTCCTGATCTACTTTCTGATGGGGTACACGCTGAATCGCGTCACCCTGTTCGCCCTGATCTTCTCCATCGGCATCCTGGTGGACGACGCCATCGTCGTGGTCGAGAACATGCATCGGCACATGGCCATGCGCCGCCTCCCGCCGATCCACGCCGCGATCTTCGGCGTGGACGAGGTCGGGAACCCGACGATCCTCGCCACGTTCACGGTGGTCGCGGCGATCCTCCCGATGGCGTTCGTCAGCGGCCTGATGGGTCCGTACATGCGGCCCATCCCGGTGGGGGCTTCGTTCGCCATGGTCATCTCCCTCCTGGTGGCGTTCGTCGTCTCGCCGTGGGCCGCGTTCCGGCTGCTGTCCAAGGAACCGCAAGGCGGAGCGAGCGGAGCGGGCCACGAGAAGGATGCGCCCGGTGCGCGGGCCTACCGGGCGATCATGAAGCCCTTGGTCGCGAAGCCGGCCTATCGCCTGGCCCTGCTCGTCGCGACGCTGGTGCTGCTTCTGGGCTCGGTCGCCCTGGTGCCGCTCAAGCTCGTGACCGTCAAGATGCTCCCGTTCGACGACAAGAGCGAGCTCCAGATCGTGGTGGACGCCGCGGAAGGCGCAACCCTCGAGGGGACGCTCCGCTCGGCCCAGGAGATGGCCGAGCGGCTCCTTCACGAGCCGGAGGTGCGCGACGTGCAGGTCTACGCCGGGACCTCCGCCCCGTTCAACTTCAACGGCCTCGTGCGGCACTACTTCCTGCGACGGGGAGCCAACGTTGCCGACTTGCAGGTGAACCTCCTGTCGAGAGACCGGCGAGGCTCCTCGAGCCACGAGATGGCGCTGCGCGTCCGTCCCCTCGTCCAGGAGATCGCCGCGCGCCACGGCATGCGCGTCAAGGTCGCCGAGATCCCGCCGGGACCCCCGGTCCTGTCGACGCTCGTGGCCGAGGTGTACGGCGACGACCCACGGATCCGGACGGAGATCGCCCGGCAGGTTCTCGATGTCTTCGAGACGACCGACGGCGTGGTGGACAGCGACTGGTACGTGGAGGACGCGCAACCCCAGGTCCGCTTCGTGGTGGATCGTGAGAAGGCGGCGCTGGCGGGAGTGGACCCGCAGCAGGCGGCAATGACGCTGCGTCTGGCCGTGGACGGCCTGTCTCCTGCCGTCGCACACCCTGGAGCCGACCGCGAGCCGGTCCCCGTGGTGCTTCGCCTCTCCCGAGCCGATCGATCGAGCGTCGCGACCCTTGCCGACCTACGGCTCCTCTCCGGGTCCGGCCGCACCGTTCCTCTCTCCGAGATCGCGCGGATGGAGACGACCGTCACGCAGCCTTTCCTATACCGCAAGAACGGGAGGCCCGTGACCTACGTGGTCGGCGACGTTGCCGGAAGCCAGGAGGCTCCAGCGTACGCCATTCTGAAGATGTCGGAACGGATCGGGGCGATCCGCAGCCCCGCCGGATACGCCGTGGAAGAGCGGATGGTGGACGACCCGGGGCGGCCGGGCGGGCATCGTGTGGTCTGGGACGGAGAGTGGCGGATCACCTACGAGGTATTCCGCGACCTCGGCATCGCGTTCGGCGCCGTGCTGATCCTGGTGTACATGCTCGTCGTCGCCTGGTTCCGCTCGCTGCTGGTTCCTCTCGTGATCATGGCCCCGATTCCCCTCACGCTGGTCGGGATCCTCCCGGGCCACGCCGCGACGGGGATGTTCTTCACCGCCACCTCCATGATCGGGATGATCGCCCTGGCGGGGATCATCGTCCGCAACTCGATCCTCCTGGTGGACTTCATCGAACTGTCCGTGGAGCGCGGGATGCCGCTGCGCGAGGCGGTCCTCGAGGCGGGCGCCGTGCGCCTGCGGCCGATCGTCCTGACGGCCGCCGCGGTGATCGTGGGCGCGGCGGTGATGCTGCTCGATCCGATCTTCCAGGGTCTCGCCGTCGCGCTGATCAGCGGCGTCTTCGCCTCGACCGCGTTGACCCTCGTGGTGATCCCCCTCCTCTATCTCGTCACGATGGGGAAGGACGCGACGCGACATCCCCGTACCGAGGAGCCGAAGCCGTGAAGATGCTGACGATCTGTTGCGCGAGCTCGAAGATCGACGAGCTTCGGGAGCTCCTCGATCGGCACGACGTCCGAGGCTACACCGAGATGCCCGCGCTGCGCGGCTCGGGGGCCACGGGCAAGCATCTGGGGACGCGCGCGCACCCCGGGGCCTGCTCCATGGTCCTCACGGCGGTCGAATCCGAGAAGGTGGGCGAGCTGCTGGACGCGCTGCGCGCGATGCAGGCGGGGTGCAGTCCGGACGAAGGGCTCCGCGTGATGGTCCTGCCGGTGGAGCAGATGCTGTAGGCTGACGACTCGCCCGCGCGGCGCCGCGGTCCTACTGGCCGTCCTGCCCGAAGCGGCCGGTGCTCAGAACGATGTCCCCTTCCGCCACGACGCGAATCGTGGTGCGCTGCGTTCCGAATCCCAGCTCCACCTGCGCCGACGACGCGCCGTCGTTCACCTTCGTTCCGGGAAGCGAGCTTTCGATCCGGCCGTACTGGGTCTCTGCGACGACCCGCACCCCGGCGTTCGCGGGGAACCGCATCTCCACATCGCCACCGTCGTTCTTGACCAGCGAGTCCTTGGTCGGGTAGAGCCCGGCCCACGCGACCTCCACGCGCTCCGCTTCCACCTCGAGCTGCAGCGATCCCCGCAGATCGTGGACACGCACCTCGCCGAGCCGACCCCGGATCTCCACCTTCTGGGACGCGTTGCTCACGGTGACGTTCCCTCCGTCAGCCAGCACCGTCAGCTCGCCCGAGGGATCGTCGATGTTCACCTCGGATGCGTGGGCGTCGACGAACAGCTCCGCGGCGATGTGCCGGAGGTCGACCTTGAGCCCGCTCCCCTGGATGCGCGTCGGGCCGCCGATGCGATCCACGGCGACGGCTGCGGCCTCCGTCCGGATCTCGAGGAGCCCGTGCTGACCGCTCCCGTGCACCGACGCTCCGTAGCCATTGACGTGCAGCGCGGCCTCGAGGTCCTGAAAGCGGACGTCGGAATCCGTCTCGATATCCAGATCCCCCTTGCATTTCTGGAGGACGAGACGCGTTCCGGTCAGGCTCATCTCGGCACCCTGCGCCAGCCCCCGCGCGTCGATCGTTCCGCCCTTCGCGCGGATGCGCACGGTCCCGAGCACCTCGGCGATTTTCAAGGTGGAGTCGCGAAGATCGCTCGCCTCGAGAGCGCCCCGAACCTGACCGATCTCAACCGATGCGCTCTCGGCGACGAGAGTGACACCACCCTCGATCCGGGTCACGCTCGCGCTTCCGTCGCGCACGCGCAGCGACAGCTCGCCGCCGATTCCGGCGAGCGCCGCCTTGCCGTGGGCGAGATCGACGTGGACGGGTCCCCCGGAGTCCGTCCGCACGTCGATGTCCGATCCGTCCGCCCGGATTTCGGCCCCACCCTTGAGCCCGCTCACGAGGATCCTGCCTCCGGATGCCTCGATCTCGACGAACAGGCTCGCGGGAACGGTCACCTCCAGCGCGCGCCGCTGCGTCTCGGCGCCCTGCGGGGGGAGGAGCTTGAATCTCGAGCCCGAAAGCCAGACGGCAACCGGCAGCGGCGTCGTCTGGGATCCGGGGACGAAGCTGAGGAATCGGACCTCTCCCGGGCGGCCGGCGCGCACGCTCACATCCCCGACGATACCTCGGATGGCGAGCCGGACCTCTTGATCGACCGGGATGATACCGGACGACTCTTCCGCGACGAGCTGCTCCTCCTGCGCGGTCGTCGAAGCGAACGCGATCATCGCGAGCGCGAGCCCGCTGAGCCAGATCGCCCGGCGACGTCCCACCCTCAGCCTCCCACCGTGGCCCGATCGTCCAGGCCCTCGAGAGCGCCCCGGGCGGCCTGCTGCTCCGCCTGCTTGCGACTCGGCCCGGTCCCGGTTCCCGTCACCTTGCCCCCGATCAGCACCTCCACCTCGAACTGGTGAGCGTGGGCTGGGCCACGAGTGCCCACGATCCGGTAACGGGGCGTGACCTTCATCTGCGCCTGCACGCGCTCTTGCAGCTTCGTCTTGTAGTCGTCGGCCACCAGGAGGGCGCGCCGCTCGGTGCGCAGAGTCCCGCCCAGGTGGCGCCGCACGAACGAGCGCGCCGCGCGAACGCCCCCGTCCACGAACACGGCGCCCAGGACCGCTTCGAAGACGTCCGCGAGCAGCGAGGGCTTGTCCCGGCCTCCCGTGCTCTCCTCCCCGCGGCCCAGCAGCATCCCCGATCCGAGGCCGACCCTGCGGGCCGCCTCCGTGAGCGTCTCGGTCCGGACCACGGACTGTTTCCTGCGGGTCAGAACGCCCTCCGATGCCCGCGGATCGTCACGCCACAGCCACTCCGCCACGAGGAATCCGAGAAGGGCATCGCCGAGGAACTCGAGCCTCTCGTAGTCCTCTCCCTCTGTCCCACCCCGCTCGTAAGCCCACGAGCGGTGCGTGAGGGCGCGCTCGAGAGTCGAGCGATCCGCGAAACGGTATCCGAGCCTCTCCTCCAGATCGCAGATCTCTCGTTGACGATCCTCTTCGCTCACGACCGAACCCCCGGTGGCGGATCGGCGACGGTGTCGGAGATCTTCTCGAGGACGAGCTTCCTCGTGGACTCCCGTGTGAACGTCTCGTCGCCGAGCCGCAGGGTGTACGAGGTGATGGACTTGCCTCCCGGATCGAGCACCAGCTCGTCGATGTAGTGGTAGCTTCGATCCCCCTCCCGGAGGGCGGTCCGGGTGCAATCCACGCTGAGGAAGTCCTTTCCAGGTTCCTGCTGCACCAGGAACGTGTACGCCCCGATCTTCTTTCCGTCCAGGAATTCGTCGCACTTCCCGTCCCAGCCGCAGCGGACCCGCCACTTGCCGTCCTCGGAGTCGAGACGCCACCGGAACAGGTACCGATCCCCCTCCCGGAGGATCGCCACCGAGGACCGGTAGTTTCCGATGATCCCGCTGCGGGCCCAGGTGCCGACGAACCCGGTGTCGGTGATTTCCGGTCGGACCGAACACGCGCCCCCCGCAAGGCAGGCGATGCAGGCCGCGACAACTAGGCATGTCCTGAGCAGATTCAAGGCTGTGTACCTCCTGCGCTCGAGCCGTACCCGATCTCCCGGAGGAGTCCCGGCTCGAGGGCGACTCCGAGGCGCGCCGCGTCCCCTGCGGCTCTGCGAGCGCCGTCGAGATCCCCTGCCGCAGCCAGGGCCACGACCAGATTCGTCCAGCACGCTCCATGGGTCGGCCGCATCGCCAGGGCGCTCCTCAGGACCGGGACGGCCTCGGCAGACCTGCCGCGCTCGGTCAAGAGCTTCGCAAGATTGCCCGCCGCCTCGGCGTGCCCCGGATCCCGCCGAACCACCTCCCGATATTCGGTCTCGGCCTCGTCCCGACGTCCCCGCGCCTCGAGCACGACCGCCAGCGCGAACCGGGCGTGGCTCGATTCCGGATCGATCGCCACGGCCGCACGGACGGAGCGCTCCGCCGCGTCGAGGTTTCCGGCCCGCTTCCAGTGCGCTGCCCGGTTCGACAGCGCCCCGGCCTCCTCGGCCCGCCGGAGGCCGTCAAAGGGTACGAGAAACGAGATCGCGGCGCACGCGAGCCCGGCGGCGGCCGCCCGGACCCGCCGGCCGGAGGACAGCCCGTCGCCCAGCAGGACGGACAGGCCGATTCCACCCGGGACGGCCAGCAATACGGCCGCCGGAAGCCGGTACCGGCTCGACACGTAGAACAGGATCGGAGTCGCGGCGCAGCACGCGATCGCGGACCAGACGATCCACCCGCCCGATCCTCGGAAGCCGACAGCGACGACAGCGGCGCAGGCGAGGCCGAGGATCAACGCGAACGGAATCAGCGACACCTGTCTGGCCGGAACGTCGTCGCCTGGCTCCCCTGTGAGGCGCAGCGTGAGCCGCCACGGATTCGTGTCCAGCATCGGAGAATCGTCGAGTCCGTGCTCATAGTCGTCGACGACCAGAAGGAGCCGCGTGCCGAGAAGTCTCAGTGAGTCGAGCGGGTTGGCGAGGCGCATTCGCAGCGCCTCGCGCCCCCACCAGCGATCCGCCTCGACGTCATCGAGCGGCTTCCCACTTCGAAGCCGCGCCAGCGCGGTCGCCTCCTCACGCTGCGTGGCGAGGATCCCGGAGAACCCGTCAGGAGGGTTGAAGATCCCAAGGGATCCCGGTCCGTTCCCGTGGTAGAGCGTCAGGCCGCCGTTCGACGACACCAGAACGGGATGTCCGGAAACCGCCAGATTCCGCACCGCAACCGGGGCGATGGCAACCGCGACTCCCGCCAGAACGAACAGCCCCCGCTTCCATCGAGCGTCGCGACGCCCGAGGAGCTCGACCGCCCACGCCGCAGGGACGAGGAGGAGGTTCGGCCGCGCGAGTGCCGCGATTCCTGACGCAAACCCTCCGACGGCGCCCGCCGCAGGGCGCTCGTCGATCGTCGCGCGCACCGCGAGCGCGAGAAAAAGCGCGGCGATCGATTCACCCACCGCGCGAGACGCGAAGAAGATCGACGGGTGGTAGAGCGCGACGAGCGCCATCGTGCCGACACCGGCCCAGGCCCCCGCGACGCGCTCTGCCGCGCGTCCGAGAAGCCACGCCGCGCCGATCATCACGGCCTGCTGGATCACGAAGAGAAGCGCGAGCTGCTCCCCGAAAAGCCGGAGGAACAGTGCGAGGAGGTTCGGGTAGAGCGGCGCCAGGTAGTACGCTCCGGCAGGGCCTCCGGTCCCCGAGACGATCGCCCGTGCCCAGTCGAGGTAGTAGGCCGCGTCGAGGCTGGGTGCGGAAAGCGCAGGATCCGCCCCGCGCTGCGCCAGAACGTACCCAACGCGGAGGAAAGCGGCGACGCCAAGCAGGATCAGCCCCGCAGCGCGCGGAGCCTTCCGGAAACCGATGGGAGTGGAGTCGGCCATAGTGCCGACCTGGAGTGTAGCGGGCGGCCCGTCGCGAGCGCAACGAACCGAGGGACGTCGAGCGATCGCCGCCCACCCTCCCGGGATCGATGCCGTGCTCATTCCACGCGAGGCGTGGCGTCCGACTTCTTGATCCTCCTGATGTTGTTGCTCGGTGGATCGGCAAGGATGGGCGGGCACTGGTAGATCGCCGTGCTTCCGGACACGTAGGCCGTCTCGAAGCCGCTGTCGAACACCAGCGTCGCGGCGAAGTGGACGTCGTTGTACGGCATGAACGACAACGATGTCGTGGTGTCCGCTCCGAGCGGCGTGGGACCGGCCAGGAAGTTCCACAGGCCGCGATCGCGGCCCGCCGGGGGTGGTGAGCTGAGAGGTACGGCCCGCCAGTAGACGTTGTAGCCAGTCACCAGCGGCGTATCGCTTCCGCAGTCACCGGGTTGGATTCCGCCGGTCAGCGCCTGCAGATTGAGAGTGTAGTAGACGGTCCCTGCCGGACGGGAGCAGTGGAGCTCCACGATCCTCGGGATCGGAGCGAGGACGATGTCGCCGCCGAGGGCGTCCTTGAAGTTGAAGTCGGCACTGGCGTTCTTGGTGGTGCAGGAGACGTTGAAGAACCCCTCCAGAGGCGTTGCGTCCGACAGAGCGACCACCGTCTTTCCGGGTTGCGTGACCGGCGCCACGGTCGCGCAGCCGTCGACCCGCGGGTCGCCGCCCCAGTCTCCGTTCAGGTACGGCGGGCTGCCGGCCAGCCAGCCGCCGACTGGCGGCCCGGGCTCGGTGGTCGGCCAGGTCCCGTTGTCGTGCCCGGCGCCGGTCGGATTCCCGAAGCCCAGCGCCCAGAAATTCCCCCGGATCGAGATCAGATCACCCTGACCCGGGCTCACGATACTTCCATACGTACCGTCGGATCCGTTCTGATTGATGAGCGACGGCAGCGGGCATGCCGCTCCCGCCGGGAATGCCAATACTCCGAACACGACGCCCCAAATCACCGCGGGAAGTCTCGATCGCGAGAACGTCTTCATGATCCACCTCCCCACTGCCCCCGGGCTCATGGAGTGCTGGGACCACGTGTGGGGGCAGCAACTGGCAAGAGTGTACGCCCATCCGCGAGACGCGACGAGAGAGATTTGTCGAACGCAGACTCGCGCCCGTGGGGAAAGTGCCGCGGCAATCGAGCACGGATTCGGAAGGACCGGAGGGATGGGTCGAGGCCAGAAACGACAAAGGCCGCGGGGCGAACCCCGCGGCCTTGCCGGAAGAACTACTACCCAGCGATTACTGCGTGCGGGTCGGAGTCTTGGGCTTCTTGATCATCTTGAAGTTGCCCGGCTGATCCGCAAGCGTCAGGCCGCACTGAACGACCGTCGAGTTCCCGGAAACGTAGCCCGTCTCGAAGCCACTGTCGAACACGAGAGACGTGGCGAGGTAGGCGTCAAAGTCGGTAATACTGCCCACTGCGGGGCAGGCGACCGAACCGGCGGAGTTCGTGCCGATTGCTGTCTCGTTCGTGAGCGGGAGCCACGCCGCAAGATCGCGGGCGGACGGCGCGGGCGCGTTCCGCGGAACCACACTGTAGTAAATCTTGTACCCACGGAGCAGACTGGAGCAGGCGTTGCCCGGGGTACCGACGCAATCGCCACCATACACTCCGCCACTCGCCGCCGCATGGTTCAGCGTGAGGTTCACGCTCGTGCCAGCGCGAGCCGAAGCCACGATCGTGGTCTTCGGAATCGGGACCATCTGGAGGACGCCCGGGATGACGTCCTGGAATTTGAAGTCGGCAGACGCGTTCTTCGTCGCGCACGCGACCATGAAGTACCCGTCCGTGCCGGTCGCGTCGGTGTCGGACAGCGCGACGACGGTCTTGCCAGGCTGGGTCACCGGCGGAGTGGTTGCGCACCCATCGATCCCGACGTCGCCGCCCCAGTCCCCGTTCAGGTACGGCGGAGCGCCAGCCAGCCAAGAGCTGCTCGGCCAGGTGCCGTTGTCAGCCCCGGCCCCGGTCGGATTCCCGAAGCCGCACGCCCAGAAGTTGCCCTTGAGGGAGGCCACGGTCCCCACGCCAGGGCTCCCGATACTACCGTAGGTTCCATCAGCCCCGTTCTGGTTGATCAGAGCTGGAAGCGGACAAGCCGCACCGGCCGGCTGCATCGCAGCGACCGCGACGACGGCTACCGTCACAACAAGTGCCAATCTCGAAATGAACTTCATCTTTTGCTCTCCTCCTGCGCCTTGGAATCAGGGATCAATAGTGAGACGCGATGTAGGGAACTGCGGAAACCATGGAGACGAGGTAGGCCTGGCCGGGCGCCAGAGCGAACGGAGTCCCTGCGCCCATCCGGCCCGTGTACGGCACGAACAGATCGGTCGCCTTGTTGAACTGCGACACGCTGGCCACCGGGGTGATCACGCCGCCGCCGATGTCCTGCATCAGCTGAAGCGCGTTCGCGGCGACGATGTTGTAGGGCGGAGCATAGAAATTCTTGCCCGTTCCGGGGGCGCCCGGGGCGTCGAGGCTCGTCGAGAGTGCGGGATCGTGCGAGCCGACGACGATGTAGTTCGTGTTGGAAACCATCGCCACGAGATAGCCCTCGGTGGCAGCCAACGCGAACGGGGTGCCGGCACCCATCCGTCCCGTGTACGGCACGAACAGGTCGGTCGCCTCGTTGAAGCGCGAGACCGAAGCGACCGGCGTGATCGAGCCACCGCCGATGTCCTGCATCAGCTGGAGCGCGTCGTTCATGCCAGTCTGCCGGAAGTAGGGAAGCGACAGCGTGTTCTTACCGCTGCCGACGCCGCCACTCGCGGAGTTCGCCGTGAGCTGATAGTTCAGCTTGAAACCCATGTTCGAGGCCAGGAGCCCGCCAGCCGCCGCGATGACGCACACGGCAACGGCTACCGCGACAAACACATTCCTCTTGCTCATTCAAACCCCTCCTCAGGTTAGTGCCGCGCGGGGCGTGACGCCCAGGATCCCATCCTCAACATCGTCCCCGTCGGGCGAAAACAAGAAGCGCTTCGTTCCGCCGGGGATAATGTACCGGCAACTTCCGGATCGTCAAGGAAGTTTCCGGATCCTCCGAGGTTTCCTGGGAATTCCCGCCTCTGCGGCGATTGATAGAAAGAAATGTAATTCATGGCCTTTGGGACTCTCTATTCGATCCGGTAGAAGACCAAGCCGGATCCGTCGTCCACGGCATCCCGAAACGAGCCGTCGCGAACGGGGACACGGGAGGACGAATCGAAGCTGCTGGGAACGCTGGACTTGTAGACCGAATGCGCGCGCTGCCCGTTCGCGATCGTGAACACGACTTCGTCACGGCTCTTGGTCGCTTGCAGCCGCACGGAAGAGTCAGGGTCACCAAACCGCTCCGGGAACAGCATCACGGTCACGGCCGCGAGCACGAGCGGAACCGCGCCGGTGAGGATTCGTCGCGGCAGAGGGCTGAAAAGCGGCCGATGCTGCGGGATGGGGTCACGCCGGTCGAACGCTGCCTGAAGGACTGTTTGGCGCGCGTCGTCGGAGAGCGTTTCTGCCGTCGCCGCCGACCGCCACTCCACGACGGCTCTCTCGAGAAGAGCCTTGCTTTCGCTTCGCTTGCGTCTGAATTGAGATCGGTCGTTCATCGTTCAGGTCCTCGTGGCCGTTTCACTTGAGACTACCGGCACAGACGCTCATTCGATCAACGGCTCGGAGTTTTTTTTTCGTCCGGCGTCCCGATGGCCCGGCGGAGGCGCAGACGTGCCAGGGCGAGGTGCCTCCGGACGGTGATCCCCGTGATCCCCAGCGCCCGGGCCACTTCGGAGGTTTCGAGTCCTTCCAACTCTCGCAGGACGAAGACAGCCCGCTCGCGCTCGCTCAGCGAGGCGAGGGCCCCCTCGAGGCGGCGCAGCAGGTGCTTTCGGCCGGCGGCATCGTCGGCCCTCGGGTCGAGGTCGGGCGCGTCGTCGGCTTCCGGCGACCAGGGGACCTCGCCCCGCCGCACCCGAAGCGTACGGATTCGGTAATCGTGGGCGGCGTTCACCGTGACGCGATACAACCAGCCGGAAAAGGGTCGACCGGGGCGGTAGGTGTCGAGGTGCCGGAAGACGCGGAGGAACACCTCCTGGGCAACGTCCTCCCGGTCCTGACGAGGAACCCCCAGGAGGGTCAGGACACGCAGGACCGTCCTCTCGTTTCGGCGCAGAAGCGCGTCGAGGGCCCGCACGTCGCCGCCGCGCGCGGCAGCGACGAGCGAGTCGTCCCCGACCTCGGGCTCCGCCGGGTCCGCCACGGGCACCTCCGCGGCGGGCGCTAGAACGAGCTCAGGTTGCCCCGGGCGTCCACCGCAAGGACTGAATAATACTGGTTCGCGGGGGGCGGGAGAGGAAGATCGAGGGAGGTTCCTGTGACGTACTGGAAGACCGGGACGGTCCCTCTGCCAATCGCGGAGCGCGTGATGGGTTGCTCCGACACGTATACGTTGTAGCCCGCGATCGTCGTTCCACTCCCGTCGAAGTCGGAGTTCACGGCCGGCCAGGAGAGAACCACGGTGGTCGACGGGGATCCGCGGAACACATGAAGCGCCGCGATCCCTCCCGGCAGCTGGTTTCCCAGGCCTCCGACGTTGCCGTCCGAGTCCACCGCTCGCACCAGGTAGTGGTACGCCGCCGGCGAGCTCAGGGCACCCGTGTCGGAGAACGTCGGTGTTGCGGGGGTCCCGATCCGATTCGACGGGGATGGGACGAAGCCCGGCGCGTCGCCCCGAAAGACCTCATAGAACGCGACCGTTTCCGGTTTCCCGTAGATGTCGCTCGTCACCGGATCCCACGTCAGGACTGCGTCCGTCCCAGACTTCGCCACGCGAAGCGTCGTGATGAACGCCGGCGACCGGGCTCCCCTCACCTGCGTCGGTACGCCGCTCGCCTCTGCCGAGAATCCCGAGGTCCGGCTGGAGGTGTTCGTCGCCGTCACCGCGACGTAGTACCGCACACCATCGGTGAGTCCTCCGATCTGGAACAACGTGCTCTTCCCCGCGTTCGCCGTCTGCGTGTAGGCTCCCGAAGACGTTCCCCAGGACACGGTGTAGTTCTTGAGATCGGATTCCGGCGAGGCCGCCCACGCGACCCTCAGGCTCCCGCCGATCTCCGTGTCGACGACGCTCACTCCGAACGGGGGTGCCGGCGCGTTCGGATTCATTGGTATCGCGTCCACGCAGTCCGGACCGCTCACTGCGCAATCGGAGTTGAAATTCGACCAGCGGCTCTCGAATCCGTCCGCATCCAGGGCGACGACGTAGTAGTAGTACCTGGTCGCGTTGACAGCCGTCATGTCGGCGAAAGTCGTCCCGGTCAGCGGCGTTCCGGTCAGCTTGGTGTAGCTCGGCGGCACGAGGGCCGTGGCTCGATAGACGTCGTATGCGACTCCCGGAGTCGCGCTCGAATCCCAGAACAGGTCGACGCGCCTGTCGCCCGCCGTCGCGTCGAGAGCCCCCGGAGCGCCCACCGCGGGAATCGCGAGGGTCATCGACGGATCGCCGAGGTAGACGTAGCTCTGGCACGGCTCGACCGAGCCTTGACCGCAGAAGTGGGCCAGCACCTTCATCACGGGGATGCCGGCGGTTCGTTCCTTGGCTGGACCGTACAGATCGCCGAAGAGCTCGCGCACCGCCTGTTCGCCGACCCAGGTGTTCGACAGGCCGGAGGGCGCCAGAACCGCGATGGCTCCTCCTCCGCTCTTCTTCAACCAATCCTCGCCGATGGAGTAGGTCGCGGTCGTGTGGAACCCGCCGGTGAGGCAGTTGTGCGCCACCATCCAAGGCAGCTTGGTTCCGTTCAGGAGACCGTCGACGTCCGGAAACGCCCCCGACTGGTTGAAGATCCGATCGTCCGACCAGAGGACGAAGTTCCCGTGGCCGACGTACTGGACGATGGCGGCGCCGTCCTGCACCCCATCCGTCCCGTTGACGGCGCGCTTGATCTCAGCGCGGATCGCGTCGGCGGCGGGGATCGGGCATCGGCTCGGATCTTGATTCGCAAACGGCGGGTCGAGCCAGTAGTCGAGGAACCGGACCGTGTGCGGCGGCCGTTTCATGAACGACGCGGAGAGGTCGTTCACGTAGCGGAAAGCCGCCGCTTCGGCCACGCTGAATCCTTTTCCCCGGTCGCTGATCAGGACCGCGTGGCGCCGCCAGTTCCCGGCCGGGGTGCTCTGCTCGTACTGAACGATCTTCTGGAAGACGACGTTCGCCTCGCCGACGTTGCGGGCCGGGATGCGGCCGATCATCAAGTCCGGAAGCTGGTCGCTCCCTTGCACGGCCGCGAGCAGGTTATCGCTCGCGTAATACCCCAGCTCCAGCAAGTTCTTGAACAGGATCTGCGTCGGCACGAAGTTCCCGGACGCCGTTCCTCCCTTGTAGTCGTACGAGGCGTCCCCGAGGAGGAGAACGAACGAAGGCTTCGGCTCGGCCCACCCCTCGCCCGGCGCGGTGGACATCACCCACTGGAGGAACCTCTTGATCGCGAGCGGCCCCGGCAGCCCGTCGTTGAACTCGTCCTCCACGTCTCCGATCAGCGCGACCTTCGATGTGACGCCCTGCGATGCACGATGCGCGAGAAAGGCCGCGAGTCCGGAAGACGACTGCAGGCTTTCGTGCGCGATGACGACCAGATCCGCCTGGATCGAGGTGCTGCGCAAGTCCGAGACGACGTCCGGGGCGAAATCCGCCGCGGCTGGGATGCTCGCTCCGCCGTCCCCGGCGACCACGAACCGTCGCATCGTCCCGTCGGGGATCGCGGAATCGTCGTCCACGCGGAATCGCACGCTGAACGAGGCCGTGCCGCTCGTCGTCGCGCCGGTGAGCCGAACCGGGCTCGAGATGCCGCTCTCGCCCGCGCGCGCCGTCACCTCGTAGATCGACGGAAACGGCGTTTGCAGCCCGCTCACCAGGAACTCGGAATCGCCGTCCGGCCAGTCGAACGTCAGGACGTCGCTCTCCGCCGCGAACGCCCGGCGGTACCGGACCTCCACCCAGTCGAGGTACGCCACGCTGTTGACAGCCGGAGCGGTCGGGGTCAGCTCCCACTCGACCCTCGACAGCTCGGTGGCCTGATCGCCCGAGCCGGGGTAGATCCAGGTGAAGTCGTGGGTGTACACGGTCCGCCCGTCGAACGACCCGTCGTCGGTGTTCACCGCCAGCGGCCGGTTCGAGGTATCGAGGAGCCGGACCGTGCTCCTGTGGTCGGGGAACACGGTCGAATCCTCCGACACGCCCCGCACCCGGACGATCACCCGCATGGGAAGGGTCCCGTCGCGGAGGCCGGGGAGGCTCACGTCCAACGTACGCGACGAGGGAGGGGCCGGCGATCCAGCGCAATTCGTGACGCAGAGGGCCGGAAGCCAGTACCACGGATCGGCGTCGCCCAGCGGCCGGAACGCTTCGTCGGCCTCGAGGTGCGTCACCGACTCGAAGTCGAGCGGCGGCGTCCTGATGTTCGTCGGAGCGGACGCGACGGCCTGCACGCGCGACCGCGCTCCCGGCTCGGCCGTGAGGAAGTACACGTTCTCGTCGGAGAAGTCGCGCGCCTCGTAGAGATCCGGATCGGTGCCGGGGAAGTCGGCGTTCAGGACGGCCTTCGGCTCTTCGTCGAGAGCCTGGCCGTAGAACTGCACCCACTCTCCGGGCTCCAGAACCCCGTCTCCGTCGTCGCGGATGTCGATCGGCACCTCGACGCCTCGGCTCGTCAGTTTCCAGGCCGAGAGGTTCTCCGCTGCGAAAGGGGTCGTAGAGACGCTCGCGTAGTCCAGTCGCACGACGCCGTTCCGGCGGATCTTGATCCGGTACCTTGGCCCCACGTTCGGCGCGGTGGCGTTGCCGGGCGTCCCCGATCTCTCCAGCAGCGCCGGCTCTCGCGCCGCGCTCAGGCGGAACGTCATCCCTTGACCGTAGTTCAGGAGCGCGTTGCGGTACACGGATTCGAACGCGCGCTCGGGCTTGGGAGCGAAGCGCTCCCCCGAGTCTCCGTCGAAATGGACGGTCACACGGAAGGACCGCGCGATTCTCAGCCCTCCGAGCGCGGGGTCCCAGCGAATCGGGACCAAGTGGACCTCAACGTAGCGTTGATCGCGCAGCACGCCCACGTCCCCGAGCCAGGCCACCTGGCGCGGATAGGGGTCCGGGCCGGCGTAGAGTGCCGGGTCCTCGTCGCGGGTCTCGCGTCGTGCGAGCTTCGCCGCGACGTCGTCGGGAGACTCGAACCCCGGCTCGGCGAGCCCGGCGGCGGCGGTCTCACCGAAGGATTCGACCTCGGAGCGGATGACGGGTCGCGGCCGGATCCCGGGGATCAAAAGCTCATCCTCGAGTCGAACCTCGAGCCGAGGAACCACGCCCTTCGGGATCGCCACTCGAACGACACGGCGGGGAAGGTCGGGGCCGCCGTCGCGACGCTCCAACGCATCAAAATGTTGAATCTTGATTTGAGCCGAGGACGCTGGCCCCACGGCGGAAAAGTCCGCCGGGTTGACCTCAAACGAAAAGAAGGAGGCTTCCCGCGCTTCCCCGACCGCCCTTAGAGAGGCATCGGACGGGGCAGTTACACCCCGTCCGATAGCCATAACTAGCGCGAGTGCCCCCCAGACGGCAAAATTGGGGGCTCTCATGGTACTCGTCGGGGAACCTTCACGCGGAAAGCGCGTGGGTTCCCGGAAGATGAAGCGTTAGCTCTGGACCGTCCCGCCGCCACACGTGGCCTGGTCGGACTTCGTGCAGACAACCGCGCGGGCTTCGAGCTTCTCCGTGTGAAGGATCTCAGGACGCTCGTAGTTCTTCTTCATTCGCCTCCCCCTTGCTTCGTTTCGGGCCTGCCCCGCTAATGTAGAAAAAAACCGATAGTTACGATCACGCGCCGGTAAGCTGCCCGCCGCGACCGTAGTTATACGTCGCGTCCTGGGGCCTTTCAAGCGGTTTTTCGTTTCGCCGGGTCTTCGATCTCGATCAACTCGTACGCTCGGCGGATCGCTCGGGCGTTGATGTCGGCCTGAGGGTAGATCGCGAGCGGATCCCCCATCTGCTTTTCGGCCACGCCGAGGCAGAACTGGAAATAGCGCCCGTTCTCCAGCTTATCCAGCTCGGTTCGTGCCGTGACGGAAAGCCCGCGCACCTCGTTGAGCACCGGAGAAGTGCGCCAAACCTGGTCGAGCGAGTCGAGCTCCATGATGTTCGCCACCGGCCGCCGCAGCGCCACGCAAGGCAGCAGATTGCCGTACGGGTCGATGGTGAACCCGGAGCGACCGGTGCCACAAACCGCCTCTGCGCCGTCGGACGCGCAGTGGTTGCCGCGCGGGGGAAGCCGTCCTTGATGTAGCTCGGAGTACCATTCCCCCCAGAATTTCTTCAGGAACTCGTCGTCGGGCCGCAGCGTGAGGGGATCGAGATTGCCGTCGTCCTTCGGCGTGATCACGGCGTCGAACGTGACGTACTGGCCGTACTTCGTCCCGAGGTCCCGGATCTCGAACAGCTCCCCCTGGTTCAGCCGGGTGATGGGCGTCTTCAGGTTCACCTTGATCCCGACTGCGGAGAGGTTCTCCACCGCCTGAATCGTCCTCTGGAAGGAGCCTTTGATTCGCGTGAGAGCGTCGTGGGTCTCCGGTCGGGCGCCGTGGAGCGAGATCTCGACCTCGATGGGGGCCAGCTCCTTGATTTTCCGAACCACCGTTCGATCCGCCATCAAGTAGCCGTTCGAGTAGATCCGAAGGGCCATCCCGAGACGACGGACCTCCTTGGCGATCTTGAAGAAATCGCGATGGCAGAGAGCTTCGCCACCGGTCAAGGTCAGGTAAAGGACTCCGAAATCGGCGACTTTTCGGAGCGATTCCAGGATCTGAGGCGTGGTCAGCTCCCGAGCTCCGTTGGGAGCGTTGTAGCAGAACGTGCACAGGTGGTTGCAGCGATAGGTGATCTCGAACTGACAGGTCAGCGGAATCGCCTCGGAGAAGGACTTTCCCACCAGGCGCTGGTAAGGATTCGGCTGGGCGGCTTCGGTGCTCACGACGGATCCTCCTGGCCGCCGGTCGGTCCACCGGCGAGCATCCCGTGCTCCTCGAGCTGCGCGAGGAAGGCGGCAACATCCTCCGTCGCCGTTCGACGATCGGTTTCGTACTCCTCGCAGACTGCGTCCACGATCTGCTCGACCGTGTGGTGCCCATCCAGAAGGGCAAAGACGGAAATCCCAACCGGATTGACCACCTTGACCTCGGCTTTTCCCGGAAGCACGACGAGCCCGCCCTCGCCGGCGATGTTGTTGAACGACGAATCCGGATTTCTACGGGGACGGCTCTGAAGATCGACAGCGGGCATGACGACAGACCTCACTCTTCGGATCGCTTCTTTACCATGGAGGCCGGTTGGCCGGCCGACTCGAACTCCGCGAAACACACACCAAAACGAGCTAGAGTGTACGACCAAACCGCAAAGAGGACAACAAGAGTCTTATTTTGGTCTCGGCGATTCCGCCAGCATCGCGGTGTACGACGGCAGGCCGACAATCCGGCGAAAGTCCGCCTCTTCTTCCACGAACGGTCGGGGATCGAGACCCAGTTTTCGAACCTCCCGAAGGGTTGAAACGGCCGCTTCGGTGCTCCCGTCCAGCGTCTCGCAGCGAGCGCGCAGGAGCAGGAAGATCGGCGCCTCCGCCCATCGCGAGATCGCCTGGGGAATCTCCTGGCAGGCTTTGGCCCCCTGGCCGTCGTCGAACAGCGCGAGAAAGAAGCGGAAGCGCAGCATCGGCGAATCCGGCACGAACTGAGCTCCGGCCTGGTAGGCTTCGACCACCTTCCGGCGCTCCCCCATCGCCCTCCAAACGAGCCCCAACAAGTCGTGCCCCTGGTCGAAATCCGTGTAGGTGTGCGCAAGGGTTTCGGCGAACGGCAGCGCATCTTTCGGGCGGCCAGCCTCGAAATGGGCCCGAGCCATATAGAACAGAACCAACCGGTTCTTCGGATCCGACCGGAGCACGAACTCCCCGGACCGAATGACTTCGTCCCAACGCCGGTCGAGCACGCCGTTCTGCACGTTCAGGATCTCGATCTCGAGGTGCACCAGGCTCTTCGGGTCGGCGCCTGCCCTGCGCGCCGAGGTGCCCCCGACCCCGACGTAGCCGAGACTCGCGAGGCGCTCCAGCGCCTCCGCGTCGAGCCGCGGCATGGCGCTCGCCTCCGGTTGCCCGGCTTTCCATCCGGCGAGCGTCTCGTCGAGCTCCTGCTGCAGGTCCTCCTCGCGGGTCTCCTCGCTCGCACCGCGATCGCTCGTCTCGCGGGGATCGCTCGCGAGATCGTACAGCTCCGGATCCACACCGGAGATGAGCTTCCAAGACCCCCGGCGGATCCCCTCGAGGCTCGACCAGCCGTAGTTGAGCGCCCCGGCCAGCGCCTCGAAATGGAGAGACCTGGGCGCGATCGTCCGGCCTCTCACGGAGGGCTCGAGGCTGACGCCGGAGATGTCCCGCCGCGGCTCGATCCCGGCGTAATCGAGGATGGTGGGCAGAAGGTCGACGAGGCTCACGGGATCGGCCACCCGCCGACCCCGGGACGCGCCCGGCGCCTTGATCAGGAGCGGGACTCGGAGCGTGGACTGGTACGCCAGCGTTCCGTGCATCTTCTCGCCGTGCTCGTAGAGCCCCTCGCCGTGATCCCCGGCGACGATCACGAGCGTGCGCTTCCAGGCAGAGGGATCGGCGCGGAGCGCATCGAGAACCCGTCCCACCTCCTGGTCCATGAACGCGATCTCCCCGTCGTAGGGCCGGTCGCGGAAGCGGTCCGAGAACGGGAACGGGGGCCGGTACGCGTGATGCGGGTCGTAGAAATGAAGCCAGAGAAAGCCCGGCGTGGATCGGGGCGCCGCGATCCAGCGCAGGCCGCGCGTCGCCACGTCGTCCGCCGTCCGCTCAGCGGTGGGGGGAAGCGAGTGCCCGTCGCTCTCCGCAAAGAGGTCCTGGTAGTCGTCGAATCCCTGATCGAGTCCGAATCTCTTCGCCACCGCGAACGAGGCGGGCACCGCGGTCGTGGCCCACCCGCGCTCCTTCAGAATCTCCGCAAGGGTCCGGGCGGACGGCTCCAGGCGAAACGAGCCGTTGTAGCGAACCCCGTGCTGCGCGGGATACAAGCCGGTGAACATGCTCGCGTGGGAGGGAAGCGTCACGGGGACTGGAGAGTCGGCCTCCTCGAACAGCGTCGACTCTGCCGCGAGCCGATCGACATTCGGCGTGGCGCCGTTCTGGTAGCCGTAGCAGCCCAGGTGGTCGGCGCGAGTGGTGTCCAGCGTGATCAAAACCACGCGGTCGGCCCTGGTTCGACCACCGCACCCCGCGAGCGCTGCGAGAGACAGGAGAACGACCGCCGCGAGCGTCCGGCGCAGTGACGGCGTCATCGCCCGTGCTTCCGCATCACCTCGGCGAAGCGCGGGTCGGCCCGGAGATTCCGGAGGTCCGGGTCCTGCTCGAGCCAGGTGAACTGGGCAAAGCCGGCGACGAGGGCCCGCTCCAGGAACTCTGCCGACGCGGCGACTTCTTGCCGCAGGCTCTTCACGCACGCGACGTCGTAGAGCACGTCCGGCTGGTCGGGAGTCTGCTCCAGCACCGCCATCAACAGCGGCTCCGCGAGGTCCCAATCCTGCTTGGCGAGGGCGGCGTGAGCCGCTGGGTGGAGAGCGACCGGGACCGCGCCGAAGGCGGATAGCAGCGTTTTTCCGATGCGCAGGCTCGTCTCCTCGTCGCCCGGAGTCATCGACGCGATGAACCCGAGGTCGTGGAGAGCCGGACCGAACGGAGGTTTCGTCTCGGCGAGCCGCCTCAGGGTACTCAGCGCTTCCTGCGACCGGCCGTCGGCCAGCGCCGCTCGAGCGCTCTCCAGCGTCTCCACGAGCTTCCTGCGCGTCTCGAGCGACGGAGTTGCCGGCAGGTCCGTGTCGCGCCCTCGACGGATCCCCCGCCGTGCGAGGAGGTCCTCGGCAGCTCGCGTCCTCGGGCCGGACATCAGGCTGGCGACGAGCGCGCGCGAGGTGTCTTGCACCATCGCCCGGACCGCCTCCGGCACGTCGTCCTCGCGCATGACCGCCAGGGACCCGCCTGCTCCCACCGATCTCCACGCGCCGTCGTAGATGTAGAACCGCTCGCCATCCTGGACCGCCACGGCGGGCTCCCAGCGCGCCCAGATCCAGGGCACCGCGGAGACGCTGGCGATGCGGGGTCCCGACCCTACTTCCAGGGGCGGCGTTGCGACCTTGGGCGCGTCGAGTCCGGCGAGCGTTGCCAGCCGCGACGCGAGAGCCACGAGATCCTTCGGCCGCGTGGGATCGCCGGCCGTCCGTTTGCCCCCGATCCGCTCGACGGCCATCGGGACCATGATCCGCGCGGGGTCGAGGAAGAACCCCTGTCCGAGATCGACATTCAGATCGGGCGCGCTCCCACGGTCGGACGTGACGACCAGGATCGCGGGACCGAGCCGCCCCGCTGAAAGAACCGCTCGGATCCGTCCGATTCCGGAGTCGACCCCGGCGAGCGCGCCGGCTCGCTGCGCCGCAACCGCTGCCGGGTCCATCGAGGTCGGTGCCTCGGACACGTCGGAGAGGTGGACCCAGGCAAACGCACGCGTCCCGGCGGGAAGCGACTCGAGCCACTTCACCGCGTTTCCCGCGACTTCCGCGGCGGGACGTCTCTTCGTCGCGTCCCGCTCCGGTCCGAACGTCACCAGGCGTGCCCCGTCGAACACCTCGAAACCGCGATCCAGCCCGGAAACCCAGGAAACGAGCGGCGAAGCGACGAACGCCGCTGTCCTGAAGCCGCTCGCCGCGAAGTCCTCCGCGAGGGTCGGGACCTCCGGGGCGAGTCTGCGTCCCGAGTTGTCGAGCACTCCGTGCTCGCGCGGGGTCCGACCGGTCATGAGCGACGTCACCGCCGGGACGAGAATCGGCGACGGGGTGAGCAGGGTCTCCACCGACTCCGCGCGCGAGAGAATGCCACGCAGCACCGGCGCCTCGCCCTGGGGCGTGGCGTCGAGGGAAAGTTTCCCGAGCCCTTCGATGGTCAGAAGGACCAGAACGCGTGGCGACTCGGCGCCCGCCGCCGACTGCCCTTCCGGCTCGGGAGTCCGGTCTCCACCTCCCCCGCAACCGATCGCCAGGGCCAGGAGGACCGCCACCATCGCACGACGCGGCACTCGATTTGTGGCTCCGAATGGACGCATGGGATTCTTCTCACCTCGCGAAAAGCGCCGGAACGACGAATCCAGGGAGGCTACCCGACACGGACCAATCCCGCCACCGCTCAGCCTCCGCCGGGACAGCCCTTCCGGGCGAGATCCACGAGCCGATCGCGCGCAACGATCTCGCTCGGCTCCTCAAACGGCACTCGCTGCAGCAGTGTCAAGGTCCGGCACGGCGCTCCTTTCCGCAGGGCGCACTCGGCGAGGACCATTCGCGCCATCGCAAGCTCCGGGTTCAGCGCGACCGCTCGCGATGCGGACTCCTCGGCCTCGTCGAGCGCGCCCAGGCGAAGCGATGCCAGGGACAGACCGAGCCATGCGGCGGAGCGATTCGGGACGAGGGCCACGGAGCGCCGGAACGCATCGGCTGCTTCCGCGTTCCCTCCGCGCTCGAGCAGCCGGATTCCGAGGTTGCTCCAGAGCGCTCCATCCCCGGGCACCGCGGCGACCGTCGCGCCGATCAAGGATCCCCTCGCGCGTGCCGGAACGATCATCTTCGCGACGCCGTCGGCGCGTTCGGGCGCAGCCTCAACGCGCTCTCCCGCCCACCGGTCCGGCGTAGCTCCTCGAGACCTCCGCCAGGCTCGCGCTGCCCGACAGCACCGGATCCTGGCGGGCGATCTGAAGGTACTCCGGCCCCCCGAACAGGAGAGTCTTCCGGAGCGCATCCGTGCAGTCCGCCTCACGTCCGCGGAGACGGAAGAGACGCGCGGCTCCGAGCCACAGCGCGGGGTTCTTGTCGTCGACCGCGCGCGAAGCGTCGAACTCCTGCTCCGCCTCGTCCAGCCGCCCGCGGCGGAACTGGATGTCCATCAGGTAGTAGTGGGCCGCGCCGCTGCCGGGCGCCAGCTCGAGGAGCCGCCTCGCGCTCTTCTCGGCGCGGTCCACCATCCGTGCCTGAAGGCAGAGACTCGTGAGGCCCTCCAGGACCTGCGGCTCGCGTCGCTCCGCAGCGCGCCTTTCGAGGAAGCGAATCGCCTCGTGCAGGTCCTGGTAGCGAACGTAGAGTTGTGCGAGATCGAGGGCTCCCTGCACGTCGTCGGGCCGTTCGCGCAGCGTGATGCGACGATCGACGATCTCCCGGCCGCTCCGGGCCACGTCCTTCTCTTGCGGCTGCCCCGCCAGCCTCGCCGCGGCGTCGTACTGAGCCGCGGCCTCCTCGAGCCGCCCCTGAGCCTCGAGGGTCACGGCCAGGCTCATGGCGGCGGGGAACCTCGACGGCTCCCGCGAGAGGACCTCCCGGAGAAGGGCCTCCGCTCGGGAGGCGTCTCCGCGGCGACGGACGATCATCGAAAGATCGGCTCGCGCCTGCATGTCGTCGGGGTTCGAGCGGATCCGGGCTTCGAGCTCGGCCGCAGCGTCGGCGGACATGCCGAGGTACCGTTCGAGCAGCGCGTCTCCCGGCACGATGGCCAGCGAATCCTCGTACTCCAGCCGGGCCTGGTCCACCTCTCCACGGGACGCGTGCACGTGACCGCGAAGCACGTGGCGAGCCGCCTTCACCGACCGGTCGAGCGACGCTCGCTCGGCGTCGTTCATGCCGTCCACGGGAGGCGGGGACGGCAGCGAAGCGTCCACCAGCAGGTCCAGATTGTCGAGCACCCCAGGCGCGTGGGTCCGGGGCGCCTCGAACTCGACCCACGGGTCGTAGACCGAGTTGATGCGCGATCCTTCGACGAACCTCGCGAGCTCCCGGGGTCCCATCAGGAACGAGCCGAGAATCCGGTACGGATCGTCGAGGCCGATGCTCGCCAGGTCCTTTGCCACCGCCGGGATCTTCATGCGGTCGACGAACGAATCCCATTGGACCCGCAACGGCCGCACCGAGCCGATTAGGAGGAAGTAGTGAGTGGGATAGTTGTGCAGGTACCAGACGGTCCCCTCGGGGAAGACCCGCTGGAAGGTCGCCAGCACTCCCTTAAAGATCGGCTCGGTGAGACCTCCGAAGGGGAGGAACACCACGAGCATTCCGTCCCGGGTCAGGCGTCGCTTGCACAGCTCGAAGTACTCCTCGGTGTAGAGGTTCGCGTCGCTCTTGTAGCGGAGGTCCGTGCAGTCGGTGGACACGATGTCGTACTGCCCTTCACCCAGCAGAAGAAACGTGCGCGCATCCTCGAGGATCACGCGGTAACGGGGGTCGTCGAGCACCGTCCCGTTGACCGACGTGAAGAACTGTCTCGCGTCCAGAACGGTGTCGGCGATCTCCACACAGTCGATCGCCTCGAGCTCCGGGTGCATGGTGTAGGACCACGACGTGCCGCCGCTGGCGAAGCCCACCGTCAGGACCCGCTTGGGGTCCGGCTGCAGGAGGGCCCCAATGTGGGCGAGGGTCTTGTGGGCCGTGGTCATGACCGGGTTCGTTCCTGCGATCCACACGTTGTCGATCTGGAGCCGTCGCTCGCCGGAGGGGGTCTCCACCACCGCGACCGTCCCCGCCGAGCCCTCCCGGTACATGAGGAGCTTCTCTCCGGAGCCGACTCGTTGGAATGGAACTCCCGAGGGGTAGACGACCACGAATGCGCCCAGGATCAGGAGCGCCGACGAGAAAACCGCGAGTCGTTCCCCCCAGCCGGAGCGCAAGTCGACCACGATCAGGACGACGCCGAGAGCGAGGCTGACGGCTCCCAGAAGCAGGATCGAGCGGCCGACGCCGATGACGGGTACGAGGACGAACCCGGCGCCGATGGATCCGAGGATCGCCCCCGCCGTATTCGCGAAGTAGAGCCTTCCGACTCCCCGCCCTGCCCCTTCCACGGACCGGATGAACACCCGCGCAAAGAGCGGAAAGAGCGCCCCCATCGCGAACGTCGGCGCGAACATCACGGTGGCCGCCTTGAGAACATCCCGGACCGTACCGACGAACCAGGTCGACTGCGCCGACTCCCGCAGGTGAAGTCCCGAAAGCCAAACGAGAGCGGGGCCCGAGGCGAGCGCCGCGGCTCCGATCAGAACCTCCCCCCACGCCAGTGCACGAACCCTCCGCGCGAGGCGATCCGCCAGGCTCGCTCCCGCCAGCGATCCGAGCCCCAGGCCCAGGAGGAAGATGGTGAGCATCGTGGCGAACGCGTACGTGGAGCTTCCCATGAAGAAGCTGAAGATCAGGGCCCGGGTCCAGGCCACTTCCAGGGCGAGCGCGACGAAGCCGGACACCCCGTAGAGAACCGGCAGGAGCCACGGCCGAGCCATTTCCTCGCGCTCCGGTTCGGACGGGAGCGCCCCGGACTCCCCGCGCGTTTCGGCTCCCGACGAGACCTCGAATGCGCCGGAGAAGAGCCACGCGAGCGCGGCGATCGTCAGGTTGACGATGGCGGCCGCTCGGATGCTTCCGAGCACGCCCAGGGCTTCGAGCAGCACGAAGCCGGCGAGGAAGCAGCCGGCAACCGCCCCCAGGGTGTTCATCGCGTAGAGGCGCCCGATCCGCCCGCCGAACTCGGATCTACCGGATGCGACCGCGTGGGCGAGCACGGGAAGCGTGGCGCCCATGAGCACGGTCGGGACCAGGAGGATGGCGAACGACAGCACGAACCGCACGCTGCTGAAGAACGCGAAGTGGTCCCCGATGCCGCGATAGATCGGTCCGAGGACTCCGTCGAGACGATCGAAGCCCAGGGGCACCACGAGCGCGAAAACACCGATCCCGAGCTCCAGAGCCGCGTACAGCCTCAGGGGGAATCTCTGGCGGTCCGCTCGCTTGGCGAACATCCAGCTTCCCAGCGCGAGCCCGCCCATGAACGACGCGAGCACCGTGCTGACCGCGTGCACGGTATGGCCGAAGACGAGGGTGAGCATCCTCGTCCACACCACCTCGTAGACGAGCCCCGTGATTCCCGAGAGGAAGAACAGAGCGAGAATGAAGGGATAGGCGAGTCGCTTCATCGCAACGTTTCACCGTTTCCGGCTGCGGATCGAAACGAAGGGCCCGACGTGCATCGAGGCGGGTCGTCGTGGAGCCTGCGACGCCACCTGGGATCCAGGTCCTTCGGCGTTACGAGCGACCCGGACGCCTGACGGCAGACACCCGGGGATACCGAATCGGAGACGGCAGACTAGCAGCAGGCCGAGCACGGGGAAAGGGGCGCGGCTATCGGACGTACCCGAGGGAACGCAGCCGATCCAGCATCTCCGGGTCGTACGCGCTCACCGGGGGGCGCGCGGGCGCGGCCTTCCTCCCGAACGTCGCGATGCGCGTCGCGCCACCTGGGGGCGACGCAAGGCAATCCGTCGGCGCTCGCCCCGGCATCTCGTCACTTGCAGGAAAGCCATCCGCCGTGAGCGCCAGCGGGGTGACGTCGAGCGGCCCGATCGCCGAGCCGACGCAGCCCGGACGGGCCGGACCTCCCGAGACCGCAACGAACCCCTCGACGCCCCGGACTGCGCTGCGGCCCGGATCCGCGATGAGAATCGTTCGACGAGTCGCCGGGTCGCCGGCGATCTCCCCGACGAGACCGTCGATCCACTTCACGTATGACTCGATGAGTTCCGGTACCGCCGCGGCGCGATTCCCGTCCTTCCCGCGCCCTCGCTCCGCGAGACGGTGCCGAAGGATCTCGAGCCCGGGCAGGTAGACGAACAGGTCCCGCACCGCCGGATCCCCTTCGAGCAGGCGTGCAACGGACCGATGGTATGCGTCGAGAAGGAACGACTCCCAGGCGAGCCGCCGGAGCTCGGCGTCCCCCACGCTCCCGAAGCGTGCTTCGAAAACGGATCGGATCAGATCCCTCTCGCGTGGGAACTCGGCGCGGAGCCGGGGAAACAGCGATTCCGGCGAGGTGTCGCGATCTTCTTCGGAGCCGGAGATCAGCTTGGCGAGAACTCGGTCCGATACCACGTACCCCAGGGGTGCCTCGACCTCGTCCTCCCTCGCGGGCCAGGAGGCCCACCAGCCGACGGCAGCGACGGGCTCCTTGAGCCCGACGATCTCCCACAGCGTCCGGACTCGCCGCAGCGCCCCCGTAGTCGGAACCGTGCGGGCCGGCAGGAGGAACCGCAACGCCGCCTCGAGAGGGAGCGGCGCCCCCTCTCTCCGGAGTGGCGTCGCGACACCGGGGAGTCTCTCGGCACCGGCTTCGCGCACGCCGTGAACCTCCGGAGCCACACCGGTGAGCATCGTCGTCCACACCTCCGGTGGCTCGAGTCCCGCGACTCGTCGCAGCGGATGCACCGAGCCCGAACGCAGCAACTCCTGGATTCGATCCACGGCTCCCCGTGGCGCGAGTTCTTCGACGAGGCCACCGTCGAGGCCGTCGGCGCCGATCAGCACGAGGCGATCGCCCCGGCGGATCGGCTCGAATGGCGAAGGCGCCGTTTCGCCGGGGACTCTCGGCACGGCTCCCCGCAGCACGAGCGCAGCGGCGGCGGCCGGCGCCAGGACGGCGACGAGCATCCGCAGCGCTCGACGAGCCCGATCGGGAACCTCTCCCGTGCGACCGATGATCCCGGCGAGAGAGACGAGCCCGGCGAGCCAGGCCACGAGAATCGTCGCTCCCGACGCCGCGACGAGGAATACCGCGTCTCCCCACAGGCCCGATGCCCCCGGACCCTTCCACCAAAGGAGGACGAGATACGAGAGGGTCGGGAGAGCCACGAGCAACGACGCGCGCGTGCTGTCGCCCGACCTGGCTCCTCGTCGCCGCGCGATCGCCGCCGTCAGCGCCGCCGCGCCCAGATCGAGGGCGAACAGCGCGGATGCGGAGAGGGCCGCGAAGTAGAGCCACAGAACCGGTGCGTCCGTCACCCTCACCAACGGCCGATTCGCCGCCACGACTGCGCCCGCGAGGAGCGCGCCGAGGATCGGTCCCCCCAGAAGGGCGGCCTTGAGACTGGTCCGGGGAAGCCGGCCACGAGCGCCCGCGGGTCGGAGGAGATCCCGGAGCACGAATCTCTCGATCCGTCCGTCGAGATACCCGCGCTCCACGAGCTTCCGCCGGACCTCGGCGTAGTCCTCCGACGACCCGTCGGCCGATCCGCTCATCCCCTAACGGTCCCGCAGCCGGACAAAGTCGGCCATCGAGCGCAGGGTCGCCCCGCGCCTCCCGAACGACGCCAGCGCGACGATCGATGCGTCGATGAGCTCGTCCACCAGGCGACGCGCGCCGTCGATCCCGCACAGGTTGACGAATGTCGTTCGATCGCGGTCCTGCCCGGCGTCCTTTCCGGTCGTCTCGGGGTTTCCGCTGTAATCGAGCAGGTCATCGGTGATCTGGAAGGCCAGACCGAGGTTCTTCGCGTAGCGACTCAGGGACTCCACGGCTCGCGGCCGCGCGCCGGCGGCCAGGGCACCCAGCTCCGCGGCGGCGATGAAGAGCGCTCCCGTCTTGTGGCTGTGGATCCACTCCAGGGTGTCGAGGTCGATCTTCCGGCCTGTGGCCTCGAGGTCCTGGACCTGCCCTCCGATCAGCCCTTCGGCCCCCAGGGCGCGCGCCACGCGCGTCGTGACCTCGACGCGCGTCTTGTCCCCGAGATCGGGCGCCGCCTGAATCGTCGCGAAGGCCGTGGTCAGGAGACCGATCGCCGCGAGGATGGCGTTGGCCTCCCCGACCGCCCGGTGCAGAACGGGTTTGCCCCGCCGTACCGTCGCGTCGTCCATGCACGGCAAATCGTCCAGCACCAGCGAGGCCGCGTGGACCATCTCGACGGCGCACGCGAGCGCCATCGCCCCTTCGTTGCGCCCGCGGAACAGATCCGCTGCGGCGAGCACCAGGATCCCTCGCAGCCGCTTGCCGGGAAGGAGAAGCGTGTAGCGCATCGCCTCGTGAAACATCGGTGGAGCGGTTCCAAGGGGAGGAACCGCTCGCCCGAGGGCTTCCTCGATGCGCCGTCGCTCCTGCTCGAGCCACGCCTCGAGCGCCTCGGCATCGTGAACCATACGGAAGGAAGGGTAGCAGACCGGAAGGTCGAAACGGTGCCCTCAAGCCTGCCGCGCGAGGCGGCTCCGGAAGAAATCGGAAACACGTTGGATGTAGGTCTCGAGGTGCTTGCCGTACAGGCCCTCGGCCGCGGTGGCGGGCACGCGGACCAGGCTCCCCTCGGAGCCCTCCCGCACCTCGGGAATCGATCGGTACATCCGCTCCATCTCCTCCGCGAGGCGGGAGTCGGTATCCGGAGCCACCAGGAGGATCTGCCGTCCCGCGAGAATCGGCAGGACCTCCGCCGCGTGAGATTCTCCGACCTCTCCGGCCACCATCACGCGGAACGTCGCTCGGGCCAGGGAGCCCAGGTGCTCGACTCCGAACGGCCACCCCGCGTAGACGCGCCGCACGAGAGGGTAGGAGACGTCGGGATAGAGGGTGTCCAGAACCAGAACGCGCAGCGCCTGCCGATCGCGGGCGGCCAGAACGGCGGCGTACGCGCCCATCCCGACGCCGTACACGCCGAGCCACCGGCCCGGCGTCTGCCCCGACGTGAAGAGGTAGTCGACCGCGCCGACGATGTCGCGCCTCTCGGCCAACCCCAACGTGGACGTGCTCCCTCCGCTCTGGCCGTGCCCCCGGAAATCGAACGTCAGAACCGTGAAGCCCTCGGCGTGGAGCGGAACCGCGAGACTCAGGAGCGAGGACTTGTCCGCTCCGAAGTCGTGGCACAGGAGAATCGCAGGCGCCGTCGACCTGCCTCGCATGATCCATCCCGCGATCTCGATCCCGTCCACGGAACGGAACCGGACCTCCTCGGCCTTCGCGACGACGGCGGCCACCTCGAACCCGCTCCGCTGGCGGCGCGGCGGCCGGACGACCTGGTGCACACGAAGGAACAGCGCTCCCGCACCGATCGCCGTTCCAAGAAGGAGCACGAGCAGCAGCGTCCCCGGGATGCTCTTCCAGAACCGCATCGGCTCCCTCGGCCGCCGGCCTTCCAGCTCGAGATCGAAGACCCGGCAAATATGCGTCTGTCGTGCCCGCGGGACCAGCGGCCGGGTTTCCGGGGCGGGCGTCGCCGTCAGCGCGCCGGACCGTCGGCCCGCCAGCCTTCGAGGACGTGAAGCGGCGGGTTCTCGTACGCGCTCACGGCGCCCGCGCCCGGGAGCGGGACGGGCGCGACTCGCGTCGCGCGGGTGCTGAGCAGGTAGCCCGCCTGGAGATCCCACGTCTCGTAGTACGGACCGTCCGACCAGCCCCACACGGGCGAAGGCGCGGGAGGGATCACGGGAGGCGCTTGCCCTCCTGGCGGCGACGTCAAGTTCCCCACCCAGAACACTCGGTTTCCTCCGCGAAGCGCGGTCTCGATGCTCGAGAGGAGCGGGGCGAGCGGATCGGCGGAGGTCATCCGCTGCCTCAACAGATCGAAGCGATGGAAGCGGAAGAACTCGATGGGGGGGACGGTCGTCCACTCCGCAGGGCCGGCATAGTACCGCTGGAACGTGACCCCGTAGTACCAGGGCGAGAGCACCGCCAGATCGCCGGCTTTCGCCATGCCTCGGATCTCCGCAGCCACGAGATCCAGATTCGTCTTCCGGGTGCGGGCGGCTCCCCACAGCGGAACCAGCGTCGCCGCGGCAACGGCCATGACCGCCGCGATTCGCGCGACACGCCCCGCCCTGCCCGTTGCCATGACCCTCCACGCGCCGTCGAGGCAGGTGCCTGCCAGCGCGAAGAGCACCAGGAAGTACCAGGGCTGCATGATGTAGCTGAGGGTCAGGAGAAAGACGAGGTAGCCGGCAAACCCCACCACCAGCGACACGGCGCAGAAGAGAGCCGGGTCGGCGCTCCGGTCACTCGTCTCCCGCGTCGATCGCGAGAAGGCCGCGACTCCAGCGCCTGCGGCGCCGAGGACCATCGCGCCCCAGAGCCACGGATACGCGGGTCCCGACTCGAGAAGGGCCTCGCGCAGCCGGAACGCGATCCAGTCCAGTCCGATGTCGTAGCGAACGATTTCGTTCCACTCTTTGGCGCGCCGGATCGTTCCGGCGTACGGCGCCAGCGAGAGCGCCGCGGGAAGTCCCGAAGCCGCGACGAGCCAGACGTCCCTTCCCCTGCCCCGAGCCGCAACCAGAGCGCATCCTCCGGCGCAGGCTGCCAGGACCACCACCGCGTTGTAGTAGAGGCACTGAACGCTCGCCGTCGCCGCCGCGGCCGCCAGCGTGAACCGGAGCCAGGAGGGACGGTCAGCGAGGTCGCGGATGAGGCCGAACGCGACCAGACCGGTCAGCATCCCGAGGCCGTAGCCCCGGACCGAGTCGCCGTAGACCAGCACCGCACCGTTGAGCCCGATGGCGGAGAGACCCAGCAGCGGCACCGCTTCCCCCATGCGGCGTACGTTCCACCAAACCGCCGCGAGGATCAGCACGCCGAGGAGAATCCCCAGGACGCGGAGGCCCAGATCGCTCCTCCCCGGACCCGCGACGATCCAGGCACGCAGCACGACAAACCAGCCCACCGGAAACGAATCGTACTGGAGGTGGGCCCACACGTCGCCGATGCCGGGGAGCGACGCGAGGCCCACGCTGTTCGCCTCGTCCCGCCAGAGCGCTCCCGCCGACCCGAGGAACACGGCGTGGAAGAACACCGCCAGGGCCGTGGCTCCGACGCCGACGACCCACTCGATCCTCCGCAGCGTCGCATCCACGGGCACGGTCCTTCCCGAGCTTCGCGTCTCGCAGGTCGCGCGTTCGCCCCGCGCGGCCGCCTGCCGCGCGGCTCGGCGGGTATTGTACGATCTGCCGTGCATGGACGAGCTGCATTCGACGAACTCCGGAGGCTCGCCGAAACCGGTGACCCCGCCCGACCCCGGCTCGTCCAGACGGGTCGGCGAATCGTCGCATCGCGCTCGCGTCCCTCGTCGCGATCGTCGCCCTGGGAATCGCCGCCCGGACGTTGTTCCTTCTGCGTCTCGACGTTCCGGTCTACGACCCGTGGCGCCATCTCCTGCTCGTTCAGAACCTGCGCGCGGGGCGCGGGTTCACGTTGTTCGAGGGACAGCCCTACATCTGGTACAGCTCGCTCTGGTATCGGTTGTGCGCGCTACTCCCCGCCACGTGGAAGCTGGAGTGGGTTACGGCTCTCCTGTCGCTGGCGGCTGTGCCTCTCGTCTGGCGATGGCTGCGCGATTCCGAGGACGAGGAGACGCGCGCGGCGGCCCCCTACGCGGCGACTCTCGTTGCGGCGTTCGGTCCGCTCGTGGCGTTCACCTGCCACTACGGAGCGGAGGCGTTCGCCCTGGCCCTGACGATGTCGGCCCTGGCGCTGTGGGGGCGAAGGAGTGATGCGATCCGCGCGGGGGGCGCGGGCGCGCTGTTCGGCATGGCGGTGTGCGCCCGAACCAGCTTCGCGTTCGACGTCTTCCTCTTCCTTCCGGCGATCGGCGCCTTCAGGACCGCCGCCGCGTTCTGCGCAGGTGCCGCCGTCCCGCTCGCCCTCACCTGGGCTCGCAACCACGACGCGATCCGAACCCACGAATGGCTCTTCACCTGGGATGGCCTTGCGACACGCACCTCCGATTTCAGCATCGTGGCCACGCTCGTGCCGCAGATGCACCCCGCGGTCCGGGAAGGACTGCACCGGCTGCACGAGCAGCTGGTTCCCCTTCCCGAGTGGATCCAGGATGCTCGCGGGAGACGTGGCGTGGGGTCCGCTCCTGTTCATGGTTTGCGCCGTCGTTTGCCTCGTGATTTCCCGGAAGCTGAGCCTCTGGCTCACGGGCATCGCCACGATCGCGTATCTGCTTGCTGTTCGACACCACCCTTTCGGCGAACTTCTTCCGCATCTACCTGGTGCTGTTCCCCGCCGCCTTCGTCGCCACGGGAATCGTCGCGCAGCGCTCGGCTCGCAGGTTCGGGCTCGCCTCGTGGGGGCTCGCGGCATTCGTCCTACTCTGCGGCGCCGGGTCGCTCACGCCGCCCGTGATGTACCCGCTGGAGATGGTCACGGCGCCGCCCGCGCTCTTGACGGACGATGCCTACATGGTGAACGGGACGCTCTACCATCCGGAAAGCCTGATGTACCGGTATCCGGAGAAACGGTTCGTCGGAATGCCGATCGATCCTGCCCAGTTCGACGCCTTTCGCAGGAGCTTCCCCGACTTCCAGCGCGGTGCTCTGGCACGACTTCAGCGTGCAGGACGATCTGCTTCTCCACCTGACCCAGGACGGCCGGGTACCTCGCCGAGCGGCAAGCCGTCAACGAGTACGGCCGCACCTACTTCGTCTTGGTTCCGACGCGGTAGGTCCGCCGGATGCCTTCGGCGATTCCTGGCGCGCCGTGTCGGCGAGCGGAAACGTCCCCGACCCGTCGCGGGGAGCCGCGACTACGCCGAGCGTGGTCGGCTTCTTCTTCAGAGCTTCGGCGGCTCGGCGCCCTGCGACTCCGGCGAGCGCCTCGAGGGTCGCCGCGCAGCACCCCCTCGACGCTTCCGAACGCCCGGAGCAGCTTCCGCGCCGTCGCGGGACCGACTCCGGGAAGTCGGTCAGCGCCGTGCGGAGCGTCCGGCGCGCTCGCTTCTTCCGGTGACGGGTAACTGCGAAGCGGTGCGCCTCGTCGCGGATCCTCTGGACGAGCTGCAGCGCCGGCGAGCCGCGCTCCGAGGCGGATGGGGTCTTGGCCTCCCTGGAGGTGGATCTCCTCCTCGCGCTTGGCGAGGGAGATCACGGGGAGCATGGGCAGACCCACCGCGGCAAGCGCACGAACCGCCGCGCCGAGCTGCCCTGCCCCGCCGTCGATGAGAACGAGATCCGGCAGCCGCCGGTTCTCCGCCAGGGTCCTCCGGTACCGGCGGGTCACCGCTTCCGCCATGGACGCGAAATCGTCCGGCCCGCGAACCCCGCGGATCGCGAACGTTCGGTAGTCCGACTTCTTCGGCTTCCCTCCCTCCCAGACGACCAGCGAGGCGACCGAATCGGCCCCCTGGATGTTCGAGATGTCGAAGCACTCGATCCGGTAGGGAGGCGTCTCGAGACCGAGCGCGTCGGCCAGGGCGTCGAGCACCGCCACTCCGTGGGTATGGGGGGTGCGGAAGCACGAATCGAACGCGACCACGGCGTTCTTCCGGACGATCTCGAGGAACCGCCGCTTCACGCCGCGGGAAGGAACCACGAGCCGCACGCGGCCTCCGCGCCGCGCGGAGAGCCAGCGCCCGAGAAGCTCGGCGTCGTCCGGGAGCTGGGGGAGGTAGATCTCCGGCGGGGGGCCCGGCGTCCGCGTAGTACTGCGCCAGCACGGTCGCGTAGAACGCCCCCGGGTCCTCGTCGAGGTCCTCGAAGGCGAACTCGCGCCGGGCCTGGACCTTCCCGTCCCGCATCTGGAAGACGTGGAGCACCGCCTGCGCTCCCGCCTGATGATGGGCCAGGTAGTCCTGCTCCTCGAGACCCACCGACGCGACGTTCTGACGCACGGCGAGATGCTGCATCGTGCGGAGCGTGTCCCGGTACCGCGCGGCGCGCTCGAACTCCTCCGCCGCGCTCGCCTCGGCTCATCTTGGCTTCGAGCGAGGACTGCAGCTGCCGGTGCTTTCCCGCCAGGAAGAGCCCGGCGTCGTCGCACCGCGCGACGATACTCCTCCGGAGTCGTCTTCCCGGCGCACGGAGCCAGGCACTGGTCCAGGTGGAAGTAGAGGCAGGGCCGGCGCTTGCCGTCGAAGACCTCGCCGCACGTGGCCACCTGGAAGAATCGCGGGACCATCTTCAGGGTGCGGCGCGCCACCCACGCCGGAATGAACGGACCGTAGTACTCGTTCCCGTCCAGGCGCGCTTTCCGGACCAGGGACACGCGCGGGTACTCGTCGCGGGTCGAGAGCATCAGGTAGGGAAACTGCTTGTCGTCGCGAAGGACCACGTTGAACCGGGGACGCTCGCGCTTGATCCAGTTGGCCTCCAGGATCAGCGCCTCGATCTCGGTGTCCGTGACGATGAGCTCCAAGTCGCGCACCTCCGACACCAGGCGCGCCACGCGCGGCGGATGCTGCGCGGAGGGCTGGAAGTAAGAGCGGACCCGCGCCCGGAGCGACTTGGCTTTCCCGACGTAGAGCAGCTCTCCGTCCGCTCCACGGTAGAGGTACACGCCCGGTCGCTCGGGAAGCGTCGCGAGCTTGTCCTCGAGGACCGGCGGAACGGTGGTCACGCGAGCAGTGCCTTCTCGCGAAGGTAACGGATCCGATCGCGATGGGCCGCCGCCTCCTCGAAGTCCAGACGGTCCGCCGCCTTCCGCATCGCGCCCTCGAGCCGTGCAATCTCCTTCTCCAGCGCTTCGAGATCGTCGAAGACCTCTTCGTCCTCGTCCTGCTGGAGCGGAACCGTGGAGTAGTCCGCAGCCAGCGGACCGACGAGCAGGTCGTCCACGGCGCGCCGGATGGTCTCGGGGGTGATTCCGTGCTCGAGATTGTACGCCTCCTGGATCGTACGCCGGCGTGAGGTCTCGCTCATGGCGCGCCCCATCGAATCGTTGATCCGATCGGCGTAGAGGATCGCGCGGCCGTTCAGATGACGCGCGGCACGACCGATGGTCTGGATCAGGGAACCCTCGGACCGCAGGAATCCCTCCTTGTCGGCGTCGAGGATCGCAACGAGGGACACCTCGGGGAGGTCGAGTCCTTCCCGTAGCAGGTTGACGCCCACCAGGACGTCGAACTCGCCCCGTCTCAGGTCCCGCAGGATCCTCACGCGATCCAGCGTGTCCACGTCCGAGTGGAGGTACTCGACGCGAACGTCGAGGTCGCGGTAGTACTCGGTCAGGTCCTCGGCCATCCGCTTGGTGAGCGTCGTGACGAGCGTGCGCTCGCCCCGTTCGACCCGCTCCCGGATTTCCCGGAGAAGGTCGTCCACCTGTCCGTTCACCGGGCGTACGATCACTTCGGGGTCGATGAGCCCAGTCGGCCGTACGACCTGCTCCACCACCTCTCCGCCCGAGAGTCGCAGCTCGAGCGGGGCCGGAGTGGCGGACACGTAGATGGTCTGGCCTCGGCGCTCCTCGAACTCGTCGTAGGTGAGGGGACGGTTGTCGAGAGCCGAAGGAAGCCGAAACCCGAACTCGACCAGCGTCTCTTTCCGCGCGCGGTCGCCGTGGTACATGCCGCGCACCTGCGGCAGCGTGGCGTGACTCTCGTCCACCACGAGCAGCGCGTCCTTGGGCAGGTAGTCCATCAGCGTGGGAGGCGGCTCGCCGGGGTGGCGCCCCGTGAGGTGACGGGAGTAGTTCTCGATCCCGTGGCAGTACCCCACCTCGCGAAGCATCTCCAGGTCGAACCGCGTCCGCTGCTCGATCCGCTGCGCCTCCAGGAGCTTCCCCTGGCTCACGAACTGCTTCAGCCGCCCTTGGAGCTCCGCCTCGATGGCCCGCGCGGCGCGGCAGCCGATCTTCCTCCGGGGTCACGTAGTGGGAGTTGGGATAGACCGGGGCCCGGTGCAGCGGCCTCGACCGCCTTGCCCCGAACCGGGTCCAGCCGGGAGATCCCCTCCACCTCGTCCCCCCAGAACTCGACGCGCAGCGCGTCGTCGGAGTACGACGGCCAGATCTCGAGGGTATCTCCGCGCACGCGGAACGCGCCGCGCCTCAGGTCCGCCGAGGTGCGCTCGTAGTGGATCTCCACCAGCTTGCGCAGCGCGGCGTCCCGGTCGAGCCGCATCCCCTTCTCGATCAGAAGCATCATCCCGTGGTAGGCCTCGGGCGAGCCGAGGCCGTAGATGCACGAGACGCTGGCCACGATGACGACGTCCCGGCGCTCGAACAGCGCCCGCGTGGCGGAGTGGCGCATCCGGTCGATCTCCTCGTTGATCGTGGCTTCCTTGTCGATGAAGGTGTCCGACTGGGGCACGTAGGCCTCGGGCTGGTAGTAGTCGTAGTACGAGACGAAGTATTCCACGGCCGCCCCGGGGAACAGCCGCCGGAACTCCTGGTACAGCTGGGCCGCCAGCGTCTTGTTGTGCGCCAGGATCAGCGCGGGACGCTGCGCGCGAAAGACCACGTTGGCGATCGTGAACGTCTTGCCCGACCCGGTGACGCCCAGCAGGACCTGGTCACGACGCCCCGCTTCGAGACCCCGGCACAGCGCTTCGATGGCGAGCGGCTGATCTCCCGTCGGTCTGAAATCCGAGACGAGCTGGAACGATCCCATGTGCCCTCCGACGGATTGTAGCGTGTCGGGGATCCGGCGGCTGCTCCGCCGGAGTCGTTTGCGCCGCCTCATGCCCGCGGAATCGGTGTGTTACTCTGACGCCCGAAGGAGCGCGCGAGTGGCCCGAGCCTCCCGACGTCGCCGTTGGATCGTCATTCTGGCGGTCCTCGTGGTTCTGTCCGTGGCAGCGGGAGGAGCGCTGGGAGCGCTCCTCAAGTCCGGGCTTCCGGATGTCCGCTCGCTGGAGGACTACACTCCGCTCCAGATGACCCACGTGGTCGCCGCGGACGGGTCCGAGATCGGCTCGTTCGCGGAGCAGCGGCGGATCCTTCTGGACTCCGCCGACATTCCCAGGGTGTTCCGCGAGGCCCTGATCGCCGCCGAGGACGCGAACTTCGCAAAGCACTCCGGGCTCGATTTCGCGGGAATCCTCAGGGCGGCCCGGAACAACCTGCTCGCGCTGCGCGCGGCCCAGGGGGCGAGCACCATCACGCAGCAGCTCGCGCGCAACCTCTTTCTCCGTCCGGACAAGACGCTGAGGCGCAAGCTCCAGGAGGCCGTCCTCGCCATCGATATCGAGCGCTCGTACACGAAGGAGGAGATTCTCCGCTTCTACTGCAACCAGGTGTACATGGGGCACGGGCGGTACGGCCTGGAAGCCGCGTCCCGGTTCTTTTTCGGCAAACCGGCGCGGGACCTGGATCTGGCGCACGCCGCGCTGCTCGCCGGCATCATCCAGCGTCCGGAGGGCCTGTCTCCCCTCAAGTTCCCCGCGCGGGCTTTGTCACGACGGAACTACGTCCTCGGCCGGATGGTGGAGGAGAGGTACATCGGTCCCGCCGAGGCCGAGGCGGCGCGGCGAATCCCGATCGAAACGCGAGCGCACTTGGATCCGGTTGCGCTGGCCCCTTACTTCATCGAAGACGTCCGGAGACTTCTGCAGGCGAAGTACGGCGAGGAGGCGATCTACCGGTCCGGGATGGAGATCCGGACCACGCTCGACGCGCGCCTGCAGGAGATCGCGAACCGTGCGGTCGATCGGGGCTTGAGGCAGCTCGATAAGAGGCAGGGCTGGCGCGGCGTCCTTTCCCGGGTCCCCGCCGGCGTGAGCCCCGACGACTGGAAGCCGCCCGCCTGGGCCGAGGGAGTTCGCGAAGGCGACGTCACCGACGGCGTCGTCGTGTCCGTGAGCGGGGCAACGGCGCGGGTTCGCGTGGGCGATGCCGTCGGGAGCCTAGGGAAGGACGAGCTGGCCTGGACTCGGCGGGCGATTCCCGGAGCCCTCCTCCGCGCTGGCGACGTGATCCGTGTCCGCGTCGCGAAGATCACGGCGAGCGGGAACGCCGCTCTCGAGCTCGAGCAGGAGCCTCTGGCCGAGGCGGCGCTCGTCGCCATCCACCCGCAGAGCGGCGAGGTGCGCGCGCTGGTGGGCGGATTCGACTACGAGCGGAGCGAGTTCGACCGCGCGACGCAGGCACTCCGTCAGACCGGTTCCGCGTTCAAGCCGTTCGTCTTCGCCGCGGCGCTGGCCGCCGGGCGTTCGCTCTCGGATCGGATCCTGGACGAGCCCACGGTGTTCCTCGACCCGACGACGTGGGAGCCCTATCAACCGAACAACTACGGCAACCACTACTACGGCCTCCTGACCCTGCGGGAGGCCATCGAAAAATCGGCGAACATCGCCACGGTGAAATTGCTGGTCGAGACCGGATTTCCGCGGGTGATCGAGATGGCCCGCCGCCTCGGGATCTCGAGCGATCTGCGGCCCTACCCCTCCCTCGCTCTCGGCGCATTCGAGATCAGTCTCCTCGAGCTGACCGGTGCGTACGGGGCCCTCGCCAACCAGGGGATCCGTGTCGACCCACATCTGGTACGAGAGGTCGTCGCGGCGGACGGGACGATCCTGGAGCGGGTCGAGCCCGCCGCGCACGAAGCGGTCTCCCCGCAGATCGCCTACCTCATGACGAAGGCCCTGGAAGGCGTGGTCACCGATGGAACCGGTGCGGCGGCCTCCAGCCTCGGGCGGACGCTGGCCGGCAAGACGGGCACCACCGACGACTTCACCGACGCATGGTTCATCGGGTATGCGCCCGACCTGGTGGTCGGGGTCTGGGTGGGCTTCGATGTCAAGAAGAGCCTTGGCTCCCGCGAGACCGGCGCGCTCGCCGCCCTACCGATCTGGCAGGCGTTCATGGAGGAGGCCTACGAGGGCAGGCCTGCGGAAGATTTTCCCGTTCCGGCCGGCATCGTCCTCCAATCGGTGGACCGACGAACAGGACTCAAGGCGAGTCCCGCCGCAGGCTGCGAGCGGACGCTGACGGAGGCGTTTGCCGCGGGCACCGAGCCGACGACATACTGCTCCGCTGCGGAGCACGCGCGCTGCCTTCTCCCCTACCCGTTCGCCGCGTACAGCCTCGACGACCAGGGAGCCCTGGCCGTCCCGGCCCAGGATCTCGACGATCTGATCGCCTCCGAGCCGGCGGTGCGGCTCGCCGGGGAGACTCTCTCGGCCATGACACCCGAAGGGAGCGTGTCGCTCCCCGTGCGCCGGATCGAGTCCGCCTCGTTGGCGCCCCCGCTGCCGTCGGCGGTGCAGGCGCGGACACCCGTCGGCGGATGGCGCGGCACGGACGGTCGTCGGGCCCGGGTGATCGTTCTCGACCGTTGACCTCGCCCCCCAATCCGAGAACCAGCGATCGTCTCGGGCCGCAACCTCAATCAGGGCGCTCACGCCGAAGCTCGAGGCTCCTTCCCCTGGAGAGTCCATTCCGCGGCGCCGTACTTCTGACGTACGAGCTGCTCGGCCCGGCTCGACTCATCGCGCTCGATTCCACCGGGCTCGAGCCTCACGTCGAACTCCGACTCGAACCCTGCCACGATGGCCGCATCGAGCGCCTCGAGAGATACGGACCTCCCGAGAATGTCCTCCACCCCGCCGAAGGAACCCGCCCGCAGCGTCGGAGATCCGGCGGCCCGCGCGAGTCGCTGAGGCTCGGCATGGAGAAGGATGGATCCATGCTGCAGGAATGCGCCCCGACGCCGCAGCTGGGCCGCGCCGACGATCTTGCGATCGCCCACCGCGATCTCGTGGTGGGAGCGCTCTTCGAAGCACAAGACCGTCGTCGCAACGGATGCTCCGGACACCTGGGACGGCGCCGTCGGTACCGCGTCGATGCCCAGCCGTCGGAGAGCGACGGCCAGCGCAGCGGCCACGCGGCGGTACGTGTCCAGGACGCCCGAGGGGAAGGGCTCGCGCCGCAGATTCCCCACGACGGCGTACGTTCGCTCGTGCTCGTGCAGCACGGCGGAGCCACCCGTGGGGCGCCGAACCAGGTCGATTCCCGCTGCCGTGAGGAACCGAGGATCGTGAGCGCGGGCGGCGACCTGCCGTCGGCCGAGGGATAGACAGGGAGGCGACCACGAGTACAGGCGAGCCGTCGGCGCCAGGGCGACTCGCGCCGAGACGTATCGATCGAGAATGGCCTCATCCACGGCCATGTTCCACGCTCCGCTGGAAGGACCGTCGATCAGGAGCCGCCATGGGTCCGCCACGAGCGTCCTCAACTGCGCAATCGCGGCGTCGGCGCAGGTCTCGGGCGCCGGCGGAACTCGGCGGACTGCAGCTCATGCTTGCGAAGGAGCCGCTGCAGCGCCGAGCGGAGCATCCCCGCCTGCCCCGCCGCCGCAGTGACGTTTCCGTTGTGCCAGCCGAGGAGCTCCTCGAGATACGTGCGCTCGAAAGACTCCACGACGCGCCGCTTCGCGTCGCGGAATCGCCTCGGGGACGTGCCGCCACGGGCGTCCTTCGGCCACGTGCCCTCCCGCCGCAAGGCCTCGGGCAGATCATCGGGACAAATGACGCCCCGGGTCGCGAGAGTGACCGCGCGCTCCATCACGTCGCGCAGCTCGGGGACGTTGCCCGGCCATGTCCAGGATTCCACCAGCCACAACGCATCGGGATCGATCTCGGTGACGGGCATCGCGTTGATGGCGCACACAGCCTCGACGAAATGCTGCGCCAGCAGAACCACGTCCCTGCCCCGGTCCCGCAGCGGAGGAACGTGCACGGTCGTGAATCGGCGAGTGTCCGCCGAATCGAGATCGCACCAGCTGAGCTCCATCGCGTCGGTGATCTCCGCCGCTCCCGAGCTCACGAGTCGGAAGCTCTCCGAGCGCTCCCCTCGCACCGCCACCCGCAACGCCGCCCGAGCGCGGGCGTCCCATCGTGGCGAGCTCCGAACGAACAGCACGCCGTCTTGCACCTGATCGACGAGCTCTCGTGCCCACGCAGAGAGCGCGGCGGGCGCGCTCCCGACGGATGAGTCCGGAGGAACCACCCGAACGAACGGTCCCCCACGACGAGGCGAGAGGGCGTGGAGCGTTCGCGCGGCGAGCTCTCGCCCGCTCCCCTCCTCGCCCACGAAGCGGACCTGATCGCTTTCGCACGCCGCCCTGCCGATCTTCTCGCGGAGGGCGCAGAGCGGCTCGCTGCGCCCGATGATCGGGGACAGGGCTGGTCCCGGCCCGCTGCGTCGCTCGAGCCGCTCGAGTCGCAACAGGATCTCGTGCTGGGCAAGCGCGCGTCGCAGAGCGAGTAACAGCCTGTCGCGTGCCGGGGGGACGGACACGACGTCGAACGCGCCGGCGCGGAGAAGGGTTCCCTCCGCCCCCCGCCCGCGATCGTCGAGGGCCACGAGCACCGCCGTGGGGCTCAGGCGACCGGCCTCGGCGACGATGTCCTGTCCGCCCCCTTGGTCGGACCGATTCTGAACCAGCACCACCCCCACGGGCCGACCGCGCAGGATCTCGGTCGCGGCGGTCCAGCTCTCGGCGTAGAGCGGTTCCACCGGAGCGGTCTCGAGAGCTTCGACGATCAGGGTGCGAACGGACGGATCACAGTCCACCACCACGATCGGGTGCGTCGGCATGGATGCACCTCCCCGGATCGACCGCCCTCCCGAGCTCGCGCTGCCCGCAGGCTACGAAGACTCGGCCGGCAGCGCACGGGCCGGTCGAGTATATCCGTCGTGCGGGAGGATCGGAACCCGGGAGCGAGCTCGGGGGGGACGAAAGAGAAGCGATGAGGCGACGGACAAATCGGTGCGTCAGGTCTGCCGCTGGGCTTTCAGCTTTGATACGCGGTTCGTCACGTCGCGGTAGGAAGGGTCCGTCTCCGCGAGACGGTCGAGGACTTCGAGGGCGCCCTCCGCGTCGCCCATCTCGAGAAGGACCTCGGCCAGGTCGTATCGCAGGCCGCGCAGGTCCGCCGTCTCTTCTTCGCCCGCCGCGAGCGCCAACTTGTACCAATCCGCCGCCTGCGGCAGCTCGCCACGCTCCCGGTGACACAGTCCGAGCATCGTGAACGACACCCCCCGCAGGCCCGGGGACCCACTCGCAGACCGGAACTCCTGCATCGCATCGTCGATGAGACCCATCTCTTTGTAGGCAATGCCCAGATCGTAATGAGTGCGGAAATCGCCGGCACCGACCTGGGTGGCGATCTCGTCCTTGAACGCCTGGATCACATCGCCGACGCTCTCCTCGGCCTCCGGCGCCGGGGCGGCGGGTGGGTCCCGGTGGATCTCCGGGCCGATCGCCGCGGAGATTCGCTCGAGATCGACCGGGTCGAGCCGCGACACGGAGCTGCTCCCCAGCGGCTCGTCAGGCGGGTCTTCGACCAGAGCCGCTCGTCGCGCGAGCTCATCCAATCGCTGGTTCGCGAACCCACCCTTGCGCAAGAACGCGATGCTCTCCAGAGCCTCGGCGCGCATCCGCTGGTCGAGGAAGAACTCGATCTCGTCCAGCGAGTCCGGAGGCGGAGTCTTGGCATCGGCCTCGCCGCTCGGCGATGTGAGGAGGCCGTCCGGGGCCTCCGGGGCCTTCGATTCCGGCTCGTCCCCCAAAGACACGACGAACTCGAGATCTTCCGAGCTCTCGCCGGATTCGCTCGGCTCCAGGAGGGCCGTCGCGCCCCCGGCCAAAGCCGCGGCGTGCTCCCCTTCCTCGTCGAGCCGAAGCCCCGCGCTGTGGAGCGCGGCCAGCGCGGACGGGGACAAGCCAAAACGATCCGCGGCCGATCGAGCCGCTGCGTGAGCGCCGACCAAGTCGTCCGCAGCTCGCCTCGCAAGGGCCAAGCCGACCAGGGCATCGCCGACGGCTTCCGCGTCTCCTTTGGCCTCGAGCACCTCGACGAGACGCTCGTGCGCGGCAACGTCTCCAGGGAACTTCTCGGTGACTTCGCGAAGCTGCTGCAGCGCCTGATCCAGCAGATTGTACTTTCGAAACACCTCGGCCTCGGTCAGGTGAGCGGAGACGAACGCTCGATCGGCGGGAGTGAGAGGGGTCGAGATCGTCGGGGATTGGGTTCCCCCTCCCGGTTTCGTCCCTCCCGCGTCCCGCGGCCTCGCATCGGCAGGCCGGTACTCCCGTGCGCGCTTTCCCCGCGACGAGGGGGTCTCGGCGACGCTGCGACGGGCGAGAGCCTCCGCCGCGAGGGGGGACCCGGGAGCGAGATGCTTGAGCTCCTCGAGAGCAGCCGAGGCCTGGGAGTGCAGGGAATTCGCCCAGTATGCGCGTACGAGACGCTCCACCGTGTGCACCAGGGCCGGGGCGTTCCCGAAGGAGCGGTGAAGCGCGCGCAGGCGCTCGAGCGCGGCCAGCTCCTGTCCCTCGATCCGCGCGAGGCGCTCGAGCACCGGAGCGAGGCGGTCGTACTTCTTTCTCTGCACCCAGCGATCGAGGATGGGATCTAGGCGCCTCCACCCCTGCTCTGCGGCTCCACGCTGAGCGTAGACGCGCAGCATCCCCTCGAGGGCGTCGTCGTCCAGATCGTCCACTCGATCCCCGGAAACGAGCGCCAGCGCATCCTCGCTGCGGCCGGCCTGTTCGTACAGCACGTACAACTCTCCCGCGAGCCCGGCGCCGACGTCCGGTCGAGCGGCCGCTTCCTCGAGGAAGCGAATCGCCTCTTCGAGCCGATTCTGGAGGGCGAGGGAACGGGCGACGCCCGCCAGCGGCTCCGGTCGTGCGGGTGCGAGCGCGGCAGCCCGACGGTAGGCAGCCTCCGCGTCGGTTGCACGATTTGCGGCAGTGAACGCGCCCGCGGCCGTCAACTGATCTTCCACGGCACCGCCGATGTCTCCCAACAAAACTCTCGTTTCCGCAAGCCGCGCTCGCAGGACTGGATCCATCGGATCGAGCGCGACGAGGTGCTCGTACACCCGATGCGCCTTCTCGACTTCCCTTCCCTTCAGGAAGCGTTCCGCGCACTGCACCAGGTGCTCTCGGCCCTCCCACGGCACTTTCTGCCTGAAATACACTTCTCCCAGGAGGAGCACCGCGGGAAGATGCTCGGGTGCGAGGCGGAGCGTCTTCTTGAGCACCGCGATCGCCTTGGGAAACAAACCGCTGGAGGCGAACTCGCTCGCGATGCGATCGTACAGCGCGATGGCGTCGTCCTTGCTTCCGTTTCTGGCAAGGAAGTCGCCGACGCGGTTCAGAACGAGCGGGTCCCCGCTCGACTCGTCCGCAAGCGCGTGCAACTCTCGAACGGCCAGCGCGGCTCTCCCCTGCTTGAAAAGCCGCTCGGCGTCCTTGAAAAGTTTCTCGAGATCGCGAGCCACCGAGCCACCCGATTCCGCGCGGCGCCCGGGCGCACCCCGGTCCAACCGCTGCGCCTAGTGTACCGTCTCCGCAATCGCTCTACGTTCGGCCGCCGCACCCTCCCGTTTCGCTCCGTCGCTTCGCTCGGTACCCCGCAAGCCCTCGCGCGTCGCGACTCGCCGCGCGGGGCCGTCGGTTTCCGCCGGCCGATCGGCGCCGGCAAGGGAACGCTAGCGCTGCTGCCGCTCCCGGATTCGGGCTTTCTTACCGGTCCGCTCGCGCAGATAGTAGAGCTTGGCGCGTCGCACGCGGCCGAGTCGCAGCACCTCGATCTTTTCCACGATAGGCGAGTGCAGAGGGAAGATCCGCTCCACTCCGACGCCGCCCGAAGTCTTGCGCACCGTGAAGGTCGCCTGGAGTCCCGTTCCGCCGCGACGGCCCAGCACATCTCCCTCGAACATCTGGATGCGCGACTTGTCGCCCTCGACCACGCGAACGTGAATCTTGACCCGGTCTCCCGACCGGAAAGCCGGGACCTCGCTCTTGAGCCCCTCGGCGTTGACGGTTCCAATCAGATCCATGACTACCCTCTCTCGCGCCCCGTGGGCGCGGTTCCATCGTGATTTCCCCTGCCGAGGTCCGGCCTCTTGCAACGAGTGGCTTGCTCCGCCATCCGCGATCGCCACGCCGCGATCTCGGCGTGGTTTCCGGAAAGCAGAACGTCCGGAACCGGGAGGCCGCGAAAAACCGCGGGCCGCGTGTAGTGCGGATGGTCGAGGAGGCCGCCCTCGAACGAGTCCCTCTCCGCCGCCTCGGCGTTGCCGAGCACGCCGGGCACGAATCGGGCCACTGTGTCGACCACGGCGAGGGCCGGGATCTCACCGCCGGTGAGCACGACGTCCCCCACGCTGAGTTCCTCGTCCGCCAACCCCGCGCGCACCCGCTCGTCGACTCCCTCGTAGCGCCCGCAGAGGAGGATCAGGCGGTCGAAACAGGAGAGCCGCCGCGCCACCGCGTAATCGAGCCTCGGGCCCTGCGGCGAGAGCAGGACCACCCGATCCGACGGGGCCGGATGGCGGTCGCGTATCCACTCGACCGCCCGGAAGAAAGGCTCCGGGCGGAGTACCATCCCCGGCCCTCCTCCGTACGGCGCGTCGTCGACCTGGCGATGGACCCCGTCCCCGAAGCGACGCAGGTCGTGCACCCGCACCGCGATCCGTCCTTTTCGCCTCGCCTGGTCCAGCATCCCTCCCTCGAGGGGACCGAGGAACATGCCCGGGAACAGGGTCACCAGGTCGAAAATCACGCTCGAGACCCCTTTTTCCGATTCAGCCCGGCGAGTCCCTCGGGAAGCTGAACGCGGACGATGCCCTGTGCTTCCTGGACCTCGACGACCACTTCCCGGGCGAGGGGGATGAGAACTTCCCCTCCCGGCCCTCCCTGAACCACCAAGATGTCCACTCCGCCGGTCGCGAGCACCTCGGCAACCGTGCCGATCTCACCGCTCTGCTCGTCGACGACCCGAAGACCCATCAGCCTCGCCACATAGTAGGTCCCCTCGGGAAGGACCGGAACTTCTCCCCGCAGCGCGACGATCCACTTCCCGCGTAACGCCGAGGCCTCGTTCGCGTTCTCGATGTCTCGGAGCTTCAGAATCAACCGATCCCTGTACGATCGAGCTCTCTGCACTCCGTAGAGTCTTCCCGCATGCGAAATCGCCGGATCGTCCACCACCCGGATTTCCCGCAGCGCGGTCCAGCGCGCCGCATCGCCGGAGCCCACCCGAACGGTCATCTCTCCATTCGTTCCCCGGAATCCCGCGATTCTCCCGACGACGATTTGATCTTCTGACACGTTAGTCGAGGATCTCCAGGACGACTCGCTTGCGCTGTTTCGATGCCGCCGCGGACAGAACCGTCCGGACGGCTCGTGCCGTGCGGCCTTGCTTCCCGATCACCTTGCCCAGGTCATCCGGGGCCACCATGAGCTCGAGAACCGTCGTCTGCTCTCCCTCGATCTCGCTGACGACCACACTGTCCGGCTCGTCCACCAGAGCCTTCGCGACGAGCAGCAGGAGCTCTTTCACGGGCACCCCCTGTTCCGATCGCGACCGGGGTCGGAGCAGAACGCGCAATCCCGGCGAGACCTCAGGCTTGGGCGCGCCGAGCCTTCTCCAGCAGGGTCCTCACGGTTCCCGAAGGTTGAGCCCCCTTCCGGATCCACTCGTCGGTGCGGGGGACATCGATCCGAATCGCGGCCGGGTTCTTGCCCGGGTCGTACGTGCCCAGGTTTTCCACGAAGCTTCCCTGCGGCGTGCGCGTGGACTCGGAAACCACCAGCCGATACGTCGCAGCCTGCTTGGACCCGGTTCTTCTCAGGCGGATTCGCAACACTCCGATCCCTCCAGGCGCCGTCGCGCTCAGCCCGGACAATATAACCTATCGACCGAAAAAGGGCAGCCGCGGGCCGCCTTTCCGTCCTCGGCTCGCCTGAACCGCCCGGATCATCTTCTTCATTTGCGCGAATTGCTTGAGAAGACGGTTGATCTCCGGGACGGTCTGGCCGGATCCACGCGCCACCCGCCGCTTGCGGCTCCCGTTCAGAATCTGCGGATTTGACCTCTCCCGGGCCGTCATCGAGTCCACGATGGCCAGCACCCTCCGCATGGCGTCCGAGTCCAGATCGGCGTCCCGCACGTTGCCCATTCCCGGAAGCATGGACACGATGCCCGACAGCGGCCCCATCTTCCGGAGCATCTTGATCTGATCGCGGAACTCCTCCAGCGTGAACTGATCCTTGCGCAGCTTTCGCTCGAGGTCGGCTGCCTCGCCCGCGTCGAACACCTCCTCGGCCTTCTCGATCAGGCCGAGCACGTCGCCCATCCCGAGGATCCGTCCGACCAGGCGGTCGGGATGGAACACCTCGAACTCGGACGGGCGCTCGCCGATCCCGAGAAACTTGATGGAGACTCCGGTCACGTGCCGAATGGAGAGCGCTGCGCCCCCTCGCGAGTCGCCGTCGAGCTTCGTCAGGATCGCCCCGGTGAGGCCGACGGTTCGATGGAAGTCGCCGGCGGATCGCACCGCATCCTGCCCGGTCATTGCATCGGCGACGAAGAGGATCTCGTGAGGAGCGATGGCGCTCTTGAGCGCGGTCAGCTCCTCCATCAGGGCGTCGTCGATGTGGAGGCGGCCGGCGGTGTCGAGAACCACCGTGTCGTACCCCGACCTCCGCGCGTCCAGCAGCGCGGCCTCCGCGATCTGCAGCGGCTGGTCCCCCGGTTTCGGCTCGTGGACTTTCAGCCCGGCGGATCTTCCGACTCGCAGGAGCTGCTCGATGGCGGCGGGACGGTATACGTCGGCAGGGACCAGGTAGGGGTAACGCCCGGATTTCTTCAGCCAGAGCCCGAGCTTCGCGGCGGTCGTCGTCTTCCCTGAACCCTGCAGACCCACGAGCATGACCACCGTGGGAGGTCGCGAGGCGAACCGGAGCGGCGCGGCTCCGGAGCCGCCCAGCAGCGTCTCGAGCTCGTCGCGAACGATGCGGATCACCTGCTGACCCGGGCTCAGGCTCTTGAGAACCTCCTGACCGAGCGCCTTGCTCCTCACCCCGTCGAGAAGCGCCTTGACGACGCCGACGTTCACGTCGGCTTCGAGAAGCGCGAGGCGAAGCTCGCGGAGGGTGGAATTCAGCGCCGCTTCCGAGACGCGGGTTTCCCCGGCGAGGCTTCGCAAAACGCCCTGGAGTTTCTCGGTCAGCCCCTCGAGCACGCGTGAATTCTCCACGGCGACGGGGTCGCCCGCGGCAAACTGTGAATTATAGGGGAAGCCGGAGAGTCACGTCCACGCAATCGCGGAACGGCGGGACGGGTCGATCCCTCACACCGATTTCAGGATGTGTCCCAACTTGTTCTTCTTGGTCCTGAGGTACTCGAGGTTCTGCTGCACCGGAGGCAGCTCCAGCGAAACCCGCTCGACGATCTCGAGGCCGTATCCCTCCAGCGCCACGAACTTCCGCATGTTGTTCGTCATGAGTCTCAGCCGCCGAATGCCGAGGTCGTAGAGGATCTGCGCCCCGACGCCGTAATCCCTCAGATCGGCCTGGAAACCGAGCATCAGATTCGCCTCCACGGTGTCCTTCTGATGCCGGTCCTGGATCTCGTAGGCCCGGAGCTTGTTCGCGAGGCCGATCCCGCGCCCCTCCTGCCGCAGGTACAGGATGACGCCCGTCCCTTCCGCCCCGATGAGCTGCATGGCCCGTTCCAGCTGGGCGCCGCAGTCGCACCGCGTCGAGCCGAAGACGTCCCCGGTGAGGCACTCCGAGTGGACGCGAACGAGGACCGGATCGTCCGGCTTGGGTTCGCCCAGAACGAGCGCGACGTGCGTCTCGTTCTCGAGGTCGTAGTGGAACGCGTGGATCCTCCACGTGCCGGAGGATGTGGGAAGCTGCGGAGAGGCGACCCGGCGCACCAGCCTTTCGGTGCGCATCCGGTGCCGGATGAGTTCCGCGATGGTGACCATCGGCAGCCCGTGCTGGCGCGAAACCCCTCGAAGCTGGGGCAGGCGGGCCATCGAACCGTCGGGGTTCATGATCTCGCAGATGACTCCCGCCGGCTGGAGACCGGCGAGCCGGCACAGATCCACGATGGCCTCGGTGTGTCCCGCCCTCTTGAGGACTCCTCCCGGTCGCGCTCGCAGCGGAAACACGTGGCCCGGTCGTACCAGGTCCTCGGGCCTCGTCGCCGGGTCCACCGCCGCTCGGATCGTGCGCGCCCGATCCGCGGCCGAGATCCCCGTGGTCACGTCGCGCCGCGCCTCGATGGAAACGCAAAACGCCGTCCCCGCTGCGGCGGTGGCGTCCTGGACCATGAGAGGAATCTGGAGCGCGTCGAGCCGCTCGGGGGTCATGGGCAGGCACACGAGGCCGCGACCGTGGGTGGCCATGAAGTTCACGATCTCCGGCGTGATCCGCTCCGCCGCGCAGGCGAGGTCCCCCTCGTTCTCGCGGTTCTCGTCGTCGAGGATGATGACCATCCGGCCGCTTCGCAGCTGGTCGACGACCTCGTCCACCCCCGCGAACGAGCCACGCTCTCCGTCTTCGTCCTGGATCAACGCTCGCCCTCGCTGCGCCGAACACCCACGGCGCGCCCGCGCGACCTCGTGCCGATGGATCCGGCCGCGCGAGCCTCCATCAACCCTTCAAGATACCGCGCGAGGATGTCCACCTCCACGTTCACCCGATCGCCGGGGCGAAGCGTGCCGAGAGTCGATCGCGAAAGCGTCGTGGGGATCAGCGCCACCTCGATCTCCCGCGCGCTCGCGCGGGCCACGGTCAACGACACGCCGTCGATCGCGATGGAGCCCTTTTCGGCCACGAATCGCCTGATGGCTGCGGGCATGGCGATCCTGAGACGCCAGTCGCCATGGCGTCGCACGACGCTCCGGACGGCGGCCGTGGCGTCCACGTGCCCCTGGACGAGGTGGCCCCCCAGCGGATCCCCCACGCGGAGGGCGAGTTCCAAATTGACCCGCCCGCCGGGCCGTAACAGGCCCAACGTGCTCCGGGCCAGAGTCTCGGCCACGATCTCGGCGGAGAAACGATCCGCCTCGCTCGCGACGACGGTGAGGCAAGCCCCCGCCAGACAGACGCTGTCCCCATCCCGAAGCCCACCGAGCCGGAACGGCGCGGAGACTTCGAGACGCCGGCACCCCCGCCCGGGCGCGATCTTCTCGACCGTCCCGATCCCCTGCACGATGCCGGTGAACACGTGGGCTGCCGTCAACCGACCGTGGGGGGACGAATCCGCCCCGTCCACAGCAGATCGTCGCCCAGCGGGATCCACGCCGGTTCGGTCAGGCGCCACCCTCGGTCCGGCGATTCCACCGCCTCTCCATCCACCAGCGGGGTGGCCCCTCGGGCGCCCACGAGCCGGGGAGCGAGGAACAGCGCGGCCCTGGCTCCCAGCCCGGCTGCCAGGAACGACGCGATCGTGCCTCCTCCTCCCTCGACCAGAAGCGATTGCACCCCCGCTCGTCCCAGATCCGCCAGAACCGTCTCGAGGTCGAGCCGACCCTGGTTCGTCGGCACGCGCACGACCTCGGCGCGACCGTGAAAACGCAGCGTCGCCCGATCGGGCAGATCCTGCGCGGCGTAGATCCGAGGAAGCGCCGGGTCACCGGGCCGCCTTCCGAACACGCGGGAGGCCGGATCGACGTCGAGGCTCGGAGCGAGCACCACACGCAGGCGCTCGGCACGCACCGAACCCAGCCGCACGTCGAGCGCCGGATCGTCACGACGAACCGTTCCCGCGCCCACGAGGAGGGCATCGCAGCGCATCCGGAGCCGATGCGCGAAAAGTCGCGCGGGTCCCCCCGTGATCCAACGCGATCGCCCGTCTCGCGCGGCGAGCATGCCGTCCAGCGAGGCCGCTGCCTTCAGCGTCACGAACGGACGTCTCGTCGCCTGCCAGTGGAGGAACGGCTCGTTGAGCCGACTCGCGGCCTCCGAGAGAAGTCCCAGGTCCACACGGACGCCGGCCTGCCGCAGCCGATCGAATCCCCGGCCGTTCACCTGCGGGTTCGGATCGGTCACCGAAGCGACGACCCTGAGAATCCCCTTCTCGACCAGGAGGTCGGCGCAGGGCGGGGTTCGACCGTGGTGGGAGCAGGGCTCCAGGTTCACGTACGCGGTGGCCCCGCGCGCGCGGGAACCGGCCATCTCCACCGCGCGCGATTCGGCGTGCGGCTTCCCGGCCGCCTCGTGATAGCCCCAGCCCACCGCGCGCTCGTCGCGCACCAGAACGCAGCCGACCAGCGGATTCGGACTCGCGGTGCCTTCGCCGAGCGACGCCAAGGACAGCGCCTGCTCCATCCAGGCCCGGTCGGCCGGATGAAACCGATGGGATCTCACTCTCCCCCCTCCGTCCCCATCAGCGCCGACACGAACGCGTCGGGATCGAAGGCGAGCAGGTCGTCCACGGCCTCCCCGACACCCACGTACCGGATCGGCACCCCCATCACATTCTGAATGCCCAGCGCGACGCCGCCCTTCGCGGTCCCGTCGAGCTTGGTGAGGACCACTCCGGTGACACCGAGGGCTTTGGTGAACTCGCGCGCCTGGCTGACGCCGTTCTGGCCGGTCGTGGCGTCGAGGACCAGCAGGACGTCGTGAGGTGCTCCGGGAACTTCGCGCCCCGCGACTCTCGCCATCTTCCCGAGCTCCGCCATCAGGTTGGTCTTGGTGTGGAGCCTCCCGGCGGTGTCCACCAGAACCGTGTCCACCCCTCGGGACTTGGCCGCCCGGAGCCCGTCGAACAGCACGGCCGCAGGATCCGCGCCGTCGGAGTGCTTCATGAGATCGACACCCGCGCGCTCCACCCAGCGCTCCAGCTGATCGATGGCCGCGGCCCGGAAGGTATCGGCGGCAACCACGAGAACCGTGCGACCCTCCTCCCGCTCCCGAGCGGCGAGCTTTCCCACCGTCGTGGTCTTTCCGCCGCCGTTGACGCCCACGACGAACACCACCCGGGGACGCCCGCCGTCCGGAGCCGGCGGAGCCTCCGTGCGAACGAGCTTCTGCCGGAGCGCGTCGGCCACCGCGACTCGCAGACCGGCGGCGTCGAGAGGCTCTCGTCGGGCCCGCTGGCGCACCGACTCGACCACGTCCGCCGCGAGGGTCGGACCGAGGTCCGCGGCGATCAGCGTTGCCTCGAGATCCTCGAGGGCCGATTCGTCCACCGGCCGTGAGCCGAGCGCCTGCTGGATCGACGCGCTCAGGCTCTCCCGCGTGCGGGTGAGTCCCTGGACGAACTTCTTCAGCGTGGAGAAGACCATGTCAGCGGACCGTCCGCAGGAGCTCATCGGCCCGGGCGGCGTTCTCGCTCCCCGGAGAGATCGCGATCACCTGGCGGAGATGTTCGGCAGCCTTGGCCTTGTCTCCCAGCCGCAGATAGGCGAATCCCAGTCGGTAGTGGTACTCGCCGGACTGCCGGTAGCTGACCGCCGCGACCTCGTATTCCCGCACCGCCTCCTGGAGATTCCCGACGTCCTCGAGGCGAGCCGCCAGCTCGTAGTGGGCCTGATGGAACTTCGGATCGATCTCGACGGCCTTGCGAAGCTCCCGGATCGCGTCTTCGTTCCGCCCCAAGGACCCGTAGAGCAGGCCGAGATTGAGGTGCACCTTCTCCGGAGTCCGATAGGCGGGATCCGCGAGCGCTTTGCGGAAGCTCTCTTCGGCTTCCGTCTTCCTCCCGGTCCGGTCGTACAGGGCGCCCAGATTGTTGTAGGCGTCGGTCAGGTACGAATCGATCTCGAGCGCCTTCCGGAACGACGCCTCCGCCTGCGGGTACCGCCCCGCGACGAAGTAGACCTGACCGAGGAAGTTCTGCATCTGACCGTCGGAGGGGGCCAGGGCGACGGCCTGTTCCATCTCTCGCACGGCCTCCTGGATCCGCTGCGCATTGAGATACGCCTGGGCTGTGCGGTAGTGGGTGATCGCGTCCACTGCAGGGTCCCGCTTCACGGGCTTCCCGCCGCCGCAGGCCGCGAGGAGACACGCGGAAAGGGCTGACCCCGCGACCCACCGGGCGATGAGGATTCGGTTCATCAGGCACTCCCCCCTTTTCCCGCGGGCTCAGTGTACGCGACAACGATGCGGAACGAGGGACGCCGAGCCGGTCCGGAGCCGCTCATCCCCGCCCCAGCAGCCGCGAAAGGAACGACCTTCGTTTCGCGGGCTCGTCCGAGGGGGGCGGAACGTCCGGTGACTCCCCCCTCAGAAGGGCCGCCGGAACCTCGGTCACCATCCTGCGCGCGCCGTCGTCCCCCACGACCCGGGAGACTGCGGCGAGCGCCTGGCTCAGCACCGGAGTCCTGCCGCGAACGTTGTGGGAGTCCGAGGCGAGCACGTGAACCAGCCGCCGCTGCAAGAGCCAATCGCTCAACCGTTTCACCTCGGGTCCGAACAGGCCGAGAACGCTCCCGGTCGTGATCTGGCCGTACGCACCCTGGCGCACGAGAGCTTCGTAGCGCGCAGGGTCGTCGCGGAAGAAACGGATCCGCTCGGGATGGGCGAAGAGCGTGACGATCCCTTCCAGCCGCAGCTGGAACAGCAGGTTCTCGAGCTCCGGCGGGCGCTGGGTCAGGGACAGCTCGAGCAGGAGCGTCTTGCCGTTGTCCGCCAGGGTGAGCGCCCGCCCGTCGCGAATCCGTGGGAGAAGATCCGCGCAAAGGTGAACCTCCGCCCCGGGAAGCACATCGAGATCCACCCGTTCCGACTCGAGCCTCTGCCTCAGCCGCGCGACGGCAGGCAACACGGCGGCCCGATCGTTGAAGTAGGATCCGTCCTTGCAGTGTGGGGTGGCGACGATCGTCCGGACGCCGTCCGCGGCGGCCATCTGCGCGAAGGCGACGGCTTCGTCCTCGGTCTGCACGCCGTCGTCGACGCCGGGGAGGATGTGCGTGTGCAGGTCGATCACTCGAGAGACTCCGCGCGCGTCGGCTCCTCGGACGTCAGCGGTCGCGCCAGGAGGCGTGCGACCGCGTCACGGGCCGCCCCCTCGTCGGAGAGAAGGCGGACCACTTCGTCGACGATCGGCATCGCCACGTCGTGGCGACGGGCGAGTTCGCTCGCCGACGAGGCGGTCCGTACCCCCTCGGCCACGCCGGACATGTGGGCGAGCACGTCGCGTAGCCGCTCTCCCCTGCCGAGCGCACGGCCCACGTGCCGATTTCGGGACAGGTCTCCCGTGCAGGTGAGAACCAGGTCGCCCATGCCCGCCAGGCCATAGAAGGTCTCCGCGCGCGCGCCGGCGGCCACTCCCAGACGTCGGATCTCGCCGAGTCCCCGCGTGATGAGAGCGGCGATGGCGCTGTGGCCCATCCCCAGCCCATCCGCTGCTCCGGCGGCGATGGCAATCACGTTCTTCAGCGCGCCCGCGAGCTGCACTCCGACCGGATCGTCGTTCGTGTACACCCGCAGCCCGCGCCCCGAGAGCACGTCCTGGACCTTTCTGGCGAACGCCGGCGAAGCGGACGCCGCGGCGATGGCCGTGGGGAGGCCACGGGCGACCTCCGCGGCGAACGACGGACCGGACAGGACCGCCATCGGCCGCTCGCCGCCGATCACGTCCGCCGCCACTTGCATGGGCAGCGCGAGAGTTGCCTCCTCGATTCCCTTCATCGCGAGGACCAGCGGGAGCCCCGCGGGGACGACCGGCCGAGCAGCCTCGTACACCCGCCGTGCAAACGGCGAGGGGACCGCCACGATCGCCAGCTCGACTCCGTCCAAGATCTCACCGAGATCTCCGGAAGGGACGACGCCGGTCGGGACGTCGATCCCGGGAAGGTGAGCCGGGTTGTCGCGGCGCTCCCGCATGCGGCTCAGAAGCTCGGGCTCGCGGATCCACAGTCTCACCCGGAGCCCCCGTGCCGAGAGCGAGATGGCGAGCGCGGTCCCCCACGCCCCTCCCCCGATGACGGCGATCGCGGCGCTCATCGCACCTGCCCACCTCCTGAATTCGGGCCTCTCCCTCGTCCGAGAAGTCCAAGCGGCGGCTCGGTCCCGTGGAACAGGCGAGACATGTTGGCTCGATGACTCCAAACGATCAAGAGCGACCCGGCGAGCGACCACGGAAACGTGTCCCCGCGTGGGGGATCGATCCAGAGCGCCCTCACGACGAACACGAGGGTGGCCAGGAGCGTGGCGGCGGACACGCGTCGAAAGACACCGAGCCCCGCCACGAAGATCCCGGCCGACACGAGCACGGAACGAGGGTCCAGCAATCCGAACGCGCCGGCGCCGGTCGCCACGCCTTTTCCTCCTCGAAACCCCAGCCACGGAGGGAAGACATGCCCTGCCATCGCGGCGACTGCCGCGGCTTCCGGTGCCATGGAGAGGGACGCGGACAGCGATCGCGCCAGAGCGGCTGCGGCGATGCCTTTCCCTGCATCCAGGAGCAGCGTGCCGGCCCCGAGCGCCGCGCCGGCGCGCCGGGTGACATTCGTCGCACCGATGTTCCCGCTGCCCGCATCCCGTACGTCCTCCCCGCGTCTCCAACGCACCAGAAGGAGTCCGAAGGGGACGCTTCCCAGCAGGTACGCCGCCGCCAGAACCGCCGCATCGACCCAGGTCAAGGACCCTCCGTTCCGGGGCCGGTGAGCGGGATGGCCTCGAGAGCCGTGTAGCATGCCCCGGCCGGATGCAGCTCGCTCCGGAAGAGAGTGACCTCCTCGCACACGGCTTCCGTCTCGCGCGCTGCGAGCCCCTCGGGGGGAGCGGTCGGGCGCCCCTCCCGCGTCGCGCGCGCCAGCGTGAGGTGGGGACGAAACGTCCGCGACTCCGCCGCGAAACCGAGCGCGCGCGCGGCGTCCTCCAGGCCACCCGCGATCTCCGCGAGGACGCCCCGCTTCGAGGTCTCCTCCACGCCGACCCAGAGGATGCGAGGACGCGTGCGGCCCGGAAACACGCCGGTTCCGCCCAGCCGAATCCCGACGGGGGGAAACGGACGCAACGCCTCACGCCAGACCGAACGCATCTCGGCGTCGCGCGATGGGGCGACCTCGCCGAGAAAACGCAGGGTGAGGTGGATGCCGCGCGGCTCGACGAACCGCCAGCCTCGGCACGAGCGGCGGAGCAGCTCTTGCAACTCGCGGAGAGATTCGCGCACTTCCGCCGGCAGATCGAACGCGAGAAACAGCCTCACGGGCTCTCCAGCAAGCGCCGTCGGAGCAGATCGAGGGCGATCGTCACCGCCCGCCGGCGCACGAGATCGCGGTCGCCCGGGACGACGGAACGGCTCTCCGCGACTCCGTCGGCATCCGCCACCGCGATGTGAACGAGCCCGACCGGCTTCTCGTCGTCTCCACCGGTCGGTCCCGCAATCCCGGTGATTCCGATTCCGAGATCCGCCCTGCAACGGGTTCGCGCTCCGTTCGCCAGAGCTCGGGCCACCGGGGCGCTCACCGCGCCGTGTGCGGCGATCAGCTCCTCCGGAACCTCCGCGAGCGAGAGCTTGAGATCGTTCGCATAGACGACGAGCCCGCCGCGGTACCAGGCCGAGGAGCCGGGCACGCTCGTCACCGCAGCGGAGAGGAGCCCCGCGGTGCAAGACTCCGCGGTCGCCACCGTGCGCTCCGATTCGCGCAGCATCGCTCCCACCACGGAGGGCAGCGTATCGTCGTCGCGGCCGTAGAGGTCGTCGCCGAGCCGCCCCTCGATCCGTTGGCCCAGATCGCTCAGCGTCGCGTCGGCCTCGTCCGGACTCGATCCCTCTACGCGCACGCGAAGCTCGATTCCGCTCGGCTTCGCCAGGATGGTCATCTCGGCTCCCGGGGTCGAGTAGAGGTCCCGCAACTGGGCGTCCACGGAGGATTCCATTCGTCCCGCGATCTTGAACGTCCTCCGGCGCAGGCAGCTGCGGCTGCGGTCGCGCAGGACGGGCCACACGGAGAGCTCGAACATGGCCTTCATCTCGGCCGGGACCCCGGGAAGCACGAAGAGCGTGGAGTGCCCGGCACGGACCCTCAGACCGGGCGCGGTTCCGACGGGGTTCGGGATCCAATCCACTCCGGAAGGTCGCTCGGCCTGGCGAACGTGGGAAGCCGTGGGAACGCGGCCGCGCGAACGAACGAGGGTCTCCAGGTGCGCCCTCATCTCCGGGTCGACGGTGAGCGGAAGGCCGAGCGCCCGCGCGACCCCGGAGCGAGTCCGATCGTCCTCGGTGGGTCCCAGCCCGCCGGTGACCAGCACGACCGCGCTGCGACGCAGCCCGGCCGACACCGCCTCCGCGATGCGCGAAACGTCGTCCGGCACGATGGAGATCTGCCGCACGTCGATCCCAAGACGCCCCAGCCGATCGGCGATCCACGCGCTGTTGGTGTCGTCGAAGCCGGGCAACAGGAGCTCGCTCCCCACCGCGATCAGCTCCGCGTCCATGTCCCCGGCTCGCCGTCAGCGGGAAGGGGGCGCAGGGGCGCCGAGCGGGCGGATGCGTGAAGCGAGATCGCGGGGAGTGACGATCGCACCCGAAACCACGAGCTTGATCCCGTCCTCGATGCTCACATCCAGATCGAGCACCTCGTTGCGCGGGATGAACGCCACCCAACCCGATGTGGGGTTCGGGGTGGTGGGAAGAAAGACGGCGACGACCGGAATCGGCCCGCCCGAGGCGGGAATCACGCTGCCCGAGTCGTTCGTCACGAATCCGACCGTGAAGATCCCGACCCGCGGGTACTCGACGAGCACGACCCTCGAGAACCCTCCCTTGCTTCCGACGCTGAAGGCATCCAGAAGCTGCCTCGCCGAGCCGTACACGCCCTTGACGAGCGGGATCCGGAGAATCGCCCTCTCGATGAGCTCCCACAACCTGCGGCCGGCCAGGTTTCCCACCAGGAGGCCGAAGAGGTAGACGAAGCCCACCGTCATTCCGAGGCCGACCAGGGGCGCGATGAACCGGGTCACGGGCCAGGCCGGATCCTCGAGCCCCTGGGCACGGATCACCATCATCACCCAGGGGGTGACGTTGCCGTTGACGAGGCCGAACAGGATCCGGATCAGCCACACGGTGATGAGCAGCGGCAGCAGCAGGAGGATTCCCGTGACGAAGCGCGCGCGCACGTGGCCGAGGACTCGTGAGCTCACGCGGGCTCCTTGAGGTCGACGGATCGCGCGAATCGCGCGAAGTAGTCCACCGCCGAGACGATGGCCAGCACCACCACGACCCACAGGAACGCCACCCCCAGGAACCCGTAGCGGCCCCACCGCTCCAGGGTGTTCGTGAGGATGAGCAGCGTGATGGCCACGACCTGGCTCGCCGTCTTGAACTTCCCCCAAGGCGACGCCGCGATGATGACGCCCCGAGCGGCCGCGATGCTTCTCATCCCGCTGACAGCGAACTCCCGTCCCACCACCAGCACGACCATCCACGCGGGGGCGGCCTGGAGCTCCACCAGCGAGATGAACGCCGAGACGGTCAGCAACTTGTCCGCGATGGGGTCCAGGAGCTTGCCCAGCGTCGTCACCTGTCCCCGCCGACGCGCCAGGTACCCGTCCAGCCAGTCCGTGGCCGCAGCGGTGAGGAAGATCGCGACACCGACGACCTCGCGCCAGTGGGACAGCCACGCGACCGTCCGGCCGAGCCACGACGCGAAGCTCATGGCCTCCAGATTCGCGGCGACGCGCGCCGCTGCCCAGGGAGGGGTGAGCAGGACCACCACCAAGATGGGAACGAGGAAGATGCGGACGAGCGTCACCGAGTTCGGCAGGTTGAGGCGCATCGTCATCCCCGGGGGGCGAAAGGTATCACGCTCCCTCGGGGGACACCAAACGGGCTGGATCCCTCCGAGCCGTCGCTACGGGAGGGGTTCGTCGGGGATCAACCCCCCCGCCTCCCGGCCCGAATTCCGATCGAGACGCGTCACGACGAAGTGGTTGAATGGATCGAGATCGTCCAAGATCGTGCTGGGACGGTGGAATTCGACCACCCGAACGTCCGGACCAGCAGGGGTGGAGAACTCGACCTGGATCCTCCCGTCGGGAAGAAAAGAGACGGTCGGTGCGCGGCTGTCGACGCCCGCGTCGGAGACCGCGAACGGAGTCGACCACCGCGTCAGCAGGTACAGGCTCAGATACACGCGGCCGGTTCCCCCCTCGTCCCGCCACCAGGCCACGTGCGGCCGGCCGGAGGAATCGTAGATCGCCGACGGTCCCAGATCATCCCCAGGATCGAACGGTCCGGAGACCCAACGGATCGGAGTCCAGCCGTCGGGCTGCCAGTTCGACCAGGCCAGATCGAAGTCGATGCCGTTGAATCGGCTCCAGACGGCGATGGGGTGGTTCCCGTTGGCCGGGTTTTCCGCCACCGTAGGGTACAAATCCCCCGTACGGTCCCCGTCCGGATTCAGCGCCCAGAGCCCGCGCACCTGGCGCCGCACGGTGCGCCAGACACGGAACTGCCGGGTCGAGGCCTGCGCAATGATCGAGGTGCGCACGTACGTGCCGTATGCGTCGGTTTCCGCGGCGACCTCCGCTCGCACGTCCTGCGCGAGCGTGGCCGAGGCCAGCAACGCAGTGATCCCAATCACGAGGCTACGCGGGGTGGACATGTTTCCTCCGCACGCTCTCCACGTACCGGTCGAACTCGTCCACCTCGTTGAATCGCCTCTCCAGAAGGGAACGAAGGTGACGGAGCCGCCCGAACGCGATCTTCTCGCGCGTATCGTTGCCTTCCTGCCGGGCGATTTCCCAGCGGTGGAACGCATTCAGGAACAGGATGTCTTGGTATGCCTCGTCCGGTCGAGAGGCCAGAGCGTCGGACTCGGAAAGGCTCGAGCGCGCGGCGTCTTTTTCCCCGTGCTTGAGCTGCGACTCGCCGAGACGCGCCAGGGCAAGCGCGGCGATCCGCCGGTATCCCCGCTCGAGGGCCGTGGCGTGCGCTTCACGGATGAGTGCGACCCCTTCCGAGTAGCGACCGAGCGCGACGAGAGAACCTCCCATGTTGGTGAGCAGGGTGGATCGAAGCTTGTCCCGCGCGCCGAGACCATCCACGATGTCGAGCGCGCGCCGGTAGCAGCCACAGGCGGCGTCGTGGTCTCCCTCGTCCGCCTGGATGTTTCCCAGAGTGTTCAGCACCCCGGCCTGCGTCTCCGGCGCCTTCTCTTCGACCGCCAGATCCAGGCACTCTCTCGCGAGAACGGACGCGAGATACAGATCGCCGAGCTCTCGATAGACGTAGCAGAGCTGGAGAAGGGTCCGCATCCGCGCGGCTGCGCCGAGCTGACGGCCTCGCTTCAGGATGGAGCGAAGCTCGTGCTCGGTCATCGCGAGCTTGCCGAGCGCCTTGAGCGCCGTCGCCATGCGCCAGCGGGCCTCGGCCTCGGCCTCGCCGTGCATCTCGGCCCCTCTCTCGCTCTTCTCGACCACCTCCAGGGCCCGCTCGAACGCGACGAACGAGTGCGCGAAGTCCCCGCGTGAGAACAGCGACTCGCCGGTGTGGATCAGCTCGTCGTAGACCTCGGAGGCCGGCCGGTACGAGTCGTAGCCCTCGAGGTCGAGGATGTCGGAGAAGTTCTGAACGGACACGTTGAAGATCCGAGCGAGGGCGCGCAGCTTCTCGAACGAGGGGACGGCCTTGCCCTTCTCGAATCGCGACAGCTGGGAGTTGTCGATGGGCTCGCCCAGCGCCAGCGACTGCTCTTCCACCTTTCGGAGGGTGTAGCCGTAACCCTCCCGCAGTCGACGGAGATAGGCACCCAGACGGGCTGACGTCGCGCCGGCGCTTTCGCCATCGTCATTGCCGATTGGCCCGGTTTCGAGTCGATCTCGGTCGCTACCCCGCAGCGGCCCCGGCTCGCTCATGGCTCTCCCCCGGAGGGTCGCGATCTTTCCATCTGCCTTCACGCGACCACCTTGTAGATGGGTTTAACTCAGAAAGTCGGCCGTGTCAACCGGCGATTTCCGGTGGGGCCGACTCTGCGGACGCCTGATCCGCAGTTGACGCCGCAGCGGTCTGCCCGTACCTTCTGCACATCCCCCTGAGAGCCGATCCGGCCCGCCGAGAAGTTTGGGCGACCTGTCCGTGCACGCGGGTCATGAGGGGGAAGTCGTGTCGCAGCTTCGACTTGGAGCCGTCACCCCAGGGCCGACCCTTTACGACGCCATCCAGTTCAATCCCAATCTGGAGGCGCTCGCCTTCCGGCGTCTGGCCGATTCGGACGCGGAAGGATGCCGGGCGGCCTTCGCCCTTCTGATCGACCGCATCGAGACCGGCTCGGGGGGGCCTCGGGAAAGGCAGGTCGTGCTTCTGCTGCTGGAGCTCCTCCAGCAGGTCAACCGGCGGCTCCGGGCGATGTCGGATCACGAGTTGTTCCAATCCTGCCGGCTCGAGCTGCTCGAGCGGTACTCCCGCTACGACACCATCGAGCAAGCACGCCGCGACTTCCTTCCGGCTCTGGACCGTTTGCTCGCCTCCTTGGCGCCCAGGTCGGCCGCATGCCGGCCTCTCGTCATCCGGGCGCAGGCTCACATTCAGGAGAACTACTCCCGCAAACTCTCCCTGTCGGTCGTCGCCTCGGCCTTGCGCGTCGGTCCGGCCCACCTCTCTCGTGTGTTCCGTCGCGAGACGGGGACCACGCTGACCTGCCACCTCCACCGTGTCCGTCTCGAGCACGCGCTTCTTCTTCTGGCTGCCGGTGGGCGAAGCCTGTCCGAGGTTGCCTACATGGTCGGATACCGCAACTATCGCGACTTCTATCGCAATTTCATCAAGCACGAGAAGGCTTCACCGAGGCAGGCCTGGGTGGGGATCGCCGGAACATCGGTGGTTCCCCGTTCGCCGCGATCGGGCCCGACTCCGAAAGAACGGCCTCGCGTTTCCGCCACTTCGTCGGAGTGAAAGACCCCCGCAGCGAGGGACGGACTGCGGCGTCGCTTCGCCGCACGAGAGAGCGGCCGATCAGTTCGAAAGCTGGACCGCCCCGTCGCCCCCGCGCTCGAGCACCACATCCCCTGGGCGGACCCGTGTCGGCTTCGAGCGAGACCGTTCGCTCCCCTCTCCGAGCCGGGCGGTCACCTTTCGCACGTAGTCCTGTGTCTCGCGGTATCCGGGCACCCCGCCATGGCGTCGGACGGCTCCCGATCCGGCGTTGTACGCCGCCAAGGCGAGGGTGACGTTCCCTTCGAACTCCACCAGCAGGTCTCTGAGGTGGCGCGCACCGGCGCGGAGGCTCTCGTACGGGTCGTGCGGGTTACGCACGCCGTACCGCCGCGCTGTCGCCGGCATGAGCTGCATGATTCCTCGCGCCCCTTTCGGGGACACGGCCCTGGGGTTGAAGCCGGACTCCACCAGCGCCACCGCCTTGATGAGCGAGGCGTCGAGCCCTTCGTCCGATGCCACGGCCCGGATGAACGGGTCGAACACGGTCGGCGGAAGGCGATCGGGAAGGCCTACCCGGATTTGCCGGAGTCCCGGAACGAGCTTCACGTCCTTTCGGCTCGGCGTGTTGGTGAAGATCACCCGCCCCCCCTGCTCGTAGTAGAGCAGCTCGTCGCCGGCCGCCGCGACCGTCCACGCGAGACGGGCCGCCATTGCGGCCGCCACGAGCAGCGCGGTCCGGCCCCTCACGCGGACGTCTCCACGCGGCGGGCCACCACACGGACTCCGGATCGGATCGCCTCATCGAGCCTCGTCGCGTCCTTGCCGCCTGCCTCCGCAAGGTCGGCCCGACCGCCTCCGCCTCCGCCGATCATCTGCGCGAGCTCGCGGACGAGGTCGCCAGCGGGGAGCCGCTCCTTCAGATCGTCGGTCACGGCCACGAGCAGGTGCGCCTTCGCGTCATCGGCGCGCCCCAGGATCACTACTCCCGACCCCAGCTTCCGCCGCAAGTTGTCGGCGAGCGTGCGCGCTTCCTGGGAGGAGAGGCCATCGACCCGGTGGGCGATGACCTTGATGCCCCCGACGGTTTCGGTCTCTTCCGCGCCGCGGCTCAGGCTTTGTTGCATGGCCCGCAGCCTCTCGCGCTCCATCTCCCGCTGGAGCGCGCGAGTCTGCTCGAGGCGCCGCACGATCTCTGGCACCACGTCCTTCCCCGGAACGGACAGCAGCTCCTCGAGCGCTTTCACCACGGCGTAGTCCTGGCGGAAGCGATCCAGAGACCCCTCTCCCGTCACCGCCTCGAGTCGCCGCGTTCCGGAGGCGATCCCGCGCTCCTGCGTGAGCTTGAGCAGACCGATCTCGCCGGACCGGGCGCAGTGGGTTCCGCCGCACAGCTCCACGGAGAAATCGCCGACGCGTACCACCCGCACCCGGTCTGCGTACTTCTCACCGAACAGCGCCATCGCACCGGACCGGATCGCCCGATCGAGGTCTTCCTCCGACGTCTCCACCGGAAGGTCTTCGAGGATCTTGCGGTTCACCAATGTCTCGATGTCCGCGAGAGCCCTGTCCGACAGAGCGGCGAAGTGGCTGAAATCGAAACGGAGGCGGTCCGGCGCCACGAGCGAGCCCGCCTGCTTCACGTGGGTCCCCACCACCTCGCGGAGCGCCGCGTGCACGAGGTGCGTCGCCGTGTGATTGCGACGGATCGCGTCGCGCCGAGTCGGATCGACCTCGGCGCGCACGAGATCCCCGGACCGAATCGATCCGGCTTCCACGCGGACGCGGTGCGCGATCATGCCCTCCGCGGGACGAAGGGTCTCGAGGACCAGAGCCCGTCCGGAGGACCCCGTGATCAGCCCGGTGTCGCCCACCTGTCCGCCCGCCTCGCCGAAGAACGGGGTTGCCTCGAGGACCAGGTCGCCCTCGTTCCCTAGGTCGAGGACCTCGGTGAGGGCACCGTTTCGCAGGAGCGCCACGATGGGGATCCCGTCGCTCCGGACGGCGCCGTACCCCAGGAAACGGGTGCTCAGCCGACGGGACAGCGCCCCCCAGGCGGCGTTCTCGTCGACGTTTTGCCCCCCCTTCCAGGAAGCCTGCGCCCGCGTCCGCTGCCGGGACATCTCTGCCTGGAATCCGTCCTCGTCCAGGCGGACTCCACGCTCTTCCGCGATGTCGCGGGCGAGATCCAGCGGGAAGCCGAACGTGTCGTACAGCCGAAAGAGGTCCGACCCGGGCAGCACGCGATCCCCCCCGCTCAGGCGCGAGAAGCTGCGCTCGAGCATCTCGAGACCGGCGGAGAGCGTGTCGGCGAACCGCTCCTCCTCGAGGCGTCCCACCTCGACGATCGCGTCCTTCGCAGCGACGAGCTCCGGGTAGTCGACTCCCATCGTCTCGACCACCTGCGGGGTGATCTCGTGCAGGAACGGCTCGGAGATCCCCAGCTTGCGGCCATGGCGGATCGCGCGACGCAGGATGCGGCGCAACACGTAGCCTCGCTTGTCGTTGGCGGGAACCACTCCGTCCGCCACGAGGAAACAGAGGGCTCTCGCATGGTCGGCGATGACGCGCAGCGACACGTCTCGCTCCGGATCGACCCCGTACCGGACTCCGGCGCGTCCTGCGGCCGCGCAGAGGATGGGCTCGAACAGATCGGTGTGGTAGTTGCTGCGCTGGCCCTGCAGCACCGCGGCGATCCGCTCGAGTCCCATGCCGGTGTCGATGCTCGGCGCGGGGAGCGGCGCCAGGGATCCGTCCTGCTGCTGGTCGAACTGCATGAACACGAGGTTCCAGATCTCGATGAACCGCGTGGCGTCGGTCTCCGGCGTGGATGGCCCCGGAACGGAGGTGAGATCCTCGCCGAGATCGTAGTGGATCTCGCTGCACGGGCCGCACGGCCCGGTGTCCCCCATCCTCCAGAAATTGTCCTTCTCGTCCAGACGAAGGATGCGATCCCTCGCCACCCCCATGCGGTCCCGCCAGATCGCGAACGCCTCCTCGTCGGCTCCCACCGTCGCGGAGCCGCCGAAGACGGTGATCCACAGCCGCGCCGGGTCCACGCCGTACACCTGGGTGATCAGGGACCACGCGAACGCGATGGCGTCCTCCTTGAAATAGTCTCCGAACGAGAAATTCCCCAGCATCTCGAAGAACGTGTGGTGCCGCGGCGTGCGACCGACCTGCTCCAAGTCGTTGTGCTTGCCCGACACCCGGAGGCATTTCTGGGACGAGGCGGCGCGCACGTAGTCTCGACGCTCTCGGCCGGTGAAGACCTCCTTGAACTGGTTCATCCCGGCGTTCGCGAACAGCAGCGTCGGGTCGTTGGGAAGAACCAGCGGGGAGCTGGGGACGACGCGATGCGCCCGCGACGCGAAGAACTCCAGGAACGCGCGGCGAACTTCACGGGAGGTCATGATCGATCTCTGTGGCGGCGGCCCGGCGTGGGACGGCGCGCACGGCACGGCGCGCAGGACCACGGGCGGCGCACGTCGCTCCCCGACCCGCGCGAAGAGCCGGCATTATACACGCGCCCACTGGTCGCCTCCGGCCGACCCGTCAGCTCCTCGAGAGCTCGAACGGGGAGTCGGGCGCGTGCGGATCGTCCGGCCCGCCGGACGTGCGCGCGCCCAGCGCGTCTTCCATCTGCTCCAGGGACAGATCCGAAGTCGACTGGATCCCGGCGACCTTCAGCTTGAACTCGTCGGGGTTCGTCGCCTGCCGCAGCGCTTCCTCGAGCGAGATCAGCTCCGCCTTGTAGAGGCGGTGGAGCGATTGGTCGAAGGTCTGCATGCCGTACTCGGAGGTCCCTGCCGAGATGGCGTCGCGGATCAGCTTCGTCTTCTCCTTGTTCTCGATGCAGTCCCGGATGTACGCGGTGGAGCGAAGGACCTCCACGGCCGGGACCCGGCCGTTGCCGTCGGCTCGGGGAACCAGCCGTTGCGAGATCACCGCCTTCAAGACCGAGGCGAGCTGGAGCCGGATCTGCTTCTGGTGGTGCGGCGGGAAGACCGAGATGATCCGGTTCACGCTCTCGGTGGCATCGAGGGTGTGCAGGGTCGACAGGACGAGGTGTCCGGTCTCGGCTGCGGTGAGCGCCGTCTCGATCGTCTCGAAGTCCCGCATCTCACCCACCAGGATGACGTCGGGGTCCTGCCGGAGCGCGGATCGGAGCGCGTAGGCGAATGACTTCGTGTCCACGTCCACCTCGCGCTGGTTCACGAGGCTCTTCTTGTCGCGGTGCAGGAACTCGATGGGATCCTCGATGGTCATGATGTGACAGGTCCGGATCGTGTTGATGTGGTCGATCACCGCGGCGAGGGTGGTGGACTTGCCCGAGCCCGTGGTCCCCGTGACCAGGATCATCCCCCGCCGCTCCGCACCGATGATCTCCAGCACCGGCGGGAGCAGGAGGTCGCGGACGGTGAGGATCTTCACCGGGATCACGCGCAGGACCAGACCGACCGTGCCGCGCTGCTGAAACACGCTACAGCGGAAGCGACCCAGGCCCGGCACCGAGTACGCCATGTCGATCTCGAGGCTGTCCTTGAACTTCTGCTTCTGTCGCGCGTTCATCACACTGAACGCGATGGCGATGGTGTCCTCCTGGAGGAGGCGCTTCTGGTCCGTCATCGGCTCGAGACGCCCGTCCAAGCGGATCACGGGGAAGCTGCCGACCTTCAGGTGGAGGTCGGACGCTCCGCGCTCGGTCGCGAGCTTCAACAGGTCGTTGATGTGCACGGGGACCCTCGTGGCCCGGCCGGTCGCGAGTGTGCTCGCCGAACGGGACCCGCCATGGAATCTAGGAACGGCGCGCCGGAACGTCAACCACCCGGTACGAAGAACGCTGCCGTAACGACCGTGACGATTCCGTGGGCGCACGCAGTCGAGCAGCGACGGGCGGCGCTCTCACCGTCCCAGGTCCCCCCACGCGTGCAAGACCAGCGCGCACGCCACCGCCCCGGCGGTCTCCGTGCGCAGGACCCTGGGCCCGAGATGGGCGAGTCGGAACCCGCCTCGTTCGAGCTGCTCGAGCTCCTCGGCGTCGAGCCCCCCTTCGGGGCCCACCAGGAGCCGGACCGACTCCGGACGCGCTCCGGCGAGCAACGCTCCGATGGGTGCGGCGCGGCGCGAGGGGACCAGGACGATGCCGAGGCCCTCCGGCGAGGCCGGCACGGGGATCGCGATCGAGGGACCGATGTCGGGTACGCGCCGGCGGCCACACTGCTTGCACGCCTCGCGCGCGACACGGCGCCATCGCTCGAGCCGCTCTTCGGAAGGTGTCGGCCCGTCGGAGAAGGCGGTGCGCATGGGGTGGATCGCCGCGGCTCCCACCTCGGTCGCCTTCTGGATCGCCCACTCCATCCGGTCGGGCCGGCACAACGCCTGGAAGATCTCGACGCGAAGCGGCGGCTCCACCGGGTCGCTGCGCTCGTCTCCGATCTCGATGCAGGCGCCGGCGCGTCCTTCCTCGACCAGGGTGGCGTCCCACTCGCGGCCGCGACCGTCGAAGACCGACAATCGGTCCCCCCGGCGCAGCCGCAGGACGCGCAGCACGTGGTGGGACTCGTCGGAATCCAGCACGATCACACGATCGAGACCGCTCGCGCCCGGGTGGAGCACCCGACGGACACGGCTCACGATCGGACCGACGGACCGTCGCAGGTTGCGATCGATGCCGCCCACTCACCGCTCGCCAGTCGCTCCTCGACGCGCGCGCCCAACAGCTCCAGCGCCGTCTCGACGGCGTCCGCCTCCTCGACCAGGAACCCCGACGCGACGAGGAGCCCGCCGGGTCGGACGACGCTGCGCAGCACGCGGGCCTCCAGCAGAAAGTAGGACGAGGCGATGTTCGCGACGACCCCGTCGAGCCCCGCGTCCGTGAGCTCGTTCGCCGATCCGACTGCCACGTCCACTTCCCGTTCGACCCTGTTGGCAACCATGGTCTCGCGGGCCACCTCGACCGCTTCTTCGTCCACGTCGCGGGCGAAGACCTGCGTCGCGCCACAGCGCGCCGCGACCACCGACAGGATGCCGCTGCCGCAACCCAGATCGAGCCACCGCGAGCCGGTGCGCACCAGACGCTCGAGCGACTCCGCACAGAGCCTCGTCGTCGGGTGCTCCCCGGTGCCGAACGCCCGGCCCGGAACGAGGAAGATGCCCACACGCCCCGCAACGTGGTGCGGTCGGCCGTCGGGAACCACCAGGAACCGGCTTCCAAGGGGAAACGGCCGGAGCTGTTCCTGGTAGCGCTCCGCCCAGCGCCCGTCCTCCACTGGCTCGATGCGGGCCCCACACGAGGCGGGAGCCAAGCGGACCGCCCGGAGAACCGTCGAAGCAAGGTCGAGCAAGGCCGCCGCCTCGGCGCGGGATCCGACGAATACCCGGAGCCGTGAGCGCCCGTCCGGGGATCGGGAAACCTCCACCCCCAGACTCTCGCGCCCGAGCGCTCCCGCGGCCTCCTCTTCGAGCTCGGGCGGGAGGTCGAGCACGAGAGCGGCCCATCCAGGTCCACGGGGATTTCGAATCACTCCTCCGGATTCCGCGCGGCGGCGATGGAATCGTTCCGCCCGATCCGACACGTCAATCGCCGAAGATCTCCTTGACACGGTCGAACAGCCCACGCTCGGTCGTCGTTTCCCCTTCGAGCCGCGCAAGATCCTCGAACAGCTCTCTCTGCTTCGCGTTGAGTCGCGCCGGGGTGCGCACGACGACCTCCACCACCAGGTCGCCTTTTCCCTCCCCGTTCAGACCAGGGCTTCCCCGTCCCCGAAGCCGAAACTCGCTCCCCGTCTGCGTTCCGGGAGGGACCTCGATCTCTTCTCGCCCTTCGAAGGTCGGCACCCCGATCCGGGCGCCGAGAGCGGCCTGCGCGAACGACACCGGGGCTTCGCAGCGAAGGTCGTTTCCTTCGCGCCGGAACACCGGATGCTCACGCACGTGCAGGACCACGTAGAGGTCGCCGGGCTTCCCGTTCTCCGGACTCGCCTCCCCCTCGCCGGAAAGGCGGAGCTGGACGCCGTCGGAGACACCTGGAGGGATCCGAATGCTCTTCTCGCGCTCCACCTGAACGCGTCCCCGGCCGGCACAGGTGGCGCACGGTCGGACGATGACGCGTCCCGCGCCCCCACACCGGCCGCAGCTGCGAGCGATGGTGAAGAAACCCTGCTGATAGGCCACCTGCCCCCGGCCACCGCACTGCGTGCACGATTCGATGTCCGCGTCGTTTCGAGCGCCCTTTCCCGCGCAGTCCGCGCAGCGCTCGATTCGAGGCACACGGATCCGCGACTCGTACCCCCTCACCGCCTGCTCCAGATCCAACTCGAGGTCGAAGCGCAGGTCGGCTCCGCGACGAGGCGCTTTGCGCCGGCTCGAGCCACCGAAGAGGCTCCCGAAACCGAACAGGTCGCCGAGGATGTCGCCGAAGTCCGCGAAGATGTCCGGATCGAACCCGGTGAAGCCTCCCTGGCCTCCGAGACCGGCCTTTCCGAACTGGTCGTAGCGGCGACGCTTCTCGGGATCGGAGAGCACCGCGTAGGCTTCCGCGGCCGCCTTGAATTCCTCCTCGGCGTTGTGGTCGCCGGGGTTCTTGTCGGGATGGTACCGGAGAGCCAGACGACGGTACGCCTTCTTGATGGCAGCCGTATCCGCCCCCCGGTCCACGCCGAGGATCTCGTAGTAATCGCGACTCGACACGCTCAGATCTCCTCGACCGCCTCGGCATCCGAATCGCTGGCGCGGGTGGAGAAGCTCCCGGGATCGTACAGGATCACCTCGGACAGGATCGAGCCGACCTCCGCGATGCGCTCGAGAGCCGCGGTGCACTCCGCGGCGCTTCCGCTCTCGAGCGCGCGGTGGGCCTCTTCGAGGATCCGCCGCACGGTCCCCTGCTGCTCGTGGCCGAGCATCGAGCCGAACTCCGCGAACGTCCGCTGGTTGCTGTCGACGAGCCCCTCGAGGCGGGCGCGGGCGCGGACGAACAGGGCGCGACGCTGGTCGTCCTCGGCGTGCTTCTTCGCGTCGTCGATGATCGCGTTGATCTCCTGCTCGCTGAGCCCCCCCGACGGCGAGACGAGGATCTTCTGCTCGCGGCTCGTGGCCATGTCGCGGGCGGAGACGCTGACGATCCCGTTGGAATCGATGTCGAACGTGACCTCGATCTGGGACACGCCGCGAGGAGCGGGAGGGATTCCCACCAGATCGAATCGTCCCGAGAGACTTGTTGTGTGCGGCGATCTCCCGCTCTCCCTGGAGGACGTTGACCTCGACCTTCGACTGGTTGTCGGCGACCGTGGTGAAGATCCGGGATTTTCGGGTGGGGATCGTGGCGTTCCGTTCGATGATCTTCACGAACATCCCGCCCTGCGTCTCGATCCCGAGCGAGAGCGGCGTGACGTCCAGGAGGACCATGTCCTTGACGTCCCCCTTCAGGATCCCCGCCTGGATCGCCGCGCCGATCCCGACGACCTCGTCCGGGTTGATGTCCTGGTTGGGTTCCCGGCCGAAGATATCGCGGACCACCTGGACCACCCGGGGCGTGCGCGTCTGCCCCCCGACGAGGATCACTTCGCGATGTCCCGCGGCCGAAGCCCGGCCATTCGCATCGCCTCTTCGCAAGGTACCCGCGTCCTCTCCACGAGGTCGTCCACGATCTCCTCGAACTTCTCCCGGGTCAGGACGGTGTGGAGGTGACGGGCGCCGCTCTCGTCCGCGCTGATGAACGGCAGGTTGATCTCGGCGCGGGTCTCGCGGGACAGCTCGCATTTCGCCTTCTCCGCCGACTCCTTCAGTCGCTGCAGGGCGAGGCGGTCGCTGCGCAGGTCGATCCCGGTCTCGTCGCGGAACTGCCCCACGAGCCAGTCCACGACCCGCTGGTCGAAATCCTCTCCGCCGAGGAACGTGTCCCCGGAGGTGGACTTGACCTCGAATACCCCTTCGCCGAGCTGCAGGATCGAGATGTCGAAGGTCCCGCCGCCCAGGTCGTAGACCGCGATCTTCCGCGGGGACGTGCCCTTCGTCGAGCCCGTATGCCAGCGCCGCGGCGGTGGGCTCGTTGACGATTCGCAGCACGCTCAGTCCGGCGATCCGGCCGGCGTCCTTCGTGGCCTGCCGCTGGGAGTCGTCGAAGTACGCCGGGACCGTGATCACCGCCTCGTTCACCTCGGTCGCCACGTAGTCCTCGGCCATCTCGCGAAGGCGGGAGAGCAGGAACGCCGATATCTCGGGTGGGGAGTAGTCGCGGCCCCGAACCCGGATCCACGCATCGCCGTTGTCCGACGGGACGATCTCGTACGGGACGAGCTGCTTGGCCTTCTGGACCTCCGCGGTGTCGTACTTCCTCCCGATGAGCCGCTTGACCGCGCAGACCGTGTTCTGCGGGTTGGTGAGCGCTTGCCGCTTGGCGATCTGACCCACCAGTCGCTCGCCGCGAGAGGTGAACGCCACGATCGATGGAACAGTCCGGCTTCCTTCGCGGCTGGCGATCACACGGGGTTTGCCCCCCTCCATGACCGCGATGCAGCAGTTCGTCGTTCCGAGGTCGATGCCGATCACCTTGCCCATCAGGAATCCCGCCGGCTCGGCGCCGTTTCTTCCCCGTGCGACACGAGCACCGTAACCCGCACGAGCGCGGGCCGAAGGAGTCGATCCTCGAAATGATACCCGCGCTGGAGCTCCTCGACGACGGTGTTCGCGGCGAGCTCCGTGTCGTTCCGCGTGGCCACTGCCTCGTGGACCGCCGGATCGAACGGCAAGCCGAGACACTCGACTTTCCGGAGTCCTTCGCGCCGGAGCTCGTCGAGGAACTGCCGGTGGATCAGCTCGACCCCCGACAGGAGCGGATCCGCCTCGCGGCCGCCCCGCACACTCACGAGGGCCCGCTCCAGGTTGTCGAGGACCGGCAGGAGGCGGGCGACGAACGACGCCGTCGCGTGCCGGTAGTAGTCCTCCCGCTCCCGCTCGACTCGTTTGCGCAGGTTCTCGAAGTCGGCGCGCAGCCGAAGCAGGCGCCCCTCGGCATCGGCCGGTTCTCCTTCGACCCGGACCTCGTCCGGCGGGATCCGGGCCGCGGGCGCTTCCTCCGGAAACGTGATGACCACCTCTCCGTCGTCCTCGTCCTTCGACACGGGCGCGCGATCCTCCCCGATGCCGACCACCTCGAGGATCTCGATCTCTTCGGACGAAGGTGCCTCGTCTCGAGATCCGTGCGCCTCGCGTTTCATCGGCTGACTCCTCAATCCCCCGGGCTCGACATGAGCCGAGTGAGCACCTCGGCCAGGTGATCCACCAGCGCGATGGCCCGCGCGTACTCCATCCGCCTCGGCCCAACGACTCCGACCGTGCCCAAGACCTGGTCGCCGGCTCCATAGGTGGACGCCACGAGAGAGCAGTCGGCCAGGTCCGGCAGCGGATTCTCCCGTCCGATCACCACCTGGACTCCTTGTCCCTCCACCGCCCGGCTCAGAAGCTCCACCAAGCAGTTCTTCTCTTCGAGGGTACGGATCAGGCTCCTCATTCGGTCGAGATCCGCGAACTCCGGCTCGTCCAGCAGGTTCGACGCCCCCTCGACGAAGAGGTCGGTGGCATCCGCTTCTCCCTCGATGGCGCGTCGTCCCAGCTGCAGGCTGCGGCCGACGAGCTGGTCGTACGCCGCAGCCTCTTCGGCCATGCGCTCGAGAAGGGTCTGCCGCATCTCGAGCAACGTCCTGCCCGCGAACTGCTCGGACAGGTAGCGGCCGATCCGGTCCAGCTCTTGCTGATCCTGCGGCGCGGCGACGTCGAGGATCCGATTGTGGACGACGCCGGAGCGGCCCACCACCACCGCGACGATCCGCCGGGAATCCAGTCGCACGAACTCGATGTGCTCCACCACGATCCGCCGGAACGCGGGTGCCAGCACCACGCCCACGTGCTTCGAAACGCGGGAGAGCTGACGCGACGCCTCCGCGAGGAGCTCGGGGATGTCCGAGCGATGGTGCGTGAGCGCCTGGTCGATGGCCTGGGCGTGGTGGGCGGCGACCCGCGGCGTCTCGATGAGACGCTCCACGTACAGCCGATAGGCCATGTCGGTCGGCACCCGACCTGCCGACGTGTGAGGGTGCGTCAGCAGCCCGCGATCCTCGAGATCCGCCATCGTGTTCCGGATCGTGGCCGGCGAAAGATCGAGCCCGGCCCCTCGCGAGAGGCTCCGGGAGCCCACCGGCTGCCTGGTCAGGATGTGGCTCTGGATGACGGATTTCAGGATCTCCGTCTCTCGAGCATCGAGCTCGATGTCCCCGTGCCGCGCCGGCTGTTTCTTGATGCTCATGGTCGTCTCGCGCCCACACGGTTAGACGGAAGTCGTCCTGCGCTCGGATCGCTCGGCCGCCAGCGCGGCGCGGATGAAGCCGTCCAGGTCTCCGCCCAGCACCCGATCCGCGTCTCCCATCTCGAACCCCGATCGGTGATCCTTCACGAGGCGGTAGGGAGCCAGAACGTAACTACGAATCTGGCTTCCCCACTCGATCTTCTTCTTGTCCCCGACCTCCTTCTGCAGCCTCGCGTCTTTCTCCGAGCTCGCCAGGTCGAAGAGCTTGGCTCGGAGGACCTGCATGGCGACGTCCCGGTTGCGGTGCTGGGACCGCTCGTTCTGGCACGACACCACGATGCCCGTGGGGAGGTGAGTGATCCGTACCGCGGAGTCGGTGACGTTCACGTGCTGGCCACCGGCGCCGGACGAGCGAAACGTGTCGATCCTCAATTCCTTGTCGTCGATCGTGATCTCGATCAGCTCCGCGCTCAGATCGGGAATCACGTCCACCGAAGCGAACGAGGTGTGCCGGCGCGCCTGTGCGTCGAACGGCGAGATCCGAACGAGGCGGTGCACACCGCGCTCGGCTCTCAGGTACCCGTACGCGTTGGGGCCGGAAACTCCCAGCGTCACGCTCTTGATGCCCGCTTCCTCCCCCGCTTGGTAGTCGAGGGTGTTCACCTTGAACCGGTGGCGCTCGGCCCAACGGACGAACATCCGCAGGAGCATCTCGGCCCAGTCCTGGGACTCGGTTCCGCCGGCCCCCGGATGGATCTCGACGATCGCGTCGGCGGAGTCGTGCTCTCCGGTGAGGAGCGTCGCCAGCTCGATCTCTTCGGCCCTCGCATCGAGCTCGTCCACCGATTTGGACAGATCGTCGACGACGTCCTCCCCTTCTCGGGCGAGCTCGAGAAACGTGCGAGCGTCGTTCACGAGACGCTCGAGCTCGAGACCGCTTTCAACCACCTCGGTCAGCCGAGCCTGCCGTTGCTTGAGTTCCTTCACGCGGCCGGTGTCGTTCCAGACCTCCGGCCGGGCCAGGTCCTCCTCGAGGCGATTCATCTCCGCCCGCTTCTCCTCCAGATCAAAGAAACCTCCGGAGCGCGTCGACTTTGACCTCGAGCGCCTGGACTCGTTCCGCCAGCTCCTGAAGATCCGGCTTCCGCACGGCAGCTCCTCCACTGTCAAACCAAATCTAGGCCTGTCGGACAGGCCCGCAAGCAGTTCTCATCACCATAACATACGGGGGTTCGACGGAGGGCTCGCCCGGATCTCCCGGGCAGCGGGTTTGGGGGACGGCACCGCTCAGCGGGCTCGCGTGACCCAGGCGGCCGACTCGCCCTCGCCCTTGAGCCGATCCGCCATCACTCGGGCCTCCGCCTCGCTGGCGTACCCGCCCACCCGGACCTTGAACAGCGCGTCCCGGCCGTCTCGCTGGCTGTCGAGACGAACGGCGTAGCCGCGAGAGCGAAGGTCCACCACCAGCGACTCGGCCGCGCGCCGATCCCGTCCGGCGAAGACCTGCACGACCCACGGTCCGGTGGCCGCGGGTTGCGGCGACGGGGTCTGCGGCGACCGAGGCGGAGATTCAGACCCGAGCTGTCGTTTCGGCTCGGCGGCCGTTCCGCCCCCGCCGACCGCGTCGAAGCGGCTCGGCTTGGACTCCACCGACTCCTCCACGGGAGCCTCGGCGGCCGCCGCTTCCGGAAGCGGCACCGCGCGTTCCGCGACCGGCGCGCTGAGCCGACCGAGAGCGAACGCGCCCACGACGAGCGCGACGATCGCGGCGACGACCAGCAGCAGCCACACTCCCTCGACGCGGATCTCCCCGGAGGGATCGGAGGGCGCCGTCTCAGAATTCATCTTCGCCCTTCGCGATCTCCGCGACTTCGATGGAGTTCTTCGTGCCCGCCTTGATTCTCTGCATCGCCCGGTCGGCGCGCAGGACCAGGTCTTCCTTCGTCCTGGCGTGCAGGGGGAACGAGGCGACGCCGAACGAGGCGGTCATCCGGACCCCTCCTTTCCCCATGGGCTGGCTCGTGAGGAACGGCTTGCACGCGATCGCCTCGCGGACGCGCTCGGCCACCTCGAGAGCGCCGTGCCACTCGGTCTCCGGAAGCACGATGCAGAACTCGTCCCCGCCGAAGCGGAACAGCTTGTCGAACTTCCGGATCCGGGCCCGCACGCGGACCGAAACCTCGTAAAGGCTGCGGCTGCCCATGGCATGGCCGAGCCTGTTGTTCACCTCCTTGAGGTTGTCCATGTCGAGGAAGATGAGCGACAGCGGCGCGCGGAATCGACTCGCGCGGGCGATCTCTTCCACGAGGAAATCCTCGAAATGGCGCCGATTGAAGCAATCGGCCGTGTCATCCTTGATCACGAGCTCCCGCACGGCCCGGACCTTGACGGCATTCGAGACGGCCCTCCGCGTCAGCGCCAGGAGGGCTCGGATTCGCTCGCGGGCAGCGTCGGCCGGGACGGGCGGACCCAGGAGGAGGAGGAGCGCCACCGGCTCGGACGAGAGCGGCTCGATCCTCAAGGCGAGACAGCTGGTCGGCGGCTCTCCGGGCCAGACGGTCCCCGCGGGGAGGATCGCGTCGAGCCCTGGCAGCTGCACCTCGTCCTCGGTGACCGCCCGCCACACCCGCCCCGGGTCGAGCTTGTGGAGCGCCCCCCGCTGCTCGTCGCTCTCGGGAACCGTGCTAGCCTGACAGATCAGCGAGTGACTCTCCGCGTCGTCGACGAACGCGAAGCCGGTCCCCCCTCCGCACCACGCGACCGCGTAGCCGAGGATTTCGCGCAGCTGGTCCGCCAGGTCGAGGTGACAGGAAACGGCGAGGGCCGCGCGGAGATCTTCCGCCTCGGACCCGGTGGTCGACTCGTCGCGCACCCGGCGGGGACGCTGGCTGGTCGGATTGCGACCCAAGCCTCTCGTTCCTCGGGCCCGTTCTACTTGAGGAACGGGCGGAGAAGGTCAATCGGCAGCGGGAACACCAGCGTCGAGTTCTTTTCGGACGCGACCTCGGTCAGGGTCTGGAGGTAGCGAAGCTGGAGTGCGACCGGGTTGCGCGCGATCTCGTCCGCGGCCTTCGCGAGCGTCGCCGCAGCCTGCCACTCCCCCTCGGCGTGGATGAACTTCGCGCGTTTCTCGCGCTCCGCCTCGGCTTGCTTGGCCATCGCCCGCTGCATCTCCAGCGGCAGGTCCACGTGCTTGACCTCGACGGACGCGACCTTGATGCCCCACGGGTCCGTGTGCTTGTCCAGAATCGTCTGCAGCGCGTGGTTCACCTTGTCGCGCTCCGCCAGCAGCTCGTCGAGCTCCACCTGCCCCAGGACGGAACGGAGAGTGGTCTGGGCGAGCTGGCTCGTCGCGTAGTGGTAGTTCTCCACCTCCACCACGGCCTTCCGCGGCAGCAGCACGCGGAAGTAGACGACGGCGTTCACCTTGATGGACACGTTGTCCTTCGTGATGACGTCCTGGGGCGGCACGTCGTGTACGACGGTGCGTGTCGACATGCGGACCATCCGGTCGACCCCGGGGATCAGAAAGAAGAGCCCGGGCCCGTAGTCGAAGTCCCGCAGCCGCCCGAGGCGGAACACGACTCCGCGCTCGTACTCGGGAAGGATCTTGACCGAGTTGACGATGACGAGAATCACGACGAAGACCGCAGCAAGGATGCCCACGATTGGAAACTCGAACATGACTACCTCCCCCCCTCCGGCCGCGGTGCGTCGACCGGCTCGACGAGGATCCTCAGATCCTCGACCTTGACCACCCGTACCCTGGTCCCGCGCTGCAACCGCCCCGACGAAGACACGGCGTTCCAGATCTCTCCGTGCACGAATACCTTCCCTTCGGGATCGAGGTCCTGCGTCACTTCACCGACCTCGTGACGCAGCCCTTCGACCCCGGTCTCCACCGAGGACCGCTGGGCGCGCACCGCCAGCCGAACCGCGACTGCGCACAGCAGCCCCAATGCCAGGCTGGGAGGCAGCACGATGCCGAGGGGAAGTCGGAGCTCGGGGATGGGACCCTGGAACAGCATGAGCGAGCCGATCACCAGGCAGAGCACCCCGCCGACGGTGAGCATCCCGTACGAGACGACCTTGATCTCCAGAACGAACATGACGATCGCAAGCAGGATCAGAAGGACGCCGATGGTCGAGACGGGGAGCGCCTGCGCCGCCAGGGCGAACAGCAGGAGGCAGAGCGCCCCCACAACGCCCGGAAAGACGAGGCCGGGGTGCGTGAACTCGACGTAGAGACCCGCGAGCCCCAGGAGCAGCAAGAGGTAGGCGACGAGGGGAGAGGCGATGACCTCGAGGACACGGTGCTGCAAGCCGACCTGCGTTTCCACGAACCGCGCCCCGGCGGTCCGCAGGACCGTCGTGGATCCGTCCACGCGCCGCACCTCACGCCCGTCGAGCTTTCGAAGCAGATCGTCCCGGTCCTCGGCCACCAGATCGATGATCCCGCGCTCGAGGGCCACGCGATCCGTGTACGCGTCCGCGGACAGGACCGCCTTCTCGCACGCCTCGACGTTCCTGCCGCGGTGCTCCGCGATGGAGCGCGCGAGCGCCGCCGCGTCCTGGTTCGCCTTCCGGAGCAGGACGTCGCCGTCCTCGCTCTTCTGCCCGATCCCGAAGACCGTCGACGCCGCGCCCGCCCGCGTCATGGGCGCCATCGCGGCGACGTCCGCCGCGATGAGGATGAAGAACCCGGCGGAGCCCGCGCGCGCCCCCTTCGGACCGACCCAGACGGCGATGGGAGTCTTCGCGGCCAGCATCCGCTTCACGATGTCGTCCATCGTGGTGACGAGCCCGCCGGGAGTGTCGAGCTGAATGACGACCAGTTCGTCCCCTTCCCGGTCCGCATCGTCGAGCGCGGCGAGGATCCGGTCGGCCGAGCCCGGGACGACGTTGCGACCCTCGAAGTCCACCCAGCGAACCACAGGCTCCGCCGCTCGTGCTGTCGGAAGCAAAAGCGCCAGAAAGACGAGCACGATCGCAACAGATCGCATATGGGCGCAGTATAAGGTTCGCGATCCGAAGGGGTCAAGCGCGCGTCGGATCGAAGGGCGTACGACAGAAATTTGGCGGGCAGACAGCTCGAAGCGACCCCAGCAGGAATCGCGGCCGCGTGTCGCCGCGATCCGGATGGCTCGCGGCCTCGCTCGCCGCGCGCTCACCCCCGAGCGTCGGATTCGACGAGCAGGCGCGAGCCCGAAGCCAGCAGCCATCCGGGTGTCCCCGCGGGGAGGAGTCGCGCCGCGAGTCCGAGAGCTTCCGCCAGGTCCGCCGCGGGATCCGCCCGCAGGGACCGAACCAGACTCGCCGGCAGGTCGGACACGAGGATGAGTCGGCACGAGCTGGCCTTTCGGATCCACGAGAGCGCGGTTTGACCGTAGACCTGGAATGCGCGTCGCAGCTCGGCGACGTGGTCGTCTTCTCGCTCGAATCGAAACCACGGAAGGAAGTCCGGGTGCCCGGCCCCCTCGCGGCAGCGCGCGACCAGCACCAGCACCCCGCCGGGCCGCAGCGCTCCCATGGCGGCCTCGAACGCCTTGTGCGACTGGATCAGGTTCAGGTCGGATGGCTCTCCCCCGGCGCTCGCGATCACGAGCTCGCGCGGAGATACGCGCACGCAGCGCGTGGCGCGCACGAAGCGGCATGCGGCTTCGTGGGCCCTCCGCCAGTGGCCGCAGAACAACCGCTCGACACGCCCCGCGTCGTCGAGAACCGAGTTCACGAGGAAATGCGGGCCGACCAGCGCGGCGCCGTCCACCATGTCTCGATGCACCGGGTTTCCATCCAGGCGCCCCGCGCGCGCCAAGGGGTGCCGGCGTCCCTCGCGGGTCAGCGAGCGGAGATGGTTCCGCGAGACCGTTTCTCGAGAGGCCATCCCCGGCACCAACGCCTTCCGCCCGCCGGAGAAGCCGGCGTAATAGTGAAATCCGGCGGCCCCGGTCAGGACGATCCTGTCGTGGGAGCGCAGCGCCGGGTGGACGCGAACCGGCGTGCCGGCCCGTGTCTGGCCGACCTCGACGAGGTCCGCGGAGTCCGGGTCGTGGCGGAGCACCGGGAATCGTCCGCGGAGCGACGGACCGAGGATGTGATCGATCTCCTCGTCGGTGGGCGGACGGTGGATCCCGCTGGCGACGGCGAACACGATCTCGGCGCGCGTCGCCTCGTGGATCCGGCGGACGACCCAGGGAAGGAACTCGGCCGATCCGGTCTTCCTGGTTCCGTCGGAAACCACGACGAGAACCCGTCGCGCCCCCCGAAACGACTCGCCGAGCGGAGGCGATGCGATGGGCCGATCCAGGGCGAGTTCGACGGGGGTCCCGGCGGCGGGCCTCGAGCGGGGCGGCACGATCTCGTCGAGGCGGAACGGGTGCTGCGGAATCGGGACTTCGGCGGCACCGAACGGGAGAGACGGGAGGAGGAGCCCGCTCATTCAGGCGCACCGCCGGATGGCGCACCCGGACCCGCCCGCGCCGCGAGGGCGCGCGCGACTTCCGGCGGGACCAGGCCGTGCAGCGAGCCGCCCAGCCGGGCGACCTCCCGGACCAGGCGACTCGACAGGTACGAGTAGGTCTCGTTGGGCATGAGAAACACCGTCTCGACGCCGGGCGCCAGCCGCCGGTTCATCATGGCCATCTGCAGCTCGTACTCGAAGTCCGAGACGGCCCGCAGGCCGCGCAGGATGACGGAAGCGCCCACACGGGCCGCGTAGTCCACGAGGAGCCCCTCGAACGACTCCACCTGTACGTCCGGCCACGCCAGCGTCGAGCGACGGAGAAACTCCATGCGCTCCTGCACGGAGAACATCGGGCGCTTGTCCTCGTTGCGCAGGATGGCGAGGATCATCCGGTCGAAGTGCCGACGGCCCCGCTCGACCAGATCCAGGTGACCGAAGGTCACAGGGTCGAAGGTGCCCGGGTAGACGGCGATGCGTTCGCTCATGGTCTGGTCCGTCCCGTTCCTCGCGTCACGCCTTCGGCGGCCGCGAGAAGATCCGCGGCATTGCGCCGCGAAGCCTCCGTGATCTCCCGGCCCCCCAGCATGCGCGCCAGCTCGTTGATCCGACCCTCGCCCGCGAGCAGCTCGATCTCGGCGCGGCTGCGGCCGCGGACGAGTCGCTTGCGCACGTGAAAGTGAGTCCGTGCATGGGCCGCGACTTGCGGCAGGTGCGTGACGCAGAGGACCTGGCTGCCACGACCGAGCCGAGCGAGCCGCGCGCCCACCGCATCGGCCACCGCTCCTCCGATCCCCGCGTCCACCTCGTCGAACACGAGAACGCGTCCGTCGGCCGCTCCCTCGAGCACCACGTGGAGCGCGAGCATGATGCGGGAGAGCTCCCCCCCGAAGCCACCTTCGCCAGGGGTCGAACCGGCTCTCCCGGATTGCCGGCGAACTGGAGCTCCACGCGCTCGGCTCCGCGGGGGTGCAGAGTCATCGGACCGCCGTCTCCGGCGAGGACGGAACCCCGTGCAGGCGCGAACGAGACCTCGACCTTCGCGCGGCCAAGGGCCAGCGCGGAAAGCTGAGCTTCCACCGCCGGAACGAAGCGCTCCGCCGCCGCCCGGCGAGATCGGGTCAGCTCCCGAGCCGCCTCGCGATAGCGTTCCTGCGCATCGCGAACGACCGCGTCGATGCGACGAGCCTCCTCGTCGAAGTGCTCCAGCGTCGCAAGCTCCTGCGCGGCCAGATCCCGGGTGGTCAGGACCGCTTCCTCGTCGACTCCGAACTGCAGTCGAAGGCGCTCGAGGGACGCCAGGCGCGACTCGACGCTCTCGAGGCGCCCGAGGTCGAACGAGGACCCCTCTCGATAGTCGCGCAGCACCGCCCCGGCGTCCTCGAGCTCGAGGCGGGCCGCCTCGACTCGCCTGGCCAGCTCCTCCAGCCTGGAATCGATCGTCGAGAGCTCCGCGAGCCGCCGACTCGACGACGACGCCAGAGACACCGCGGACGGCTCGCCCTCGTACAGATCGGAAAGCGCGGCGCCGAGCAGCTCCGCGACGCGCGATGCGTTGCGCAGAACGCGTCGCTCCGACTCGAGCGCGATGCTCTCGCCAGGACGGGGGCTGACGGCGTCGATCTCTCGGATCGTCCGCCGTAGACTGCCCGCGCGCTCGTGCCGCTCCTTCTCCACGGAGACCAGGCGGTCCCGCGCTTCCATCGCTTCGAGGACGCCCGCGTGCGCGCGATCCGCGGCGGCGAGCCGCTCGCCGTGCCCCCCGTATCGATCCAGCAGCTCCTGGTGGCGTACGGAGGAAAGGAGGCTCTGATGCTCGTGCTGTCCGTGGATCTCGACGAGGCGATCGCCGAGATCTCGCAGAACCGACAGCGCGCACGGCGTCCCGTTCACGAAAACCCGGCCCGACCCCTCGGACGCCACCTCGCGCCGCACCACGACCTCGCCTTCGCCCGCGTCCACTCCCCGCTCCGCGAGCCACGCGGGGACGTCGGAACCTTCCGGGAGGTCGAAGACGGCGTCTACCACGGCGCGCTCCGCGCCCGCCCGAACGAGCCTGGCATCCGCGCGGTCGCCGGTGGCCAGGCCGAGGGAATCCACCACGATCGACTTCCCGGCACCTGTCTCTCCCGTGAGCAGATTCAGCCCGGGGCCGAACTCGACGACGAGATCCTCGATGATGGCGAGGTCCCGGATCCGGAGTGTCTTGAGCATCGGGACGATACCGGTCCCGCGAGCGAGGCGGAGCGATGCGCGGGCGACGGATGCTAACACCCGCCTTCGACGACGGTCAACACCGCGTCCGGCCGAGGGTGCACGACGAACGAGAGGCGGGATGCGCGGGAACGGAGCCGTGCTTTCTTTGACGCTTCCGCGACGCTGGGCTAGCATGCCGAGCGGCGGCGGCGATACTCGTCGGAGTTCGCGACTCCGCTCTCCCGCCATGCCGCGTGGAGGGTAGATGTCTCCGGTTCTCCTCGCCGCGGCCTCTGGATCGCTGGACGTCTGGTCCCTCGTGTGGCAATCGGGGCCAATGGCCAAGCTGGTCCTCTTCGTCCTCCTCGTCTTCTCCGTGCTGTCGTGGGGGATCATCGCGGAGCGCTTTAGGATCTTCCGGCGGGCCGAGACCGAGTCCGACGCGTTCCTCTCCCGGTTCAACGAGGGTGGACCGCTGGATGCGATTCTCGGGGAGGCGGCGGGGTTCGCCGCCAGCCCCGTGGCCGACGTGTTCCGGGCCGGATTCCGGGAGATCACGCTGAACCCCCCGCCGAAGGGAGTTCCGCTGGAAGGGGCGGCGCTTCAGGCCATCGACCGGATGCTGCGCAAGAGCGCTTCGTCGCAGATCAGTCGGCTCGAGCGCAGCCTGGGTTTTCTGGCGACCACGGCCAGCGCCACACCCTTCATCGGTCTGTTCGGCACGGTCTGGGGCATCATGAACGCCTTTCGCGGTATCGGCGTGACGGGAACGGCTTCGCTCGCGGCCTACGCGCCCGGAATTGCCGAGGCCCTCGTGGCCACGGCCGCCGGACTCGCCGCGGCGATTCCCGCGGTGATCGGCTACAACCATTTTCTCGCCCGACTGCGCGGCATGGAGGCTCGGATCGACGAGTTCGTCGCCGACTTCCTCCACCGCGTGGAAGGGCGGAGAATCTGACCCGGTGGCTTTCTCCTCGGAGAGCGGGCGCGGCTTGCGCCGATCCCGACGCGCCCTCGCGGAGATCAACGTCACTCCCCTCGTGGACGTGATGTTGGTGCTCCTGATCATCTCCATGATCGCCGCGCCGATGCTCGAGAAAGGGATCCCGCTCGAGCTTCCGAGCGCTCAAACCGCCGCGGACATCGAGGAAGCCCGCGTGGTGGTGTCCCTGGATCGCGACGGCAGGATCCGCCTCAACGACGTCCCCGTGCACCCCGATCTTCTCGAGGAGCGAATGCGGGCCATGGCGAAGTCGCGACCGCGAGACACGGTGTTCCTGCGAGGGGACAAGCTGATTCCGTACGGAGAGGTGCTCTTCGTCATGGACCGGATTCGGAAAGCCGGCGTGACGAGAGTCGCCCTGGTGACCGTTCCCACGCCGGCCCCGGAAGAACGCGCGCGATGAGCCTGCCTCGCATCGTGCTCGTGCTGCCGTTCCGGTCGACGAGAGACCCGCTCGCCCCTTTCGTCTCGAGCTCCGCCGCGGTCCACCTCGTCATCGCGGCCGCGCTCGTCGTCGCGCCTTCCTTCCAGCGGAGCAGGGTGCCCATCGCGGACGCTCTGATCGTGGATGTCGTGGGTGGAATCCCCGGGCCCGTGGTCCCTCCGTCGCGCGGAACGGTTTCCCCGGCGCCGTCGGCTCCGGAGGGCCCGCGCCTCGCGAGCCCGCCCGTGGTGCCCGACCCGCCGAAGAAAACGAAGGAAGTCAAGAAGGACCCTCCGAAGCCCAGGGATCCGGAACCGCCTACCTCGGCTCCCGAGGGACGTCCGGGCTCCGGACCCGGCCGCGAGCCCGCCCCGGGGCCCACCTCGGGCACGGCAACTCCGGGACCTTCGGGGCCGGGGGCCGGGGGCATCACATCCCTCGACGCGCTCGACGTGGAGTTCGCCTGGTATCGAGCCTCGGTCATCGCTCAGTTGCGGAGCCGGTGGATCCGACCGGTTCTCGAAGAGGCGACGAGCGTGCTGGTGGCGTCGGTTTCGTTCGAAGTCGAGCGCAGCGGGGTGATTCGCGACGCCCGTATCGAGTCCTCCAGCGGCGTCCCGGCGATGGACCGCTCGGTCCTGCGCGCGGTGCTCGAATCGTCGCCGCTGCCGCCGCTGCCCCCCACGTGGCGGGAGCCGACCCTCCCGGCCCGATTCGAGTTCCACTGGACCCCGGGCGATGCGCGCTGAGCCTCGCCGGAAGGAGTTCCCGATGCGTCGGAGTCTCGTGCGGTCCGTTCTCGCGCTGCTCCTCGCAGCCCCTCTCCTGGCGCTCGTGGCCCAGGAGCCTCCCCGGGAGATCACCGGGATCGTGGAGGGGGAGGGATTCGCGCGCATCAAGATCGCGCTCCCGGATCCGGAAGCTCCCGCCGAGAACGTCTCATCCGCCGCCGAGCTGATGCGCACGGTGCGTGAAGACCTGACCTTCAGCGGCTTCTTCGACGTCGTCGACCCCCTGCTCTACGGGAAGGTCCCGACGCCCCCGCGCGGCACCGTGGTCCACGACGACTGGCTCGGGATCGGCGCGGACGCCGTGGTCCTCTGTCGATTCGCCTTGAAGGGCGACCGGCTGGACCTGGAGGCGCGACTCCACGACAACCCCAGCAAGTCCCAGACGTTCGCACGGCGCTACGGAGGCGGAAAGGACCTGTTGCGCAGGATCGCCCACCAGCTCGCCGACGATCTGGTCCAGCACTACACCGGCCGGCCTGGGGTTGCCATGTCGCGGATCGCATTCGTCTCGAAGCACGAGAAAGGGAAAGAGATCTACGTGATGGACTACGACGGCCAGCGGATCCGGCGTCTCACGACCACGGGGACCATCAATCTGTTCCCGGTCTGGTCCCCCGACGCCGACCGACTCGCATTCGTGTCGTGGCGTGGCCGTCAGCCGGGGATTCACATCATGGACAGCGATGGCCGGCTCACCTCCGTCCCGGCGCTGCGCGGCGAGCTGAACTCGACCCCGGACTGGTCCCCCGACGGAAAGAGGCTCGTCTTCAGCTCGGACATGGACCGGAACTCGGAGATCTACCTGCTCACGCTCGCCACCGGCGAGAGCACGCGCCTCACGCGGCACCCGGGCATCGACACCTCTCCCGACTTCTCCCCGAACGGTCGACAGATCGTGTTCACGTCGGACCGGTCCGGATCCCCGCAGATCTACGTCATGGATGCCGAGGGGCTCAACGTCCGACGCGTTTCACCCGAAGGAAGCTACAACGATTCCGCGACGTGGTCGCCCCGGGGCGACCGGATCGCCTACGCCTCGCGGATCGAGCGGCGATTCCAGATCATCGTGCTCGACCTCGCGTCGGGCACCCTGCGCCAGCTCACGCGGGGAGACTGGAACAGCGAGGACCCGCGCTGGTCCCCGGACGGGCGGCACATCGTCTTTTCGTCGAATCGCGAGGGCTCGTACGACATCTATGCGATGGCAGCCGACGGAAGCGAGATGCGCCGTCTCACGCGAGGAGGCGACTCCTTCACGCCCGACTGGTCGCGGTAGGCCGCCCAACGCTCTTTCGATTTCCAGGCAATCTACTCTATAATCAACGTTCGTGTTCCGGCGCCTCTCGAGAAGCGCGGAACCAAGGAGGTTCTCGAAGCCATGCGAAGTCGTCGGATCTTGGTTGCGGCCGCGTTGATCGTTTGCCTCGTCGGGATCTCGGGCGCCTGCAAGAAAAAGCCACCCGTGCCCACCCCCGGGCCGCCCACCACCGAGTCGAAACGAGCCCCGGAGCCTCCGAAGGAGCCGATCAAGGAAGTCACGGAGGCCTTCCCGAAGGAGCCGGTCGAGGCGGAAACCCCGGCGGAGCCCGGCGTGGACGAGCTCAATCGACGCAAGCCTCTCGCGACCGTCTACTTCGACTACGACAGCTCCGACCTCTCGGACGCCACGCGCGCCACCTTGCAGGCGAACGCCTCGTGGCTCCAGACGAACAAGAAGCGCTCGATCCGGATCGAGGGGCACTGCGACGAGCGTGGGACGATCAAGTACAACCTGGCGCTGGGCGAGCGCCGGGCGAATGCGGTGCGAGATTACCTCCAGAGCCTGGGCATCGAACCCTCTCGCATGCGAATCGTGACCTACGGCGAGGAGCGCCCCGTCGATCTTGGCCACGGCGAGGACGCCTGGAGGCTGAACCGACGCGGGGAGTTCTGGATCGAATCCTGACCAGGGGAGGACCCGCATGTCTCGATCTCGCCCCCGGCTGCCGGCGTTCGCTGCTCTGGCGCTGGCCGCGTCGCTGTCGGGAGGTTGCGTGCTCCCGGATCAGCTGTCCGCTCTCCAGAAGGATCTGGCGGATGTGAGGGAAGAGTTGCAATCCCTCCGGCGAGAGCAATCCCAGTCGACGGATCGGCTGTCCGTGGTCGAGGGGAAGCTCGTCGAGGGGGGCGAGGTCAAGCGTGCGGAGATCGCGGACGTGAAGGCCGACGTCGAGCGCGCGCAACGGGACATCGCGGCTCTCGACGAGCGATCGGGCGACCTGCAACGACGGGTCGAGCGCCTCTCGCAGGACCTGACGCGCGTGCGCGAGACCGCGCGGCGCAGCTCCGACGCAACGCCGACCGTTTCCCCCGACGCCGCCCTGCCGGGGTCCGCGCCTGTCGGGTCCGCGTCGTCTTCCGCGGCGCCGAGCCCGGACGCGCTCTACAACCAGGCCTACGCGGATTTCTCCAAGGGGAACTACTCGCTGGCGATCTCGGGTTTCGAGGAGTACGCCACGCGATTCCCCGAGAGCGCGCAGGCGGACAATGCCCTGTACTGGATCGGCGAGAGTTCCTTCAGCGAAGGGCGATTCGAGAAGGCCGTGGACGCGTTCGACAGACTCCTGGAGCGCTATCCCGACAGCGATCGCGCGGCGGCCGCGAACCTGAAAAAGGGGCTCGCCTACCTCGAGGAGAACGACGTTCGCCTGGCCATCGTCCAGTTGCAGTACGTCGCCCGGACGTATCCGCAGAGCGACGAGGCGAAGATCGCTCGAGACAAGCTGGCTGGACTCGGCGCTCCGATCCGCTGAGACGCTCGCGCGGCGCACCGGTCCCCCTCCGGGCCGAAGCCCGCAAGGTTCAGGGTGCTTAACCGCTGTCGGGGTCTCGGCCTGGGATCTGGTTGTAGGCTTCGCGGGGATTCAGACTGGCCCGGATGATCGGTTCGAGTTCGAGCACCCGGGGGCGAACCGCAGCAGGGATCCGGCGTCGAAGTTGGTCCCGGGCGGCGGGAAGCTCGTCGAGGGAGGAGAGGGTGTCTCGAACCATGGCCTCGAAGTCGAGAGAGCCGGGGGGCTGATCGAGAGCCCAGAGCGCTTCGGCGCAGTCGGCGTCGAGCTCAAAGAGCTGCTGGGTCTGAGGTTGCGGGAGGGCAGGTGGGAGGACCGGGATGTGATCGAGAGCGCGCAGAAGCGCAAGCGTATCCAGCCTGGCCACCTCGAGCCGGGAGCGCAGGTCCTTCGGAACAAGCGGTGAGCGACGGCGGAGCACGGGCTCAGGATGCAGCAGAGACGCCGGCGGAGGCAAATCCGACTACGCAGGGACGGGCACCATGCGGAGTCGATCGATCCGGGCCCAGTCGTGGTTGAGCAACAGGAGGCGAAGGGCCAGCAGACGTCGCGCCCCGTTTTCAGACCAGCGCATGCCGGCCTGACGGAGTCGGGCATGTACGACCTGCTTGTGAGCGCTCTCGACCGCCCCGCTGCCGATGCCGTAGCCCAGTCGCAGGTATTCGTCGTACCGCATCCGTGAGGCGTTGTTGGTGTAGTACTTGATGACGGCCATGAGTGCCTCTCGCGCCTCGTCGGAGACCGGCTCGAGCATCTCGAGTCGAGCAATGACGTCGTGGACCCCACCTGCCTTGAGGTCGTTGGCGATGCGCTGGATGAAGCGATCGGCGCGGCGCGAGTTCTCGCCGAACTGCAAGCGAGCGTACTTCCATGCGTACTCCATGGCGTGCCAGAAGTCGAGGATCTCGCAACGGTTCTTGAAGATCGCGGCGCGATTCCAGATCCACTCCGCGCCGTCTCCCACGATCACGACCACGGTGTTGGTACCGAGCCAGCCGAGCTCACGCAGTTGGGCCCAGACGCGGCTGAAGATCGCGTCGGCGTCTCCGAGGCAGGTGACCAGGACGCGACGTAGGAGGCAATGTCGGCCAGGGGAGGGCTCCGTGCGCTCTGCGGGCAGGAGCAGCACCGCCGTCTTTACCTCTCGGAAGTGGCCTTCTTCGACAGGCGGCAGCGGGGGCAGAATCTCCTCTCCGGTCTTGCGCCGTCGGCGCGTCTTGCGGACTTGCATCCCCAAGGCACAGCCGTCCACGCCGAGCATGACGACATCGGGGGGCGCGGGCGCAGGCGGCGCCAGGCTGCGGCTGTCGTTGTGGTAGGCGGCCAGGCCCTCGGCGTTTCGCGCTGCTGCCTCCCCAAGCCGCTGTACGGCCCGCCAGACGGTCATCGCGTTGACCCGGATTCCGAAGAACAGGAATGTCAGCTCCGCCGCGAGCTCATAAGGCACCACCACGCCGAGCAAACCGAGCAGCCGTGCCAGCGACCCGCTGACCCTGCCCGGCTCCACCTCCAGGAAATCCAACAGCGGCCGGTACTCGCGCTGACACAGGGGACAGCGGTAACGGCAAACGAGGATCTTGACCTGGCCGAACCGGGTCAGCGAGAGGACCCGTGTGCGGTCATGGCAGGGCACGAGACGACCGCAACACGTAGGCCTCAGCCGCTCGGTCTGCAAGCCTGCCAGGTCGTCGAGCTTGCGCTGCAAGGCGTGGCACATCTGGGGAAGAAACTGTTCCACCACCTCGCGCTCGGTCTGGACGATCGAGGGGGGTTGCAGGGCAAGGGTGGGTCGTAGGGGGGCCGCTGGCGCCACGTGCGCGGCGGGGGGTTTGGGAGCACGGGACCGCCCTCGTCGGGGCGTTCTGCACGGCGGGGCAGCTTCGTCGGAGCGCGCGGCAGCAGCGACGCGGGTTTTGCGGCCAAGGCGAGCCAGAATGTTGGGAACGATTCTCATGATCAGCCCTCGCCGTCCGGTTTCTGGACGCGCCGACTTCGGCCAGGCGCCTGCCGTTTCTTGGCGGTGTCCTTCGGGGACCCGGCCGATATCTGGCGCAGTCGCAGGAGTCTGCGATTGATCGCGGAGACCTTCTCGACCGCGTCCCACCAGAGCTGGTAATTGCGGACCCAACGTCGGATGGTCGGGAGCAGCGGACGGGGCACCGTGATCTGCTCGGTGCGCCCACCCCGGAACGTAACGCCGACGTACACGGCGGGATGGCCTGGTCCATCCGCGCAGTGGCAGGTCGGCTTGCCGCAGCGGACGTTGCGCTCGATGAGGCTGGCACGGAGCACTTCCTCGAAGGGAGGGAGTCTGTCTGCGATCCTCCGGCGAGCACGCAGGAGAGCCGCGGGGGATTGCTTCTTGGCTTGATCCATGCCTTACATATATAAGAACGTAAGGCAGAGTGCAAGCGGTAATCTGTCCTCGGTGCCATGCGGTGAGAGGATCAGGGGCCAGCGGCGAGGATGCCCGTGCAGTCAGAAAGACCGGGGCCGGGATCCACCACGCCCGGCGGACAGGCGCGACTGGTCACCCGCCTCTCCGCCCCCGGGGCCCGGGACCCCAATATCCGTTATGCACCCCAAGGTTCAGGGGCTCTTGACGCCGCGGGGGTGGCTGCTCTAACATCCGTCGGTTGCGCGTGCGACCGGGCCTGGAGAGAGGCCGGCGGCACGCGGCACGGTCGCATCGCGGAGGGTTCTCGAACGATGGCTTCGCACGATTCGGCGATCAAGGCCAACAAGCAGGCGCAGAAGCGCCGACTTCGCAATCGCGTGCACCGGACGCGGCTGCGCACCCAGACAAAGAAGATCCGTCAGGCCCTGGCCGCCGGAGACGCGGAAGCCGCGAAGGATCTGCTCCTGCCAACGATCTCCCTTCTGGACCGGTCGGTGAAGCACGGAGTCCTCCACGCCAACTCCGCCGCGCGAAGTAAGTCGCGCCTGACACGCGCGGTGCGCAGGATCGCCGCCGCAGGCTAGGAACGGCCGTTCGGGAGACGACCGCCGAGCGGCCCGCTCGGGGTAGGTTATTCGACCGGTCTGTCCGGAACCGCCGTCCCCCCGAACGGAGCGGTCACCGTGCCGACTGAGCGCGCCGCAGCGGCCGGACGGATGCACCCGATCGCTGCCGCCGCAAGCATGAGGAGATTCTCGAGAATCTTCTGAAAGCCCACGCGAGCTCCGCTCGCGGTTCCGAAGCAGCCGCACTCGAAATTCAGGCCCCTCGCCATTGCGGCGGCGACCCCTCCAGTGAAGACGACGAGCAGGACGGTCATCACGACCGCGCCCGAGCGGGGACGCAAGCCGAGGAAAAGGGAAAGCGCAGCCATCAACTCGATCCAGGGAAGCGTCATGGCGACCAGGTTCTCGACGCCCACGGGAAGGAGCTGGAAGTTGTGAACCTGGCGCGCGAACGCCCCCAGGTCGCCGATCTTGGCCAGCGCTGCCCAGCCGACCAGGAATCCGATGACGATCTGAGCCCCCCGAACGATCCGCGGGTCCTTGAGCAGGCCGGCGATTCCGCTCACGCTCACTTCCCTCGCGCCACGGGAAACCCGCGGCCGGTCCATTCCGGGAACCCGCCGGAGTACACGAGCACCTTGGTCCTGCCATGTTGGTAGACCAGATCGTTCGCCAGCTGGATCGACACCTCGCAGGTTCCGCCACCGCAGTACACCACGAACGGCTTGCCCCCGGAATCCAGACTGCCCACACGCGCCGGATCGGTGCCCGCTGAATCGTACGGGAGATTCACGGCTCCGGGGATGTGGCCCTCCGCGTAGTCGGCCGTCTCGCGCGCATCGACAAAGTAGGCCGCCCCCGCGTCGAAGAGCTTCTTCACGGTGTTCAGATCCACCGAGAACGGCCTGTCCAGGTCGGGGATCACCGGGACGCCGTCACCGGCCGTCACCGCGCCACCAAGCGGGTCGTCCGCTGCCGCTCCGCCCAGGTCCTGGGTCGCCGCAGGCGCCGAGACGGGCACCGGCAGCGATGGAACGTCGAGCTCCTCCGCGATCCAGGGAAGGCCGCGCTGCGGGCGCCCCGACCGGCCGAGCTGGTTGAACGCCACGCCCAGCAGGATCCCGACCACGAGGATTGTCAGGACTCCCCGTCTCAGCGACTCCGATCCCGCGTTCCGAGCCACCGACTCTGCTCGCTCGCTCATGTTTCCCCTCGAAACGAATCCGAGCCGAACCGGCTCACGCGAAGAGGATTCTAACTGGACGATTCCGGGACGGCCAGCACTGAGGCGGCGCTTCAGGATGAGGCGTTTCGCCGTTTCCGCGAGCGGCGGGGGGGCGTGCTTCGCTGGCTCCGGGACGCGCGTGCGGCGGGCCGGGGCGTGGCCGTGCTCCCCTTGGCGGCCCGGCGCTTCGCAGCCGGAACGGCCTGCGCTCCCAGCAGCTTCAGGAGGTCGAGAGCGGAGATGATCCCCACCACCTTCGTTCCCCTGCGCACGATCACCCGGTGGATGTGCTCGCGGATCATCATTCTGGCCACTGCTTCGAGGGAGACCCGCTCGGAGACGGCGTGCACCACCGGTGTCATGACGTCGTCGACCCGCCCGGTGTTGGTGTCCTCGATCTGGTACCCCTTGGGAAGGGGGTGCCCCTCCACCCGGACGTGGTGGTAGAAGTCGGAGTCCAGCACCAGCTCGTCGTCGCGCGTGAGGTTGTAGAACACGAGGTCCTTATGGGAGATCACTCCCACGAGGTTCTGCTGATCGTCCACGACGGGCGCCCCCGTGATCCCTCGCGTGAGAAACAGCTTGGCGAGATCGCGGAGGTCCATGTCGCTGCGCACGCTCACGACCTCGCGCTTCATGACGTCACTGGCCCGGTACCGCATCGTCCCCTCCTGCCCGTCCGGACCGCCATGGTATCACCGTGCATCCGCCTCGCGGTCGCCGACCGGTCAGCCCTTGATCACTCCCATGGGAACGATCCGGGCGACCTTCCGCGACAGGCCGGCGCCGTGCACCACATCCACCACGTCCGCCACATCCTTGTACGCCTCGGGCATCTCCTCCGCGACCGTGGCCAGGCCGGCCGAGCGCACCAAGACCCCGCGATCCGCCAGCTCCCGCACGAGAGCCCGGCCGCGAGCCGCCCGCTTCGCGGCGGTGCGGCTCATCAGGCGGCCGGCGCCGTGGCAGGTGCTCCCGAAGCTCTCGCGCATCGCGCCGGGAGCCCCGACGAGCACGTACGAGTATCGCCCCATGTCTCCGGGAATCAGGACGGGCTGCCCGACCGCCCGGTAGGCCGGAGGCACGTCCGGGTGCCCCGGCGGGAAAGCGCGGGTCGCCCCCTTGCGGTGAACGCAGAGCCGGCGTTGCGCTCCGGCGACCGTGTGGGTCTCGAACTTGGCGATGTTGTGGCATACGTCGTAGACGGTGAAGAGCCCGTGCTCCCGCGGACCGATGCCCAGGGCGATCTCAAACGCCTCCCGCACGCCGTGGGCCATTCGCTGGCGGTTCGCGAATGCGTAGTTCGCGGCGCAAGCCATCGCAGCCAGGTAGCGCTTGGCCTCCGGCGAGCGGAGCGGAGCGCAGCAAAGCTGCCGGTCGGGGAGCGATATCCCGTACTTCGCGGAGACCTTCACCATGTCCTTCACCGCGTCGTCGCAGACCTGGTATCCGAAGCCGCGCGATCCGGAGTGGATGAGAACGGTGACTCCCTGAAGCCGGAGGCCGAGCGCCGACGCCGCGGCGGGGTCGTAGACCTCATCCACGGATCCGACCTCGACGAAGTGATTGCCGCTCCCGACGGTGCCGAGCTGGGAGCGCCCGCGCTCGAGGGCGCGCGCGGACACGGCGGCGGGATCGGCTCCGTCGAGCCTGCCGCCGGCCTCGATGGCGGTAAGGTCGGACGGCCATCCGAGACCGCGCTCGACCACGAAGCGGGCGCCGGTCGTGAGCAGATCGCGCTCCTCGTGCAGCGTGAGGGATTCGTCGCTCCGGTGGGAGCCGACTCCCGTCGGGATCGCGGTGAACAGTGCCTCCACGATCTTCTGCATCCGGGGCCGGACGTCGTCGTGGTCGAGGTGGCAGCGGAGCAGGCGCACCCCGCAGTTGATGTCGTAGCCGACGCCGCCCGGTGAGACGACGCCGTGGTCCGCGTCGAACGCGGCGACGCCTCCGATGGGGAAGCCATACCCCCAGTGGGCATCCGGCATGGCGAGCGAGGCGCCGACGATCCCCGGGAGACACGCGACGTTGGCCACTTGCTCGAGGGTGGGATCCTCGCGGAGGTCCTGCATGAGCCGATCGCTCGCAAAGACGACACCGTCCACGTTCATCGCGCCCTGACGAGGGATCCGCCAGCGGAAGTCGTCGATGCGCTCGGCCGTCGGTATCCCCATATCCACCCCCCCCACGTGTTCGCTCGCCCCCGAGGCGAGCGCCAGAGCAATTCGGCTAGAGATCGAGGACGAGTCGTGCCGACCACCCGTCCCGATCCTCGCTCACGAGCAGGTGATGGTACGTCACCGCCTTCACCTGGCGCCTCACGACGTGCCGGGCTGGGTCGAAGCGCTCGCCCAGGGCGGCCCCCGAGACGCTGGTCTCGGTCAGCGCGTCGATCCGAAACCCACCGAAGACGAAATCGCGGGCGTCGTGGAGGAACAGGAGCTCCCCGAGGAAACGCACGAGCAGGTCCTCGGCATCCATCGCCTCCTCGATCGCCACCGCGACTTCCAGGCGCGTCTCGACGGTGGAGACGTCGAGGATGACGTCGAAGAGCGCGCGTGCCGCGGCGTCGAACAACTCGCCCCTCGTCGCGGCCCGGACCAGGATCGCGATGTCCCCCGTATGGTCGATGAGCCGATACCAAGGGGCCCCGTCGGTCACCTTCGCCTCTTCGCGCCCGACCTGCGGCGGACGGTCGCGGGAGAGCGAGCGGGCGCGCGGCGGGATGTCCGAACGCCCGTGCCCGTACCTTCCGGCTGGCGAGCGCCGCCGTCCTCGTCCAGGGACAGATCGATGCGCCGCAGAACCGCGTCCACGCGGTCGAGCCGCACGCGCAGCCGGTCTCCCAGTCGAAACGACTTGCCAGTGCGCGCGCCCTGCAGCTCGTGCCGGGATTCGATGTGCTCGTACCGGTCCGGCCCGAGACGGGTGACGTGCAGGAGCCCCTCCACCAGGCTGGCGGTGAGCTGCACGAAGAGGCCGAAGGCTGTCACCGCCGTGACGATGCCGTCGAACGACTCGCCCACCTTGTCGCGGACGAATGCGATCTTCTTCCACTCGAGCAGCTCGCGCTCGGCGGCTTCGGCGGCCCGCTCGAGGCGGGAGCAGGCCTCGCCCAGCTCGCCGAGCCCGCGGCCGACCCGCGCGAGCGCCTCCTTCCGGCTGTGCCGGAGCGACCGGAGGAGACGGTGCACGACCAGGTCGGGATACCGCCGGATCGGCGAGGTGAAGTGCGCATACACGGGGGCTGCGAGTCCGAAGTGGCCGGAGTTCTCCGGCGTGTACCGCGCCTGCATCATGGACCGGAGGGCCACCTGCGCCACGATGGGGTACTCCGGCCTGGACTCGGCCGCCTCGAGGAGTCGCTGGATGTCCCGCGGCCGGACAGCGTCCGTCCCGGCGCGAAGACGCAGGCCGAAACCCGACGCGAAGTCGGCGAGGGCGTCGACCTTGACGGGATCGGGAGCGTCGTGCACGCGGTAGAGGCACGGCGCTCGTCGCGCCTCGAGGTGGCCGGCGACCGTTTCGTTGGCGAGAAGCATGAGCTCCTCGATGAGGCGATGCGCGCGATTCCTGGGCTCGATGGTGATGCCGGTCATGACCCCCTCGACGTCCAGGAGGATCCTGGGCTCGGGCAGGTCGAAATCCACGCTCCCTCGCACCCGACGTCGCGCCGAGAGAATCTCCCGCACGCGGTCCGCGCGTCGGAGCATGTCGGTCACCCTCGGATCGATGCCGGTGAGCCGGGCCTCGCCGTCCAGCACGGCAGCGACCTGGGTGTAGGTGAGCCGGGCGGCGGAGCGGATCACGCCGTCGGCGAAGCGTGTGGCCCGGACGTCGCCGTCCTGGTCGAGATCGAGAATGACGGACTGAACGAGCCGATCCTCGCCCGGCCGCAGGGAGCACAGATCGTTGGAGAGCTTCTCGGGAAACATCGGCAGGACGCAATCGGGAAAGTAGACGCTCGTCCCGCGGCGGCGCGCCTCGTGGTCGAGCACGCTGCCCTCCGGCACGAAGTGGCCGACATCCGCGATGTGGACGAAGACCCGGGCGCCCCCGCCGGGAAGCTCGGCAACGGAGATCGCGTCGTCGAAGTCCCGTGCGGTCTCCCCGTCGATCGTCACCACCGGCGGATCGTCGAACCGCTCCCGGCTCCGAAGATCCGACGGACCCACGGCCAAAGGAAGCCGCCGCGCATCTTCCAGGACCTCCGGCGGGAACTCGGTGGCCAGCCGAAAACGCCGGGCTACCACCAGAGCGTCCACCCCCGGCTCTCCCACCCGCCCCAGGATCTCCACCACCCGCGCCGCGGCCGGCCGGCCTCCACGGGCCGGGCGATCGATCTCCACCAGGACCGCATCCCCGTCGTTCGCACCGGCGCGGCTCGCATCGTCGAACCGCAGGCCTTCCGGTGCGCTGACGTCGAACGACTGGAGGAACGCGCCGAAGCTCGCGACGCGGAACACCCCCACGATCGGCTTGGCCTCGGCCTCTCCGGGCGTCGCGCCCGCTCGCGACCCCGCCGGGCGGACCGCCCGGGCGGGTCGAGCCGCAGGCCCGGGGCGCTTCGATCGACCCCCGGCCGGGCGGGCGGCCGCCGGCTTCACCCCCTCCGCGAGGCCGATCCGGCTCCCACGCCGCTCCAGCGTTCCCCCATCGACGAGCGCCGAGACCACGTCCCGCACGAGCGGCTTCTCGTCGGACGGAACGTCGAGCCTGCGCAGGATTTCCCGTATGGGCGCCGGCCGGAATCCCGGCGCTCGCAACAGAGCCAGAATCGCCGTCTCGGCGGCGCGAACGTCGAACTTCGAAACCCGTCGTCGCATCGAGAGTCCCCCAACGCTTCGGGACGCGCCACGTACCTTTTGGAGCCGTGCACCTTGACACTACCGGAGCGCGCTTGTTAGTGTACCTGCGCCTCGTCAGCCGAAGTGGCGGAATTGGTAGACGCGCTAGATTCAGGGTCTAGTGAGCGCAAGCTCGTCGGGGTTCGAGTCCCCGCTTCGGCACCAGCCCAACAACATTCGTCGTTCGGACCATCTCTGCGGGCCGCGCTCCTGGAATCGGACGGACGGGAGACGAAACGATGGACGAGGAGACGCTGCGGGCCTGGTGGTGGCACCGCCAGGGCCTCGACGGGGGGCTGGCGAAGTGCTCCGCCGGCGCAGTGCTGGCGCGAACCGGCTGGGCCCGATCGGTCGGGGGCGTGGGACCGTACCTGACCCTCTTCACGCGCGAAGGAGTTACCCGTGAGGCAGCGGACGCCGCCGTCGCGAGTCTCGAGATCCAGGAGCTGCCTTGCGCGCGCGGGTGCACCTACGTCGTTCCGGCCTCCGATTTCGGTCTCGCGCTCGAGGTCGGAGAGCGGTTCGCCGACGTCTCGGACATGAACGCGGCGCGGAAGCTGGGCGTGACCGACGCCGAGATCGACAAGCTCTGCGCCGCGGTGACTCGCGCGCTCGACAAGGGACCGGCCTCGCCGGAGGAGATCCGCGAGGCAACCGGAAGCGCGTCGCGAAGCCTCGGGCCGGAAGGAAAGAAGAAAGGGCTGACGACGACGCTGCCGCTCGCGCTGGGGCGGCTGCAAGCGGCCGGGGAGATCCGCCGGATCCCGACTGATGGCCGCCTGGATCAACAGAGGTATCGCTACGCACGGTGGCGGCCGAACCCCCTCGCGAAGTTCCGGCTCACCGGCGGGGAGGCGGCCGTCGAGCTGGCTCGACGCTTCTTCTCCTGGATCGGGCCGGCCACCGCTGCCGAGTTCCGCGCGTTCTCCGGTCTCGCTGTCAAGGCCGGCCAGGCCGCCCTGGCGCCTCTCGGCCTCGTTCCGCTCCAGGACGAGGACGACCGGCTCCTGTTCCCCGCGGACCTTGATGCGCTCCGGACGTTCCGGGCGCCGAAGCGGCCGAGCTACTCCCTCGTGAGCAGCCTCGACGGTCTGTTCCTGCTGCGCCGCGACCTCGCGAGCCATGTCGCGCCCGAGGACCGGAAGCGGAAGGTCGTCGCGGACAAGAGCCGTGAGACGCTCGGCGGGCTGTCAGACCTCCCGAGCCACGCGATCGTAGACCGGGGACGTCTCGTCGGGCTGTGGGAATACGATCCCGACACCGCGTCGATCGCCTGGTCCTCGTTTGTGACTCCCGACAAGGGCCTTCTCGCGGCCGTCGGGCGGACCGAGACCTACGTGCGGCAACAGCTGGGTGACGCGCGCTCGTTCAGCCTGGACAGCCCGAAGAGCCGTGCGCCGCGACTCGCCGCGCTGCGCGCGGCGGGAACGCGGGGCTGAGAGCGCTGGATCGGATCAGAGAAGGTCGATCCCTACGGCGAGCGCCTCCCGAAGCAGCGGAGATCCGTCGGCCCGGCCACGCTCGACCTCCTCGATCGTCACCACGAACAGGTCGAGCGGACACGGGAGCGGGCTGAGCGCACGCAGGATCGCGGGTACGCGATCCCTCGGCTCCCTGTTCGGGCTCGAGTCCAAGATCACCAGGAGGTCGGCGTCCGAACGCGGTGTGGGTATCCCGCGCGCGAAGGATCCGAACAGGACGACTCTTCGAATGGAGGGAACCCGTGCGGCCGCCCTCGCCGCGGCGGCGCGAACCGCGCGGATCCTAGCCTCCCGATCGAGGCAGCTGGCACCGGCAGAGATCGAGGATCTCCAGTGCATCGGTGATGGCCCTTTCCGCCTCCCCCCGCGTGTACAGCTTTCCTGGAAATCCCGAAGCGAACCCGTTGGGGTAGCGCGAGGGAATGGAGTGCTCGTCGAGGCGAGCTGCCGCTTCCATCTCCGCCCTGCCGCACGGATTCACGCCCACCTCCGAAGGTCTCGCGCGTGAGGTCGGTCGTCCGGAGCGCGGCGGCGAGGATCGTGGGCGCTGCCGACATCGTACTCGAATCGAACGACCGAGGGCTCGCGGTGCGCGCCAGGGCCGCTGGCGCGGGAATCGTGGCGGCTCGGGCCTTCTTCTCGGCATCCACGCGACGCGTTGCTCCGAGGCGCTTCCATGATGGCGCTTGACGTTATAGTATTTGGGACGAAGACTTGCTCCGTTCGCGAAACTTTTCCTCGCAATCGCTCTGCTGGTCAAGCCTCCCGTTCAGGCGGCCTGCGACTCTTTGGGAAAGTCGTGCAGGCGTACCCGGATCGCGGCCGACATGAGGCGCGCTCCCCGCGGGGTGATGCGGTAGCGGTAGCTGCGCGGAATCTTGGCCAAGAGACCGTGGCCGCGCAGCTTCGCCACGGCACGTGAAGTCCGCGTGCAGCGCCGGCGGAGCTCCGCGTCGTCCCGCGGTGTCTTCGGGTAGAGCAGCGCGGTGAGGTCTCCGTTGCGAAGTCCGCGCACCAGGTGCTCGCCGTGCAGCACCGCCTGGAACAAACGGCAGTCGTCCGGGCCGATGGGCGACAAGCGCGCGACGTGACGACCGCTCACGGTGTGGCTCCGGCACAGGCCGTCCAGTTCGCGGACCGCCTCGCCTTTCAAGGTCACGTTCGCCATCGCCTCCAGGGTTCGCTGATTCGCCCCTTCGCACACCTGCCAGTAACGCCAGAGGTTCGAGACGCCCTTGGTCATTGCAGGGCTCCTGACCTGAGCGGGATCATTCCTGCGACACCGGCGCGTCGAAATGGAGCCGGAGGTCCGTGCCCGGGTACAGAGCGTCATGTTCGTTGACCAAGGCGCAGAGCTCGGCGAGAGCGTGGGTCATCCTGGGGTTGGCCAAGCCGTGGAAGCGCACCGTGAGACGGCGTGCACCTCGGTCCGGAATGATGTCAGCCGTGGCTTGGAAAACCGTTTTCAGGAACTTCCTCGTCTCCTCGTCGTGTCGAGCAAGGAGAGGTGCCATCAGTCGGGCCAGCGCGGACTCGGCGCGGTAGGCGATCAGCTTGATGGCATCGACGAGCACCTTGCGCTCACGCTCGAGCTGCACGATCTCGGACGGGTCGAGAATGGAATCGATCGTCACCCGCTTCGGCAGCGCGGCGATCCGGAGCTCCAAGCGATCGATCTCCTCGTCTCGCCGCGCGATCACCTGGTCCAGCTCTTTCTCGGACAGCCTGCGCTGGCCGACACGGACCCGTCCTCCGGACCGCATGTCGAAGCGTTTGTTCTCGAGCCGCGCCAGATCGCTTCGAACCCTGGCGAGTCGCTTCGTCAGCGCGGCGCGTTCCGGGTGAGCCACCTCGCGCTTTGGATCGGCGGGTTCGACCTCGTAGGTACAGAGGTGATCGAGCGCGAACTCGTGCCGCATGTAACGGAAGAAGTTTTCCTGCCGCCACCGCGAGAACATCCGGTGCGCGACCGCGAGTAGCGGGAACTTCTCGCTCGTCGTGATGACCGCCGTCTGATGGCCGTCATCCGTGAGGCGCCGGATCTCGCGGACGCGCAAACCGTTGGACAGCGTCACGGTGCGTTCGGCCAGCCGGTACTCGACCTCCTCGCCACCCACCGTCCCCGCGACCGTGCGGAAGAACCGCTCCTGCCACCGCGACGACTGCCCCTTGCGGTAGGTGAGGACGTCGAAGCCCTCGTCCTTCCACTTGGCGAACCGCTCAGGGCTCCAGCCCTCCCGATCGAACGTGATCGTCACGCGCCGACCGGGCCCGACCAGACGTCGCACCTCAGGCAGCAGGGTCGAGTCCAGCATCGCGAGGAGACTCTCGGTCGCCTCCGCAGTGACGAAGAACAGCGGGTCGGCGCGACGATCGTTGACGTGGAAATCCTTGGTCCCCGGCATCGGCCGGCCCCGTTGCTGGACGTGGTGCTTGGGGAGCACCTGGGTCCGCCCGTGATACGGGCGGACATGGCCGTCGACGTAGAGCAACGCGAGCTCTCTCGGGGTCGCACGTGCCCAGCGCTCGGTGAGCAGCCGCATGAACGTCCGCGCCAGTCCACGCTCGCCCATCTCGCGCAGCTTGCGACGCAACGTCTTGACCTCGGGTGCACGGTCGAGGCCCAACAGACGACCGAGCTCACCAGGGGCGTGTTCGGTGAGTTGCTCGGGTGTCTTGATCCGCAAGAGGGCCATCATCGCGAACGTCAGCAAAACCGAGCGAAGGCCGAAGAACCCGTTGCGCAATCCCTCATACACTTTCGTTCCGACCTCGAGCAATCCCTCCTCGAGCAGCGCCGGCAGCGCCAGCAACACCCCTGCGCCAGGAACACCTTCTGCCGCCTCGAACACCGGTGCGGCCTCGGCGAGCAGGCCGGATCGCGCCAGCGCTCGCTCTGCGGTGCGCTTGACCGCCACCCCGGTTTCGCACGATTGATCCTCCGCGGCCCGCACGCCAGACCGGATCAGCGTATCGTCGGTCGAAGCACCAGCAATCACAGGAACGGCCGCTCGCTTCTCCGGCCGACTCAGCAGGCCCTTCTGAATCGCGTGATAGATCGCGAAGTGACTCACCCCTGCCTGCTTTCCGCTCTCGCGCTGCGAAGCGCCGGAATCGAGGGCGCGCTGCGCGCTCCGAAGTGCTGTGGCATCCAGCTTGAACGGTCCCTTCGGTCCACGCTTCTTCGGCTGAAGCGCTTCGATGCCGCCCGCTGCGAGCTTGGCCCGGTCGCGATGCAACGTTCCGCGATCCATACCGAATGTCGCGGCCAACGCGGTGACCGGCGCCAGCCGCAGCGCCGCCGCGATGGCCACACCAAGACGCACGCTGACCCGGTCATCCTGACGACACTCGTAGATCGGGCCTCCAGCGTTGAACAAGACCACCTTGCCGTCTTCGCGGACGACCGCGAGGTCCGTGCTCACGATCTCCGCGGCTGGAGGAAGCAGAGGCAGGCGGGGGAGAAGCGATTTGGTATTCATATGTGGCACTAATATTATGCCACATCCCGTCGCGATGCAAGCAAAATCGTAGGAAATCTCAGATCAGGTCAGGAGCCCTGCATTGGAACCCACCGCGGCGACCGCCCGTGCCTCGGGTCGGCACCCTCGAGCACCTTGAAGTCGCCCGGATTGTTGATCGTCGTCTCGATGCGCAGCACGCTGTACTTGTCGTACATCTTGATCGAGTTGCGCCGCACCCGATGCTTGACCCGCCGCCCTTCGGGGCGACGGTACTTGTCGCTTCCGACCACCTCGCCCTGGAAGCTCGGGTGGAGCTTGCGGCCCAGGAACCGTAACACGTCCTCCGACGACAAGAGCAGCACCGCCGCTTCGTACAGATCGGGCATGATCTCGAGCAGCGCCGCGCGGCTTCGGAACATCACGTCGGTGGCAAGCTCCGCCTGGTCCGTCACCCAGTAGTAGCCCCCGAAGCCCGCCGCCTCCACGACGGCCAAGAGGGGATTGACTCGCCGCGCCAGCGCGTTGAGGAGCCGTGGCCAGTTGCGATGCGCGAATCGCTCGCACAGCTCCTGCGCCGCCTCGACGTCATCGATCTCCACCAGGGCGTTGTCGTAACGACGGTAGCGGATCCCCTTCTCGTCGAGCCGCCGGCACAGCCACTCGCGGCCATTCACGTACACCTGGATCACAAACGGCCACCACGTCTGCAAGCGCACGTGCATGAAGCCCATCTCACGATCGATGAAATACAGGTAGTAGTGCAAACCCTTGCGTGGCCGCCTCACCGCCGCCAGTCGCTTCTGCTTCGGATCCCAGCGCACGTCGAACGACTGGCACGGCTCGACGGTGGAAAGCACGGCGATCAGGCCCTCCGTGATCCCATCCCGCTCGGCGATGGAGCGTGCCAGGTCCTCCTTGGAGCGCCCCTTGTTGGCGGTCATCGATACGGGCAGGTACTCCAGCGGTCGCCCACTGCGCTGCGCGATCTGCGCGAGATGCTCCTTAAGAATCGAGGTCGTCTTCTTGACGTAGGCGCCAAAGTCCTCGAGCAGCACGTGTTGCGAGTTGAGCAGGCGCTCGAAGGCAGCGCCGTCCCACAGGCCCAGGTAGCCCTTGAACAACATCCGGTCGAACATGACGAGCTTGCCGATGATCGCGTCGGCGTGAACGGATTCGAACGTCGCCATGGCGGGCCTCCATCGGTGACTGAAGGCCCGAGGATGCGCCCCGCCTGCGCGAAGGCCAACCGCCGTCGATCCCTACACCCACCGACGCTCGCCTCGATCCGAATTCCCTTGGGTTGCGGCCGTCAGGCCGCGCTAGGTCAACTCGCTCCCCCCCCCCGCCCCCTCGGCGCGTATTCTCCTCCCGGCGCACGGTCCGGTCTTGTTCATCGACCGCAGGAGCACGCGAACGCACAGGAGATTCAGGGTGTTGTCTCCGCTTCGCAGGCCATCGTGGTAGTGCCGGTTGGGTTGGCCCCAGAGGTGCTTCTTGCCGTGCAGAATCACGCTGCCGACTACTTCGCCTTCCTGGGAGCCACGGCCGGCACCTCCCGTGCTGGCCAGCGACATGATCGAACTGGGATGGAATTCTCGCGGTGACTGGAAATCGCGGACGACGCCGAAGTCCCGCTGCAGTGCCGCCACGTCGTAGTACCAGTGGACGGGCATGGCCAGCGCATCGCCTGCGAACAGGCCCCAGAGCGCGCCCCGCCGGCGGTCGAGCTTGCTTGAAGCGACCATGACCTAGACCTCCGCGCTGGCAGTTGGAGTGAGCGGTCGGGTAGAACGATGGCGCGCTTGACGGTAGGTGGAGGGTTACCAGACCCGCCCTTTCGGTTGCGAGGTGGGCTCGCATTTCCACCGTGGGCCACGGTTCCGTCGCTCCTGTGCCTACCGACCACCCCGTCCGCGTTCACCGGTAACGAGCTGCGCCCTCTCGGTCTCGGTTCCACCCGGGTACGATACCCCTCTTCGACACGCGGTGAGGAGGTCCCGATGTGGATCCGGATCGCCCTCAGGAGTGTCGTCCGTGTGGTCGCGTCCGACCGAGTCGCGTGGATCGCCGAAAACCTCGCTCTCCGGCAGCAGCTCGCGATCCTGAAGCACCAGGCTGGTCGAGCTCGGCTCCGCCGCAGCGATCGGATCTGCTGGGTCCGGCTCTCCCGACTCTGGTCCGGCTGGCGTTCCGCTCTCGTCGTCGTTCAGCCCGGTACCGTCGTCCGATGGCAGCGAGAGGGGTTCAAGCTCTACTGGCGATGAAAGAGCCGGCGACGATCCCACGGCCGACCTGTCGTGGGACGAGACGTTCGACAGCTAATCCGCCGGATGGCCGAAGCGAATCCTCTTTATGTGAAGCGGACGGTTATGTGGACATGCGCAAACATCGTCGCCGCCACGCCTTGACCGGAGGGGGGGCTCGACAGCGAAGTCGACGAGCTACTTCACATAACTTTCCGACGCTCACAGATCCTCGAGCCACTGGATGATGTCTTTCCGGCAGTGCCAGGGGCTTTCACTGGTCGGCTCGGGGACCGGCGGGGTGCAGCGTTCGATCGCCTTGCGCTTCATCGCCATGTCGATCTCGATGTACTGGCTCGTCGTGGTGATGCTGACGTGCCCGAGCCAGGACTTGATGACGTTGATACTCCACACCAGATTGAAGCAGATGCATTGCCGCCGTATGGCGCCTATGTCCTTCCCGACATAGGCGCCACTATCTCCTCTTCCCGACTATGTCTGGTCTTGTCGCCTCCCCCTCGGTTTTGGCGGCCGGCTGCGACGCTCTGCCGACATAGTGGACCCCACCCCACACCGGGGAGAAAGGAGTCCACCGTGAAATGCATCATCGCTGATCAAGTGGTTCTGTCGAGAGCACCTGACGGCCCGCTCGCGGCCCACGTCGCCGCGTTTGCCCAATCGCGTCGCGCACAGGGGTATGGTCGCCGGTCGACGCACCGGCAGGCGCTACTCGCGGCGGGGTTCAGTCAGTGGCTGAAACGCCAGGGAATCGCGCTACGCCAGGTCAGCGCCGATCATGGGTCGTGGTACTTGCGTGATCGCGCTCGGCGGGTGCGGCCGTGCCTGGGCGACGCCGCTGCGCTACGGCACCTCCTGGAGTTTCTGCGCCGGGAGGGCGTGATCGCCCCCGAGAAGATCGCCGTCCGTCGGCGCACCTCTGCGGAGCGCTGCGCGCAGGGGTACGCGCGGCATCTGCGCGACGCCCGCGCGCTGGCCGAGGCCACGATCGTCAACTACGTGCCGTTCGTTCGTGGGTTTCTGACCGATCGGTTCGGCAACGGCCCGGTGAGACTCGCCCGCCTCACGGCCGCTGATGTCGTGCACTTTGTCGCGCGGCAAGCACCGCAGTTGCATCTGAAACGCGCCAAGCTTCTGACGACCGCCCTCCGGTCCTTCCTGCGGTACGTGCGCCTGCGCGGAGCGCTGGTGCGGGACCTCGCCGCCGTTGTGCCTATCGTGCCGAACTGGCGGATGGCCTCGATCCCGCGCGCCATTGGCGCGGGCCAAGTTCGACAGTTGCTGGCCAGTTTCGATCGGCGGAAGGCGGTCGGCCGTCGCGACTACGCGATCGTGCTCTTGCTCGCACGCCTCGGCTTGCGCTCCAATGAAGTGGCCTGTCTCGAACTCGACGACATCGACTGGAATGGCGGACAGGTCAGCGTCCGAGGCAAACGCGGGCGCCGCGCCGTCCTGCCCCTTCCCGCCGAAGTCGGCGAGGCGATCGCCGCGTATCTGCGCGACGGACGCCCCTGCAGCCCTAGTCGTCGGGTGTTTCTGCGCAGCAAGGCGCCCATCGGCGGGTTTGCGGGCCAGTCCGGCGTCGGATCGATGATTCGGCACGCACTCCAGCGAACCAGTATCCAGGCCCCGACCAGGGGCGCTCATCAGTTTCGCCACGCGCTGGCGACCGAGATGCTGCGACACGGCGCTTCGTTGACCGAAATCGGCCAGGTCCTGCGCCACCGCAGCCCCCAGACCACCTCGATCTACGCGAAGGTGGACCTCACCGCGCTACGCCCCCTCGCGCTGGCCTGGCCGGGAGGTGTGCGATGACCACGCTGCGCGAGGCCGTTCGGGAATACGTGCACCTCCGGCGCGACCTGGGATTCAAACTGCGTGAGGCGGGCAAGGGATTGCTCGACTTTGTCGGTTTCATGGAGCGCCAGCGCGCCTCGTCCATTACGCAGGCGCTCGCGCTCGCGTGGTCGCAACAGCCGTCGCACGCTCAACCGGCGCATTGGGCCCAGCGGCTGAGCTTCGTCCGAGGATTTGCGCGGCATCGCAGCGCCACCGATCCCCGCACGGAGATCCCGGCGCCGGGCCTCTTGCCCTTTCGCCCGAAGCGTGCGCGCCCCTACCTCTACTCGGAGGCTGAGATTCGCAGCCTTCTGCGCGCGGCGCTCACCATGCCGAGTCGCTATGAACGGGGGAAGCTGCGTCCGTGGGTCTACTACATGCTGTTCGGTCTCCTGAGTGTGTCCGGGTTGCGCGTCAGTGAAGCCCAGAATCTCGAGTTGCGCGATGTTGATCTCACGACTGCGGTCTTGACGATCCGCGGCGCCAAGTTCGGCAAGACCAGGCTGGTCCCGTTGCACGCGTCGACTTGCCGCGTCCTCGCCGACTACCTCCGCCGACGCACCCGCCACTGGGCGAATCGGTCGGCGTCCTCGCATGTGTTCGTCTCCAATTCCGGCCGCCGGTTGGACGGAGCAGACATTCGTCGAACGTTTTACGCCTTGTCCCGACAGATCGGTCTGCGCAGCCCCGCCGACCATCACGGCCCCCGTCTGCACGATTTCCGACACCGATTCGCCACGCAGACCCTCGTACGCTGGTATCGATCTCAGCAGGACCCCGAACGCAAGCTGCCGCTCCTGTCCGCCTATTTGGGTCACGTGCACGTGGCGGACACCCAGTGGTATCTCAGCGCCTCACCCGCACTGATGCGCGAAGCGATGCACCGGCTCGAACGGCGCTGGGAGGATCGCCCATGACCCCGCCTCTCAGCGTCGCGCCGCTCTTGGAGCGCTTCTTTACTCAGCGTCTCATGCAGCAGCGCCAGGCGAGTCCACACACCGTTGCTTCCTACCGCGACACCTTCCGTCAATTCCTGAGGTTCGTCCAGCAACGGCTGCATCGATCTCCGTCACGCCTGCGCTTCGAGGAGATGGATGCCCCGCTGATCGTGGCGTTTCTCGATGGCTTGGAACAGCGGGGCGTGAGCGTACGCAGCCGGAATCTACGCCTCACCGCGCTCCATTCCTTCTTTCGGTACGCGGCGTTGGAGGCGCCCACCCACGCCGCCCAGATCCAGCGGGTGCTCGCCATTCCCAGCAAACGGTTCACGCGGACCTTGGTCCCGTTTCTCACGCAGGCGGAGGTCGAGGCGCTCCTCGCCGCTCCGGATCAACGCACCTGGCGGGGCCGGCGCGATCACGCCTTTCTCCTCATGGCCGTCCAGACGGGGTTGCGCGTCTCTGAGATGACCGGGCTCACGCGCGACGACGTTGTGTTCGGGGTCGGCGCGCACGTCCACGTCATCGGCAAGGGGCGCAAAGAACGCTGCACCCCCCTCGCCCGATCCACACGCGCGGTGCTGAAGGCGTGGCTGCGGGAACCGCGGCGCGGGGATGGCAACATCCTCTTCCCCAGCGCGACGGGCACGCGGCTCACTATCCACGGCGTGCAGTACCTGTTGCACAAGCACCGGCTGGCCGCCTCGGCCGTGTGTCCGTCACTGCGGCAGAAGCGCGTGACCGTTCACCGCTTGAGACACACCATGGCCATGGACCTGCTCGAGGCCGGCGTCGATCGGGGCGTGATCGCCCTCTGGCTTGGTCATGAGTCGGTCGAGACCACGCAGATCTACCTCGAAGCGACTCTGGCGATGAAGGAGCGCGCGCTCGCCAAGACCGCACCGCGACATGGGAGGGCGACGCGGTACCAGCCTGGGGACCAACTCCTGGGGTTCCTCAACAGCCTGTAGAGCGGAGAAGACTATGTTGGGCGATAGGCTCACCGCCTTCCGGTCGTGCTCAGCATCCTCGGCCGTGAGCGGGCCGCTGTCGGATATCGCCCAACATAGTCGGGAAGGGGAGATAGTGGCGCCTATGTCCTTCCCGACATAGGCGCCATACCACGGCGGTGCACCTGCTCCGGTCGGGCGTCGACATCAACACGATCCGAGCCTGGCTCGGCCACGTTTCTCTGGAGACCACAAACCGCTACGCCGAAGTCGACTTGGAGATGAAGGCGAAGGCTCTCGCCGCTTGCGCGGTGACTTCCGGCGACCAGACGCTCGATCGCGCCCCTGCCTGGACGACGGACCAGGATCTTCAAGCGTTCCTGGCTTCATTGTAAATCGTGGACACCTGGTTTATGTGGGGGAGGTGGTAAGCAAGATCGCGACGGCTCAGGGCGCCGCGCCGACTTGGCCACATAATTAACTTCGTCACATAGTTGTTATGGCCGTAGGTCACGTGGAGGGTCGGCTGGCCCCGGACCACGTGGCCGTCCGCACCCGCGTACTGACCGGAGAAGGTGATGGTGGTGGAGTCGTTGTGCAGTTGGTCCAGATCGATGTGAAACTCCCGGATCGTCCGCAGGACCAGTTCGGTCATGAGACTGGCCCGGTCGGCCTGGAACAGCAGGTCCAGAGCGCGACCCACGCGATCGTCGTTGAGGACGACGGGCTGCGCATCGGCTCGAAGTCCGAGCAGAGCCGGCTCCACCCGGGCGGCCCATTCCGCCTGGGTATACAGGGGTCGGCGCTCGTTGAGGATGAGATTCCGGAGCAACACCCCCAGGACGTCGCCGGGAGCCAGCTTGGACGGACATCCGCGGCCGGGAGCGTCCTCTCCAGAAGAGTATCCACGTGCAGACGCCGAAGCAGGGCGTTGACGATCGGGAGGCCACCGACCCAGCGGGATTCGAGGCGGAAGGAGGATCGTCCTTGACGTTTCACGTGCCTAGCAGTATCATAGCTGCTAGGCATATGTCAAGCGCGAACATGAAGGCGGAGGCCCGGTACGAGACGCTCAAGGCGGAACTGGTCCGACTCGGCCTGGTCCGGCCCGGAAGCCTCGTCGAGCGGTACATGCCCTGCGGCAAGCCCGGCTGCCGATGCATGGGAGATTCCCCGGTCCTACACGGGCCCTACTACCAATGGACCCACAAAATCCGGGGCAAGACGGTTACGCTGCGGCTATCAAGGGCCCAGGCCCAGCGGTGCATGGAGTGGATTCGCAACCACCGTCAGATGAAGAAGGTCGTGCGCAGGATGGAGACGCTATCCCTCAAAGAAACCGATCGGATCCTGCGCACGATATCCGATTCCTGACTTGCGGAAAGTAGGGTCGAGTTCTGTCTCGCGCCGCAATCGCCACGTTTGCATGCAGGCTGACCCCCGCGTGCTCGGCGCAGCGCGGGCCGCGCGGCGTGGCGACGTCCTCGACATCGATCCGGTCGCCGAGCCGTGCGAGACGCGCTCCGCTGCGCGGTCCCGTGGCGACCCGCCCCTGAACCGACGCCGCGTAGAGCTGCGCGAGCAGAGGCTCCTCGCGCGAGAGCGGGTCGGCCTCCTCGGGATCGGCGTCCCGCCCGAGGCCGCGGCGCTCGAGGAGCCTCGCGAGACGGCATGCGACCTGCCTCGTCACCCGGGCCACCTCGGCGTCGTCCGGCGGAGGCAGCGGGTCGAAGTGGATCTCTTCCCGATCGCCGGCGAGGTAGACGGTCATCACGCCGAACGCCCTGGGGCGGCTCACGTCGGACGAAGTCCTCGGAGCCATCAAGCGGCACGCCGCCGGCGATTGGGGCGAGGTCTGCCCCGAGGATCGGCAGGAGAACGAGCTCTCGCTCCGCGAGGGGTTCCGGCTCCTCTCGGTCTACCGGTCATCCGCCGGCGAGAAGTTCTGGAACATCACGGAGGCCGATCGCTCGGCCACCACGGTCCTCATGCCCGAGGACTACTGAAAGGAGGTCAACAAGGGCGCAGCCGAGAGCTGCGCCCTTCTTCCGTTGATAGGGATTCGGTTCAGACGCGGCGACCTCACGGGCAGTCGTGACCGGACGCAAGAATACTCGAGTCACGTGATCGTATCTGTGAGGGTACAACGACATCGTAACTCCCTTTTCCGGGACAGTCGTCGCAGCGGGACAGGTACCAGTAGGCGGCTCCCGATGAAGGGACATCTGAATCGACTAGAGAAGTTGCCGCGATGTTATCCGCGAGACAATCTGTTGTGGCAAGCGCGAAATTTCCGCCGGTCGATTGGAGGACAGGAACGCTCCCCCTCACAACATCGGAGACGGACACTCCAGGCAGCCTGCACCAACTTATTGTCGCGTCTGAGCCAGAACGGTCCACAGCAAGCAACTGGTCGACCAACTGCTGACGCTCCATCTCTGTCAGTGCAACGCTTGCTCCAGGTCCCCCGTAGCCACCCACGTCGTTTCTGTCGGCGTTCCACGATGGAGGAAACGCAACATCTTTGTCGGCTTGATCGGGGCTTCCGGCGTCGACTCCGGGGCTGCCGCACCGGAGGAGGAAAGGAAAATAATGCGAGGTCGTTCGAACGCTAACAAACTTCGGATCAGATACGAAGAAGCCTGAACCAACGGTCGGTAGGTCCTCGGGACGGCACACTGTCTCTCGGATCGTGGTTACGTTCTGCGCCAACGAGTAGCTAATGGAAAAGGACTGATGCTGACAACCCTGGAACGCCACTCGACAGTTCGACGCAATCGAGTTTCTCACATCAAGGGATGCGGCATCATTCGTGTAGTAGCAGCGGTCTGCGTGGTCGACCACGATGTTACGAAACGATGCTGAGCTGTACTGACTTTGGGAGGGTCGATACCCCATTCGTCAACCCCAATCCCCGTGTCGACGTTGTGAATGATCAGGTTCCGTGCCACCCACGAGAACCCGAGCCCTCCTGGGGACCCACGCGATATCGCGCCTATGCCCGCATTCTGAATCACGAAGCCCTCGATAGTCGCATTGCCCTGAATGATGAAAAACGACGTGTCCCTGTTCCCGCCATCCAAGACGGCCTGGAACAGCTCTCTCGATT
>CAVOVZ010000012.1:0-29780 GCA_963699985.1 Terriglobia bacterium
CGAGGCGTCATCGGCGACTGTCGTCGAGATGAGTTTCGGTGGCTTGTATCAGAGCGCGGGGGCCGGCCCCCGGCCCCCCGACCCCGCGTACGGTGCAGTCCGGCAGACCGGCTTGCACCTCTCGCCGGTTGCTCATCGATCTCGGGTGAGGCCCCGAGGCGTCATCGGCGACTGTCGTCGAGATGAGTTTCGGTTGCTTGGATCAAGACGCCGAGGGCCGGCCCCCGGACCCCCGACCCCGCGTACGGTGCAGTCCGGCAGACCGGCCTGCACGTCTCGCGGGTTGCTTCATCGATCCCGAGTGAGGCCCCGAGGCGTCATCGGCGACTGTCGTCGAGATGAGTTTCGGTTGCTTGTATCAAGACGCCGGGGGCCGGCCCCCGGCCCCCCGGCCCCGCGTACGGTGCAGTCCGGCAGACCGGCCTGCACCTCCCGCGGGTTGCGCCATCGATCTCGAGTGAGGCCCCGAGGCGTCATCGGCGACTGTCGTCGAGATGAGTTTCGGTTGCTTGGATCAAGACGCCGAGGGCCGGCCCCCGGACCCCCGACCCCGCGTACGGTGCAGTCCGGCAGACCGGCCTGCACGTCTCGCGGGTTGCTTCATCGATCCCGAGTGAGGCCCCGAGGCGTCATCGGCGACTGTGGTCTGGATGAGTTTCGGTTGCTTGTATCAAGACGCCGGGGGCCGGCCCCGGGGGCCGGCCCCGCGTACGGTGCAGTCCGGCAGACCGGCCTGCACCTCCCGCGGGTTGCTTCATCGATCTCGAGTGCGCGCCACGAGGCGTCATCGGCGACTGTCGTCGAGATGAGTTTCGGTTGCTTGGATCAAGACGCCGAGGGCCGGCCCCCGGACCCCCGACCCCGCGTACGGTGCAGTCCGGCAGACCGGCCTGCACGTCTCGCGGGTTGCTTGATCGATCCCGAGTGGCGCCACGAGGCGTCATGGACGACTTTTTTCGCCGAAATGAGTTTCGGTTGCTCCCCGAAACTCACTGCGCTCGCTCGGGCCCTTCCTTCCGGAACACGAAGCGCTGGTACAGGAGCGAGACCAGCAGGAGCGACACGGCCAACCCGACCAAGGATGCGACGCGGTAGAGATCCGAGTTCGCCCAGGTCGTAGAGGAACACCTTGCCGATCGTGACGACCAGGAAGCCCAGGCTCACCCAGCGCAAGCCGCCGATGTCGCGAGCCATTCCGACGAGCAACAGGATCATCCCGTACAGCGCCCAGGCGATGGACACGGTCAGGTCTCGCGCGGGAGAGCGGCCGAAGCGGAGGGTGAGCGTCGGCCCCTCCGTGAACCAGTCGGCGACGGCGAGGTTGATCCAGGCGAACACGACGGCGATCGCCGCGATCCCGGCGGCGATGGCCGCCAGCGGCTGCCCGGGCGGTAGGCGCGAGCTCCACGCGCGCAGCCGTCCGACCTCGCGGGGGTGGAAGAGCGGGCACTGCCCAAGAGCGCGGCGGCGGGGACGAGGTAGGTGTAGAGGATCCAGTTCAGAACGGGCGTCCGGAGCGCGGGTAGTACGAGAGCAGCGCAGGGTTGGCCACCAGGCGCAGCGTCGCGGCGGCGAGCGCGGCGAGCGAGAGCCACTTGAGTCCGGGATGGTCGAGCCGCGTCCACAGCGCGGCCAGGGCGAGCCCCTCGAGCGCCCAGCCGATGATGATCCACTCCTTGTCGAGCTGCAGAGGGATGGCCACGCTCACGAACGACACGGCCACGGCCGAAAGCCACACGAGGGCGCGCTTTCGGATCGGATCGCTCTCCGGCCAGATTCGACGCGACGCCAGAGCGGCCGCCAGGGCCAGCGCACCGAGGCCGACCGGAAGCACTCCGATGAAGCCGTTGCCGAACGCCGAGACGAAGACCCGACGCATGGGGAAGAACCAGAAGGGCCCGGACAGCGCCGCCGCGGTCCACGCCCCGGGACTCGCGGCGAATGCCCGACGAGCCACGACGGGCCACAGCGTGAAGAGCGCAACGGAGGCCGCCGCGAACGCAAGGAAGATGACGGGTCCCGATCGCGTCCAGACGAGGTCGGAACGCTCCCTCGCGATCCAGAAGACGCTGCCGCTCGCGAGCATGGCCGCAGCGAGCCACTCACCCGATCCGATCCGCGTCGCCGCGAGCGCGGCGAGGAGACTCAGCAAGAACGCCCCGATCAAGAGCGGCACGAGCGAGTCGTGCATGAGAAATCCGACGGCGCCAGGGAGGCGAGCACGACGACCGCGAACCCGGCGGCCGCGTGCTGCGCCATGCGGTGGGTGTCCGGGCGGCGGCGAAGGGCCGCGGCCACCTGTGCGATCAACGCGAGACCGACGAGGAGTCCGACGAAGAGGGTCACGCCGCCGGCCCGGGCCTTGTCCGGGCGGCACAGGTGGAAGCCCGAAATTCCGACGGCGGTCAGAATCGCCGCCAGCGGCTGCGCGAAGGCCCGGCCAGGGAACGCGGCGTGACGGTAGAGGATCGCGGAGAGCCCGAGCCAGGCGGCGAGCCAAGGCGAGAGCGACACCTGCCGGCTCGCGGCGGCGGCGAGCACGGACAGCATGAGGAAGCCGCCCGCGACGATCAATGCGGCCGGAGCGGGTCCGTCGAATCCCGCCGACTCCCGGTCCAGCTCGACGAAGACGTGGAGCACCGCCGACAGCGCGACCGCGACGATGGCCGTCTCCCAGGCGAGCGACTCCGTGAGCTGTCGCTGCGCGAGCCAGGCGGCGATGACGCCCAGACTCCCCACCGCAGCGCCCATCCCGAGCCACGGGGTCCGATTCGCCCGCGCGACCCAGCCCGCGGCCGCGCAAAGAAGGGCGACCAGCAGCGCGATCGGGACCAGCCGGTCGCCCAGATCGACGCGCGACGCGAAGTAGGCCGCGAAGACGAACGGGGACATCACCCCGGCTGCTTGAGCGACGATCCAGTCCTTTCTCCGGTCGGGATCTCCGATCTGCCCCACGACGGCGAAGGCCGCCGCGAAGACCGCCAGAATCGCGAGCCCGAGGAGGAGATGCTCGGGGTCCATGCGGAAACGGAACCACAGGATTTGCAGCAACGCCGTTCCCGCCAGACCGAGCATCCCGAGGAGCGGCCAGCCCTTTTTCTTTCCGACGGCGAGCAGCCCGAGGTCGAGGAGGAGCACGTAGCCGAACAGACCCACGGGCCTGTCGCTCTCGGTTCGCAGGAGCAGGGGAGTCGCGAAGCCGCCGATCAGCCCGAATACGGCGACGACCTGCGACGAGTGCCGGACCGCCATCCACCCGCAGGTCGCGGTCACGAGCGCCATGAGCACGAATGTCGGGGCCCCGCCCAGAAGCTGGTAGAGAGAGTGCGCCGCCCAGATGGCGGCGTACAGGATCGTCACGCCGGCACCGGAGACCCCTTCCGCCGCGGCGCGGAAGCCGCGCGGACGGAGGAGCTCCGAGGCGACCAGGCATGCGATGCCGACGACGATCCCCAGCGCGACACGCATCGGCGGCGTGATCAACCCGCGCTGGATCGAGTACTGGAAGAAGAGCAGCCCTGCCAACGCGAGAGCGATGCCGCCCAGCACCGCGGCGCCGCGAATCCCGATCCAGCGCTCCCAGTCGATGCGAGCCGGTTGCATGGGGGAAGGCGGTTGAACGTGCGTGGTCGGCGGGGAGAGGGGCGGGGGTGGCACGGTCGGACGGGCCGGGCCGCGATCGGGCGGTGCCTCCGACGGTCGAGAGGCGGAGAGATGGACAGGTCGCGGTACCTCCGGCGAAACGGGAGACCGCGCGCCGTGCTCCGGGGCGGGCACGACCGGCCGCGGTCCTGCGGCAGGAGGCGCCGGCGCGGGCGCCTGCTGCGGATCCGCCGTGGGAGGGCGCGTCGTCGGAGTTGCCGCGAACGGGGCGGGACGCGCGATCGAGGCAGGCTCTTCGCGGGGACCCCCGGGGGACGCCGTCGCGCGAAGGCGAATCTCCTGGCTCCGGATGCGCGATTCGAGACCTTCCATCCGCTTGCGAAGCTCGCCGATCTCTCGGGACTTCACGAGAGAGATGATGGCGAGAATCGGACCGACAACCACCGCAAGGAAGATCGCGACGAGCAATAGCTGGATCATGACGCGGTGCTCCTCCTCGCAGCGCGCGGCGAGAAACCGACGCTAACATGAGTTCCATCGCGGGTGCGGGCAAGAAACGCGGGCAGAGACCGGCTACGAGGGCATGGCCGCAACCGTCAGGTCGCGCGTCGCTTCGTGCGATGCGTGGGCGAGGCCGTCCACGGATCCTCCGGCCACGGGTGCTTCGGGTAGCGGCCGCGCAGCTCCCGGCGTATCTCCGGGTAGATCCTCTCCCAGAAGCTCCGGAGGTCTCTGGTGGTCTGAACGGGGCGGCCGTTCGGGGCCAGAAGAGCGAGGGTCACGGGCTCTCGCCGGGGCCCGACCCGGGGGGTGTCGGCGAGGCCGAAGAGCTCCTGGAGCTTGACCCGCGCCGCGACGGTTCCGTCCTCCCCGTATTCGATCCGCGCGCGGCGGCCGCTCGGGACAGGGATCGACTCGGGGGCGAGACGATCGAGATCGTCTCGGATCGCGCGCGGGATCGCGCCGGGCAGGTCCAATTCGCCCAGCGACGCTCGACCGGCGCACGCCCGTGCGATCCACTCGTCCTGGCGCCACGGGATCCCGGCAAACCGGAGCCTGCGCAGGAGCGTGCGCTCCTCATCGCCGAATCCCCGCGCACGCACGATTTCCGCGAGAATCCGCCCGGCCTCGATCGGGTCGGGGCGCACCGCGTTCTCGGAGAGAACGATGGCGCCGTACCACGCGCGCTCGAACGCACGGACCGCGAGCGCAGTCTCGTCCCAGACGTGGTCGACGCTTCGGCGCGTCGGCTCGAGCCAGGAGCGGTCCACCAGGCTCGCCGTGCGCACGAGCGCCTCCGACTCCCCGACGCGGCTCGCGGCCTGGACGTCCACGGCGACCATCCACTCGCCGCCGCGCACGCCGCTTTCCCTTGCGAGGACCGCTCCGTGGCCGCTGGAAAGAAGAAGCCGAGGAGAGCCGGGCTCGCGTCGCCTCGCGACCCGATCGGGATAGCCCGCGAGCAGCGCGCGCCGAAGCCGCGCCTCGGAGTGCTCCGACGCGACGCCCGTGTTGTGGCTGCCGAGGATTCGTGCGGCGATCGAGGCGATCTGCTCCGCAGCGAGCAGCACGGCACGCGGCGCCTCCCGGATCGCGTCGGCCCGGGAGAGCACGTCCGAGTCCGTCGCGTGAGAGGCCGGGGCGCCCGCCGCTCGTCCTTCGGCGAGGATCGCGCACGCGGCGGCGGCCTGCCGCGAGCCCCCGGCGCCGACGAGCACGCGCCCGAGACGGGGATGGAGAGGCAGCCTGCGCAGCGTGTCGCCCAGCGGAGTGATCCGGCCGTTCGCAATGGCCCCGAGGGATTCGAGAAGAGCGAGCGCGGCATCGGCGCGCTCCGGCGGCGGAGGCTCGAACCACTCGAATCGTCGCGGATCCGCTCCCCAGGCGAGAACCTCGAGGAACGGCCCCGCCAGGTCCACCCGCTCGATCTCGGGCTCCCGGCGCTCGCGCAGCGCGTCCCGCGGATCCCACAGTCGGATCGCGCGTCCCGGACCGGTGCGCCCCGCGCGTCCGGCGCGCTGCTCCGCCGAGTCGCGGGAGATCCGCTCGGTTTCGAGACGATCGAGACCGAGCGCCGGGTCGAATCGGAGGACCTTGTGGAGGCCCGAATCCACGACGTCCGTCACCCCCGGCACGGTGAGCGAGGTTTCGGCGAGGTTCGTCGCGAGGATCACCTTGCGCATCGAAGACGGTGCGAGCGCCGCATCCTGGGCGTCCGCGTCGAGAGAGCCGTGCAACGGAAGCACGATCGAAGGAAGGCCCGGGAGCGGCGATGCGCGAAGATTTTCCTCGAGCCTGCGGATCTCGGGGGCGCCTGGGAGAAACGCGAGCACGTGTCCCGTCTCGCGCCGGAGCACCTCGAGGATCGCGGCCGACGGCGTCATCCCCGGCGCATGGGACACATCGACGGGATACGGGCGGCCGGGAGCCTCGATGACGGGGCAGCCCCCGAGAAACGCGGCCACCGGAGCCGCGTCGAGGGTCGCGGACATGATGACGATCCGCAGGTCGTCCCGCGCGAAAGCTGCCTGCCGCACGAAGGCCAGGGCCAGGTCGACGTGGAGGCTTCGCTCGTGGAACTCGTCCAGCACCGCGACCGAGAACTCCGACAGGAGCGGATCCGCCTGAAGCCGCGCCGTCAAGATCCCTTCGGTCGCGACCAGGAGCCGGGTGCGCGGGCCGAAGCGCCGCTCGAACCGGACCTGCCAGCCGACCTCCTCGCCGACGGCAAAGCCGTTCTCTTGCGCAATCCGACGCGCGATCGCTCGCGCGGCGATTCGCCGAGGCTGCAGGAGGATGACCGGGCCGAAGTCGAGCAGCGCCGGAGGGACGCGCGTGGTCTTGCCGGCGCCCGGCGGCGCGACGACGACCACGAAGCGCCGCCGCCGCACCGCGTCGACGATCGCGGGGACGTGGTCATCGATCGGAAGGGGGATCGGCACCTCGCAAGTGTAACGGATCCGGGAAACAGCGGTCCCGGCCGGTGCGGCGCGCGACTCGAAGCCGTCGAGTCGACGCCGCAAAATAGTTCTGTCCCCATTAACCCGGACAATCGCGACAATCGGATTTCCGTGGTCCAGCGGGAGCACTACCTCGCCCGGAGCCGCGCGGATCGAGCCGCTTGGCTCGAAATGCCTTGACAGCGCGGAATAGCGCAGGTACACCCTCCCCAGACGGTGGGTTCCGGCGGGCCTTCCACGCGCTGCCTGGTGTCGGTGCGTTTCGAGGGCTCGGCGGATCCGCCGACACAGGGGGAAGTCATGCACGCGCGACTCGTACGGATCGTCGGGAGTTTCCCGTCGGTCGTCCACCGTTCTCTTCTTCTGGCGGCGTTCGCCTCGCTCTCCGTCGCGGTAGCCGGTCCGGCGAGTCGCCTCGCCTTCTTCTCCGGTACCGATGCGTCGGAGCGACGGCTGGCCGGATCGGCCGGCGACGTGATGCCTGCCGCAGAGCCTTCGTCCGACGGCACCGATTCGGGGCGTGCGAGCCCAGTCCGTCTGGACGAACGACCCGACGACGCCGAGCGTGAGCCGATCACCGATCCGTACGCGGCTCCGCCCAACGACCTCTGCACTGCCGCCCAAACGCTGTTCCTCGACACGCCCGTGACGGGCTCGAACGTCGGGGCTGCGAATCAGTACATCGCGCCCGCGAACGCCGCCTGCTTCGGCGGGCTCGGTCAGTCGCCGGACGCCGCCCGCGGTTCGGACGTGGCCTACTCGTTCGTCGCGACGGACAGCGGCCGATACTCCTTCCGCGTCGGCGAGTACACCGGCCCCAACGCCGTCCTCTATCTGTCTTCGAGCTGCCCCGGAACGCCGTACCCGGCGACCATCGACTGCCTCGCGGCCGCCAACCGCAACGAGTTCCGTAGCGAGCTGATCTCCTGCGTTTCTCTGACCGCGGGCCAGTTGGTCTACGTGTTCGTGGACGAGAAGAACATCGGCACGAGCGGAACGTTCACGCTGGAGGTCACGCGCTGCGCATCCGAGCGCGAGCCCAACGCGTCTCCCGAGGCCGCCACTCCGGCCGCGTGCGGGATCGAGGGGTCGATCTCGACGGGGTTCTTCGACCCCGACTTCGACACCTACCGGATCGGCGCGCCGCCTGCCGGGAGCCGCCTGTTCGTTCTCGTGGACGGGCACTCCTCGAATCTCTTCGACTTCGACCTGTTCGTGACGACGAGCGACTCCACGCTGGAATTCGACGACAACAACGCCGACGTCCCGTACGGCATCAGCTCCCCTGCCACCGCCGGCACGCCGCTTCCGGGGGAGGCGGACGTGTTCGTCACCGTCAATCAGCGCTCCGCCAACGTTTCGGAGCCGTACCGGATTCACTGGGCCGTGCAGCCGCCGATCGCCGCGGCCACGACGGAGAGCGAGCCGAACGGCACCCTCGCCACCGCGGGGACCTCGCCCATCGACTACTTCCGCGGCGCGCTCTCGTCCTCGTCGGACACGGACCTCTTCGCGTTCACCGCCGCGGCGGGAGACCTCCTGTTCCTCGGCCTCGACGGAGATCCGTTGCGAGATGCGACCCCCATGAACGCCGCCCTGGCCCTGCTCGACTCGAGCGGCGCGGTGCTCGTCTCGGTGAACGACGCCGCATCGACCTCGTCCACCGCATCCGGCGCGGGCTCGACTCGTTCGACGACGCCCTTCTCGCCGGGTGAGGCCATCGTCCGGCGAGTCGTCGTTTCGGGCACCTACTACGCCCGGGTGACCGGTGCGGGAGCGGGGGACTATCTCCTGTCCGTGGCGCGCGGCTGCTCGGCGGCGGCACCGGCCGACCTCGTTCTGACCAAGACGGCCGAGCCCGATCCGGCCGTCTCGGGGGGGCTCCTCACGTACGAGCTCACAATCACGAACGCCGGAACGAACCATGCGGCGCTCGTCGAGCTGCACGACCCGATTCCCCAGTACACGACCTTCCGCTCGCTGCTCGCGCCGCCCGGGTGGACCTGCACGACCCCGCCGGTCGGAGGAACCGGAGAGGTGACGTGCACGACTCCGGGACTCGCGCCGGGTGGAACCCAGCCGTTCACGATCTTCGTGAAGGTGGAAACTTGCGTCGGCCCGGGTGTGTCCATCGAGAACACGGCGCTTCTCTCCAGCCCCACGCCGGACGCGGATCCCTCGAGCGACGTGGTTTCCGTCGTGACGCCGCTGTCCAACTCCGGACAGTGCGACGACGGCCTGCGCTGCACGACGAACGACACCTGCGTCGGCGGCGTGTGCGTGGGAACGCCCGTGGTATGCGTGCCCATCGACGGCTGTCATCTGGCGGGAACGTGCGACCCCGGGACGGGGAGATGCTCGACCCCGCCGGCGCCCGATGCCACCGCGTGCAGCGACGGGGACCTTTGCACGAGAGCGGATGCGTGCGTGGCCGGCGTTTGCGTCGGCTCGAATCCGGTCGTCTGCACTCCGCTCGATCAGTGCCACCTGGCCGGGACGTGCGCGCCCTTGACCGGGCGCTGCTCGGATCCTCCGAAGCCGGACGCCGCGCCGTGCGACGACGACCTGTTCTGCACGGTGGACGATGCATGCGTGGCCGGCGTGTGCGGCGGCCCGGAGCGCGACTGCCGCGACGCGGACCCGTGCACGACCGACGTGTGTGACGAGACTTCGAACAGCTGCAATCACCCGCCGAACCAGTTGCCCGATCCCGACGGCGACGGAGTCGGGGACTGCTTCGACACGTGCCCGCGCAGCAACAACGGCGGGCCCGCCCCGGGCTGCATCGCCGCCCCCGCGGGTCTTGCAGCGTGGTGGCCGCTCGACGAGACCGAGGGGATCTTGGCCGAGGACCTCGGCGGCGCACACGACGGCACCTGGGTCGGGAGCCCGGTGCCGACTCCCGGCGCCGTGCGAGGGGCGCTGCGATTCGACGGGATCGAGGACACCGTCGAGGTCGCGGACGCTCCTGCGCTCGATCCGGGAACCGGTGGCCTCACCGTGGACCTGCGGCTCCGAACGACGGCGTCCGTTCCCGACGGGCAGCTCCTCGTGGACAAGCGCCGCGAAGAGTCGCCGGGGGGGCTGCAGGGATGGGCCGTGTTCACGTTCTCGGGCAGGGTGTGGCTCCAGATCGCAAGCGGCGGCGCGGCCGTGAACTTCGACTCGGGCGTGGCGATCGCGAACGGCGCGTGGCACCACATCACCGTGACGCTCGACCGGGCGGATCCATCGGGGCTCCGTTTCTTCGTGGACGCGGGCGCCCCTGTCTCATTCAATCCCACCGGACTGTCCGGCACGCTGGACAACGACGTGCCGCTCCGCCTGGGCCGGCGGTCGGATTCCGCCAACCCAGGCTTCTTCGCGGGCGATCTCGACGAGGTCGCGATCTTCTCCCGGGCGCTGACCGTCGCCGAGGTGAGCGCGATCCATGCAGCCGCCGGCCTGTGCACGCCGGCGCAGACCGACACGGACCGAGACGGGGTGGGCGACGCATGCGACAACTGTCCGAACGGCGGGCCTGATCCCGACCAGACCGATGCGGACGCCGACGGTCTTGGAAACATCTGCGATCCGTGCCCGCTCGACGCGGCCAACGACGTCGACGGCGACGGCATCTGCGGCGACGTGGACAACTGCCCCGCCGACGCCAACCCCGGCCAGGAGAACCAGGATCGGGACGCGAACGGCGATGCATGCGACCCGTGCCCGCGCGACGCCGCGGACGATGCCGATGCGGACGGGGTGTGCGGCGACGTGGATAACTGCCCTAGCGACGCGAATCCGGGCCAGGAGAACGCCGACGGGGACGCGCGGGGCGATGCCTGCGACTCGTGCCCGCTCGATCCGGCAGACGATGTCGACCGAGACGGGGTGTGTGGCGATGTGGACGACTGCCCTTCCGTGGCTGACCCGGGCCAGGAGGACTCGGACGGCGACGGGCTCGGCGACGCGTGCGACACGTGCCGCACCCGGATCAACGGCGGGCCGGCGGCGGGATGCACCGGTCCACCTGCGGGACTCGTCGCGTGGTGGCCGCTCGACGAGAACGCGGGAGACACGGCGGAGGACGTCGTGGGGCCGAACGACGGGGTTCACGTGGGAGGACCGGCGCCCATCGGCGGCAAGGTGGCGGGGGCGCTCCGCTTCGACGGGACGGGCAGCTCCGTGGAAGTGCCCGACCATCCCTCGCTTCGCTTCGGCACCGGCGATCTCTCGGTGGACGCCTGGATCCGAACCAGCTCGCTCTCGCTCGCTCCGGAGAAGCTCGTGGACAAGCGGCGCGAGCAAGCCGCGGGTGGGCCGCAGGGCTTCACACTGTTCGTCCTTTCCGGGACGCTCCGGTTCCAGCTCGCGAGCGGGGGAAGCGCGGCGAACTTCGATTCAGGGTGGATCGTGAACGACGGCGATTGGCACCACGTGGCCGTGACCGTCGTGAGGGACGATCCGGCCGGCGGCCTGTTCTACGTGGACGGCGTCGCGCGGGCGACTTTCGACCCGACGGCAGTCGCGGGGACCCTCGACAACGAGGCCCCGCTGCGGCTCGGACGCCGCTCGGACTCCGCGGATCCCGGGTTCTACTCCGGCGATCTGGACGAGGTCGAGGTCTTCGGCCGCGCCCTCGCCGCGACGGAGGTCGCCGACCTCCACGCGGCAGGACCCGCCGGAAAGTGCAAGCCGGGACAGACCGACAGCAACGGGAATGGTCTGGGGGATGTCTGCGACTGCGGCGACGGTCTCATCCGGGGCGACGAGGTGTGCGACGACCGGAACGGCGCCGGCGATGACGGATGCTCGTCCGCCTGCGTGATCGAACCGGGATGGGCGTGCGCGGGAGAGCCTTCGGTGTGCACCGAGGTGTGCGGCGACGGGATCCAGACGCGCGGCGAGGAGTGCGACGACGGGAACGCGGTGGACACCGACGCGTGTCCGACCACCTGCGAGAACGCGCGCTGCGGCGACGGGTTCGTGCGGGATGGCGTGGAGGCGTGCGACGACGGGAACGCGGTGGACACCGATGCATGTCCGACGACGTGCGAGGTGGCGCGCTGCGGCGACCGGTTCGTGCGCGCGGGCGTGGAGGAGTGCGACGACGGGAACGCCATCGACACGGACGCCTGCCTGACGAGCTGCGATCTGGCAACGTGCGGCGACGGGTTCCTTCACATCGGGGCGGAGGCGTGCGACGACGGGAACGCGGTGGATACCGACGCGTGCCCGACCACGTGCGAGAACGCGCGCTGCGGCGACGGGTTCCTGCTTCTCGGCGTGGAGGTGTGCGACGACGGGAACGCGGTGGATAGCGACGCGTGTCCGACCACGTGCGAGGTGGCGCGCTGCGGGGACCGGTTCGTGCACGCAGGCGTGGAGGAGTGTGACGACGGGAACGCGGATGACACGGACGCGTGCCTGACGAGCTGCGATCTGGCGACGTGCGGTGACGGATTCCTGCACGCGGGGGTCGAGGAGTGCGACGACGCGAATCGCGTGGCCGGCGACGGGTGCGACACCACCTGCCTCGTCGAGTGCGTAGACGGCGACGACGACGGGTTCGGCTCGCCCGGGTTCTTCCGCTGCACGGGCGGGCCCACCACGGACTGCGACGACGGCGATCCGGCGCGATTCCCGGGGAATCCGGAGGTCTGCGACGGCAAGGACAACGACTGCGACGGTGCCGTTCCACCGGACGAGGCCGACGCGGACGGCGACCTGGTCCCGCTGTGCGTCGACACCTGTCCAGGATCCATCAACGGAGGCCTGGCCCCCGGGTGCATCCCCGCGCCGGACGGAGTGGCGGCCTGGTGGCCGCTGGACGAGCGAGCCGGGACTCGCGCCGAGGATCTCGCCGGGACGAACGATGGCTTGCTCGGGGGCGGGGTTTCCGCGGGCGCCGGCGAGGTGAATGGATCCTTGGCCTTCGACGGGGTGGACGACTTCGTCGAGGTCCCGGATGCGCCGGCACTGAACTTCACCGGCGGGGGCTTCACGGTGGACGCATGGATCTTCGCGACGTCCCCTTCAGCCGTCCCGCAGTTGATCGTGGACAAGCGTCGCGAGCAGTCGGCCGGCGGGGCGCAGGGGTATGCCCTGTTCCTCTGGAACGGAACGCTGTGGTTCCAGCTGGCGAGCGGCGGCGTGGCGGCGAACCACGATTCCGGCGTGAGCGTGAACGACGGCCAGTGGCGGCACGTGGCCGTGACCGTCGATCGCGGCAATCCCGCGGGGGGGATCATCTACGTGGACGGAGTGGCGCGGGCGACCTTCGACCCGACCACGGTTGCCGGAAGCCTGGACAACGACCGGCCGCTCCGGTTCGGGCGACGCTCCGATTCCTCCGATCCCGGGTTCTTCGCCGGGATGATGGACGAGGTGGAGCTGTTCTCCCGGGCGCTCGGGGCCGGGGAGATCCGGGATCTTCACGAGGCGGGTGCCGCTGGCAAATGCAAGCCCTCGCAGGTGGACACGGATCGGGACGAGATCGGCGACGCGTGCGACGCGTGTCCCTTCGATCCACGGAACGACGCCGACACGGACGGGATCTGCGGAGACGTCGACAACTGCCCCACGATCGCGAACCCGGGACAAGAAGACTTCGACGGGGACGCGCTGGGGGACGTCTGCGATCCCGACGACGACAACGATCTGGCCCTCGATCCCGACGACTGCCGGCCGTTCGATGCCACGGTCTGGGCGGCGCCCGGGGAGGTGACCGGACTGGCGGTCGAGAAGTCGGGGACCGTGGCGCGGGTGACCTGGTCTCCCGCGACCGGCGGGGCGCAGCCGCGCTACGACGCGGTGCGCGGTCTCCTCGCTTCGTTGCCCGTCGGCCCAGGGGGCGGGGACGAGGTCGGGGAGTGCGGCGGCGCCGCGGCCTCGCTGGACGTTCCGGAGATCCCGGCGGCCGGGGAAGGGTTGTGGATCGTGGTGCGTGCCTCGAACGCCTGCGGCGCGATCGGCTACGGGTTCGAGGGGCTGCGCGGCGCGCCCGGTAGCGAGCGACTCACGACGACCTGCCCGTGATGCGACGAGGGGCCGGGACTCCCGCGAGAAGCCCCGGCCCCTCGTTTCGAGGCTCGGCGAATGTCGGGGCGAGCGAAGCTCGCGTCACTCCTGCCGGAGAAGCATCGTAGCGGGGTCGAGGGCGACGCCGGTGTCCGAGACCCGCGGGTTCTCGTGGTCCTTCAGCAGATGCACGTGAACCGCTTTGCCGTCGTGGTACAGCCGCACGATCACGTCCACCAGACCCTCGAGATGCGCAAGCGGCTCCGGCACCCCCCGCTCGTTCAGCGGCGACTCGCGGTGGGTGATGGCCGACATCCACAGCTCGGCGTCGTTTGCCCGGGCGGCCTCGCGGAAGCGGGCCAGGTGCTCCGGCGTGATCCGGTCGAAGTCCAGGCCGTCGATGAGGATCGCCGTGGGGACGAAATCGGCGTGCTCCTTCAGGAGCGCCACGTCCCGCAGGAGCTTGTCGATGGAGAACGTCTGACCGAGGTAGCAGTGGATGTTCCGGTGACGCTCCATGTCGCGGAAGATCGCCGGCACGTCCTCGAGCCGCGCCGTCCGCGCCAGATCGTCGAAGATCCCGTCGTAGTACTCCCGGACCTTACCCATGGCCTGGCCGAGCGCAACGTGGAGGACCTTCTTGCCGCGCATGAGATCGTCCAGCGCGACCCCCACGAGGAACGCGGTCTTCCCCACGCCGCGGCGGGCCACGACCACTCCCAGGTTGCCTCGGCCCAACCCGCCGTGGATCGACTTCTCGAAGATGCGGTACGGGCTGCGCTCGTTCAGCTCTTTGCGATGCATGACAGGCTGCTCTCCTACTCCTCGTCCTTGACGCCGGTCCCGTACTTCTTGATGAGCTCCTCGGAGACCTCCGCGGGCACGGGGGCGTAGCGCGCGAACTCCATGGTGTACTCGGCCTTACCCTGGCTCGAGGAGCGAAGATCCGTCGAGTATCCGAACATCTCGCCCAGCGGCACCTCGGCATCGACGCGGACGAACCCCTCCGCGTCGGTGGTGCCCACCACGATGCCGCGCCGCTGCATGACCGTGCGAATGAACCCCCCCTGGAACTCGATCGGGCCCTCGATGGAGACCTTCATGACGGGCTCGAGGATCTGAGGCTTCGCCCTGGCGTACACCTCGCGGAACGCTCCGCGGGCTGCGGCCTGGAACGCGTTGTCCGAGGAGTCGACCGAGTGGGCCGCGCCGTCGTTGATCACCACACGGAAGTTCGTGACGGGGAAGCCGATCAGGCGCCCCTTCCCCATCATGGAGCGGAACCCCTTCTCGACCGACGAGATGTACTCGCTGGGAATCGACCCGCCGAAGACCTCGTTGACGAACTCGAAGTCGCCCAGGGGCCAGGGCTCGACGTGGCCCCCCACGCGGCCGTACTGGCCCGAGCCGCCCGTCTGCTTCTTGTGGGTGTAGTCGAACTCGGCCCGCCGGGTGACCGCCTCGCGGTACGCCACCTGGGGCGCGCCCGTCTCGACCTCGGCGTTGTACTCGCGCTTCATGCGCTCGACGTACACGTCCAGGTGGAGCTCGCCCATGCCGGAGATGATCGTCTCGCCCGACTCCTCGTCCACGCGGGCGTGAAACGTGGGATCTTCCTTGGTGAATCGCTGGAGGGCCTTGGCCACGTTCGCCTGGGCCTTCTTGTCCTTCGCCTTCAGGAAGAGGTGGATCACCGGCGGCGGGACGTGGATGCTCGTCATGGTCACGCGGATCTTGTCGTCCGTGAACGTGTCCCCGGATGCGCAATCGACGCCGAAGAGGGCGACGATGTCGCCGGCGGATGCATCCGAGATGTCCTCCATCTCGTTGGCATGCAGCCGGACGAGACGCCCGACGCGCACGTCGCGACCGGTGCGGGCGTTCACGATCGTGTTGCCCTTGCGGATCGTTCCCTGGTAAATCCGGATGTAGGTGAGCTGGCCGAAGCGCGTGTCGTCCAGCTTGAATGCCAGGGCAACGAACGGAGCGTCGGGTCGCGCCTCGAGGTGGATCTTCTGCTCGTCGTGGCTCAGGTCGAGCGCGTCGATCGCCACCTCGGTCGGGGCCGGGAGGTAGTGTGTCACGCCGTCCAGGAGCGACTGCACTCCCTTGTTCTTGTACGCGGAGCCGACGAAGACGGGGGTCAATTCGCGCTTCAGCGTGCCGGCGCGCACCGCGGCGCGGAGCATCTCGGGAGTGACGCGGTCCTCGAGCGCGGCCTCGAGCAGCTCGTCGGAGAAGTGGGAGGCCCGGTCGATCAGCTCGTGGCGATGCTCGCTGGCCGCCTGCCGGAGAGACGCGGGGATCTCCTCCTCGCGGATCGTCTCGCCGGCGGGACCGTCGAAGTACCTGGCCTTCATGGTCACCAGGTCCACCACCCCGTGGTGATCGGCCTCGAGGCCGATGGGGATCTGGAGCAGCACCGCGTTGTGCTTGAGCTTCTCCCGGAGCTGCTCGACCACGCGGAGCGGGTTCGCCCCCGTGCGGTCGGCCTTGTTCACGAAGGCGATGCACGGGACCCCGTACCGGCGCATCTGACGGTCCACGGTCATGGACTGCGACTGCACTCCGGCCACGGCGCACAGGACCAGGATGGCGCCGTCCAGGACGCGGAGCGAGCGTTCGACCTCGATGGTGAAGTCCACGTGGCCCGGCGTGTCGATGATGTTGACGAAGTGCCCGGCCCACTCGCAGTAGGTCGCGGCGGACTGGATCGTGATCCCCCGCTCGCGCTCCAGCTCCATGTGGTCCATCTTGGCGCCGACGCCGTCCTTCCCCTTGACGTCGTGCATGACCCGGATGCGCTGGGTATAGAAGAGGATGCGCTCCGTCAGGGTGGTCTTCCCGGAGTCGATGTGGGCGCTGATGCCGATGTTTCGAACGCGTTCCAGATCGGTAATCACAGCGGTTCCTCTGGCCTTTCCCCGGTCTCGCGTTGTCCGTCAGGGGATTGCCCAAGTTCGGGCGGCACACGGTCGAGACGTTCAGACGCCCGATACCATAGCAGATGGGACCAAATCCTCGGGGCCGGACCCACGGCCGGCTGCCGGCGGCTCCTCTACTCGGAGCGGTCCCGACGGCCGAAGCGGGGGCTCGCGGAAGCGGCGCCGACGGTCTCGGCGTCGGGCCGGCCCGCCTCCTGCGGGAGCTCCGCCTCGATCGACTCGGGTGGGGAGGCGGATCGAGAAGCCGCCGCAGGGTCCTGGCTGCGAACGGGGAGGGTGAAGAGCATCGTCGTTCCGCTGCCCGGCTCCGACTCGACCCAGATCCGCCCGCCGTGACGCTCCACGATCTTCTTGCAGATCGCCAACCCGATTCCGGTCCCGTCCTGGTTGCTGCGCGGCTGCAGCCGCTGGAAGACCCGGAAGATCCGGTCGAAGTGAGCGCGATCGATCCCGATGCCGTTGTCCAGCACGCGGACGAGGTGTACGTCGCCGCGCACCTGTGCGTCGATTTGGATCAGGGGGAGCTGCGTTCCGCGGAACCGGATGGCGTTCGCCACGAGATTCTGCAAGAGCTGCACGAGCTGCGTTCGATCGCCGGTCACCACGGGAAGCGGTCCCGCCGTGACCTCGGCGCGGCTTTCCGCGACGGCGACCTTCAGGTTCTGGAGCACCTCGCAGAACACGTCGCCGCAGTCCACCGCCTCGAAGACGCGCTCCTGAGAGTCGACCCGCGCGTACGCCAGGAGGTCGCGGATGAGCTGCTTCATCCGCTCGGCACCGTCCACGGCGAAGCCGATGAACTCGTCCGCGTCCTGATCGAGCTTCCCCTGGTAGCGGCGCTGGAGGAGCTGGACGTAGCTCGATACCATGCGGAGCGGCTCCTGCAGGTCGTGGGACGCCACGTACGCGAACTCTTGCAGCTCCGCGTTCGAGCGGGCGAGTCGGTCCGCGTACCGCTGCAGTCGCTCCTCGGTCTTGCGACGCTCGCGAATTTGGTCGGTCAGGAGCGCGTTCGCCAGGGACAGCTCGGCCGTGCGCTCGTCGACCCGCATCTCGAGGCCGGACTGGGCCGACGCGAGCGCGCTCTCCGCCTCTTTCCTGCGCTTCAGGTCTCGACGGTAGACCGCGGAGAGCGCCGCCGTGAGGAGGGCAACGACGCACGAGACCCAGACCAGCAGGCTCAGCTGACGCCAGTGATCCGCCAGATCGAGGGACAGGGAGCCGAGCCTGCTCCGGAGCGTGGAGACGACCGCTTCCACCGAGTCCACCGCCCGGGTGAGCTCGTCGCGGTAGCGCTCGTCCGCTCCTGCGCCGTCGTCGGGCGTCGCGGCGGCGAGCACGGCGTCGCCCCGGATCCGGTCCATCCGCCGCGCCGCCTCGCTCACCTCGTCGAGACAGCGCTCAACGGCGGCAAGGCCGTGGTCGACGGTGCGGGCCTCGGCCACCGCGTCGCCAACCTGGCTCAGAAGCCGGTTCCACCGATCGTCTCCGGAGGGCTCTCCCCGGGCGAGCTCGGCCGGGGTGACCCCCTTGCCCAGCTCGCGAAGCGACAGCTCGAGGGAATCGAGTCTTCCGATGGCCGCGATGAGCGCGCGGAGCTCCGCCTGCTCGGAGCTCGCCACGAGGATCACGGTCGCACCGCGAGCGACGAAGAGGATGGTCACCGCGATGACCAGCCACATCCAGGCCTGGGAGGCCAGCAGGCGCCTGAAGCTCGGGGCGAGGACGTCGCGGCGGAGCGGTTGCGCCCCGTGGTTGCCGGCCTGGCCGGGCCGTGCGCCGTCCGATCCCTCCGGTGTGCTCGCGGTGGTCATGTCCCCTACCCCGGAAGATTCACGATGCTCCTGGTGCGAACGACTTTGGCGCGACTGAGCTCGCCGAAGTCATTCTCGCGACGAAGCTTCGTGAATCGTCCGGGCTATCCGCCGACGGGGGGAACGTAGGTCGCGGCCCCGTCCCTGTCGAGCCGCTCCTCGGAAATCGCTGCGCTCGGGTCAGCGCAGAAACGGGACGAGGAGCCTCACCATGGCGGTGACGACGAGGACCCCGACTCCGTCGAGGATCGCGCCGTAGCGGATCATCCTCGAGAGGGGAACGTAGCCGGATCCGTAGACGATGGCGTTGCAGGGAGTCGAGACGGGGAGCATGAAGCCCAGGCTCGCGCCGAACGTGGCCCCGAGCGCGGGCTCGAGGGGGTCGCTTCCGGAGGCCTTCGCGATGGCGATCACGACGGGAACGATGATGTTGGCGGAGGCCGTGTTGGACGTGGTTTCGGAAACGAGCATCGCGGCGGCGGTGGACGCGAAGAGCAGGCCCAGCCCGCTCCCCACCGGGAGCAGCCCGGTGAGGCCTCGGCCCACCGCTTCGGCGAGACCCGTCTGGAAGGAAAGCACGCCCAGGGCGAAGCCCCCCCCGTACAGGAGAATCACTCCCCAATCGATGCGGGCGGCCTGAGCCCACGAGATCGCTCGCTCGTTGCCGTTTCCCGGCAGGACGAACAGCAGCGCGGCGCCGATCACCGCGGCGACTCCCTCGGGAAGGCGGCGGCTCATCTCGAGGTAGAGCGACGAGTCCTCGCCCAGCACGAGGGCCGTGAGGCCGGGGACGACCCAGAGCGCTGCCGTGACGAGGAACGCCGCGAGCGCCGAGCGCTGGCCGCGAGTCCACGGGCCCAGCCGCTCCTTCTCTCGGCGCAGCATTTCCGCCGCTCCGCCGATCTCGCGCACGCCGGCCGGACAGAGGCGGTTCATGTAAAGGTAGAGGCACACGAAAAGGGTCAGGACCACCGGGACGCCGATCGCGCACCACTTGAAAAAGGGGAGACGTACACCCACGAGCTGGCGGATGAAGCCGAGCCCGATCACGTTCGGAGGGGTTCCGATGGGCGTGGCGAGACCTCCCACCGAAGCGGCGAACGAGGTCATGAGCATGAGGCCGGTCGCGTACCGAGGTCCGATCCGCGGGCCTCCTTCCTTCTCCAGCTCGAAGAGAAAGCCGAGGATGGACATGCCGATGGCGAACATCATCGCCGTCGTGGCGGTGTTCGAGATCCAGGCAGAGATGAACGCGGTCACCGCGCCGAACGCGAGCAGGATCCGCGAAGGGCGCGCGCCCACCCAACCGATGGAGAGCACTCCGAACGCGAGCCTGCGGTCCAGGCCGTGCAGGAAGATCCCCCTCGCCAGGACGAACGAGCCGATGAAGAGGAACATGAGGGGGTCGGCGAACGGCGCAAAGGCTTCCTTGGCCGGGGCGATCCCGAGGAGCACGCAGGCCGCCGCGCCGAGCATGGCGGTCGCGGGCATCGGAAGCGCCTCGGTGATCCAGAGAACGATGACGGCGGCCATCACCGCGGCAAGCCGGTGCGCTTCCGGCTTCAGACCAGTCAAGGGCAGCGCGAGGATCAAGAGGAATACGGCCGGGGCCAGGATCGCACCGGCGCGGCCCCGCAGCTTCTCGAAGCGCCTCTCGCCGGCGGAGAGGACCTCGAGTGCGGGCGCCGCTTCCTGGAGGTCGTCTTCCGGTGCCACGGCTCTCTCGCCTCAGCTGCTTCGGTGCAGCCGCTCGATCTCCGCGGCCTGCTCCGAAAGCCACGCATGGACGCGACGGGCGGTCGGGTATTCCGCCGCCATGGCGGCCACCGAGACGATCGGTGCGACGAGCGCCGTCGCGCGGCCCTCCAGGAGATAGGCGATGCATCCCAGGAGGCCCCCCACCTCGAGAATTCCCAGCGCGGCGACCGTCGAAGACTGCCGGGCGTCGAGAACGGCCTCGGCCAGGCCGGCGGTTTCACCGGGACTCTCCGCACGCGACATCCCGGCGGCGCCGGCGAGGCGGCGGATGGAGGAGCGCGTCGTCAGACGGGAGATCAGCCGGGAAAGCGGAACGCACCCGACCGAAACCGCGACGGCGAGGATGGAGAGCTTCGTCCCCGAACGGGCCGAGAGCCCTGCCGCGTTCGCGCCAACCCACACGAGCGCGACCGTGACGAAGAGCACGACGCCTGCGGGGATGGCCGCGGCGAGCATCCGGAGCACGCGCAGGCGCCGGTCGACCAGGTCGGGGTCGAAGGCGATCAACTCCTCTTCCTCCTCCGGCAGGGCGTCGCTCGACGTGCCCTCGAAGCATAGCAGGAAGTAGTATGCTGGCCGCTTCATCATCAGGAGGATTGCCATGAGCCTCGGTCAGATCGTGCTGCTGGTGTACGCGCTCCTCATGGTGGTGGGCGGCGTGATGGGGTACGTCAAGGGAGGCTCGCGTCCCTCCCTCATCGCGGGAGCCGTGAGCGGGCTGCTGCTCTTCGTCGCGCTCTTCATCTCGCGTTCGTCCCCCGTCGCCGGCCTGTGGATCGGCGCGGTGGTGAGCCTCCTGCTGTGCATCACGTTCGCGATGCGGCTGGCGAAGACCGGCACGTTCATGCCGTCGGGAATGCTCCTGATGGTGAGCGTGGTGGCGCTCGTCCTTCTGACCTGGGCCGCCCTTGGGGCCCAGCGCAAGCTGTAGCCCGAATCATTCGGTGCGCCAGGATCCGAGTGCGTCGGGAAGGGAATCCTGCTCCCGTGCGATCTCGCGACCGGGTGTCGACCCGCGGCGATCCGCGCCGGGTCCTATCGAACATCCCGGAGGGTTCGCGGGGCAAGCGTGGGTCCTTCGACCCGAGAAACGCGACGGGAAGGAAGCAGATCCTTCCGAGTTCCCCGGTGACCTGCGCGACGGCGAAGGCCGGCTCGATCGGCGACGCGGTGAATCCCTGCGAGCCGCTTCTCTCTCCCCTGCGTTCTCGATGGAGCGGATCGAGCCGTGGAGGGTGTACGACAGGAAAGTGAGGAGACGATGCTGCGAATCGGGGACAGCAACCGAAACTCGCACAATGCCCCGTGGTGTGAACGAGTTGCGTGTTGGCGAGTCTCGGTTGCTGTCCCCGATTCGCTTCGATTCAGCCCCTCCTCGCTTTCCTGTCGTACACCTAGCCGTGGCCGCGAAGTGGAATGTGGACTATCGTAGCTATTTGAATCCACATTCTATGGCCATGAGGAACGAGCTGTGAGAACGGTACAGATGACGCTGGAAGAATCTCTCGTACGCGAAGTGGACCGCGCGGCGAAACGCCTGGGAACCACCCGTTCGGCGTTCGCCCGCGAGGCGCTGCGCGAGGCCTTGAAAAGAATCCGCGTCCGGGAACTGGAGAAGAAGCACCGGGATGGATACGCACGCAATCCCGTGACGCATCGAGAGCTCGGGGTCTGGGAAGGCGAGCAGATCTGGCCGGACGATGAATAGGGGCGACGTCCGCTGGTTCAAGTTCTCCCGTCCCGACAAGAAGCGGCCGGTCCTCATCCTCACGCGGGACGCGACCCTGCAATACCTGGGCGAGGTCACGGTCGCTCCCATCACCTCGACGATTCGGGAGATCCCCTCGGAAGTCCCGTTGACGGCGGAGGACGGGATGCCGAGGGAGTGTGCCATCAACCTCGACCACATCCAGACGGTCTCGAAGGGGAAGATCGGAGCCCTGATCACGAGACTGGGGCGGGGCAGAATGCGAGAGGTCGCGCTGTCGATTCGCTTCGCTCTGGACTTGTGACGGAAGCCTCGCACCGGCCGGCCCGGAGTTCACACCACCTATGGCGAATCGTGGTGGAGGCGGCGGGAATCGAACCCGCGGCCCGGGGTCTTTGCTACACCGCGGCGGTGCACGACTTACGCGGCTATCCGACGCCACGGCCTACGCTTCCGCCACCCTTCCGAGTCCCCTGGAGTCCACTGGCGTCCCCTCCAGTCCTGGAGGAATAGTGGAGGCGGCGGGAACGGTGTCCCTCCGCCCACCCCACGGGCCGCAGGACGCCCTTCCATGGCTGGAGAGGCTCTCCGAGAACGGGTCGCGCAGTTGTCCCGTGGAGGCCCGGGACGAAGTACTCCTCCGCCGTTCACCCCACTTCTGGGAACGGGTTGGACACGAGATCCTACGCGCGCCGCAGACTCGCATTCCGGGGCAGCACACCGGCCAGGTCGCTCAGCCCGAGGAACCGCACACGAAGCGTGCCGTAGCTCCGATCGAAGGGCCGGTCGACATCCCCCGCCACGACGAGGTTGATCGCCCCCGGATGGCGCCGCCGGAAGGACTGGATCCCACCGGGGTCGAACGAGTTCGCCGACCACTTGCACTCGATGGCCAGCGGGCGGCCGGGGCGATCCAGGACGAAGTCGACTTCAGGGCCCGCTTTGGCCCGCCAGTATCGAATGGAAGCGCGGGAGCCCAGGAGGGCGTGAAGCTCGTTCAGGACGAGGTGCTCGAAGAGCGCCCCCAGATCCTCGCGGCGCAGGTCGCGCCAGCCCCGATGCTCGCAAACGAACCCGGTATCGAAGGCGTACACCCGGGGCGCCGAGACGATCTCGGCCGTGGTGCCTCCGGAAAACGGCCGCACCACATGAGCCACGAAGGTGGCGTCCAGAACGGCGAGGTAGTTCGAGATCGTCTGGCGGCTCACCTCGCACGGACGCGCGAAACGCGTGGCCTCGAAGATCCCGCCGCTGTCGGCGAAGACGAGCTCCGCGAACCGCTGGAACGACGCTCGCCTCTCGAGGCGGAACAGCTCCAGCACGTCCTTGGCCCAGAACGCGTCCATCCATTCCTGGAAGCCGGCCTCAGGCACGTGCCTCGCCAAGAAGAACTCGGGCAACCCCCCGTGCAGGGTGCGGTGAGTCATGTCGGTGTTCCCGAAGGCCGCGAGGTCCGCGCAGCACATGGGAGTCAGCCACGCCTCCGTTTTCCTTCCCGCGAGCGTGTCGCGGAAACGAGCGGACGCCCCGAGCGTCGAGGATCCCGTGGCCAACACCCGCACATGCGAGAAATGGTCCGCGGCGATCTTCAGGACGGCGGCCGGGTCCTGGAGCCGGTGCACCTCGTCGAGGACGACCGCGCCTCTTCGGCCCAGGCTCTTCAGGAAGGCCTCGGGATCGTCCAGGAGCCGACGGACACGAGGCAGCTCACAGTCCAGGTACTCGAACCCGGGCAGCGAGCGTGCAAGAACGGTCTTGCCGACGCGTCGGACGCCCATGAGCCACACGACGGACCGAAGCCGAAAGGACGAGATCAGCCGTTTCTCCCAGTAGGGCCGCTTGACCATGTGCCGCGATATTAGCGTTTGGTAGTACCGGACGCAAGCCGGCCGTCGCGGCGACCCCCGATCGGGAACGGACAAGTCGCCTGCACGGAGCCGGTATTCGCGACCGAAGGGTCGCTGGTGGAGGCGGCGGGCATCGAACCCGAAGCCCGGGTTTCTCACCAATGCGTGGCGGAGCACGACTTACGCGGCTATCCGCTGCAAGGCCCTACGCTTCCGCCACCCGGCCGAGTCCTCTGGAGTCCACTGGTGTCCTCCCCAGTCCTGGAGAGATGGTGGAGGCGCGAGACAGTTTCCCTACCCATGGGGACGGGGACTTCCCCATGTTTCAGGGGCCGAGGGCGACGCAGAACGAGTCGATCCTGCGACCTGAACAACCCGGATTTGCGCGGCGGCCCGACGCCCGCCCATTCGGGAAGCGGAAAGATGCGCAAACGCGGTCAGGCGGGCAATCGGCGCCGCGACTCTCGATGGGCCAAAACGGCGTGGGGTACCTGACCGGCGATGTTCATGCGGAATCCCGCCGCAAGGCTGACGGCGCTCCGGGACCGTTCCCGGTCGCTTCGACCGGCCCGCGATCCGGCAAACGACCTGGCGCGGCGCCACTCCTGGATTTCGCTACGCTATTCGAAGATCTGCAGAACCGGCAGGAGGCCAGCGAGGACCCGAGAGGCTTCCTCAGCCGACAGGGGAAATCTCCGGGAGTCATCCTCGACGAAGTCCAGCGCGCGCCGGACCTCTTCTCCTACATTCAGGGTGTCGTGGACGATGGACGAGGCGGTCCCTACCTGCTCACGGGGTCGCAGCAATTCCTCCTGTCCGAGAAGATCAGCCAGTCGCTCGCGGGACGCGCGGCGATTCTCGAGTTGCTCCCGCTTTCGCTCGCGGAGCTTTGGGGGCGCGAGGCTCGAACGCCGGACCACCTGTTCGAGGAAGTTCCCGGCGCGGCCGAGCCTCCTTTGGCCCACGTCGACGACGTTCTCTTCTCGGGGACGTTCCCTCGAATTCACGACCGCAAGCTCGACCCGGCGTCCTGGCTCGATGGATACCTCCGGACCTACGTCGAGCGCGATGTCCGCACGATCGCCGGATTGGGCGACCTCGACAGTTTTACTCGCTTCATCGGCCTGTGCGCCGGGCGCGCGGGCCAACTCGTGAACAGTTCAGCGCTCGGGTCCGACGCCGGCGTCAGTCACGTCACCGCCAAGCGCTGGCTGTCGATCCTTCGCGCAAGCTACGTGATCGACTTCGTGCGGCCACACCACGAGAACTTCTCCAAGCGGCTCGTGAAGAGCCCCAAGCTGTACTTCGTGGACACGGGCCTGCTCTGCCATCTTCTCGGTATCCGCAGAGGCGAGGACCTCGCGCGCCATCCGCTTCGCGGCGCGATCTTCGAGAACTTCGTGATCACGGAGTTCCGCAAGCTCTTCCTGCGCCATGGAGAGCGTGCACCGATCTTCTTCTGGCGGGACTCGCACGGCCACGAGGTCGACGTGCTCATCGATCTCGGTGCGCGGCGGATTCCGGTCGAGATCAAGTCGGGGAGCACCGTGGCCTCCGACTTCCTCGGTGGACTGGACCGGTACGTGGGGATGTCCGGCGACGCGGAGGGCATTCTCGTCTATGGAGGCGACGCGGCCTACCGGCGGCGGGCTCATCATGTGCGACCGTGGTTCGCCTGCTCGTGATGTGAACTCATCGGTCGTGGTGGTGGAGGCGGCGGGTATCGAACCCGAAGCTGGGGCTTTTCGATAACTCGCGACGGTGCACGACTTACGCGGGTATCTGTTGCATTGGCCCATGCCGCCGCCACCCGACCGAGTCCCCTGGAGTCCTCCCCGGTCCTAGAGAATTACTGGAGGCGGTGGGAACGGTGTCCCGCGTCACGCGCGCGGGAAGAGTCCCGCTACACGCGCCCACGCGACCGTTCCGAGCGCTTCTCGGGGACGGCCACTGGCAAGCCATGGCCCTCCGATCGAGAGACATGCGCGTCCGCTGGAGGAACTGGAACAGGCTCACGCCGCGAGAAGCTCCTCGCACAGCTCGATGAGGGAGAGCCCGCCACGCCCTCGCCGAGCGGGAAGCGCTCGGCGCCGCCATACACCACCGCGCTCCGTTCCGGTCGAAGCGCATCGCAGGCGAGCCGGAAGCCTCGTTCGAGCTTCGGCGCGAGGCCTCGCTTGACCTCGATCGCCCACGGCTTGCGCCGGCCTGGAAGCTTCAGCAGCAGGTCGATCTCCGCTCCGGCCGCAGTGCGGAAGAAGGACGATTCGGTGCCGGTCGGCGCGGCGGCGAGCAGCGACTCGATCGCCATGCCCTCCCAGCTCCCGCCGGCCACGGGATGGGCAAGCAGCGCCTCACGTTCATCGATCGCGAGCAGCGCGTGCACCAGCCCGCTGTCGCGGACGTAGACCTTGGGCGACTTGACCAGCCGCTTGCGGACGTTACCGTGCCACGGGGAGAGGCGGCGCACGAGGAGCAGGTCGACGAGCAGATCGAGGTAGGCGGCCACCGTCTTGCCGTCGACCCCCAAGGCACGGGCGAGGGCCGCGGCGTTGAGCAGGCCGCCCTGCTGGTGGGCGAGCATCGTCCAGAGCCGGCGCAACGTCTCCGCGGGGATGCGCGGCCCGAGCTGTGGGATGTCGCGCTCGAGGTAGGTGCGGATGAAATCCCTGCGCCAGCGCAGGCTCGCCGCATCGGAAGCAGCCAGCAGGCTTTCCGGAAACCCCCCGCGCAGCCAGAGAGCGTCGAGCCGCTTGCCTCCGACCTCGCCGGCGTCGAGCGGGGCGAGCTCCAGATGGCGAATGCGCCCCGCGAGCGACTCGCTCGACTGCTTGAGCAGGTCGATCGACGCCGAGCCCAGGACGAGGAAGCGCCCCTTGCCCCGTCCGCGGCGCCTGCCGGAGTCGATGAGGCCGCGCAGGCTCCGGAAGAGCTGCGGCGTGCGCTGGATCTCGTCGAGGATGACGAGCTTGTCCTCGTGTTGAGAGAGGTAGAGCTCCGGCTCGGAGAGCTTGGCCCGGTCGGCCTCGGACTCGAGATCGAGGTAGATCGCCGGCCGAGCCTTGGCCACCTCGAGCGCCAAGGTGGTCTTGCCCGATTGGCGCGGGCCCAGAAGCGCCACGGCCGGAGCTTCGGCCAGGGCCGAGGTGAGCGTGGGGAGGAGCCGGCGGGGGATCATCCGTGCAATTATGGAGTGGAACTCCTGAAATGCAAGGGGCGGTCTGGGCCAGCGCAAACTGGCGTCCCCCGAGGAAGTTGCGTGGTGGAGGCGGCGGGAATCGAACCGCGTCCCTAGCCCGGATTATTCATGAAGAACCGTAGCGAGACCGCGAAGATGCCCGTCCTGCTTGGCGCCCGCAGGGGCTCGGGCCCGAGACGTACTGTGCCGTACGTCGCAGGGCCGGAGACCCGAGGACGTCAAGCAGGATGGGCAGGTTCGTCGTCGCAGTAGGATCTTCATGAATGATCCAGGCTAGGAACCTGGCGGCGTTCGGGCTGTTGACCGACTGTTTACGGCGGCGATGCCGAAGGCGTCGAAGTAGCGTTGCAAGGACTCTTCGGTCGAGCGGTAGTGGTTCGGCCCGACCAGGAAATCGAGTAGCAGTTCGCGGGCCCTGCAAATCTCCCGCAGTCGGGCGAGCGAGGCCCGGTGGCGCGGGTCGTCTAGCGTCAGGTCGATCAACTCGAGGGCTCGATGGAGCGCTCCCGTCGCGATCTCCGGATTGCGGGATCTCCACTTCAGCACGCGGCTGACCTCGCTGCCGACGTTCCCCAATTGCTCCGCCGGCGAAAAGGTGAACCAGCGCTCGGCGATCGAGGCGCCGTGACGACGGTCCCTCACCGAATCACCAGGTCGCGCACGAGATCCGCGATCCTCCCCCGGATCGTCGGATCATCGACGGCCCGGGAACGGTTGCCGAACGACGGGCGCAAGTTGATCAGCGAATCGAACTCGAGCCAGTCACTTCCGGGCAAGTCCGGATAGAGGTTGATTCCCCACAGATCCTCTTGTCGAGAGCCCTCCGCTAGGAGTTGCGCCTCCTCGTCCGCGTGGAGGTCCGCGTCGACGATCATGACGCGCCGCTCGACGTCGACGACCGCCTTGACCATGTCGCCGAAGCCCCGGCCGCGGAATCGCGAAGCTCGTCGAGGGAAATCCGATTCCCTTCGGTCACGGATCTCATGGGGACGCAACGTAGCACGCTTTTTCATCGTTTACCGAAAAAAGAAGGTCCGAAACATGCGCGGGGCCGGGTGGTGAACCCGTTTGCAAAGGGTTCGAACCGCTGGCCTGGATCGAGGAACGAGTCGCGACGTTTCAGGAAGTCCTCGAGCGGCGCAACGAGCACTCGGCGCTGCTCCTCCGCAAGCTCCTCGACACCGTCAACATCGCGCCCATTCGAGGCGACATCGGCCCGCCCTACTACCGCGCCACGTCGACTCTGCCGACGCTCGCCCTCCTCGAGCCACCGCCGGGCGACCCGCCGCGGACAGCCCGTTCGACTTCTTTCGATCGTGGAGGCGGCGGGAATCGAACCCTTGGCCTCGGTTTTTCGCTAAACCGCGGCGGTGCAAGACTTACGCGGCTATGTTATGCACCGGCCTACGCTTCCGCCGCCCTTCCGAGTCCCCTGGAGTCCACTGGCGTCCCCTGGAGTCCCCCTGAGTCCTGGAGGAATGGTGGAGGCGGCGGGAACGGTATTCCGCGTCCTCGATGTCTCCTCCCAAACGAGAGTGAGCGGACCGGGACCGGAGGAAGATGGGGCGGTGCGGGAGCACGACGGGCTACCTGCACTGCGGTGCCGGGAATCCGCCGGCGTGTTTGCAAAATAGAACTCGATCTCTATAATGCAAGATCCATGATTCCTCGCCACGTGGGCCGATTGATCCGGCGCCGGCTCCTGGAATTCCCGGCCGTCGTGCTGGTGGGGCCGAGGCAGAGCGGGAGAACAGACGCTGGCCCGCGCTCTCGGCGGCCTGTATTTCGATCTCGAGCAGGAGCCAACTCTGCGGCTCGACCTCGAATGGGAACGTCTCAAACAGAGCGGGCGAGGTCGTAATCCTCGACGAGGCGCAATCGTGGCCCGACGTCTTTCCGCGGCTGCGCGGCGCCATCGATCGCGATCGCAAGCGCATGGGGCGCTTCCTGCTGCGGGATGGGTTTCAGCCTGTGATGCGCCGAGTGTCGACTGGCTCGCCGGCGGCTATCATCGTCGGGCTGCGCACCGTTCTGGCGGGCGGTGACGAAGTCGGCCCGCGAGTTGCTGTGGGTGGGGGGAATCCGACGGCGGCGTCCTGGAGGAGCAGACGCTATCCTCAGTGGCAGCGAGACTATCTGGCGCTGCTCACCCAGCGCGACCTCCCGAGCTGGGGCCTGCCGGCGCGGCCGCAGACGACGGATCGCTTGCTGCGCATGCTCACCGCGTTGCACGGCCAGACGTGGAACGCCTCGCAGATCGGCCAGAGTCTCGGCCTGTCCTATCACACGATCAACAGCTACCTCGACTACCTGGTAACCGCGTTCCTCATCCGCCGTCTGCCCCCGTATGTCGTGCCAACATCCGCAAACGTCTGATCAGAAGAGTCCCAAGGTCTACTGGCGCGATACCGGGCTTGCTCCATGCCCAGCTGAACGTGCCGGACGAACGGACGCTTCTGTCCCAGCCATGGGTCGGCGCGAGCTGGGAGGGTTTCGTCATCGAGCAGGCGATCGGTGTGCTGAGCTCTTCCGGACGACGGTTCGATGCCTTCTACTTCAGGACCAGCGACCAGTACGAGCTCGACCTGGTGCTGGACCTCGGCCGCGAGCGGTGGGCCCTCGAGGTCAAGCTGACGGCCTCCCCGGGCCCCGGCGACATGGCGCGGCTGGACAGGGCAGCCGACATGATCGGTGCGTCCAGACGCTACCTGGTTTCCAAGACCAGACGGGCGACGGGCGACGAAGTGCGCGCCTCGTGCGACCTGGATGCGATGATCGAGCGTCTGCGAAACTCGCTCGAGAGCGAATAGCAAAGTGGGGTGGAGATCGCTCTCGCTCGGCTCCTGGTCGCTGGAAGTCGTCTCCCGCTGCGCGGCGCGAACCCAGCTTTCCTGGAAGGCGCCGACACTCACCCCAACGAGGTTGGGTGGTGGAGGCGGCGGGA